>CAWHUY010000017.1:0-64529 GCA_963832675.1 uncultured Spirochaetota bacterium | reverse complement strand
TTGGTTTGTCGCGACCGACATCGCCTGGTTCGACTCCAACCGCGTCTTCGACAACTTCGCGCGGAACCCTCTCGCCTGGCTGGGTCCGGGTCGCGTCGGTCGTCGCGCTGGCGTCGATGCTGCTCGCGTATGCCCGGCGGCAGGAGTTGGTGGCGTTCGTCTTCGTCCAGCGTCGCGATCGTAGGACTGGCCGCTACGGCCGGCGCGACCCGTACTCCCGGCATGGTGCCCGCCGTGGATGCGAGCCGGAGTCTGACGGTAAACAACGCCCATTCGTCGGACGTGACCCTCACGGTCATGCTCGTCATCGCTCTCGTCGGCATGCCGATCGTGCTCGCCTACACGGCCTTCATCTACTGGAAGTTCAAGGGCAAGGTCCAGCCGCACGAAGCCGGCTACTGACCAGATCCTACGCCGATTGCGGACTCTCGCCACGTGGGTCCCAGGTGTAGCGGACGTCCGGCTCGCCCTCCTCGTTGCCCGAGCCGTCGGGGGCCTCGGTAGGGACGAACCCATTTCGCTCGTAGAACCGACGCGCTTGCTCGTTCTCCTGGAACGTCCAGAGTTCGAGGCGACCGGCCGCCCCCCGCTTGGCGAGATCGAGCAGGCGACGCCCGATTCCTTCACCGAGCCGGTCTGGCGCCACATAGAGCTGATCGATCAGGTCCTTGGTTTTCTCCCAGTAGAGAAAATCGCCGCCGGGTCGGCCCATTCGCTTCACGGCGGTTGCGGCTGCGGCTTCGGTCTTGTCCTTCATGGTCTCTCCCTCGCGCTTATGCGCGTTCCAGTCGGGCCAGGACGGATCCCGCAAGCCCTTTGAGTTTCTCGGTACCGGTCTCGATCCGGCCAAGCGGGACAACATCCGACGCAGCCCGCGGTTCGGTTCCCGTGCTCGCGGGCGTTGGTCCGAAGAACAGGCACAGCGCGTCCCCGGGCGGCCAGTAGGCTATCTCGCCGACGTCGAGAACATCTCGTTCGCCGGATTCGCTCTGCATGCGCACTCCGATCGCGCCGTAGTACTCGTCTCCCCAACGGCTCATCCGCACGTCAACCGGCAACTTCGCTTCGATCGCGCGCGCGACCTTCGAATCGTTGAGGGTAGCGTCTATCTTCGTGCCTGAAACGGTTATAGTGATTCTTGCTCCCATCGCCTTTGCCTTTCTATTTCACGTACGGAATGGTCTGCGGGCCTTCCGGCAACACGCATACGCGCAGAATTTCGTCGCCCGCCTCGGCGAGCCGATTCCTTGCGCGCCGCTTTGAATCGGAGAGTTCGCGGACACGTCCGGCAATGTCTCTGCAGGAGCGCATGAACGCGGAGCTGATCTGTTCGTCCGTCAGATTGCTGCTATAGAAGTGCACGCGAACCTTCTCGCAAATCGCCGCGTGAATCTGCGCCTGCCACATGTCCCGGGCCGCGAAGCCCGGCGTCCGGATTTTTGCCAGAAGCTCGGCGGGAGTCGAAGAGGAAGCCAGGAGCTTACCGTACTCGCCATGATCAGGGATACCGTCCCAGCAGTCGGCGGCGACAATGATATCTCCGCCCTCTTTCACCACCTGGCTTGCGGCGCTCATCCCTTTTACGGCCTGATACATGTTCAGGTCCAGCGGATAGCCGGAGTTGCTCGTGATCACGACGTCGTATCGATCGGTCACTCCTGCCATTGCGTGCTCGCGCACATATTCGCACCCGGCAGCGTGAGCCTCATCGAAGTGACCGGCAAAAACCGCGGTGATCTGCTGCTTCCGGTTGAGCGCAACATTGAGAAGGAAGTCCGGTTCAGCAAAGCCGGCCGCTTCCCGGATCTCCTCCCACAGCGGGTTCCCGCGCACAATACCCCACCGCGCATTCGGATCGTCCATGTGACCGGCGTTGTGATTTCGCTGAATGGTGGAAAGCAGCGCCAGCCCCGGCATAATCGCCTTGCCGCCGCCGGAAAAGCCGGCGAAGAAATGCGGCTCGATGAATCCGGTTGGAATCTTGATATCGCACTCGAAAAACTCACGATGGATCCAGATATCATTCCCACCGCGGGTCGTTCCTACCATCACGTGCGAATCGCTGTCGGCACAGTCGTTCTGCACAATCCGATAGGTGCCGACCACCCCCGGACCGAGCATACGCTCAAGCTCTTCGGGGGTGTTCGCGCGGTGTGTGCCGGTGGCATTGAACAGCACGAAATTTTCGACCGGGACGTGAGACAGTTCGGCGAAGATCGCCGGCAGAATGACGTCATACGGCGTCGGCCGGGTGATATCGCTGAAGACTATGCCGACCCGGTCACCGGGCCGGACGAGATCGCGCAGCGGCCTGCTTCCAATTGGTTGCCGCAGTGCCGCACGAACCGCCCCTGTCTGGTCGGCCGGCCCGGAGACAAACCGCGGCTCCAATACGTCGACGTGGATGTCTTCCGGCAATTCTACCGGAAGACGCTCTTTTCCGTAGGCAAGTCGTACCGTCATGAATAATCCCTATCGTACGTTCTTGATCCGGCTCAGGTCGCCGTCCCTCGCGCCGGAGAGAATCGGCTCCATGTACTCGTCCACCATCGCGGCCGTCAGGGGAACCGGCATGTTCTGGAGTTTCATCGCGAGCTGCGGGTTCTTTGCTGCCTCGAGAGCGCGTGCGATGTGTTTGTCGGTGAAACCGCCGACGTCTGCGAGACGTGTCGGAAAGCCGATCCGCTCGGCCAGGGCAAACATGGCTTCCGCTACGGCGAGCCCGAGATCCCGGCCCGACAGCGCATCGAGATTGGTCCGGGTAAGCCCTGCCTTGCGGTAGATGCTTCCGACCAGACGCAACGGTTTCTCGATCGCCGGCGCAAAGAACACCGTGTAATAGGGCTCCATCATCGCGCACGCCCGTCCATGGCTCAGCACGTCGACCAGCGAAAAACTGGTAAGATGCGGCCCATTCGTCCCGCCCAGCATGATCGCATAGGCACCGAGGTCGGTTGCGAGGCAGAGCGCATCGCGCGCGGCGGTATTGGCAGGGTCTGCGGTCGCAACGGGCAGATTCTCTACAACGAGCCCGATTCCGGTCTCGGCGACCCGAGCCACCTGGTCATAGACCGGCTTCCCGACCGAGCTGTAGAGCACTTCCAGACAGTGCGCGATCCCATCGAGAGCGCCGTCCATCGTCAGCCCCCGGGGCGCGCCGTAGGTTACCGAGTAGTCGAAGATCGGGTACTTCGGCACAATCGCGTCGTCGACTATCAGCTTCTTCTGCCCCGAGCGGACGTCGGTGATGTTCGCGTACTTGGTGAGATGAGCCCCCGAGCTCGACGCGGTCTGGATTGCGACGTGATCGCAAAGTCTCTTTCCAGTCGCCGTCAGCCGGTCGGACACCAGCCCGGTGCCGAAATACTGCTCGACCTCGCCGCCGAGCGTTCGGAGGACTTCGGCCGCCTTCGTCGCGTCAATGGTGCTGCCGCCGCCGAAGCTCACCACCAGATCCGGTTGTATCCGCTTCACCACCTCGGATATTCTCGCGAGGTCTTCGAGCGGTGCATTGGGGCCCGCACCGGCCGCCTCTTCCGCGACAGTGACACCGGCCTTTGTGAGCGATTCCCGGATTACGGCGACGTAGCCGTCGCTCCCCGGAAATGTGTCACGAACCAGCACGGCCCTTTTTCCGGCCTTCGCTGCCGTTTCGCCTGCCTGCGACAGCACGCCGCGGCCATACAGATAGCGGTCTTGCTTGAACTCCCCGAGGAGCTGCCGTGCAACGCCGATATAGTCCATTTGATCTCTCCTGTAGCCTCAGACGGCGGAGCCCACCTGCTCGGGGTTGTTCACCGGCCATTTTGGCTTGCGGCCGGACAGCACGTCGTCGATGCCCATGGCGGCGTGCAACGCCATTCTGATGGTGCACTCTTTGGTCAATGCGGCGTTGTGCGGAGTCAAAATCACATTGTCCATTTTGAAGAGTGGATTGTCGGACGGCGGCGGCTCCTGTTCGTATACGTCGAGGGCCGCACCCGCAATCGTGCCGCGCTGCAAGGCTTCAATCAATGCCGGCTCGTCCACGAGTTCTCCGCGGGCGGCATTGATGACGCGCGCTGTCGGTTTCATCAGACTGAACAGCCGCTTGTTCATCATCTTCTTCGTGTCCGGCAGCGATGGGAGGTGCAGGGTGAGAAAATCCGCTTTCGCGCAAACCTCATCGACTGAAGCGGCCATCGTGACACCCGGAAGCTCCTTCACGTAGGGGTCGTATCCGAGAATTTTCATGTTCAGACCGGATGCCGCCATCTTCGCCACCATCTTACCGATCCGGCCGAGCCCGAGTATACCGAGAACCTTGCCGCTGACGTCCACGCCTTTGACTTTGTTGCGAATCTCGAAATTTCCGGCGCGGAACTCCCGGTCGCATCGTATGTAGTTTCGCGCAACGGCCACTATCAAACCGATGGTGTCTTCCGCCACCGATCCGGCGTTCGATTCCGGCGCGTTGGTAACCCAGATTCCAAGCTCTTCGGCGCGCTTGCAGTCGATGTTGTCCACGCCGACGCCGTGGCGGCCGATCACCTTGAGAAGTTTTCCAGCTTCGAGGACTTCGGCCGGAAAAGGGGCCGTCCGCGCGAGGATCGCCGTGCAGTCGGCAACGTCATTTTTTATCGCATCGACAGTTATCCCGCTGCCCATCTTGATCTCATATCCCCGCTCGAGGAGGTACTGTTTTCCCTCTTCGGCTATGTCCTGCGGGATCAATACTTTCGCTCCCATCTTGGGCACTCCTTTTAGCGAAGCTCCGCCAGCCCCTTTCGGGCGGCGTCCATCAGCATGGTCGCATCGTTCGACCACAGATTGCAGGTCATGCCTTTTTCAATCCACGGCTTCAGCGCTGCCGAGTTCATCAGGTGGATACCCGAGAACTTTCCGTGTTTCTTCGCAGCCGACATGATCTTGTCCAGGGCGGAGGTGAACTTTGGATTGTCGAACTGCCCTGAGATCCCCATGCTCTGCGAAAGATCGTTTGGCCCAATGAAGGCAACGTCGACTCCCGGGACCGCCATTATTGCATCAATATTGTCCACGCCGGTCTGGGATTCAATCTGGGTCATCAGAATGGCGTCTTCGTTCTGTTGATCCATGTACTCACGCGCGTTCGCGATTTTCTCGTACCCGGTGTGCGCGCGCAACATCGAAACACCACGATTTCCCATCGGGGCATACTTCGAATAGGACACCAGTGCCTTTGCCTGTTCTACGGTCTCCGTCTGAGGAAGGAGAATGCCCGCGGCACCCATTTCCATCGACTTCAACGTCCATTCACGCGTCACCTCGGGAATGCGAATCATTGCAGGTATTCCTGCTTCCCGAGCCATGGTAAACAGACCGAGGATTGCGCTGTAATCGAAGGGGCCGTGCTCGCAGTCGACGATGAAGAAGTCGAAACCGACCACTTTCAAGATCTTTGCCAGATCGGGGTTATCGAACGTGATGATCATCGTTCCAAGAATCGACTCACCGTGCTTGAGTTTTCTTTTCAGGTCGCTTTTCATGCTTATACCTCCGGATATGGAATAGCAAACATCGTACCAAGAGCTGTTCGACTCCGTAGGAACAAATATGTTATTCGCTCATATTGATTTATGCGGCGGTACGGCGGGGAGGGAGCTGGTGACCGACCGTGCCCTATCTGTTTCATGTTGTTTCATCTGTTTCATGAGACGTTCAGCTCCCGCATCTTGCGCCAGAGAGTCGTTCTGCTCATTCCCAGGATCTCGGCTGCCCGAATCTTGTTGAACGCGGTGCTGCGCAGCGCCTGGACGATGCGTCCCCGTTCGAGTTCCTTCATTTCACTCTGCAGCCCGTTCGCAAAAACCGCTTCGCGGAGGCCGTCGCGCGGATCAGTTACTGCGGCGGCCCCCCCAAGATCCGCGTTACGCGAATTGGATGCGGCGGCATCCGCCAGTACCGCCTCCACATCTTTCGCGTCGATCACTTCGCATTGGCTCAGGACAACGAGCCGCTCGCAGATGTTTCGGAGGTGACGGATGTTACCAGGCCAGTCGCAGCGACTGAGGATCTGGGTCGCCCGGGAGGAGATTCTCATCTCTTCCATCTTGAACTCCAGTCCATACTTGCGCACCCAGTAGGCCGCAAGCGCCGGGATATCCTCGCGTCGTTCGCCGAGCGGCGGAAGTTCCAGTTCGAGGATGTCCAGGCGGTAGTAGAGGTCCTCGCGGAAACGCCCCTCGTCGACTAGCCCGCGAAGCTTGCGGTTCGTTGCCGAAATTATGCGCACGTCGACCGGTATCACTCTGTCGTCGCCGAGGCGCCGAATCTCCTTTTCCTGGATTGCGCGCAGGAGCCGCCCCTGAAGCGGCGAAGGTATCTCGGAAATTTCGTCAAGAAAGAGCGTTCCGCGGTGCGCCAGCTCGAACAGACCCGGCTTGCCTCCCTTCGATGCGCCGGTGAAGGCGCCTTCGACATAGCCAAATAGCTCACTTTCGAGAAGGCTCTCCGACAATGCGGCACAGTTGACCGCCACAAAGGGCCCTTGCCGCCTTCGACTGTAGCCGTGAATGCTTTGGGCAAACAGCTCTTTCCCGGTGCCGGTCTCCCCGACGATGATGATGTTGGAGTCGACCTGGCTGTATTTCTTCGCTCTCTGTATCAGCTCCTTGATCTTGCGGCTTTCGCCGATGACATCCTCGAACGTGTGCTTGACGACATGGCCGCGCTGGTAGATCTTCTCGCGGATCTTCTTCTCCAGCTCCTGAATTCGCTCGACCTCCTGGAGAATCAGAAATCGCCCAAGACGGTCATTTCGGACAAGAATCGGCGCGCAGGTCACCGTGAAGGAGCCGGATTCGTGCTTGATGATCTCGCTTCCTTCGCCGCAGGAATCGTCGAGCAGACACTCAAGCTGCGGATAGGGAAGAACCTGCCGAATCGGTTTCCCGATCACCAGCAATGGCTCGACTGAGAGGATCCGTGCTGCCGCGCCATTCAGCACCTCGATGGCTCCGTCAGCGTCGAGTGTGATAATACCTTCGAGCGCATTCTCGAAAATCGCCTTCAGATTCTGGCTTTTCTTCTCCTCCTCGCGCGAAATGTAGGCCAGCCGTTTGGCCTCGGTAATGCTGTGCCAGATGGCCTCCTTCCCTGACTCGAGCAGGATTGTTTCAAAACCGCGTTTCGCCGCGTGCTCGCATGTCTTTACTCCCCCGACCACTACTGAGATTCCGGACCGCCGAATCTCCGACAGGCACCCGTCGATCTCTTCCCGGGTCGCCATAACGTGCTGCTCGATCTCCATGCCGAAAATTTCAGAAAGCTTCTCTACGCCCATGACCATGTTGCTCGAGCCGACAACCGCAATCTTCGTGCAGCCGTATTGCGTCTGTGCCTTGTGCAGACAGTGCACAAGGTCACTCGCCGCCACCGGCACCTCGACCACCGGGATGAAGTACTCTTTACGGCGCAGATCACGGGCGAGAAATCCACGGGAAATGATGACTTCCGCGTTGAAGTTCAGTGTGGCGAGCTCCTCGATTCCTCCGGCCACCACCACGTCGAGCTTGTAGGTTTCCTTGTCGTACTCGTATCGGCCCACGACCTGCTCGTGCTCCTCAAATAGTTGCGTGAATTGGGCCGCGAATTCCGGATAAGGGGCGATAAGCAGTATGTTGATCATATGGCCATGATAGACCCGGTTTTCATCCCTGTCCAACAAATGTTTCAAGAATGAAATGGAATTGAAACATACGCCGCTTCCGCGTGCGGCGTCCGCTCCTCGGGCAGGCGGCCGGTAAATCATTGCTCCTGCGCATCTTAACCAGTCCGCGCCGATTTGGATCGTGTTGGCACATTCTTTGCTCTGTATTCAACCAGAGACGCAGTTGGAGGCAGGGCGACTTGAGCTTTTCACTGACAGAGGAGAAGAAGGACAAGTTCGCTGCGTTCTGGGAAAGGAGCGGAAAAGCCTGTCCGTGCATCGGGTTTCAGATAGCCGGATCAGGAATTCGCCCGCCGCTGGGTGATTACCGGAGCGCCGATGCCCCCGGATCTGAATCCTCACTGATCGATATCGAAGCTCTAATCCGGTGGTGTGAGGAGAAGTATGGCGAATCCGCTGCAATCGCTCAGGATGCGGTGTGGACTGCCTCGCCGCCGCAGCAGATACGCTGGCTCGAGCGCATGGTAGCCCCGGAGGGCGAGCTTCCCTGGGTCAACGGTTACAACAGGGTCCTGGCTCAACTGGTGGCAGCGGCTGACGGCCGCTACCCGGTTGCATCGGCCAGTTTCAGCGGAATCGTCGATCTCATGGTAGAGCTGGTTGGAACTGATACGCTGCAGGAGCTTAAGACGAAGTCGCCGCAGAAACTGGCCGACCTTGGTGAGAATCTATCGGCGTGGGCTGCCCGGATCATGGGCGGCCCCATGGCGAGCCCGCCGGAGGAGGACGGCGGCACTTTTCTCGGGGATCTGCACCTCTGGGCGCCCGGTAGGAGCTACCGCTATCAGGAGCGTCAGGCGCAACTTTTCTCAGCCGAGGAGTACCGCACAATGGTCCTGCCGTCGATCCGGTCGTTTCTGCGACGGTTTGATTACACGGTCTACTACGTTCGGCACGACTCGCTGCACCTTCTCGATGAGATTCTACCCGTGCCGGAAATCGACGCATGTGAGCTCTTTGTCGGTCCGCATGAGCCGGCGTTCGATGATCTGCTTCCGGTTCTGCGGCGAATACAGGAGCAGGGCAAGTCGCTGATTGTCCGCGGAATGATTGTCAAAGAGGATTTCGAGCGGGCCCGAGACGAGCTGTCGTGGAAAGGCGTCTATCTGTTGCTCACAAAGGAGACGTTGAGTGAAGCCCGGTTCTGGGCCTCCTATCTCGCAAGCCATTCGCTGAATGCGGAGGCGAACGCATACGGGGAGGCAGGCCTATGAGCTGACAATCTGTCCTGATGAAAACCTGAGTCGGAAATAAGCGCCGTCGTAGACGGCAGCAAGCATGTAAGGAGGAGTATATGAAAAAGATAGTGATCGTTCTGCTGGTTCTGCTCGCAGCAGCCGGTATGGCAGCTTTCGCGAACGGCAGCAAGGAAGGCGCAGCGGCCGCACAGCCTTCACAGAGCGGCGACGTCGCGTGGCCGACAAAGGCCATCCAGGTAGTTGTCCCTGCCGGGGCCGGCGGAGACACCGACCTGAACTGCCGCATACTTGGCAAATACCTCACCAAAGAGCTAGGACAGCCAGTCGTGGTCGTGAACGTCGGAGGGGCCGGTGGAACCCTGGGAAGCCGTAAGGTGAAAGATGCGGCGCCGGACGGAAACACCGTGCTGTTTTTTCACAACGGTTTTCTTTTGAACAAACTTCTTGGACTCGCGGACTACGGCCTGGAGTCGTTCAAGGTATCGGCGATAGCGGTGATGGACAACAACAACGCGTTTGTGACAAGCGGAACTTCCAAGTACAATTCGATGAAAGACGTTGTCGCTGCGCTCAAGGCGAAGCCGATGTCGGTCTCCTTTGCGACGGAGGTTGGATCTTTCACGCACCTGCAGGTTCTTTCATTTGAAAAAGCTGCGGACGTCAAGATGAACATCGTCGACGTAGGAGGCGCGGCGGCGAAGACAGCGGCGCTTCTGGGAAACCAGATCGACCTCATTGGGACGCAGCTGGGTCTTGTGCGGGACTACCTGAAGAAGGGTGATTTCAGAGGCCTGGCTGTTGCGTCCGCCGAAAGAAGCCCGGCGTTCCCGAATGTTCCCACTTTCAAAGAACAGGGGTACGATGTCGAGTTCTCGAAGTTCTACTTCTACGCGTTTCCCAAGGATACCCCCGACTCCATCGTGAATAAGTTCAGCGCAGCGGTGGAAAAGGTCGTCAACGACCCGGCATACCAGAAAGAAATCGACGCGGCGCTCAACGCGACACCCACCTACATGGGGCCCGCAAAGGCAACCGCGTACATTCAGAACGTAGACAACAAGTACAACTCGTTCAAAGACGTTATTCTTTCGGCTCAAAAGAAGTAACGGCGGCATAGACATCAGGCGGCGCCGCGTTTCGCGACGTCGCCGTTTCTTTCAGGCGGGGCTACCGTAAGTGGCACTCCAGATGGCATCAACAGAGGAAAAGATCTCCGCCTACCGTGATTTCTGGGCGCGAAAATCGACGACACGTCCACTCATCGGCGTCGACATCGGAGGATGGTTTCCTTTCGAACGGTTCTCACGCCTCGGGCAGATCGAGGACATGGAATACATATCCTGCGCAGACCTCGATGTATCCGAGTACCTCGCCGACTATGACCTGTTTCTCGATCGGTCGGCAGCCGTTCCCGACGATCTCATAAAAGGAGTCGCTCCGGTTCCCGCAATACCCTGGATGGAGGCGATTCTGGGTTGCCGGATTCGTCGGAATCGGGAAAGCGTTTGGGCCGATGGCCTGAAGCTTTCCTGGGAAGAAATCGCCGGTCTGAAACTACAGACGGGCAATCAGTGGCTTGCTGCCTATTCCACGTTTGTGATGGGTCTTGCAGACCACGCGAACGGACGCTATCCGGTCGGGCTTCCGATTCTCCGTGGCGTCTCCGATCTTCTGGGCGCGCTTCGCGGACATACCGAGTCCATCATCGACTGCATCGAAGACCCCGATGACGCCCGTGCGGCCTGCAGCACCTGCGCGGATGCGCTCATCGCTGTCGTGAAACTCCACCATGCCGCGGCCGGATCGTTTCATGGCGGATACTATATCGAGCAGTATGCTGTCTGGGCACCCGGCCCGCTGGTTCGATTGCAGGAGGATGCGTCGGCGGTCTTCTCCCCCGCCCTTTTTTCCGACGTCGTCCTCGAACAGGACAAGCGAATCGCTCAGGCGTTTCCCTACAGTCTGATACATTTGCACTCCTCGTCGCTTTTCCTTCTCAACGAGTTCCTTTCGATTCCCGAGCTCGACCTGTTCGAGGTAAACAAGGACATCGTCGAGATGCAGCTGCCGGAATTGATGCCCTATCTCAAGAGGATCCAGGAAGCCGGTCGTCTTCTCTACCTCAGAGGGCCGCTCACCTGCGAAGACTATGCGCTCATCCGCCGCGAGCTCGCCCCCGAAGGGCTCATTATCCAGACGGTGGTACAAAGCCGGTCAGAAGCCGACGAAGTCCTCGCGGAAACCGCATGTCTGTACGGGCGATAGGGATAGCGGCAGCAGATGTTTGCCTGTTTCACTCCAGTCCTGCTCGGGATGATACAGGCGTTTCCGACCGTCATTCCGCAACTGCGGGACAAGTTCGGCAGCACAACGCCGCTGTTGTGCGTCGGCGTCTATCTGTTCGTAGCGAGTCCCGCACTCGGGGCCGGCGGCAATCACCTCATGAGCGGCATCATCGCGGGCCTTCCTGTGCCGATCACCGGGATCAGGCCCGTGCTGGACAATCCCGCGCTTCCCTTTTCAGAGATAATGTCCGCCTTTCGGAGTCTCGGGGACGTGAGCTTTCTTCTTCATATTTTCGTGCTCCCACTTTACCTGATGGTTTTCCTTGCGCTGCCCGGTGTGTAACTGTAATCACAGGCAAACGGGCCCGACGCAATTACCAGGGTACGCTTCCTTCCTCCGCAAAGAATCCACCGGTCGGGCCGTCGGCGCCGAGTGTCGCGTAGCCGACAATGACTTTCGCCGCATCTTCGGGCCTCTTTTCACCGCGATAGTCATTAAACGCAGTGGCCGTGTAGCCTGGTGAGACGGCGTTGACTTTGAACGATTCTTCCCGCAGGGCGGCAGCCATCACGATGGTCAGCATGTTCAGCGCGGCCTTCGACGGCTGGTATGCATCACTCTTGAAACGGCTGAAGCTCCACTCAGGATCACTTTGCAGCGTGAGAGATCCCAACTCGCTTGTCACGTTGACGATGCGGGGCTGCGAGGATTTTCGCAGCAACGGAAGAAAGGCGCGCGTCACGCGAATCACCCCGAAGTAGTTGGTGTCGAATACTCGCTGGATCTCTTCGACGGGGATAGGTTCGCCGCCGGCGGGCCGCTTCCCGAGGATTCCCGCATTGTTGACAAGGACGTCCAGCGCCTCCGTGCTCGCTGCAACATCGTCCGCGGCCCGAAGCGCCGAATCCGTGGCGGTCACGTCAAGGGAAACTGACGCCGCGTTGGTCTGACCCTCGGCCCGAAGAGCCTCCACTGCCCTTTTCCCCGCTTCCCCGTCGCGGCATCCAAGGTAGACGAAATACCCGGCCGCCGCGAGCTGCCGCGTGACCTCCCAGCCGATCCCTCGATTGGCACCCGTCACCAAAGCTGTTTTCATGCTGATCCTCCTGAAGAAACGTTCTGAGGAAAAGCTATCAAACCGACTCCGTCCGGGTAAGGGAAGAATCTTCGGAAGCTCTGGATAAATCCGCGATGAATCCGGAAATGCTGCGTCCGGTTCGCGTGCGGAAAAAACGGGAGAAGTAGTTTTCGTCCTGGAATCCGAGCCGGTGGGCGAGCTCCTTGACCGACATCCGCGCATAGAACAGAAGGCGCTGCGCCTCGGTGATAATTCGCCGGTTGAGGTATTCCTTCGGGGAAAGTCCCGAGAATTCTTTGACAACCGTGTACAGGGCAGTTTCGCTTGTCGAAAGGGCCCGCGCCAGCTCCGAAACTCGCGGCTGATGCAAGAACTCGTTTTCGACGATCGATTGAAAGCGCAGGTAGACTTCGACGTTCCGGGAAGAGGCGCGCAACGGGACCCTGGCAAAATAGGCGTTTTCCAGCTCGCTCATCACCGCGTTCAGGTAGGCGATCATCAGGTCGGAACTCTCGTCCCTCGCCGGCAGAGTCCGGCGCAGAAGATCAAACACGATTGCCAGCCGATGACGCGCCTCATCCGAAAGAAAGATCCGCCGTTCTTCCCAGGGATCGAGCCAGAACTGATAGGCACGTGGAAGACGGGAGAAGCAGATCTCGTCGAACGTGATCTTGAAATACTCGGCGGCCACCTTGTCCCTCGGCGGGACACGAACCTGATGGGGTTGTACGAAGAGCACCTGGCCGGCCTGTACCGTGATTTCCTGCAGATCGACCGAGTAGCGCATCTGCCCCTTTTCGATGAACAGAAGGAAGTAGTGCGAAGTCCGGTGAGGACGGGCGAGCCGTTGTATGGTCGCCTCCGACAACGGCGGATCGAGGTGGGAATGAAGCGAAAGACCGCGGGATCCGCCTCGCTCATACAGAATGGAACTCAGATCCGGGACACCGTGTAAGCTTGACACCGTTAAGAATACATCGACGAGCGGAAAGATCCAATCTTCCCGTTGACACCCGCAGGATCTATGACTATTATTACGTAATAGGTCATAGGGTAGTCAAAGAGAATGCCGAAAGCGTGGAGCGAAGAGGAGCGGGAAGTCGTCAGACAGACGCTCATTCAGAAGGGAAAAGAGCTGTTCGAAAGGCACGGTTTGCGAAAGACCACCGTGGACGAGATCGCAGGACAGGCGGGTGTTTCAAAGGGTGCATTCTACCTGTTCTTTGGGTCGAAAGAGGATCTCTATTTTTCGATCCTCGAAGCCGTGGAACGTGAGTTCAAAGATGAAGTTTACCGGAGTCTGAGAAACCCGGAGGGCTCCCGCCGCGATAGCTTCAAGCTGTTTTTGCGGAGAACGGTCGATTACCTCATCGACACACCGATCTATGGTCGGATCGACGCATCCGACCTGCAATACCTCACGCGTAAGCTTCCCGCCGACGTCGTAGAGCGGCATATGAAGAACGATCGCGCATACCTGGCAAATCAGCTGGGGACATGGATCAGCAGTGGCTGGATGAGAGCCGTCGACGAGAGCGCGTTGACCGGGGTTCTGCTATCGCTTCTCTATTTTGTGGTTCACCGGGAAGACATCGGGGGCGTCAATTTCGAAGCATCAAAGGAGCTCATGATCGACATGATTTCCGAGTATCTCGTACCCGGAAATTGAGGGAGGCATGCATTGACCGATTGTCTTTCGACCGACAGACTGAGCAAGAGCTTTGGAAAAGTCGATGCGGTCCAGGATATTTCTCTCCACGTCAGAGAGGGCGAGATCTACGGCTTTCTCGGACTGAACGGAGCGGGTAAAACGACCACGATCCGCATGCTTCTGGGAATGATCCGACCGACGACAGGGAGCGCATACCTGTACGGGCAGAAGGTAGGCCCCCGCCGTCATGATCTGTGGCACAGTGTCGGATATCTGGTCGAGATACCCTACTCATATCCCGATCTGACGGTCAGGGAGAACCTCGAAATCGTCAGAAGGTTGCGGTTCATCACGGATGCCGGATGCATCGATGCAATTCTCGAATTGCTTCATCTGGACGAATACCGCGACAGGCTCACAAAGGACCTGTCGCTCGGCAACGCACAGAGACTGGGACTCGCGAAAGCCCTGATCCACAATCCTCGAATCCTCATACTCGACGAACCCGCGAACGGTCTGGACCCGGCCGGCATCTTCGAGATCCGCGAGCTGCTCAAGAGGCTTGCCGCAAGTGCGGGCGTCACGGTCTTCATTTCCAGTCATATCCTTGGCGAGATCTCCCGATTCGCCAGCCGAATTGGAATAGTCCACAGGGGCAGGCTCATCCAGGAGATCGATGTCGCCAATCTCGGAACTCTGTGCGAAAGAAAGCTCGAACTGAATACACGGGACAATCGGCGTGCAATTTCCGTGCTGGAGAAGGCGGGATATCCGGTCGCTGCGACCGATGATGGTTCGGTTCTGTATCTGACGAGCGAGGTTGCCATAGACAGCCCCGACAAGATAGCGTCCATTCTGGTGCACGCGGACTGTCCCCCGCTCATGCTGAGAGTCGACGAAGAGGATCTTGAATCCTATTTCTTACGCATCATTGCGGAGCGAGAGGAAGGGAACCAGTGACAGGGCTCAAGGCGGCCTTGTGGTCGGAAACGCTCAAGGCCGGAAAATCAAAGGTCTTCGCAGCGACAATCCTCATGTTCGCTTTCGTCGCAATGATGATGGGACTTCTGATGTTCGTTGCCAACCATCCGTCCATCGCAGGTAGATCGGCGGTAGTCGGCGCGAAGGCCTCCCGGCTCGGAAACGGAGACTGGTCCGGGTATCTCAGCCTCCTTATTCAGACCATCCTCGCGCTTGGACAGTTGGGGTACGGAATTGTGGCAAGCTGGGTATTCGGAAGGGAGTATTCGGACAAGACGGTCAAAGATCTGCTCGCGCTCCCCGTGCCGCGCGCGAGCATCGTCGTTGCCAAATTCATCGTCATTCTATTGTGGTGCATCCTGTTGTCGGGAACACTGTTCGCGACGGCGCTCGTCACCGGCTTGGCTGTGGCAATTCCCGGGTGGTCGGCTGCGCTGGTCGAGCGCTCTTTCTTCACATTCTCGATCGGCGCTCTTCTCACAATCACGTTGTGCACGCCCGTGGCCTTTGTCGCCAGCGCAGGCCGCGGGTTTCTGCTGCCGATAGGCGTTGTATTGCTGCTCCTCATTATCGCGCAGCTCGTAGGCATGGGTATTCCGGCCGCAACCCTCTACTTCCCCTGGGCGATTCCTGCGCTTTGCGCCGGTGCGGCAGGTTCCGCCCTGCCAGTTCCCGGGCCGGCAAGCTATTTCGTCCTCGGCGCAACAACTATTCTCGGTTTCTTCGCTACGATTGCCTTGTGGAACTCGGCGGACCAGAAGTAGGAGCTTTCGCCGACGAGCCGTCAGGTCTCGTCGGCAAGTCGATTGCTTCCGGTAAGCACATCCTCCCGCAGAATCTTCTCTACCTTCTCCGGCTCTTCGAACATCGGGCTATGAGCCGACTTCTCAAACGTGTAGAATCCCTTCAGTGGCGATTTTAGTATCTCAAAATAGGATTTTGCGACGACGTAGGAGCAGGTGTAATCGTATATGCCCTCAAAGAAGTAGACGGGAAGGTTGAGCTGCGGTACCTGTTCAGCCAGATTGGTGGTTATCACCTTTTGCCACACAACGCTGGTCCCGGCAGATGCTTTCGCGCGCCACAGGTTGATCTTCTCGGCAAGCGTGTATTCCCGGAATCGCACCGACCGCAGGAAGATGCCTTCCGCCACCGATTTCATGTCGTGCATCGTACCCACACCAAGACGGTGCATCGCAATGTCCCGCACGGCGAGATAGGCCGCGGGTGTTCCCGCCGTCATGCTCACAGGTGCCGCCTCGAGTTTCTGCAGCATGCGGGAGTCACCATTCTTCTTGAACTGAGAAATCATGTAATCATACGCCAGCTGTTCAGACCGCCGTTGATCCGACATCTGTGCTACGCCGATGTAGGCGGAATACAACTCCGGCGCGCGCGCAACTGCCTGGATGCCGATGAAGGTTCCACCGGAGTGGCCCATAAGGTATATCCTGTCTTTGCCAAATCGCTTGCGCAGGTACCTGGTCACCTCGAGAGTGTCCAAGATCAACTGGTCTGCGGTAATTGTTTCGGGACGGGTCCCTGCGCGGTAGGAAAGTCCCGAACCGCGTTGTTCCCACCAGCAGACGGTGAAGATGTTTTCGAGACCGGTCGGGTAGGATTGCGTGAGGAAGTAATCCGGCATGCCTCCGTGAAGGTAGAGCAGTACCGGATTCTTAACATCCTTGCTCTTGATGAACATCCCCTGATTCACGCCGTTGATGTTCACCCAAATCTTCTCTGACAGACTATCGGCTGCCGGTCTGCCGCCTGCATCGAGAAAGGGCTGCGGCTTTCCGGGGCTCCATATCAAGAGGACTCCGACGAGAATAGCCATACAACCGAGAACCGCAGAAATTGCAATGAGCACGATGCGTCCCGTCTTCTGTCCGAATGATTTGCGCGCGCCTCTCCTGTCACCCGCCATTATTGGTCCCTCCCGCTGGAGCTACTCGCGACGTCGACTACAGCCAGGGGATCAGAATGCGTTCGCGATAGGCAGGATAATCATCGGGGAACACCTTCGCAAGGATTCTGTCTTCCTCCGGGGAGAAGATTCGCGAGGAGATGTAGAGCACGATGCCGAGTCCGATTCCCAACCACGTGCCGAAAAGCAGGCCAAGCCCGGGAAACACGAGGAGCGCTACGCCGGTATACATGGGGTGTGCGATCACGGCGAACGGGCCGGTGGTGACGAGCTTTTTCTTCGGAACGTTGATCAACACGAGGGCCACGCTCGAAAGCCACACCGGGACACCGATGACAAGCAGAAAAATGCCGACGACCAGCACGCCGGTATTGCGGCTCACCGCGAACACGCCCGGCCACAGGAGGTTGGCAACGAGGCCGACCACGATGAATGGCAGCGTGAGGGACATAATCCGACCGCCTGATCCAACCAGGACCTTCAGCTTCATACACTATCCTTTCCGAGGGAATTGGGGACAGGCTACCACCGCGAAAACCGGAGGTCAAGACCGGGAAAATAGAGGGTAGCCGGGAAACGGAGCCGGGCGTTGCGACGACGGTTACGATCGAAGCTCACCTGCTGCTCGATAACGCTCGTAATTTGTCGTCGGCAATTCGATACACAGTCCAATCGGACATTGGAATTGCGCCCATACTCAAGTAGAACTCGATAGACTTCCTGTTCCAGTTCAGACACCACCATTCAAGACGACCGCAATCCCGCTCAACGGCAATCTTCGCCAATACCGACAACAGAAATCTTCCGAAACCCTTCCCGCGAAATTCCGGTTTTACGAATAGATCCTCGAGGTAGATTCCCGCTTTTCCGAGAAACGTCGAGAAATTCGAGAAGAACAGAGCAAACCCTACCGGCTCGTTCCTAAATTCACAGAACAGCACTTCGGCTTTCTTCTCGGTGAAGATCGCTTTATGCAGGATCTCTTCGGTTGCCGTTACCTTGTCGAGCATCCCTTCATATTCCGCCAGATCTTTTATGAATCCCAATATCAGATCCGTCTCGTCCGCTCGAGCAGACCGTATGGTGGTGTCTTCGTTGATTCTGAATTCCATGTCATTCGTTCCCATGATGATTGCGGGCAAACTACCTCAGTAGGTGATCTGGTATGCGCAGCTCTGCTTGTCCCCATCGGCCAGGATTGTTCTGATGAACGGATCGTGTTTAACGACCCAACCGCATTGAGTCTGCAGCATATCGATCAGTCCTGCAAGGTTGCCCTTGAGCGAGCCCGCCGTCGCTGCCATATCGAGTGATCGGAAGTGCGCACCCGCGCACCTCATCAGGTCAATTGAATCCGCGAGTCTTGGTCTTTGGCGGATTCATTCCGTAGTGTCTCAATCCAGTTGCGGATAAGCGCGCGTTCGTTGGCCTCCATTGGATGTTCCCTCCCTCGAAGTGGCGTGGAAGTACCAGCGACGGGATCGTCCACTGCATCGCTTTCTTCCAACCGTGGTCGACGCTCGTCGCTGCGTGCAACGACGAAAACGGTCAAGAGAAGACTGCCGCGAGATGTTGACAAAAAACGGAACTGGATGCAATATTTATAGGAATATTTTATAGACTGATAAAATATTCCTATAAAATGACGATGAAGTTTGGTGGATTCGCCGAGGCGCGAAATCGACCTTTTCGAAGCGCGAACAGACGTTACTGACGGTTGGAGGCAGGGAATGACCGCGAAGGAGTTGGAAGCGAAGTCGACGGAAGACGAGATCCTCAAAGCGGCCGAGGAGGTTTTCATAGAGAAGGGCTATGCAGGAGCGCGGGTGCAGGAAATTGCGGACCGCGCGGGCATCACCCAACCGTTGCTGCACTACTACTTCCGGTCGAAGGACAATATCTATCGGAAAATACTCGCGCGCGTAACCGGAGAGTTCTTCAGCCACATTGCCGCGGCACTTTCAGAGAAGGCGACATTCGAGGAGAGCCTCACAGATTTCATTTCGCGGGCGATGGATTACCTGTTGGATCACCCTCATGCACCCTTATTTCTGCTCCATGAGCTCTCGCAAGGCAGCACGATCGCCGGAGACGTCCTCGCCGAGAACGTGATGAGTGAAAGATTTGCGCTGCCCCAGCGTATGGCGCAGTTGCTCGATCGTGAGCACAAGGCAGGCAGAATACGCGCAACCGATCCCGTCCAGTTCATGATTACCCTGATTGGCAGCTGTATGTGGGTGTTTCTCGCCGAACCGATAGTGCGCGCAATCATCCAGGGCGTACGACCCGACAGAGCATTCGATCTCGCCCGATTCGTTGGAGAACGAAAACGGGCGCTTTTTGACGTCATCTACCTGGGAATGAAGACGAGAGAATAGCTGGTCAGGTCGCCAGCTCTGCGAAGCGGATGACCCGCGAAAGCGGTCCCTGTACTTCGAATCCGAGAATATATCGCTCACAGGGAGGCACACGTACATGGCTTTCAACGTTGAAAACACCATCTTATGGCGTTTGAAGATTCGCCTTCAGTTTACCGGTTGGCTGCAGTACGCTTTGAACGCGGTCGTCGCGATTGCCTTCTTTCTCATTGCAGCAGTGGGTTGGCTCATTGGACACACGGCGGCGATCCTCTTCTGGCCATCCCTTGTGATCGGCTCCCTTCTGCTTCTCAACGCTGTCTTTGACGCAGGAGTGCTGAAATTCGGGCTTCGTCCCCCGGAGCACCTCCCGAAACCGAAGGAGCATCTCGGAGCCTTCGATCTCATGCGGGCCCGGCGTTCATGTCGTTCGTTTCAGCCCAGAAATCTCACACCCGAGGACCGTGCTGAGCTCATGGAATCTGTGTGCGTTCAGACCCAGGCCGCCGGACAGATTGGAACTCGCCCCATTCGGTTCGAATACGTCGCGGCCCCCCTCACCGTCTGGCCTACCGTAGGAGGTCACGAGTTCTTCGTTGCAATTGCCCCTCGTGAGTACGATCGCCTCGCCACGATCGACGTCGGTCGGAGCCTGCAGAAGGTCGTCCTTCATGCGACGCGGATGGGCGTTGCGACCTGCTGGATCGGCCCCGGCGCCGACCACGATAGCGTCATGCGGCACCTGGGCGACCGGTTCAATCCCGCGAAAGACCACATTATCTGCGTCTGCGCCATTGGATACGCCTCGCGTTTCCTGCCCCTCTTCATTCGCTTCATGCAATTGGGTCAGCATCGTCGTCGAAAGTTGGCCGCTCTCTTCTTTGCCGACCCGTGCTTCAACGCACCGCTGGACGTGGAGGCCCCTCCGTTCAAGGACTTCGGCCGCTGCTACGAGGTTTGCCAGTGGTCCCCATCATCCTACAACAGCCAGACTACCCGGAGTGCGGCCGTGGTGCGGCGAGTCGACGGCGAGGAACGGCTGGTCCGGTTTGACTTCTGCGCCGCAACCACCTCGCGTTACTATGCAGCTGTTGCGCTGGGAATCTGGTGTGCCAACTGGGAAACGGGCTGTGAGGCTCTCGGCATTCAGGGTCACTTCACCGTTCTCACGCCTGAAGAGCGAAACGTCGAGGATGCGCCGGTGCTTCCCCGATACGATGTCAGCTGGGTAATCGACCGCATCGAGCCGTCTGCAGGCCGCGGCTGACCGCGGCGAGCCGAACCGAATGGGCCGTATGGCCCGGCCGTTCGTGAATCCGGTCACCTCGATCGAGACGTCAGGCAGGCAGCAGATGTGCTGCAGAAGAGTTGAAATCGATGTGCACCGTCTCGCCGAGCCGGAAAAAGCCGGCCTCGATGGGATTGTGGACGACCGCCGAAATTGAGCGTGTTTTCCCTTCCACCTCGACCTCGTACTCCGCAGTCGGCCCAAGGTAGACAACCTTCGATATGGTTCCTACGAGGAGAGCAGGATTTCGCTGATCTGCTTTATTTACTCTCAAGGATTCCGGACGCACAACGGCCACTACATCCTGTCCGACGTCGACCGTACCGGAAACGCTCCCGATCTTCTTGACCTCGCTTCCGAAGTTCACGCCGATCAGATCTCCCTGTCGCTCCGAAATACGCCCCTCGATAAAGTTCACGCGGCCCACAAAATCCGCAACGAACCGGTTCGCCGGCCGGGAGTAGATGTCAAACGGTGTTCCCACCTGCATGATTTCTCCCTCGTTCATTACGACGATCCGGTCCGACACCGTCATTGCTTCCGCCTGATCGTGCGTCACGTAGATGCTCGTGATCTTGAACGTTTGCTGGATCCTGCGAATTTCCAGCCGCATCAGCTCGCGGAGCTTCGCGTCGAGATTGGAGAGCGGCTCGTCGAACAGCAACACGCTCGGCTTGTTGATGATGGCCCGGGCGAGAGCGACGCGCTGCTGCTGTCCGCCCGAAAGTTGATCCGGACGTCTGTTGTACATGTCTTTCAGATTCATTACGGCCATGACACTTTCCACCTCTTCGCGGATTCGCGCCGACTTCCAGCCTTTGAGCTCGAGACCGAAGCCGATGTTCTGCGAGACCGAAAGATGCGGGAAAATAGCGTAACTCTGGAACACCATCGAGGTGTCTCGTTTGTTCGGCGGAAGATCATTGACCATCTTCTCGTCTATCCAGACTTCGCCGGTGGTAGGTTCCTCGAACCCCGACACGATGCGGAGGGTGGTGGTCTTTCCGCAACCTGACGGGCCGAGCAGAGTAACCATCTCGCTCCCGAAGATTTCCAGGTTAACGTCCTTCACCGCCACGACGTTTTTGTTCGCGCGGTCGGGACTCTTGAAGACCTTGGACACATTGACCAGTTTCACGCTCACTTCTCGACCCCTATATCTTCAGAACGCTTCCGCCGAATCGCCCGTAGCGGAGTACCAGGACTCCGCGAATCAGCACTATTGCTGCAAGGACTATTCCTACCAGAATGACACTCAATGCGGCCGCGGCCCCGAGTCGACCGGAGTTAGCTTCCGACATGATTTGAACAGTCATGAGATTCCAGCTCGAGGATACCAGGAAAATGGCGGCACTTATCGCGGTCATCGCTCTGACGAATGAATAGATCAGCCCGGAGAAGAATGCCGGGACCATCAGCGGGAGGGTGATCCGGCGAAATGTCGTGCTGGAATCCGCGCCCAGGTCAACGGCAGCCTCCTCGATGGAGGGATCGACCTGCTGCAGAATTGCCACACCCGACTGGATTCCGACCGGGATGTAGCGGAATATGAAATTCAGAAGCAGAATCAGAAGTGTTCCGCTCAACAGAAAGGGAGGACCGTTGAAAGAAAGCACGTACCCGATACCGATGACTGTGCCGGGAACGGCGAAACTCAGCATTGAAGAGAACTCGAGGAAGCGTCTTCCCGGAAACTTTTTCCTGACCACCAGAAACGCAATGACCATTCCCAGCATCCCGGCAACCGGCGTCGAAAGTCCGGCGATGATGAGCGTATCCTTAATCGCCTTGAATCCGACGGAAAACACGTACTCGAAATTTGCCAGGGTGAGGGAATTGTCGCTTCCCCATACCTTTGCAAGCGCACCCCAGAGAATGGTGGCGTAGACCAGCAGAATGAAGAATGCAACGAGCGAACAGGCGACGAACAGAACCCACTTTACGCCGGGGGAGACGATCTTCGCGTTGGACTGAGTGGGCTTGCCGGTTACGGTTACGTACTGCTTTCGTGCCACCCAGTATTTCTGGAGGAAAAATGCCGTGACCGAGGGTACGAGGAGGATCAGGGCGAGCGCTGACCCTTTTGGCAGGTTGTACATGCCGGTTATCTCCAGATATGCCTGGACCGACAGAATCGGAAACTGGCTTCCTGCGAGAATCAAAGGGTTCCCAAAATCGGCAAGCGTCTCTACAAAGAGAACGAGCATCGCGCCCGCGATGCCGGGAATAGCAAGCGGCAAGGTGACCCTCTGAAACACCTTCCACCGGGAACCACCCAGATCGAGCGCGGCATCTTCGAGGGTCGTGCTGATTGATTCGAGCACCCCTTTCAGCGTTATGTAGGCCACGGGGAAGAAGGTGCTCACCTGAGCGACGATTAGCCCGTTGAAGCCGTATATCTGAACATTCCGTAGTCTCAGAAGCGTCCAGGTAATGAGTCCGTTATTTCCAAAAAGCATTATCAGCGAGAGCGCGCCGATAAACGGGGGAGACACGATGGGTATGATCGCGATGAGATGAAAGAACCGTTTGCCAGGCATATCGGTCCGGGACAAACTGAATGCAAAGAGAAAGCCGACCGCAACTCCGAAAAGAGCCGTAAGCGCACCCATCATGATGCTGTTGAAGAAAGCCTGGCGAAGATACCAGGACGAAACCGCCTCCACCAACACGGAGAGACTGAAGTGATGGTCTGTATAGACGCTGGATAGGATCACGCGAAACAGAGGATAGAGGATGAATAGAACAAGCGCTGCGAGGATTAACACGATCACACCGAGAAGCAGCGGGTCTTTCCTGATGAATCGTACCCGGTTTCTCGTTGTTCGCGTCCCGCCGGGATTGGTCTGAGTTGCGTCTGTAGTCATTTTTCGGTACCAGAAAAAAGCCGGAGCGGGGCGCGTGGAATCGTCCCGCTTCTCTAAAGGTTTGACTCTCCCGACTATTTAGCGGGCAGTACTTCGTTTACCCATTTTTCGACCAGCCGTTTCTTGTTCTGTCCCGCCCACTCTGTATTGATCGCAACAGTCTTGAGCGACGCGAAGGCCGGCATTCCTTTGCCGAGCTCTGCCTTGGGATTTACCGGATAGAAGTAGGTCTTGGCGCTCGAAAGGACATCCTGCCCCTGCTTCGAGACGAGCCAGTCGGCCAGAATTTTTGCAGCTTCGATGTTCTTCGCGCCCTTGAGAATGGAGACCGCTGGATTTTCGAAGCCGACTCCTTCGCTCGGGAACACGACCTTCAGGGGATATCCCTTGTCGATGAACTCGAAGAAGGCCGGGGTAAACTGGATTCCAATTGCGCACTGGCCTACCGCCACCGCCTGTGACGGCGCCGTGCCGGACGAGGTGTAGGTCTGAATGTTGGCGTTCAGCTTCTTCATGTATTCAAACGCTTTATCCTCGCCCCACATGGTAACGAGCGTTGCCATCGCGTTGTACGCGGTTCCTGATGACTGCGGTGTGGGCATCTGGATCTGACCTTTGTATACAGGGTTCAGCAAGTCCGCCCACGAAGTTGGCTCCGGCGCGTTGATCTTGGCCAGCGCCTCGGTGTTCACCGCGAGGGCCATCGGATTCATGTAGAAAGATCGCCAAAAACCGTTCGGGTCCTTGAAACTCGGAGCCAGGTTGTCGAGTGCAGGCGATTTGTACGCCACCGTGAGTCCCTGCTGCATCGCGACAATGTGATTTTCCGCCGGTGCGCCCATCCAGACGTCGGCCTGAGGATTCTCCTTCTCGGCGGTGATCCTCGCAAGTGCCGGACCGGACGAAAGGAAGACAAACGAGACATTCACACTAGTATCTGCGGTGAAAGCGTCGAGAAGTTTCTTTGCGTTTGCCTCGTCGACACTCGAATAGACAACGACCTTGCTGGGCTTTTTTTCCACCGTACCGCTCGAGAATGCAAAACTCGCGATAAGTGAAACCAGAACAGCGAATATCATGGCTCTCTTCATAGCACTATTCTCCTTCTATCTCTCTCGATTGAGACCGGATGTCTCGACAACCAGATTGATTGCAAGGGGCGTGCCAACTGCAGTCCGCGGCCGCTAACGCGCCTTCCGGGCAATGGATGTGCAACAATGCGTGCAGCAGTTGCGCATCCATTGCACACATTACACGCCGGCGTATTCTGATTTTTCGATTTTGTACTGCTCCAGCTTGTAGTAGAGGGTGCGGCGAGGCATTGCGAGAATCGCCGCGGCCTCCGTCTTGTTCCCGCCGCACAGGCGAAGGGCTTCGACAATCCGTTGACGGGGAGAAACCTTAACTGCAGTGCCTGAGGCAGCCAGCTCGGCGTCGAGATGCTCCTCTCCAAGACCTTTCGGGCGATACAGGATGAGCAGGCGTTCTATCAGATTTTCAAGCTCCCGCACATTGCCCGACCATTCCCGTGCGCGCAGTCTGCGAACGAATCCTTCCGAAATCGTTGGCCGATCGAGTTGTTCCCGCGAGCAGACTCGCCCCACAAAGTGATGGACGAGCTCTTCGATATCTTCGAGATGATCGCGCAGCGGTGGCACGTAGATGGGCACGACGTTCAGGCGATAGTACAGATCCTTTCGGAAGATTCCCGTTTCCACGAGCTCCTCGAGATTCCTGTTGGTCGCCGCAATGATTCGAACATCCACGTTCACCGGTGTCGTGCCGCCGACGCGGGTGAAGCACTGTTCCTGCAGCACGCGCAGGAGCTTGACTTGAATGGCAGGATCCATCGCCGAGGCTTCGTCAAGAAAAAGGGTACCTCCGTCGGCAATTTCGAAGACGCCCTTTTTCTGCTCAATCGCCCCGGTAAACGCGCCCCTCTCGTGACCAAAAAGCTCTGATTCGAGAAGCGTTACCGAGAATGCCGAACAGTTGACAGCAACAAATGGCTTGTTGTCTCTGGGGCTCTGCTCGAGGATTGCGCGCGCCACAAGCTCCTTGCCCACCCCGCTTTCGCCGGTTATCAACACAGTCGCGCTTGTCACCGCAACCGTTCGGATCCGATCAGACAGATTGCGCATCGTGAAGCTCGAACCTATCAGCCGCCGTTTTTCCGGTACTTTCGTTTCGTGGTGACGCCGACCCAGCCGGGAGGCGATTGACCGCTGCAAATGCGCATAGTCTATCGGCTTGGTCAGGTAGTCGACTGCGCCGTTCTTGATTGCCGAAACTGCGTCTCTTACCGAACCGAACGCGGTAATGAAGATAAAGGGCACCTCCATTCCCCGGGAGCGAACCATTTGAAACAGGTCGGTCCCGTTCATATCTTCCAATCGGACGTCGGAAACTACCAGATCCGGATTTCCGCTTATCACTTTTCTCAGACCCTCGCTCCCGCTGCCTGCAGTGTCTACCGAATACCCCTGTTTTTCGAGAATCATCTTCAACACGCGTTGAATGTTGAGCTTGTCATCCACCACGAGCAGCCTATCCACGTTCGCCCTCCCCGGAGTCGCACGGAAGTTCGAGAACAACGGTCGTTCCGCTTCTCGATTGACTGTCTATCTTGATCGAGCCGCCGTGCTCTTCCATGATCTTTCTGCTCAACGCCAACCCGATACCCGATCCGTTTTTCTTGGTGGTGAAGTAGGGATCAAACACCCTCCGGAGCACCTCCGGCGACATTCCGGGGCCGTTATCACTGATATCGATACAGACGTGGGAATCTCTTGCTGCAGTCGAGACCTGTATGATGCCGCCCTCTTCTACTGCTTCAGCGCTGTTCAGGAGTATGTTAACAACAACGCGTTTGAGCCGCATCGCGTCCGCCGTGATACCGGGAAGGTCTCCGTCCAGGGCAAGGCGAGTCTCGATGCGCTTCTTTCTGAAGACCGGCTTGAGCAGTACGATACAGTCGCCGACAAGATCGTTCACCCGGGACAGGGAAAGGGCCGCGGGCTCGACGTGAGCGAACTCGAGAAACTCGCTCAGGTAGTCGTTGAGATTCTGAATCTCTTCGTGGATGATAGTTAGAGAAATGCGGCTTTCCTCGCCGAGCGTGTTTTCGGACGAGAGCACCTCTACCGCACCGGAAATTGCTTCCAACGGATTGCGGATTTCGTGCGTCATGTTCGCCGCCAGTTGGCCCATAGTGGCGAGCTGCGCTTTTGCAATTACTGCTTCCTGAGCCTGGTTGAGCTTTCTTCGCATGTCGTCTATCGACGAACCGACTCTGACAATCTCGCGCGCCGCAAAGCGGGACGCCCCAAGCGGAAGCTCAGGGGAGTCAGGCGTAATTCGGTCTACCTGCGAGGAGAGTCGCTCCAGTGGCCGGGCGATCTGAATCTCGAGCAGCAGGGCAAAACCAAATGCGAGGAGAGCTTCGCCGATGAAGATGAGAACGAAAAACCTCTGCCCCCGAGCAATCTTCGCATCCATTGACCTAAGCGTGAATGCGACTTCGGCCATGCCGCGGATCTGACCTGCAATGAGAATTGGGTTGCGTGCGATCATGGATTCCCCGCTGAATTGAAGCTCCGGCCGTGTCACAATTTGTCCCGAAAAGCTCCACCCTTCCCACTCCCTGTCGGTCGCGGCGACCGCTCGATAGTTCACGTTGTATATGCGCGCATAGCGCACATCCTTCTCCTGAAGAATGGAGTCGAGCTGCTGCTCCATGCGCCCGATCTGTAATCCGACAAGCGGCTCTTCGCTAAGCTGGGCGAGAGTGCGCACCAGCACGTCGCCGCGATCGGCCATTTGATCGCGGAGCGCGTTCCTTTCATGCTCGCTGCCGTACAACCATTCGATCAGAATGAGCAACAGCAAAAGGGCGAAAAAGGCGAAGACCTTACTTTGTAACGGCAAGTTTACTTTCAAGCGATTCATAGTAGCCTCGCGCGGTTTCGTAGTCGCTCTTCGGCGTCTCGATGAAACGGTCGAAACCGGCGTTGGAGAGAGCGTCGTTTCCAGCCGCTGAAGCGTGCATGGCGAGCAACGCGTCCTTTACAGCCAGCGCGAGGTCCTCCCGGAGGCCTCGACGCGCGACTACGGTCCACTGGGCGATTGAATTCGACTCGCGAACCACACGAACCCGGTCAAGAAGTGGCGCGTAGCGTTGATCTTCGAAAAGGGACGAGCTCACGAATCCGGCGTCAGCGTTTCCATACGAAACTGCCTTGAGAACGCTTAACGAAGTATCGGAGTAGACGAACGTCGGTGCGGGCCCCGGCGCTCCTTCCCTGGATTCGTCGGCCAACATGGCGAGCGGGACGAAATACCCAACTGCCGAATTAAACGGAGTTGTAAGTGCAACGGATTTTCCCTGAAGGTCCCTGAGGGATCGGATGATCGAATCCTTACGAACAATGAGCAGTGACCGATAGAGGCTGCTTCCGCCGACGACGACTCTCGCTAGCGGCACAGAGAGCTCTTCGCGGTCCAGAATAACGAACCAGACGGGATCAACGAAGGCTATGTCGAACAGATTCTGTTCGATACCTTTCCTGATGCTTGGCTCGTCCTTGGCCATCGCAAGCTCGATGTTCAATCCGCTCGCCTGGCGCAGCGCGGAGACGATAGGTTCCCATTGTTGGATCCGCGTCAGCCCCTCTTCTGCCGCGGGCACGGCGACGACCACCGGAGGGCCCGCCGCCCACAGGGGCGAGGTCGCAACCCAGAGGAACAGCAGTGCCGCCCCTATCCGAAGAGGTCGACTGCAAAGTCTGTCCATGCGCACCCGTCCGAGGCGTCGTGCCAATGCATTCTTCAGGTCAACCGATGGGAAAATCGATGCAGGGAAGTCGGCAGAGGTTTGGCTCCGGCGAAGTGTATACATGACCACAAGGCCTCTCCTTCGGCTTCGACGCATGGCGATTCCCATGTTACTCCGGCATGCGTCCCTGAACAAGCGGATTCTGGACTGCGCGGCAGCCAAGCGACGGCCTCGGCGCTCATCGATCGCATGGTGGATCTTCGCGACAATGCTCTCGCCATCGCGCTATCCTGCGGATAGATGAGGTGCTACGACTGCTTCGCGAAGCCAAAGATGGTGTGATAGCTGTCGCCCTCGAATTCGGATACGCCAGTCCGAGCCATTTTGCGCAAATCTTCCGCAGAGAAACAAGCTTGTCTTCGAGCGACTATCGCCGGTAGCGTTGATTGCCATTTTGATGCGCAGCTTCGGCGCGCGAGCTACCCGCTCGCCGGGATTTCCGCGATGCTGCGCAGTCCGACAGCCGCTTCTCCCGCACCGGAAATCACAAAGTCGAGGTCGGAGGAGTAGGCGAGCATCGTCATTCCGCGCTCGCGCCAGTTACGAATCATCTCCAGATCCCGCACATGAATTCCTGAGGCCACGCCGTGACGTTTGGCCGACTCCACAACCTTTCCAATCGCCGACTGCACGGCTGGGGCGTGGACGTCATTCGCACCCATCGAAAGCGACAGATCGACCGGACCGATGACCGCAGCGTCGACGCCCGCTACCGACAGCAGCTCGTCGATGTTCTCGATCGCGAGCGCGCGCTCGATCTGGAGCACGACCAGAACGTTCTCGTTCGCGTGGTCGGCGAACTCGCGGAAAGGCGCCGAGACGAAATCACTGTTCCCTTTTCCTGTCGAACAGCCCCGCCGGCCGACCGGCGGAAATCTACAGGCGTCCACGATGGTCTCTACCTGTTCGCGCGTCTCGACTCGCGGCACCATAACTCCCATCGCCCCCGCATCGAGCGTGCGCGCAATGAGGTGATACTCGGCGTCGGTCACCCGCACCACCGGAGGAAGCCCCGCCAGGCGTGCCATACGGACGATGTCCGCCGTGGTCTCCATGTCGTAGACACCGTGCTCGGTGTCGAGGAACATGAAGTCGAAGCCGGCCTGCTTGAGAAGAAGCGGCATCGCGGTGGAACGAATCTCCACAACCATCGTTCCGGTGACCGCCTGGCCCCTCCGAAGCGCGGAGCGGACCGGATTGTCTCTGAGCTGACTCACATCTCCTCCTTTCCGGCAAAGCGACCGGGCCAGGCCGAAGGGTTTACCAGATTGTCGGGGCATACCCCCGACACTATCTGTTCGATTTGATTGACGATACCGAGACCCATGGCACGCCGTGCCGTGTCAGTGAACGAGGCGACGTGCGGCGTGACGACGACGTCGGCGCGCGAAAGCAGGGGATTGTCCGGCAAGGGCGGCTCGATCTCGAAAACGTCGAGCCCGGCCCCGGCGAGATGTCCCGATTCCAGCGCCGCCGTGAGCGCCTTTTCGTCCAGAACCGGTCCCCTGCTCACATTAATCAGATAGGCGCCGCGTCTCATCATTCCGAGCTCTTTCGCGCCAATGATGCCACGTGTCTCCTCCGTGAGCGCGGCGTGCAGCGTGAGAAAGTCGCATCGGCGCAGGAGCTCATCGAGCGTATCTGTGAAACTGATCCATTCGAATGCGGCCGATCCGGCCTCAGGATCGAGGTAGGGTTCATAGACAAGTACGCGCATTCCGAGACCGGCGCCGCATATTTCCGCGACGCGCCGTCCGACCCGGCCGTATCCTACGACCCCGAGTGTGAGTCCCCGCATCTCGGTGCCGGAAAGGGCGCCGTGCGGAATCCCTCCACGCGTCATGCTCAGGTGCGCCGGCACGACGCGCTTTGCGAGCGCCAGCATAAGTGCGACCGCGTGCTCGGCGGTCGACTCGCTCGGCGCCCCCGGCGTGTTGATGACCACGATTGCGCGCTCGGTCGCGGCAGCTACGTCTACATTGTCGAGGCCGATACCCGGCCGAGCGACAAATTTGAGTGCTGGGAGATGCCTGTCGAGGAACTCCGCATCCGCGTTTACCAGCGTGCTGATTATTATGCCCTCTTTGCCCGCGGCGTCTGTCACGTCCGAACTCATCGTCGGATCCGCAATCCCGGCAAGTTTTTCCTGGGCGTCCGGATGAAGCCTGCTTTCCACCCAGATCTTTGGTCGCCTCACATCCGCTATCCTTTCACGGCGCCGAAGGTGAGCCCCCGGATCAGCCACTTCTGAACCACGAAGGCAAGCAGGAGAGGCGGAAGAGCGAGGACTGTCGAGGCGGCCATCAGCATGCCCCAATCGGTGACGCCCTCACCCACGAAGCGGAACGCGGCGACGGTGAGCGGTGTAGTCTTGAGGTTCGACAAAACAAGGGCGAAGAGAAAATAGTTCCACGAGGTTATGAACGTGAGGATGGTTGATACCACCATGCCCGGCGCGCCGAGCGGAATGGCGAGCCGTAGGATGACGCCTCCAAGCGTGTTTCCATCCACGAGTCCGCACTCCAGCACATCCCTCGGGATTTCGTCGAAGAACGACGACATGATGAGCAGAATGAGGGGCATGGTAATAACCGTGTGGGTCAGGATCAGGACGGCGTAGGTCCCCGTCATATGAAGGCTGTTGAAGATGATGTACCACGGCAGGAGGTAGAGACCTCCCGGTGCCATGCGGGCGAGAAGCGCGACGCCTGTAGGCCAGCTGCGCCGGTACCAGGACACGGCGAACGCGGCCGGGACCGCCAGGAGCAGGCCGAGCAGCGTCGAGCCGCCCGCAACGATAATACTGTTGATTGTGAACTGCGCGTAAGGCACTGTCTTGAAAAGCCGCACGTAGTTGGTGCCGGTAGGCTGGAATCCGATTTTGGGCGGGTAGGCTGTCACCGCCGCCGACGGTTTGAAGCTCGACATCAGCATCCATGCGATCGGCAGGAGGATAATAAGCGCCACGACGAGGTACTGAATCCACCGGCCAATCGCTTTCACGGTTGTTCCTTTCTTCATTATTCGACTCCCGCACTCTACCGAGAAGCCCGGCGGAACAACGACAGTATCAGCACCATGATGAGCACGACGATGAAGAGGGTAATCATCAGGGCGCTACCGTATCCCATGTGGAAATAGACGAACCCGGTTTGATACGCGTAGATGTTCAAAGTCGTGGAGGAGTGGCCCGGTCCGCCCTGCGTGGTAATGTAGATGGTATCGAAAAACCGGAGCAGATCGATGCTGCGCAGGATCGCCGCGGTCGCTATTGCCGGGCGCAGCAGAGGGATCGTGATCCGCCAGAACATCTGCGCCCTGGAGGCGCCATCTATTTTCGCCGCTTCGTAGGGCTCCTCCGGAAGGGACTGAAGCCCGCCGAGCAAAATGAGCGCAACAAAGGGCGTGTACTGCCAGGTGTCGATCGCCGCGAGCGTTGGAACTACCAGTTGCGGCGAAGCGAGAAACAGGCTCTTGTGCAGTCCCAGAAGCTCCAGCACATAGTTTACCGGCCCGAACGACGGATCGAGCAGGATGAGCCACATCATGCCGACCGCGACCGGCGGCATGGCGAGCGGAGAAAGCAGGATGGTGCGCAGAAACCGAACCCTGTGCACGGCGCTGTTCAGTACCATCGCCACGTACATGCCGATGACGATCTGAGCCGCGAGTGAGATGGCGTACAGGAAGAAGGTCACACCCATGCCGTTCCAGAACACCGGATCGTTCACCATCTTCACGTAGTTGGCGAATCCCACGAACTTCCCACCTGATCCGACAAGGATCTCCCGACTGCTCAGCTGCAACACGTAGATCATGGGAAATGCGGTAAGAAGCAGGGTGAAGAGCCCGGCCGGGAGGATGAGCCAGAAGAAGGGTGTCGGCGCGAGTCGCCGGCCCCGCTTGAGTGGAGTGACGAATGTGGGATCCGAAGTAGCCATTCGCTTTCCTTTGAAACAGCCGGACCGGACGTAAAGCTTTCGCCGCGGTCCGGCCGGCCTATTGCGCGTGCAGCGCTTCTACTGATTCTCTGACTGTTTGATCAGTGCGTTTATCTTTTCGTCGGCCGTCTTCGCGGCGTCGGCCGCTGAGGCCTGCCCGAGAATCACGCTGCCGACCGCTTCGCCGATGACCTGCCGCGACTCGGGCTGCAGCAGGATCTGCGGAGCCAGGATCGAGCTTCCCTTCTTCGACAGTTCCGAAAGAGCGTTCGCCCATTCGCGGCGGACGTTGGCCTGGTTGAGCCAGTCCTGGAACTTCGGTGAATTCCATACAGACGTCCGCGGCGGTGCGAGCCCGTCGAGTCCGAGACGGACCTGCATGTCCTTGCTCGTCGCCCACTGGATGAAGTACCAGGCAAGGTTCTGCTTTGCCGACAGCGACGAAATGCAGAGCTCCCATCCGATTACGACCGGCGTGCTTCCCCCTGGTCCCGCAGGCAGCGGCATGATCGAGGTGTCCTTTTCGCGGGCTCCGGACTCCATCACCTTCGAGAACTCGTTGCTCGATTCGAACGTCAGTACGGCCTGACCATTCGAGTTGACGGCGGTGAGCTGGGGATAGGAGTAGTTGATGACACCCGGAGGTCCGTAATCCCGCTGCAACTTGGCGTAGTAATCGATCGCCTTCACGCCTTCGGGGCTCGACAGGTTGGACATGCCCTGTGCGTTCACGTACTCGCCGCCGAAGTTGTGCAGGAAGTTGCTGAAGGTGTACGGAAGAGCGGGCGCGAGACCGCGGCTTGCGAACGGGATCATGTTCGGCTCTTTCTGCTTGACGACGCTCGCGATCTTCTCGAGGTCGGCGAGAGTCTTCGGTGGGTCGAGGCCGAGTTTCTTCAGAATGTCGCTGCGGTAGTAGAGCACCGGTCCTTCTATGTTGACCGGAATGCCGGTCAACATCCCGTCTACCGTTTTCGACTTGATGACTCCGGCTCCAAAGTCCGCGAATTCATAGTCGGGCGAGGTGAGATTCTTGTTGTTTACGAAAGGATTTATGTCGGCGTACCAGCCCGCTTTGCTGTAGAGCTTTCCCTCGCGGGATACGAGCGACATGAACAGATCGACCTCGTTGCTCTTCGCCTGGAAGATCGTCTGAAGTCTTTGCCGGAACTGCTGCTCGCTATAGAGGCTGATGTTGACTTTGATTCCGGTGAGGTCGGTGAACTCGGGTGCATACTTCTGAAGCAGCTGCCCAACCGGATTGTTGTTCGCCAGAAATTCGATGGTCTGACCGGAGTATGCCTTCCAGTCAAATCCCTTCGGGGCGGCCTGAGCCGGTTGGGACTGTTGCGGCGCCTCTTTCTGGCCCCCTGCCCATGCAGCAGCAGCTCCGACCGAAAGCGCGATCAGGACAACCAGCACCTTTAACGCGGATCTTCTCATCTACTTCCTCCTTGATGTGCGGTAGAAAAGCAACGGATGCGCACAACGTCAGGGACCACCAGTCGAGTGGTCCCGCGATTATCCCCTTCGTCTCTTTTTCGTTTCACCTCCTTGACGTTCGAAGCGGCGTGTCGTCGATCTCAGCGACGCAATTTCCCTTCCCCCTTTGCGGATTCAACACAGGTGTCAGAAAGTCCCGGTAAAAGAGCAACGCGGCACCCAGGTTGTGCCCCGCAGGATCGAACTCCCAGTAACGAAGCGAGTAATCTATGCGGTGCAGTACCCGTTGTGCGATTCGCTCGCGAAGAATGGGAATGAGGACATCACCGTCGGCGCCGAAAAATCCGCTGATAATCACGACCGGAGGATTCAGCACCATGATCGCGGGCCCGAGAGCGATCGCAAGATTCTCGGCGAGATTCGCGACAATAGTCAGAGCGTTCCGGTTTCCCCTCCGTGCCTTGGTGAACAGATCCGGGAGCGCGGCGTGCACGGCGGGAACCGGCGGGTCCTGCCCGGCCGCTTCCTTCCCAAGAACCTCGGTGCGATACCGTTCGTAGAGGTAGTACTGGTTGCTCACCGTTTCGAGGCAGCCGCGTCGTCCACACCTGCAGGCGGGACCGGTGGGATCGGTTATCAGATGTCCCACCATCCCGGCGAGCCCCTGGTGACCCTCGAGCAGCGTACCGTTGACGAATATGCCGGAGCCCACCCCGGTTCGGATGGAAACGAACAGAAAATCGTCCTCCGAAAAGGCCTGATTCGTCCACTTCTCGTAAACGGTGTAGGAAAGCGTGTTGTCGTGAATCCTCACAGGCATGCCAATCTGCGTCTCTACGAACTCGCCGATCGACTGCTGTGGGCTCTGCCCGTCACTCCGTTTCCAGAGCGGCAGTCCGATGGTAGGCACGCCGATGCCTACACCGATGATCTGATCTCTCGCCACGTCGGGTGACTGATCGAGAAACTCGCGGATGAGATCCACAAGGAACTGCTGCAGGATCGCCGCGTCCGTTTGACCGGGCGTCGGCCGCGATGCGCTTGCAAGTATCTGCCGCCTCAGGCTGCTCAACGTGATGGTAGTCAGGTGGTATTCGACGTCGATTCCGACCACCAGCGGGTAGTGATCGGTAAGGTTGTAGAGGACCGCGTGTTTCCCCGGAAGGGAGGGTCGCTTGGAAGTGCCGACCTGGTCGACGACGCGTGCCTCGACAAGCCGATCGATGATCTTGACGATCGTCGCCCACGCCATTCCACCGCGCTCGGCCAGTTCCGGTTTGGACAGGGGCCCGGACGTGTAGAGAAGCGTCAGGACCTTCTGGGTGTTTTCGTTCAACGCAAGGTCGGCTATGGCTACCACACGGTGTACCCTCCGTCGATGACGAGGTTATGGCCGGTCACGTATGAGGCCGCGTCGGAGGCGAGGTAGAGCGCTGCGGCGGCAAACTCGCCCGGGTCTCCAAGACGTCCCGCGGGCGTCTGCTCGATCTGGATGCGGCGGAACTCGGGAAAGCGCTGCGACCGCATCCCCATTTCGGTCGCCATGTAGCCAGGACTGATGCTGTTGACCGTGACACCGTGTTGCGCCCATTCCATTGCGAGCACACGGGTCAGCGCGATGACCCCACCCTTGGCCGCGCTGTAGGGTCCGAGGCCCGCAAGCCCCATGTTTGCGACCATGCCGGAGATCGAGGCTACGTTGATGATCCGCCCTCGCGATTGCCCGATCATTATCCGTCCCACCTCCCGGTTGACCAGAAAAGTGCCGGTGAGATCAACGCCGACAACCTGGTTCCAGTCCTCTTCTGAAACCTCCTCCATGGGAAGCCAACCGTCCGGGCCCATCTGGTGGTCGCCGCGCGCAATTCCTGCGCAATGCAGCAGCACGTCGATGCGCCCGGCGTCGATCACGGCATTCTTGACGGCAGTCGAAACGCTCGTGCCACTCGAGACATCGACACCGAGCGGCTCGGCGTTGACGCCTTCCAACTTCATCTCGGCAGCGGCGGCGGTCGCGGCCCCCTCGTTGCGGTCCGCGAGGAAGATGCGAGCGCCCCTCCGGCCGAAACCCCACGCAGCGGCCTTGCCGAGACCCGACGCACCGCCGGTAATGAGAATCACGCGATTACTGAACTCGTCCATGCGTCCCTGCCGTGGCTGAATAATGTCGCCTTCCGATATTTTATCTTGGTTTCCGGCTGTTGACAAGAAAAACCTGTCAGCGCGTGTGCACTCCGGAGCGCCTCGAAACGGTCGCTGATCGATACTACGGGACCGCCACCGGCCACATTCTGCTTTCCCGATCGGCGGGAGCCGTGTTACACTACAGATATTATCGCAGGGTGATATTTCCCGGTTGGAGGAGGTGGCATGGCATTCCTGTTTGTAAATTTCAAAAGATTCGACGTCCCGCGCGGCAGCGGGGGTCTATCCCCCTTCGATGATCCGGCCGAATGGGTTCGATCGATCATCCGCGGCACGGCCGCGACAGGGATCTTCGACGAGCTCGACCTGCCGGTCGTCTTCATCCTTCCCGAGGCGGCGCTGATCACCGCACGCGACGAGATTCAGCTGTTTCCCGCGAAACGAAAAGCAAAGATTCGGCTCGGCGCGCAGACCGTCTACCGCGAAGATGTCCGCCCGGGCGGGAACTTCGGGGCGTTCACCGCAAATCTTCCGGCGGCCGCCGCGGCAGCGATCGGCTGCCGATGGGTGATGGTGGGTCATTCGGAGGAGCGGCGCGCCAAGGAATATCTTGTATCCCTTGGCGCGGACGCCGAGATTGGCGCGGACGCCGAGATTGGCGTGCGGACGGCGCATGTTCGAGCCGCCGTCGACACCGTGATCGGGCTCGAGCTTGTCGCCGCGCGGCAGCGAGGTCTCAATGTCCTTCTGTGCATCGGGGAAACCGCCGAGGAGCACGGGCTCGTCGGCACGGAGGGCGAAGTGGAGCGAACCATGAAAACGCTCGAACGCCAGATAGGCGCTGCCACCGAGGCTGCATCCGCGAACACCGGCGACGTCCCGGGTGCCGAAGCTTTGATCGCACCGGGAAGTATCGTTATCGGATACGAACCGGTCTGGGCAATCGGACCGGGAAAAACGCCGCCGGGTCCGGAATATATCCAGAATGTCGCCCACCGCACGCGAGATCTGTGCGAGCGGCTCATGGGCTTCCGCCCCGATGTCGTATACGGCGGTGGCCTGAAGAGCGCCAACGCGGCCGCTATCGGAGCGCTCGCCGACATCGAAGGCGGACTTGTGGCCCTGACTCGGTTCAGCGGCGACATTGGCTTCTATCCGGAGGAGTTCGCGGAAATTGCACGCCTTTTCCACGATGCGCACAGCCGGAGAAAAGGAGATGCGCGATGAACGTGACGCTTGAATATGGGCACGGCACAATCGACGCCACCGTTCCCGATACCACCGATATCTTCGTCCCCGGCGAGACCGTTGCTGACCCGGTCGCGCTCGCAGACCCGAAGGCGGCTACCGCCGAGGCGCTCCGCTCTCCGCTGGGTATGCAGCCCATCTCACGACTGGTTGGGAAGAGTTCGAAGGTGGCGATCGTCTTCCCCGACCGCGTGAAAGGCGGATTCCAGGAGACGTCGCATCGAAAGATTGCCATTCCCCTGATCGTGGAATCGTGTGTGGCTGCGGGCGTGCAGGAGAAGAATATCAGCCTGATATGCAGCAACGGGCTACACAGGAAGATGCGCCCCGCCGAGCTGCGTGCAATCCTCGGAGAGGCAATCTATGAGCGCTTCAGCCGCATCGATCGAATCTTCAATCACGACAGCGAAAACCCGGAGAACCTGATAGATCTCGGGGAGGACCACGACGGAAATCCGGTCATCATGAACCGGATGGTATACGACGCCGATCTTCCGGTCCTTATCGGCCACACGCTCGGAAATCCCTACGGCGGTTACTCCGGCGGCTACAAACACTGCGCAACCGGGATAACGCACTGGCGGAGCATCGCCTCGCACCACACTCCTTCGGTCATGCACGGCGCTGATTTCACACCGGTAAGCTCGCACAGCCGCATGCGTCAGAAGTTCGATTCAATCGGGACCTACATGGAGGAGCGGATGAAGAAGAGCTTCTTCATCTGCGACGCGGTGCTCGACACGAAGATGCGCCAGATAGCAGTTTTCGCGGGAACCGGAAGCGAGGTGCAGACGGCTTCGTGGAAGATCGCAGACCGCCGCACCTACGTTCCGTGGGCAACGAAGAAATACCAGCTCCTCCTGTTCGGTATGCCGCAATCGTTTCACTACGGCGACGGTCACGGCACAAATCCCATCCTCATCCTGCAGGCAATTGCGGCCAACATCATCCGGCACAAGAGGATTCTCGCCGAAAACCTGGTCATAATCTGTTCCTCGTTGTGCAACGGTTATTTTCATGATGAGGAGTTTACCGGCTACCGCGATCTGTACGAGCTTTACCAGCACGACTATCATCAGTCGCTTCCGGATTTGGCTGTCTACGGCGAGTACTTCGCGACTCGTAAGGAATATATCGACAAATATAGATTTGGATACGGCTACCATCCGTTTCATGCCTTCTCGATGGTCTCCTGCGGCCACATCGCCCACCTGCACACGCAGGCCATCTATCTGGTAGGAGCCATGGAGCCGGGGTTCGCACGCGGCATGGGAATGAGGACCTGCACGACTTTCGAGGAAGCGCTCGCCGATGCGGCTCGTTTCGTCGGTCCGAGTCCCGCCATTCTCGCCCTTCCGCGTACGTTCAAGACAGCCGCGGTTCATCTCTGCATGGCCGACGACCGGGAATTCGCCGGGAGGGCCGGAGAATGAGCGGCAACAATCTGCTTGTCGCTCACGGCGGGGGCCCGACTGCCGTCATTAACGCATCGCTGGCAGGAACGGTGGCGGAGGCGCAGATACAGAAAGGCGTCGGTCGGATTTTCGCCGCACGTCGGGGCGTGCAGGGCGTGCTCGCGAACGATCTCGTGGAGCTGACCGGACTTTCTGCCGCGGAGCTCGAACGCCTCGCACGCACGCCGGCATCGGCGATCGGAAGCTGCCGTCACAAGGTTTCGGAGACAGACTACGAACGGATCGAGAGTACGCTCCGCGCCAACAACATCGGATACTTCCTCTATAACGGCGGAAACGATTCAATGGATACCTGTCTCAGGTTGAGCCGGGCCATGGCCGATATCGCGGTCGCGGGAATACCGAAGACAATCGACAACGATCTCGCGGGTACCGACCATTCGCCCGGATTCGGAAGCGCCGCGCGCTACTACGCCGTATCGGCAGCGGAGCTCTGCCTCGACGTGCTCGCCCTGAGTATCCACGTAAGCGTGATGGAGGTGATGGGCCGCAATGCGGGCTGGCTCTGCGCCGCGACGACGCTTGCGGGAGAGGCAGGGCCGGAAGGGCCGCGGTTCGTACTGGTTCCGGAGAAGCCGGTGGAAGAGGATCGATTTCTTGCAGCAATTGAGGAGCAGTGGAAGCGCTCGCCGGGATTCGTCGTTGCGGTAAGCGAAGGGGCCGTCGACAGAAGCGGACGGCAGCTTGGCGCCGAAGGAGGGACCGAGTCGGTCGATCCCTTCGGTCACAATCTTCCCGGGGGTGCGGCGACCTACCTCGCCGGACTGATTCGGAACCGTCTCGGTATCAGAGCCCGGAGCGAGAAGCCCGGACTGCTCGGGCGGGCCTCCGCTCTTTTAGTGTCGGACACCGACCGGTACGAAGCGCGGGAAGCGGGCTCGGCTGCGGTAAGAGAGCTCCTGTCCGGCAACTCCGGATTCATGGTCGGACTCGAGCGTATATCTGACAACCCCTACCGGATCCGGACCGTCCGCGTTCCGTTGTCCGATGTTGCGAATGTGGAGCGGATGCTTCCCGACCGATTCATCGATGAGCCGGGAATGCAGATCCGGCCCGAGTTTGCCGAATATTGCAGGCCGCTTCTCGGCCGAGAACCCTACCCTGATTACTTCGCCCTTCGCTGATCACCATTCGGCCCGACCAGAACCTTTACGCACTCACCGCGGATCATCATCTCTACCGCACTTTTCGTCTGCTCGAGCGGCAGGACGTGGGTGATGAGAGGCTCGAACCGGTCGCCGTAGCGAGTCAGCAGCTCGATTGCCCTCGCAAAATCATCCGCCGTGTAGGCGAATGATCCCGTCACCCACAGTTCCTTGCGCGAGAGCCGGAACAGGTCGACGGGGGTCGGTTCCTTGAACGCGCCCACGATGACGACCTGCCCCGCAAATTGCCCGGCCTCTATCATCTGGATCGTAGCCGAGGGATGGCCGGTGCATTCGAACACAACCTCGGCATTGTCGCCGCCGAGCCTGGCTACAAGCTCCGAGATCGGCTCATCCCGGCGTATTTCGCAAGTCTCCAGGCCGAGCGCCCGGGCAGCTCTGATCCTTTGCTCCGCAACTTCGGTGACTACGACGCGGGAGCAGCCCGCTATGGTCGCCGTGAGCGCAACCATGAGACCGATCGGTCCAGCGCCGATGACCAGCACCGAATCTCCGATGTCGACGCGTGCACGCCTGGTCCCATGCACCGCAACCGCAAGCGGCTCCGCGAGCGCCGCCACCTCGTACGAAAGGGTGTCGGCGACAGGGTAGAGGTTGGCCACGGGCGCCTTTACGAGCTCGGCCATACCACCGTTCGTTTGGATACCGAGGAAGCGGAGCGAGCGACACAGGTGCCGCAGATTGCGCCGGCACAGGTCACAGGTTCCGCAGCTCAACGTCGGAAGTATAGCGACCCGGCTTCCCGGGCCTATTCCACGGCCGCTTGGTTCAAGTGCATCTCCCACCGAAACAACCTCACCGGAAAGCTCATGTCCCGGAATGACCGGCAGTTTCGCACGCGGGTTCTTGCCCGCAAAGAGCGTCAAGTCGGATCCGCAGACGCCGGAATAGGCAACGCGGACTATCGCCTCGCCGGGTCCCGCGGAAGGCGCAGGCTCCTCCGCTACATGAAGTTGTGAATGCCCCTCGAACACGACCGCCTTCATGAACTTCCTCCTTTTGTATCACGGCGCGATATATTGACAACGGAAATCTTCCTGGCCAGGGTCTGAGAGCCAGCCGAAATGCCCCAGACACGCCAGTCAATTACGTTTCCGACTACATAATATCATGATATGATATTAAACGCACGCAGGAGGTGAATGATGAGCATCTCTGATTCCGCGTCTGTAGTTACGCGCGCGCTCTCCGGCAGGTACGCAGTCGCGGCGATCAACACCCAGGGCGGCAACTACGATATCGTTCGCGCAATCGTCGAAACCGCAGAAGAGGAACGAGCCCCGGTAATCATCGCCGCGTACGAGGGGAACCTGGCCTACACCGGGTACGACTGGTTCGCGGAGTTCGGCCGCTGGATCGGCGCGCGTTGCAGCGTGCCGGTCGCAATCCATCTCGACCATGCGAAGTCGGTAGAGTCTGTCACGCGCGCGGTCGAGGCAGGGTTCACCTCCGTTATGATCGACTATTCCACGAGATCGCTGACGCAAAATATCGCGGTGACCTCCGAAGTCATCGCGCTGGCACGCGGCCGCGGGGTAACGGTGGAAGCAGAAATCGGCGAGCTGCAACGAAATGAAGAGGGCGCCGGCACCCACGAGAACAGGAACATGGTCGATCCTGAGGACGTGAGGACGTTCCTCGCGAAGTGCAGACCCGATATGCTTGCGATCGGCATAGGGAACGCTCATGGTTTCTACAAGGGCGAGCCGGACATCCGGGTTGATCTGCTGAAGCAGGTGCACGCGATAGACCCGTCATTGCCGCTCGTGCTTCACGGAACCACGGGCATCGCCGCGCAGGTCGTCCGCGACTGCGTGTCGAACGGCATGGCGAAGGTCAACTACGGCACGGCGATCCGGTACAAATACCTGGAATACGTGAAGGCCGGCATCGACGGAGAAATCGAACACAAAGGGCACATGTGGCGCGTCCAGCAGCACGCAAAGGACCGGTTGAAGCAGGATGTGCGGAGCATTCTGCAGCTGGTGGGGTCGAGCGGGAAGGCGTAGTTCAACGCACTCCGCGGCGTCGGCGCGGTTCATGTTCCCCGACGAATCGGGATTGCGTACTTTGTAGATTATGAGCTCAGGCACGATCACCGGCGCAATCGAAGAGATTGCCGCCAAAATCTCATTCTTTGAAGACGAAAAAGCGCGGAACGGCTTTCTCAAGGAGTTGATCAACCTCATTGTAGTGCGCACCGGCGTGCACATGGGTGCGGTCTTCGTTCACGACGAAAGCGAGGGTGCGCTCGTCCTTCGCGCGGGTTTCGAGAAAGGTGAGCTGTGGGAGGACGTTCGATTCGCAGACAGCCGGACACCGGTGCGGTTCGGACTCGAAGGGAACGAAGTCGGCCGAGCCTTTACCGAGGGACGAATCATCTGGATCACCTACGACGAAACCGATCCGAACCATCCCTACCGCTCGAAGGTTCTGATTCCCATCCTCCATGGCCCGATTCAAACCGGTGTTCTGATCCTTGCACGAACCGACAATCAAGGGTTCGATCGTGAGGATGAACCCGGATTGATGGCCGCGGCGTCCCGGTTCGGTGACCTTTTGAGTGATGCTTCGGCGCTTATCGCTTCTCGCGAGAATGTGCTCCTGCAGGCTCCTCGACGTTCGATTCGCGGGATAAAGGCATCCGACGGTCAGGCGTACGGGATCGCCCTTCCATTCTGGACGGATATTGAATCACTCGCCCTGCACGCGACTCCCGCCGGAGACATCGTCTCGGAGCTGACGCTTTTCGAAACTGCTCTCGCCGCATCGGTCAGACAGCTCGGTGGCCTGCAGGACAGCGCGTCTTCGAGCGACATCGAGATGGTTGCGATGATCTTCTCCGCCCACGAGCTCATGCTCAAAGATGGCAGCTTCACCGATAAGATGCGTCGACACATCAAGGACGGTCAGTCCGCCGTGCAGTCAGTCCAGTCGGTTGTTGCCGAATATGCGGATCTGTTTTCGGCGATGTCCGAAGTCAGGTTGGCGGAAAAAGCTCAGGATGTCCGGGACCTGGGCTATCGCCTCATAAACAACATCGTTGGTGGCGCACAGGAAGGGTTTTCTTACAATGGCAAAATTGCGATAGCCCGCCACATGTACCCTTCCGATCTCTACCGGCTGGCGATTGAGGGCATAGAAGGTCTCGTCCTTCGCGGCACCGGAGTCACCGCGCACATTTCCATCCTGGCCCGCTCTCTTGGGCTGCCCGTCATGATAACCGACGACAGGAGCATCCTGAATATTCCCGACGGGACGCCGCTGCTGCTGGACGCCACCAGCGGATGGCTCCACGTCAACCCCGATGGAGGTCGGCTCGATCATTACCGGGATTCGCGCCGCGACGCTGCTATCGACCTGCGGGCTTACCACCTCAAGGGCAGAACCGCGGACGGGACGGACGTGCAGGTTCTCGCGAACGTGAACATCCTGAAGGATGCGCTTGAGGCTGCCGCCCAGGGCGCCGAGGGAATAGGACTGTACCGAAGTGAGTTTCCGTTTATTCTGAAGAACGACTACCTGTCAGAGGATCAGCAATATCGAATCTACCGTTCCATTGTCGAGAGCCAGGGGGGAAAACCAGTCGTTCTTCGAACCGCCGACATTGGCGGGGATAAGCTGCTTCAGGGCCGTGGCGAGGCGGAAAACAATCCCTTTCTGGGAGTTCGCGGGATTCGTTTCTCGCTGGCCAACCGGGAGATGTTTCGCGAGCAACTGCGGGCCATGCTGCGAGCCGGCGAAGGGGCGGACCTCGGAATTATGCTCCCGATGGTTTCCGGTGTGGAAGAAGTTCTGGAAGCGAAAGAAGAAATCCGGCTGGCAGCAACAACGCTCGACAAGAGGCGTGTGGGCCACAACGCCTCTCCGCGAATCGGAGCAATGATCGAGCTGCCGTCGGCCGCTATGGCCGTGGGTGATCTGGCTTCCGAGACAGACTTCCTGTCGATTGGGACGAACGACCTCACCATGTACCTGTTGGCGGTGGATCGCACCAACGATAAGCTGAATCATCTTTACCAGAGCCACCACCCGACGGTTCTGCGGGTGTTTTCGGCAATCGCCCGTTTCAGCGGGAAAAAACGCGAAGAACTCTCGGTGTGCGGGGACGTGGCGGCCGATCCGGTGCTCCTCCCCTTTTTCGTCGGAATCGGCATCAGGAAATTGAGCGTCAATCCGGCAAAGGTGGAATTTGTGAAACGGCGCCTCTCTTCGTTCACCCTGGAAGAGATGCGGACAATTTCCCGGGAGCTGCTCGGCATCAGACGACTGGCCGAGATGGAACAGTACCTCAAAAACTTCGACAGGCGGCACCCGGGGAAGATCGGTCAATCCGGGGAGCTTACGCCGCTCAAACGCGTGCCGGCCCAGGCCCGGATGTGAGCCTTCATGGTCTGCCGTCCGCTCCCGCGGTATCACTGCGGTCTCGATTGGCCGCCACCCTGGTGCCTGTCCCAGTGAAAAACAGAGCGCGGATCGTGCGTAAAATGGTATAGCTTGGCCACGTCTATCTCGAGCGTTCGAAGCCACGTTCCGAGGTGGACGGCGACGGCAAGCACGGCTCCGGCTGTCGGGCCAACCCAGTACACCCACCAGAGATGCCACTCCTTCGCGACGACTGCGGGACCAAGACTTCGCGCGGGATTCGTGCTGGTACCTGATAGCGGCGCTTCGAGGAAGACCATTGCTGCGTACAGAAACGGCAACATCAGCGGCGTGTAGTTCCGGATCTTCTTGTGGCCAAGAAATGCGAGGAGCAGGATTACGAGCGTGAACGTCGTTGCGGCTTCTCCCGCAAGCGGGACCCACGCGGGATCCGAGGAGCTCGGCGAGGTCGCGCCGAAGAATACGCTTTTCCCCATTGTCCCCCAAAGAAGCAGGGGAACGCAGCCTGCGACCGCTCCCGCAAGCTGAGCCGCGATGTACCCAGCCGCATGACGAGCGCGAATCTTGCCTTCGATAAGAAAGGCGAACGTGACCACCGGATTGATGTGCGCACCGCTTATCTTGCCGACCGGGGAAAGGGCGATGAGCGCTCCGGTCGATCCAAAAAGAAACCCGGTGATCAACCGCCGCATCCCTGCGTCTGGAATGAGTTCGACGACGGGGCTTCCTGTCCCAAAGTCCAGAATTACAAAAGACAGTCCCACTGATAGGAGAATCGCCGTTCCAAAGAACTCCGCGACGATATGCGACCAGGGATACTTCTGCGTCTTCATACGTGTCAATAATACCCAATCGGATTGGTGAACGTGGCTATCGTAGTCCCCCGTTCTCACACGCGGGGACCATTCGCTACCAAATACCCGCCGCCGTGCGTATCTTTGTGAACATTGTGGAGTGAAAATCATGAACCCAGCTACTGACAATAGAGAGCCGATCCCCGATGTGGTCATGCCGGATCCACCGGTCCACGCCATTCTAAAAGGACAAAAGGCGCTGGTCACGGGAGCCAATTCGGGCATTGGGAAGGGCGTGGCACTCGCCCTGGGCGCGGCGGGAGCGGATGTGGCCGTAAACTACGTTGCGGGGGATGAGGCGGCCGAAGCGGTGGTGGAGCAGATTAGCAAGAACGGGGCGCGGGCCTTCGCAGTGAAGGCCGATGTATCCAACGAATCCGACGTTCAGGCAATGTTCAAGGCGATTCTTGCGGAGTTCGGTACGCTCGACATTCTCGTGAATAATGCCGGCCTTCAACGGGATGCGCCCTTCGACGAGATGACACTTGCGCAGTGGAATACCGTCCTTTCGGTCAATCTCACCGGGCAGTTTCTCTGCGCGCGGGAAGCCGTGAAAGAATTTAAACGGCGAGGGGTGGTACAATCGATTTCGTGTGCAGCGGGGAAGATCATCTGCATAAGTTCGGTGCACGAGGTAATCCCCTGGGCCGGACACGTGAACTACGCGGCATCCAAGGGTGGAATCATGATGATGATGAAGAGCATCGCGCAGGAGGTGGCCCCGCACCGAATACGCGTGAACAGCATCTGTCCCGGCGCGATCAGGACGCCCATCAACACCGCCGCCTGGAGCACGCCCGAGGCCTATGAAAAGCTGATGACGCTGGTGCCCTACAACCGCATCGGCGAGCCGGACGACATCGGACGGGCAGCGGTGTGGCTGGCCTCCGACAGCTCGGACTATTTGACCGGGACCAGCCTCTTCGTGGACGGGGGCATGACGCTCTATCCCGGTTTCGCGACCGGTGGTTGAATGGGCCTGTTACCCGGCGGCGCACGGAGTGTTCTGCTGCTTTCCGGCGCACACGGACAACGAGGCCCAAAGGCGGTCGATTCTCTGGCGGAGTGGCTCGAAGCCGACGGACTGGGCGGGTACGCCTCCGGCACGGTCGCCGGTGTGCGGACGCGTCGCTACCACGCAGTGCTTCTGGCGGCCGTCAATCCACCCACGGGCCGACTGGTACTGGTAAACGGCTTCGACGCGACCGTGGAGAGTCCCGAGGGCGTCCGGGCGCTATCTTCTCAGTATTACGAACCCGGAATTCTGTCTCCTGACGGCGCCGAAAACATCGAGGCCTTCGGGCCCGATCCGTGGCCGACCTGGATCTATCATCTGAACAGCGGACTCCGAGTCAGACAGGAGATCTTTTCCGTCCACGGAGCTGGAATCACCGTCCTGCGTTTTACATTGATCGATCCTGTCCCGTCGGTACATCTGCTGGTTCGTCCTTTCATTTCGGGGCGAGACTACCATTCAACGCACCACGAAAACGCTGCATTCCGGTTCGAGCCCACTGTCAACGGAGAGCAGATTCGATTTTCCCCCTACGACGGTATTCCGGAAATTCTCCTGATTTCCAACGGCGCATATCGCCACGATCCCTTCTGGTACCGGCGGTTCCTGTACGACGAAGAGCGGTCCAGGGGGCTGGACTGCGGGGAAGACCTTGCTGCACCCGGAGAGCTCAGCTTCGATCTATCGAGCGGTCAGGCGGTAATCCTGTTCGCCTCGGGCCTTTCCGGCGAGGCCCAAGCATTTGCGGGGTCTTCCGTCGCCTACGCCGCGAGCCTTGCGGAACGCGAACTGGCCCGCAGGCGCACCTTTCCAACAGCCCTCCATCGATCAGCGGATCAGTATTTGGTGCGGCGGAGCTCCGGCAGATCGATCATCGCAGGGTATCCGTGGTTCACCGATTGGGGTCGAGACACGTTCATCTCTCTGCGGGGGCTCTGCTTGTCGACCGGACGAACGGATGAAGCACAGGAGATCCTGCAACAATGGGCGAGCGTTACAAACGAAGGTATGCTCCCCAATTTTTTTTCCGACGACGCAGCTTCACTTCGATTCAACTCCGTCGACGCGTCCCTCTGGTACATCATCGCCGTCGACGAACTGGTTTCCCGGCGGGGAGCAGAGGGGATGGTCCTGGACGGGAACAGTGCCGAGCTCCTCTGGAAAGCCGTGGACCAAATCCTCGCCGGATACATCGCCGGAACGCGTTACCAGATCCAGGTCGATTCTTCGGACGGACTTCTGCGGGCCGGGGAACCCGGCGTGCAGCTCACCTGGATGGATGCAAAGGTCAATGACCGGGTGGTAACTCCGAGAATCGGAAAGCCGGTCGAGGTGCAGGCACTCTGGGTAAACGCGCTCGCGATCGGCTCCCGGCGATCCGATCGTTTCACCACGCTCTACAGAAAGGCGCTCGATTCGTTCGCAGAACGCTACTGGAACGAGGAGGCGGGCTGCCTTTTTGACGTGATTGACGTCGAACACCGTTCCGGCGCGATGGACGCCTCGGTGCGTCCGAACCAGATCTTTGCGATCGGCGGGCTGCCCGAGCAGCTGCTCTTCGGTGAACGGGCACGGAGAGTCGTCGACTGCTGCGAGCAGTCCCTTTTGACCCCGAATGGGCTGCGCTCGCTTGCCCCGGGTGAGCCGGGATACGCCGCCCACTATGAAGGCGACGGTGCATCGCGGGATAGCGCGTACCATCAGGGCACGGTGTGGCCCTGGCTGCTTGGACCGTTCGTAGAAGCGTGGGTACGTGTGCGCGGCGAGACTCCGATCGCAAAAGCGGAGGCCTACCGGCGCTTCGTGGCTCCGACAGAAGATGAGCTTTGGTCCCGCGGCGGCATCGGCCATGTTTCCGAGATTGCCGACGCCGAAACGCCGTTTACCCTGCGAGGTTGTCCGTTCCAGGCCTGGTCCACGGGTGAACTTCTCAGACTGAAGTTGGAAGTACTGAAGGGAATCCCTCAATTCGGCGCAGAAGGAGGTATTCAGGTTGAATGCTGAACAGGCTCGTCTGGCCGAAGCTGTTTCGGGCGCCCTTCCGTGGCGAATGTGGGGCCCCTATTTGAGTGAGCGCCAGTGGGGCACGGTGCGGGAGGACTACAGCGCTGAGGGCGCCGCGTGGGAGTATCTTTCGCATGATGCCGCGCGAAGCACGGCATATCGGTGGGGCGAAGATGGCATTGCCGGCGTCAGCGACGAGCGACAGCGATTGTGCTTTGCTGTCGCGCTCTGGAACGGACGCGATCCGATTCTGAAGGAACGATATTTCGGTCTCACCGGAAATGAGGGAAATCACGGCGAAGACGTTAAGGAACTCTACTATTTTCTGGATAGCACCCCTACCCATTCCTACATGAAGATGCTGTATAAATATCCCCACGCATCTTTTCCCTACGATCGAATCGTCCGGGAGAACCGCGAGCGTTCGCGCAATGATCCCGAGTTCGAACTGGTGGATACCGCTGTTTTCGACGGGAATCGCTACTTCGACCTGTTCGTAGAGTACGCGAAAGCGAGTCCCCAGGATCTTCTCGTCAGGATTACCGCGCACAATCGTGGGCCCGATGCGGAGACGCTGCATCTGCTTCCGCAAATCTGGTTTCGAAACATCTGGTCGTGGGGCGGGGATGTTGAACGCCCGCGCCTTTCTACCGCGGCAGGGCTCGCACGCTCCGTGCCGGAGGCGGCCCGGATCGAGGCCCTTGACCAGGAGATCGGACGATACGTCTTGACCGCGGAAGGAGCTCCGGAAACGCTCTTCTGCGAGAACGACACAAATGTTCGTCGCCTGTACGGAATGGATGCGGCGGGATTTTTCAAGGATGGAATCAACGACCATCTTGTCGCGGGAGTTGGGCACGCCGTAAATCCGGCGCATCAGGGAACAAAGGCAGCATTTCACTACCAGCTCACTATTCCCGGCGGTGAAGCGCAATCCGTCCGGCTGCGTCTCACCGCGGAACCCGGAGAATCCTCGATTCCGTTCGATCGATTCGACGAAATCTTTGCCAGGCGGATCTCGGAGACCGATGCATTCTACAATGAACTTCAGGCACCCATTTCAAATCCGGAAGCGCGCAACGTTCAACGGCAGGCTCTCGCCGGGCTCCTCTGGTCGAAACAGTTCTACTATTACGAAGTTGAGCGATGGCTCGACGGTGATCCGGGCCAGCCTGTTCCTCCACCGGCGAGAAAACAGGGTCGCAACCGGAACTGGACCCACTTGAACAACAGCGATGTGATCTCGATGCCCGATACGTGGGAATACCCCTGGTATGCATCCTGGGATCTCGCGTTCCATAGTGTCGCGCTTACCCTGGTAGATCCCGCATTCGCGAAACATCAACTGATTCTGTTGACGCACGATTGGTACATGCACCCGAACGGCCAGCTTCCTGCATACGAGTGGTCGTTCGATGACGTGAATCCTCCGGTTCATGCCTGGGCGGCCTGGAGAGTGTTTCAGATCGACCGCAAGCTCCGCGCCGATGCCGGCGACCTCGAGTTTCTGGAGCGGATCCTGCATCGATTACTCCTGAACTTCACCTGGTGGGTAAATCGGAAGGACCGCGGGGACCGAAATATTTTTCAGGGCGGATTTCTCGGGTTGGACAACGTCGGGGTCTTCGACCGGAATCAACCTCTGCCCGGGGGCGGATACATAAACCAGGCCGACGCGACGAGCTGGATGGCGATGTACTGTTTGAACCTTATGCGAATAGCTCTCGAGCTGGCGCAGCACAATCATGTATACGAGGACATCGCTACCAAGTTCTTCGAACATTTCCTGTACATCGCAAGATCGATGAGCGACATGGGAAGCAGCGGGCTTTCGTTGTGGGACGAGCAGGATGGATTCTTCTATGACGCGATCAATCTTCCGAATGACGTGATCATCCCGATGAAACTCCAGTCAATGGTCGGGCTTATTCCGCTTTTCGCCGTGGAAACGCTCGAGCCCGGGCTGCTTTCCCGGGTTCCTGCATTCACCCGCAGGCTCCGGTGGTTCCTCGAAGAGCGTCCTGAGCTGGCTGCCCTCGTGTCCCGGTGGCACGAGCCCGGACGAGGCGATCGGCGCCTGCTGTCGCTTCTGCGAGGTCACCGCATGAAAGCGCTTCTTCGGCACATGCTCGATGAGTCGGAGTTCCTGTCCGACTACGGCGTGCGCTCGCTGTCTCGTCGTTACGCCGAGCAACCGTTCCGATTCGAAAGAGCCGGCACTGCGACCGAGGTCTCCTATGAGCCTGGGGAGTCCGAGGGGGGGACGTTCGGCGGAAACTCAAACTGGCGCGGTCCGGTGTGGATGCCGATGAACTATCTCATCATCGAGTCGCTTCAGAAGTTTCATCACTACTACGGCGACGAATTTCTGATCGAGTGCCCAACCGGATCCGGCAGGACCCTGACAATCCTTCAGGTCGCCGAGGAGCTCACGCGGCGATTGTCGCGTCTGTTTCTCCCGGATGCCGACGGTCGCCGCCCGATATACGGGCAGTATGCGAAACTGCGGGACGATCCGAACTTCCGCGACTACCTGACGTTCTACGAGTATTTTCACGGCGACAGCGGCCGCGGCGTCGGCGCCTCTCATCAGACTGGCTGGACTGCCCTTATCGCGAAGCTCCTGCAGCCGCGCGTCGGCCCAGCCGGGCGGTAACGCCGAACTGACGCGGGACGGGCCAGAGGGCAAGCGCATCTCCGGTTTTGTGTTATTATCGACACGATACCGCGGCCGCAAGGATGGCTCACTTATGACAACCTTCACCGTCTATCTCAACGCGTTCCTCGCGCTCTTCTCGATACTCAATCCCATCACGGTTGTGCCGCTCTACGCGGAGCTCACAAAGGAGCTCGACCGTCCGGCGCGCAACAGGCTTTTCAACACGGCAATCCTCGTTGGCTTCGTTACGCTGACCGTGCTCACCTTCACCGGCACGTGGGTCATGCGCTACCTGTTCCAGATCCACGTAGCCGAGCTGCGGATCGCAGGCGGGATCATCCTCATCGTTATCGCTGTCTACGAGATTGCGTTTTCGCGGCCAAACCGTTATCACACCACGCCCGAACGTGCAATCGAAATGGGTGTGGTACCCATGGCAGTGCCGCTCTTGGTGGGTCCCGGCTCGATCGTTACCGGCATCCTTATCCTGAGCCGCGACGGGTGGCTCGTCGCGCTCATTGCACTGGTCGCAAACCTCGTGGTGGCCTTCCTGATAGTACGGTCGAGCGTGACTCTCGCCCGCCTTGTGGGCCCGCTCGGCACACTTGTGGTTGCGAGGGTGCTCTGGATTTTCATCGCGGCAATCGCGGTCGACTTCGTGCTTTCGGGAATCTCGCAGGCGTTCGGGATTACGCTCCCGTTTGCGGGGCAGTAGAGACCCGGCGACCCGGCCGGCGCCCGGCAATTTTCCAACAGATCGTGATTCGCCCTCGATTCTCTGTGCCCGCCCCTCCAACAACATATTGATCTCAGAGAGTCGCGCCTGAGCCCTGTTTCGCCACCGACCAGATGACTCGCATATCGGGTCCCGCCGTCGGTTTTGGACATATCCTGCATATCCGGATATACTACACTCTGGATCGTGAGAACCATGATTCGAAAGAGCTATTTTCCAGTCGTTCTTTTCATCGTCGTTCTATCAACGCCTCTGCTTGCGGCGGAGCCGGTTGATCTGGTGGATTCAAAAGAAGAATATCGGCTCGGTCGATATCTGAGAATTTCTGGAAGACAGCCGGAAAAAATGGTCCGTTGCCGATGTTTCTTCCCCCGGGCTTTCCGGAACTTTCTTCGACAACGCTTCGGATACACCCAATTTCGGCTATACCCATTCAGCGTACTGGATCTCCTTCACCTTGAGAAATGACTCTTCGGCGAAAGAGTGGCTGTTGGAGGTGGGATACCCGCTGCTTGACAGCGTCGAGCTCTATCTACCTACGCATCGAGCCGGTGGCCCTGTCGGCAAGAGTTATGCGGTCAAGAAAACCGGTGACACGCTGCCTTTCGGCGAGAGAGAAATTGCGGATCAGAACTTTATCTTTATTCTTCCCGTCGGTCCAGAAGAGGAGCAAACGGTATATCTTCGAGTCGAGACCGAGGGATCAATGCAAATCCCGCTGACGATCCTGTCTTACCGCCGCTATATCGAAAAGGATCATAACGAGCGGTCCGCTTCAGGACTCTACAACGGCATCATCCTGGCCATGCTTCTCTACAACCTGTTTCTCTTCTTCTCCCTCCGGGACAGGAATTATCTCTACTATGTAATCTACATTGCCGGCTTCGGACTCATGATGCTGTCCCTGGGTGGGCAAGCCTTTGAGTACCTGTGGCCGAACCTGCCATGGTGGGGCAACCGGGCGATTCCGTTCTTCATATCGTTTTCGATATTCTGGCTCTCAAAGTTCTCCAGCAGTTTTCTGTTGGCAAAAGTGAATGCTCCAAGGCTCGACAGGATATTCTATCTCTTGATGGGACTGTCGGGGGTAGTAATGATCTGGGCCCTCGTCGGCAACTACACGGTCGCCACGATGATTTCCGGCGGGTTGACCATGCTCTTTATTCCCGTCGCCATTAGTGTCGGGCTGATAAGCTGGAGAAAAGGCTACCGTCTTGCCAGATACTATGTAATTGCCTGGTCAATTCTCATGGTCGGTACCGCCGCCTATATCATGACCTCTTTCGGCATACTTCCTAACAACTATGTCACTGCCAACGGCATGCAAATCGGTTCAGCCCTTCAGGTGATTCTCCTCTCGCTCGCTCTTGCTGACAGAATCAACATCATCAGGGAAGAAAAGGAAATTGCTCAGGCCATGGCCATAGAGAATCTGTACAAAGCGGATAGAATGAAAGACGAATTTCTCGCCAATACTTCGCATGAACTCAAAACGCCCCTTAATGGCATCCTTGGTATAGCGGAGGCGATGCTTGACGGCGCTGCCGGCCGGATCACCGCTGACCAGCAGGCGCGGTTGGCCATGATTCTCAGCAGCGGGAATCGACTGCTCTACCTGGTGAATGACATCCTCGATGCCTCCCGGCTCAAACATCACGACATCTCCCTCAGGTCGGAACCAGTAGATCTGCGACAGATCACCGACATCGTCATTCTTCTGGCGAAACCTCTGTTATCCGGGAAATCCCTGGAGCTTGAAAACCATATCGGCGCAGACCTTCCTCCGGCACTCGGTGATGAAAACCGGCTCCAACAAATCATGTACAACCTCATCGGCAATGCAATCAAGTTTACCGAAAGCGGTAAGATCTCGGTCGATGCGGCAGTGGCAGGCGAATTGCTGGAGGTCACCGTCGCGGATACCGGCATCGGCATACCGGAAGACATGACGGTCACGATCTTCGAACCCTACAAGCAGGCCGATGCGTCCATTTCCAGGATGTACGGCGGCACAGGACTGGGATTAAGCATCACAAAGCAGCTGGTTGAACTACACGGAGGCAGCGTTTGCGTCCACTCCGAGGTCGGCAGAGGCTCCCAGTTTGTGTTCACCCTCCCAACAAGCCGGGGGAAAACTCGATCCGCGCCGAGGACGAGAGTTGCTGCCGTCCGTATCGATGCACCAACGATGGTGCGGACGATCGACTTCCCGGCACAGGAACAAAAACCGTTCAAGATCCTGGCCGTCGATGATGATCCGATAAACCTTCAGGTTGTCGTCGATTTTCTTTCCCTCGCGGGATATGCGACCGAGCGGGCATCGAGCGGGCAAGAGGCGTTGCGGGCCGTTCAAAAGGACCATCACGACCTGGTTCTCCTCGATGTCATGATGCCGGGAATGAGCGGCTATGAGGTTTGCAGGAAGCTCCGGGAGACACAATCCGGCCGCTGAGCTTCCGGTGGTCATGTTGACGGCCAAGGATCAGCCATCGGATCTTCTCGAAGGGCTTGATGCCGGAGCAAACGACTACCTGACAAAACCCGTTTCGAAGAATGAGCTGCTGGCCCGCGTGAGAACCCATCTCGAAAATGTAACCTACTACAAAGAATTGAAGCTGCTCAACGAAAAACTGGACGGCCTTTTGAAAGAATTCTCCCGCATCTCCTTCAAGATTCACAATTCCCTGAAGAACAAGCTGGAATCTATCCGGAACTACGTTACCGATTCCCTTCGGTTCGCAGATAGAAGGGAAAGATTGATTGAGAACCTCTCAATTGTTGACAAGCTGGTAAACCACTGCAGCAATGAAAGCAAGAACATACTCTTTGTTCTCACCAACAAGGAATGCACGATCAATTCGATTCTGGAGGAACTGAAACTGCAGGCAGAACTCTTGTTTGCCGGAAAAACACTCAACTACACCATTGAGACCGGGAACCTCCCCGGAGAGAGAATACTACCACCGGAGATCGTTCAAAGTGTGCTCGATCTGTATGCGGAGGTGCTGAACAACATCGTGAAACACTCCGCGGCCACCAGGGTTGATGTCCGTGTTGGCTATGAAAAAGGGCGGATGTCTCTGCTCGTGAAAGACGATGGCGTGGGGTTTGACTACGAGTCCGAACGGGAGAAGAGGGGCTCGTATGGCCTGAAAATGATGGAAGAGCTCAATCTGGAGATGAACTGCTCCATTTCCATCGATTCGCAACGCGGTTCGGGAACTACGGTCACCATAACGGTCGGAACATGATCCCCCGGGAATGTATCAATTTGGGGACAACATCTGCCACTCGAACGGGACTATGATAACGATATGATCAATGACAGGGCCCGCATAAAAGTTACAATCATTGATGACAGCAAGTCCTACCGGGACTCGCTCAAGAAAATTCTCGGTGAGGATGAGCGGATCAGCATCTACAGCGAATACGCCACGGGGTCTACGTTCGTAAAGAGCCTCAATTCTCCCTTCAAACCGGATGTCTGCTTGATCGATGTAGTACTCAAGGATATGTCGGGGATCGAATGCGGGAAATTGATAAAGGAAAAGGAACTGGGCATTCATATCGTCATCATGACGGCCTACCCCGACGCCGAGTCTTTCTCCGACGCACGAAAGATCGGCGCGGACTATGTGGAAAAGGGTCCCCGCCTCGAGGCTCTGCTCGACCAGATCATCACCTCCTCGGTTCCGGGGCAAAGCGAAAACCTCATATCCCTGAAAAGTGACGGCCAGCTCAAGATCAGCCACATCGATCTGGTGAATGAACTCGATGCATTGGAGAAGCGTGCGTTGGAGCTTTCGGAAAACCAGATCAGAGTCATACGGTTGCGCAAGAGCGGAAAATCCGTGAAAGAAATCGCCGGCATAATGGGCGTGGATCCCGGAACGGTACACACCCACCTGAAACGGGCCATGAAGAAGCTGCACCTCCCCAATCTCCTGGATTACATCATCGACTGAATCGCCTGTCCGCGGCCCCTCGACGCGGCCTCAGCGTTCGATTCCCCCTGTACCAAATGGGGTTGCTCAAGACTTGTGTGTGTGTGTGATCTTCCCTCTGAAACCATAAGGTGTCTACGGCATCGGGGGAATCCCACCCGGGAGACCCTTACCAAGTCTCCCGGATGTTTCTGCGCTTACAAGCTTCCCGATCCTCGTCGATACCTGCCCGAGCAGGATAGTCTCAGGCAGTGCTACGTACTCCTTCAAAAGGCCCGGATGGGTCGGGTCTGATGGTCAAAGTTCTTAGCAAGGGAAACTTCTATCCCAGATCCAAATGCCACCCCCCATGCATCAACTCCCTCAGTGTTGCGTTCGGTTGATGACCAATAAATATCTGCTAGAAAATCTCCAACCTGAAAATTATAGAGCCTTGCCCACATCAAATGAAGTTCGTCAATCGACGGCAGGAACCAATCATCTGTAGTCGATGAGAAAATCGTAACGCTGTAATTCGCGCAGAAGTCCGCTGCCTTGTCTGGTGTCGCATCATCGCGGATAATGTAGAGAGTGTTTTGTTCACCGTATCCTACACCCGGTTGGTCAGCGGCTGTTAAGACGGTTCTGCTACCCCACACCCGGTAAACCTGCAAAGGCGCGCACTCCAGATATCTCCACCCATTTGAGTAAGATCCTTTGTCGTAGAATACCCAGCCTCCTGCAGGTCCACGATCCCTCAATGCATAGACGGATGGAGCCATCCAACGTGCATATAACGTAACATTGGATGAGCCCATAGTGAAACTCGCCTGATTTGCATACACAAGGGCTCCGGTAGGTGCCGTCGCCCAGCCCACGAAAGTCCAACCGGTCTTGGTATAAGCGCAGGAGTTCAGATTCGCAGTCATGCCGACTCCCAGGGATTGCTTCGGCATGGAGCCTTCAGCAGCAGAGTCGTTTTTGTCAAATGTGATTGTATTAGACCATTTCGCATACAGGGTAACACCTGCCGCACCCATAGTGTAATTTGCCTGGTCGGCGTAGGCAACCGGACCATCGTATGTCAAAGCCCATCCTAAAAACGTCGAACCGACTTTCGTATAGGTGCAGGCCGAAAGGTTTGCGCTTGTGCCGTAATACAAATGTTGAGGTAACATATCATCACCTGTTGCTCCGTCAAAATTCTTGTGGAACCAAATCGAGTAAAGGTGGGGGTACCACTTGGCAAACAACGCCAAAGGCGCATTTGAAGTATAATTGGCACCTACTCCATATTCAGTTCCGCCACCATCAGAGGCAGTGTTCCAGTGTGCGAAGTCGTAGCCGGTTCGAGCCAGACTCCCCGAGTTCGTGGCCAGGGTCAGGGTCACATCCTGGATCTTGGTCTGTGCCGCAGGCGCGGTGCCTCCCGTTGCTCCATTTGCGCTGTATGTCACGCTGTAGGTCGGCAGACTCGTCCACCTGGCATAGAGAGTCAATGCCGCGTTAGTGGTATAGGTGGCCCCCGCTGCGTAGTCTGTTCCGCTCCCATCCGCGGCAGTATTCCAGCCGACGAAGGTGTCGCTGTTGCGGACCAGGCTGCCTGAGTTGGTGGCGAGAATCAAATCGACACCTTCGGTCTTGGTTTGCGGGGCAGGCACCGTTCCGCCCGTAGCGCTGTTGGCGTCGTAGGTCACGCTGTAGGTAGCAGCATCGCCAGCGCTTTGATCGGATGAAGAGCCTCCAACCAGGCTCGGGCAACCAAGAAGCATCATTGTCAAGATCAGGATAAGAATTGCGACAAGCGTACGTTTCATTTCGGGCCCCCCCACTCGCTACAAGTGTAGCCCCACCCTGGCCAGAACCGTTGTCCCCAATTTGATACATGGTTGTTCCGGAGTTCGGTGTCGGGAGGAGGGGCGCTAACCGCCCAGGGAGTCGAGCAACTTGGGGAGCCGCAGCTTTTTCACCGCACGTTTGAGGTCCGGTTGAGGCACCCCGTTTCACAGGCCGCCTCGCGCGAACTGGGGCGGTCCGACTCGCTCCTGCCGACTTACCGCAGGATCCGGCGACTAGAAGGCCCGGATAGCTCGGACGCGGAGAAAATTGAGGTTCTTGTTGGAAGTGTCCCCGGTTCCGGTTACGAAGTCTTGCATCCGTGCCTTGTTCGAATCGTACTTGGAAGAACTCCCATATTTGCTGTCATTTGCCTAACGAGAATTGAGTACGTACCGCGGGAGCGACGAGTGCCATCTGGCCTGGACGGGAACAGAGGCGCCTACGGAACGATTCTTTTCCTCGACTATCACACGCAGGCTTTTTTTGATCGAGCCGGAGAGATGCAGGAAGAAGGGTACGATTGACTCATAACGGAACGCCAGATAACGATGCGCATCACCTGCGCCGTTGAGGAGCGCAGCGACGAGAATGCGTGCGGTGAATGCACCATGTATTATGCTGCAATTCGTGAGACTGTCGCGTAAGTGAAGCAACAAGCCTATTTTGCCTCTATTGGTTCATGTGGGGACAGCAGCTTCTGTAGAGGTGACTGCGGCGAAACGGTACGTACCCGGTGGTCGCAATGAGCTTCACACCATCTTCGAACGCCATTTTGCCGACTTTTGCGACCAATACGACGAGAAGCACGCCTCCTCCTGCGGGATGTACCGTCTCGAACGTATCCGGCAGATCGGTGAGCGGTTCTCAACCTGTGGCGACTATCTCCAGGGCATCGCGCGTATCCGTTGAACCGATCCGGAATGTGGCCACGCCTACTTCCGCCCGTTCTTCCGCCATGACCGGCGACTGTTCGCGGACGTTGCCCGACTGATCTACGGCATCCTCCGTCAATTCTATCATGACGCGGCCGACAGACCGCTTCCTACGGGGATCTTTGTTGCGCACCAGACGTTCGAGAATATGCTCCGGTGGAATCCGCATTTTCCATACAATCGTGCTCGAGGGCGGCTTTGATGATGACGGCACTGCGGATTCAGCATCGACAACAGCGTTCGCATTCTCGACGGGTCGTCACAGGAGAGCCTGGCCGCGTACATCGCGCGGCCGCCGATCTCTCCAAAGAAGATCCGCTACGAACCGTTCAAAGGCCGAGTGTTGTTTCACACCACCTACTCCGAGTACTTCAAGCAGACGGACTTCCGTCAGCACAGAGCCCTCATTTGTTCGATGCCCTGGACTTCCCCGCCAAAACCCCTCCAGCTGATTCGTCGCTACCGCCTGTACGCTTCCCGTACAAAAGGGCGCTGGGAGGAAATGCCGTGGGTCGCGGAGCGAGCGCCGGAGGGCCTCCCACCCAATCATGCCTTCTCGCCAAACTATGAAGTTGACCCCTCCGTCTGTCCCGGTGCAGTTCCCAGATGAAGGGGATCGCAATCATCGAGGATCCCGAAGAGATCCAGTGCATTCTGCGACATCCGGTCAAGATCGGCCGGTCGTCTCCCGATTTCGATCCAGAGCGTTTCAACTGATCGTTGAGCCTATAGAAAAACCCTGTTTCTCGGCTCACGACACGGGGAAGTAAGCTCGCAAAGAGTCGATTTTGATTTGGGAATAGGGTCTTGTGGAATTTTTGCGCGGAATAGGACGTACGCGACCGTTTCTACGGTCGTGCCTGCAGCTGCAGAAGCGCCAGCGGATTCCCGTCCACCGCTGGCTTTTTATTGTTGTCACTTAGGACCATCCAGATGAGTACGGTTCTTTCCAATACCTCAGAATGTGCGAAAGACATGGCACGCTATCTTCGTGTCTGAACAGTGAAACAAGAAACCCCGCGTTTTCTGCGGGGTATCCTTGTTGCAGCAACTATTCAATTTTGAAAATGCGTTTCGCCGATCGACTTTCCAAAGCGCGCAAGAAATTCTTTGCGGTTTGCCCTGAGGTCAGTCCCGGTAGGCGCCGCCGGATAGGGCTGGCTCCCCATCATGCCCGTCCAGAGAACGGCGTTGTAGGCAGCGAAATTGAACCTGTCTTCGGCAGTGAAGTCCATACCCTTGGTGACCCCGGCCCAGTATTCAGCATCGTGTGATGGTTTTGGCACGATCATGTTCACCTTTTTAGGAGGCAGTGGCAGCTTTGAATTGTAAAGCATCGCTGCCGGTGCCGCGGTGAAGCTCCAATTGGACGGAGTGGTTGTGAAGATGTCGGCCATTGGTTTTGCAAGCGCATCGTTCAGATTCATGGGCGGCAGGCCTAACACCTCTTCAATAGTCCGCAGGAAGTCAATGGTGTTGTACTGCGTTGAAATCAGTGCACCCTGTTTGACATATGCGCCTGCGACAAGAGCAACAGTGCGGTGTGCGTCGACGTGGTCGGGACCGTCCTGCGCGTCGTCTTCAATCACAAAAATGAGCGTATTGTCTGCGTATTTGCTCTTCGAAATCTTCTCGATCAGAAGGCCCACCGCATAGTCGTTGTCTGCCTGCTGAATTTCAGGAGTATTCACTCCGTCGATCGCCATGCCGAAGTTGCCGGTGTGGTCGTTCATGAATCGAACAAGACTCAATGCCGGAAGATCCTCTGTTCCAACAGCGTACGTGGTATCAAACTCACGTTCCCACTCCCTGAAGCGCCAGAAATCAGGATACGAGGGGTCCCAACCGCGGAAGTAGGGATCGGTATAGGGGGCGAGGGAAACACTGGTCGGATAAGCCACAACTGTCTTTGTTGCAGCGGGGTCGTGCGCGAGGGTAATGCTGTATTTGGATGACTGAGGGAATGCATAGCGAGTTGTGTCGACATAAAAACCATAATTGCGAACGCTGAGCTTTGCCCGTATGGCGCCGTCCCACAAAAAACCGGTGTTGATTTCATTATCCGGTCCGTCCGGCGCTGCAGCGTCGTTCCGTCCGGCCAGTACATCCGGATCATCTGGCGTCAGCGGATTGGCGGCCTTTCGCTCGGCCACGGTTGGAAGGGCAACGTTGACATTTCGATTCGTACCGCCATCCAGGCTTAAGCCCCGTCCAGCGTAGGCCAGAGGATATTGCCGCTCTACTACATCCTGTGCCTGCGCAGAAGTCGACCATGCCCAGCCGTCATAGCTGACTTCGGCGGAAGCGTATATGTTATCAAGTATTACGAAATTTCGGGCCAGTTCGTGCAAATTGGGAGTAAGCGCCTCGCCAAACTCTGCCAGTGACGGATCGCCATTCCCTTTTTCCAGGTCGCCAAGCACCTGGTCGTAGGTGCGGTTCTCCTTAATGATGAAAATCACGTGTTTGACGCCCTTGCGCACAGCCGCCATTACTGCGGAGTCTTCGGCACTCACCGTGCTTGAGAAGCGATTGTTGGTGGCAACTTGTTTGGACAGCGTGAGAAGCTCATCATGACCGGGCAGAGGAAGGCTCTGCAGACCTGCCTTTACCAACTGGGGAATATACATATTGCTTGACATGCCGTTTTTGTGATCAGGCGGGCCGTAGCTGTAGTACATGGTTGGATCGGGTCCTGTCGGTGACTTGCCGTTCACCACATACATCCATTTGCCGTCGCCGCTTACGCATACAGAGTTCGGGTACCAGCCGGTGGGTATGAGACCGACAACTCGATCGCCGCCATTGGTACCGCCAAGTGCAATCACTGCGACGGTATTCAGATTGCCATTGGTTACATACAGCTGCTTCTCATCAGGTGAGAGGGTAACACTGTTGGGATTCGCACCCTTGTACTTCTCCAGAGCGGCCGGCAGAACCGACCCGCGGGGCAGTACCGGGATGGATTCGAGAATTGTGTTTTTTGCGGTGTCGATGACGGTAACAACGTCAGACTGGTCCTCGACCACGTACAGAAGTGTTTGCGCTGCGTTGAGCGTCATCTTATTGGGCTGTCCTTTTACCGGAATACGCACCGTTACCGACGGCGTTTTGTCCAGATTCACAGCTATGATCTCCCGGTCGCGGATACTTGAGACATATGCGGTCGTCTCTGCTCCGCTCCCCTTGACAACAGCCCAGAACGGATACGAGCCTCCCGGCACACCGGATTTGGCCGAATCGCTTTTCCCCGGGCGAAGATCAAGCTCCGTTCCTTTGGACCAGTTATTCAGACCTCCGGTGAATACGGTAATCGAGTCGTTGTAGTAATTCACGGCCACAAGCGTAAGACCGTCTTTCGAAATTGCCACACCGGCAACGCAGGGTTTCACTGATACCTGCACATTCACTGCCGCCTGTACGCCGGATGGAGGTACTATATCAAGGCCTATGCCGGATGTGTGGTTCAATAGGAGCTGCGAGCTGTGCTGCCACTCGCCGCCGGAGTCGAGAGTAAAGATGTGCACATTATCAGGTGCGCTTTTTGCGGGGTCGATTTTTCCGGAGGGGTCAAACGGGAAGTCTCCCATGCCGCCTGAAACGTAGAATGCCCTGCCGGAAGGGTCAAACGCGAGGCCGTTGTACGTATTGGGGACAGCAACGACCTGCTTTTTTACCGGAACACCTGCTGAAATATCATAGATGAACACATGTTCCTGGGAGTCGGGCCAGCTCATATATGTCCCGAACGGGTCGGGATGCCCGTCTGTTCTGAAAACGCGGTTGTAGCCGCTGGTCAGAACAAGCATGGTTTTTTTGTCCGGACTCACCACGCTTGTAACGGCATTACCAGAGAGCCAGTCCGGATTATCAGGCATACCGGGGTTAAGGCCATCAAAATGGGCATCCTTCGGCGCCAACGGCGTGATGTGCTGTCCAATATTTGGGAGTGAGAGTGAGACAACAGGCTTCTGTTTCTCAGCGCAAGAACCCAGGAGCATAGTCGCAAAGACCAACAAAACCAACAACGAACTGACGGCATGGTAATTCTTCATCTCTCTCTCCTTCTGATTTTCCCCTCTATGACGCAGCCCTATCCCGTTTCACAACAGGCTCATGTTATCGAAGGATGCGTCGACGGACTGGTTGGACATGATGAATGTGAGGATCCCGCCGATCAGCGACAGGAGACTGTTCTCCGTACGTTCCTTCGCGACACCACCGGGAGAACAGTGAGCAGGTTCATGTCAGCCGGCTTCTTTCCTTGTGAAGCGTCCGACTGTGCACAAGTATAGACGCGCGGGGTGTGCCAGTTCTGTTCGGTGGCACACATAAAGAGGGTTTTTCCGTCGATTTCGAGAAGGCACCTATCGCAGGGACTTGCACTGCCTCCGCAGGTGTGACGCCGATGTTCAACGCGCCGCAGGGCATGACCCCACATTCGCCGGGTGTCTCGCAGGCGATCAACGTCTCGACAACGTCGGGATCCTTCATCTTTCGCGGTACGGTAGTCACGCGGAAAGCACAGTCTCAATCGTATTGGGCAAAAGATTCGGAGCTTCAGGCAAACACTCACCTGCTCAATCCCGTATATTTGCCGTGTAACCAGGAAACGACTGGCAGCGGAAGTCGTTCCATCGCAGGAGGCGAATCGATGCAGATGAGAACGCTGGGGAATAGCGGCCTTGAGGTCTCAGCACTTGGTCTGGGCTGCATGCGAATGAGTTTTGGCGACCGGCCGATCGGAACGCGGCGAGAAATGATTTCTCTGATTCACTCGGCCGTCGAGCGAGGGGTCACCTTTTTTGATACCGCCGAAGTCTACGGACCATTCACCAACGAAGACCTCGTCGGCGAAGCGCTCGAGTCGCTTCGGGGAAGGGTGGTAATCGCGACAAAGTTCGGATTCAAGCACGTTGGGAAGAACGGTCCGAACCCGCAGGCCGGTTTTGACAGCCGGCCGGAGCAGATCAAGCGGGTTGCCGAGCAATCGGTGAAGCGGCTGCGGGTGGAGGCTATCGATCTCTTCTATCAGCACCGGGTCGATCCGGACGTACCGATCGAGGACGTTGCGGGTGCCGTGAAGGATCTGATCGATGAGGGCAAAGTCAAGCACTTCGGGCTCTCAGAGGCGAATGCGGAAACGATTCGCCGCGCCCACGCGGTACAGCCTGTCACCGCTCTGCAGAGCGAGTATTCGATCTGGTGGAGAGCGATTGAAGAGTCGATCCTGCCGACATGCGAAGAGCTCGGTATCGGCCTCGTTCCCTACAGCCCGCTCGGACGCGGCTACCTCACCGGCAAGATCGACGAGAAGGCCACCTTTGACAGTTCCGATCTCCGCAGCCACAATCCACGCTTCACCGCGGAGGCCATCAAAGCGAATCAGGGTGTGGTTGATCTGCTCAAGCGAATTGGAGCCCGCACCGGAGGCGGGAAGGTGGCGACACCGGCACAGGTCGCGCTTGCCTGGCTCCTTGCCCAAAAGCCGTGGATTGTCCCCATTCCCGGATCGCGCAAGCTCGAGCGGCTCGAAGAGAACATCGGATCTGCCGACGTTGCATTGACGGCTAACGACCTTCGGGAAATCGACGAGGCTATGTCCAGGATCACGGTGATCGGAGACCGCTACTAGAGTGCCTGGGATTCTCATACTTGGAGCGAACGGTCCGCTTGCGCGCAACACCGTTCCGTTCTTCCTGAAGCAGCCGGATGGGCGGCTCACCCTCTGCCTGCGCCGGGCCCACCGGATGAAAAACCCCGATCCGGCTCGCGTAGACATCGTGAGGGTGATGTGCGGGACAACGAAGTTCCGGGAGAGCGGTATCGGAGCGTCCGACCTGGACTACACGATTGTGCGACCGGCCTGGTTCACCCGGGAAAGCGAAATCAACTACCGGATCACTCAGAAGGGAGAACCGTTCAAAGGGCACGAAGTCTCGCTCGACAGCCTGTCGGAGCTGATTGTAAGACGGGCGCTGACGCCGAAGATGGAATACCGGCGCAGTCTGGGAGTAAGCCTGACCGACTGAGCGCATCAGATGGGAGGAAGTGTGGTTATGCAGAATGTTGTTTTGAATAATGGCGTACAGATGCCCATTCTCGGATTCGGCGTCTACCAGGTTACGGATAGCGCAGAATGTGAGCGAAGCGTCATCGAGGCAATTGGTACAGGATACCGCCTGATTGACACTGCAGCGGCGTACATGAACGAACAGGCGGTTGGAGAGGCTATACGTAAGAGCGGCATCTCGCGAGACGAACTGTTTGTCACCACCAAGCTCTGGGTACAGGATACCGGGTACGAGACCACGAGGATCGCGTTCGAAAAGTCACTGAAGAGGCTGAACCTGGAATATCTGGACCTCTATCTCATTCACCAACCGTTCGGAGATGTGCACGGCTCATGGCGGGCGATGGAAGAGCTCTTGCGGGCAGGGAAGGTGCGTGCGATCGGTGTGAGCAATTTCCAGCCCGACCGGTTGGCCGACCTTATGGCTTTTCATGCCGTGGTGCCTGCAGTCAATCAGGTCGAAACGCACCCCTTCAATCAGCAGATCGAGACTCAGAAATTCCTGCAGGAGAATGGCATACAGATCGAGTCG
>CAWHUY010000016.1:0-25857 GCA_963832675.1 uncultured Spirochaetota bacterium | reverse complement strand
TCGGAATGAGCATGGTGAGCCCGCTCTCGCGCGTGGCCGCCGCTTTCTCGCTGCGCGGTGCGCCAAGAAAGACGATCCCGATCACCTTGGTAAAACAGAAAAGCGCGAGAGCCCCGACGAGGGCGAGGAATGCAATGGTGGCAACAAGCGCGACAAGCGCGAGGGTGCTTGTCGCACCCAGCCCCCGGATCATGCCCAGGTAGATCAGGTACTCACTCACGAAGCCATTGAATGGAGGGAGGCCGCTTATCGCGATCGAGCCGGTAAGGAAGAAAACCGTTGTCAGCGGCATCCATTTCGCAATTCCGCCAAGGCGGTCGATCGTCATTTCACCGGTGGCGTGTTGAATCGATCCGGCTCCGAAAAAGAGGAGATTCTTGAAGATGGAATGATTCAGCACATGGAGAAGCGCACCCGCGAATCCGAGCAGCGCGACCGCCGGCATTCCGAGGATCTGCCCCAGCATGCCCACTGAGATTCCAATTCCGATGATGCCGATGTTTTCGACGCTGTGATAGGCGAGCAGCCGCTTCAGGTCATGTTGTCCTATCGCAAAGAGAACGCCGAGAACGGCCGTCACGACCGAGATCGCCAGCAGCGCCAACACGGCTGCCGCCGGCAGCGGAGCAAACAGAAAGGCGAAACGAAGGATACCGTAAATGCCGATTTTGATCATTACGCCGGACATGAGACCGGAGACGTGGCTCGGCGCGACCGGATGCGCTTTGGGAAGCCACGTGTGGAGCGGAATGAATCCGGCTTTCAGGCCAAATCCCGCGAACAGGAGCAGGACCACCGGCCCAAGCGTTTCGGGGTGCGTTTTGACGAAAACAGGGAAATCGGGGAAATCGGCGGAGCCGCTCCCGGCCCACGGGACAAGAAGTCCCAAAAGGAGGAACAGGAGACCGAGGTGCATGGTAACCAGATAGTTGAGTCCGGCAGATCTTGTTTCCGGACGCTCACTGCGGAACATCACCAGGAGGAACGAGGAGACGGACATGAGCTCCCAGACGAGAAGAAAGGGAAACACACTCTGAACGATGACGACGAGGAGCATCGATACGATGAGGCCGACCAGGAACAGCCAGTGAAGCGCCGTCCGTTTGCCCGCCGCCGAATATGGAGCCAGATATCCGATTCCGTAGACAACGGCGAGTGCACTCCCCACGGCAATCACGATGCTGAAGAACGCGGACAGGGGATCGAGTGCGAACAATATGCTTCCGATCGGCATTCCGGCGTCGATGCGGAAACTGACTGCGTTACCCGTCAGCAGTACAGAAACCGCCGCGGAAACGACCTCCGTGGATCCGATGAGCGCTCCGGCGGCGACAACGTAGCCCTTGATCCGGTGCCCAAAAAACAACGAGAGCAAACCCGCAACCAGGTATGCAGCCACCCCGAAAACGTAATGGTTCATGGTAATGTCGACTTCGACCAGTTCCAGTGTTCAGCGGAAACCAGACTGTTCACGGAGAGCACAGAAACGGGGCCCGACCAGCCTGCGTTGCGACCCCGAACCAACTTCCGCTGATCAGTCGGTTCGCAGAGGTCAGTCAAGTCCCCCTTCCTCCTTACGGCACCTGGGCGCATAAGGCTGCGCCGTTGTCAATGGTACTGCCGGGATATTAGCTCTCCGCTCGTTATCATGTCAATCGAGGATTCTCTGCTGCAATCGCCTCTATCTCTACCGAAGCTCCTTTCGGAAGCGCGCCAACTTCCACACATGAGCGTGCCGGATATCCGCCGTTTGCCTGTGCGTCGGCGAGATACTCTGTGAAAACCTCGTTGACCACCGGAAAATCGGACATGCTCGTGATAAAGCAGGTGAATTTCACCACCCGATCAAGACCGGATCCGGCGGCGGCGAGCACTGCCTTCAGATTGTCGAATACGCGGCGGGTCTGCGTTCGGATATCGCCGTCCACCAGCGTCCCGGTTGCCGGGTCGAGCGGGATCTGACCGGAGGTGAAGATCAATCCGCCAGTCTTGACCGCCTGTGAGTAGGGGCCTATCGCGGCGGGCGCTTCGGGGGTCGATACAATTGCGCGGTTGAGCTGCTGTTCCGTCGGTTTGTTCATTTCTTTTTCCTTTATTGTTCTGATTCGGATATTCGTCACGCCTTCGCTTCGCGAATGTAGTTGTAGATAGTATAACGGGACACGGCGAGTTCCTGTGCCGCAATATCAATCGCACCCTTTACGTCAAAGATGCCCTGCTCGTAGAGTTCCTTGACGACCAGGCGGTTTCGCGCAAGCGCGGAAAGTCCCCGCTGCCGGTTTATCTCGGTCACCGCCTTTTCCACCGACTTATGCACGAGTTCCTCGGAGCTCATTACGAAATGCTCGGGTGAATCCTGCATCTCCGGCTGCGTTTCCGGCAGCAACCCGGATGCGAACTCGAGAAGCGGGGCCGACAGGTTCAGGTTGATGCAAAGCATGGCGATCGGCTTGGTTCCGCTTCGGATGAGCGCAGTCACCGATTTCAACGTCTTTCCGTCGGCGGTCCGACTGTAGTAGCTGCCGATCACATCGGTCTTGAGCTCCTTTGCCTGCCGTAAAGCTCTCATTCCCAGGTCGGTCATCGGAGCGCCGACCTCTCGGCCCGTGATGTGACCGTTGGTGATTTTCACGACTGAGCGTCCGAGATCCTCGAGAGAGTGAATGAGCACTTCGCAGCTGGATCCGAAAAGCGCGGCCACAGCGTCGACGACCGGTTCTAGTGCCTGCATTATGGCTCGATCCTGTTCCGAGAGCTTCACCGGATGCAGTTTGTTTTTTTCCAGGTCCTGACCGTTGCGGCGGGGACCGAGCGTCACGTCCTCCAATTCGACAATTTCCTGTTGCTTCATCTCACGGCTCCTGCCCGGGTAAGTTTCGCCTGGAACGCGGTTCGTATTCTGGCAAGTCCGTCGGTAAGGGTCGATCGCGGACACCCGATATTCAGCCGCATGAATCCCGAACCTCCGGGACCGAACGATCGACCATCGTTGAGCCCGACTTTGCCCGCGCACAGAAGCGTGTCATGGAGCTCGGAGGCGGACATCGAAAGTCCATTGAAATCGAGCCACATGAGAAACGTGCCCTCCGGACGGGTCGCCGTTATCACCGGAAGCTGCTCTCGCAGGAACTCCTGAGTAAATTGGACGTTCTCGTCGAGATACCCCATCAGCTCATCGAGCCACGGCCCGCCATGGCGGTACGCGGCTTCCGACGCGGCAATAGCGAACGTGTTTGCATTGTACAGGCCGAAAGTGTTCTCCTGCGCTCGGTCGAATTCGCGCCGCAGCTTCTCGTTCGGTGTGATAATGACCGATGCCTTGAGCCCCGCAATGTTGAAAGTCTTGCTGGGAGCGATGCCGGTGATTGTCCGCTCGGCAATCTCCGGTGACAGACTGGCCACCGGGATGTGCTTGCGGCCGGAAAAGACGAGATCGCAGTGGATTTCATCGGAGAAGATGAGCAGATCGCGCCTGCAGGCTATCTCGCCGAGCCGCTCGAGCTCATCCCTGCTCCATACCCGGCCAACCGGATTGTGCGGGCTGCAGAGAACTACCATGCGCGTGCGATCATCTATTTGCGACTCAAGACGATCGAGGTCCATCGCGTACCGGCCGTCCTCGTAGACGAGGTTGTTCATCACCGGTACCCGGCCATTGCCCTCGATTGAATGAAAGAACGGAGAGTAAACCGGTGGCTGAACGATTACTCTATCGCCCGGGCGGGTGAAGGTCTGAATTGCCACGTTCAACCCGGTAATCACGCCGGGCGTGTAGGAGAGCCACTCCCGATTGACCGTCCAGTCATGGCGCAGCTTCACCCACGATTCTATCGCGTCGAAATAGCTGTCCGGCATGTCCGAGTATCCGTAGATGCCGTGATTCGCCACCCGCTGGACCGCCTCCACCACCTGTGGCGGGGCCATGAAGTCCATGTCCGCTACCCACATCGGCAGAACGTCGTCTCCATCGAAACAGCACTCACAGAAGTCCCATTTGACCGAGTTCGTCGAGCGGCGATTTATCACGCGGTTGAAATCGAAGTGCATTCTTTCCTTCATGAAAGCTCCCTGGTTACTATTCGATATCATTATATAACTGAGTTACAAGATGTCAACAAATATTGCACGGTTAGTGTAAATCCTGTCGATTTACGGGAAATTCCGCTGCACATAACATAGACATTACACGAAAATTGCAATTATTATTGACACATTTTAATATCAGCGTGTATGATTAGCTCGTACCTGGCGGCCAGTCGGAGTGGCCGTTGCGACGTCAATTCACTTCAATGAGGAGGGATCCGATGAAACTATGGAAAGCGGGCCTCGTGCTTGCGCTTCTGTACGCAATGCTCGCAGTGCCTCTTGTTCGCATCCGGCACAAAAGAGGCGGCGACCACCGATACGATTCACATCGCGCTCACCGCGCCGATCACCGGCGACTACGCCGAATATGGCAAAAACTTTCAGCGCTCGGTCGAAATGGCGATCAATGAAATCAACGCGGCCGGCGGTGTGCTGGGCAAGAAGTTCGAGCTCTCGGTAGGAGACTCGAAGGGCGATCCGAAAGAGTCCGCAAACCTCGCGCAGAAATGGGTGAGCGATCCGACCATCGTCGCAGAGATCGGCGATTTCACCAGCACCTGCTGCATGGCCTCGCAGCCGATCTACGACAGGGCCGGCATGGTGCAGCTCTCGCCGACCGCAAGCCACACCAAGTTCGCCCCGGGGTCTCCCTGGAGCTTCAGCATCGTCGGCACCCAGGCTTATGAGCAGCCTTTCATGGCCAAGCTGGCCGATCAGACGCTGGGGTTCAAAAAGATGGCGGTGCTCTATATCAACAACGATTGGGGTGTCGACACGCAGAAGTTCTACAAAGAAAACTTCGAGCAGCTCGGCGGAAAGATCGTTGGTGAAGAGTCCTTCTTCCAGGGCGACAAGGATTTCAAGGCCGCACTGACGAAACTCAAGGCATCGAATCCCGATGCACTCTACATGGCAGCCATGTATAACGACGGCGCGCTTATCGAGAAGCAGCGTCAGGAGCTCGGTTGGGACATTCCCGTCCTTGGCCCGAGCTCGCTCTACTCCGATCAACTTATCAAGCTCGGCGGCGATGCGGTTGACGGACTCTACACCAACGTCAGTTTCTTCGCGAAAGATCCGGAGCCGCGAATTCAAAACTACGTGAAGGGTTTCGAAAAGCTCTACAACGTCACTCCGAACTTCCACGCGGCGCTCGCGTACGATGCAATGTATCTGCTGGCCGACTCGATCAAGCGAGCAGGTTCCACGGACCACAAGGCAATCAGGGACGCGCTTGCGGTGACAAAAGACTTCTCCGGGCTGACCGGGGACATCACCTTCACGCAATACGGCGATGCGATCAAAAGCTATAAGGCAGTTCGCGTGATAAACGGAGATTTTCAGATCTTCAACTCCAAGTAGCGTTCAGTCTTCCGACGACCTCATTATTGAGCTGCAGCCGCGCGGGTACCGATTGTACGCGCGCGGCCTTCGGTCTGGTCGGAGCCGGAGATCAGCGTCAGGAGGGACCGTGTTAGGGACCGTTTTGCTACAGCAACTGATAAACGGGATAACCCAGGGCAGCCTTTTTGCGCTTCTGGCAATCTCCTTTTCGCTGGTCTGGGGTCTGCTCAAAATGGTGAACTTCGCACTCGGCGAGATATACATGTTCGGCGCATTCGCGGGCTGGCTCATTTTTACCTATGTCGTGCAGAACCTACTGCTTGCGCTTGCGGCGAGCTTTGTCGTGGGCTGGGCACTCGGGTGGCTCATCGAGAAGGTGGCCTTCAAGGCGTTGCGCGGCGTTCCGCATATCGCCTCACTGGTGTGTACTATCGGATTTTCCTTCTTCCTCAAAGAGATCGCGACCGCGATTTTCGGAGCAGAAACAAAAGCCATGCCATCGGTATACAGCCAGACCGCGATCGCCATCGGCGGCGCCAACATCTCCTGGCTTCAGGTGCTGATGGTGGTGATTGCCGTTGTGATGCTGCTCATGCTCCAGCTCTTCTTTTATCGTACGAAGATCGGTCTTGGTGTCCGGGCAGTTTCGCTGGACTATCGGACCGCAGGTCTTGTCGGGATAAATGTCGACCGCGTTATCTCGGTCGCCTTTTCCCTTTCCGGGGCGCTGGCAGCGTTTGTCGGTGTGCTTGGAGCGGTTTACTACAGCGCGGTCAACGCGACCATGGGATTCGTCCCCGGCATCAAGGGATTCACCGCCGCAGTGTTTGGGGGAATAACCTCGATTCCGGGCGCGATTCTGGGTGGATATCTCCTCGGCATCATCGAGAACCTGAGCGTTCAATTCATCTCTTCAGGCTGGCGGGACTTCATCGCCTTCATCATCCTCATCATCTTCCTTCTGTTCCGGCCGAACGGAATACTGGGAAAGAAATCCAAACTTTGAGGGGGCAGGCGAAGTGAAAGAAACCATCGGATCAATTGCCAGGCGCTACCGTCTCTCCCTCTCGATCATCGGAGCCGTACTCCTGATCGTATTTCCGGTTACGCTGGGAACCCCCTACCTGATCCAGGTAATGGTTCTCGTATTTATCTACATCGTTCTCGCGTCCAGTCTCAATCTCATCACCGGATTCACCGGTATGTTCTCCCTCGGGCACGGCGCCTTCTACGGCATAGGGGCCTACACGTCGGCGATTCTGGCACTGGGGCTCGGACTTCCTTTCTGGGTCACCATGCCGCTCGCCGGGATTTTCGCCGCGCTCATCGGCGCGTTCATCGGCCTTGCAACGGCTCGGCTGCGGCAGACCTTTCTGGTTTTTGGAACCCTCGCATTCGGGGAAATTGTCCGCATCGTCATCATGAACTGGCCGGATCTCACGCGAGGTCCGTTTGGTATCCCGGGTATTCCGGCGCCGGCAATATTTGGTTTCACTTTCAAAGGCTACGCCTCGTACTACTATCTGGTCATGGCGTTTATGGCACTATCGGTATTTGCAATCTACCGTCTCTACCACTCGCGCGTCGGGCGCGCGTGGGTCGCCATTCGGGAGGACGAGACCGCCGCGGCCACTATGGGCGTTCCCGTTTTTGGCTACAAGATCCTCGCCTTCTCGATCGGCTGTCTGTTCGCCGGACTTGCCGGTGCGTTCTACGCGCACTTTGTGACCTATATCAGCGCCGATCAGTTTTCGGTGACCGAATCCTTTCTCATTCTCACGATGGTCGCCGTTGGCGGGACCGGATCGATAGTCGGCCCGATCATTGGCGCCGTCATTCTGATCGTCGTGCCTGAGCTGGTCCGGTTTCTCGCCCAGTATCGCTCCGTGTTCTACGGGCTGTTGCTGATAGTTGTCATGGTGGTGAAACCGGAAGGCATAGCCGGGGTCAAGGCTATCTTCATGCGGGCTCCGGGGAGCATCGGCTTTTCGTTCAAGCGAAAGAAGCCGGCAGCCCGCTCTCTGGGACCGGAGGCTTCGCAATGAGTGACGGTATTGCCATGGGCAATGGAATTGCCGCAAGTGACGGTTTGCGAAATCTGCTCGAGATATGCAAAGTCAAGAAAAGTTTCGGCGGACTTGCCGCCGTCAACGAAGTCGACCTTACCGCGGAAGAGGGAAAGATCCACGCGATCATCGGTCCGAACGGCGCAGGGAAGACCACCTTTTTCAATCTCATTACGGCGATCATTCCGGCGGATTCTGGAACGATCATCCTTGATCGGGGAAAGGGGCCGTTACACATCGAGCATCTTTCTACGCACAAGATCTCTGAATTGGGGATATCCCGTACGTTTCAAAATATCCGTCTCTTTGCCTACATGTCGGTGCTCGACAACGTAATGGCCGGCACGCACGGCCGTTACCGGCAGTTTGTCTGGGCCGCGGTCTCCCGTAACCGCCGGTTCAAGCGCGACGAACTGCAGGCACGCGAACTTTCCCTCTCTCTCCTCGAAAAGGTGGGGCTTGCCGACAAGAAAGACGAATATGCGCGGAATCTTCCGTACGGTGAACAACGAAAGCTCGAGATAGTCCGCGCTCTCGCCGGAGATCCGCGTATTCTGTTGCTCGATGAACCGGCTGCCGGAATGAACAATCGCGAGACCGAGGACCTGGACGGGTTCATTCGTCAGCTCAGCCAGGAGGGGCTGACGATCCTTCTTATCGAGCACGACATGAAACTGGTGATGAACCTCGCAGATGTGATAACGGTTTTAGACCACGGCGTGAAAATCGCAGAAGGCAACGCCGCGCAGATCCAGAGCGACGAGCGAGTCGTCGAGGCCTATCTCGGAAAACGGAGGTACGCGTAGTGCCGCTTCTGGAAGTGAAGGACCTTGTCGTCCACTATGGAAAGATCAACGCGCTGAAAAGCGTCTCGCTTTCGGTCGAAGAGGGACAGATTGTCACGCTTATTGGGGCAAACGGCGCCGGGAAAACCACGCTTCTGACCACCATCAGCGGGCTGATGCGCGCTTCCGCGGGGGAGATCCTGTTTGAGGGAAGAGATATTTCCGATGAGCGCGCGGATCACATTCTCGAGATGGGAATTGCGCATGTTCCGGAGGGACGTCGTGTTTTTTCCGAGCTCACCGTCGACGAGAATCTCCGAGCAGGAGCCTACGTATTGAAGGACAGATCGCGGATTCAGCAGCTTCTGGAACGCTCCTACACGGTGTTTCCCAATCTTGCCGAGATGAAGGATCGGGAGGCGGGTACACTCTCCGGCGGCGAGCAGCAGATGCTCGCAATTGCGCGCGGACTGATGTCGGATCCCCGAATGCTGCTCCTCGATGAACCGAGCCTTGGACTTGCTCCCATTCTCGTAGAACGAATTTTCGATCTGATCGTCGAGGTTCAGAAGCTTGGGAAGTCGATCCTGCTCGTCGAACAGAACGCGAACATCGCGCTTCAGGTGGCCTCCTACGGCTACGTGATCGAAACCGGCAAGATAACTCTGGAAAACAGTACGGCGCATCTTCTGGAAAGCGATACGGTGCGCAAGGCGTATCTGGGCATCGCATGAACAACAATGTAACAAGGGAGTTGGTGATGACGAAAACTGAACGAATCGACCGGACCCTGGAGGGAAAAGAGGTCGATCGGACCCCGGTCTCTTTCTGGTACCATTTCGGCGTACAGCATGAAGGCGGTAAAAGGATCGCAGACCTTTCGCTCGCGTTTCTGAGGCATTACGATCTGGACTGGCTCAAGCTCATGAATGACTACTTCTACCCGATGCCGAAAGGCTCGCTCGAGCTCGCAACTGCCGACGACCTCAAGAAGATCGGTCGATTCGACATTGCGCTCTCGGATTGGAACGAGCAGCTCAAGGCGATAGACATTATCGCGCGGGAGCTCGCGGGAAAGACCTACTTCATTGACACAGTCTTCGACCCCTGGCAGGTACTTCTGCGCAATCTTGTCGGCGAGCACCTCGGCGAGCTTGTCGAATCGCGGCCGCAGGCCGTGCTCGACGCGCTCGACATTATATCTGACAATATCATCGCCTACTGCACGGAGGCGTTCAAGCTGGGCTGCAACGGCATTTTCATGTCCACATTCGGGTCAAAGAAGCAGATGCCGCTCGACCGATACTTGAAGTTTGCCAAACCGTTCGCGCTGAAGGTTTTTGAAGCCGTAAAAACGCTGGGCACCATGAATACGGTCCATGTCCACGACGAAGGAATCTACGTGGACAATGTTCTCGACTTTCCCGTGCCAATTATCTCTTATGAAGACCGTCACCCGTCGAACCCTTCGATGCCCGAGATGCGGCGCAAGTTCGCGGGTACGATCATGGGAGGTCTCGACAAGAACAAGGCAACTCGCGTGACACCGGCCGAGGCGGCACGGAACGCTCTTGAAGGTATCGCGCAGGGGGGCGGAACCAGACTGCTGCTTGCGCCGGGATGCAGTTTTCCGACCTGGCTCTATCCGGGTGCCGCGCATGCTCTGGTAGACGCGGTCAAGTCGGCGGCACGCCAATAACTCCGGAGCAACGGCGGAGATGTCCATACTGGTTATAGATTGCGGGACCTCCGCCTGCCGCGCCGTGCGCTATCCGCTCGACGGCGGGCCGGCCACGGGCGAACGGCGCGAGCCGGTTCCCGCGTCCCTGTTCCACCGCGGCGGCGCAGAAATCGAAGTGGAGGGGCTTTGGCCGCTCGTAGCAACATTGCTGCGGTGGGGGTCGGCCGAAGGCCCGGTTGAGGCGGTTGGAATCTCCACCTTCTTTGCCTACGTCTTTCTCGACTCCGGCGGCCGGCTTCTCGGACCCGCCGTTACCTGGATGGATCAACGAGCGGCGACGGACGCGGCCAAGATCCGGTCGATCATTTCCGACCGCGCAATACACGAGGCCACGGGTCGCATTCCCACCGCCGAACTTCTGATTCCCCGCCTCATGCACCTCCGGCGTGCCGCGCCGGATTTCTTTCCCGCGATTGCTACGGTCATAGGTCTCAAGGACGAATTGGTTCGCAGGCTCACCGGTCAGACGGGCACCGATTACGCCCACGCCGACTACTCTCTGGGATATCTCGCGGGTAGAGCGGACCGCTTTGCCGAGATTTGGGAGGCGGTCGGCATCAGGCCCGAGTTGCTTCCCCGCCCGGAATCGGCGGCGAGTCCCGCCGGAAAGGTGACCCGGGAGGCAGCGTCGATCACGGGCCTCCGCGAAGGAACGCCGGTGGTGCGCGGCGCAACAGATGGGACAGCGGCGATGTACGGCGGTGGTGTCTTGCGCAGCCGCGTTCGCGGCGACCGCGCGGCGACGCTCGTTTGCGGGACCACGGATGTGCTCATGGCTCACCTGCCTCCGGATCAGATCGATTCGCGATCGCAAACGATGCAGGATGTGCGGATTACCTGCAACACGGCGATGGCCGGAGGCGGGGTGCTTGCAGGCGGTGCAATGGGAATGTCCGGTGGGGCCGTCTCCTGGCTCGCGGCACTTCTACAGATGCCGGTTGAGGCGCTGGAAGCGGACGCCACCCGGATTTCCGATGGTCCCCGGATTCCCGACGGAACCGACCGACTTCTCATGATTCCTTCGCTGACCGGCGAGCGTGCCCCCTTCTGGAACGCCACTGTGGCGGGAACGTTCGTGGGCCTTCGACCCTACCACCAGGCCGGACACCTGTTTCGCGCCTCTCTCGAGGGAAGCGCGATTCGGGTAAGGATAATGGCGGGAATTCTCCGGGAGGCGGGGGTTCCGGTGCCGGCGATCCAGGCGGGCGGTGGCTCGTCTGGTTCGGCGCTATGGAACAGAATCCGGGCCGACGCGTGCGCCTGCGCTATTCTGCCCCTGGAGGACCCGGAGGCAACCGCCCGCGGCACCGCTCTTTTCTGTGCCGCGATGCTCAGCGATTCGGTGGAATCTCTTGTTCCTCTCACTCGCGAATGGATCCGGTTTGGCTCGCCGGTCGAACCGGACGATTCAGAATTGGACCGCTATGTCGCGGCGGAGGAACGATACCGCTCGGTGATCGAGATGTATTCCGCCTGGTCGACCGGCGACCCCGGGAGCGCGCAATGAACGTCTACCTCAGTGGGATGATCGGATCCGGCAAGACGACAATCGGGCGCAGGATTGCAGAAAAGCTCGGGTGGAGCTCATGCGACCTCGATGAGGAGATGAATCGCATCCTCGGCTACTCGTTCCATCGGCTTGTCGCCGAACAGGGCTGGTTGCCGTTCCGGGAGCTAGAGTATGCCATCTGCAAAGATCTTGCCGGGCGGGACCAATCGATCGTCTGTCTTGGCGGCGGTACCGTTCGCTACCAGTGGAATGTCGATGTCCTGCGCGGATCCGGCGTCGTCGTGCTTCTCGAGGTATCCGAGGCTGAGCTCGTGAGACGGGTGCGAGCTCGCCGATCGACCGCGGGTAAACAGCGGCAAGAGTCTCGAGGAGGACATCCACCTCTTGTGGACTCGCGAAAGCGAGAAGTATTTCGCGTCCGCCGACCTGGTCTACCGGGCAGAGGGCAAGCCGATCGACCGGGAAGTGTCCGAGCTCATTGCGATACTCAACGCCCGCGGCATCGGATAGTGCTTCCGCAAATGGCGACCTGGCGTTCGCTTTGACCCGCAATCGGTCCGGCGTTATATTTACGCATACTTTTCGTGGCCGCTGGACAATATGGAAAAAAAAGAGTTTCACGTAGACAACGAATACCGCTACGCGCGAACCGGTCCGGTTCGATGGATAGTATCTCACATGATGCGCCATCCGCTTTTCCCGATTGTGGTGGTGTTGACCTCGATCATCAACAACTACGCCTACGGAAACATACAGCTCTACGTCGGGCACGGATTTGACGTCATCACAAAGGCCGGGTGGCTGGCCGCCGATCTTCTCGTGGTGGTAGCGTTCATTGCCGGCTCGGCAATCACCCAGGGCTTGACCGGCGTGGCAAGAAACATCGCAGTGGAGTTTCTCGCCCAGCGGATAGAACGGGACAGTCGGGAAGAACTTTACGGCAGCCTGCTGGGTAAAAGCCAGACTTTCCACGGTCGGCAGCGCGTCGGGGACATCATGGCACGTGCCACCAACGACATGCACATGCTGAACCTCATGTTCAGCCCCGGGCTTATGCTCATTGTCGATTCAATGCTGGCGATGGTCGTTCCGTTCTTTATGATCCTCACCATCGACCCTGTGCTCGGCCTCGTTCCGGCAATCTTTCTGGTGCTTCTGGCAGTCACGCTCTGGGACTACAACAAAAGGCTCACCCCGGTCAGCATCGGTCAGCGGGAGCAGTTCGGCGTGCTCAACTCCTCGCTCGCGGAGGCGATAAGCGGGATCGAGGTTGTGAAGAGCAATGTGCAGGAACGCCACGAGTGGAACAAGTTCACCGGCAACGCGCGCTCCTTCCGCGACTACTTCGTGAAACAGGGTATTGTGGAAGCGCGCTACTGGCCGATGATGGCTTTCGCCCTCTGCTGGGGTGCGGCGCTCTTCCATTCACTTCTTTTGTGGAAACAGGGTGCGATTTCGCTCGGACAGGTCATCGCCTTTATGGGGCTCTTCGGGACCTTCCGTTTCTCCACCTTCATCTCCCTGTTTTCATTCAACCTGGTTCAAATAGGAATCGCGAGCGCGGGCCGCATACTGGAGTTCATCAACTACAAAAGCGAAATGGATCAGAACAGCGCGGGCCGCGGCGCACACATCGAAGGCCGCGTCGAGTTCCGAAACGTCAGCTTCGCTTTCGACGAAAAACCGGTGCTGACCAACGTGAGCTTCACTGCGAAACCCGGCCAGACGGTGGCGATTGTGGGGCAGACCGGTTCCGGCAAGACAACCCTGACCCGATTGATCAATCGCATCTTCGATGTCCAGGAGGGCGCAGTTCTCATCGACGGGGTGGACGTGCGCGAATGGAGCATGGAAAGCCTCCGTTCCCAGATTTCCTTCATCGAGCAGGATGTCTTTCTATTCTCGCTTTCAATCCGCGAAAACATAGCTTTCGGCGTTCAGGACGCCAGTCTCGCGCGAATTGAAACAGCGGCGAAAGAGGCGCAGGCGGACGCCTTCATCCGCTCTTTCAAAGATGGGTATGAAACTGAAATCGGGGAGCGCGGCGTGACGCTTTCCGGCGGGCAAAAACAGCGGATTGCCATAGCCCGGGCGTTTCTCACCGATCCGCGAATTCTCATCCTCGACGACAGCACCAGCGCAATTGACAGCCGCACCGAAGACGAGATACAGCAGGCGATGCGGCGCATCGCGCAGAAACGGACGACTTTTATCATTACCCACCGGCTCAGCCAGATCCGTTGGGCGGATCACATTCTGGTGCTCCGTGGCGGTCGAGGTTGTCGATCAGGGCGGCCATGACGACCTACTCGCGCGCAGCGGCGACTACCAGCGAATATTCGCTCTGCTATAGGGGTTCTCATGGGGTTTATTCTCGACGGGCTTGAAACTGAATCCTACGACCGTCACTACTCCGACCGCGCCCTGGTGCGCCGGATCGTAGACTATTTCCGACCGCACACCCGGCAGATGGTCCTGGTGGCGATTACGCTTACGCTCAACTCTGTGGCCGGGACTGCGGCGCCGATCCTCATTTCGCGGGCGATCGACATAATAAGCCGTCGGCCCGACATCGCCACTATCAGCCTATTCTCGGGCGCGGTGCTGGTTCTCGGTGTTCTCGCGTGGGTCTTCAACTATGTGCGGCAAAAGCTCACCGCAGAGATGGTGGGTGACGTAGTGCTGAAGCTCCGAAGCGACGTTTTCGAGAAGACGGTCCGACACGACATGTCCTTTTTCGACGAAAACCCGTCCGGGAAGATGGTGAGCCGCATCACCTCCGACACCCAGGACTTTTCCAACACCGTGACCCTCGTCATCGAATTCCTGAGCGAGTTTCTTCTGGTCGCAATCCTGGGAATCTGGCTCTTCTCGATAAACTGGTGGCTCACGTTAATCCTTATCGCCATGGCTCCCCTCGCGGTTGTCACTGCGCTCAGCTTCCGCCGGATTGCGCGTCGTGTCACTCAGCAGGCGCGACGGGCGACAGCCGTGATCAATGCGCACATCCAGGAGTCGATCTCCGGGATCATGGTGGCGAAGACCTTCCGACAGGAAAAGACGCTATTTGGCGGTTTTCTGGAAAACAATCGGCTCGCGTACCGCGTCGGGCTGCAACGCGGAATCGTGATGAATCTGATTTTTCCGGTGATGGGGATAGCCGCGGGAGTCGGGACCGGTCTGCTCGCCTATACGGGAGGAATTGCGACCCGCGGTGTCGGCTGGTATGACGCCCGGCAACTGGTACCTCTTCATGCAGGCGGTGGGATTTTTCTGGTGGCCCCTTCTCAGCATCGCGAGCTTCTGGAGCCAGTTCCAGGACGGACTGTCGGCCGCTGAACGTGCCTTCGCGCTCATCGATAACGAACCTGTTGTTAAGCAGGTCGGGGCTTTGCCGGTTCCCGAGCTTCGCGGTGGAGTGGAGTTCTGTCACGTCCGGTTTGCCTACAACGACAAAGAGATTGTTCTCCCCGACTTTTCGCTGCGCATAGAGCCCGGAGAGACTGTTGCATTCGTCGGGCACACGGGTGCGGGAAGTCGAGTATCGCGCGGCTGGTGGCGAGGTTCTATGAGTATCAATCCGGGGAGATCCTCATCGACGGCCGCGATATTCGATCGCTGGAACTCGCTGATTACCGCAAGTACATCGGCCTTGTTCCACAGGATCCGTTTCTGTTTTCGGGCACCGTCGCCGACAACATCCGGTATGGAAACGCCGAAGCTGCCGAGGCGGATGTCCTTGCCGCCGCGGCGCATGTCGGCCGCGGGGATTGGTTGAACGACCTGCCGAACGGGCTCGACACGGAGACCGGCGAGCGGGGAGCTTCCATCTCGCTCGGCCAGCGCCAGCTTGTGGCGCTGGCCCGCGTGCTCTTGAAAGATCCGGCGATCTTCATTCTCGATGAGGCGACGGCCAGCGTAGATCCGTTCACCGAAGCGCAGATTCAGGAGGGTCTCGCAGGACTGATGAAGAATCGAACCGCAATCGTTATCGCCCATCGGCTTTCAACGGTGAAAACCGCGAATCGAATCCTCGTACTGCAGAAGGGACAAATTATCGAGGAGGGCACTCATGACGGGCTGCTCGCGGCCGGCGGCCACTACGCGGAGCTCTACAATACCTATTTCCGTCATCAATCGCTCGAATATATCGAAAGTTTTGGAGCGCCGCCGGAGAGGCAGGCCGCAGATACGCTTCCGACTTAGCCGATTGCAGGCTCGTTACGGCCTGTTTTGGAGTTTTTATGTGGTAACTTCGACCCAAATGGGAGAAAATATAGAGGGAGGAGTTACCATGATAGATAGAAATGAAGCTCGAGCCTACTACGTAACAACCACCATCGTCGCGGTTCTCGTTGTCATCGCCGCCGTTTGGGGTGTTATTAACTCAGGAATGTACAAACCGTTCGCCGGGGAACCGTTTGTACCCGTTGCGTTGGGGCAGGATATCGTGTCTATCCTCGCGGCGCTCGTTCTGATCGGCCTGATGCGCGGCGTGCGGCACGGATCACGTCCCGCAGGACCGACGTGGATCGCCGTACTCGGTTACGTGCTGTTCGCATATGGGCAGTATGCAATCGACGGAGTTTACGATCCGTTGTTCCCGCTCTACATCATCATCGCCGGGATCAGCGTCTTCACGATCATTGGCCTCTATGTGCTTCTGGACAAGGACGGTTTTCGCGCAATCGAGCTTTACGGCGCCCTGCCGATCGCGATCGCGGTATTGTTGATTCTCGTTCCCGCCTGTCTGGTACCGCTGTGGTCCTACGGTGTCATTGGTGGGATCACCTCCTCCGTACGGCCTGTAGGGCATGCGACATTTGTGCTGGACCTGATATTCGTGCTGCCTTTGTCGATTATCGCGGCGATCCGGGTTATCGGCAAAAGGTCCGGCGGTGAAATGCTGGCGGGCATCCTTCTCGTGATTTACACGATTGTGGGGCTCGCGGTCACGCTCGGGGAACTGCTGCGACTCGCTTTCGGCCAGCCGCTTCAACTTCTCACGCTGATCATCTTCGCCGCTCTTACCGTCCTCGGCGGAATTCTCGTATTGATGTACTATCCGCGCGCGCGCACAGGAACCGGTATTTCAGCTTCCCGCGCAACAGTCTGACGGTTACCCGCCGATTTGCGAAAAAAAAGGCGGCCCGGGAGGCCGCCTTTTTCCTATGCAACGGTATTTGGTCGAGCGCGGAGCAGCGCTTCGTCCCGCCGAAAGCGGCGGTGAATGTAGGGTAGGAGGATCGGCAGTGGGACAATCCATCCGAGAACCTGAAAGAGCTTGTTGAACCAGCCCGGCACGATGAGCGCCTGACCGCGGAATACCCTTGGCAGCGTATAACGCGCAAGGACCTCCGGTTCCATCGATGAGAGTCGCCCGAAGAAACCCTGCAGCTCAATCCGTTTCCGCACGTCCTCGTTTGTCACTACTCCACCAGGGCAGACCACACTCACCCCGATCCCGCTTTCGCGCAATTCTTCCCGGATGGCGAAGGTGAAGTTCATGACAAAAGTCTTCGTCGGCGAGTAAATGGGCTTATAGGGCATCGGGAAAAAGGCCGCTGCGCTGGCAACATTAAGAATGTGAGATCGCGGTACTCTTTTCAGCGCCGGCAGGAGAAGGTAGGTCAGCCGGGTCACTGCGAGGACGTTCAGCGCGATCATCTGTTCGTGATCCTCGAGCGATCGGTCGTCGAAGCGTCCGGCAAGATCCACGCCGGCATTGTTTACGAGCATCCGCAGCCGAATCCCTTCGGAACGAACCCGGTCGCGAATTTCACCCGCGGATTCGGGCGAAGTGAGATCGCACTCCATCGTCTCGACGTGAACTCCGAAGTCATTCGACAGGCGCTGCCCCGTCTCCGGCAGACCGCTTTTGGGAAGAGCGATGAGGAAGAGATTCATGCCCATGCGGGCGCACTCGATTGCGATCGCTCGTCCGATGCCCGAGCTTGCGCCGGTTATGAGGCAGTAGACGTCTTTTTGTGGCGGGTGGTCCGGTTGGACCGACGATATCCGATGTGTCACGTAAAATAGTATATACCGAATGATCGTTCGGGTAAAGAACTTTGTCACTACGGCTGTCTGTTCCCGGCCCGCCACAACCGGTGCAACTGCTCGGAGGCCAGTCCGAGCACAACCAGAACTATTCCGAGAATCTTCTCCCCCTCAACCGGGACACCAGACATGAGGTCGAGCAGGACTCCGACGGCAAGCTGTCCCGTGTAGACTCCAAGCACCACCCTCAGTGCCGAGGTCCGGTTGAAAAGCATCGTGGACAGGGCGACAACGATTACCCCCAGGAGCCCACCTCCCAATAGCAGCGCCGGCGGCGCGGACAGGAGCTTTGCGGCGGCACGGTCGGTGAGAACACCTCCGAGAGCTGCAACCGGGATGAGAACGGCAAGTGCAGAGAGATAGTTCAGCGCCACCATTTGCGGTTGTCCGTACCGGAGCGCATTTCTGCTGTTCATCATCGACTGTGCCATCAGAACGATTCCGGGAACCCACGAAAGCAGAATCCAGAGAATACCTGCACCGCTTCGAAGGCCAATCAGGAGGCTGCCCGGCAGGATAAGCGCCAGCGAAATCAGCCGCTGAAGAGGTGGCGAGCGCCTTCCGTCGAACCACTTCGTGCCTTCCAGCAGGTGGGCGAGAAGTGTGGTCCCCGCAAGTGTCCCGCTCAACGTGAGAAGTACGCCGCCGCGCGCGTAGATTTCGCTGCTCAGAAACACAACGACCGCCCCGAACGCCCCGGCTGAGACAAACCAGAACGGCGCCGATCCGCGAACCAGGGGCAGCTTCGAAGCGCGTTTGGGGTTGCCGCGCCGTGCGACGGCCAGGTAGCCGAAAGCTGCGAGAACTCCCGAGAGATGAATTGCCAAAAGCGCGGGCAAAGCGCCCTCGCGGAGCTGGAGATCGCCATTGAGCTGGATCATCAGTGCGACGAAACCGCCGGTTATCGCTGCGAGCAGCGTGTACATGTGGGTTTCGCCTCCCTTCGGCGGTATCCCATGTCCCATTATTCTTCTGCCTGAAGTCGGGCCGAGTGGAAAAATCACTTCCGAATATAATTGCAGGGCGATCAGGATCGCAGCGGCATTGTAGCAGGATCGGCGAAATCGGGGTAGGGCGGCGGATATGTGGTAAACTGATAACCGTATCGATATGGTGACGCAGGTGCATCCAGGGCAACGCTACCGTTCCGCGAGCCATTCTGCATGCGGAAGGTCTGCTGCGCGAATTTTCCCGCCGGACGCTGCGTCGTCGTTTTTTCGGCCGGTAAGGCAGCAGCACACTCTCCTGCAGCGGGTCAAGAACGCGCCGAGATCACCGGCCAAATAGTTGCGATCAGGCGACGAAGGGCATGGCGCGCGAGAAGCTCCAGGGGTAACCTCCGGTTGAGCTTTTTCAAGGGACGATCGTATTCGCCTACGTTCAGAACCAGGGCGGATTCCTGAGCATGCTCTCCCAATTGCCTGAACCGTATCGGGCAATCCTTCTCGGCTATCTTCCGCTTCTGCTCCTCGCTGCCGGTGCGATCTATCTGTATGCGACTCCGTCCGGTTCGATGCTGCGCGCGGCAGCAGGTGCCACCATAATAGGCGGGGGACTGAGCAACATCGTGGATCGAATACGCGCAGGGGCGGTCGTCGACTTCATGAGCTTCGGCATCGGCAGCATCCGAACCGGAATCTTGAATACCGCCGACCTGTCGGTGACTTTCGGCTGCGCAATACTGATCCTTGCGTATCGCCGAACCTGATCTGTTCGGGAATGTGATTCACGAATCTTCAAGTAATTCCGGCATTTTCGATCGAGTGACATTCGACTGCAACGCGGTGCGGCTCGCACGCGAGATCTTCGGGCAGCAGTCGGAGTCCGCCACTGAAGTCATCGCGCGCGGGGCGACTGTGTCGGCGGAGGGGACAATGAGTACCTTGTATTCACGATGAACAACGAAAAAGGTGGAATAGCACTTGGCCTCGCCGGCGGTGCCGCGAAGGGGCTGGCTCACGTGGGAGTGCTCCGTGCCCTGGAGGAGCGTGCGCTTGCGCCTGCGTACATCGCCGGCACAAGTGCCGGCGCGATTATCGGAGGTCTTTACGCATCGGGGAAAAGTGTCGACCAGCTGACCTCCTTCCTGTCGGATATCGATCAGAGTGAGTTTCGCAAGCTCATTGACCTCAACTGGGGCAGGGGCAGCCTTGTTGCAGGCGATAGGATCGAGGAGATGCTGCGCGGGCTGGTCGGAACGGTCCGAATAGAGGACCTTCCGATACCATTTCTCGCCACGGCCGTCGATATCCACACCGGCACCGGGTACTTTTTCGATCGAGGCGATCTGGTTGACGCGATTCGCGCGAGTATTTCGATCCCGGGAATATTCGAGCCGGTGAGCGCGAACGGCGGTCACCTGGTGGACGGCGGACTGCGGAAGAACCTCCCGTTGACCGTGCTGAACCGCTTCAGGCCGCGCATGCTGATCGGCGCGAACATCGTTCACGGAAGACAGACCACCGATGCGTGGGCGACCACGGAGATCCAGCGTTCTCCGGCAGGACGTCGCGTCGAAAACCGGGAGCTATGGGAGCGGATCAAAGCCAGGTTTCCCTGGAACAACGAAGAACCGACCGACGATGCGACTGCAGCAGCGACAGAACTTGCAGCCCGGGTCGGAATTCCGGGTCTGATCGAGCTGCTCACAAAATCGTTCGCCGTCATGAGTATCGAGAGCAATCGCGAGGAGATCAGGCTCGCGCGGCCGGATCTGCTGATAGAGCTTGACATGCGTGAAATCGATGTCTGGGAATTCTGGAGAGGCACAGAGGCGGCAGAAATCGGTTACCGGCAGACAATCGCGGCAATCGATCAGTATATATCCGCGCAAAACATCATTGCCCTCGCGTTGCGGAGGATCCGGCGGATCAGGGCCACGCGCCGGGAAGAGGATCTGCGCGAGGCGCAACAATAGTGAAGCAATACGAGCCGACGAAAGTGAGATTTTGCCTTATATTTTGTACTAGCCAATCCAAATGGGGGTAACATGGCTGGATTTCTGCAGACGCCGATTCTCGGGCGGAAGATTCTTGACTACCTGGTAGCGGTGATCATACTCGTTGGGGCGATTCTGGTTCTCGAGATCCTTCGCCGCGTGCTGATCCACCGTGATTCCCGTCGTGCAGTCGCGACGGGCGAAGCGACCGATCAACAGAAGTTGGATGCGCCATTCTTTCTGACACTTGTGCGACGATTTGTCATTCCGGGACTCTACGTCGGCGCCTTCTACGTGGCGATACGCGTTCTCGCTCCTCCCGAACAGTACGCCGTTGCGATAGGTTCGATTTTCATCGTATTGACAACCTGGCTTGTGGTTCGGTTCCTTGTCGTCGCTGCATCCTCGGCGTTCAAGCACTACGTGGAAAGCAGTGAAGGCGGGACAAACCGTCTGCGTCCTCTTGTCGCCATTTTGAATATGGCGATCTGGGCTGTGGGTATCGTGTTCCTGCTCGACAATCTCGGGTTCAAGATATCCACGGTAATCGCCGGAATCGGAATCGGCGGCATTGCGGTCGCGCTTGCGGCCCAGGCGGTGCTCGGGGACCTGTTCAGTTATTTTGTAATACTGCTTGATCGACCGTTCGAGCTCGGGGACTTCCTCATTTTCGATGACGTGCTCGGCTCCATCGAGAAAATTGGTCTGAAGACCACCCGGATCCGATCGCTTTCCGGCGAACAGATTATAGTTGCAAACTCAATTCTCACCGGATCCCGCGTCCGCAACTACAAACGGATGGAACGCCGGAGAATCGTGTTCACCATCGGTGTAACGTACGACACCGGCAGCAAGCTTCTTCGTCAGATCCCCGAAATCATCCGTGCGGCAATCGGGTCCGATCCACGCACCCAATTCGATCGGGCTCATTTTGCAAAGTACGGCGATTCGAGTCTCGATTTCGAAGTGGTCTACTACGTGCTCAGTGCCGAATACAATCACTACATGGATATCCAGCAGCAGGTAAACCTCGAGATTTATGAACGGTTCGAGGAACTTGGCATCGAGTTTGCATTTCCCACCCGAACGCTGATGATTGCCGGCGACGCTACCGGCCAACTGAAATCGACCGGGAGCTGAAACAGGCCGGCGCCTCGGGATTCCGTCCGCGCAGGGCAGTTCCCCGGCAAAGACGGAGTCACCGGTGGAGACATCACCTGTCCTCAGAGCGCAGCGCCGAGGAACTCGTAGGCGAGTAGACGTTGAGCAAGACCGGCCTGTTCGTGGGCGTGGCGGAGGCGGACCTCTTCGGCGTGAGTCAGCCCGGCGAGCGGCAGGCCATCGTGCGGCTCGAGCCCCCGCGCGGAGGCCCGGATTCTGGAACTCAGACGGAGCGAAAGCAGGAACTCGTATGCCGCTTCCATTTCCCGGCGATCGGCGCTCTTGAGAGCCCGCGATGAATCAAGGCTGGATAGACGAGAGAGGGTATTGGTGTTTTCCAGACCGCCGGCGACAGCGAGCACACGGGCGCAGCCTGCTATGGGTGCCATCACGGCTTTGAGCTCGACAGACTGTCCGCTGTCACGGACGATTTCTCGAAGCACGCCGGTACGCGGAAATCCAGGCAGCCCGCGTTCGGCCACGTTTCGGGCTAGAAAGGGCAAGAATGCTGGTGAGTTCCTGATCAATAAGGCGAGATGAGCCCTCAGCTCGCGCGCCAGGGCGGGATCACCGGCCTGCGCGCGGAAATCCAGGAAGATCGACAGCTCGAGAACTTCGTTTGGGTTGGGTTCGGCAACCCATCCCGCAAGCCGTTTTTTCCAGGACGGGAGATCTCCCCGCCAGGCGGCGCGCGATGCCATGATGCCGCCGGGGCACGCCGGAAGTCCCATCTTCTGGAGTTCGACGCAAAGTCGATCGCCAAGCCGCGCATAGTAGTCTGACGCAGCACGTGCCGGCCCATCCGGGACGTCGTACACCAGCGCGTTGTCCTGATCCGAGCCGGGGGCAATCTCGCGACGACCCTCGCTTCCGAGGACGAGAAAGGCAAATCGGCCCGGCGCCGGTCCCAACTCGTCGAGGACCCGATCTATCAACGCTTGCACGAGGAGGTCTGAGAGCTCCGACAGGCCTCTCATGACCGCGGCAGCCGATTGACCGTTGTTCAGCCCAAGAAGCGCAACGTCGGTCAGTCTGCTGCGGAGAGCTCGCAAATCGGCCAAGCTGGCGCTGGCTCCGATTTCTTCCCGCAGCGTCCACAGTGCGTCACGCAGGGCGGGGAGGAAATCGTGATCTTTCAGAGCACGCAACTGTGATCCGCCGGACCCTGAAACGATCAACGTGGAGCGTCCTGTGCAGCTGAAAAGGCGGAGTGCCTCGGAGAGCGACGCGTCTGCCGGCAGCCGCACTATTGGTGCCTCCATCACTTCGTGAGCCTTCAACTCTCGTCCTATTCCCGTTGTTCGGCTCGCCAACGCCCGCTCGATGCTTCCGGACTCGATGATTCCCAGCGGCTCTCCGGCCGGTCCGGTGACCACCGCGCAGCCTCCCCGTGCCAGTCGGGAGACCTCATCCATGCTCGCATCCAGGGGACAACAGGGTACCTGCCTGCTGAGATCCCCTACGGTCTGTCCCAGGAAGAGCGGAACCGATTCCATGCCCCTGCTGACAGACTCAGAAATTCTCGCCGCAGCGATTTCATCGGACACATCGACGAGAGCGCCGTCCAGGTGGCGGGCTCCGCCGACCGGGTCGCGTACCGTCACGATCAACGCCTTGAGAACGCGGCCGGACACCTTCATGACCCGGCCGGTCAGTGCAATGCCGCCACGACCTCCGAGCCGCGAGAGCACGGAGGTCGGGGTTTCCGCGACATCCACCAGGTCGAAAAACTTCTTCCCGATTGCAGTCTCCTTCTCCGCAATACCCAGGAGGGAAATAGCCTCCGCATTGATCCAGAGGATTTCGGCATCCGGGTTCCATCGCAGGCGCAGGAGGCCCACCGGGAGCGCCGCCGGCCATTCACCCGGAAATGTCGAAGATAGCGGAGCGTCGGATTTGACGGTGGGGATCGGCCGGAGCGACAATATTGACCCTCGTCGACCGCCGAGCTCGAAGGGGGAAGCGGCGAGAAGGGCCTCCGCAAGGGAGCTATCTTTGCGCTTGAGTATGCACTGGTAGGATCCGCCGCGGGCGAGGGTATCGACAAATCGTTCCAGAGCCTGCTCTTCGGCCCCGCTTGGGCCGACGATGTCCGAAACACGCAGGAGGCTGAATCTCGTCCTCCGAATATCCGAGAAGCGTTCGGGCCGTTTCATTCGCGAACGTGCACGCCCCGTCGATAGTCATTATGAGTCCCTCGGTGCGGGACTCCGAAAGCGTGCGATAGCGTTCGTATGCTTGAGTCAGCGAGGCCTGCGCCGCCTGCCGAGACCGTTCGGCGGAAAGACCCTGCTGAGCGATGAAAAGGACGAGGACTGTCACGGCTGCGGCAATGATGGCCAGAAGAGCACGGAGATTGCTTTCGAGTCTCCGGATCTCCGCGTGCACATCGTCAAGGTAGATCCCCGTACCGATAACCCAATCCCAGGGATCAAACCGTTTCACGAATGAGAGTTTCGGAACGATTCGGCTCGCGTCGTCCTGCCATTGCCACAGGTATTCGACGTAGCCCTCGTCCGATTTCTCAACCGCCTGGAGGAAAAGGTGAAACACCTGCTTTCCCGAGGCATCGCGGTATTCTCCGACGTCGGTTCCCTCCAGATCCGGCCGGTAGGGATGGACAATCATCACCGGGCGGCGGTCGGTAACCCAGAAATAGTCCCGTCCGTCAGGACCGTATCGGAGACCGCGAAGGTGCTCTATGGCGCTTCTTCTGGCGGCCTCCTCAGTTACCTGGCCACGCTGCACGTCTGCTTCATATTGAGTCAGCATGCTGTGAACCGAGCGAGTCAGCTCGCGAATCATCTCCTTCTTGCGATCGAGCAGCACCCGTTCGAAACCCGGCAGGACGATGCCGAAAATCGCGACGACAAACAGGAGTATCGCGGCAGCCGTGGGCGCGGCAATTCGGGCAACCGGATGAGGCCGTCGGACTCGATTCCCACGTCTGCGTTTCGGCTCCGGTGGGGCCGCTGCGCCAGGCACGGGAGTTGCATCGCCGGTTCGCAAAACCGCGTCGCGGAGCGGACGCCAGCGCTCGGCAGGAAATTCCACGAACGGTGGAGCCTCCCCGTTGCGTTCCGGTCCATGGAAGTCGCTCCCGCCGGTGACGAGCAGGGAAAGCCGGTCCGCGAGTTCTTCAAGTCCCGTCTGCTCCGCCCGGCTGTAGAGAGCGTAGCGAGCTTCAAGTGCATCAAGACCGCAGGAGCTAAGCTCCTCGGTGAATGATGTGGCTTCGTCCAACCCATCCACGGAGGTGAGGGGATGGGCAAACGAGGCGACGCCGCCGGCCTCATGAATGGTCGCAATGACCTCGGCTGCCTTCGGAGGTTGTTGTGCCGCCCGGGTGGCTGATGAGCGGGATCCGACGTGGGCCAGAAAAGTCTTCAGGCTCGGGTCCGATCGCTTCCTGGCCGCATCGACGATCGCCTGCAGCGCAGGATGCTCGGCATCCACTCCGTATCCCAGGATGTGGATCTCGCGGCCTCGAAGCGTCGCCGTCAACTCAATGCCCGAGAGCACGCCGAGCCCGCAGACGGGCGGCCGCAACCTTGAACGCTTCGAGGCCGTCGACCCTGTCGTGGTCGGTCAGCGCGGCGTAGCGCACGCCGTTGCGAGCGAGATAGGTCGCAAGTTGCGCCGGGGAGAGGTCGCCATCGCTCACGGTTGAGTGACAATGCAGGTTGACTCGAAAGGTCGTCCCGCTCATTCCGGCAATCGTACACCAAGCGGGGCGGCATTCCAAGGCTGTGCCGCGGCGTCCGCCGAAAAACGAAAACAAATAACTTGCGTTATGGGGAAACCCGTGGGACAATGCTCCATCTACCAACAGCTTAATCTCACTCTGGAATCGCAAAACGGGAGGAACTAACGATGTTGCATGAACCGGCAGCTCCTGCTGGCAGAGATCCAGCCTTTCTCTACAAGCGTCGACTGGGGGTTTTGTATTTCCTGATCTATTCCGTCGTCTATGTCGGGTTTGTGGTCATCAATCTGGTGAGCCCAACGCTCATGGCGGTTCCAGTCCTCGGCGGTTTGAACTTTGCTGTTGTGTACGGATTTGGCCTCATCATACTGGCCTTCCTTCTCGCCCTTGCCTACAATCGGTCCTGCGGGCGCAAGGAAGCGGAGCTTGCCGACGCACCGGACGGAGGACACTGACATGG
>CAWHUY010000015.1:0-57195 GCA_963832675.1 uncultured Spirochaetota bacterium | reverse complement strand
CACTGTGGTCGAGAAGCTCTTCCTCGGCGTAGTGGGGTACCAGCCCGGAAACAATCGTCCGCTGTTCCCCTCCGAGGTCGATGGACTCGATGTAGAGCTTGTCAGCCTTTGGATGACGTTCGATTTTCGTGATTCTCGCGACTCGCAGCTCAATTTTTTCCGCAAACCTCTGCGGGAGAGTTCGCCACTCGATTTCGGCCTCTTCCTGTCGCCTGGACTCATCCTCTTTCCGCTCGGCCTGGGTCCCGGCGAAACGGTCACGGAGCCGTATCATCTCGTCGTACTCGATCTGGCGAAACAGGATCTCCGGCGACGAGATAGTCGCCACACGCGACTCGGGAGTCGAGGCAATACCGTCACCGCCGATCGCGCTCCAGTCAAGCGCCGATTTGCCGAGAAATGCCGCGATGCGCGCCGAGGTTTCCGGTACGTAGGGCGCGATAAGCACGCCCAGATCCCGGACCAGATGAACCAAATCATGGAGGAGGGCCCCGGCAGACTCCGGTTTCTCGGTCCGCATCTTCCACGGTTCGGCCGCCTGAAAGATTCGGTTTCCATACGAGGAGAGCAGGAAGATCCTGCGAAAAGCGTCGCGCAAGCCAGCCGCTTCGAGAAGCTCGGAGATCTCCTGTTCGGCCTTGCGAATCTCCGGCCAGAATTGAGCCGATCCCGGGTAGACGTTCGCTTGCCGTTCGGCATCGGTGGGTGCGTCGGGAACTTTCCCGTCGTAATAACGGCTCACGAAGGTGAGCGTTCGATTCACCAGATTTGAAAGGTTTCCGATCAGCTCGCCGTTGACCTTCTCCTGGAAATCCGCCCATGTGAACAGGCTGTCGGAGGTCTCGGGCCTGTTGTAGAACATGTAGAATCGCCAGACATCGGCGGGAATACCCGTCTCCATCGCATCATTTCCAAAGACGCCCACTCCCTTGCTCTTGGAGAACTTCCCACTTTCGTAGTTCAGGTACTCGGTCGAACTCATGTGGTGGAGCATTGTCCAGTCGCGACCGGTCCCCAGATAGCGAACAGGGGAACACCACCGTGTGAAACGGGATATTGTCTTTCCCGATGAACTGGAATAGCTCGACCTCGTGCGGGTTTTTCCACCACTTTTCCCACTCGTCGGTGAGGCTCGCGGTAATCGAAATGTATCCGATGGGCGCGTCGAACCAAACGTAGAAAACTTTATCCTTGTAGGAGTCCAGCGGAACCGGAATCCCCCACTTCAGGTCGCGCGTGATCGACCGCTCCTTGAGCCCGTCGCGGATCCAGGCCTGCGTCATCTGCGTCGCATTCCGCGACCAGTTTCCACGACTCGCGGCATCTTCCATCCACTTTTCCAGTTTTGGCAGGATAGCGGGCAGATTGATGTAGAGGTGACTGGTCTCCCGCATCACCGGGCGTGAATTGTCGATGATGCTTCGCGGCTCGATAAGATCGGCCGGGTCAAGAAGCTTTCCGCAGTTTTCGCATTGATCTCCACGGGCATCGGTGTAGCCGCAGTGAGGGCAGGTGCCGCGAACGTAGCGGTCCGCAAGAAACATGCTCGATTTTTCGGAGTAGAGCTGCTGAATTGTGCGCTCGACAATGAAACCGGCCTTGTGCAGGTCGAGGAAGATGCTCTGGGTTATCTTTGTGTGCTCGGGAGTAGAAGTCCGGCCGAATTTGTCAAAGGAAATATTGAACCAGCGGTAGATGTCGTCATGAATCCGGTAGTAGCGATCACAGAGCTCCCGCGGGGTAATTCCCTCTTCCAGCGCTCTGGTCTCGGTTGCCGTTCCATATTCGTCGGTGCCGCAGACGTAGAGGGTCTGGTAGCCGCGCAGCCGGCAATAGCGGGCAAAAACGTCGGCCGAAAGCACCTGAATGAGGTTGCCGAGGTGCGGAATGTTATTCACGTAGGGCAAAGCCGAGGTAATAAGACGCTTCTTGGTGTTGCTCATGAGAAAATTACTATAGAAAGACGCCGCGGCGCTGTCAAGGCAAGCGGATATTCGAGGCCGCCGGCGCAACGCGCTGACTGCGGTGCGTCCTTGACCATCGCGCCGGAAACGATTAGGGTGAAGTATCAACCCAGTACATCAGCGAGCTTTTCACCAATAGGTACCATGCGTCCGCCCGAGTCCGTGCGGGCGCACCAGGGTATCTTTGAGCCGTCGTCGCCGTGAAGCGACAAGCCGTCGTCGCCGTGAAGCGACAAGCCGTCGTCGCCAGTGTCGCGGGAAGCGACAAGCCGTCGTCGCCCTGAGGTGACAATCAATAGGAGGCCGTATGCAGGAGAGTCAATTTCGAATTCCGAAATTACCATTTACGCTGAAACCACGAACTGTTGTGCTTATCATAATCGCAATCGTTGCTCTGGTGGTCGTGGGGGGAAGCTTCTTCGTAGTCGATCAGACCGAAGAGGCCGTGGTTCTCAGGCTTGGTAAGTTCAACCGCACGCTCGGACCGGGGCTACACTGGAAGATGCCTCTCGGTCTGGAGAAGAACTACAATGTGCCGACGCAGGTAATACAGAACATGTCGTTCGGGTTTCGCACCGAAAGCGCAGGAGTCAATACCGTCTACTCGAAGCTCGACTACTCGGAGGAATCCACCATGCTCACCGGCGACCTGAATATTGTCGATGTCCAATGGACGATTCAGTACCGAATCACCGATGCCCGCGCCTGGCTCTTTCATGTCGACAATCAGCAGAAGACCGTCCGCGACATTTCGCAGTCGGTAATAAACATGCTGGTGGGAGACCGTGCGATACTCGAAGTCATGGGCGAACAGCGGTCAACTATCGAGTTCCAGGGACAGGAGGAGATGAACAAGATCTTCAACTCCTACGGCCTGGGGCTCACCGTAACCACGGTGAAGCTTCGCAATATCGTTCCGCCGTCCGGTGCGGTAAAGGACGCCTTTGAAGACGTCAACCGCGCAACGCAGGATATGAACAGGCTCATCAACGAGGGAAAAGAGGCGTTCAACAAGGAAATCCCGAAGGCGCGTGGAGAGGCGGAACAGATTATCGAGCAGGCGAAAGGTTACGCTTCCGAGCGGGTCAATCGTTCGACCGGAGACGTTGCGCGCTTTAAAGACGTGCTGACGCAGTACAATGCCGAACCGGATACCACAAGAACCCGTCTCTATTATGAAATGGTCGAGTCAGTATTCGCGAACAATACCGGGGAAAGCTTGATCGACAAAAATTTCAGCAACTTCATCCCGCTGATGAATCTCCCGAACAAGAAACCGGCCACACCGACAGCGGCCGTGCAGGGAGGCAACTGATGAAAAAGGTAGTTGTGACTCTCGTCATAATCGGCATCGTCTTGATCCTCTTCCTTTCGCTCGGGCCGTTCTACATTCTGAACGAAGGGCAGCAGGCGGTGGTGATCCGGTTCGGAGAAATCGTGGCGTCGACGAACAAGGCGGGCCTCCACCTGAAGTCTCCTGCAGTCGACAACGTTGTTACATACTCTCATAAGATTCTCTCGTGGGACGGCGACCCGAGTCTGATCCCAACGATGGAAAACCAGTTCATCTGGGTCGATGCGACCGCACGCTGGCGCATCGCCGACCCGGTGATGTTCTACGGCCGCCTCACTACCATGACGCAGGCCTACTCGCGACTCGACGACATCATTGAAAGCACCATAAAGACGGTCATTTCACGGAGTCCGCTGCGCGAGGCAGTTCGGAGCACGAACATCATAAACGAGCGGCCCGGGGTTGCGGTTCCGACCGATACGGCGCAGGGGCAGGACCTCGAAGGCATTCAGGAGCTCGCGAGCCTGACCACTACCCAGGCGAAGCAGCCGGATGTCACCAAGGGCCGTCGCGCGCTGTCGAACGAAATGCTCGCCGCCGCGAAAGCGCTGACGCCCGAATTCGGCATCGAACTCATCGACATCGTCATCCGCCAGATCCGATATAGCGATGAGCTGACCGAGAGCGTCTACAATCGTATGGTCGCAGAAAGGAATCAGATCGCACAGGCCTCTCGATCGTACGGAGAGGGACGCAAACAGCGATGGCTCGGACAGATGGAAAACGAGAAACGAGCGATCCTTTCGGAAGCATACGCCACGTCCGAGGAGTTGCGCGGGCAGGCGGACGCGAAGGCGGCGCAGATCTATTCGGCCGCCTACCGACAGTCCCCTCGCTTCTTTGAGTTCTGGCGCGCGATGGAGTCCTACCGGAAGACCCTGCCGCAGTTCAGCAAGACTCTCTCCACGGACATGGACTATTTCCGGTTCCTCTACAGCGCAACCGGGAGGTAGTACTACCTGCGGATCCATCTGGTGGACCGTCTGCAGTCCACCAGATGGCCGCCTACCCCGCCAGGCGGCGGTTGAACAGCGCCTCGAGTTCATCCAGCTTGCCTGCGATTCCCGGAAAACGATCCGGCTGATCGGTTATGGCATCTCGCAGCAAGCGGGCGAAATCGACGAACTGATCCCGGTATTTCCGATTGGCAAACTTTCGCATTACCACAAGAAGACGACGCACGTAGGAGACCCGCCGGGATAGTCCCGGCGCGTCGCGGAGCAGCGATAGAAGTACCCCGGCCTCTTCCCTCGTGGTAGATGACGTCGCGGCGGCAAGTCGCTGTCGAATATCAATCAACTGTTCAATGCTCTTTCCGCCAAGAAGCGCACGAAGACGTCCGACGGTCTCGGCGGACATCGGTCGGAAACGATAGAAAAGGTCGGTTTCAAATCCGACACCGTCCATTGTTCCGTCCAGGTAGACCGTCATCTCCTTCGTGAACGAAGGCGCGGGCGAGCCGCGCGGGAACAAAAGAGCGGCGGACGAGCATTCCGATATCCCGTTCGACCCTGAAACGCTGGAATCGCTCATCGGCAGCGCCTGTTGAGGCGGTTCCTCTCTCGACCACAAGGACGAACTCGAGGTTGCCAGTCTTGCGAGCCATGCTTTGCCTGCCCCCGCGGTACACCGTGTAATCGCGACCGAAAAGCTCCACGCGCCCATGGCATGAAAGAATATCCAGCAATTCATCGAAGGGGATGATGCCCTCCGAGCTATAGCTCATCACGATATGGCGGGCGTCAATTGCATCCAGCAGCGATTTCAGCTCCGCCGATGCGCTCTTGCGGGAGCAGTAGGCCGAACGGGTTTCCGTCCAATCACGACGTATCCCCGCCTTCTCGCGCAGACGTCCCGCGTCGTCTCGATTGCACGGTACCTCCGGTCGGTCCCAGATTGCAATCGTGTTCAGCATGAAATAGTTAGAACCGTACTGGTGAATATTGTAGGGAGGATCAAGATATGCGAGGTCGGCGGTACTTCCGGAGACGAATGACAGCGCCTCGCGGCGGGAGCTTGTGCAGCCGAATTTTCCGTCGACAAGTACCGGGACCGCGGAGGCGCATCGGCGCGAGTATCCGTGACAGCGCATCGCCGCCATGTCCGCCGAATCCCTTGTGGTACGCTTTGAAAACACCGGAGGTGTTCGCATGCGTCGCTGCCTGGTAGATCAGGAGCGAGACAAGAATCGCCTTTTCGAGCTCCGGACAGGGTCGAGCTCCCAGCCCGGATAGAGCTCTTCAATGCGATTGCGGACTCGATCGATGAATAGAGCGTTTTCGCGAGTGTAGAAAAGCCGCTCGACCCGGTAGTCGGCCGATTCAGTAGAGGACGGCGCGTAGTGCCGGCTCACGTAGGAGGGGCCGACATCGCCTTCGCTGTCCAGCAACGCAATGGTGCTCTCCATCCCTCCGGTTCGGCGGAAGAGTGTCGCAATCTGCGACCGGTCACACTGTACGTGACAGAGATTTACAATCCAGGAGTAGAACTCCCAGTCAGATGCATGTACCTCGTATCCGAACACCTTCGCGAGCCGCGACACGGAACCTGATCCGGCGAACGGGTCAAGGAAGGTCCGAACGGGATGTCGCTCGTTTATCGCCGAAAAGACCTCCGCGAGAAAGGGAAGCAGCGCGCGTTTGTTTCCGATGTAGGCTATGAGCTGAGTTTGCAGATAGGCCCGGTTCGCGGCGCTATCGAGGTCTGTCTTGCGGAACGGCTGGACTGTTGGTACCATACGCCAATTATGGAGAAGAGCTTATCAGCTATCCTCGCGGTCATCAACGCCGCAGAGGTCGAGGGACCGCGTGAAGCGGCAGTTTCCGGCATTACCTATGACTCCCGCCGTGTGCAGCCGGGATGGCTTTTCTGCGCACTTCCGGGAATCCACACCGACGGACTGCGATTCGCCGCCGATGCAGTCGACCGCGGAGCGGCCGCAGTTCTCTATGAGACAGGAAAGCCCGCAATGTCGGCCGGGCATATCCTATATCCGGGTCAGACAGGTTCGTGCGGCGATGTCGGCGGCAGCTGCCGCCCTCTACGGAAATCCTTCGCACGAAATTCCGGTGATCGGTGTCACCGGCACCGACGGAAAGAGCACAACCGTCTACTTCACGCACCAGCTCATGGAAGCCGCCGGTATCGAAAACGGTTTCCTTTCCACCGTGGCGGTGATGGCCGGCAAGTCGATCGAGGTCAACCCATTCCGCCAATCCACCCCGGAGGCTCCGGAGATTCACGGCATTCTGCGGAAAATGATCGAAAGCGGAAAGAAGATCGCCGTCGTCGAAGCGACTTCCCACGGACTCTCTGACAAGAACCGCGCGGCTTGCCGATGTGAGATTCTCCGCGGCAGTCCTGACGAACATTACCCACGAGCATCTGGAGTTCCACGGTAACTTCGAGCAGTACCGCAACGATAAGGCCAATCTGTTTCGGGCAATCGACAGTCACGATTCCGGATTCGGCGTAGTCAACGCCGACGATCCGAGCGGCGCCTATTGTGCCGGGTCACGCGCCGGCCGGTTTTTCGCTATTCCATTTCCGACAACGAGCGCCGACCTCCGCGCCTTGCGGCCGCGGCAGGACAGCGAGAGTATTACCGTGGATGTCGCCGTCGGAGACAGGCTCGTTCCCGATGTCCGCCTCAATACTCCGGGTCTTTTCAACGTCGAAAATCTCCTGGCCTCGACCCTTGCCGCGGCCGGCTGCCTCACGACGATCGGAGGAGCGATGCCGTCGACTGCCGCCGTCTGCGAGACAGCGGCAGACCTGCTTCACAACGCGCCCAGGCTTCGGCCGGTGAAGGGGCGTCTGGCTCCGGTGCGCTGCGGACAACCGTTCTCGGTGATGGTCGACTACGCGCACACCCCGGGTGCGTTCGCAAAGGTTCTTCCCATGATGAGAACCGGACTGGCAGGTCGGATGATCGTGGTTTTTGGCTCGGGGGGCGAGCGGGATCTCGCAAAACGTCCGCTACAGGGCAGAGCCGCTTCCGAAAACGCGGATGTTGTTGTGCTCGCCGATGAAGACCCGCGCGGCGAGGTTCCCGATGGAGATTCTCGAACAGATCGCCGCAGGTTGCCACGGCCGTCGCCGAGGAGAAGACCTCTTTCTGATTCCGAATCGTCGCGCCGCGATTCGTCAGGCATTCTCGCTCGCTCGGCCCGGTGATCTGGTACTCCTGCTTGGTAAGGGCCATGAGTACTCGATCATCTATGAATCAGGTTCGATCCCGTGGGACGAAGAAGAGGAAGCTTGCGTCGCGTTGCGGGAGATGGGCTACGGATCGGCTAAAACTGAAAATTGAGCGTTGTGACGGTCTTACCGGTCTTTCGCGAATCGTGAACCGAGGTCTCGAACCGCACACCGCGCGTCCGGCAAGCTTCGGCAAGATAGGAATAGTAATATAGCGCCAGTTCCGTGTTGGTTACCGTTTCGGGTATGTCCGCGTAGTATTCGCGCAGACTCTTTCGCCGGTCGTAGACGCTGCGATCCTCGTCGGGACTGGGAATCGACAGGTTCTCGGGTTGGTGATTCTGCACGATGATTCGGAGATTGTTGAGCCCGGGAGTAGCACCGCTTCGACTCGAGAGAGTCCAGCTTACGACCACCGTTCTTGCACGGCTGACCATTTCGCGCGCCAGACGTTCGCGCACGGCTTTGTCGAAGAGAAGTCGTCCGCTGTCCCAGGTGTTGCCGTAATTCAACCGCGCATAGTCCTGTATGTTCATGTTTTCCGCATTGGATACTACTTCGCGGGTCACGAGCGCTGCGTATTCGGCTATCCCGGTTCGCTTTCGATAGTCATCCATCAGCTGCCGGATTGAAGTAACCAGCGCGAAGTACTCCTCACTTCCACGGAATTGCGCCAGGAGGAACCAGATAAACGGCCGCAGGTTGCGGACAAACTTCTCGACTATAAAAACCTGAATCTGGCGCTCATCGACCTGAAGGTCGAAATTTGTTTCGATAGAGTCGATCAGCGGCCGCGTGATCTCGCTCTGGAGTTTTGAGACCACCTCCTGCTGCTCGAGCAGAAGTTTCTTCAGATGATCTTCGTTCACCGGTGTATCGCGATCTATCGGATTTCGCAGGTGTTTACGGTTCCATCGCACAATGAGGTCAGACTCGAATATTTCGTCGTACACACGCGAATCGAACTGGTGATACAGCATCGTGTAGAGAATGAGCTTGGTCAGATCAAAAAGATCAGACTGCTCCAACGACGAAATTTCTCGATCCAACCTCCACGCGCGCGATGTATCCGAGAAGAATCATCCGTTGAAGCGATGCGGGAGAAAAGCGGCTGAGATGAAGCCCGTATTCCGCTCCGAGCGAGTCTTTCGAGTTTCCGGAAAACCGATTGAGCTTCTTCTTGTTGCGAACGAAAAACTGGACGCCGCGCTGCGTGAGTATGATTCTCGCGGCAAGGTCGAGAACGTTCTTTCGACCGTCTTTGGAGCAGCGGGAAGCACGGGCTCTGCAGGGAGGATGGAAGATCCGGATCTACGGGTGCTGCTGTCTGACCGTCATTACCAGTGGTCATACGAGGCGATTCTCCGCAGGGGAAGTTTCTGCGCCCGTTCTCCGGTTGACGCCGGATGTCCGATCAGCAGCAACATCACCACCCGCATCGAGTAGGGCACCGACAGTGCGACCCGAACATCCTGCTCGTCGTAGGTGGTCATCATACAGGTTCCAAGACCTTCCCGGACCGCCTGGAGCATCATGAAGGAGGCCGCAATGGAAATATCTATCGGATAGGAAAGTTGTCCGTTCGGCATCTTGTAGTCGATGTTGGTTGTGCAGCAGGCCACGATCACGGGAGCATTCCCGACATATTCCTGCCCGAAACAGGCCGATTCCAGACGTTTCCGGAGTTCCGCATCCTGAATCACGATAAATCGCCACGCCTGCCGGTTCTTTGCCGACGGCGCCAGACGGGCCGCCTCAAGTATGCGTTCAACCTGGGCCTTTGACACCGGATCTGGCGTGAAGTCCCGGACGCTCGTTCTACTCTTGATCTCCGGAAGCAGATCCATAGTCCTCCGTTAATAGTTGTAGCTGCAGTTTATGATAAAAATGCGATGCCTTGACTAATGTTCTTCCTTTTCCCTATGCTCTTCTATAATAATGAAAAAAGCGATATTGTCGCTCTCGCTTCTCATTGTAACAGCTTCAGTCCTTTTTTCAAGGTCTTTTGCCGAACCCGATCCCGCGCAGGCGGCGAACCTGCAACAATCGATCGAATCGTTCTATCCGCGCCTGGAGGGGGCGGCCGGTGGCAGGGCGACTGTCGGGTTCATCGAGGACACGCTGCGAAGTGCCGGTATCGCTTTTTCCGAGCAGCAATTTTCCGGCCTGGAAAAGAATCATTCATTCTCCCGAATCATATCCGTGACGATTTCCGGGGCCTCGCCGGATACGCTTGTTATCGCTGCGCCGATCAACAACACACTCGATGCGGCAAAGGGAAGCTCAGGAGAGGTCAACATAGCTGCCGCCCTCGAACTTGCCAGGAGCCTGTCGCAGAGCCCGCCGCCGCTTACCGTCCGAATTCTCTTCCTCGGTGCCGAAGCTCCACTAGTTCGGTTTCCCGCAGATCCGGTCGACGACATGGGAAAGAGCTACCCGCTTGGATCGAGACTATTCCTTGCGAACTACTTCCCGGACGCGCCGGTTGCGGTGGTGTACCTCAACTTCACGCGTGCCGCAACGCCGGTTTCGATAGAACCAGGCGGCGGCAATAGTGTCGCTCCGTCCTGGCTCGTTCAAGGCACTATCGAAGCGGCCCAGGAAGCCGGTTTTGCTTTCAATCTTGCCGCAAATCGCATACTGTCCTATCGCCTGAGTCGCGCGGAAAGCGAATCACCAATTGCCCCCTACCTCGAACAGGAGGTTCCGGCGATTCTGCTGACCACTGCGGCAGCGGCTTCGCCGACCGACTCAGAGCTTTGGTATCGGCAACTTTTCACCTTTGTCGGCCGATTTCTGAACGACCACGCAAGTGGGCTCCCCGCCGACTGGGACCACCACTATCTCATGGTCGACGCCGGTGGCACCTACCTCTTCTATGGGGAAAAACAGACGCTCATCATTCTGATGCTGGTTGCGGCTCTCGCACTGCTCTATGCCGTCGCGCGGCGAAAGCGAATTCTCCGCTACACACGAACAGTTGTTCGAAACTTCTGGAACCTGCCCGCCCTTCTCGCGATCATGTTCCTTTTCCTGCTGGTTTCCACCGTTCTCATTCAGAGTTTCCTTGATCTGCGCGACTTTCCCACGCTTTGGCAGCACTATCCGGTGCTCTTTTTTGCCTGGAAGATAAGCCTGAGCCTGTTTCTTTCGACCCTGGTTTTTCGACTCCTGAGGCGACTTCCTATTTCACGGAACGGAAGCTTCTACTCCGCGTCGGCACTCTTCTTTCTCCTCCTCGATGTGGTGATTGCTGCGGTGATCAATCTTTCATTCGCAAACTATTTCCTGTACGCATTCATCTTCAGTTTTCTCTTCTCGATCACCCGTTCGCGTTGGACCAAGCTTCTTTTCCTCGCCGCCGCTCCGCTGTTGCTTCTGAAAGCTGCCTGGGACACGCTCACGCTGCCTGAGCTTCAGCTCGTCCAGCCCATGCTGCTTTCACCGATTCGCGGCAACCTCCTGTTGGCCTTTGTCACGCTGCCGTTCCTGCTCATGGTCATACGGCTGGACTTCCTTGTCCGCCACCCGGTCCGAGGAAGAACCAGCTTTGCTACGCTGCTGGCGATGACCGCTACCGGCGCCGCGACGGTGGTACTCGCCGCATTCCTGATTTTTCAGCGTCCCTTCGGCGAAGCCGATCCTCAGCCGGTCAACGTTGTACAACAGGTGAATCGTGATACCGGCGCCGATCTTCTTACGTTGACAAGCCCGGCACCTCTTGGCCACCTGTCGTTCACCTACGGCGGCCGTCCGATCTCGCTTGAAGGAGCGGGGCGCGTGTATAGCACTACTCTTCCGGCCGGACCCGTGCTTATAGGTGTGTCGCGCTCCATGCGCGCCTTTCTCGGCCGGGAACAGACCGCGCTGACAATCAAAACCAGCCCCGCCGGGAGCTCATCGATGCGGCTCTATCGCGTTTCGGTATCGCTCGAGTCAACCGAGCCGCTGGTGATGTATGACTCCGGATTTCCGTTCTCGTACGCAAGGGAAAACCGGGAGGTCGTCCTTCAGATCGGCGTCGACCCGCCAAACCCTCTCCAGGTCGACTACACGCTCCCGGCCGGCAAGTCTCCGGCAGTGGCTCTCACGGCAAGCTTTCTCGGTCTGCCCCAGCCATGCACTCCGAAAGGTTCCGCATACCGATTCACATCGCGTACGGTGGTGTCACTCGTGCTCCCCGCCCCCGGCTCGCCCGGGACCCGGTAGATAAACGTGAGTCCCGTTTTCTTCCACGTCGACATGGACGCGTTTTTCGCCTCCGTGGAACAGTTGGATAACCCCGATTGCCGCGGAAAACCGGTGATCGTCGGTGCGGCACCCGGTCGGCGCGGAGTCGTTTCAGCCTGCTCTTACGAGGCCCGCGCATTCGGCATCCATTCGGCGATGCCTATTTCTGAGGCCGTAAGACGTTGTCCGAACGGGATCTATCTCCCGGTACGCATGGAACGTTACCACGAGGTATCTGAGCGAGTGATGGCGGTCTTTGCCGGCTTCACACCGGTAGTACAGCAGATGTCGGTAGACGAGGCATTTCTCGACATGACGGGGACCGAGCGCCTTTTTGGACCGCCCCTTTCTTCCGGCAGACTGCTCAAGACGACCGTGCGCGACTCAGAAGGTCTCGCAATATCGGTGGGCATTGCACCGAGCCGCTACATTGCGAAACTCGCCTCCGCGCGAAGCAAACCGGACGGGCTCATCGAAGTGATCCCGGGGGAGGAAGCGCGTTTTGTCTCCACGCTTCGACTTCGAGACCTCTGGGGCGTTGGCAAGAAGACGCTCGAGAGACTGGCGGCAGAGGGTATTCAATCGATTGCCGAGCTGTTCGAGTACGACATCGAGCAGCTTGGATCCCTCTTTGGCGAGGCCGCCGGCTCCTATCTATTTCACGTCTGCCGTGGGATCGACCCGGGTATTTTTGTGGGTGAACCGAAGAGTCGGTCGATAAGTGCGGAGACAACCTTCGAAAGAGACGTAAACGACGCACAGACAATCTCGCGGACGCTGCTGGAACTTTGCCAAACCGTGACATTCCGCGCGCTTTCGGAAGGCGTCCGGTCCCGAACAGTAGCTATCAAGGTCCGCTATTGGGATTTCACGACGACAAGCGCGCAGAAGACTCTGACGCATCGGCTCGCGTCGGCACGTGAGACCCATCGAGTTGCGATGGAGCTGCTCCGATCACGGTGGGACGGCCGCACCACTCTCCGTCTGCTCGGAGTCGGCTTCGCGAACCTGGAAATCGAAGGCAGGGAAGCGCAGCCCGAGCTGTTCCCCGAAGATGATGAGAAGGATCGCAGGGTCGAGAAGGCAGTGCTTGGGCTCAAAGAACGATTCGGCCACCTCCCGGTTCAAAAGGCGAGCCTCATTCGAACCGATGGACCGCAGAGTGCAGACGCCGCGGCAATGCGGGAGGATCGCATTCCCGGCAAGAACGTCCACCCTTCCAACGAACGCCGCGGAAAAGACCGGGCGTAGAAACAGGAGAGGGTCGCGGGAGACGCCCACCGGCGTGTCGCGACGCGCCTCAGCTCAAGTGCCGGTTCGCTATCTCCACTCGGTCAAAATTTCTTTGCATCGCGGAGTGTTCGCAGATCCCGATCGGTGGCTCCCGATTTTTGATCTATCATATTAATGGTACGTTGCAGGAGAATGGTCGCCTCCGCGCGATCGGTCGAGTTTGGAATATCGACCTGGCCTTCATAGTAGAAGTTGCGTTCGATGATGTCGCGAGTCTCCTGATACTTCTTCTGTTCATTTGCGCGCTCGCGCTGTCTTTTTTGCGCGTCCCAGTTTCTCTGATGAAGGTCGCGCGCGAGCTCGAGGTAGAATCCGTAGTCCATCGCCGGATAACGGCCCACGCGAATATCCTGCTCCTGAAGGTCCACCGCCTTGCGGGCCAGGGACACCGCGTGCTCGATGCTGCCGAAAGAGAGCGGCCATCCCGGCAGCTTCGCGTACATCTGGCCAAGCGCGTAGAAAGCCTTCGCGTGGTTGTTGTTGAGTTCGACAGTCTTCGTCAGAAGCTCTTTGATTGTGGGAACGGAGTCCAGGCTGACCATCACGCCTTTGAGAAGCCCGATCTTTCCTATGTTGCCAGATTTCCAGAAGTACCCTTCGGGGTTGGCGGGGTCCGCCTGAATCGCCTTGTCACCGTAGGACGTTCCCTGCTCGTAGACCGATAGAACGGCCTCTTTCGGTTTTCCCAAGTCGTGGTCGCGGTCCGCGATATTGAGTTCCTCCCGGGAGAGGCGCGCGTAGATATTGGCCTGGTCGGCAGGAGAGACCGCGGCAGGGAGGCTTTGAATGAGCAGATCGCGTGCCGCTTCGTACTCTCCCCGGACATCGAGTGCATCAGCGCGTTGAGCCACCGCATCCTGGGCGAACAACGCACTCGCCGCCGGAAATACCACTGCAAGGGCGAGTACCAGAGCCTTCATTTGATCCTCCTTACGCTAATTGGGAAAATCTTCGGGAATAAGGGGCTGCACCTCTCGTGCGAGCTCCTCGAGAAACGCGGTGTCTTCGTCGGTAAACGCGTCACGCCGGTGGCTGTCGATGTCTATCTCGCCGATCACGCTCCCGTCGCGGAGGATCGGCACCACGATTTCCGACTTGACCTTGATGCTGCAGACGAGGTAGTTGCTCTCCCGGGAGACGTCGGGAACGACGAACGTCTCCGCTCTCTCTGCCGCCTGACCGCATATGCCGCTTCCGAACCCGATATGCGTGTGTTCGGTGGGCTCACCGGAAAATGGACCGAGTACCAGGGTCCGGGTTCCCGGCAAGGTGATGTAGAAACCGAACCAATTATAATGAGGAATCAACTCGCGGAGTGTGTCGGCGAGTTCCTGCAGCTTTCCCAGGCCGTCGTTGTCACCGTTGACAATCTGCGTGATCTTGCGGCGTACTGTCGTTGCTTGAACAGTAACTCTTTCGGGCATGTCTCTCCCCTCGGACTGACCTTGAAGAATTATACTGATCTTCATACGATAGTCCATCGGCAATTCCGAGGATCCGGAATCATCCGGAAGTTTTCAGGAGGATCCTTTTGATTCGTGTGAACGAGCACTACGGCCTGCTCAGGTCGTCCTATCTATTTTCTACGATTGCGAAAAAAATCGAGCAGTACCAGGCTGAGAATCCAACGGTTCGAATCATTCGCCTGGGAATCGGCGATGTGACGCGCGCACTGCCGCCTGCCGTCATTGAGGCATTTCACGGCGGGGTCGACGAAATGGCCGCCGATGAGACCTTCCGTGGATACGGTCCGGAACAGGGCTATTTATTTCTGCGAGAAGCTATCGCGAAGGGAGACTATCAGTCGCGCGGCACCCAGGTCGACGCCGATGAGATTTTCATCAGTGACGGCGCGAAATGCGACACGGGAAACATTCAGGAACTCTTCTCACAAAACATTCGTGTGGCCGTTCCCGATCCAGTCTATCCGGTTTATGTCGACACCAACGTCATGGCGGGAAGAACCGGCTCCTGGTCGGACGGCCGGTACGACGGGCTGGTCTACCTCGAATCGACTGCGGAAAACGGATACGTCCCCGTTCCACCGTCTGTCCCGGTGGATCTTATCTATCTCTGTTTCCCGAACAATCCGACCGGCGCCACCGCGACCCGGGCAGAGCTGGCGGAATGGGTCAGTTACGCGAAAGAGAACCGGGCGTTGATCCTCTTCGACGCCGCCTATGAGGCGTTCATCCGGGACGAGAACCTTCCGCACTCGATATACGAGGTGCCGGGCGCGCGCGAAGTCGCAATCGAGTTTCGCAGCTTCTCGAAGACGGCCGGTTTCACCGGGACACGTTGTGCCTTCACCGTGGTCCCGAAAGAGTGCGTGGGGTTCGACGAAGCGGGAAACCGCATTTCGCTGCGCGATCTGTGGAACAGGCGTCATACGACGAAGTCCAACGGGGTCTCGTATCCAGTCCAGAGAGCGGCGGCTGCGGTCTATAGCCCCCAGGGTTCGCGTGAAGTTCGGGAAATCGTGGACTACTATCTGGGAAATGCGCGCCTGATCCGCGAGAGGATGCAGGAACTCGGTTTCCGATGCGTCGGCGGCGGAAATTCTCCCTACATCTGGGTGGAAACCGGTGAGGACTCCTGGGCGTTCTTCGACCGTCTTCTCACTGAGGCGCAGGTGGTGTGCACACCGGGAGCCGGCTTCGGACCATGCGGTGAAGGACATATTCGCATAAGTGCGTTCAACCACCGGGAAAAGGTGACCGAGGCTCTGGACCGAATTTCCACGGTGCTCCGATAGAGGGAAACAGCTACGCCTGCAGTTCCTCGACCAGTGCGTCAAAAATCGTGAGCATGTCGCCGGTAGTCTTCCGAAGGCGGAACGCGAGAATCTTTGCAAGCGCCCGGGTAATGGGCAGCCCTATCTGGGGAAAATTGTCGCCGAGCTGGAGGAAATCCTGTTTCTCGATAACGAGAAACTCGGAATCTTCCCGCGTCACTACGGTAGCCGAACGCTTGTCGTCGTCCACCAATGCAAGCTCGCCGAAGAACACGTTGTCTTCGGCCCGCAAGACGATGACGGTGTAGTCGTCTCCGGCGCGGGTCCGCTTCTTTATTTCGACCGCGCCGGAATAGACCACAAACATGTCGCTGCCCACATCGCCCTCTTTGATCACGGTCTGACCGCGGGAGACCGACTTCGACTTGCAGATTCCCTGGAGCCGGGCAAGAGATTCTGCGTTCTCCTTGATGGATGCAAAGAGCGGGATCTGCTGCAACCGGACGCGGACTGCCTCTTCTGAGTATGACATAGTCACACCTCGAGCCTTTCGAGAACAATTCCCAGAGTATGTTTCTGGATCACATAGTCGTCTTTCGGAACGAAAACCGGTCGGTTTACCTCGAGCTCTTTCACCTTATGCAAATTGTTGATCAGCCGCGAAACGTCGGAGGTCTTCTGTGCATCCCGGAGAGCCAGCATTTTCATGCGATGCGGCGACCCGGTATTCTCCAGCACGCCTATCAGGACCCTGTTTTTCTCGGTCGGCAGACTGCTTCGATAGTCGTGATATGTCCTTCCAACGAAGTCGGTGGGGATTTCGACCGTGACCAGCTGTGATTCCCCCTCCTCCCGGGTAAGTAGACCGTGGATAATATGCGACATTCCGTTGGTTGCCGAACTGCTCGCGATCATCTGCCGCGCAAAGTCCCTGCTGTAGAGTATCTCGTCACACATCGCCTGCTTGAGATAACTTTCGTACTTTCGATCGAGTATTTCAGCACAGATGTAGATATCCTTCGCCATGCTGCGGATAGTAAGAACGGTCATTACGGTCTTCGAATCCACCTCGGTGACCGCGCTGCTTTCAAGGGTGTCGGCAAGAATGAGAACTTTCTGCGCCCCCTTCACGTTCGCGCGTGAAAGCGAAAGCTCTGAGAAGTAGTCACCCTTGACAAACTTCAGCCCCTTGAGGTCGGTCTCCTCCCGAAGCTCCTCCACCTTTTCCGGATCCACGTTGGATACCAGGACGATCCGGTCTGCGGTCAGGTCCTGCCAGACGCGCAAGATATCGAGCAGAGTCTCTTTCATGTCCGCTTTCCAGCCGCAGATCAGAAGATGATCCTTCACCCTTCTGTAATCCATCAGACCTCTCCTTGCCTTCGTGTTCCGTTCAACGAGAAAAGAGGCTAGCGTTCCTGAGAGCAAGCTCATCGCACCGATTCCAAAGAAGATCGTCACGACCGCTATGACGCGGCCACCCATGGTAATCGGTACCTTGTCCCCGTACCCGGTGGTGCTGAAGGTAATGATCGCCCACCACAGGCCATCGAGGAAGGTGACGAACTCCTTGTTGCGCCCCTCTTCGAACAAAAGCATAAACGCGCTCACGGCGAAGAAGAAGACGAGAAAAAAAGCCAGCGGCTTCGCGGACCGTGAAGTGCGCAGAAACAACAGAATTTTTTCGATTTTTCGCGTCATAGCTACCCTGCCCGTACGGGTTGGGCGGAAGACCATTCGCCCTATCAATACCATCGGTCGTTGAAGAGAAAATCGAAAGCACTGTAACGTTTCTTCGCCGAGTCTACGGACGCTTCACGAGGGGAGTTTCCGCGTCGGTCAGCTCACGGGAAGGTGAAGAGAGTGCAGGAAGCCGGTTGCAGTAGATTCGGAATTCCTCGAATGCCGTACGGACTTCGGCCAGACAGGTATTGGATTCCGATGCGAGGGAATCGCGGGTAGCGGATTCGAGGTGCTCAGCAGCGTCACCCAGCCTTTTGGCTTCAATATTCCAGGATCCGCCCTTGATTGCGTGCGCTTCGATGCTGGCAGCGCGAAAATTGCCCGCCTTGATGAGCGCGGCAATGTCTGTAAGCTGGTAATCCACGCGCACGAGGAACTCGCGCACGACCTTCCTCACGATGTCCTCTTTTCCCATGAAGGCCTCGACCGCGCCGGCGAAATTGAAGATTTCCCCGGAGGAGGCCGGAAATGCGGTCACCTCCTCGGATTTCTCTTCGCGTGCAGCGGATCCGGCACTGGACTCCAGTGCGTTCGCGACGCCGCCGCTTTTCGCAATCAACCATCGGTCGAGCAATGGGAGTACATCTTTGGATTTGAACGGTTTGGTCAGGTAATCGTTCATGCCGACACTCAGGCACCGCTCCCGCTCTCCCTTGAGCGCATTCGCGGTGACGGCAACGATCGGCATAGTGAGTCCCGCGCGTCGGATGGCTTCGGAAGCCTCGTATCCATTCATTTCCGGCATCTGGACATCCATGAAAATCAAATCGACCGGATGCCCACGCGCGGCATCGAGTGCTTCGCGTCCGTTCGCCGCAAGCTCCACATGGTGTCCCATTCGCTCCAGAATGGTTTTGAAAAGCTGCTGGTTCACGAAGTGATCTTCCGCCACGAGGATCCGGGCCGGACCGCGAGAGGCGGGGACCGGCGAAGCCGACGGAGCTTCAGCGGCGGTTTGTGTCAAACTCCGGGTCTGCTCTCCGGCGCCGGCCTGTTCCTCGTCCGGTGAGGTGAGATCAATCTCGCTTGCCAGTGCGCCGGCGAGAGCATCGTAGAAATCGCGGATTTTGAGCGGTTTACTCACATAGGCGTTGAACCACCCGAGAAGCTTCATTTTCGCTTCTCCCCCCGCGTTGCCCGTCGGGCTCATCAGGATCAAGCGGGTCGAATTGATGTTCTTGTCCGCGTTGACTTCGCTTGCAAATTGCCATCCGTCCATGCCGGTGAGCATCAGGTCGACGATGGCCACGTCGAAAGGACGCCGTTCGCCCGCCCGCGCGTGAAGCAATCTTAGCGCTTCGGGGCCGTTCGAAACCTCCTCGACCCGGGTAAACCAGCGCTGCAGATAGCGCACCGTCTGCTTCCGAAAGGTGGCATTGTCATCGATGAGAAGCACTGAGCTCTCGCGGAAGGGTTCCAGGGAGTCGCGACAGATTCCCGGTCCGGCGTGATGCCCACGAAACGGAAGCATGAACCAGAAAGTCGAGCCGCGTCCGGTTTGGCTTTTCACTCCGATCGTGCCGTTCATCATCTTGACGAGGCTTCGGCAGATCGACAGACCGAGCCCGGTTCCGCCGAAGCGACGGGTCGTCGTCGAGTCAACCTGGCTGAAAGCCTGGAACAGATGCGACAGTTTTTCCTCGGGAATGCCGATGCCCGTGTCCACAACTTCGAAGAGGATCATGGTCGACTCGTCACCGGCGGACACCGGCTCTACGCGGATGAGAACTTCGCCGTTCGCGGTGAACTTCACTGCGTTGTTGAAGAGGTTAACGATGACCTGACGGACGCGCACCGGATCTCCGACCACCGTATCCGGAAGGGTTGGATCGAGATAAAGCACAACTTCGAGCCCCTTCTTGTGAGCCTCGAGGCTGACCATGTCAACCGCGTCCTCGGTCATGGTGAAAAGATCAAAATCGATATTCTCGAGGCCGAGTTTTCCGGCCTCGATCTTGGAGAAATCGAGAATATCGTTGATGAGCCCGAGCAGGACTTCCGCGGAGAACCGGACCTGTTGCGCGTATTCCTGCTGCTCGTCATCGAGCTGAGTCTCGAGAAGAAGCTCTGTCATTCCGGTAATCGTGTGGATCGGCGTCCGAATCTCGTGACTCATGTTCGCCAGAAATGCGCTCTTGGTTCGCGTGGCGCGTTCGGCGTGGTCCTTCGCACGTCTGAGTCTTTCGGCATCCGCCTTCTGCTCTGTGACGTCCTCCATAAACGCGAATATGAACGGGGAGTGTTCGGCAGAGAGCACATGAGTTATGTCGAGGCTCCACCAGGCCGCGTTGCCGTTCTTGCGCAGGTATCGACCGACCGAACGTATCCTCTGCTCCTCTCCCTGCGCGAGGGAGTCGAACTGCTCGCGGAACCCGGAAATGTCGTCGGGGTGTACATAGGCAAAGATAGTACTCTCGCGCAGTTCCTCCCCGGTACATCCAAGCATAGTCTCGATGGTGCGGTTGGTATAAAGCGGCCGACCGGCACTGTCCACGATAACCATACCGACAGGAGCGTGATCGAAAATGACCTGAAAGTGACGTCCAAATGATGCCACTATGCCTCCCCGACGATCAACTAGAAGTTCATGCCGAGTACCTCGGTCGCCTTTTTTAAAATCCCTTCCGGTTTCAGAGGTTTGATGAGGTAGCTGATAACGCCGAAGCCCAGAGCTTTGAGCACAGTCTCACGCTGTGAAAGTGCCGAAAGGATGATAATTGGCAATTCGAGTTTCCGTTCCGAAAGCGTTTCCATAACCTGAAAACCGTCCATCTCCGGCATCATCAGATCGAGAAAAATGAGATCGGCCTTCAAGGCTTCCGGCGTTTCGAGGAATAACTTTCCGTTGGAGTATGTTTCAATCTGGAATTGTGTGTCCGAGAATGCGGTCTTGATGAACTCCTGGATGATCACATCGTCGTCGACGACCACTATTCGAATACTCTTGTCGAGCTGCGACAGGTCGAACCTGGTTGCCTGTTTCACCTCTTCGTCGAATCGCAGATGGAGACTCTCTTGTTTGTCTTTACGAGGTGTCGCCGAGCGGAGGAACTCCTGTTGGACTGTCTTGCTCTTCGAATCAAGAAAAGTTCCGGTCTTGCGCCCGAGCAGGCCGTCCATCGCCTTCTCCAGATTGTTGGTAACTTCGATCTCAGCATACTCGGCGCGAGATCGGAGAAAATCCCGAATGTAGTCGGAATTGGTGAGCACCTTCACAAAACGCGGTTTTACCCGCGCCGCTCCGAGCAGGTTCGAGAACAGCGACGACAGCTTCAAGCTGTCATCTGCGGTGACCTGAATGCTCGACATCATCACCAGCACTTTCGGCACCGCGATCTCGTAAAGATCGATAAGTTCCGCAATCTTGTATTTCAGCAGATCGATCTTCTCTTTGTTCAATCCCTGCGCAATTTCGACAAAAAGTATCTCGTCGTTCACGTGGGCTTCGATAATCGAGACCGTGTTGTCGAGGTTCAGGGTGACGCCGAGAAGCTCCGAAATACTTCTCAATAACGAATCGACCTTGACCGGCTTCGTAAAGAACTTGCGAACATTGAACTGTCCGACCTGGAGGATCTTTTCCCGGTCAACCTTCGAAGAGACCATGATCACGGGAACCGCGGCAGTGTTGGGATCGTTTTTCTTTTTTTGGAGGAGCTCGATGGAATTGTTGCGAGAGAGGAAGAAATCCATGATTATGAGGTCCGGTGTCTCGTTTCGGAGTTTTACCGCACCGTCAAGACCGTTTACCGCGAGCACCACCCCGAATCCAAACTCGGTGAGCTTCTTGCTGAGGTACTCTCGGAACAGGGGGGACTCATCAATGACGAGGATCTTCTTCATTACGGCTGCTCCTCTGAATAGTTATAGGCCGAACGGCCCACCTGTTTCAACCGACTCGCCTATCTTCGGTCGGATGCGGCTGGTTCGTTGACACCGACAGTTGGTGCGGATAGGATAAGTCGGCCCAACAGCCCTGCTTAGGAGAGTAAATGTGAACAGGCGCGTTTTCCTGGGGACAATCGTGCTGTGGGCGTCGCTTGCGGCGCCAGTTGTTAACGCCCAGCAGTCTGGCGGCAAAGATGTCATGCTCGACCTGTCGCCGCGTCTGTGGGGACTCGACCTGGGCGTCGGTGTCACTTCCTTGCAGCTGTTTCCTCCCCTCGACACGACCATCTGGGTTGTCGCAGGCGGCGCCTGGGAAAACAGGGGCTTTTTCCGTAACCCGGACAATTCGCCCTATATGGGTTCGGGATTGCCGGTCGACCCCGCCTCGGCACCCTACTACAACCGTCTCGATCTCAACTGGCGCCTGGGTGTAGAGCAGGGAATCATCGGCGGCGACACCGGACAGAGAGACCTTCTGACCTCCTTCCTTTTTCTACGAGCGGAGATGAGCCGACCCCTGTCAGACCCGAATGCCACTCAGCTGCTTTTCTATCCAGGCAACTATCATCCCAACGAAGCGGCCGATGACGTACATGTGTCGGCTCTTTTTGGATTCCGCGTAGATACAACGACGCGCGATGGACTCACAAAAGTATTCCGCGGATACTACGCGGAGACCTCGATTGAAATCGGGCCGAGTGCGTTCGTGGATTTCCGAACTCAACGCGTCAACTTTGGCCAGCTCAATCTGACTTTGAAGTATTTTCTCCCTCTCTATGAAGCCCCTCCCACGGCGCGCGGAAACAGGTTCGGCCTCTACGTTGCCGAACGATTCATCGCCGACTACCTGTGGGGATCTGAAATCCCTCTATCGGTGCGCCAGAAGACAGGTGGAATAAATCCGTCCGACGGCATGGGTGACGCGGTTCGGGGTCTCGAGGTCAACAGATTCGATTCAAACCTGAAGATCATCAACAACTTCTCACTTCGGGCCACGCTCCCGTCCGTGATTTCGAAAGACCTTGTTCCGGGAGCAATGATCTTTTTTGATGCGGGTTACTATAACGGGCTGCCGTTGGCGCCCTCCGGCCCCGACAACAGTGGCTTCGTTGCCTCGACCGGGGCCGGCCTCACCGTCGACTTTCTCGATCTGGGTGACGCGTCTATCTACACCGCCTATCTGCTCACCGGAGATCTTGTGACCGGCGGCGCGTGGACCCCGATCGCGCTGGAGCTGGGATTGCACTATTAGCTTGACGAGCAAAAGCGAAAAGACATACCCTGTGCCAGCCTTCGACCGGGCCGGTATTCAGGAAGGAGTGTCAATGACGGTTGTGTTCGATCCCGTCACCCGACTCGCAATGGGGGACCCTGACGCAGACATACTGCGTGACGCAGACATACTGCGTGACGCAGAAATGGGTGAGGCTTCCCGTGCGGGCAACCGCGACGCATTCATCGAAAGGGTACGCGCCTCGTTCAACCATTTCATTCTATCGGTTTCCGGATTTCGCAAGGTGTGCGCTGCCGACGCAGATGAGGAGAGCTTCTCCCCGCTTGTCTCTGTCGAAGACAAAATTCTCATGGCGGCATTTGCTCTGTCATTCGCCGATCAGATCCGGGCAGAAACTTCCCGCGGCGAGCGGTCCGGACCGGATAGCCCACTTTGCCTCGCGGTCGGAATCGACGCTCGACCGACCGGGCCGGCAATCGCCGAGGCAATCATACGCGCGCTGTCGAGTCCGAATCTCTCATTACGCTATCTTTTCATTACGGCCGCTCCTGAAATCATGGCCTACGCCCATTCCGACGCGAAAATTGACGGGTTCGTCTACGTTTCGGCAAGCCACAATCCCGTCGGTCACAATGGGATCAAGTTCGGGTTAAATCGCGGTGGCGTTCTCGAACCCGGAAAGGCCGACGAGCTCATCAGTCGTATCCGCGCTCAGTTTGAGTCACCGGAATCCACCTGGACGACTATCCAGCGAACCGCAGCGCAGATTCGTGAGGCAACCGCAGAACGCGTCGGACGCCAGTTCTCCGCCGCGCCGGCCTGGAAACGGGAAGCGTCGGAGGCATACAGCGCTTTCACTCGAACAGTGGTCTCCGGTTCAGACAATGAAGAGACCCAGCGGCTCCGTCTGTCCGACTTGCGAGACTCGATTTCCCGAAGACCGGTTGGTGTGCTCGGCGAACTCAACGGAAGCGCCCGGTCCACCGCGATCGACCGGATGTTTCTTGAAGACTGCGGAGTCCGTGTTGCGCTGCTTAACGGGACGCCGGGTCAGATCGTACATCGCATCGTACCCGAAGGAGAGTCTCTCGAAACCGCCCGGTTGGAGCTCGAACGTCTTGCGAAAGACGATGAGGTGTTTCTTCTTGGCTACGTTCCGGATAACGACGGTGACCGGGGTAATCTCGTCTACTACGACCGCGGCGCAGGCAGAGCAGAGATTCTTACGGCGCAGGAGGTATTCGCCCTCACCTGCGTCGCCGAGCTTGCATGGCTTGTCTACACCGGAGACGTCACCTACGACGAACGGGGAAAAGCGCGACAGAAGGTCGCTGTGGCGGTAAACGGACCGACCTCGCTTCGCATAGACCGAATAGCGGAGGCATTCGACGCGCGCGTATTTCGCGCCGAGGTCGGCGAGGCGAACGTGGTGGAGCTTGCCCGCCGCCTTCGAAAACGCGGCTACATTGTGAGGATTCTCGGTGAGGGCTCGAACGGCGGGAACATCACCTTTCCCGCGGCCGTCAGAGATCCGCTGAACACGGTCATGGCCATGGTTAAGCTTCTCGCGCTTGATACTCGTGAAGAACGATCTGGACTGTTCGATATCTGGTGTAGACGGATCGAAACATCGCGACCGGAGACCCAAAGGCTGGATCTCGGAACTGTGCTATCCACACTTCCCGTTTTTTTTACAACCAACGCTTTCGACCCACGTGCCCTGAGGAAGATTCGGTCAACGAGTCATGGGGTTCTCAAAGCGCAGTATGAGAAGATTTTTGCTGCGGAGTGGCTGGCACGGAAAGATGAGCTTCACCGGATGATGGGTATCAATTCCTGGAAGGAGATCAACTACGACGGAGTAGAGGAGAAACAGGGGGTCGGAAAGGCGTTCCGAACGCCGCCCGAACGCGGCGGTTTCAAGATAGTTTTCAAGAACAAGAAGGGACGCCTGGTTGCATTTATCTGGATGCGCGGTTCGGGTACCGAACCGGTCTTCCGCGTCATGGCCGATGTGGAAAGCAGTGACCCCGCACACGAGGCGTACCTGCTCGACTGGCACGTTGCCATGATTGAACGGGCAGACGCCGCAGCGACTTCAGATCCGGCCTCAACGGTCGCTCAAACCGGCCCGAAACGGGCCGCCGAAGCGGAGCAGCCAACTTAGCGAGCCGGGGATTTCCCCACAATTCAGGCGCAATGTCGGCGGCCGGCACTACCTTGCCTCGCGGCACCGATGCAGCCTATCTTATATGCAGGAGACGTGAGCCGATCTCGTCGGCATCCGGGGGCTCGGTCTGTTCGGCGGCTTTGAATGCTACAACATCGTCCAACACAACGGGAAAGCCAGGAGACAGGGAAAAGTGACATCTACCATTGCCAAAATCAGTTACCTCGACGGCCGGCGATTGAAACGGGCGCTCATTGCCGGAGCCAAGCGTGTAATCACGTTTCGTGAACAGCTGAACAAGATCAACGTTTTTCCGGTGCCCGACAGCGACACAGGCACCAACATGGCAGGAACCCTGCAGTCGATCGTTCAGGCACTGAGCAGGGTGTCCGACCGTTCGGTCGCCGTTGTCACCCGCACCGCCGCGGATTCGGCCCTCTTGGGCGCTCGCGGCAACAGCGGGACGATACTTGCGCAATTCTTCCACGGCATGGCCGAAGAGCTAAAGAGCCACGCGACTGTCAACACGAAGGCATTCGGTACTGCGGTCAGCAACGCAGTGAACTATGCCTATAGAGCGATTACCGTACCCGCCGAAGGGACCATCCTCACCGTTCTCCGTCACTGGTCGGAACGGGTCACCGAAACTTGCCGCAAGACAACCGACTTCGCAAAGCTTCTCGGCGACTCGCTGCACGCAGCGAAAATGTCGCTGTTGGCGACTCGGGATCGGCTCCCGTCCCTGAAAAAAGCAGGTGTCGTAGACGCAGGAGCGCAAGGATTTGTCCATCTGATTGAAGGAATCACCCATTTCATTGATGTCGGAAATATTCGTGAAGTGGAGGAGACGGAGATCGACCCAATCGTCGAGACGGAGGGCCCGTCGAGTTTTGACGCCGAAATCACTTTTCGATACTGTACCGAATGCATGATCGACGGCACTGCGATCGACCAGGACAGATTGCGTGCACAGCTCCTCCCGCTCGGAGATTCCCTCATAATCGCCGGATCGAATACGCGTACCAAGATGCACATACATACAGACGAGCCGCCAATGGTCTTCGAAATTGCGCGCTCGTTCGGCCGAATCAGCGCTCACAAAGCCGAAGACATGCGTAAACAGCACGAGTCGGCGCACGCGGCCCACGCCGATGTCGCCATCGTTATTGATTCGGCCTGCGACCTTCCGGAGGATCTGGCGGCAAAACCTTTCATTCAAATGGTGCCGCTTCAGGTCGCCTTCGGAGAGGAGATCTATGTCGACAAGGTTTCCCTGACCCCCGCGCTTTTCTACGATCTTTTGCGCCAGCGTCCGGATCAGTTCCCGACCACCTCGCAACCGGCTCCAATTCTCTACCAGAAGACCTACGGCTTTCTCGCCGACCACTACCGGGGCATCCTGGTCATCTCCCTTTCCGGGGGACTGAGCGGGACCTATAGCTCCGCCTGCACTGCGGCAAATCTCGCGGCCCTGGATATTCCTGTTCGGGTCGTCGATTCGGGAACGTCACAGTCGGCATCGGCCTTATTGTTCGACGAATCGCCGAGGCAGCCGAGCGGGGCGCGAGCCTGGACGCGCTCGAAGCGATGGCGCGAAACCTTGCAAAGCGGACCCGTCTGCTTGTCACGGTTCGCACAGTCGATGCCCTGGTTCGCGGCGGGCGAGTGAGCAAGACGAAAGGAATGCTCGCCACGCTTCTCGACCTGAAACCGATCATTACTCTCGACGGGGCCGGAAAGGCGAAGTCCATTTCCATGAGCCGCGGAGTCTCTTCCGGGAAACGAAAGATTGTATCAATGCTCAGAAAGCGGCTTGCGACCGGCAACGGGCCCCAGCCCGATGTTGAATTTGCCATCGCGCACGTCGACAACCGCAAGGACGCGCAGTGGCTGGCTGACGAATTGAAGAAGACGTTTCGCGTGGATCGGGAGATCTTTATCAAAGATGCCGCACCCGTGCTTGCGACCCACACCGGTTTCGGCACGGTCGGCCTGGCCTACATCGAACCGGAGCAGGACACGCGCGCCCGGGAGTGACCGATGAGCGTTCTGCACCTTTTTTGCATCGCGGTTATCTCCTATCTGGTTGGATCGTTTCCAACGAGCATAATCGTCGGCAGGATATTCTTCCATGCCGATATCCGCAAGAAGGGCTCCGGAAACGCAGGGGGAGCGAACACCTTTCGTGTCTTCGGCTGGAAAGCAGGGCTCGCAGTAATCACCGTCGACATAGGAAAGGCCGTAGTTGCGACCCTTCTGGTATCGCGCCTGCCGCTGTTTGCCGGCATGGACGGTACGCTTCTGGGAACGGACGCCACCCGACTCGTCGCCGGCTGCAGCGCGGTGGTGGGCCATATCTGGACCATTTTCGCAGGATTCCGCGGCGGCAAAGGCGTTGCGGCCGCCGCTGGAATGGTGTTGGCGCTCTACCCGCTCGCGCTTCTCATCGTGGTGTTGATTTTCCTGGTGCTCATCATTTCAACCGGTATCGTATCGGTAGGATCTATCGCGGCGGCGATCTGCTTTCCGTTCGTCGTGCTGATTCTGCCGGCATTGGGTGCCGGGACTTTTTCGGCTGTACTCCTCTGGTTCAGCGTGCCTCTGGCGCTCCTCATTGTCTTCACGCACCGGAAGAATATTGCCCGTCTCCTGCATGGCCAAGAGAACCGGTTCGACAATCTCATGGTTTTTCGCAGGTTGTGGAAGAGAATGAGCCGATCGCGCAAGGCAAACGATCCCGAAAATCACGAAGGAATCCGGTAGCTTCCGGTAGCCTCTTCACGCACCACCATTCCTTCGCCGACAAGATCGGCGAGCACCTTTACGATCCGGTCGTCGTCAAAACCGATTTCAGCCGACAGATCCGCCAACCGCGCCGACTCCCGCGCGGCGAGCGCCCGCACCACCAACCCGCGGAGCTGCCGATTGCTGTTCTCAAATCGCGCCTGACGAGCGTAGTGGCTGCTGCGCCGATTGGGATTGGTGAATAGAGATCGGATATGCACGCCGTAGTCCATGAGCGCATAGTACCATTCACGCGGGTTGTCTCGATCCAGGGTAAGGTCGATGAGAGGCAGGATATCCCGGTCGGCAACGCGCTCAGCTCCCGCAAAAAAAAGATGGATAAAGACCCGGCGGATATTCGTTTCGATGAATACTTCAGGCATGCCGCAGGCAAAAGCCGAAACCGCCCCGGCAGTACCCGGTCCGATTCCGGGGAGCGTCTGAAGCAGCGCGGGGTCGCAGGGAACTCTTCCGTCGTAGTCGCGGACGAGGATTCGCGCCGTTTCGTACAGAAATCGCGCGCGCCTGTTGTACCCCAGACCCTGCCAGAACTGGATTACCTCTTTCAACGACGCGGCGGCGAGCTCTTCTATCCGCGGGAATCTTTCAAGAAAACGAAGGTAGTATGGCAGGACTCGATCGGTCTGCGTCTGCTGCAGCATGAACTCGGAAATCAGGATTTCGTACCGGTCGTTGGTCGCCCGCCAGGGGAACAGTCTCCGCGCAGTGTGAAAATGGCTCCAAATAAGGTCCCGGAATCGTTCCACCTCTTCCGGTCCCGGAAACGCGCTCGATGTACCGGGCATCCGGCCGCTATCCCCGGACGAGCTCGGCGTTCCGGTCGACGATCCAGCGGAACGTGACATCCGGGTCAAACTCGGACATTCCCCCGCGAAAAACAAGGCCGGCTTTGTGGAAACTTTCCGGAAGCGGATCTGATAGTACGGTCGGTACAGCAACGCAGTTCATGTCCGCTGCCGCAGCTGCTTCCACGCCATACTGTGAGTCTTCCACAACCGTGCACGATTCGGGTGCAATTCCGAGCCGTCTGGCTGCCTCGAGGAAGACGTCCGGTGCCGGTTTCCCTGCGGCGACTTCGTCCGCCGACACCACCACGTCAAATAGCCCGCGAATGCCGGTCAAATCGAGGATTTCGCCCAACACATCCGGGGAGGTGCCGGTCGCTATCGCCAGGGCGAAGCCGGCCGCCCTGAGGGATCGAGCAAGATCAACCATGTCCGGAAATAGACGAGTGTTGCCGCGCGCGATCTCCAGGTAGACAAGGTTCTTCTCTTCGAGAAGTTCGTCGATTGAAAGTTCCGTGCCGGTCTCCTCTTTCATCCAATGCAGCATCGACTTGCTGCCGATCCCGACGAATCGCTGCCACTGCTCGTCTGTCCACGCCACGCCGTAACGGGCGAGAAAGAGCCGATCGGCTTCGAGATAGTTGTATTCGCTGTCGATAAGCGTTCCATCAAGGTCGAAAATGACCGCCGATGAACGCCCGTTCCCGGCAGAGGTTTCTGTAGTTTTCATATTCAATACGTCCGCACCGGTCAGTTTGCCGGCTGCTTGGCCCTCTTCTTCCGGGTCTCCTCGACCTTGCGCGATATGCGGTTCCAGGTTCCGGCCAGACCCATTGCTTTTCTTGCTGCAAGGATCGTCTTTCTCAGCCTCTTCACGCATAACCATTGTCCCGTCGTAGATCACCTCATCGACGAATCCGGATCGCGAAGCAAACTGTTCGCGGCGTTCGCGAATCGGATCGAGAAAACTGTTCAGCGCCGATGCGAGTTTATCCTTCACCTCGACGTCGCCGACTGCCCCACGCCGATATCGGTCCTTCAGATCTTCCACCTCGGCGTGGTTTGCGTTGAAGACATCGTGGTACTGGAACACCGGGTTTCCCTCGACGGTGCCCGGAATATCTGCGCGAACGCGGTTAGGGTCGGTGTACATTCCCCGCACCTTCTTTTCCACGGTCGTTGCGTCGTCCGAGAGCAGGATCGTGTTGTTGAGTGACTTCGACATTTTCGCGTTGCCGTCGGTACCCACAAGAGTCGGGACTTCGCCGACGAGCACCTCGGGTACCGGAAAAACCTCACCGTAGAGATAATTGAACCGCCGGGCAATCTCACGCGTAAGCTCGACGTGCGATTCGTTGTCTTTTCCGACGGGCACGAGGTTCGCACGCGGCAGAAGGATGTCCGCCGACTGCAGAACCGGGTAGCCAAGCAGGCCGAACGGCATTTCATTCAGGTTGGCGCTCTGGGCCATCTCCTTGAGGCTGGGAATGCGCTGCAGACGCGGGACCGACACGAGCATCTCGAAAAGCAGGTTCAGCTCCGAGGTTTCGGGTACGGCCGATTGCAGATAGATCCTTGCCTTTTCAGGGTCTATTCCGCACGCCAGGTAATCGAGCACCATCTCACGCGCATTCTCCGCGATGAGCTCTACGTCCGCACGATCGGGCCGTGTCGTCAGGGTGTGCAGGTCCGCGATAATGAAAAAGCACTCGTACTCGTTCTGTAGCCGGACCCGGTTCGCTATCGACCCGACGTAATGCCCGAGGTGAAGTTTTCCCGTTGGGCGATCACCTGTTAGTATTCTCTTGCGTTCCATTCCGTCCAATGTCTTCCTTTCGTTTTCGTATGCGAGCCCGATAGTTCCCGGTTCCCATGAGGACGCCGGCAAACTCCATTCCGGGGATATGCTCGAGGATGATCTTGAGCGCCACGGTGAGGGGGACCGACAGGAACATGCCCATCACGCCCCAGAGCCAACCCCACAATAACAAAGAGAATAAAATTATGACAGGGCTCAGGTTGAGGTTGTCTCCCTGCAGCTTCGGCTCGGTGATATTTCCGATGACGTTCTGAATTGCGAGCATCGACAACCCGACCGCGATCACGGGGTTCCAATTCGGATAGAATTGCACAACGGCAAATACCAGACTGACCACCCCGACCGCGATCGATCCGATACTCGGCACGAAATTGAACAGGAACGCGAGCACGCCCCAGATGAACGCAAAGTCGAGGCCGATCAGCGCAAATGCACCCCAGACGAGCAGGCCGGTAACAAGGCTGACGATGAACTTGATTGTAAGATAGCGACCGACCTGATTGTTGATGTGGCCGAGGATCTTGTAGACCTTCTCGGTTCGGGGGCCCTGTATTGCGTCGTGTAGTTTCTGCCGCAGGAAGGGTTTCTCGAGCAGAATGAACAGAAGATAGACCAGGACCATGATCAGCCCGGCGAGAAACCCGATGAAGCTTCCAAAGAAGGTGACTGCAATGGAGCTGAATGATCTGCTGAGATTGAACCGATCCACCAGCGGAGCCGAAATATTGAGCGACTTGATCGTGATATCCACGATGTTGAGGAACCGCTTCTGATAGGAGGGCCAGATCCGGATCATCGAGTGAACACTCGTATAGAGTACGAGTCCGAGCAGAAATCCGAAGCCGAGAAACAGCAGAATAACGAAAATAATGGCCAGAATCCGTGGAATCCTCACACGAACCAGCCCTTCGACCAGAGGCGAAAGCACAAACGAGAGCAAGAGTGCAATGACGAGCGGAAGGACTATGTTGACAGTCAGTTTGAGCACCGCTCCGAGGGCGATTGCGGTGATCACAATCAACAGTCCCGAGGTGACTCGAGCGTGGTTCATGGCTGGACGTTATCAGAAAACATCGGGTTTAGGAATAGCGACCGTCTATATGTGGATTGCCCAGCCTTCGACAGACCGCGCAGCCTCCATGACCGCCTCAGACAGGGTCGGGTGGGCATGGATCATGGTTGCGATGTCCTCGGGAAGCAGCTCCGCTTTCCTTGCCAGAAGAAGCTCGTGAATGAGCTCGGTTGCCGAGTTTCCAACCACGTGCGCGGCCAGTATCTCATGGGTGTCGGGCGCATAGAGGATCTTGACCATACCGTCGGGCTGTTCGATCGCAACCGACTTGCCGGCACCGCGATAGGGGAAAATCGCCTTTTCAAAGGCGAGTCCCTGTTCTCTCGCGCGAGCTTCGGTCGGCCCGAAGCTCGCGACCTGCGGCTCGGTGTAGACAGCCGACGGGATGGTTCCGTCGGGAATTCGGTGTTCCGGGTTCTGGCCCGCAATGTGCTCGACCGCGATTTCACCCTCTTTCGAGGCAACGTGCGCCAGGAGCGGCGTCGGAATGCAGTCGCCTATGGCAAAGACGCCCGTGACAGCCGTTTCGTAGTAGTCACCGGTAACAATGAAACCTTTGTCGAGCTTCACCCCGATCGCTTCCAGTCCGAGATCCCGGGTATTCGGCGCACGTCCGACAGCCACCAACAGGATATCGGCCTCCAGTGCCGAAGAGGTTCCCGCCTTGTCTTCAATAGTTAGCGTGACGCCGGACTTCTTCTTCTCGAGTTTCGTGGCCTTCGTCCCTGTGTGCATCACGATTCCACGCTTCTTGAAATCGCGCGCAACGACGTCCACAGTTTCGGCGTCTTCGAGCGGCAGGATCTGGTCGAGCATTTCCACCACGGTCACGTCGACGCCGAACGTACTCATCACGTGCGCGAACTCCATGCCGATTGCCCCCGCTCCGAGAATGACCATCTTCTTGGGCAGCTTCTCGAGCATGAGGGCTCCGGTAGACGATATCACCTGTTTCTCGTCGAACTCAAACCCCGGTATTTCCCGCGGTCGTGATCCGGTGGCGATCAGAATGTTCTTCCCGGTGAGTTTCTGCTTGCCGTCAATATCGACTTCGTGCGCCGATACCAGTTTTGCGGTACCGGTAAGATACTCCACCCGGTTCTTCTTGAGGAGCGACTGGACCCCCTTCGAAAGCCGTTCGGCCGCCTGACGGGACTTCTTGAACACGAAGCCGTAGTCGAACTTGCTGGTATCTACCGTGATACCCATTTCGAGAAGGCCCTTCTGCGAGTGAAACAGCTCCGCTTGATGAATAATCGCCTTCGAAGGAATGCACCCGATGTTGAGACAAACGCCGCCCGGTTTGTCCTTTTCGATAATTGCCGTTCGAAGCCCAAGCTGGGACGCGCGAATCGCCGCTACGTAGCCTCCGGGACCCGATCCGATCACTACCAGATCATATGTCGTCTCTTCTGCCATTCGTCAGTCCTTGCTTTCAGTAAAGCGCACGCACGGGGTTTTCCATGGTGCGCCGAAGCTCGTGGAGGAATCGTCCGCCGGCCGCTCCATCGATCACACGGTGATCGCATGAGAGCGTCATTTTCATGATCTGGCGCACGACAATCTGGTCGTTCTCGTCCACAACCGGTGTCTTGCGAAGCTCGCCAAGCGCGAGGATTGCAGAGCCAGGCGGGTTTATGATGGCGGTGAACTCTTCGATGCCGAACGACCCGAGATTGCTTATCGTGAACCCGGCACCGGTGTATTCTTCAGGCTTCAACTGTCCGGTACGCGCCTTCACAATAAGTTCTTTGAGTTCCCGATCGATGTCCGCCACTCCACGGTTTCCGCAATTGCGGACGACGGGCGTGATCAGCCCCTGGCCGAGGTCGACGGCAAGTCCGATATCGATGCTGCCGAATTGCACAATCTGGTCGCCCTTCCACGACGCATTCACATTCGGGTGTCGCTTGAGGGCCTCCGCGGCGAACTTGATTACGAAAGCGTTGAAACCTACTTTTTCGGGAAGCTCGCTGTTGAGCATGTTTCTCGCCTGGATGACGCGTTCCATTTCCACGCTGGCTTTAAGGTAATAGTGCGGCGCGCTGAACTTGGATTCCGAAAGACGGCGAGCAATTACTGCGCGGCGTCCGGAAACCGGGATGCTTACATCCTGTCCCGGCATACCCGCTGCGACGGTGCCGAAGCCCGGATGCGCGGTCCCTTGCGGCGTGTACCCCTCGACGTCCTTCGTGACCACGCGTCCGTCCGGGCCGGATCCGCGAACGGAGCGCAGATCTACGCCCCTCTGCGCAGCCAGCTTCCGCGCGAGCGGGCTCGACTTAACGGTACCGGGCGCCGCGAGAGTTTTCCCGACCGCCTGCTGCAGCGCCGGCTGTCCGGTCGATGCGGAGCCTCCAACGACACCGGATGTCGGCTTTGCGCTTTCCGTCGCACGCGTCTCCACAGATCTGACGGCCGTTTCCGGTTCCGTCGGTCTTTTCGCCTGCTCCGCGCCGCTCTTCGGCGGTTCGGCCTTGTCGGAAGCAATCGATTTCACGAGGCTAGACACGTCCTCTCCCTTTTCACCGATTATCCCGATCGCCTCACCTACTTTCGATGCGCTTCCCTCTCCTCGGACAATCTTCAGCAGGGTCCCTTCCTGAGTCGACTCGTAGTCCATCGTGGCCTTGTCAGTTTCGACCTCACACAGGACATCTCCGGACTTGACCTGGTCCCCCTCTTTCTTGTGCCATTTGACTATGGAGCCCTCCTCCATTGTCGGTGAGAGCGCTATCATCAGGATCTTGTCGGCCATCTCGAACCCCTTTCTAGATATAGAGCACGCGCTTGACGGCGTCCACAATTTTCTCGACCGTAGGTTGCACGGCGAGCTCAAGCCGGTGATTGTACGGCATCGGCACATCCTCGGAGCAAACCAGCTCCACCTGCGCATCGAGAATGTCGAAACAATTCCGGGAAATCAGCCATGCGACGTAGGAACCGAAGCTTGCGACCGGCCACGACTCGTCGATCACGACCGCTCGGTTCGTTTTTCGAACCGAAGCATATATCGCCGCTTCGTCGAGCGGACGCAGCGAACGCAGATCCACAACCTCGGCATCGATCCCCATTTTCTCGAGTTCGACCGCCGCTTCGAGTGCCATCCGAACCGGCTTTGCATAGCTGATGAGCGATACCTCTTTTCCGGTCCGCTTAATGTCCGCCTTCCCTATCGGGATGAGGTACTCTTCTTCGGGGACCTCCCCCGTCCATGCGTACATCATTTCCCCTTCCATGAAGACCACGGGATTGTCGTCGCGGATAGCGGATTTGAGTAGCCCCTTTGCATCGTAGGGCGTTACCGGCGCCACCACCTTGAGGCCGGGAAAATGAGCATAGATGCTCTGCAGCGCCTGAGAGTGCTGAGAGGAGAGATACTCGGCCGGACCGTTCGGTCCACGAAATACAATCGGCACGTTGATCTGGCCGCCGGACATGTGTCGCATTTTCGCGGCGTTGTTGAAAACCTGATCCATCGCGAGGATCGAGAAGTTGAAGGTCATCCATTCCACCACAGGCCGCAACCCCACTGCAGCCGCGCCAATCGCAAGCCCGGTGAAGCCGAGCTCGGTAATCGGGGTGTCGAGTACGCGTGGGAGTCCGAACTTGTCGAGCAGGCCCCGGGTTACTTTGTAGGCGCCGTTGTATTCCCCGACCTCTTCTCCGAGGATGAACACGCGCTCATCGCGGCTCATCTCCTCATCGAGCGCCTGGTTCAGCGCATCTCTGTATGCAAGTGTAGGCATAGCCTTGTTCTCCTTCTAAAGATCGCGCCTATTTCGCCGCCGTCGGTGCAGAATCGACGTAGACGTCTTCGTACATTGTGTGAAGCGCGGGTTCTTCGCTTTTCTCCGCAAACTCCACCGCTTCGTCCACGATCTTCCTGATCTCTTCGTCGAGCGAATCGTACTCCTCTTCTTTCAAGGAGTTGGCCTTCACCATGTCGGCCTTGAGAAGAATGATCGGGTCCTGCTGCTTGTAGCTGTCGAGCTCTTCCCGGGTCCGGTATTTCGCCGGATCACTCATCGAATGCCCTTTGTAGCGGTAGGTCTTGATGTCAAGAAGTGACGGCTGCCCCTTCTCGCGCGCAAGCGCAACTGCGTCCCGCACAGCTTCGAAGACGGTCAGCACTTTCATTCCATCGACTGAATGGCCCGGCATGTCGTACGCTTTGGCCTGCAGCTGAAAGTCGGTGACCGCAGACACACGGTCTGACTTCGTCCCCATCCCGAAATGGTTGTTTTCGACGATGTAAACGACCGGTAGTTTCCAGACCTTGGCGAGGTTCATCGATTCGTGAAGCGATCCCTGGTGAATGGCACCGTCGCCGAAGAAACAGAGCGTGACTCCGCCGTCCTTGCTGTACATCTGTTTGAACGCGACACCGGTAGCCATCGGAATTTGCGCGCCAACAATTCCGTTGCCCCCGAGAAAGTGCTTTTCGACGTCGAACATGTGCATCGAACCGCCTTTTCCGCGCGAACATCCGGTAACCTTTCCAAACAGCTCGGCCATGACGGCATTCGGATCCATGCCGCAGGTGAGCGCATGCCCATGGTCACGGTAGGCGGTCAGGACGTAGTCCTTCGCGAGGTCCAGCGCCGCAATTGCGCCAACCGCAACCGCTTCCTGTCCATTGTACAGATGACAAAAACCACCAATTTTTCGCAAACCGTACATTTGCGCGGCTTTCTCTTCAAATCGTCGTATCAGTAACATCTGCCGGAGAAGGTTGAAAAGGACTTTTCGATCGTAAGCCTTGATATCCCTTGCGTTGACCCAATCGGATCCGGCTTCTCTAGTTTTTACTTCACTCATCAGACAACTCCTCTTGGGTACTATGCGACCGTGATTTTCGCGTGTTCTCCGGTAAGCGGTTTGAAATAAAGTATTTCCTCAATAATGGTCTCGAGCACGACCAGTTCAGCCTGATCTCGGTTGACTCGCCAAAAGACTTCGAGGTTTCGTCCGATAGCTTCGAGCACCTCGGCCTTTGTCCGCGGATTGTCGAGCACCTGCATGGTGCCACGCACGTTCACGATCTCATCCAGACTTTTTGACTGGAGCAGCCACTCGACGTGCGGGTCAGCCTCCAGGTGCCCGGTCTTCTCGAATCCGGGAGAGGTCACGGAGTAGAGAAATCCGTCGCGACCGCGAATGGTTGCCGGGGTCATCCAGCGAACGTGCGGCCTTCCCTCTTTGTCGACGCTGGCCAGAACGGCTGCCTTCGAGTTGTCGAGGATCCGGTCGAGTGCAGCAAACATAGATCGCTTATCCATTCACTTCCTCCTCAATCTGTCGTGCTAACCTGGTCTTGGCCGACCGCAGTCAGAACTGCTGTTCTCTCAGATACCCGGCGAAGGCCGCAATGTCCGCCTCCGTGCACTCTTCGTCCGTTTCTTCAGTACTGCGCGTTTGCAACCAGTCCCGGCAGCGCTCGTAGATCGCCGCCGAAGCGAATCTGGAGCCGGCCAGAACCTCACCCAGCCTGCAACCGTCGTCGTCGTGATCCGCGCAGGGCACGTTCCACGCAGCGGGCACTGCGTTCCACGCAACGGGCACCGCGTTCCACGCAACGGGCACTGTCTATCGTGGCATCGCGCACTTGGAGACGTAACGTTCGGCCGTTCGTGGATACCGGAAACGAGACTTCGAATCGCGGGGTGGCACCGAAGTTCCACGACCATGACCTGTTTCGCTCGGTCAACTCGGCGAGGGCCCTGCTGTCCACCGCAGCGATCATATTCTCCGTTGCCGACGCACCCCAGGTGGTTGCAAACTCTGCCTGTACGATTTCCGTCACCCTTTCAACCGTGAGCCCGGGAACGAACTTCGAAAGGTTCGCCACTGGTGCCGGTTCGGAACGTACTGCATGGGTGTCGATCGAGGTCGTCCACGCTTCGGGTCCGGCGGCGGGTTGCGAAACGGCGCCGGACGCGCGCGCGGGCTGTCCATTTATTGCCGCGCGCAGGCGAGAAAGATCCGCATCTACAAGCAGCGTCCCGTGATGAAGAACCCGCTCTTTCTTGATCGCAAGGGCATTCCCGGAGACCTTGAAACCGTCGACGAGAATATCCCCCCGCCCGGTGACAACCGCCGCGATGCCGAGACGTTCGAGGGCCCTCGCGACGAGCCCGAGATTGCCCATCTTGTTGAACGCCGCCCTATCTACGAGAAATGAAAAATTCAGGTTTCCCCTGTCCTGATAGACCGTCCCGCCGCCGGAAATACGCCGATGCACAGGGATATTGTTCCGCTTGAGCGCGGCGACGTTGCACTCCCGCCACGGGTTCTGGTGTTTTCCGAGGACTACCGAAGTCCCGTTCACATAGAGGCAAAAATGCACGTCCCCGGGCTCGACGGAGGCAAAAATCAACTCTTCGGCCGCCAAATTTACCGCTGGGTCGCTGGATGTACCCACGAACATCCGTCTCTTCGAAGCGGGATGTGGTTCTTGCACGTGCATCTTGTCTAAAATACACAATCAGGGTGATTTTTCAAGCAAAAACCGTCGGGCGAAAGGATCACTAAGAGTTTTTGAACTGATCTGTCTTGTAATGTGAAGTTTATTATTAGTATAATAATGTATCGATTTACCCTTCGCGAAGCGCGATCGAAGAGGAGGCGATGTGTTCCAGAATCTGTTCCAAAAACAGGTTATCATGAGACGGGTCATCTATTCGCTGGTGCCGGTATTTCTATTTTCAATCTATCTTTACGGCTGGCGAGTGCTGACGATTACCGCCGTTACTTTCATTTTTGGCATCCTCACGGAATACGTATTTGAGAAGGTTCGCAAGAAGAAGGTGAGCGAGGCAGTCTTCGTCACCTGTACGCTTTTTGCACTGTCGATGCCTCCCAAAACACCGCTTTGGATTGTTGCCGTCGGAATAATTTTCGCGGTCGCAATCGGAAAAGAGGTGTACGGCGGATTCGGGAGAAATATTTTTAATCCCGCGATTACCGGGCGGCTCTTTCTCTATATTACGTTTCCAACCGTAATGACCAGCGCCTGGATGGTGCCGGGGAACTTCGGTTTGAATGCCGTCGACGCTACCAGCACCGCGACGCCGCTTGGAATAATGCACTCAGGCGGGCACGTCGATCTGCTGAGCATGATAGTCGGGCTTCGAGCCGGGTCGATCGGCGAGAGCCCGGTGATTCTCATATTGATAGGCGCGATCTATCTGATCTGGACCAAGACCGCACAGTGGCGCCTTATGCTGTCGACATTTTTGAGCGCGGGCGTTTTCACTACGATCTTCTGGGCAGTCGGCGCCTCTTCGTACTATCCACCACTCGACGCGCTTATGGCAGGCAGCATCCTCTACATGTCTGTCTGGATGGTAACCGACCCGGTTTCGGCGCCGAACAAGAAGGCTGCACAGTGGCTGTACGGTCTTATCATAGGTGGCGTTACGGTCCTTGTGCGGACTTTCTCCGGCTTTCCGGAGGGTGTAAGCTTCGGCATCATGGTGGGCAACGTCTTTGCCTCACTGATTGACGAGCTCATGCCGAACCCGAAAAAGAAAAAGGCTTCCGGCACGAAGCCATCGCCCGCTCCGGCCGCCGCTGGTGCAGAGGGAGGCAGCTGATGGATCGTCAGGGAACTACATACACGGTCATCTTCTCCTTCATAGTGACATTCGCGTTTGTCTTTTTGCTCGCACTGACCAACCAGGCGACAATCGGTAAGGTTAAACTCAACCAGGAGACCGCCCGCCAGGGCGCAATCCTGTCGGCAATGGGTATTTCCTACAGTTCGCAACAGGACGTCGTTCAGAAGTTCAAGGATATCAGGACAGAACAGAAGGGCGGGGTGACACTCTACACAACGACCCGGGACGGCGAGTCAATCTACGCCGCGGAGTTCGCCGGTGGAGGGCTTTGGAGCACCATTCGGGGCGTCCTTGGGGTGAACAACGACGTGAGCAAGGTCCTGGGTCTGCAAATCATCAGCCAGGGCGAAACTCCGGGGCTGGGCGGACGTATCGACGAGCCCTGGTTCAAGGACCAGTTTCAGGGTGAAAAAGTGGTGAGCGGTGAAATACAGATTGACATGCACAACGCAGGGACGCCGGACACGAACCACGACAACGGACAGGTCGATGGAATCACCGGCGCCACGATTACGAGTACCAGCATCGGCCGCATCGTCAACGAGGAGCTCAAGACGCTGCGGTCTGTTCTAGGGGGCAAATCATGAGCGATCATAAGCCCGTCGCAGTCCTTCGCGAGAACGTCTGGACGAGCAATCCGATATTCATGCAGGTCCTGGGCATATGCTCGGCCCTGGCAGTTACCAATGTAGTGCTCAATACGGTGATCATGACGGTGGGCGTCACGCTTGCCACCGGATTCTCAAGCTTCACGGTATCGCTTTTGAAAAAGTGGATTCCCCGCAAGGTTCGCATGATCATTCAGACGCTCATCATAGCTTTCTACGTGATAATCATCGATATCGTGCTTCGGGCTTACCTGCCGGATGTAAGTAAGAACCTGGGACCCTATGTCGGACTCATCATAACCAACTGCATCATCATGGGACGAGCGGAAGCATTTGCGCAGTCGAACGCGCCGATCATCTCCTTCTGGGACGGAATTACCTCAGGTCTCGGCTACATGGGCGTACTTCTGGTGGTGTCCGTTATCCGCGAATTGCTCGGATTCGGTACCCTGCTCGGATACCAGATAATGCCGGCATCGTTCCTTCCCTGGACAATCATGGTGATGGCACCAAGCGCATTCTTCATCCTCGCGTTCATCATCTGGATCGGCAAGACCATTCAGTTTCGCCAGACAAAGGGGGCAACAGCATGAACGCGGCTCCGGCGATTGCACCACTGACGCTGCTTTTTGCGTCCATATTCACCAGCAACATTCTCCTCGCGAACTTTCTGGGAATGTGCTCTTTCATAGCCATATCGAAGGATATGAATTCCTCAAACGGGCTCGGCATGGCGGTGACGGTCGTGCTCGTCATCACCGCGGCGATCAACTGGCTGGTGCTGCACTACATTCTGGTGCCGCTCGGGCTGGAATTCCTGCAGTACATCGTTTTCATCATGGTTATTGCGGCAGCGGTTCAGATTCTCGAGATGGTTATCGACCGGGTGTCTCAGTCCCTCTATATGACGCTCGGAATCTTTCTTCCGCTCATCACGGTCAACTGTGCGGTCCTCGGCGTGGTCCTGTTCATGCAGATCCGGAACTACACCTTTGTTCAGGCTCTCACGTTCGGACTTGGTTCCGGTCTCGGCTGGTGGCTTGCCATCATGCTGCTTGCAGCCATGCGGCGGAAGATCGACAAGGCGCCGGTGCCCGCAGGGCTTCAGGGTCCCGGTATCACAATGATCACCATCGGCATGATGGCCATGGCTTTCATCGGCTTCTCGGGCATGCTCAAGGTCCAGTAGCGAATAGGGAGGCATTACGTTGGATCTCGCATTTTTCATCGCCCCGCTCGCCGTCTCCGGGATCAGCGCAGCTCTCGCTGCGGTAATCAGCATCTCGGACAAGATTCTGAACAACTATGGCGACGTGGACATAAACATCAACAAAGGGAAGAAGAGCGTCACCGTGAAGGGCGGAGCTCCGCTTCTGATCACCCTCTCCGAACAGGGCATCTTTGTCCCTTCGGCCTGCGGCGGCCGCGGAAGCTGCGGTGCCTGCAAGGTGAAGGTGGATTCTGACATCGGTCCCCACCTGCCGACCGAAACCCCCTACCTCACCAAGGCGGAGCTTGCCGAAAACGTGCACCTCGCCTGCCAGGTGAAGCTCAAGGCGAGCATCGACATCGACATCCCGGAGAGCCTATTCAACGTCCGCCAGTATGAGGGGCTTGTCGAGAAAATAGTCGACGTTACGCACGACATCAAAGAGGTGCTCGTCAAGCTGCCCGAGGGAGCCTCGGTTTCCTTTACCAGCGGCCAGTACGGCCAGATCGAAGTGCCGTCCTACGACAAGATCAAGGAACCGACTCAGCGCGCCTACTCCATGTCGAGCGCGGCCGGAATGAAGGGATATCTGGAGTTCCTTGTGCGGCTGGTTCCCGGCGGAATCGTGACCACCTACGTCCACCAGCACCTCAAAGAGGGTCAGAAAATGCGGGTGATCGCGCCGTTCGGAGAGTTCATGGTGCGAGACACCGAGGCTACCATGGTCTGTGTGGCCGGAGGCTCCGGGATGGCACCGTTCAAGTCCATCTTTCAGGACCGGATCGACCGCGGCGTCATGGACGAACGGGACATCTGGTATTTTTTCGGTGCCCGGACGAAGAAGGACCTGTTCTACCTGGACTGGCTCGAAGAGCTGCAGTCGAAGTACAAGCGATTCCATTTCGTCGCGGCCCTGTCGGAACCCCAGCCTGAAGACGACTGGTCCGGTGAGACGGGGCTCATCACGGACGTTCTGGGGAAATACCTCACCGAAACCATGCCGAAGGGTGACGTTCGTGAAGGATATTTGTGCGGAAGCCCTGGAATGCTTGACGCCTGCATGAACGTAATGCGGAAATTCGGAATGACCGATGACAAGATATTCTTCGACAAGTTCGCGTAGGGGGGGTACTTTCATGAAAATGTCGCCGGAGTACGTGAAGGCACAAGCGAACATGCAGGCAGGCGTGATCACCTCGGACGGCTTTCTCGGAGATGATCACCGAAACATCACCGACATCATCGAGCAGGATGAGGAGCTCATGACCTCCGTGGGTCTCGACTGGGACGAGGTTGTTTCACGAATGCGTCACCTCATGAAAGAGGGACGCAAAGGACTTGGCGAACCGGTAACTGTCGAGGGCAAATGGATAGTTCAGGTGAGCGAGGCCCGCGGATTTCTCGCGTCTCCGTTCGAGGATGGCATCTACCGAAAGGTGAATGCAGAGGTGCAGCTTGCAACGGAAGGAAAACCTACCGGTGACAGGCTCTATTTTTCTGAACTCTCGCTTCACCTTCTCGAAAAGCATCACTTCCTGCAGGGGCACGGTTCCCCGTTCCGGCTCGAACCGGTCGTTATTCGCAAGGTTCTGGATTACTAGCCTGGAGTGTCCGACCGATCAAAGGGCGTCCCGCGAGGACGCCCTTTTTCTTGCAACGAGGATTGCCCTTGCCGCTCAACGCGTCAGCGCGCGTCGGCGAAAGACCGCAGAAGGTCTACACTTTCGTCAGGGCCAGGTCGACCTTTATGCCGGCCTTTTCATAGAGCTGACCGACCGGGCAGGTTCGAAGAACCTTATCGAGTGTACGCTCGAGCTTGTCCTGCGGTTCATCCGACTCAATTAGGACCGTTCCGGTGACCGCGGTGATCGTCGGCGCGTCGTCGGGCTTCTCTGCATCGATTTCGACGACGATCTTGTGGTACTTGACGTTCGAGTTCTTTGCCACAACCGCCCAGATTGTCGATACGCAACCCGATAGCGACATGACCGCGAGTTCGAGAGCGGTGGCCCCCAGGTCATCGCCCCCTTTCGCCCCCGGCAGATCGAGAACGACGCCGTGATGCCGTCCATTGTCCACGATTGACTGGAAACAGCCATTAACCAGTTTTGCTGTCGATTTCATGATAGTCACCTCTCAATGATGATTATGATTGCACGTCCCCTCGGCCCCGCCGTGGCTGGAGCCGTGAGCGTGTTGCCCACATTCGTGTTCGTGTGAGCCGCCGTGATGATCGCACGCGGAGTTGCTGGTTCGAAGCTCTCCCGAGGTGAGAGCGCGCGCCGACTCTAATGCCGGACCCGTCGCGCCGGCATGCACGGAGATGCCAGAAGTTCGAAGAAGCTCCACCGCGCGAATGCCGATCCCGCCGACGATAACTGCGTCGACGCGCGCCGCCAGCAGGACCGATATTGCCGCGCTGTGACCCTCCGGTGCGTTCGGCACCTCCTGAACCCGTCTCAGCGTACCGTCCGTCTCGTCGTACAGCTGGAATGATCTGCACCTTCCGAAATGGTCCGCAACATTCTGCCCGTCGCAAGCAACTGCGATTCTCATTTTGTAACCCCTGAAGTTTCGTCTTCGCTATTCGGGATCTGCCCGGCGGCACACGACGGGCAGATCCCGTGAAAATAGATACTGTGACCCGTAATTCGATAGGCGAAACGCTTTTCGAGGGCCGCCTCCGTTCGTTTCATAAGCTCGATCTCTTCGGTCGAGAACTCCGCGTATCGGCGGATCCGCCGGCAGTTGGTGCAGATCAGATGATGATGGTGCTCTACCCCACCCTCTTCGCTGAGCTCGTATCGAGCCTTCCCGTCGCCGGCTTCGACGCGCACCACCTGTCCAAGATCCGTCAGGAGGGCAAGCGTTCGGTAGACCGTGGTGAGCCCGATCTTGGGATTTCTTCCGTGGGCACCGATGTACAGCTCGTCGGCCGTCAAACACTCATCGCTGGACGACAGCATCTCGATGAGCAGTTTGCGCGGCGCGGTTGTGCGATACCCCCCGACGGAAAGACGGACCTGGGGGCCACCGCGATCCTCGCTTGATCTCTTCTTCTTCATAATGATAACGGTTTTCATTTTCATTATCTCCCGGTTCGGCATGGTTGTCAAGTGCGTTCTGTTCTTGACACTAAGGACCGGCAAACGCATAGTAGGCAGCAGTGGCAACTTCAGGGCGTCCTTCGCGTCTGATTGGTTTAACAGTGACGGCGATAGTCTTTCTAACGGGCCTGTCGGTTGATATCGCCGCAGCCAATCCGTCAGCTTCGCCGACCACGATGCCCACGGTTCAATTACCAGCCACGCCATTTTCGGGCTATCGTCAAATCAAGACCCGTCACTTCGTGTTCATCTATGAACCCCGGGATCACAACGCGGCCGAGCGGCTGGCCTCGTTTGCAGAACAGGTATACGGAAGATTGACCCTGTTCCTGCACTCCGCCCCGCAGACAATCAACTGCCTGTTGGTCAGCCGCATCGATGCGGCAAACGGCTACTTCACGCCGCTTCCGCCGCATCACCTCGTGCTCTATCTCACATCGCCGGATACGCCGGCAATCGGCGCCCGCACGGAAGACTGGCTCAAACTGCTATTCACGCACGAGCTTACCCACTACATACACCTGGTTTACGACCGCGGATTCTTTCACGCCCTGTCGAGGTTGTTCGGCGGCACGGCCTCGAGCGGCCACGGGATCTTTCTGCCCGGGTGGACCGTTGAGGGAATCGCGGTGAATACCGAAACGCTTTTCACATCCGGCGGCCGCGGGCGCAACCCCTATTTCGCCCTCTACTATCGTGCTCTCGCGCTCGAAGATCGGATGTTTGCGTTAGGACAGGCCGGCTACGACGCGTACGGGCGACCGGAGGGCCGGGTCTATCTTGCCGGCTACCTGCTCATCGACTACATCATGACCCACTACGGCGAGGAGTCCTTCTACCGGATACATGATGACTTCGTTCGATTTCCGTTTGCGGGTCTGAACCCGGCGGTGAAACGGGAAACCGGCCACACGCTACAGGAACTCTACGACGCCATGATCGCCGAGCTGCAGCAGCGTTTCGCTCCGGCACGATCGCTGCCACTAGGTTCACTCGAAAGCCCGAGACTCACGGGAGATTACTACCTCCCGGTGAGTACCCGGCAGGGACTCTTCGAATACCGGGAGCTCCCTGATCGCCGGCCTGAGATCGTACGAGTCGATCCGGCCACGAGAGAAACGGTGTCAACGGTGACCGCTCCGCTTACCGACCCGTCGAGTTTCGCGATGACTCCGAACGGTCAACTACTCGTGTTCTCGGCCTACGCGCTTGATGCCGCAGTGGCCGGCGGACCGGACACAACCGCGGATCTCTACCTCCACGACGGACGGACCGGTCGGACCCGGCGCCTGACCTGGAACGCGCACCTCACCCAGCCAGCTGTTTCACCGGACGGTTCCGTTGTCGTTGCTCTTCAGCAGATCGGCCCGCACCGCAGGCTCGTGCTGCTCGACGGCGCCCGGTCCGCCACGGCCGGTAGCCTGCAACTTCTCTACTCGGACCATCGGGCGGACCTTTTCAACCCCGTATTCTCCCCTGACGGCAAGCGCATTGCTTTTGTCCGAAATCTCGCCGGTAGACAGACCGTCGTGGAGGCTGCGCTTTCCGACCTCCATCCGATTCCGCTGCCTGAAAACAGGGCGGTCCCTCTCCAGACTGATGTCGATCTGAATAGGGACGTTCCGCGGAACGTAGCGGCGGTGCACCCGGGGGAGGAGTATTTTCCGTCTTATGCGGACAACCGCACGATAATCTTCACCGGCGACACGGGGGGCACTCTCAACCTCTACCAGGTCGACCGCGGAACCGGAGATGTGTACCGCATCCTTGAAGACCGAGTAGGCATCGCCCGCGGGATACGGTTTGCAGGAGGTATACTCTACCAGAGCGTCTCAGCCACAGGAACGGTAGTTCGGTTCCAGGACGGAGCCTCCGTCACCCTCGAACCATTCGTCGGCGGTCCGACGCAACCATTCGTCGGCGGTCCGACGCAACCATTCGTCGGCGGTCCGACGCCGTCGCCGATTGTGACGCCCGGTTTCGACGTGGTACCGCCGGTCTCCTCGTCGCCATATGTGAACGGCGCGCCGCCCGATTTCTGGCTGCCCTACCCGACCTTCACCCGGTCGTCGCAGAGCGCAATCGAAGTGGGTCCGGCGCTCCTTACCTATGGCGCAAACGTCACCGGAACCTTCGCGTGGATGGCATACGGCGGGTTCTATCCGACTCTTCTCCAACCAACGGGCGGATTCCAGCTGGATCTTACCCGCGGAGCCTTTGGATTCGGCTATACAGTTTCGCAGCAATACGGCATCGACGTTTCGCCTTTCGAAAGCCTCTCGACGCCGGTCCAGAACACCACGCAGCGAATCGACTTCACTCTCTCTCCGATTGCTTCGGTGATTCTCGGCGCAACCCGGGCATTGTCGTTTTCAACCGCCGTAGTCTATTCGATCGACAGGACCGCGTTACAGGACTTCAATTTTGCTGACGGAACCGATCCGGGCCGCACCTCCGGAAGCCAGGCGCTCATCCTTGGCGCTTCCATGAGCTACCGAAGCGAGGCTTTGTCCGCGCCGCTCGATCTTTACAGGCCGGGAAGCTTTGGGGCAAGCACTGCTGCGACTGTGATCCTGCCGGTGCTCGGTCAATCCTACCGGGGAGTTCATCTGATCGCCGGATTGCGCGGATCGTTCCGGTCCTTCGCGCCGCTGCAATCGATCGGCATGACGTTGGACGCCTCATATGATTCCGGGGAGGTCCCGACCTACCGTTCCGTGGCGCCCCCCGGGTTCACGGCACTGCGCCAGTCGGGTTCCGCGCTCGACACACCCGGAATCGCAATGGCCCTAGTTCGATACGGGTTTACCATCGCGTCGACCGATCTGCCGCTCCCCTTTGACTCGGGACTCGCTGCAGTCGGCGCATCGATCTTCGCGGCTTACTCTATCGGGTTCGATCCGGGTACGAACGCGTTCGGCGCTTCGAGCTCCGGGACCGTCCGCCTGGTGGGCGACGAACGCACAGTGGCGGGATTTGACCTGACCTTCATGCTCGCTCGTAATACCGTTATGATACCCTTGAAGATGGGCGCTGCTGTGAGATTCGACCCGACATTCAAATCTGCACCCGGATTTCCCGCAGATTTTGGGTTTTTCCTCTCGATTGGGGGCTACTCGGTGTTTTCGGCAGAGAGGCCTCGCGGCGCGGCATCGAGCGGACTTCTTCTTCCGGCGGCGTTTCGATGATGAGCGTCGAACGAACAGATCGACTGTCGTTTTATCCAATTACCCTGATGGGAATGAAGCACAGTGGCAAGACCACCCTTGGGAAACGCCTTGCCACCGCTTGGTCTCTCGGTTTCCAGGATCTGGATGATTTCGTCCTCGCCGAGTACCTCAGACGCGAGCGCGCCGGCACCGAAGCGACCGAGTCTGTGACTATCCGGGAAGTGTTCCGCGCGCTCGGAGCAGATGATTTCAAGAGAGTCGAAGCGCGCGCTGCCGCCGCACTTGTCGAGGCTGCGGCCGCGCGCAAGTTCAGGACCGTGAGCGCGCTCGGTGGTGGCACAATTGAGAACGACCCCGCCATGACAATTCTTTCGAACAGGGGAACGCTCGTCTATCTCGAGGAGGAAGCCGAAGTGCTCTTCCGGCGCATAATGCGCGGAGGTGTTCCTGCTTTTCTCGATCCGGCCGATCCGGGGCGCTCGTTCCAGAAGCTCTACGAAAAACGCACGGAGTTATACAGACAGAGAGCGACGATTACGGTACGATTGGCCGGGTTGGAGACCGAGCCGGCACTCAAACTGCTGGCGCGGGATATAGAGGAGTACATCGATGGCAGGCAATAGCTTCGGGCAGGCATTCCGGATTACCACCTTCGGCGAATCTCATGGCGGCGCTGTCGGGGTGATCGTGGACGGCGTGACGCCCGGGATCGAGCTTTCGGCCGAAGACATTCAGGATCAGCTCGATCGACGAAAGCCGGGCCAATCGTACATCACTACGCCACGAAAGGAGCTCGACACCGTTTCGGTGCTCTCCGGCGTTTTCCAGGGAAAGACCACCGGTACGCCCATTCTCATGATTCTCTACAACGCGGATGCCGATCCATCGGCCTACGACAACATCAAGGATCTGTTCCGCCCCGGTCATGCGGACTTCACCTACTACAAGAAGTACGGACTTCGCGACTGGAGGGGAAGCGGCCGCGCATCGGGTCGCGAAACTGCCGGCCGTGTCGCCGCCGGTGCCGTGGCGCGAAAGCTGCTCGCACGGCGCGGTGTCTCCGTCATTGCCTACACTTTGTCGGCGGCAGGAATAAGCTGCGAAACATTTGATCCGGACGTCATCGAAAAGAATCCGCTCCGCGCTTGCGATCTCGCCGCCGCTGAACGAATGATGGAGAAAATCACCCAGATAAAGGACGAGAACGATTCGGCGGGGGGCATCATCGAGTGCAGAGTTGACGGACTGATGCCGGGCCTTGGTGAGCCGGTTTTCGACAAGCTGGACGCGGATATTGCCCATGCCATGCTATCGATCGGTGCGATAAAAGGCATCGAATTTGGAGCGGGATTCCGCGCTGCGGCAATGAGGGGAAGCGAACACAACGATGCCATGGACACCGACGGCTTTCGGACAAACAATGCCGGCGGCATACTCGGCGGAATCAGTACGGGAGCACAGATAGTCTTCCGAATCGCGGTGAAACCGACTTCGTCCATAGCCCGTCCGCAACAGACCGTGGGTCTAAGTGGTGGAGAGACGACAATCCGCACCGAAGGACGCCACGACGCCTGTATCTGCCCACGGGTAGTGCCGGTTGTAGAGGCGATGGTGAGCGTGGTACTCGAAGATCACTACAAGCGTCAGGCGGCGATGCTCGGTTGACCGCGAGAGAGCAAAAAAAAGGCCACGCGTTTGACCGGTGGCCTTGAGAAACGTTCGACTCCGGCGCTGCCGGAGCGGCAATGCGGACGACCGCAGAGCTGCGGGAAGAGATCACTCTTCTGGTGAAAAATCTTCCTTCGCGGCGCCGCACATCGGACATACCCAGTCTTCCGGCAATTTGTCGAACGATGTACCGGGCTCGATACCGCCGTCAGGATCGCCCTCTTCAGGATCGTAGATGTAGCCGCATACATTGCAAACGTATTTCTGCATCAACCTCTCCTTCGTAATGTTTTGGTCTGTGAGGATGGCATCAATATTCCCACAGACTCTATCACACTAGCATTGCGCTGTTAAGTGTCAATGCTACTCGGCGCCTCTTTGACCAAGCTCGCGGTCCACCACAAAAAGGCCCTGTGCCGAGTCCCCAACCATCCGAAGCTGTTTTACAATCGCAATCGTCTGCGCCTCCTCTTCTACCTGTTCGTCGACAAACCAGCCCAGGAAAGACTCGGTCGCCACGTCCTGCTCTGCCCGCGCAAGCTGCATGAGCTTCTGAAAGCAGTCCGAAATGTGCTGTTCGTGCTTGTATGCCGCGTCGAATGCGGCAAGCGGTGAGTCCCAGCGATCCTGTGGCCGGGAAAGGGCATCGAATACGGCTCGGCCTTCCCGTTCCACGATGTACTTGTATAGGCGCATGCCGTGGCCTATCTCTTCCTTGGCCTGTTGCCGCATCCACGCAGCGGATCCCGGAAGATCTTTGTCATCAAAATAGGCGCCCATAGCGAGATAGAGATATGCGGATGCGAACTCCTCTTTGATCTGATCGTTGAGTGCTTTTGTAAGCTTGTCTCCAATTACCATTTACGTACCCCCCAAAATTGAAAACTTGAATTGCAATTATCAGTATGAATATAGCCATTTTTCCTGCAGCGGGCGATGAAAGAGTACGTTATTTACCGAAATGGCGGCGTTCTATCACGGGAACGCCGCCTCAGGCTGTCTACCAGTTTTCGCGTATCATTTCATAATAGGCCTGCGGATATCCGCACGCGGGACACTTTTTCGGAGCCTCTTCGCCTTCGTAGATGTAGCCGCAGTTCATGCAGGCCCAGAGCACCTTGCTGGTCTTCTTGAACACTTCGCCCTTCACGATATTCTCGCGAAGCTTGTTATATCGTTTTTCATGCTGCTTTTCCGCGACGCACACTGCGTTGAACACCGCTGCTACCTGCGAGAATCCCTCCTGCTGAGCGGTCTCGGCGAAACCCTTGTACAGGTCGGTCCATTCCATGTGCTCACCGGCAGCGGCGTGCGCAAGATTCTCGGCAGTTGAGCCTACTTTCCCGGCCGGGTATGCTGCATGAATCTCGAGGTCGCCGCCCTCGAGAAAAGAGAAGAAACGCTCCGCATGCTCTCGTTCCTGATCGGCAGTCTCCGAAAAGATCCGGGCAATCTGTACGAGACCCTCTTCCTCGGCTTTCTCCGCAAAATAGGTATAACGGTTGCGTGCCTGAGACTCTCCAGCAAAAGCCTTCAGAAGGTTCTGCTCAGTCTTCGTTCCTTTGACGCTACTCATCGGTAACTCCTTGTGGTGGTGTGGTATCTCAATCGCCGTACGGCGATATTCCCGTGCCCTAACCCGATCGGACCGGCCCGTTCCGAATCTTCGTTGAGCCGCAACTTCGTGGGTCATTGCATTCTCAGCAACTCCTCACGCCCTTCGGGATGGATTCCATATCGCGTGAGAGAAAAATCGTACCGAACCGGATCATCAGGCCGGATCGCACGAAAAATCTCGGTCACCTCCTGCGCCGTGCGAACATCTGCTGTCCGACGAGTTGTCAGGCCGAGCAGACGACTCATGCGCAACATGTGCGTATCCATCGGAACAATCAGTTTCGCAGGTGACTACGCAGGTCCATCCCCCCGGGTCCACATTGTCCGAGCGCACCATCCATCGCAGAAAGAGGTGCATCCGTTTGCTCGCTCCCCTGGTCGGATCGGTGATGAGGATTCCGCACGGCACCGGCGAGGACTTCACCAGCGCCGCACTGAAGGCAGTGAGGGCCGGCAGGATCGTCGCATCGCTGCGATTCAGCCCTTCGCTCAAACACCCCTCGAGGGAGCCGTACCGGCGGAGGATATCCCCGACCGATGCAAGAAAACCAGCAATCGCCGAAGTCGAAAAAAATCGGTACGAAAAACCGGCCAGCAGCTCACTTAGCTCACCGAAATCCAGCTCAAGAACGCCTGCTCTGACACTTCCCGAGGCGGCGCGCAGCCGCTCCAGGAGCTGTGAAACCGCCCCGGTGATGGCGCTAACCCGACCGAGCGCGAGCGAAGCGGCGATGAATCCGACAACTTCTCGCTCGCGCAGATCCTTGACCGGGACAACCAGCTGAAGCGGGTCCGGCGATATGTACCGGGGATGGTGGAATCTCCGGTAGGCACGCTCGGAATAGCCCCGAACAAGCTCAAGATCATGAACATTCATGAGGGATTTTATCAGTTGAATACCAGTGTAACAGAGGAACTCGATTTGTCAAGCTTGTCAGCGGGACCGGCGTTGCATCCGCCTGCGACGGTAGGCGTATACAAAGATAAGCACCGCCCCGAGCAGCACAAAAAGCGACGGCCACCACTCACCGACGAAGCTACGGAAACTCTGCCGGACATAACCAAGGCTGAACGGCAGGAAAACAAGAGAAAGGGCAATGATGGTAACTCCCGGTATCACCATCGAAAGCCTCGCGTATCCCTTCTTCACCATGCCATAGACGCCCAGCGACAGGCCGGCAATTGTCATGAACACCGGCCAGATCCGCTCGAGTCCGACGCTGTTCATTACCGTTGTCATAAGAAACAGGAACATTCCCGCAAGACCGAGAAACATTCCGAGGAACACGTAGGACTCGGCGCCTCGTTTCAGCACGAATACCATGTAGAGCAGTGCCATTCCACAGCCGAAAAAGATCAACGGCCACAACGCCGTGAACTGCGGAAGGTACCCCAGCGTGCGGAGGAGCAGGACAAGTCCGATCACCAGGAAAAGTGCACCGAAAACGAGCAGCTTGTTGGGAAAACGCGGTATACTTCGTGGCATAGGTAACCGAACGAATGATAGCACGCCCGTCCGGGAGGATTCAAGCGCACCGGGGCAGGCGCGCCGTCCGCGCGCGATGACGGCATGAGTCCCGCCGGTTCATTGCCAGGCGTCGGGTCGGTCGCTATACTGACGGAACAAACATGAAACGAATTATCTCCCACGCATTTCACACGCTGGCCACCGGATCCAAATTCGACGACTTGACGGACTTCTCGAATGAAGAATCCTGACCGTGGCTGGACGCCCTCCTGGCATTCAGCGCTATCAATCGTACTGCTGGGCGTCATGGCCGTCGGATTGCTGGGAGGCTGTCAGAGGGGTCATTCGTTTTACATAGTCGGTAGTCCCGATCAGCGAAAAGAGCTCGCCACGCTTTTCACGCTTCTCGATAAGACAAAGAAACCGGGGGAAGATCGCGTTTTTCTCATCGAACAGATCTCGAGCATACTGTCGCGCGCCGGATTTGAAGACCGGATGAATCTATTTCTCACGACCTACGCCGAAAGAAACCCGCGCGATGCATACAACGCCTACTATCTGCTCATGGTTGCCCAGAGCTACAAAGCGAGCGGCGCCGTGCCCTTTGCAATTCACTATTTCGAGCGCATAGTCCGCAACTACCCGGACGTGATTGTGAAAGGCAACTCAGTTCAGTTTATCGCGCTTCGGGAGCTCACCCGAGTGACCAAGAATCCGTCACTGCGCCTCGACTATTACAAGGACCTCATATCCCGATTCGGTGACAAGATCGATCTCGGATCAACCTACTACTACCTAGCGAGAACCTACGAGGAGCTCGGGCAATGGGACCAGGCGTTCCAGGCATACAAGCAGTTTCTCAACTATCCGGACACCCGTATCGCCGGTGTCCCCGACGCCCGCAAGGTGATTACGGCGAGAGTCGCCTTCTACGATTCGACGAAAGACTGGACTATGCCCACGCTTGAATCCCTTGTCGCCGCGATACGGGATGCCATCTCGCGGGCGAGCCCCTCCCGGCTCCTGAGATTCAAGGCAAAAGTCAACTTTTTCGCGATGTCATGGGATCAACAGTCCTCCGATTACGACAATCAGGCGGACTTCCCAATCGAAGCGTTCCTTTCCACGCATGTTCAGGTCGCAGATCACGTCGAAATGACCTCGGATGCAACCGAAGCATACCTGCGCACGACTGGATGGTCACTTCGTATTCCAACCTGGTATCTTTATTTCCGAAAAATCAATTTCCCTGCCGATCCTGAAATAAACGGAAGATGGGAATGGGCCGGCATTTACTTCGGCGAAAGAGTTTAACACTACCGCATCTCAGGTTCGCGTCGGCAGCGGCGTTCCTGCTGTTCTCGGGAACGCCCGCGATCCTTGCCCAGGAGGTCTCGCAGGTTCCGGCAAACGCTGCATTCCGAACGTCGGCTCAACCCGCAAAAGCTGAGTCTCCCGCCATTGGCGCGAGCGAAATCGACCGGACGGAGGCGTCACAGTTCGAAGATCAAAGTTCACGCCGCACCTTCCCGGTCGACGGGTGGGCCGGAGACGCGCCGGCCTCACAGATCGGACCGCTCCCATCCCGACAGGGTCACGCGGGCCCTGCGATATATCCTCTGACAGTGCCTTCGGAGCCGTCCCTTTCGCGTTTTCTCGCGATCTACCGGTCGCCCGCGGGACTGCGTTGGATTCAGCAAGCGCTCGACCGTGGAGCTGCATACCGTTATTTTGTAGTCTCCCGGCTTGTCGACGCGCACCTGCCGCGGGAGCTCTACTTTCTGGCCATGATCGAATCGACCTTCGCCGTGCACGCAGTATCGAAGTCGGGCGCAGTTGGCATGTGGCAGTTCATGCTGAACTCGGTGGGCGACCGAATGACTATAAATGACTGGGTCGACGAGCGGCGGGATTTTTGGAAGTCTACCGAAGCGGCCATCGAGAAGCTCGCCTACAATCATCAAGTTCTCGGTGACTGGCTTCTAGCGATCGCCGCGTACAACGGCGGGTTGGGCTACATCTCAGGCATCGTCAAGAAGACCGGGATCCATGATTTCTGGCGCCTCGCGAACGGCGGCTATCTCACCCCCGAAACGGCCGCGTACGTCCCGAAATTTCTGGCAGTAGTTGCCGTCGCAGAGTACGCGGGGCGATATGGTCTGGATACGAACTGGGCACCTCCAACACACTGGACCAGAGTCTCGGTGAGCGAACCGATTGATCTCCGCCTGCTTGCCGAACAGGCCGCGATTCCTCTCACGGTCCTTCGAACTGGCAACGCAGAGCTGAATTGGGGTGTCACTCCGCCGGGTGGGTATCAGATAAAAGTGCCCGAAAGGTACGAAAACGCGGTGTCCCGGGCACTTTCCTCGAGCAGCATCAATCTCGTAACAGTCTACCGGCATACCGTTCATACCGGCGACACGTTCTGGAGTCTCGCCCGGCAATATGAAGTGCCGGTCACCCTCCTCCAGCAGTTCAACCCGTCAATCGACCCGGCGAGCCTGCATCAGGGAACGGAGCTGCTTGTTCCGATTCTCGAGGGCGCACCCGACCCATCCAAGAAAGACGAGGCAGGCACGCCGCCTTCCCGGGGGGCCGGTAGCCGCCCTGAGGCCTATAGGGTTGCGCCGGGCGACACGCTCTGGAGCGTATCGCGAGCCTACGGCGTCACACCCGAACGCCTGGCTGCGGCAAACGGAATGACACTCAGTGACGTCCTGTCTGTCGGGAGAGTGCTCAATGTTCCCCGGCCGACTTCCGAATAGTAATAGGAGGGCAACGTGAGATTACGCCCGGGGGGGACAGACGGACTCAGACTCATCGCGGTGTTCGCGATTCTCATATCCGGCGCCCTCATTGCGACTCAGGCGGTTGCCGGCCAGACCCTCACGGAGCAGGGTTCCGCCGCGGCTTCGGCTCCGGTCGCCGCCGAAAGCACGGTCGACTGGGAGAAGGCAACGCTCACGCTGAACCTTTCGACGACTGTCTCCGATTCGGGCAAGAATGCGCCGGCGGCGGGGTATCGCTCGGTACAGAACATCGACCGCAATCTCTCTCAGATGCTCTCACGGGCGATCCTGCCGATTCAAGTTGATTCGTTGCACACGGCCGCCGACCTGGTGACCAGCACTCCTGGCCTGTACCAGTCGTTCGGCGCCGTTAGCGAGCAGGTACAAAAGGGATACCCAACCTACTCTCCCGATCTTCGAACTGTCACGATTCCCTACATGGTTTCTCTTTTCCCGGCTGTCGGGGCTCTTTTCATCCAACACGCCGAACCTACTCAGATTGACCGCACTCTTCGCTGGGTCCCGACCGACAAGTTCACCGGTCTCGTGATCTACGCAAAGGGAAGCCTTCCTCAGCATGGGACACAGAGAAGCGGTTCTCTCGTGCCCTGCCTATTTCCGAAAATCCTCGATTCCAACATGAAAACCGTGGTGCAGAAACTGCAGATGGATCCCTCGTTTCTGAAGAAATGGGGCGCCGCTGCATACACGCAAGGATTCGGTGAAAAAGAGTTTATCGACAGGATCGGCCTTTCCCCTCTGAGGGTCGTTGCGATTGGTCTGTTCGGGGAGACGCCGACTGATCCGATTATCTCCGCCGATGACGCCGACAAACTGCTTTCTACTGACAATAACCGCCGAATCCTCGCCCAGGGCCGCATTCTGATCATCTACGGGAATCCTTGACAGGAAATTATTGACGAATCTTCTGCATTGTGTTCTGATGATGCAGACATCAATGAAAGACCAAAAACGCACCCTCAGAAGACTCGTCCGATTCTGTTTGACCACCGGCGTATTGACCGCAATCCTGACAGGATGCGGTCCTCGAACGATCGGCTATGGACTCGTGCTCTGGTCCGACAACGAGAGCTCTATTCCTACCGGGGCGGTAGTCGCTGTAGTGGATCAGTCGCGCATCACCAACACCTACTCGGTGGTGCCGCCGCCGGGGAAAAACAAAAAAACGATCGGTACAAAGAGCGTGGATGTAGCCCAGTGGCGCATCTCATTCTTTCCTGACCGGAAGGCCGCCGAAGCGTTTCAAAAAACATACTCGCCCTACGTGCAGGCCTATGCGCGGTCCGAGAAGAATGCCCTGCCGATTCGCTCAGAAGCGAGTCCCTCGGCGGACATGGTGTACAAGCTGCGACAAGGCGAGATCATGAAGGTGCTGCGAAAGAGCGCCACGCCGACCAACGAATCGGGACTCGAGGCATACTGGTATGACGTTCTCACCAACTCCGGTGTATCCGGCTGGGTTTTCGGGTACCTGTTGACGGTCTACGATCAGGGGACCGGTATGGCAGCGCCGCTTCCCGAGACGGTTACCGACCCGGCTCTTTCTTCGGTAATGACCAATACGTGGCGACCCTCCTATTTCGGGCAGATGATTCAATCCGGCATCTACGATCTGACCAGATTCCAATCCACCTACGGTTTCTTCCCGGACCCGGAGCAAAAGAGGTTCACTCTGGTCCTCCCGGAATATAGTATCGCGTTCGACTACACGGGCATTCAGAAGATGGAGCTCAACCGATATGCCGTGGTAGGCACGTCGCTTCTCATCACTCTGCGGAGTGAGACAGAATTGAGTCTCCAGTACTCACACAAGGGGAACATCACAAGCACCACGGTCGAAAAGATTGACCAGAACGTGGATGATCTGGTCAAAGCCGAACAGCAACGCCGTGACGATCTCTACACGGCATTCTTGGACCACGGAGATCGTCTCAGCAGCAGCGCTTATGGAGAAATTCGGCTGTCGAAAGACAAGAAGTTCACGTGGGACGGGTTTCAGCCCCTTGTGCCCAACGTGATCCCGCGGACCGCCACGGGGTCGGGGAACGTCGGGTTCCCGCTCTACCTCGACACCTCACTGAAGGGCAAGTTCGACGGTGTCATCACGTTCAACCTGAACGGAACCGACAGTTCGCAAAGCGCCAACTTTTCTCTACTCCTTTGCGCCTGGAGGAGTTCGCTTTGTGTGGGTTCCGGAGTCGACGATAAAAGACGGTGTTGTCCAGCGCGTGAGCATCTCACCGGTGATTATCTTTTTTTCACCCAGTCACGCTGGAGGCTGACCAGCCGGATCCGCGTATGTCATTTGTACAGCTGACCCGCGTCAGTATCGCGTACGGCGACCGGGACGTCCTGAAAGAACTCAATTTCGCTATCCGCAGAGGGGACCGAATAGCCCTCACCGGTGCAAACGGCAGTGGAAAGACAACCCTCATGCGGATAATTGCCGGGTTGACGAAGCCCGACCGTGGCACGGTCAACACCGGCGGTGACTGTAGAGTCTCCTATCTGCCGCAATCAGGCATAACTCACACCGGCCGAACAGTTGCCGAAGAGGCGGAATTGGCCTACGCATGGGTGAACCGGCTCACGGGCGAGATGAATGAGATCGGCACACGCCT
>CAWHUY010000014.1:0-233353 GCA_963832675.1 uncultured Spirochaetota bacterium | reverse complement strand
CTTCCGAGGAAGTTGATTATCTCAGTGAAGCAGATAGGGCCTGAATGCTTGGCGGTCTCTACGTCGATGAACTCATGGACAGCATCATCGTCCCGGCGCGTCATTCAACTTGCCGGGCATGACAATTCCACCGTGGCCATTTTCATCCAACAGATCGAGAGAGTGGGAATGCAGCAGATTACTTTCCAATTTCCATCCCGGGTTCGATCACCACAAAGCTTAGTGGCGTCAATCGATCACAACCGGAACCTCCATGATCTCATGCTCATGGCAACAAGTTCGAAACTCGTCCAACCGAGGGAGACAGATCGATGACGCTCGAATCAAGTCCGGGTCGATATGAACCGAACCGGACTCTTTTCATGTAGCTGCTCTGAACGGGAGAAGTGGGAGTGGCCCTGCTCCAAAGTTCCCCGCTCCGTCGCCAGGTGGGCTTTGGAGCTCGATTGCGCTTTTGCGTTCAACCCGCCAGGACTTCAGCTCTCCGGGAACTCTTCGTCCGGAGGCTGTGGCGTCGCAGAAAACTCTGGTCATGGAAACGATCCATTTCCAGTGCAGCACCAGGTGCAGCACTACTCCGCCCCCCATGCTGATACCGCCCCAGTCGTGCAGGGAGGTGCCCGCGAGATTGGATTGATCGCCGTTTCGGTCAACTGTCTACGGCTGCAGTTACTGCGGGAAGAGGAGATGAGGCGACAGTGGGTGCACGACGTCGCTCGCGACCTTCGCACACCGGTGGCGGCCCTTTGGGCCCAGATCGAAGGAATGAGGGATGGAGTACTGGAAATTTCCCCGGGGAGGCTGGACAAGGTTCTACGGGAGCTGAGTCGAGTACAGGAGCTGATCGCCGACCTGGAGGACCTGAAGCGTCTGGAGTCGCCGGAGATGCACCTCTCCCTTGGCCGTGTCGACTCAGACGCGCTTGTGACGGAGGTCCGCGACCGCTTCGAACACGTCTTCAGGACAAAAAACATCCTTTTTCGGTCGGAGGTCAAGCCTGTAAAGATCCTGGTCGATGCGGTCTTGATTCAGCGCGCTGTTAGCAATTTCCTATCCAACGCGGTGCGCCACTGTCCCGCAGGTGGCAGCGTGGTGGTGGCGGTGCAGCCTCGGGCCGGGGCGATAAGTATCAGTGTGACGAACACGGGAGACCCCATCCCAGCCGCGGATCTGGAGCGAGTGTTCGACCGCCTGTTTCGCGGGGAGTATGCCCGTAGCTCAGCGGGCTCAGGCCTCGGCCTCACTATCGCTCGTCGTATCGCCCAGTTGCACGGCGGTGAGGTCGGGATCGCCAACCGGCCCGATGGTGTGATCGTGGAATTGCTGCTCCCACAGCCTGGGTAGCGTTGGTTCGGTTACTTCCCCGGGCTCGGAGATTGATCATGATTTCGGCCGCGATCATGATCACCTTATCTCACGCGAACGACCACCCTCCCTCTCGCATGCCCCTTCCCGAGGTAACGGAATGCTTCGGCCGCTTCGCTCAGGGGATAAACCGTGTCGACGATGGACCGGACCCTTCCGCTTCGATGAGCTCCGTCAGCTGCAAGAGGTCCTCAGCCGTCGGCGAGTAGGTGAATCTCCCCAACCTCTTACTCCCGGACCTGAAAAGTAGCGCTCCCTGGAAAGCGGTCACAATAATTCGGAAGACGGAGCCCCAGACCATGACGTAGGCTCCGCCCGGACGCAGCGCGCGGTAGTAATCGCGGACTGGGAAGGTGCCGCGGATCGCAAGGATGAGGTCAAAGGCTTCCGCCTTCGTCGCAACTCCCTCCTTTGTGTAGTCGATGACGAAATCCGCGCCGAGTGAGCGCACCAAGTCAAGGTTCCTCGCGCCGCACACGGCCGTCACCTCGGCGCCGAAGGATTTCGTTATCTGCACGGCGAAAGTTCCGATGCCCCCGGAGGCCCCATGGATCAACACCTTTTGGCCTTCGTGGATCCTTCCGGCGCGGAGGCCCTGCAGCGCGACGAGGGCCGATTGGGGCACGCCTGCCGCCTCTCCGAACGAAAACGTAATGGGCTTCGGGGCGAGCGCACCTTCGCGCCGACCGCTTCCACCCGTCCCGATATTTCGCCGCCGGGAATCCATCGCCGTGGCTTCAGGTTGCTGCCCGGAATCAGGCGGGCAAGAAAGGGTTTGCCTATTACCTTGAACATGACGGCATAATTGAGGGCCGCTGCATGGACCCTGACCAGAATCTGATTTTCCCCCGGAACCGGTTCCGGCACATCCATGATCCGCAGGTTGCGCAGCCCGTATCTTTCCTGCACTATCGCGTTCATCCTCATTCCTCCCTTATTCCTTTTGTGAGCAGCCAAAGAGCAAGCGAGAACTCCGCGATGAAGCTGACCACCCAGCAGGGATAGCTAATGGCCGGATTTCCCGGCAGAAAAAAGAACTGGAAGAACCAGACCAGGATTGCCAGGCAATCAACCATGAGCATGATGCCGAGCGCTCTGGGGAGCAATCCGGACCTGAACAGGAGATACCCCAAAGGAAAGGTCCATGCGCCGTAGAAGAGTTGGGCGCCCGTGAATCCCGCTTTGTAGAGCGCAAGGAAGAACAATGCCAGGGCGTTGAGTTGATCGGAGCTGAACGCATCGAGGAATCCTCCGCCGCTCAAGAGAGGAAGGGCCGCGTACAGGAGAATCATACTGAAGCACTGCATGGCGACTCCGCAGATGTTGAGCAGCAAGAACAATAGGGCCAGAGTGCTGTTCACCTCTTTCAGAAACGCGTAGAGCGCCCACGCGGTCAGGAGGAAAAGCAGAGCAGACAAGAGATCGCCCACGAAGCCGATGCGGAAGAGCACTCCCTTCGCGATGATATTTGCGGCCGTGGCCGCAGCGTCGCCGTCCACGATGATACCCATGCGACCGACCACGTCTGCCATTGCCATAACAATGATGAAACTGAGGTAGAGAGACCCGGCGATGCGGGCCATGGTCCGCGGCCGTACATCTACTATGAAATCTGGCACGTTCAATGCCTCCTGTTCTCTTCCGGGATAGGCAGTCGCTGGAGCGGTATCTACCCCTGCGCAAACTCCTATTGAGCGGCGGACTCGGTGAGCCCGGGTCCTCCGCCCATGCCGGATGGACCGCCGGCCTCGTTGTGGGCGAAGTATCCCGGGACGGGCTGTGTATACCTGATCGCCAGCGCGTTGGCGCTGTACGTGTACTTCTCCGTGTATCCGACGAGCCAATCGAAGGTTCCACGGTAGCTTGCGTCGGTGCGATCGATCCTGACGTTGATGATGTCGTCGGCCCCGAGCTTCTTCGCCTCGCTGATGAGCAGGTCGTAGGTGATCTGCGAACCCGTGTGGTAATATGCGATGCAAAGAAAGCCACGCCGGGTAACCTCCTCGCTCACGACGCGAACGCTTCCGACGACCGTGTAGTCTTTGATCGCGATGGTCGCGTAATCCGACCACCCGGTCTTGTTATTCGCCAAATTGGTTGTGGTGCACGAGCTCAGAATAATTGCCGCGAAGAGCACAGCTGCGAACACTGACACCCTGAGAACATTCCTGAGTTTCATTCTGATCTTCCTCCTGTAGTCGCGGCGGCATTGCCGTGCCGCGACGGTTATTTCAACTCCGCCCCGGGCTTCCCCCCGGGGCAGTCATCGAAGCGATTGACCGAAAGCAAGGGCAGGCCCAGATCGCGCAGTTTCCTGAGGAGTCCATGGAGCGCTGCCTGGTCGCCGACGTCGCAGGTCAGGAGCGTGACGCCATCCCTCTCGCGAGCGATCGCAGAGCCTCCGAACCAGTTCGCCCATTCCTGCCCCAGCTCGCCCTCGATCCGTATGAGATACTTCATGTGGCTCTTCGCTGCTGAGAGGTCATTGCGGATGGATTAAATCCCTTTACGATGAGCCAGATGGCGAGCACTATTTCCTGCGGCGCGATGGGCAGGTTCATAAGCAGCTGGACGGTCGACAGGGGAACGATCTGGCGGAACAGTACGAGAATGCTGGCGATCACAGTCAGGGTGATCCCAACGAGGCCCCACACCGACAGCCAGCGGGGGACCAGACGCGTCCGGTAAAACAGCGAGTAATACAGATAGGCGCCGATGCACCATGCGGGGAGAGCGCCCACATCGCCCACCCACGTGCGCCCTTCTGCCAGCAATGCTCCGAGATTCTGGAATTGCGCAAGACCGGTCGGTCCCGCCTTGATGAACTCCCGGCTCAAGCTTGCCAGCAGAAGGATTAGTACAGCCCCGATTCCGTCGAAAACACCCTCGATGATCCTGAACCCGGCAGCGCCGAGGGCGAGACCTTCATTGTGCCTCCGCAGAATCGGATACATCGAGATCCCTATGCCGGCGCCGGCCCAGCCCATGATGAAGAGCAGAAGGGCCCCGGTAAGCACCTTCGGCTCATTCGCAGAGATCTTCGTCAGGTAGTCGGGTGCGTCCAGAATGGGTTGCATGAGCATCGACAGAGCACCGGCCGCAGTCGCTGCGATGAACAAGATCCCCGTCACAATTCCCGCTCGTCGATTCGCGTCCAAGAAAGTCCTCCTCTGTTCCATTTTCAGAGCAAGTATGTCGGTAACACCCCCACGGGGCCTAGACACGAAAGTGTGTTTCGGAGTGTTGTTTTTGGACTCAGGGGAGGCCGCCGCGGTCGGAAAGGTCGGTCCCACAGAGATCGGGATCGACGAGCAAAGCTGCGGGGCAAGTGATTCGTCGGATTTTGTCGCTTCATGAACTTTGCGATGTGCCATATAATGCATCTGTGTCTGCGTCAATTTTGGCCACGAAACTATTCATCCCACCACTTCGACCCAAAATTGTCCGCCGTCCCCACCTGATCGAGCAGTTGAACGAGGGTCTCTCTTCGCGACGCAAGCTCACCCTCATCTCTGCGCCCGCCGGTTTCAGCAAAACCACCCTGGTCAGTGAGTGGATTGTTGATTCCAGGCGACCAACTGCGTGGCTGTCGCTGGATGATCGGGATAACGATCCATCATGCTTCCTGACCTACCTTGTCGCGGCTTTGCAGACGATTGCACCGAATATTGGGGCTGGAGCGATGGCGGTGCTCCAATCCCCTCAACCACCCCAAATCGAATCGATTCTGACAACCCTGCTCAATGAAATCACCACCGTACCGGACAATTTGATCCTCGTCCTTGACGACTTCCACGTGATTGACGCAAAACCGGTTAACCAGGGTGTCACCTTTCTGGTCGAGCATCTGCCGCCGCAGATTCACCTGGTTATCGCCACCCGTGAAGACCCACCGCTGCCCGTGGCCCGCCTGCGAGCCCGAGGCCAACTCACCGAACTCCGCGCGGCCGACCTGCGTTTTACCCCCACCGAAGCCGTCGATTTTCTCAACCAGATGATGGGCCTGAACCTCGCGGCGGAAGACATCGCCGCACTCGAAGCGCGGACCGAAGGTTGGATTGCTGGTCTGCAGATGGCCGCGATTTCCATGCGGGGAGTTCCAGACCCGGCAAGCTTTATCAAATCGTTCACCGGCAGCCATCATTTCGTCCTGGACTATTTAGTGGAAGAAGTTTTGCACCGGCAGTCCGAAAGCATCCAGAATTTCTTGCTCCGCACATCGATCCTTGACCGCATGTGCGGCTCGCTGTGTGATACGATTTTGGGCTTGCGGACTGGTTCCGGACAGGAACGACTGGAATACCTCGAACGCACCAACCTGTTCATTGTCCCATTGGACAACGAGCGGCGCTGGTACCGCTACCACCATCTCTTTGCCGAATTGCTGCGGCAGCGGTTGCACCAAAGTGCATCTTCAGAGAATGAAGAGGAAGGCGTGGCCGATTTGCACAGCCGCGCCAGCCGGTGGTATGAAGACAACGGCTTAGGAGTTGAAGCTTTTCATCATGCCGCCGCCGCCAACGATGTTGAGAGCGCCGAAAGAATAATTGAAGGAAAGGGCATCCCTCTGCACTTTCGTGGTGCCGTGGCCGCCATACTGGAATGGCTGGCGTCGCTGCCGAAGAGAGTACTGGACGCCCGGCCCTCGTTGTGTGTGCGGTATGCCACGCTGTCGCTGGTTGCCGGCCAGACGACCGGCGTAGAAGAGAAACTGAAGGCGGCTGAGACAGCTATAGCGACCGCCCTGCAAGGCGCCGAGCCGGACACCAAAAGCCGCGATCTGATTGGACAAATTGCCGCCTCCAGGGCTACGATGGCGCTCACCCGCTACCAGCCGGATGCCATGATCACCCAGGCGCGCCGCGCCCTGGAGTATCTGGCCCCCGACAACATGTTTTCCCGCATTAGAGCCATCTGGACACTGGGGTTTGCCTACCAGGTCAAGGGGGATCGCGCCGCGGCCAGTCAGGCCTATAGCGAAGCCATAACAATCAGCCAGGCGTCCGCAAATATACGCATGACTATAGTGGCAACAATCAGCCTGGGCGCAATACAAGAACTTGAGAATCACCTTTATCAGGCGGCCGACACCTTTCGGAGCGGCCTCAAACTAGCCGGTGATCATCCGCAACCGTTTGAAAATGAAGCGCATCTTGGTCTGGCCCGCATAGCCTACGAATGGAACGACCTGGAGGCCGCTGAGCAGCACGCGCAACACGCCCTGCAACTTGCACGACAGTATGACAGCGTGATTGACAGATATGTTCTCTCTGAACTGTTTCTGGCACGTCTGAGACTGGCCAGGGGCGATGCGGCCGGCGCCGCCGCCATGTTGAGGGGGACCGAACAGTCCGTGCGCCAGAACAACTTTGTGCATCGGATGCGTGAGGTCGCGGCCACACAAGTGCTTGTCCTGCTTCGCGAGGGTGATCTGGCGGCGGCCGCTCAGTTGGCCAAGACCCACGAGCTCCCCATGAGCCAGGCCAGGGTACTCATGGACCAGGGAGACCCGTCCGGCGCGATGGCTCTGCTTTCGCCATTGCGCCGGCAGATGGAAGCCAGGAATTGGCAGGATGAACGGCTCAAAGTGATGGTTCTACAGGCGATCGCGCTCCACGCGCAGCACGAGAAGGAGATAGCTTTGCGGCTGCTGGGCGAGGCGCTGACGCTGGCAGAACGGGGTGGCTTCATTCGCATCTTTGTCGACGAAGGCGAGCCAATGCGAATGACCATTTACGATTTTCGATTAACAATTGAAAAGCAAACGCGCGGCCAAGATCATAAACTGCTCGGTTACGTAGGTAGACTCCTGGCTGCTTTTGCAGAACCGGAGGTCACGGCCCAATCGAAAATCCCAATTCCAAAATCCAAGATGATTGAACCATTGAGCAAACGGGAGTTGGAAGTACTGCAACTTATTGGCCAGGGATTCTCGAATGGTGAAATTGGAGCGAAGCTTTTCCTCGCCCTGGATACGGTCAAAGGGCACAACCGCAGAATCTTCGACAAACTGCAAGTGCAACGCCGCACGGAAGCCATTGCCCGCGCGCGCGAGCTTGAGTTGTTGTGACCGCACCTATTCGTGCGCCCTGACCATTTTCGCTTACAAAAGTCTTACCAACGCCTCCACCAGCGAGCGGCCGACGCACCCAAAACCATCAGTGGGACACCAGACAGCGGTCCGACCGGGCCTGCAGTCTCTCGAATCTCTACCCGGTCGGCGAATATGAAGCAGCGAGCAAAGGCGAGCTCGTCAAGGTTCGGATTTGGCTACCACAACGCGGTGCGCGGAACCCTGCGATGGGTGTCAACGCAGCTGCTGCAGCATTTGAGCTCTCTCTCTTTCGTATATCAAAACCATCGATACTCCAACGGCGAAAACTGTCACGCCCGTCGCCGCGCAGGCAGCCCCCGGACCGTCGCCGAGAGCTGCGCCGGCTTCGATTATCGTACCTCCGACCTGCATCAAGCTGGCGGCGCCGCCGAGAGCTACAGCGTCGGCGCCCGATGCGCGCGCTTCGTTGACCGCTGCCAGAAGCGAGACGTAGCGTGACGACAGCGCGGGAACAGTGGATTTGCCCTCCCTGCCCGCCTCTGCATTGCGGATGCGGATTATTTCCGGCAATAGATCCGATTCGAAAAGCCAATGCGGTGACCATATCTGCCGGGCAGCGGAGCTCCCGTTCATCGAGCCGGGAATGTGGGCGAGCATATCCTCGAGGCTCTTGGGAACCCGGATATTCGTTAGCCTGTCAGGAACATGGAGATCCGCAAAAACATCGTGCGTACGGAAGACATCAGTTTCCCAGGCAGCTCCAAATGGTGGTCCCTGCCCAATCACTTTCCCGATCGAGACCGCGAGACTACGGTAAAAATCGCGCGGATCGGTACGACCGGTATCGATGCTGATTCGGCTATCATCGATAAATACGAACTGTTGTTTTCCTTTGAGATCGCTTTCGAAAACGCGCACCATGATCGGGGGCTCATTCCCAAGCTGGATCGTGGCGAGACTCCAATCTGCCTCCTGTTCTATCCAGACGCTGATTTCAGAGCTGTCCAACGGCAAAATCATCGCCTGTTGACCGAACAACCTCGGAACTCCGATCATAAGCCAAAGAAAAACAATCATTCCCCGATACGCATTGAAGTTCATTTGGACGCGCCTCCGTCCGAATTGTAGTGTAGATTGGTCAGGTTTCGCAATCTCTTCCGAACGAGTCGTCGATCTCTCTCAGCGATGACTATCCCGATCCGGAAGCCTTCCATCCGCTGAACTTGGGGAAAAATGCCGATTGCGCCAAAGATCCTTGGGGTCTACAATTGAGTGTGTCTCGGACAGGCGAGGTCGTCCTGCGACCCGTTGCTCTACCGGCATGACTGTTCTTAAATCGACGGCCGAAACAGGTCGGGACATCGAGTCCGGCATGGTAACGAAGTGGCCTTTCTGTTTCCCCCTCATACTGATACCGCTGCTCATCATTTCGTGCGACCTGAAATCCGTCCTGCTCAATCCGCCCGATCCGGATTCCAGGCCCAAACCTGCGATTGTCGAGTATTGCGCCTCGGGCACCGCTCGCAACGTCGCGGTCTCCTGGGTGGACAGCCAAGGTTACACCAAAGAAGCGAATCCGGTTCTGCTGCCCTGGTCGATACGAATCCCCAACCACACCTCCGGATTTTTATCAATCGAGGCCCGCAACAACTACAACGAAGATGCCGCAGTGCATGTTGACATACTCGTCGATGGATCGGCTTTCAGATCAGGGAGCGCCGAAGGACCGTACGCGGTAGCTCGGGCCTATGGTGTGCGCCACTGAACATTGGATGCTTCGCGCGGCATGGTTTCGTCCTGACCACTGTGATGGCTTCCTGTGGGCCGTGAACACCACATCGGGGCCCGGACGCGGGGAATTTTCGTCGACCGTACCAACCTGAACTCGTAGGAACTCACCGCCCGGGGTCGCAGTCGCATAACACCGAGTATATGGTGCTGCTCGCATCGGCCAATTCCTCGCGCGCTCACGGCACTGTATCGGTCCGGACGAACCTAATTCCGTCTCTTCCGACCGTACTTGCTGATGCGTCGACTCAGGGCCGAAGGAGACAGACCGAGCAGACGGGCGGCAGCATTTTGATTTCCGTTACTTCTTCGAACCGCTTCACAGACGATGGACTCCTCCATTTCCCGGAGGTTCGGAAATCCGGAAGCGGAGCTCCCGCACCTCGACAGATCTGCCACTGCCGAAAAGTCGTAGATCTGTGGAGCGGAACTTTTGTGCAAATAATCCTCGAAGTAGGACAAGGAGAGGATCGTCGAATTATCCAGACAGAGGGCGTTTTCGATCATGTTCCTGAGTTCGCGGACGTTTCCCGGAAAGTCGTGAGTCCGGAGCAGCGCAATGAGTTCCTGTGGAACTTCAGGTGGATCACGCCCCCGCTCTTCTGCCGCTTGCGCGACGAAATGTTCGACAAGGCAGGGTAGATCGTCCAGACGGTTTCGCAGTGGCGGGAGGTCGATGCGATGGTCAAGGCGGTAGAACAGATCCTTTCGAAACGTTCCAGCTGCGAGCCTTCCCTCCAGATCGGCATTGGTTGCAAGAACGACCCGAGCGTCAGATAGGTGTACTCGGTCGCTGCCGAGAGAACGATACTCACGCTGCTCGATGAATCGCAGAAGCTTGACTTGCGAGATTGGCGCCATGTCACCGATTTCATCGAGCAGAAGCGTTCCTCCCGCTGCCTCTTCGATCAAACCTTTGCGAATGCTCTGTGCGCTGGTGAATGCTCCCCTTGCGTGTCCGAAGAGCGTGTCGCTCATCATCGTATCGTCAAGTCCTGCGATGTTTTCGCACACGAATCTCCCCGGGCGGTTGCTCAGACGGTGGATTGCCCGGGCCAATAGCTCCTTTCCGACGCCACTCTCACCGGTAATGAGAATCGGTTTGTCAGTGCAGGCAATAGTCTCGACATAGCGGAGCTTCTCACGCATCGATTCGTTCCTGGTAATGATCTCGGGAATCGACGACCTCTCTCCTGGAGACGAACAGCGCAGGCTCCTCATGAGCAGACGATCTTGCTGTTTCCCTTCGGACCTTTCGGGGTCCCGCGATACCCCGGTTCTTGACTTGTGCTCAGCCAAATGCAGCACCGGGTATACGGTTCGTACTGCCCGGGATTCGGAGCGGTCAACGGAGTGGTCGACAAGACCAAGAAGCCTGTACGCTTTCCTGCAAACGTAGTAGAGATTTCCGACATCGGTCGCCGGCCACGCATCCTCCCCCGCGACCGATGCCGCACCCACCCGTTTGGCTATAAGGCTCAGAAGGACACGGAGCTCTTGAACAATTTCATGCGCGAATAGCGTGTGGAACCGACCGACCTCCGCGAGTCTGCGATTGGCGCTATTCAGGCTGTTTCGCTGTCGAATTGATTTTCCGACTGGAGATTTTTGCGTCTGTGTCGCCCTCTGTCCGTGCACCGGCGTCTCCCCCCGCGCAGCCTAATCGTGGCGCCCGCTCTGAAAGGCTCGATCGCCCGAGGGATCCGTGACGGGGTTGAAGATCATGGGAATCGTGACAGGCACTTCGGGGGAGGCGGAAGGAGATGAACTACACCGAGAAGAAGCGACCCGGCATCGCAGGCTCGAGAATGACCGCCCTCGCAGAAACAGAGGAAACCCACTGTCACGAGTATTGCCCACGTTTGACCGGTATCTCCAGCCGTCATGGCAACCCCGCAATAGACAAACCACGAAGATGGGGCCTTACCTTGCTGTGGATAGAGTAATTCTACAGCCAAGACCGGGAACTCGCAAGGAATTTGTTCATTCTTATTTCGGCGGGCGTTGAGTTAGAATCTTGCTCGTTGAAGGGAGTATTCGGGCGCGAAAGCTTCCGAATGGGACCTTGTCCCCCCCGGCTCGGGTCGGACGGGACAAGGGTAATGTCTCGATTCACCGCAACCGCGTTTTTTTCCCCCGACGCGGTGTCCGACGTTACCTTTTACGGACTCGACGCCGGGAAAGGAATGTCGAAGTCTCCATTCATCGTACCGCCCCCTGCCAGGCTCACCTGGAAAGTGCCGGCGACGCCGGTTTGGTTGTAGCGCGAGATGCTGAGAGTTCCGGATGTCATCTCTATTTCGTGTGCTTCGGCTCCGCCCGTGATCCTTGCGCTGACGGTTCCCCACGCCTGCCCGCTGATGCCGACCGTGTATCCGCCCGCGGACGGCTGACCGTTCATGGTGAACCACACCGAAGTACTGAACTGGTCGTCCCAGAAGTCGAGCACGATGCTGCCCAACGTATTTACTTGAGTCCAAAAGTACGCATATTGATTGATCCCCGACGCATCGATGCCCTGCCACGAGCCGCTGACGGACGTCTCACCAAATGTGCCTACGTTTACGTTGAATGTCCCGTTGAGATGGCTCCCGTCCGGAAAGGTCAGGTCGAAACTGCCGACCATGTGCTGCAAGTCATACGCGTCGAGCTGAATGAATCCCCCTGAGGCGTAATAGTCGCTATTCAGCCAAGGACAGCTTGGCTCGCAATACATCTTCGCCGCCCTGCTCCTGGGGCGCGACGTCGATTCTTCCCGCCGAAAGCAATTTTCCCTCAAGCCCGATTGTTGCGGGATTTCCGCCGACATTCACGTCGAACCAGGAGATCTGGGACATGCTGGTCATCGTCGTCGCCTGACCGTAGTTGTTGTCCACGGATACCGGAATTCCACCGCATGTGCCGGAAAGCCGCAAGTGACCGAAGGCAGCCTGAAGCGGAACCAGAAGAAAGGTCCCGTTGCCAAACTCGCTGCTCGTGAAGGCACCGGAGATCTCGTCACCGGACTCGGAGACCGCACCGGTCAACGTTCCAACCACCGATTGCAGCGTGACCGTTGGTCCGTCTATCGAACCGTCGAAAACCGGAGAGTCACCCCCTGAGCCGGCATGTAACGACGAGTCTGTCTGTCGTATAAAGAATTGCCCGGCATGAAAGGTCTGTGACCCCCCCAGGTAAAGGGTCAAGTCCCAGTAGCCGTTTAGATCGATCGGCTCGACCGGCTTTATCCAGACAAGCTCTGCGTCGACGCGCACACGCGGCGCCTTCGGACCCACCGTCACCGTTGTGGTGTAGGATTCGTAGCCGTCCTTTTGAATGTTGATTGTCCACGTTCCTTCCGCCATCTCCATTTCATAGTCGCCGTAGTAGTTCGTGAGCTCCGAGTACTGGTAGTGCCCGACGAACACCTCGGCACTGCCGATGGGAGTTCCGCCGTTGGAACCCGAAACAGTAACTTTGCCGTAGACCTTGTACACCTGTGAGAGGTAGTACGTGATCGGCTTGCAGCTGAACGAAAGCACCAGCACGGCTGAAAGCAGCGGAATCAGAGCCCATAGTGCTTTTTTCCTCATTTGGAAACCTCCTCGTCGTCGCATATTTTCACAACCCACCCGGGAGCGCGACATGGTCGCGCTCCAAAGAATTGCTATGCACGAGGCGTGCCAATCGGTTTCGCGAATAGACACAGAGTCGATCGACGAGATCGCGTGAGAAAGCACCCAATAATTGCGCGCCGGCGTACCGGCAAGTGGTTTCGGTTGGAGGAGTTAGTATCATGGACGGGTCGGGGACGCTCTTGTGGTACTTTTCCGTCTACCTCACAGACAAGAAGCTCGCGCCGAAAGACCGACCAACGGCGTTGCAGAATTCGAACGAATTGCAGAAATGCAATGGTCCTTCAATAGTCGAAAGGATCTGTCGGAGCGAGTTCACCGATCGGGCAGGAGAGGGTTTCACCCACCACAAAAGTGCAAAACAGTCGGCAAGCCACACTGAATTACTTTGGCTTTTGTGCTCTCCGATAGTGCCAAGAACTTTCGCCGGGCGAAAACCTTCGGTTGTACACTCAAAAAGAACTCGATGTTCCCAACCCGGACGTACCGAAATACCCCGGCGAAGAACTGATCTTCCTGCTATAGTTCTCCGGCAAGTCCGATCAGGTATTGAGGATGAAAGAATCCGGCATCATGGCCAACGAGCACAAATGGCCTACGCGTTTCCTGTGCAATTCGCACCCGTCGCTCACAATCCAGCCGGATCGAGTGTCTAAGACCTTTCGAGCCGCCAGATCAAACCGGGTTCTGCGGCGCGCTCGAAGTACGCGCGGCACCGATCATCTGTCGTGCCCGCTCGAACTGGCTCGGAAACATATTCGAGGGTACAATCTCTTTCCCAAGCGCTTCCTTGACCTGATGACGCGCACACGCCATAAAGTCATCAAGGCAGTAGCGCTTCTTCATCATTCCCGATAGCGCAGGCATGTTCGTCATTCGGTCATGAAAAAACGGGCATCCAGCAAGACAATCACATTCAGCCATGGGTTTCCTCCGTGAAAATGTGGCGTTACCACAAGTGTAGCACGTATCGCGCGCAAGGAAAAGATAAAAAAATCACGGTTGGAAAACGAGTCTCTTCTGCAGCGCCGGATCACTCATAATCGCATCAGAAACTGCAGAAGTTGAGCGCAGGCACGAGTTGAACCCGGGCATTACGAAACCAATCGTTGGCGCTCGGACAAGGAAAAATCAGCGAGATGGCGTCGGCCGAATTCAACCTGCGCCGGCTGAAGCCTCGGGAAACCCTCTTGTCTGGGTTTACTTGAAACCAGGCGCTTCGCCCCGCTTTTTTCTTTCGCGCGCTCGTGGTAGCCTAGGGAGGTTTCGGAAAACCTGCGCGATTTCTTACGCAGAGCCAAAGAAAAGCGAGGCACCATGAGCATCATTCTCAAATCACTTCCACAGAACGAGAAGGTCGGCATCGCGTTCTCCGGCGGTCTCGACACCTCCGTCGCCGTTACGTGGATGAAAGAAAAAGGTGCGCTACCCTACGCCTATACCGCCGATCTGGGCCAGCCGGATGAATCCGATCTGGAAAGCATTCCCGGAAAGGCGATCAAGCATGGAGCGGTCAAGGCTCGGCTCATCGACTGCCGTAGAGAGCTCGTCTCGGAGGGGTTTGGCGCCCTCATGTGCGGCGCGTTTCACATTGTCTCAGCCGGCAAGAAATACTACAACACAACGCCCCTCGGTCGCGCGGTTACGGGTACGCTGCTCGTTCGGGCGATGGATGAAGATGGCGTGCTGATCTGGGGCGACGGCTCCACCTACAAAGGGAATGACATCGAGCGCTTTTACCGCTACGGGCTACTCGCAAATCCGCGGCTGCGGATCTACAAACCCTGGCTCGATCAGCTGTTCGTACAGGAGCTGGGTGGGCGTAGTGAGATCAGCGCCTGGCTGAAGCAGCGCGGATACGACTACAAGATGCCGTCCGAGTCCGCCTACTCTACCGATGCGAACATCTGGGGAGCAACGCATGAAGCAAAGCACCTGGAATACTTGAGCACGAGCGCTCATATTGTCTCCCCGATCATGGGCGTGAAGTTCTGGGATGAGACGGTTGAGATCAAGAAGGAGGAGGTTTCGATCACGTTCTCGGAAGGGATCCCCGTTGCGATCAACGGAAACGAGCTCGAACCGATACAACTTGTACTCGAAGCGAACGAGATTGGAGGACGCCATGGTCTCGGTATGTCCGATCAGATCGAAAACCGTGTCATCGAGGCCAAAAGCAGAGGCATCTATGAGGCGCCGGGAATGGCACTCCTCCATATTGCCTACGAGAGGCTGTTAAGCGGAATCCACAACGAGCACACCCTCGACAACTACTTTACCATGGGTCGCCGGCTCGGCCGCTTCCTCTACGAAGGACGCTGGTTCGATCCCCAAGCCCTGATGATCAGGGAGAGCCTGCAAAAATGGGTAGCGAGGGTAGTAACAGGAACGGTAACCCTCGAGTTGCGCCGCGGCGAGGATTACACGATCCTCAACACCGAAAGCCCGAACCTGACGTACAAACCCGAACGTCTTACCATGGAACGTTCTATAGCCGAGTTCGGTCCCGCTCAGGAGGCCGGCGAAGCACCTTTCGAACCAGAGGACCGCATCGGACAGTTACACATGCGAAATCTCGACATCGCCGACACTCACGAAAAACTGGTGGTATACAGCCGCTCAGGTCTCATCAACCTTGGCACCGTCGGCCCCGCGTTCTTCCTGCCGGACCACACCTCCAAAAGGACGAGCGAGAAGGACGAGACGAAGAAGAGCCGTCGCGGGAAATCGCTGGACGAGGAATAGGCCGAGCCCAGCCGGTTTTGTCCGACGACGGACTTGTCGGTCCATTTGTGAAGGTTCCGGGCGATCCATTCAGGTTGACGCACCGGCGAGTTGAGAAAAACCGGGATTCCCGCCGGCTATACTGCTTCCCGACAGACCCGAGGCGCTCTGAAATCACTGCCCGGGTCTGTGGTAAAATATCCTCAAAATACCCGGAAGTGAATCAGCAGCCGGGAGAATTGTTCGACAAGGTCCGAGGGGGGTACTGGTGAGCAGCCGATATGAGGCCCTGAAACAGGTGAGAAAGAGTTTCAAAATAGCGTGGTATCGTTCTTCGATCGAACGGGGTCGACTCGAAAAGCTAACGCAGCGCAGTGATCTTCGTGGAACGCTGCAGACGCTCGGCCATCTGGGGTTGATCCTGCTTACGGCCACTGCGACATGCTACTTCTTCAGCAGGCACTTTTGGATCGCGTTCGCCCTGGCTCTTTTTGTTCACGGTACTATCTATTCGTTTATTCCTGGTTATGCGACACACGAGCTATCGCACGGGACGGTCTTCAGGACAAAGTGGGCCAACGCACTCGTTCTTCGATTTTTTGGCCTGATTACCTGGTTCAATCCCCACCACTACAAGCTGAGTCACACCTATCATCATCTCTACACCCTTCACCAGCGCGGCGACCGCGAACTTCTCCTGCCGATCGAACCTACGCTGCATTTCATTCGCCTTCTTCAGCTGTTTTCGATCAACCTCTACAGCCGAAAGGAGCCGTGGTCGTACCCCTTAATACCGGTAGTGGGAGCTACGGTGAAATTGGCCCTCATGGGCAAGCTCGACAAGGAATGGCTCGAAGCGGTCTATGAAGATCAGGATAAGACAAGAAAGAAGGCAATTAATTGGGCGCGATTGACGTTGGGATTTCATCTGGCTCTTTTCGTCGTGTCGGCGTCTCTCAATCTCTGGTGTTTGCCCATCGTGATTACGTTCGGAGCTTTTATCGCGAACTGGTATCGCTACTTCGTCGGTGCGCCGATGCACACGGGCCTGATGGATAACACTCCCGATTTCCGACTTTGTGTCAGGACAATCACCCTCGACCCATTTTCCGAGTTCATCTACTGGCACATGAACTGGCATACCGAGCATCACATGTACGCAGGAGTACCCTGCTACAATCTCGCAAGTCTCAGCCGGGTCCTGGCGACGGATCTGCCGAAGCCGAGAACGCTCCTCGGCGCCTGGCGGGAGATGCGCGAAACGTGGAGGAAACAACAGCTGGATTCGACCTACCAGTACGTAACCCCACTTCCTGGCCACGAAGCAACCGGCTCGCAGTCGCCGGATACCCTGCGCGATTCACTGGGAGAATTGAAGCTGGACAACCTGTCGGACGACGGAACGGGCTAGCGGGTTCGATCGAATTGCTCGAACGATTCGTGCACAAAATGGCCGATTCGTCTAAAGACGTATCGGCGTTGCGGAGCCAGAATGGATATACCATGCAGGTTCAAAAACGAATCCTACTCTTCGCACTCATCGTGTACGGCCTCGTTTCGTCTGCCCCGCTGTTCGCGCAGCCGGCGGCCCCGTTCGTTAATCCGCTTCTGCCTCGGCACGCCGACCCGTGGATCTATCGGCACGTCGACGGCTTCTACTACTTCAGCTGCACCGTGCCTGAATTCGATCGCATTGAGCTTCGTCGAAGCATGACCATCGGTGGCTTGCGCACTGCTGAACCTCTTGCCGTCTGGAAGCGGCACCTGTTCGGCGAGATGGCCGGAAACATCTGGGCGCCGGAGATCCATTTCATCGATGGAACCTGGTACATCTACTTCGCCGCCGGATCGAGAAGATCTCCCTACGACGTCCGGCCCTACGTTCTGGAAAACCGCTCTCTTGACCCGTTGAAGGGCAAGTGGACGGAGCGCGGCAAAATCCGAACCAACTGGGACGCAATCTCGCTTGACGCGACGACCTTCGAGAGCGATGGAACCCGGTACCTGGTCTGGGCGCAGCGCACGACCGAAGGCATGAGTGGCTCGCTCGATCTCTATATCGCTCGAATGGTGAATCCCTGGACCATCGAGCAGAACCAAGTGCGGATCTCCACCGCTGATCGCCCCTGGGAACTGAGAAAGCGCAGGACGAACGAGGGCCCTGCGGTGCTCCAGAGAAATGGCAGGTTATTCATCACCTATTCGGCGAACTACATCGATGCGACCTATTGTGTGGGAATGCTTACAGCGCAATCGGGAAAGGATCTTCTCGATCCCAAATCCTGGTCGAAGAGCGATTTCCCGGTGTTCGACAGCGATCCTGCGATGCGAGTCTGGGGTCCGGGTCACAACAGTTTTACGACCTCCCCCGACGGAAAAGTCGATTATTTAGTCTATCACGCGCGACCTGCAGAGGCGGTCACCAATCCGGCGATACTCGATCCCAATCGCGACACACGCGTTCAGCCGTTTGGGTGGCGAGCGAACGGCACGCCTGATTTCGGCACCCCCGTTCGCGACGACCAGATCATCCGATAGAAGGAGGTGGGCGGCCGCGGGCTCACGTTTCGCCGCATTGGAAAGCTCCTCACCGGCCTTTGCCCGAACCATTGTTACATAGTCGAAGTTCCCCGAAGTCTGGAAGTAAGCGGAGCCGCGAAACTCTGAGATAGTTGCCACCGGGGGCTCCGGAGTGTCGAAGCGGTCGCGGTATAGCGGACGCCTTAACCAGCGGCAGGGAGCCAATCCGAGGCAGCTCGGCTCGACAGTGTCGTGCAAGTACTACCCTCTTTCGCAGCAACCGATCTACCGTTCCGGCGGCTCGATAGAAGGCAATTTTCCGCTTTGCTGGTCAAATTCAAGAATGAATCTTGTTCCATTCCCGCGCTCGATTCGGATCGCGCCGGAAAGCTGCGTTGGTCAGCATCCCGACAAGTAGAATTCCGAAGCCCGTTGAGTTTTCGAAATTGATGGATTCCGGAAGTCCGTTTCCATCATCTCCGACAGTCAGGGTCACGAGCCTCTCTTTCGACGATGCTGACACGGTAATGACGCCACGGTCCCGACCTGCAAAAGCATATTTCATGATATTCGTCAGCAGCTCGTTGACGAGGATACCCAGGGGAAAAAGGTGCCGGGCGTCGAGAAAGATGTCGCCGACTTCCCCTTTCACGGCTATGACGGTGTTCTCGGGATAATTGCGAAGGCTGTCTTCGATCAGCGGCGCAAGGTAGGTCTTGAGTGAAACCGACTCGAATCCTTCGGAGCGATAGAACTTGTCGTACAGAACCGCCATGGTGTTGATCCGGTTTATCGCATCCTGCAGCGCTACGGCCGCAGCACGGTCACTCAGCCGTTCCGCCTGAAGGGAAAGCAGGCTCATCACGGTGCCCATATTATTCTTGATCCGGTGATGTACCTCCTTCAACAACAACTCTTTCTCCTGCAGCAATTGCTCGATGGTGTCCTGGGCGTGCTTCATCTCAGTAACGTTGAAGAAGGTAATCACCACGCCGACAATCATGTCGTCGAGGGTACGATAAGGAAGAATACGCAACGTGTACCAGGCACGGTCGAGAGTCTGAACTTCCACCTCTTTGGGGACCAGAGTCGATAGGACGGTCTCGGCATCCTGGACAAGACTGTCGTAACTAACGAGGTTCGATGCGATGTGTCCGACCGGTCGTCCAATGTCGGCGTAGATGAGATTGATTATCTGCGTAGCGGCTGGAGTGAAGCGCAGAATTCGGAGGTCGCGATCCACAAACACCGTACCGATACCGGTCCCCGATAGAAGGTTGTTCATGTCGTTGTTCACGCGAGAAAGCTCGGCCACTTTGTTTTGCAGTTCGGTATTTACCGTAGCGAGCTCTTCGTTTACCGATTGCAGTTCCTCTTTCGAAGTTTCCAGCTCCTCATTCAATGACTGCAGTTCCTCGTTAACCGATTGCATCTCCTCGTTCGAAGATTTCAGCTCTTCGTTCGTCGCCTCCAGTTCCTCGACTGTCGTCTGCAGGTACTCTTCCTTCTCCCTGAGTTCTCGTCGAAGCTCTTCGAATCGACTGTCGGATTCCGGTTTGTCGCTCGGCGCCGGCGAAGATTTCTCTCGAATGGCCGAGGCCGGAACGCGCGACCGCTCGAGGATTACCAGATAGACCGGCGCTTCCAGGATGGTTCCCGGAGAAGCAGCTACGGGGCAAACGGTGAGATCGGTGGATGTGAAGTCTCCGTTCGACTTCACTCGCAAACCGCGAACTTCGATACTCTTCTGTTCCACGGATGCCCGCTTGATGGCGTCCACCAGCGGGCGCCGCAGGCCCTCCCGTGCCATTTCCAGTATGTTGGTGATTCCTACTACACCCGGCGAGGGTTCGAGATACATCCCCGTTCGGCCGTGCAAATAGAGTACTTCGCCGGTCCCGGATACGAGTGCGGCGCCTGGCGCGAGATGCCGGAGCAGATTTTGCTCCGCTATTTCCCGGAGACGGACCTTTGGCGAGTGGCTTTGGGCATACTCCCTTTTTGTCGCGTTGTTCGCAGGTGGGAATGATGACGCGGTCCTCCGCGAACTGGTATGCTCCATGACGCGCACATGCTCTTTACGCGTGTAGATGCGTGACTTTCGATCCACTACGGAAAAGAGATTGTCGAACTCACCGACTGTTTCGGAGTTGCCAAGAAAAAGGATGCCGCCCGGGTTCAACGCAAAGTGAAAACAAGGAATGATTCGTTTCTGGAGCTCTGCGCCCATGTAGATAAGCAGGTTGCGGCAGGCTACAAGGTCCAGTTTCGAGAACGGCGGATCCTTGATGACGTTCTGTTCAGAAAAGATCAGAAGGTCCCGAATACTCTTGTGGATGCGGTAGGTAGCGCCGTCATCCTCGGACGAGAAGAAGCTCGAAATCCGCTCCGATGAAACGTCTGCAGCAACATTGGACGGATAGATTCCTGCACGGGCGGCAGAGATTGCGTGACTGTCGATGTCGGTCGCGAATACCTGAATCGTATAGTTGCATTCATGCCTTTGCAGGTACTCTTTAAGGAGAATGGCAATCGAATAGGCTTCCTCTCCCGTTGAGCAACCGGCCGACCAGACGCGGATAGTGGAACCCTCGGGCTTGCCCTCGAACAGTCTCGGGATTGCCTGCTGCTCAAGCATCTCAAAGCACTCCGAATCGCGAAAAAAACTCGTGACTCCTATCAGCAGGTCGCGAAGAAGGGCGTCCACCTCGGGGGCCGTTCTCTTCATGAACGCGGCGTATTCTTCCACCTTCGAGATCTGGTGGACCGCCATGCGCCGCTCCACGCGACGTCGCACGGTATTCGGTTTGTACTGCGAAAAATCATGGCCAGTCTGGCTGCGAAGGAGACCGAAAACCTTTCCCATCGCGCTCACAGATCCGGCTTCCTTCACCCGGACGCCTCGGTCGCCGAACGCGTGGGCTGCATATGCGATGAGCTGAGACGGCATCTCGTTCGGCGGGAGCTCGATGTCAACAAGTCCAGTACCTATAGCACTGCGCGGCATCCCGTCGTATTCGGTGGAATCCGGGTCCTGAACCACAACCATGCCACCTTCGCTTTTGATCGCGCGAAGTCCCTCGGTGCCGTCGCTCCCGGTTCCGGAAAGCACAACGCATATGGCCCTTTCCCGCTGGTCTCGTGCAAGTGAACGAAAAAAGAAATCTATCGGGTATCGATGCCCTCGCGGTGCTCTCGGCTCTGTGAGCCGAAGCGTGCCATTCTGGAAGGTCATGTCGCGGTTCGGAGGGATGATGTAGGCACTGTTTACCTCGACGGGCATCCCGTCTTCGACTTCAAAAACCGCCATGCGGGTGTAGCGTCTGACGAGATCGGCGAGAATGCTTTCATGGTCAGGGGCCAGGTGTTGAACCAGGACAAATGCCATGCCTGGTTCCCCGTCCGGCGGCATTCCCGAGAAGAATGACTCGAATGCGGCGAGTCCGCCTGCAGAGGCACCGATCCCGACTATGGGAAAGGGAAAGGCAATGGCACCAGCCGAGTCGTTCGCAGATGGCGGAGCTTCTCTCTTCACGCGATATCAGCCTTCACGTCAACCGACCGCAAATTCGGCGCACGCAATTGTACAAGGTAGCCGTCGGATGTGTCGTAATTTCCATGGTACACCAACTAAACCGGGGGCGCAATGACAGCAACCGACTCAACTCATGCCGCCAAACAGCGGAATCCGCGCGCCGTTTACCACACCCGCATCGTCCGTTGCGAGGTAGAGAATTACGGCGGCAATTTCTGCGGGCGTCGTCCGGGATGCGTTCCTTGCGCTCGGGTTAAGTTGCCTTTCCTCATTCACATCGATCGTTTTCACGAGAAGCATGTTCGCGGTGACACCCGCGCCCGTTATAATCGAGTTCTACCGTCAAGGGGCACTATTGCCTCCATCCTTGGAAGGCAGATAGCGAAGCAGCACTCCACCTTTGGCGTCGAATGGCTCGACGGATACCAAATGCAGCGCAGGTGCCTGTGTCGTAGAGAAACCGGAACCGTCCACGAGGCTCGGGGCTGTCGTACCACCGAAAATTTTCGGAGCGACATATACCGAAAGCTCGTCGATAAGTTGCAGCGCAAAAAAAGCCGCAATGAGTGTCGCGCCGCCCTCCAGAAGCACCCTTTTTACTCCCAGATCTACGAGCGATGACAATGCGAAAACCAGATCGACGCGGTGGGTTCCGGAGATGAGAACTTCGAATCCCGCTTCGCGCAGCATGGTTATGCGGTCGAAGCCGGTTTGTGTCGTCGTGTAGACGATCTTGCGAGCGGGGCCGGCGGTTGCAAACCGCCCGGCGAGGTCAAAAGCGGCGCGGGTAGTTATGGCGACTTTTGCCGGGTTAGGGTCCCTGCCAGCACTCTCCCGCTCGCTGCGCAAAAGCGGTGACCGGACAACAAGGGTTGGGTCCTCGCGATCGAGCGTCCTTCCGCCGACCACCACAGCGTCGACGTCGGCGCGAAGTCGGTCGACGCGATCGAGATCGGCGGGCGACGATATTCGCGCGCCCAAACGTTCGTAAGTGTCGATCTTTCCATCAACGGTCATCGCCGCATTCAGCACAACGAACGGTCGCCTCGGTAACTTTGATCCCTGCTTCTCGCTCAAAGCACCTGTTGCCTGTTCGTTTCGGCGATGAATTTGACAAACGCATCGGCCGACATCGGTTCTGCAAATAGGAACCCCTGCAAGGCGTCGCAGCCGATGGTTCGAAGAATTTCCTTTTGCTGCAGAGTCGTGACCCCTTCTGCGATGACTCGCTTGCCTCGCAGCTTCACGAGGTGGACCACGTGGTCCAGGAAGGAGATTTCCTCCGGATGTTCGATCAGCCCGTGGATGAAAGACTGATCGATTTTTACGGTCGTCGCCGGAAGATCTTTGAGGTAGCTGAGGCTTGACTGACCGGTCCCGAAATCATCGATGAACACTTCCACCCCAAGGTCCTGTATCTGCTGAATGCGGGGAATGGCCATGCTGGCGTTCTGCATACATTCGGACTCGGTTATCTCAAATTTCAACCGCTTAGCGGGTATTGGATTTGGCCCGCCAATCGCCGCATTGAGTATGTCGAGCAGGTTGCGGTCTTCGAAATCCTGCGCAGTGAGGTTCACGGTAAGATAGACCTCCGGGTCGTCCGACAGTCGGCGGAGCATTCTGGCCGCAGCGAATATCACCCAGCGGCCGATAGCCCGCAGCATCCCGCTTTCGGCTGCAATCGGCAGAAAAGCCAGAGGTGGAACGAGCCCGTACTCGGGCGACCTCCACCGAATCAGCGCTTCGGCGCCTTCAATTTTCCCGTGAAAGTCGACGATCGGGTGATAATTCAGCTCAAACTGGTCCTTTTCGAATGCACGGTGAAGTTTTGTCTCCATCTCAAATCTTTCCGTTGCCCGCGTCTGCATCGTATGGTCGAACAGCTTGTACGCGGATCCGGCGTGCGCAGCTTCACGAAGCGCCGCGACCGCGGAACGGACCAATGTCTCCTGATCCTCTGCATCGTCGGGGTAGACCGCTGCTCCGATGCGGTATTCCAGTGCAACGTCGTGGCCTTTGTAACGGTAGGGCGTCGATACCGCTTCCAGCAACTTCTCCGCTACCGTGGTCACGTCCGTATTACGCGCCAGCCGCGACAGAACCACAACAAGCTCATTTTCGTGATACCGGAAGACGTGGTCGTTGTTTCGCACGGTTTCGCGAATCCTTACACCCGTGTTTTCGAGGAGGTAGTCTCCCACGTCGTGACCGTGAGTACGGCGGACTTCGCTAAGGTTCTCGATTCCGATAAAGAGCAACGCCCGAAGCTGATCCTCAGGGGTCTGCTGTGCTTTGAGGATCTCCATATCCAGAAGCATTTCGAGCGATTTTCTGTTGAAGAGGCCTGTAACCGGATCCCGGTACTCATAATTGACGATTCGATTCTCGAGATCGCTCAACCGGGTTATATCACGGGAATAGACCACCGCATGCGATGCGCCGCTTTCGTCGTCACTGAAAGGCCGGTACTCAACTTGCATGTAGCGAAAATCTCTCCCGAACATGAATCGCTGAATATAGGATATCTCCTCTCCTTCAAAGCAACGATCGAGGTATCCCTTCAGTTGAGATTTAAAGAGCTCTTCTCCCCACACATCGGCGACGGACCTACCGACTATTGCGTCCCGTTTTCGGCCGATCGCGGTGCAGTATCCGTCGTTCGCCATTTCATAGATGTAATCGCGATTTATTACGGTTATGAACTCATGGGAGTTGTTGTGCACGAACATGTGTCGGCGTTCAAGACGCGCGATCGGGTCACCGGTCTTGTCGTTCTTTGCCCGCTCTTGAAGTTTACTCGTGTCGACACCTCTTAGATTGGAAACGCTGTAATGACAATGATACAGCATATTTCGGTCGTCAACAAAGAGGTTTTCCGGTCGAATGTCAACTAAGACACCATTCGAAGCAGGTAGCCTTTGAGATATTCGGATTCGGGAAAAGACAGCCTCACCGGATGGTCCACCGATTGGCTGAACGTCTCGAGAATCTGCACCTCCCGTCCGGCGTCCCGGGCGGCCCAGGTCACCGCAGTACGAAACTGCTCGCGGGTGACTCTTCCGGAACAGGAGAAAGTGGCGAGGCACCCGTTCTTCCCCAGTATCGTCATTGCCGAAAGATTGAGGTCTTTGTAGCCTCGCAGGGCCCCCTCTACCGCCGCACGGTTTGGAGCAAGCTTTGGCGGATCGAGGATTACCAGGTCGAAAACTCGATTGTCTCGTCGATACTCCCGCAGTTTTTGGAAAATGTCCCCCGAATCTACGCTCCACGAGTCTTCGGCGAAGCCGTTTCGACGCATTGTGGCAGCAGCGAGGTCCAGAGCCGGCTGCGAGGCGTCGACCAGCGTAGCATGGGCGGCACCTGCCTTGAGGGCGTGAGCGGAGAAAGCACCGGCATAGCAGAATGCATCGAGAATACGGCGGCCATGAGAGTAGCGGGAAACGGCTCGGCGGTTTTCTCTTTGATCGAAATACATCCCGCCTTTCTGCCCCGCAGTAATCGAGCAAAGAAGCGTTACACCATATTCGGTGAGCTCGATCGGGTCTTGCGGCCTCCGGCCCCATAGCACACCGCTTGTCACGGTCATTCCTTCAAGCGACCGAACATCCGAATCAGACCTTTCATACACGCCCGATAGAGCGATCCCCGACTCGGCCGCTGCCCGAACGAGTTCTCTCACGATAAGCGCCTTTCGTCTCTCCACTCCATAGGAGGTGATCTGCAGCACCGCCACGTCGCGATACAGATCGCAGACCAACCCGGGCAGTCCATCGGCTTCGCCATGTACCAGTCGAAAGCCCGGAGTCTCGTCGCCGGAAAAAAGCGAAGAGCGACCCGCAATTGATTGCTGCAACTTTTCGTACCACCACGAATCGTCAACGTGACGTGACTCGTCCCATTCGATCAGCCTGAGCGCGGTTTTCGAATTCTCATTGTAGAGTGCGTAGGCAACGAAGCGACCGCCCGCGCTCAGGACCCGAACAATGTCCCCCGTGTTGACTTTGCCGTCGACGGCAGCTATGGCCCCGGAAAAACCCCAGGGATGGTGCGAGACCAACAGTTTTTCCTTTCCCGGCCGCAACACTACGCTGGCCATCTTCTCGTCCCGCATGTCTCTCTCCCATCGGCCAGTGCCCGGATGCGAAACCGGTCCCAATACCCGCACACGGAGGCGTCGATTGCGGTACATTCTATAGCAACAGGTCGCCTTACTGAAGGAGCGTCTCATGCAGTACGTAGTTCTGACGTTGTCTGGTGCATATCGTGACACGGCACCACTGGCAAAAAACCCCATTCCTTCAGGGAGAAGAACGGAATTCCGTTTCGACTCTTTTCTTAAGACAGTCGATCGCATTCTCCGTTTTCGGAAACCCGTCACCGTCGTGGTCAACTGCAAGACCGATTTCCATTCGGGTTACGTGGCACCGCTTGAAGGGATTCGCCGCGAGCTTTTGCGACTCATCGCGGCCGGGAATCATCTGGTTTTCGTCGCGCAGAACTGGGCCATGCAGGAGGTCTACCTTGGCTCCGCGTGCGCCGAAAGAATAATCCACCCCCTCGGTTCCTTCCGCTTCCAGGGCGTTTACCATTCGGCTCTCTATTTCGGAAAGTTGTTGAGGGAACTTGGAGTTCGCGTTCACCCCGCTCGCCGTGGAAAGTTCAAGTCCGCACCCGACCGGCTTATTCGAAACGATATGACACGCGCCGACGGCGAACAGTACGGCGCCTACCTGGATACGGTACAGAGGGAACTTTCAGGGACCGTCGTCTCCTCGCTCGGCATTTTACCGGAAGAACTTGACCTGTTGCTCGGTGGGACTGGTTCTTTTCCCCGGTCAGGCAAAGGATCGCGGGTGGGTCACGGGGATCTCTACATTTCGGCAGCTTCTCGAAGATCAGCGCGAGCGAAAGATTCGGCACAAATCCGATCCGCAGCTCAGATGCGCCGGGAAGAGGACGCAGAATTGCAGTGCTCTTTCTCGAAGGAGCGATCGCCGACGGACGATCCCGGCGTAGCCTGCTGACCGGGCAGACGATAGGCGCCGAATCGTTTCTTCCGCATATCAAGCGACTGCGCGATGACCGTTCCGTGGCTGCGGTGGTTCTCCGGGTCAACTCGGGAGGCGGCTCGGCGACCGCCTCCGAAGACCTTTACGCCGAGATTCGCCGACTCGCTGAAAAGAAACCGGTCGCGGTATCGTTTGGAGGTGTCGCCGCCTCCGGCGGTTACTGGGTAGCCTGTTCCGGTGCCAAGATTTTTGCAGAAACCACCACCCTCACTGGCTCCATCGGTGTGTTTTCCCTCTCCTTCCACGCAGAAAGCGCCATGAGGCACTACGGCATCGGTGCGTCGGTGATCCGCCGTGGTCAATCGGCCGATCGCGGCTCGTTCTTGCGCTCCCCCACGCCAGGCGAAGAAGCACAGCTGGAGGCAGAAGTCGACCGCGTATATGGTGAGTTTCTTGATCGAGTTGCCAAAGCCCGCGTGAAAGACCGGAACGAGATCGACACGATTGCTCAGGGACGTGTCTGGTCGGGGTCCGACGCCGTTAGATATAGGGCTCGTTGACCGCATCGGAGGCATCCGAGAGGCTGCCAATGAACTTGCCACAGAGCTCGGATTGAAACGGTACCGGATCTCCTTTTATCCTCGCGTGCGGTACAGCTTGCTCGAACGATTGGTCTATTCTCGCCTCGCTTCAGCCGATCTGTTCACGGGGGCGGATTCCCATATCGTCTCGATCCTCGCCTGTGGCGAAAGTCCGGCGGCGGTGGCACATGAGATTTCGATGCTCTGCGGACCGGTCATGGCGCTCTCTTCCGAAGCGATAGCTCAAGCGCAGTAGGTTCGCGAGGGCTGGAGCTATTCGACTTCGGGTGACGCGTCCGCGGAACGACTGCCTTCCACGCATATCTCCAGACCGAAGATATCGTACCGGGTGAGATATTCTATCGACGCGGCAGGCGCATCGCCGAGTCGCGCGCGATAGTCCTGGATGACGCGATACTGTTCCGGCGAGAGGAGGACGCGCGAGACGACGGCCCCCTCCTCGGTGCGCCGCTTCTTCTCAGCGAGTATCGTGACAATCAGCTCCTCCGCGCGGGGACTGTTCTGTGGAGGATTCCCGGTTCGGTCTCCCATCGGTTCCCCTTTTTGTCTCGGGCATGGATTGCCCGGACAAGATCTGTTATTCTACGTTTCCCAATAGATCCTTGCCGGAGGTAGCAATGCCTGAGTTGAAGGTCAGTTCTTTCGATTGGTCTCATCATTCATATGTCGACAGGGCTGTCCTCTGTTTCATCCGCGATGGGGATCGACTCCTGCTGATCCACAAACTGCGCGGCCTCGGCAGGGGGAAAATAAACGCACCGGGAGGTCGCATCGAAATCGGCGAGACTCCTTCGCAGGCGGCAATCCGGGAGACACGGGAAGAGGTCGGCCTCACACCGATCGGACTGCGTCGGTCCGGCGAGCTCGCATTCGTCTTCACGGATGGCTACTCCCTTGACTGCGTGGTGTTCAGCGCGACGGGCTATTCCGGCGAGCCAGTCGAAACCGACGAAGCGAAGCCTTTCTGGTGCGACATCGAACAGATACCCTACGAGCGCATGTGGGAAGACGATCGCCTTTGGATCCCGCTCATGCTGTCCGAAACCGATTTCCGCGGCTACTTCATTTTCGACAAAGACAGGATGCTCGACCATCGGCTGTTCATCGGCCCGGCAGCCGCGCTCCCAGCAAACGATCCGGTCACCCCGTGACAGCGTCGACCAATCCCTGGTCGGCCGCGCGGGCGAGCACAAAAAGGTAGTCCGACAGGCGGTTGAGATAGTTCTGCGCAAGACTGAGATCAAACATTTGCCGGTCCCGGATACACTGCACAACCGTGCGCTCGGCGCGGCGAATTACTGCCCGTGCGTGGTCCATGTGAGCCCCGAGGATTGTATCTCCCGGAGTCACGAACTCGGACCCGATATCGACTCGTGCCATGAGCGCGCGCTGTGAACGCTCGAGACGATCGATATCCGACTGTTCCACCTGTTTGATCTGAGAATGAAGCGGATCGCCCGACGGCGTTGCAATCTCCGCACCCACTTTAAATAGAACTTGCTGCGCGGCAAAAAGCTCTTCCCGGGTGCGCGAATCAACGGTGTATGCTCGTGCGAGCCCGATGCAGACACTCCCTTCATCCACGTCACCGAGGGCATGAAAAATCAGATCGTCCTTTCGACGACGCTCGCCATTGTAAAGACTCGATTCACCTCGGTCGCCGCCGCGGGTGGTTACACGATCGAACTCAATCATCTCTTGTCCAGAAAATCTTCGATAATATTGTACTGCCGGAGCTTCTTGATCGCTTTTTCCTGAATCTGCCGCACACGCTCCCGCGTAATCCCCAGATAGCGCCCAGTCTCTTCGAGCGTAAACGGGCCCTCCCCGGCAAGTCCAAAACGCAGTTGAATGATCCTCATCTCGCGATCCGTCAGTTGCCTCAACACCTCGAGGAGGGTTTCCTGCAAAGTAAGGTGAAACAGCATATCGAACGGCGTCTGATGGCGGGTGTCTTCTATCAGTTCGGCGAGACTGGTGAGGTTCTCCTTGTCCACCGTAGTATCAAGCGAAGCTGTCTCCTGCGAGAGCCGGAGAATCTGGTCGACCTTTTCCCTCGGGACATGCAGATATCTGGAGAGCTCTTCGGTGCTCGGATCGCGGCCAAGCTCCTGCTGAAGCTGTTTTGCGACGTAGTAACACTTCCGTATCGTATTCAGCATATGAATAGGAATTCGAATCACGCGTCCCTTGTCGGCAAGCGCCTTTATGATTCCCTGACGGATCCACCAGGTCCCGTAGGTGGAGAATCGGCAGCCGCGGGTATAGTCGAATCTATCGACAGCCTCGATCAGTCCGATGTTTCCTTCGTCGATCAGATCTAGGAGTGAAAGCCCTCGATTCTGATACCTCTTCGCGATTGACACTACCAGACGAAGGTTCGCATTTATCATCAAGTTCTTCTGGGTTCGAAGAGCCTCTTCGGAGTTCGCAATTTCAGCTCCGATTTCCGGAACGCCGCTATCCTTTCTTTTACCATGAGTCAGCTTGAGCTGCGCAAAATCGCGCCGGAGAGCGACCAATTGCTCACGGATCCGGACGATCCGTTCGCCGACCTTTCTTTCTTCCGCTTCGTTCAACAATGGATAGGCAGCAATCTGTTTGAGGTACAGTGCCAGGGGATCCGCGTCGGGAGCGCTCTCATGCGACGATCCGGACTGGACTTCGGGGAAACGCTTGTGCCGTGGTTTTGTAGAGGCCCCTTTGTCTTCCATCAGATTCGCATTCCAGAGCCCGATATTATATCAGAAATCGGGACCGGTCAACGGAAGTGGTCATCACCCGATGCTGACCAGTCATTGTCAGCCTCGCGGTGCTTTTTCGGGATCGACGAACTTGTTCTGTTTCCAGACGCTGAAGTATAGTTGTGCGCCCTGTTCAAACGGAACACTTCCCAGGGAACCAATCGTTGTGCCCGTGCGTACCGAGTCACCAGGACTCACGAGAACTCTTCCGTTTCCGCCGTAGATGTACACGTATCCGTCAGGCGACTGTACGAAGACGACTTTTCCGAACGTGGTGTAGGGACCAGTATAGATCACTCTTCCGTTCGCCACCGCAGTCACCGGATCGCCGGGCTCGCCCTTTATCATAATTCCGGGAAACTTCCCGGACAGCAGGTAGTGTTTTCCGGCGTGCGGCCACGGTCCGGTTGATGATGCGTCGATAGGCGTGGTGTCCGCAGCAATCGGAAGCTTCAACGCCGGGTCACCCGAGACTTTCGCCTCGAAACCCGATGCGCCGATAAGTTCCGTCTGTGGAACGCGGCCCGCAGTACCCGCCGCAGGGTCCGTCGATTTGCTGTTTGACGGCGTGCCCGGGATTGGCGCCCTTCCGGCCGCAATATCAGCCACCGACACCGGTCTGGGGGCAGGCGACGACGAGTCTGACGGAGGAATCGAAATATCTTCCCCTTCCCTGAGTACGTGGTCGGCTTTGATATTGTTGGCCTTCAGCAGTTCTCGCAGCGAGACCCCAAATTGCCGGGAAATTCCATAGAGAGTGTCGCCGCGTTTCACGCGGTAGGAGGACGGTATCTTGAGGATAGCGCCGACCTGCAGCAATCTTGGATTGCTTATACCGTTCGCCTTCATCAAGAGGTCCGGTTCAATCTTAAAGTCTCTGGCGATCGAATAGATCGTTTCACTCGATTGCACCACGTGTGTTGCCTGCTGAGCCACCAGCCCGGTAGAGAGTGTGCACGCGGCAAATATGAGTAAAAAGAGCACGATAGGTCTTACTCGCATGGTCAGCTTCCCTGAATCTATCTTCGGCATTGCGCCGGCGAAAGTTGACCCTTGTGCGGGAATCCCCAACTGTGTGTCTGCACTTTCCGACCGGGCGGACCGAACAGAGTGAAGTTGCGAAACTTTTCTGATTGACTCTTGTCGATAATTTTCGGGCTGGGCGGAGGAAGCAAAGCGCCCCCGCGAAACTTCATCGCCCGTTCTTAACGAGCATAGTCGGGCTGGGCGGATTTGAACCGCCGGCCTCTTGGTCCCGAACCAAGCGCGCTAGCCACTGCGCTACAGCCCGAAAAAAACGCCCCGCATATTCGCGGGGCACGGCTCGCGACACGGGAGCGACGGGGCTTGAACCCGCGATCTCCGGCTTGACAGGCCGGCGCGATAACCAGCTTCGCCACGCCCCCGTTAACGAACGAAACTATAGCGAATATGTCCGTCGATGTCAAGCGAACAGCCAATTCGCCGAGGCGGACAGCCGTTCATTGACATCGCCCATGCTAATTGATAAGGTGTTGCATACTTCTGCATTTGCAGCCAAAGGGAAATGTATGGCGCCAAAGCAACGCACAACTGCCTCATCCGGAAAAACTACGCCGCAAAAGAAAGATCCGGGCGTCAACCGTCGAAGGGGTATCTGGATTTTCAGTTTCATCATTCTCGTGGTAATCGTTGTCACCTTCATAGGTGCTCCTGTCGTCAGCAAGACCGCAGGCCCGAGCAAGCTCGCATTTGGTTCATACGACGGACGAGATATCACCTATTCACAGGGCAATTATCTCGACCATCAGAAGAACCTCATCGTGCAAAGAATGCGCGACTCCGGCCAGGACGCGAGTACGGCCACACAGATCTATCAGGTGTGGCGACAGGCGTTTATGAATACCGCGTTCCATGAAGCCGTCATGGTCGTGGCTCAGAAGAGCGGCTTGACGGTCTCTGAAAACGCGGTCGATGCACAGATCGCACAAGACCCTCAGTTCATGCAGAACGGCGCGTTCAGCCCCCAGCTCTACCAGCAGGACACAAACGCCGACAAGTTTCGGCTCCGCGCCTACTTGCGACAGCAGCTCATTCAGCAACAGTATGTGGACGATGAGTTGAGCGGTATTCACATGAGCGACGAAGCCGTCAATTTCGTGTCGGAAATGGCCTCGCCTGAGCGGAGATTCAGCCTTGTATCTTTCGCCTATGCCGATTTTCCGGATTCGAAGGTGGTCGAGTACGGCAAGGCCAACGCAAAAAAATTCCAGCGCATCAATCTTTCGGTTATCACTGTCCGCAGCAGCGAGTCGGAGGCAAACGCCGTTTACAAACAACTTGAGAGTAAGACGGCAAGCTTCGAAGATCTCGCACGCGCACATTCTTCGGACATGTACGCTGATAAAGGCGGCGATATGGGGTGGTCGTCTTACTACGAGCTCGCCACCGACTTTTCCGATGCTTCGGTCCTCGACAAAGTCTTTTCGCTCTCGGCCGGACAACTCAGCACGGTACTGAAAACCACCTACGGGTGGGTAATCTACCGGGTAAACGATCCCGCGCAGCAGCCCGACCTCACGAACAAGGACACCCTCAAAACCGTCCGGGACTACATGGCGTCCTTTGAACGTGGCATCATAGAAGACTATCTCGTCGGCGAAGCCAACGGAGTGAAAAAAAGCGCGGAAACAGGATCACTCGCCGCAGCAGCGTCCACCGTGCAGAAGACCGTCGGTGCGACAGACTACTTTCCGATAAACTACGGAAATGAACCGCTTTTCGCCCAGGTCAAAGCAATTACGAACGAGCCGATCAGCTCTGCGGCGACGCGGGAAGATTTCTTTCAGAAGCTGTTCGAACTGAAGAAAGATGCAATCAGCGACCCGATCGTGATCGGCAACAGTGTTGCGATTTTTCAGTTTGCCGATGCGAGAAACGCAGATGACAAGACAGTCTCGACGATCAAGACCAACGTGCCGTATGCGCTGCAACAGTACCAGTCGCAGGAAGTCCAGCGAGCCATTTTCGATACGAACCTCCTGGTCGACAACTTCAACAAGGTATACGCGCGGGACATTTACCAGCCCGGCTCGAGTTCCACCAGCCAATAATGGGTATCGGATGAACGACGACCTGCCCCGTCTGACCCGGTTAGACGGGGGCACACAGGTTCAGTATCGCGGGAAGAACCTTTATTCCCCGGTATCGCCCGCTGCTGCAGCCGATCGGCGGGCCAATCTCGTGGAAGTCAAACCGCAGAGCCTCGTGCTTGTTCCCTCTCCGCTTCTCTGTTACGGAATCGAATCCCTGACCAAGAGGCTCCCCGATGACTCTCACCTGCTCTGCGTCGAAGTCGACGAATCGCTCATGGCCGTTACGACTGCCAGCATACCCGCGTACCTCACCGATCACCCTCGCGTTCAGTTTGTCCGAACCGATTCGCCCGAGAAGATCGCCGCGTTCGTTCAACAGCGGATAGGGATTGGGCGATTCCGCCGGTTGATTCTTGCACCTCTGAACGCCGGGTACTCATTGAACGGCGCGCTCTACCGCAGCCTCGCCGACGCCCTCGAGCGGGAAATCCGGGTGTTCTGGCAGAATCGATTGACCGACGCGTTCTTTGGCCGCTTGTGGGTTCGTAATTTGCTGGCGAACCTGGGAGAGGTCGCCGCTGGAATTGAGACAGTTCCGCCCCCGGCACTGACGGGCCCCGTTGTCGTGGCAGGCGCGGGCGAATCCCTCGAATCGGTACTCCCGTGGCTTCGTGCTTTCAGGGAGCGGTTCTACCTCTTTGCCGTCGATACCGCTCTTCCTCCACTATTCCAAGCTGGATTGATTCCGGATCTCGTACTCACCGTAGAAGCTCAGTGGGCGAACATCCAGGATTTTGTTCCCCTTGGACACGCCGGAACACTTCACCTTTGGGCCGACTTATCCGGCAGCCCGGCACCGCTTCGACTCGCCCTGTGCGCCAGAAGATCGTTGTTCCTCTCTCGGTTTTCCCCGTGTCGCATAATTGAAGAGATCGAGGAGCAACAGCTCGCCGACACGTTTATCCCGCCGCTCGGTTCAGTGGGCGTATCCGCCACCTATCTGGCGCGGCGGATAACGACAGGAGCCGTGTTGCTTGCGGGTCTGGATTTCTCATACCAGGCGGGAAAGCCCCACGCGCGCGGAACGGCATCCCACCTTGCATATCTGCGTTCCATAGGACGACTCTCACCCGATCTGTTGTACGAAGCGTCGACCCGGCGGCACAAACTTTCGCCTTCCAGCATCCGGCGTCCGGGATTTGTCACAGACTCGGTTCTCCTCTCCTACGCGCATGACCTGATCGCGATCATCCGGGATGACCCACGAGTGTTCGTTCTCGGAGATTGCGGAATGGACCTCGAGGTACCGCGGATAGCCGGCAAGATCGAGCTCGACGGTCTGCTCGCCGGTACCGATGCCGATGTGAAAAGTGATGACCGACCCGACCCCCGCATCAAGCGTCGTCATTCCGCTGCGGAATTCCTGCGGGAACAGGAACGCCGCCTCGCGTCACTGCGAGAGGCCATTATAAGTTATCTGAACCTTCCGGAGTCTACCGATCACGTCCCGGCGTGGGCTCAGCTTCGAAAGGGGCTCGAGCAGTCAGATTATCTCTACTTCGACTTTCCCGATGCGGCTGTTGGGCCAAACGACACTCCGGCGTATCTTCGGCGCGTGCTGGCAAACATATCGGGTTATCTGCGCAAGATCGCCCAGATTGAGCGGCGGCACGATACATAGCGCGTCGGGGAAATGACGAAGCTCAGTCCTCTTCGGTTGTCTTGAGGACCGCAAGGAAAGCCGATTGCGGGAGCTCTACATTTCCCACCATCTTCATACGTTTCTTCCCCTCTTTCTGTTTTTCCAGGAGTTTCCGCTTCCGGGTAATGTCGCCGCCGTAGCACTTCGCCGTCACGTCCTTGCGAACCGGGGCAATTGTTTCCCGGGCGATGATCTGACTGCCGATTGCCCCCTGAATCGGGATCTTGAACTGGTGCCGGGGAATCTCGTCCCGCAGCCGCTTGCAGATAATGCGCGCTCGATGTTGCGCGTTGGGGCGGTAGACGAGCTGTGACAAAGCGTCGACCGGTTTCCCGTTGAGAAGAATGTCCAGTCGGACGAGATCGGTAGGTTGATACCCGCGCACTTCGTAATCAAACGAGGCGTATCCGCGGCTTACCGATTTCAGGCGATCGTAGAAATCATAGAGGACTTCGGCAAGCGGCATCTCGTATATGATCTCGACCCGCTTCTGGTCGAGATAGATCATGTCCTTCTGAACGGCCCTCTTTTCCATAGCCAGCGTCATTACGTTCCCAACATAGTCGGTGGGGGAGATAATCGAAGCCCGGATGTAGGGTTCTTTCGCTTCCTCGATCTGCCCGCCGTCGGGAAAGTTCTGCGGATTGTCGATGTAGACCTCTTCACCGCCGTGCAACCGAATGGCATAACGCACCGACGGGGCGGTGAAAACGATAGAAAGGCCGAACTCACGCTCGATTCGCTCCTGCACTACCTCCAGGTGGAGCAGACCAAGAAACCCGCATCGAAACCCGAAGCCAAGCGCGGCGGATGAATCCTTCTCGTAGATGAGAGAAGCGTCGTTGAGCTTGAGTTTTTCCATTGCCTTTACCAGCTCGTCGTAGTCATTCGCATCCACCGGATAGATCGAGGAAAAGACGAACGGTTTCACGTCACGATAGCCGGGTAGCGGTTTGTCGCAGCGGTTCCTGTCGTCGGTGATCGTATCACCGACACGGATGTCCGCAATGTTCTTTATCCCGGCAAACATGTATCCGACATCACCGGCCGCTATGCGATCGGACTTCTGAAGCACGATCCGAAAATGCCCGACCTCTTCTACCGCGTGTACGCTCTCACCCGACCATAGGCGCACAGTCTGCCCTTCAGTGATCGCGCCCTCGAAAACGCGAATATGGACAATGACACCGCGGTAGGGGTCGTACTCGGAGTCGAAAATCAACGCCTTGAGCGGATCGTCCGATTCACCGCTCGGAGGCGGTATTCTGCTCACGACGGCCTCGAGCAGTTCGTCCACACCGGTTCCCATCTTGGCAGAAACCTGCATTGCGCCGTCCGGGTCGAGACCCAGATCGTGATTGATCTGGTGCAGGACTGCCTCGATGTCGGCTCCGGGAAGATCGATCTTGTTGATGACAGGAATTATTTCCAGGTTGTGCTCGAGAGCCATGTACATGTTGGAAAGCGTCTGCGCCTCTACGCCCTGGGTCGCATCGATGAGCAGGAGTGCCCCTTCACAGGCCGATATTGCACGCGAAACCTCATAGGAAAAATCGACATGTCCCGGGGTGTCTACCAGGTTGAGCTGATACGTCTTTCCGTCCGCAGCAGTGAACGGCATAGTCACTGCCTGGGACTTAATTGTAATGCCTCGCTCCCGCTCGATGTCCATAGTGTCGAGCATCTGGTCTTTGAAATCACGATCTTCAATGATATGCGTCTTCTGTATGAAACGGTCGGCCAAAGTGGATTTCCCGTGGTCGATGTGCGCAATGATACAGAAATTGCGAATATTGGTTTGCTTCATAATTGCGGTGTACTTACTATATCGAAATATACTGATTGCGGCAAGAAAAGGCGTTTTGGCTCGGCTACGAGCTTACGACATCGTCGAGAAGCTCCCGCACTTTCTTGAGCAATACTTCGGGATCGAACGGTTTCTGGAGAAAAAGCAACCTGTCTCCCGAAAGCTTGGAGTCAAGGACGAGTTCCTCCGGATGCCCCGACATCAGGAGCACGCGCAACCGTGGCAGGTCGGCCCGGAGTCTCTCCACCAGTTTTGGTCCGCTCAGATGCGGCATCACAACATCCGTCACGACCAGTTCGATTTCCCCGTCCAGCTCTTCGGCGATAAGTAGAGCTTCACCGGGACTCTGGGCCACAACCACCCGATAACCTTGCCCTTTCAGTATGCGATTCAGAAGATCGCGAACGGGCTGCTCATCCTCGACTACCATGATAGTCTCGGTTCCGCGAAGACTCTCCTCGCGAGGCGGCGGTTGTACCGCGTCCTCTACCCCGCTTGTATCAAGCGGCAGAAACGCGATGAACGAGGTGCCTTTTCCTACGCTGCTACGAACTTCGACGCTTCCACCGGACTGCGTGACAATACCGTACACTGTCGAGAGTCCAAGCCCCGTTCCGCGACCAACCTCTTTCGTCGTAAAGAACGGATCGAAAATTCGATGCAATATCTCAGATGGAATGCCAGATCCGGTGTCTTGCACGCGTAGTGCCGCATAGTCGCCGGCTTCAAGCACACCGGTCTGTACGGCCAATCGGGAAACCACGGTTTCGACAGATGTACGAATTGTCAGGGTTCCGCCGTCAGGCATCGCATCTTTTGCGTTCACCGCCAGATTAAGAAGGACCTGCTCCATCTGCCCCTGATCAACGTAGATGTTGCACGTTTCCTCACAAAGGTAGACTTGCATAACAATACTCTCGGTCATCAGTCGTCGGATCATCTTCTCGACATCACTTACTATACGGTTCAGACTGATGACTTTCGGCTGCATCACCTGGTGGCGACTGAATGCGAGCAATTGCCGCGTAAGATTCGCCGATTTTGTGGCCGCTTTGAGAATCCCCTCGACATCACTCTGGAGTTCGGTAATCTTCAGCGCGTCTTCGTCCTGAAGCCCTTCCCGCAGCAATTTCGAATAACCCATGATTATCGTGAGGAGGTTGTTGAAATCGTGCGCAATCCCGCCCGAGAGCCGTCCCACCGCTTCCATTTTTTGCGCGTGCCGCAGCTGCTCTTCACTCTCACGCAGCGCCTTTTCACCGGCAACACGAGCCGTGATATCATTCATTACCCAGACGGCTCCGGTCGTCACCCCCTTCTCGTTCACCAGGGGCGATGTACGTACCTCCACCGGCAATCGTGATCCATCGGGTCGCAAAAGATTGCTGCGTCGCAGAGTTGTGTCGAGCTTCGAACCCGGCCGCGCAATCCCGTCTGCAGGGGTTGTTTCGTCGGATGAGAGACCGAACAAAGATTCGAAGTCTCTCCCGGCGGCCTCGTCGTTCGAGATTCCGCAAAATCGCTCGGCAATGGGATTGATGAACTCAACCAGGCTCGACGTGTCGGTAACGGCAACCGCTTCGCCGATGCTGCGAAGTGTGGTTGAAAAAAGTCGCTCACGGCTGATCAGCTTCTGCTCCATTTCGTGGCGGTACAGAGACAAGACGATCGCCGTTCGCAGCTCACGTTCTTCGAAAGGTTTGATGATGTATGCAAATGGCTGGGTGAACTTGGCCCGCTGAATTGTACTTTCATCGGCATTGGCGGTGAGCAGGATGACGGGAGTGCCAAAATCGGACTTGATCTGAGACGCCGCCTCCAGGCCGTCCATGCGCCCCTGAAGTTTAATGTCCATCAACACGAGGTCGGGTTCCAGCGCGGCCATCTCGCGGAGCGCGTCTTCCGCCGAAGCAAAAGTCGCCGGTACCGTATAGCCGTATTTCTGGAGATGCATCTTGATGTCCAAGGCGACGATTTGTTCGTCTTCTACGATGAGTATTCTGGCGCCGGCCACAGCCCCCCCTAAGTCTCGGTATCCATTCTACTCATTTTTTCGCGTGTAGCAACGACTAGATTAACCAAACAACTCAGGTTCAGTCAGTCAGTCCGGTTTACGAGCGCGTTGAGCCGGTCGTCATCCGCGGGCACGACGCGAACCTCGGAAAGACGGCGCGTTCCGTTGGAAACGCACGGTTTTTTCGCGGCATCGTTTTTGTCACACGCTTACCTCTTGGTTTGATCCTGGACTGGTCACAGGGCTGTTATTCTGCCCTGCGCCACTCTGTTCGACTCTCGGTATATTCGTATGGAATCCGCCTCCTGTGCGATGTCAAAGGAACTGGACACCTCATCTCCAGCATTCCGCGGGTCGCTTCGTCGCCCCTCGCCGTCACGATAACTCCGACCGCATTCTTGCCGGGGGTCCGGCGCCAGACCGAAACAGCACGTCAACCGAGGGCCGATGTCGACTGACGACAGGACCGTCCTTGACTTCGGCGTAGCAGCACGCGCGGCCGCGCTTCAACAACGGATGACGGTTTCCGGGTGCGCTGAACAAACGATAAATCTATGGCGGTTACATCAGTGAAGTCGAGCGTCGCTCTATCCCCCGTGCCAACGAAAGAAAAGCGCCTCGGCGGATTCGACGTTGCGGTAAACCATTGGAGAAAGCGCAGTGGAAGTTGGAACTATCTTCGATAGGTTTTTTGGCGGTCTATATGAAGTTTGGCACGTCGACGTAGGCAGCAAGCTGGATTGCGCGTTCGAGAAAGCCCTCTTTCCGTTTCTTTACGGCGATTTGGAGTATCGCGGCCAATTTCTCCTTGTCAAGTTGCCAGTTCAGCACCGAAACCGGGTCCTGAACCGATAGTCCGGTTTCGTCTGCGGCCGTGCCGGGGTAAACGTGAGTAACTACGAAATCCCTCTGCCAGGAATAGGAAGAAGTTGACGAAACGTCCATACCGAAGAGGACGGGAAAGAGATCGGCAGGTGCGTCGGTCTTCAGCGCCTCTTCAACCGGGCTATAGGGTCGCGTCGCGGGAACGATAAGACTCGCTTGTGTTACTCCGTCTCGAGTCCATTTGATCGGTATCAGTGCGTCTTCTGACAGCGAGAGCAGCGCCGACTGCGCATCACCTATTTTGGTGAAGTGTGAGGAACCCAGTTCGGTAATGACATCATGTTTCCGGATGCCGGCCCTATCCGCAGGAGAGCCGGGTGCCACGTAGATGACCTCGAGGCCGTTCTCGGTTTCGCGGACGGCAACACCGATCCACGAGTGGTTTACCTCCCCGCCTTTATAGAGACTCGGGAGAAACTTCTCGATCCAGTATGATGGGATTGCAAAGTTCACGCCCTGGAACTGCTGGATCCCCGCGAAAACTACCCCAACCAGGTTCCCGTTGTCGTCCACAAGTGGCCCGCCGCTGTTGCCGGGATTCACAGCGACATCCACCTGGATAGCGTCGCCCAGCTGCAGGAAGCGTCGCCCGGTCGCCGAGATGATGCCCGAAGAAATCGTGCTTTCCAGACCCCCGGGCGAACCCATCGCAAAGATTCGCGCCCCGATGTCCAGCTTGCGTATCTGGGTAAAGGAGAATACATACGCGGGAACGATTTCGACTTTGAGCAGAGCGATATCGAAGATACGGCTAAAGCCAACCACGCGTGCCGGTATACGTTCTTCGGGCTTCGAGGGTAGACGAACAAATAATCGCGAAAATCCCTCGTAGGTGGGATCCACCTCGCTGCTTATCACGTGATAGTTGGTGATCAGATAGCCGCGCGGGTCCACGAAAAAACCACTGCCGATAACTCTGTCCGGGTAGCCAACCCCTCGATCTACCTTGATACCGCGGTTCACCCAGATAGTAACTGTTCCGCTGAGCATTCTTGCGGCGGTCGGCTTTTCGGCAACGGAAGCCACGAGATCCTCGGGGACCTCCTGCCCTTCTTTCCTCAGCACGCCGATGATTCGCGCGAGGCCGGTGCGGTTGTTCAGCGATGATGCTATCATTCCATACGCGAGAAGTGTCGAAGGTTCAACTGTCCTTTCGAGATTCGAAATACGAAGCAGTTCGTCCAGCGCGGCCGGCAGGTTGTCTTCTACCCGATAGGATTCGGCAAGGTTCAATCGAAGCTCATCGACCGTCCAAAGCCGGTCGTTTCCGTCGCCGCTGTTTTCGGTCGGGAGGGCTACGGCTCCGGTGAGACCGCCGGGAAGAAGTCTCTCGCCGGCGAGCGTCTGAAGGGAGATAAGGTAGGTCTCCGCCGCGCGAAAGTTCTTCGCACCGACCGCGGATTGAAACGCTTCGGTGAGCGCCGCGACCCCTTTCTGAGAGTACTCCTTCAGTGCATCGCTCGAAAGAAGGGTGCTGTTGGTCCCATAGTAGGTGAGGCGCGGAAAGACTCGTTGCGGCTGATCGGACGAAATCAATCCCTGGAGCTCCTGCTCGACAACCGTGACCCGCGGCGGCGGCACAACGATTGGCGCATGTGTAGCGGTGACGCACGAAGAAAGCGCTCCACTCACCATGGCTGCGCACAGGACCAATATAACCGACCGAAACGTCACTGAGCCTTCCCCTCCGATGCCGGAACCAAGAACCTTCGAGTATTCATCGCGAGGTCGAGCGTACCGTTCATGTGACTGGAGAACAGGCGCGTTACCTGGTTGCGGCCGATGCTTATGTCTTTCGCGTCTACCCGCCCGTCGCCATTGAGATCCCAGGCGTAGGTCTCGGTCGGCAGGATCTGCTGGAAGTACTCCGGCATTCCGTCATGATTATCATCGACGGCAAGGTAGGATACCCTGCCGGCCGTATAGAACTCCGTCTCTTCGAAGAAACCATCGCCGTTCAGGTCCCGCACACCGACGAGCGGCCTTCCACTGCGGTATTCGACCACTTCATCCACGACGCCGCTGCCGGTATTGTCCATCGCGGCCTAGATACGGCTCGCCGCCGTCCAGAAAAAGGACGCGGGAAATCAGATCCGATGGCTCGGAGCGGAATAGAGCACGAAACGCGGCCGACCGGACCTCAGTTTCGGTAATCAGGGTCTGCACCGGATTCGCCCTCGGCGTATCCAGCACTCCGTAGCCGCTTGAGGAAACAGGCTGCTCAACCAGGGAAGAGAAATCTTTCCAGGAATAACGAGGTATTCCACGTTTTCCCCGGCGAAAAGCGTCGATCTTTCGTATCGGACCGATCCGACGCGGGGGTATTCACTGAATGTCACCGCGTAGTGGGAGGTTTTCGGCGAACCCTGTAGCCCGCGCGCGGTAACAGTGCGGTCGACAGTAACAATCGATGGAGAAAGGTGAACCACGTCGGACGGCACCCCGTCCTGGTTATTGTCGATCGTCCAGGTAACGAGTCGCCCTTTGTCGAAGCGGAAGGTTTGCTCAAAAAAACCGTCGTGATTGGAATCGAGCCCGAGAATGCCGGTAAATCCTGCGAGCCGGTCTTCCAGATCTCTCTTCACCTGGGAGTCCTTCAGCCGCGAAAACAGCTGCTGGATTGCGGCGATATCGACGACCGTAGCGGGGCCGTCTGTCGCGCCGGCCGCGGTCTTTGTCGACGGGATACCGCCGGCGGCGAGAAATCCTTTCAGGGCCTCCGCATCGGTATTTGTCGAGCCGTCCGACAGGGCCCATGCTTCCGGAGAATTGCCGCCGTTCTGGAAATAGAGATCAAGAAAGTGCTTCCGCACCGCTCCATCGGGCAGCGCGCGAACATAATCCATCAGAAAACCGAGATACGCCGGGTCGCGGGACGCATGTCCGTCCAGCCACGCCGATGTTGCAAGTGCAGGAACGGGGTCACGCATGAGCAGGAGGTGTTCGAGATCGGGATTGCCGGGGTAGCGCAAAATGGCCCGCCGCAGAACCGAGTCCGCCTGCGCCGCCTCTCCCGCGCCGTCGAGCAGCTTCACGAGAAGAACCGCATATCGCGAATCGGCATCGCCTGCCAGCGTTTGCTCTGCACCCGCAACATTTTCCTTCGCAACGTCGGTCGGGGTGGCGGGACCGGTTCGTACCGGGCGGTTACGAAACGGAACCTGGTCGACGTAGCCGCGTGACGCATAGTGCTGCAGCGTCGAGATTCCGTCGAGATAGCGGGCGGTGCGCAGATAGAGTCTCGCAAGATCGAGAGCACAGTCGGATTGAAGGTACACCTGAAAGTTATTCAGCCGAACCGCCTGCGCGAACTCCGATTCCACGTCCCTCGTGCGATCCTGATCCGGAAGCAGAATTCGGCCCAAAAGGTAGTGCGCATCGGCATCAGCGGAGTCGTATTCGAGCGCAATTCGTACGAGAGACTCCGCTTCACCTGATTTCCCGGCGTCAAAAAGGGCTCTCGCGCTTTCGAAATAGAGTCGGGATACGCCGGTTTCAACTCCGTGAAACGGCGAAGTCCTGCCATCCTGTGCAGCCAACGATTGGCAGGCAAGGAGACCAGCCAGGAGGCAGGCGCCGGCTATTCGATTTCCGTTTACATTCAAATGGACTACCCGTTTGTGACGGTCTCCTCTCGGACATCCGCGGCCGGGGATCCGGGTTCGATCGGCGCGTCGCCACTCCCGAATCCTAGAAGCTCTCTCACTTCTTCATCGGTCAGAGTCTCTTTTTCAACAAGCGCCTTTGCCAGACTGTGCAATTGGTCCACATGAACGCGAAGTATCTGTTCGGCTTCGCGATAGCAGCTGTCCAGTATGTCGTGGACCGCGCTATCGATGCCCTGAGCCGTCTGCTCTGAATAGTCCTTATGTCGCGCAATTTCCTTACCGATAAAAATCGGCTCATCCTCCTGCCCGAACGCAATCGGTCCTACGTCGCTCATTCCCCACTCGCAAACCATCTTCCGCGCGATGTCGGTTGCCTGCCGCAGATCGTTCTGGGTTCCGGTAGTGGTTTCACCGTAGATTACCGTTTCGGCCACGTACCCTCCGTAGGCTATTTTAATCCTGTCGGTCAACCAGCCCTTTCCGCGGCTGTAGATGTCTTCTTCCGGAAGCGACACTGCGAGCCCGAGCGCGCGGCCACGCGGTACAACCGTGACTTTGTGCAGTGGATCCGCGTGCTTCAGATAGTAATGCAGGAGTGCGTGTCCCGCTTCATGGTAGGCCGTGGCCTTCTTTTCCCGTGGCGAAATCACCTTCGATTTCCGGGCTACGCCCATAAGCATTTTGTCGCGAGACTCCTCGAAGTCGGTCATTTCAACCGCATCGAGATCCCGCCGCGCCGCCGAGAGCGCGGCTTCGTTCACCAGATTCGCCAGATCCGCCCCTGAGGCTCCCGGCGTTGCCCGCGCCAGTCGGTGCAAATTGACATCCTGAGACAGCGGAACCCGGGCTGCGTGAATCTTCAGAATGTCCTCGCGCTCATTCATATCCGGCATATCAACTACTACCTGCCGGTCGAATCGTCCGGGTCGCAGAAGCGCGGGATCGAGCACGTCAGGGCGATTTGTCGCGGCGAGCACTATCACTCCGTCTTTGGTGTCGAAGCCGTCCATTTCGACGAGCATCTGGTTGAGGGTCTGCTCCCGTTCATCGTGCCCGCCACCGTAACCGGCTCCGCGCGTGCGGCCCACTGCGTCGAGTTCATCGATGAAGAGAATGCAGGGCGCGCTCTTCCGACCCTGTTCGAACAGATCCCGCACGCGGCTAGCTCCCACCCCCACAAACATTTCTACGAAGTCCGATCCGGACATGTGGAAGAAGGCGACATTGGCCTCTCCGGCGCACGCCTTCGCGAGAAGCGTTTTGCCTGTGCCAGGCATCCCGACAAGAAGGACGCCTTTTGGAATCTTTGCACCAATTCGCGTGAACTTCGCGGGATTCTTCAGAAACTCGACAACCTCCTGCAGTTCGTACTTAGCCTCTTTCTGTCCCGCCACATCCGCGAAAGTCACCCGAATACCGTTTTCCGTAACCCTCTTTGCTCGACTCTTTCCGAAGGAGAAAGCCTTGTTTCCGTTGCCCTGAATCTGACGGAACATAAACCAGATAAAGAGAAATCCGACGACCCACGGCACAAATTCAAGAAAAAGGCGCCACGGCGAGACGGGTCGTGGAGAACCGGAAAACCGGACGCCCTTGTCGCGCAGCGTGCCGATGAGTGAATCGTCGAAATAGGGGATATTCGTTCTGAAGTCAACTATGTCACCGGTTTTGGTCTTGAAGGTTCCCTGGATCTCATACTGATCCAGGATGCGAACCGCAACTATCTGCCCGTGATCGAGGTAGGTGAGAAACTCGGAATAATCAATGGGGCGGCCGTTGTCCTTTCCATCCGAAAAGAGGAGCACCACAAACATGCCCAATATTGCCACAAGGAAGAAAAGCGCAATCCGGTTGTTCCGGAAATTGAACTTCATCTGTCCGGGATCCTTCTGATCGTCCTGCATGACTCCTAATCCTCGCTCGGACTGACGGTCAGTCTCAAAAAACGTTCTGTTTTGCCCATGGAGGGCAACTCGGACCGAAAGATCGTCTTTCCGCCGAACGGTGCCGCAAGCACAGCCACAATTCCGTCCGAATCCTCCACCACTGGGACTATGTCCCGCTCCGCGGCCGCAATTTTGAGATCGGAAAGTACTTTCTTGACGGATTTTTTTCCTGCGGAGGTCGCGAGCTCGTCGCCAGCCCGCCGGGACCGCAGGACAACCGGCGAGCAAACAGCTCGCTCTGGTATGATGAAATCGCTCTGCCGTCGTTCCCGAGCGTTATCTGAAATCGGATCACCGTTCTCCCATTCTGCAGCAATTCTGAACGATCCTACTTTCAGTGCCGTCGCACCATCCTCAGGTACCGTAAGAAGATAACCTCTTTTCGCAGAATGGACAACAGAGACCCGCCAAAAAACCCGATCACCGTCGACACGCAGTTCAAGGTGGTGTCCGTGCAGCACGACCGCGGAATCCGAGGGTCGGCGCGGAAGCTGAAGATCGGCAAGCAGGGCCGGCCGCAAAAACCTGTAGGGGAGCCGTTCCTCGCTTCGTAGATGAATGAGACCGCGGCGAGACATGAGATCCAACCCGAGATAGAGGCTGTGCAGACGGATTGCAGCAGGCGCTCCAAAGAAACGGTCGGCCCGGGTTGCATAACCGCCGGGCACAGGTACCCATCGTATGCGTTTTTGAGCCTCGGCGATCACAAGATCGTCGGCCATGGCCGCCTTTTCCCGCAATTGACCAAGCGCTCCGTGAAGGCCCGGAAAGAGGCTGGCAAGGACCGGGACCAGACTGTTGCGCATCCGATTGCGAAGAAAAAGTTGTGAGCTGTTCGATGAGTCGACGACCGGTTTAACTCCCAGCTCCGCAAGAAACGCGTCGATCCGGGCACGCGACACGCTGAGAAGCGGGCGAATTCTTACGCCCCTGACCGGCGCAATTCCGCGGAGTCCTCGGAGTGAGGCACCTTGAAAAAACCTCATGATCATCGTTTCGGTCTGATCGTCCAGCTGATGGCCGGTCGCAATGTAGCCAAGATCGAAGTCGCGCCGTGCCTGCTCGAGAAGGGCGTAGCGAATCCTTCGAGCGGCCGCCTCGATGCCACTCCGGTTTTCGGCTGCCGCGGCCGATATCTCACCCGGCGGCACCGGAAGCACCGTCAACTCCACATCGACGGCACGACAAAGCCGTCGCGCCTGTTCGATCTCCGCAGTAAGCTCGTCGGATCCCCGCAAATTGTGGTTCACGTATGCCGCGTGCAGCCTGAACTGACGCTCCCGTCGCAACCGGCAGAGCACATGCAAGAGCGCGGTGCTGTCCGGCCCGCCTGAGAATGCAAGCAGCACACCAGAATTGAGGTCGACGGAATGAACTGCGACGAACCGGCTAGCTGCCGCTACGGGGCTGGGAATGCTTGCGGTTGAGCTCATTCATCACTTCCTCGGCGCTCCGGGTGGTCAGCGACATTATCGCATCCGCGGCGCGCTTCACGGTTGGCTCGAGAATCTCCGACTCCGCATCGGAGAAGTCTCCGAGGACGAAGTCAATCACTGCGGACTTGCTCGGAGGGCGCCCAATCCCAATCAAGAGCCTCATGAAAGTTTCCGAACCGAGCTCCTGAATTATCGAACTGAGACCCCGATGCCCTGCGCTCGAGCCGCCGCGCTTGAGCCGTACTCTGCCGATCGGCAGATCTAGTGTATCACAAACCACCACCATCGATTCGGGATCGAGTCGGAATCTCCTGAGCAGGCCCGGTACGATCGTTCCCGAGCGGTTCATTAATGTGACGGGCTTCACGATGTGAATGAAGGTGTCTGATCCCAGCTCGCCGGATCTTCCGTGAGCATAAAGATAGCCGCGAAGAAAGAATTTCCGAAAACGAGTACCCAGACGCAGCGCAATCTCGTCGGCCACCAGGAAGCCTACGTTGTGCCGCGTCCGGGCGTATCGAGACCCCGGATTTCCGAGGCCAATGAGCACCATAGAGCGAGATCAGTCCTCCGCGGAAGGAGTCTCTGCGCCAGCCCCGGCTGCAGCAGCTGCCGCTGCAGTTTCTTCGGCCTCTGCTGCCGCTTCAGCAACGGTCGGCTCAACAATTTCAATTCTCTGATGCGCAACGGTCACGACGACCTGATCTGGGGCGTTCAAAATACGGGCGTCCTTCGGAACGCTCAGGTCAGATACGTGAATGGAGTTGCCGATTGCAAGACCCGAGATGTCGATTTCGAATGACTCAGGAATGTCCTTGGGGTAGCACTCGATTTCGATTTCGTGGAGCAACGTCTCGAGTACGCCGCCCTCGCGCACACCGGGTGCGGTGCCTTTCATGCGGACAGGCACATGCGTACGAAGCAGCCGATCGGATACTATCTCGTAGAAGTCGATATGGGTGATTTTTCCCGTGAGAAGATCTTCCTGATAGTCCTTGACCAGCACGTCGTGGTTTCCACCGGAGGTTTCGACAGTGATAATCGTATTCTCCGAGATGGTGCGAAACTTCTGACCGAATTCTCGTGCGTCGATAGTGATTGCATGACTCTTTTCATGACCGTAGATTACGGCAGGGATCTTTCCGCTTCTGCGCAGCCTTCCGACCGGACCCTTGCCGGTTTCAGTCCGCAGCGCTCCCTGGAGTACCTTTTGCTCCATAGTGAACAGCTCCTTACAACAAACTCAACTGCCGGGGTAACACTACCACGGATGTTAACTGGGACGGCAGGATTCGAACCTGCGAAATGCCGGGATCAAAACCCGGTGGCTTACCACTTGCCGACGTCCCAAAATGAGGTACCATCGTTTCTCTATATACACCGGGACGCTACGCCGTCGTTCTCCTCTCCGTCCATCGAAGCTGCCTCTGCTACGTCAGCATCGTCAGCGTTTGCATATGCGTCGAGGATTCTCTCCTGCAAAAGATTGCGAAAATCCGAGTGAATCGGGTGCGCAACATCTTTGTACTCACCCGTCTTGGTTTTGCGGCTCGGCATAGCAATAAACACCCCTGTCTTCCCCTCGATGACTTTCACGTTGTGTACAACGAAGCAATCATCAAAGGTGACCGTTACATAGGCTTTTAGTTTGCCCTCCGAGTTTACCTTTCTGATCCGGATATCTGTGATCTGCATACGACGCTCCTTCCACACCCCGTTTCAGATTTGTCCCTTCCCCACCTAAGGGGGATGACGCCCCGCACCTCCGCGGGAAACGACTCATCCGCAGCCGCACGCCTCGGTCAACCCGAACGGACGGAACTTTCGAACCGTCCCCGGTGATCACGTGTTCTCCCTTCGCCGCCAGGCCCGGCGGCCGATGCCACGTCCAAACACGAGACATCGCAAAACCGTTGTATGATCCCCCGGCATACGCAACGGTTTTGCAATAAATCAGACCAGTCACCTCGAGGTGTCAGATTTCCATCGGTTCAGCGATAGCCGGATCAACCCCGCCGGCCACACGCTCCGCGGTGCAGTAAAAAGGGAACAAACTGCCCAGTCCCCGGAATGCGAAGGCTCAGACACCGCGTCTTCCACGCCCATTCGTTACAGATATCCTTCATTTCAAAGAACTGTCCAGACCTCCACAAACACCAGTACCCTGCCGAGATGCGGAGGATGACACTTCAGCCCACATTATACCGAATATGCACGAACTGTCAAATGCTCGGCAATACCTGGCCGGTGGCCGGAAGGCTGTGCAAATGAAGACAGCCTTGGGGTAGAAACCGTCCGCAGGGGAAGTGCCGCGAATTACCATTTGACAGCTCTTTTACCGCGGCCGTATAGTGTAGCTGTGATTCGGGCAAGGCTCGATCTCAGACTCATGCAAATCGCGAACCCACCCCGGCGAGCAGATAGGAATCCCGCCGGACAGTACAAAAAGCTGTTGACACAGATTACCCCTTGCCCTTAGATTTGGGTACGCAAGACCGGCAATTCAGCAGACGGAGGTACGTACATGACCGCGACGGAGAAAGAGGAGTTGGATACCGCTATGAACGCGTGGAACATGTCGGACGACGATGATGACTACGACGAAGATGAGTATTACGAAGATGATGAAGACTACGAAGACGACTATGATGACGACTTCGAGGACGATGACTACGAAGATTCCGATGAAAGCACAGATGACTACGACGATCTTGAGGATGACGACGAAGATTTCGATGAGGACGAGGAAGTAGACTACGATGACGACGAGTTCGACGAATGAGCCGCGTGCCTGTCCGGTCTTCGCAGCGTGAAGTGACCGCGTAGCCTGCGCTGCTCTCGCGGGCCGGCTTATCCCTTCTCGGAGCCCTCCTCTGCGCGAAAGATGATATCACTACCAAACCAGAGACGTTCTAGATCGTAAAAATCCCGCATTTCCGTTGTCATGAGATGGACGACGATCGGTCCGCAATCGAGGAGAACCCACCCCTCCTCCACCGGTCTATGCCTGCCGCGATGGGGTCGCAGATCGTACTCTTCGAAAAGGTCGTAGAGCTGTCCTACGAGCCCTCTCATGTGTCCGGCGCTGCTGACCGTCGCGATGACAAAATAGTCGGTGAACCCGCTTCTTTCCCCGACGTAGAGAGCTACGGTGTCGCCGCCTTTGTGATCGTCGATGAATTTCGCTACCGCTAAAGCGAGTTCCTGAACAGGGTGTTTTTCTTTATTTGACATACCAACCGTCGAAATCGTTTCCAAGCACTACAGTTACGTCAACATCCGGATTCGCAGGATCGGCCGGTTGCTTGACGATATTTCGTGCGCGGATAATGTCGGCCACGCGCTGGGCCGCTGCCTGATTGCCCTTATGATCGATGATCACGGTCTTTTCGGCGCTGGTGCTGTCGGCGTTTCCGACGAGCACGTTTTGAAACCCGTAGCTTTGATATAGTTCCTTCGTGCGCGCCGCTAGCCCTGGAATCGCTGTGCCGTTCAATATCTGCAATTTCAGGTTACCCACGTCCGCGAAGGCCATATCCTGGGAGGACAGGCTCGCCTGCACCTGACGCACCGCATCCTTCAGCAGTTGGCCTTCAAAATAGGGAAATAGCAGCTTTTCATTCCCGGTGCTTCCTTCGACCGTCTTCAAATCTCCGAGAACGCGTTGGGAAACCATTCTCTCATCCATGTGCGACATCTCGCGGATGAATGACTTCATCGCCCGACCGTTCATGTTGGTCGAGACCTGGGATGAAAGGAAGGGAAAGACGTGATCGTTCGTCAGGTAGGCGGATTTTTGGCCCAATCCCTTCAGAAATGCCTGCATGATTTTCCGCTCCCGCTCAAATCGGTCGATGTTCAGGTTGCTATCCGTCTGATTGGCGGCGGCGTCCTTATAGGTTAGATATGTTTCGACTTTGCTCCCGTCGAATGTAACATTTCCAGCCGGAAGAAGCGTCATGCTCTTTTCGTCGACCGTCTCGACTGCGTTGGCAATAAACAGATCCAATCCTCCGATAAGATCGGTGATATCGGCGAGTCCGCGGGAACTCATGACCCAGTAGAATGGAATGTCTATGTTGAGAAGATCCTGGATCTTCTTTCTGTACTCGTCTACGTGTCCTTTCTTGTAGAGCAGGTCGATCCGGTCGATCCGGTTCAATGAATTCATGATGGAGCCGATATTCCCGGGGATATCGAAAAGGGCCGCGCGCTTCGTCGATGGATTGTACAGAAAGGCATCGGTAAACAGCGGCGTATCCCCGTCGGAGACTATGAACAGAATCCTTATCTCCTTCTTGCCCTGCAGCACCGAGGTGACCTTGTCGGTACGAACCTGAAAGTAGAGGTACACACCGAGACCGACCACCACCATTATGATGAGCACCAGCAGAATTGCTCCGTTGTCCAGTTTAGCGCGTTTCACTGTTCTCACGTCTCCGATGCCAGCTCATCGTACATGGCTCGGGTAGGTTCGGCAAGACTTTTCCCGCGGCCTTCCGCGTGGTCGATGATCGCCCGGACCGCGTTACTCAGCGGGAGTGCGAGAACGGTGTCGCGCAGCCTGTCGGTCACAAAATTCCTTCCGGGCTCTAGGTAGTCTGAAAGAAACAACGCCTTCCCGTGATCGCAGTAGCCGGGCCGCCCGAAGGTGTGGAAGCGCACCGCCTCGAGGACCGCAGGCTCGCGAACGCCGAATCGGCCGGCCAGAAAAAGCGCGGCTGCCCTGCCATGCAGAAGAAGCGGGCGCTGCGCCTCGACCGGCAAGAAAGGCTCGCCGTCACTCCCGGCAAGCTCAACCAGATCCTCGTCGCTCCATTCGCGCGCGAGATCGTGGGTCAGTCCGACGAAGTACCCGAGCATTCGGTCAAGCCGGTATCCTACGCAAATATCCTCGCAAAGACGCGCCACACGCTTCGAGTGCGCATAACGTTTGCGAGATAGGGTGCGTTTGAGAAACCGGTCGAGTATTGGAACAAGCACATCAAGCCTGGTAGAGCCGTTGGTTCGAGATGTATTCATAGACCCTTTCCGGAACGAGATAACGAAATGAACGGCCAACGCGAATCCGCTCCCGGATGTCTGAAGATGAAACCGGCACAAGCAGGTTGTCCACTTCCCGGCAGGTTGAGATGAAGTCCGGCAGCTCCAGCCCAGATCGACCATTGGCGCGAACGCGGCGCGCCACGATGAGATCGCACAACGCGCCGATCTTCTCAGCTTCCTTCCATCGTGGAAATCCCGCGATAAGATCGTCGCCGATTATCAAACCGGGTCGTCCGACAGGCCTGCTCGCTTCGATGATTTGTCGGATGGTGTCTATGCTGTACGATACCCCGCCGCGGTCAACCTCGGATGTTTCGAGGCGGAATGCCCTGTTATCTGAGATTCCCAGCCGGACGAGCTCAAGCCTGTCACCTGCGCTTATCATCTGTGACGGAGGCTTATGCGGCGGTATGTTCGCAGGCACAAAAATTATCTGGTCGTAACCGAGTGAGACGCGCACCTCCTCGGCTATCGACAGATGCCCGATGTGGATAGGGTCGAACGTGCCACCGAATATAGCCAGCCTCATCGTTCTGTCGACACCCTCTTCGTTTTCGGCGGTAACGACCGTAGTGAACATGAGGCCGGCAACCGAATCCAGTCCTGCTCGTGTAAACGCCGAAACACCGACTACGGTCTCGGTGCTGAGTGAGCTCTTGAGCTCTTCGAGCCGATTCTCAGTCCCCGGCATGTCCAGTTTGGTTCCAATGACGAATCGCCGTTTGGACTCCATCGAGCCGGAATAGCTGCGCAGCTCTTCCATCAGGACCGGATAGGCGTCGAGAAAATCATCATTCGAGAGGTCGACAAGCAGCGCAATCCCGACTGCGCGTGAAATGTGCTTGAGAAATCGAAGACCGAGTCCGGCGCCTTCCGATGCTCCCTCGATAATGCCGGGGATGTCAGCAAGAACAATGTCCCGATCGTGCACATGGAGGACACCCAGGTTGGGCGTTTTCGTTGTGAAGGCGTAGCTCGCGACGCGAGGATCGGCGTTCGTCAGCGCTTTGAGCAGGCTCGATTTTCCGGCATTGGGAAATCCGACAAAACCGATGTCAGCGATCACCGCAAGCTCGACAATGTAATCGGTGTCTGCTCCCGGCTCGCCGGACTGCGAGAACCGCGGAGTCTGGTGCCTTGCGGTCGCGAAGTGTGCGTTCCCTTTGCCGCCTCGGCCCCCGCGAAGCATCGTGACACTTTGATCTTCCGAAGTCAGATCGACAAGCTGCTTGCCCGTCTCTGGTTCACGCACGATTGTTCCCGGTGGTACGGGAATGATTGCCGACTCACCGTCACGACCATGCATGTTCCTGCCGGCCCCGGGTCTCCCGTTTTCGGCACGGTAATGCGGGCGCATGCGCAGATGTGAAAGCGTCTTCAGATTGCGCCGCACCACGAAAACAACATCGCCTCCGCGGCCGCCGTCGCCGCCGTCGGGACCGCCTTTCGGCACGTATTTCTCCCGGCGGAACGATACAGAACCGGCGCCGCCGTGTCCCGAACTGACATGGATGCGCGTTTCGTCAACAAATCGTTCCACAACCCTGTCCGGCGTCAGCCGACTACCGGTTCGATCGTGATGACCTTTTTGCCTCTGCGGACTTTGAACACTATGTTACCGGTAATTTTCGCAAACAATGTATCGTCCTTTCCTCGCCCCACGTTGACGCCGGCGTGAAAGAGAGTTCCGCGTTGCCGCACGATAATTGCTCCTGCCGAGACCAGCTCCCCACCGTATCGCTTCACGCCGAGCCGCTGTGCATGTGAGTCTCGTCCATTTTTTGAGCTTCCGCCGCCCTTTTTATGTGCCATAATGGTCTATCCCCCTGTTTCGTGATGAATCTCGAGCCGCACGTCGTCCGGGTAGTCGCGGGCCGCATCCTGCAACCCGGTGACCAAAAACTCCGTTACGCCGCGCAGCCATCGACGAACCGGCTCCGGCAGATCACCGTTGCCTGCCAGTTCGCACCTTAGATGCCCCTCGGTCGAAGCGTCGCCGCGAACGTCAAGATCGCCGTGTGCATTTATCGTCCGCGCGGCCGTCCGTACCAGGACGCTCACGGCGGCACACGCCACGCTGTCGCCGCCGGTGCCGATTGCGTGTCCCCGCGAATCGAGCTTCCGCAGGCATCCCGATCCGTCCAACTCGACAACGATCTGTATCGGCACAGTCTACTTCGCCGCAATCTCCTTGACGCGAATCAGTGTGTAGTCCTGCCGATGTCCCTGGCGAAGTCGGTAGTCCTTTCGTCGTTTGTACTTGAAAACAACAACCTTGGGATCGCGACCGCTGCCTTCGAGAACCGCCTTCACCTTCGCACCCGTGACGTAGGGCGTTCCTATGCTGACTTTTTCCTCGTCACGAAGCATCAATACGTGATCGAATTCCAGCGTCGCCCCTTCGTCAGCCGCTATCTTGTTGACCTTCAAGAGAGAACCTTCTTCCGCTTTGTACTGTCGTCCCTGAATTTCCACCATTGCATACATGAGTAGGTATCTCCAAATTCTGCGATAAATTTGAGCGCAATTCGCAAACCCATAAGTACCATGGAATTGACTCGAGAGTCAAGTTGCGCCGCCCCGCAAAGAATTGTAGAATGGCGACAGAGGTGCTCCCCCCATGTCAGGCATTCTATTCGTGCTCTGCGCAGCACTTGGCACAGGCATCCTACTTGTCCATGCAGTCGTGCTTCTCGGCATCTTCCTCGCGTGGCGGAAAGAGCAGCTGCACCGCAAAGATAATCAACTCGCCGAAATCGATGAAGAACTCTCCGTGTCATTGGTTGTGCCGGCAAGGAACGAGGAAACCCTTCTGCCTCGGCTGCTTGCCTCTCTTGACAAGACGGACTTGACCGGCGTCGATCGTTTCGAGCTCGTCATCGTAAACGATCGGTCAACTGATCGCACCGAGGAAATCGTGAAAGAGTTCGCCCGGACGGCCGCCTGGCCCGTTCGGATCGTCGAAGTGCCTGACGATCCGCTGCCGAATACGAAGGCAAACCCGAAACAGCGCGCACTCCACATCGGTACCGTGTCAACCGAGAGCGAAATTATCCTGTTTACCGATGCAGATTGCGTCGTGGGCCCGCAATGGGTCAGATTCATGACACTCCCGTTCAAGGACGGCCGGCTTGGACTGCTCTTTGGAACCGTAATGCCGAAGGGCGACGGAGGATTCATTCGCGGGTATCAGAGTTTCGATCATGTTTTTCGCTACTATTACACCGCGGGGAGCGCCGGGCTGGGCAATCCTACCGGAGGTTTCGGCAACAATATTGCCGTACGGAAAAAGGCGCTTGAGGCAGTTGGTGGATTCGCGTCGCTTCGGTACTCGGTGACCGAAGACGCCGAGCTGATTGCCGAGGTGCGAGAGCTCCACCAGTTCGAGGTGCGGCCGATGCTCTCTCCGGAAACCATCGTATGGCCGGAGCCTCAACGGACCATCGCGCAAATGGTCCCCCAATCCATGCGCTGGAACACCGGAGGGCTCTACGCGCCCGATGCCGCCTCCCGTTACAGTTACCGCGTCGTAATGCTGTTTCTCTTCTGGAGCGTCGTGCTGGTTGTTCCCGGCATCTTTTTCCCTGCACTTCTGCTCACAACCGCGGGCTCCTTCATCAGCATGGCGGCGACAGCCGTTGCCGCGGGACTAATCTCCCGGCGTCCCGCAAAATTCTGGACGATGCTTGTCCCCAACCTACTTTTCTCGATGCTCTTCTACAGTTACGTCACGTTGCTCACGCTGGTGCACACACCGATCCGCTGGAAAGGCCGCATTCTCGGAGAGCAGCGCGGTAAGTAACGGACTGCGCGAGCGAGCAAGCCGCGCTGTCGACCGCAGTCATGGAAGCAGAGTGCTTCCCATGAGATATCGGTCGACCTCCCGTGCGCAGCCGCGCCCCTCGTTTATGGCCCAGACAACGAGGCTCTGCCCGCGCCGTGAATCTCCGGCCGCAAAAACTTTCGGAATCGACGTCTGGAACTTCGCGTACTCGGCTTTGATGTTGGAGCGCGGATCGGTTTCGATTCCGAGCTTCTGAATCACCGTCTGCTCGGGGCCAAGAAACCCGAGAGCGAGCAGGACAAGGTCAGCCTTCCACTCTTCTTCAGTACCAGGGACTTCCTCCATCGCCGGGCGCTCCCCGGGCCTGCTCACCCATTCGATCCGAACCGTTTTGATGCCCTGGACGCGTCCGTTCCGGTCGGAGAGAAACTCCTTTGTCAGGATGCTGTACTCACGCGGATCCGCGCCGAATTTCATCTCCGCCTCTTCGTGCCCGTAGTCGCTTTTGTAGAGACGCGGGTAGGTCGGCCAGGGCATCTGCGCGTTCCTGGCTGCAGGGGGACGCGGGAGGACCTCGAAATTCACCAGGCTCGAACAACCGTGGCGCATGGACGTGCCGATGCAGTCGTTGCCGGTGTCTCCGCCACCGATTACAACAACATCACGACCCGCTGCAGATATGTAATTTCCGTCCACGAGGCCAGTGTCGAGCAGACTCTTTGTGTTCGCCCTGAGAAATTCCATGGCGAAATGGACACCCGATAACTCCCTTCCGGGGACCGGCAGGTCCCGCGGCACCGTGGCCCCGCATGCAAGAACAACCGCATCGTAAGTGAGAACCAGCTCTTCGGGATCGATATCTTTCCCCACATCACTTCCGGTCCGAAACTCCACGCCCTCCGCCGCCATAATGCTGTTACGGCGCTCGACGAGTGTTTTATCCAGTTTCATATTTGGAATGCCGTACATGAGAAGCCCGCCGATCCGGTCATCACGTTCAAATACGGTTACCCTGTGGCCGGCGCTGTTCAGTTGATCCGCACAGGCAAGTCCCGAAGGTCCGGAACCAACCACTGCCACTCTTTTCCCCGTGCGCTTCTCAGGTTTCCGTGGTTTCATCAACCCATCGCTATAGGCACGGTCGATGATGTGCGCCTCATTTTCCTTGATCGTCACGGCCGGCTCATTGATTCCGAGGACGCACGCTGTTTCACACGGCGCCGGGCAGACGCGACCGGTGTATTCCGGAAAGTTGTTCGTCTTCAACAGGCGGCGAAAGGCCTCCTCCCACCGCCCCTGGTAGACAAGATCGTTCCATTCGGGGATGAGATTGTCTACCGGACAGCCAAAGCTCGACTGGCAGAACGGCACACCACAATCCATACAGCGCGCGCCCTGATCACGACGTTCCTGCTCCGAGAGGTGGCTGTGAAACTCTTTGAAGTCGTTCAATCGTTCGATCGGCCGGCGGTCGGGGACCGGTTGACGTACAAACTCGATAAACCCGGTCGGCTTACCCATTCACCACCTCCATTACGCGCTCGATCTCACCGCTTCGCGTCAGCTCCATCACCCGTCTATAGGCGGGCGAAATGACCTTCACGAACTCCTTGCTCCGCTGGACCCAGGAATCCAGGACGTACGCAGCAACCGGGGACCCGGTATACTCCCGATGAAGCTGGATCATCTCACGGACCGTAGTGATGTCCTCCTCTTCGGTCAGATCCTCGAGTTCTACCATGCCGCGATTCACGCGCGTCGGAAAATCCTTTTGTACGTTCCAGACATATGCGATTCCGCCGCTCATCCCTGCCGCGAAGTTGCGCCCGGCGGGTCCCAGAATCACAACCCGTCCCCCGGTCATATACTCGCAACCGTGATCGCCAACTCCCTCGATAACCACATTCGCGCCGGAATTACGGACGCAGAATCTTTCAGCGGCACGGCCGCGGAAGAAGCCCGACCCCGATATGGCACCGTAGAGCGCGACGTTTCCGATAATGATGTTTTCCTCGGGGACAAATGTCGACTTCGCCGGCGGATAGACGATAATCGTTCCTCCCGACAGTCCCTTCCCCGCGTAGTCGTTCGCATCTCCTTCGAGCTCCAGGGTCACGCCCGGAGCAAGCCACGCGCCAAAACTCTGGCCGGCACTTCCGGTCAGCTTGATGTGAAGCGTGCCTTCCGGCAACCCCTCCGCCCCCCATCGCGAGGTGATATGATGACTGAGCATTGTCCCAACCGCGCGATCCGTGTTTCGCACTGGAAGGTCGAGTCGCAGCGGTTCACGGTGAAGAAGCACGCGTTCGGCCAGGCCGATAAAGCGTCGGTCGAGCACGTTTTCAATCCCGTGCTCCTGGGGTATGCAGCAGATCACACGGGTGTCGCTGTTCTTCTTTCGCGCGGTCGTCAACATCGCGGACAGGTCGACATTCATCGACTTCCAATTCCGCGCTCCCTGGTCGATGTCGAGCATATCTACACGACCGACCATATCCTCGAACCGGCGAAATCCCAGACCGGCCATGATGGCCCGCACGTCCTCTGCAATGAAGGTAAGGAAGTTAATGACATACTCAGGCTTTCCGGCGAACTTCGCGCGCAGAGCGGGATCCTGCGTCGCAACACCGACCGGACAGGTGTTCTTGTGGCAGACCCGCATCATGATGCATCCAGTAGTGATCAGAGCACTGGTTGCGAATCCGCATTCTTCGGCTCCCAGCATCGCAGCTATTACCACATCCCGACCGGTCTTGATCTGCCCGTCCGTCTGAAGAACTACGCGGCTGCGCAGGTCGTTCATCACCAGGGTCTGGTGGGTCTCCGCCAGACCGAGCTCCCAGGGAAGTCCGGCATTCTTGATACCGGTTAACGGGCTTGCACCGGTACCACCGTCATGCCCCGATATCAGGATGTGGTCCGCGTGTGCCTTGGCGACACCTGCGGCGATTGTTCCTACCCCCACCTCCGACACCAGCTTGACGCTGATCCTCGCGCGCGGATTCGCGTTTTTCAGATCGAATATGAGCTGAGCGAGATCTTCGATTGAGTAGATGTCATGATGCGGCGGCGGGCTTATGAGGCCTACCCCCGGAGTGGAGAATCTCGTCCGCGCGATGACTTCGAAGACTTTGTGTCCGGGCAGCTCGCCTCCCTCGCCGGGCTTGGCTCCCTGCGCCATTTTGATCTGTATTTCATCGGCATTTGTGAGATAGTCGATGTTCACGCCGAAACGGCCGGAGGCTATCTGTTTGATAGCTGAACGTTTCGAGTCCCCGTTCGGGAGTGGTTTGTAGCGGGCCGGCAACTCCCCACCTTCGCCGGTGTTGGATTTTCCGCCGATTCGATTCATGGCAATCGCAAGCGTCTCGTGCGCCTCCTGGCTTATCGAACCAAAACTCATTGCACCGGTCGCAAAACGTCTGAGAATGTTCTCAGCCGGTTCGACTTCGGTGATGGGAATTGGCTTGCCGGTTTTGAGCGTCAACAGACCGCGCAACGTGGCCTGCGACGGCGAACGCTGGTTCTGCCGCTCGGCGAATCTGCGATAGGCATCCGCGTCGTTTTGCGTTGCGGCCTGTTGAAGCAGCGCAATGGATTCGGGGTCCCACATGTGTTTCTCGCCGTTGAAGCGGTACTGATAGTCGCCCGGATTGGAATCTTCAAAGCCGACGGGGATGTTGCCATCGGGGTATGCCAATTCGTGCCGCTGCAATGCCTCATCTGCGAGAATCTCGAAACCGACCCCCTGAATTCTGCTCGCAGTTCCGGCGAAACAGCGATCGATTACCTCCTGCCCTATCCCGACAGCTTCGAAAATCTGAGCCCCCTTGTAACTCTCGAGGGTGCTGATTCCCATCTTTCCCATCACCTTGCGCATTCCTGCTTCCAGCGCGTGAATGTAATTTGCAAGGATCTGTTCGTCCGAGAGCTCGCTGAGGATTCGTCCCTCACGTGACATCTGCCACATCGTTTCGTATGCAAGGTAGGGATTGACCGCGTCGGCGCCATACGCGAACAGCATACAGAAATGGTGTACTTCGCGAGGCTCGCCGGTTTCTACGACTATACCGATCTGTGTCCGCTTGGCATTGCGAACGAGATGATGATGAACTGCTCCGGTAGCCAGGAGCGCGCTGACGGGAACTCGTTCGCGATCCGCCAAACGGTCGGAAAGGATTACCATGCCGTATCCTTGCGCTATCGCCTCCTCAGCTTCGAGGCAGATTCGATCGAGACACGCTCGCAGCCCGGCAACACCCTTGTTCATCGGGTAGGTGATATCGATGTCGAGAGTCCGCCAGCCGCGATGATCCATCTCGCGCAATTGAGCAAGTTCGCCGTTGGTGAGAACGGGCTGTCCGAGCCGCACCCGGTGCGCATGCTCGGGACTCAGCTCGAGTATGTTTCGTTCAGGCCCTATATAGGTCGCGAGACTCATCACGATATCCTCCCGTATCGAATCGATCGGCGGGTTCGTGACCTGTGCAAAAAGCTGTTTGAAGTAATCGTACAGAAGCCGCGGCCGTTCAGAGAGGCAGGCGAGCGATGCGTCGTTGCCCATTGACCCGAGGGGTTCTTTCCCCGTCTCCGCCATGGGCTTCAGTATGAGAGCCCGGTGTTCGAGCGTGTATCCGAAAGCCAGTTGCCTGGCGACAGCTGTGCTCGAGTCGAGTTCCGGAACATTTCGGGGCGCCGGAAGATGTGAAAGTTCGATCCGCTGGTCGTCGAGCCATTTACGGTAGGGACGGCTCAACGCAAAATTGTCTTTGAGCTCCACATCATCGACGATCCGTCCCTGCTCAAAGTCGACGAGGAACATGCGCCCGGGCTGAAGACGTCCCTTTATCTTGATTCGATCGGCTTCAACATCGATTACGCCGACCTCGCTTGCCATCACGACGATATCGTCGTCCGTGACGTAGTATCGACTTGGTCGAAGGCCGTTGCGGTCGAGAACTGCGCCGATCACCTTACCGTCGGAAAAGGTAACGGACGCGGGCCCGTCCCACGGCTCCATCATAGTGCTCATGTATTCGTACATTGCAGCGCCATGATCGGGCATATGCTTGTGTTCCTGCCATGCCTCAGGGATCATCATCATCACCGCTTCAGGCAGTTCACGGCCGGCAAGCAGCAGAAGTTCAAGAACATTGTCCAGCGTTCCGGAGTCCGAAAGATCGGGCTCGATAATCGGCATTGCCCGCTGAAGGTCGTCGCCGAAAAGCTCGCTCTTCAGCGTCCCCTGCCGCGAGCGCATCTTATTAATGTTGCCCTGCAGGGTGTTGATTTCACCGTTGTGCGCCATGAACCGCATTGGTTGCGCGCGATCCCAGCTCGGAAATGTGTTGGTGGAGAAGCGCGAGTGGACCATGCAGAGATGGCTCTTGTAGGCTGGATCGCTCAGATCGGGAAAATACCGGAATAGCTGTTCCGGCATCAGCATTCCCTTGTAGACAATGACGCGAGTAGAAAGACTGCAGATGTAGAAGGAGTCGTGCGGATCCAACGCCGTTCCGCGAATGAGATGTGTTGCTCGCTTTCGAATCACGTAGAGTTTGCGGTCGAACGCCGCTTCGTCGGGGCCGGAACCGGAGGTGATAAAGACCTGCTCCATTACCGGCTCGGATGCGAGCGCGGTTGGGCCTATCATGGAGTTGTCACGCGGAACTGTTCGCCATCCGACGAGCCGTTGCCCTTCTTCCGCGATGATCTTTTCGAATGCTGTCCTGCACCCCTTCCGTTCCGCGTCGTTCGATGGCAGGAAAACAATGCCGGCGGCGTAGGTTCCCCGCTCGGGCAGCGCAAGCTCGAGCTCCTTCTTCGCCACCTTTTCGAGGAATTCCCACGGGAGGGCGGTCAATACTCCCGCGCCGTCTCCGGTATTCTTTTCGCTCCCGACGGCGCCGCGATGAGTCATGTTCAGCAGCACCTCTTTCGCCTTCTCTATGATATCGTGACTTCGTTTCCCTTTGATGTGCGCCACAAACCCGACACCGCAACTCTCATGCTCGTAGCTTGGGTCGTAGAGTCCGTATTGTTTCGGGCGCGCTTGTTGGCTCATAGCCGCTCCTTCCCCTGAGGTGAGTCACACAGTAAGCATAGTAAACTTGCAAACACCATGCCACAGAGCAATAATTTCAACAAATATCCGTTGCATAAATATTTATTCGCGTTACATATTCTTGCAACCCCACGATAAGCTACCAAATTGTAGTATTTTGGGCAAGAGATACAACTGAATTGTAGGATTCGCCAGCGGCGCAATCCGTCGGCCGGATCGATTCCGGGAGTCGGCGACGGAAATCGGCGCACCATCGCACAGCAGCGCTCGATGCGTTTCGCTCGTCGGGCTACATTACCTCGAGAAATGGAACCCCGACGAGCTCGAAGGCATTGCGGAATACCTGAAGAACCGCCTTCGCGAGCCCCACGCGAACCGGACGAACCCGATCGTCGGGACAGGTCACGATCGGGTTGTCATGATAATAGCGGCTGAATACCTTCGCAAGCTCGTAAAGATAGCCGGTGATGACTGAGGGATTGTAGCCGATCCCGGCGAGAGCGACTATTTCGGGATAGTCACCGAGAAGCCGAACCATCTCCCACTCATCGGAAACCGTGAGAACTGTCGTGTCCAGCTCTTTCACATCAAGATCGTTCGCCCCTCCGTCTCTGCGGAGCATGCTGCAGATTCGAGCGCCCATATACTGCAGGTAGGGCCCGGTGTTCCCCGTGAACGACAATGACTCTTTTGGATTGAAGATCATATCCCGCAAAGGAGCCGTCTGAAGAAGATAGTAGTGCAGCGCACCAAGCGCAACTTTCACGGCAGTCGCCTGAAGGTCACCAACCGCATCCTCCCGCTCTTTGGCGCGTATCTCCTCAGCGGCCATCGTGGTCAATTGCGATATGAGCTCATCGGCGTCGACGATCGTTCCCTCCCGTGACTTCATTCGCCCTTCGGGTAGGTTGACCATTCCGTAGGCAAGATGATAGAGGTTTCCCGCCCACTTGTGGCCGAGTCTTCCCAACACGTGAAAGAGTACGATGAAATGGTGTTTCTGTTCCGAGGCGACCACGTAGACAAGGCGATCGAACGGCCAGTCCCGATATCGGGCGATCGCGGTTCCGATATCCTGCGTTACGTAAAGGGAGGTGCCATCACCCCGCAGGAGCACTTTCTTTTCGAGATCGATCTCGCCAAGATCCACAGTCACGGCGCCGTCTTCCTCTTTCCGGAAAATCCCGGACTCTACACCGCGCATGATTTCGTCCCGACCGGCGGTGTAGGTCTCGCTCTCGTAGTAGACCTGGTCAAATGAAACGCCGGTGGCTCTGTAGGTCTGCTCGATTCCGCCTATGGCCCACCCGTTCATCAGTCGCCACAGCCGCATTGTCTCCGCTTCGCCCTGCTCCCATCGGTTCAGAAGCTCCCTCGCCTCGCCCGCCAGCTCGGGATTGTTCTTCGCAGCCTCGTGGAACTTCACGTAGTAGTCGCCCACGAAGTGGTCGGCCTTCACGCCTTCAGACTCCGGAGTCTTGCCATCGCCAAACTTCTTGTAGGCGACCATCGACTGACAGATGTGGATCCCGCGGTCGTTGATCAGATTCACCTTTCGGACCTCTGCGTGATTCGCTGCCAGGATTCGTGACACGCTTTCACCGATGGCGTCGTTTCGAAGATGGCCGAGATGAAGAGGTTTGTTCGTGTTGGGGCACGAGAACTCGACCGTGATTCGCCGGCCGGCCAGACTTTCGGTCATGCCGTAACCGCTGGCTTCGGAATCGACCCGGGTAAGCACCGCGCGCGCGTATGCAGCCCGATCGTACTTCACGTTCACATAGGGACCCGCGGCGACTACTTCCGCGACGCCGTCCGGAAGGCGGCCGGACACGATCGATTTTGCCAACGCTGAGGCAACTTGCGGTGGTCCCTGTCGGAATAATTTCGCGAACGGAAACATCGGAAATGCGATGTCTCCGAGTTCGCTGTTCGGCGGCCGCTCAGTGATTACCTGCGCGCCGATCTCCTCTCCAGCCGGAATTTTCCGTTCCACGCCGTATTCTCGAAGTGCCTTCGTCACAAGCGCTTTCATCTCGCCGCGAATTCTGTCCATCAGTTTGGCTCCACTATTGAATTTCTCGCACCTTGATCGCCTCGGCGGGCGGTATGAGGCGTCCGGTCAGCGCGAGCATCCCCGCATATGAGTCAGGACCTTCGCGCCGAAACGACGAGAACGCATCGTGACAGGCAGTGCAGATATGCCCGTCAATCACCACCCCAACCCCGAGCCGGTCGGCCAGATCCAGGTTCGCCCGCCGTAGATCAAGATACCACTGCCCGTCCCGCTGAACTGCCGATCTGTTTCCCCATCTCCCGCGAAACAGGGCGGCCCGTTCCTCATCGACCCGATAGCAACAGACTCCGATCGCCGGACCGAGGAGAACGGTAAGTTCCGCGGCCTCCGTCTCGTACAGTCGGGCCATCATGCGCACCGCGTCGGCGAGAATTCCAGTTCCACGCCAGCCCGAATGGAGGATACCGAATGCGCCCGAAGACCTGTCGAAAAGGTAAATCGGCATACAATCGGCCACGGTGACACCGATGCAAAGCCGGCGATCCGAGGTTACCATCCCGTCGGCGTCGCTTCCGTAGGTCTCCGGATCTGCGGCCAGCACCGAGCGTGAATGAATCTGGTGGAGACTCACGAACCGATCGCGGGACACCGCAACCTTTGCAAGGAAGTCTCGTCGTACCGAATTTATCTCGCCGCCGGACGCGCCCATTTCTCCTGCGGCACGCAGGGTGAGCAACGCGGGGATCGGAAAGGGAAATGACAGAACGGACGCGACGTTGAGGTCGGGATAGGCGACCTGATGAACGGGGATCATTGGCTGAAACATTACTGGAAAGGAAGAAGATCGTCAACTTTGAGACGGCTCGCCGTCTCGCGGCAAAAGCGCCGAGGACACATCTTGAGCTATCTGCGCAGCGACTCCAGATCGTACGAATCACCGAGGATTCTGACCGCGTCCCGGCATTTTCGAAGTGCAACGTCGAGCGTTTGAAGGTATTCCTTGTTATGGCTTCCTCCGAGATAGCCGAGATTAGACAACGTATCGAATCTTCCGCCAACCTCCCCGTAGAGAATGCCGTGCACGACCTCGGCGACCGACCGAAGCGCCGAAATCGCACCGTCGAGAAGGCCGCCGACATCCTCTTCCATTGCGCGCAGCGTCGCGTCCGGCGACACCGCGGTGACTCCTTCAAGTCCGCCCAGGCTTCGCAACGCTCGCCCGTAGTCGCCCTCAGGCTTTAGCCGACTTTCGATGGCCTTGATTCGAGCCATTGCCTGTTCGAGAACATTGTAGCCTTCGACGAATTCCGCTCTATTGACCTCTTTGTAGAATTGCCCGTCGATGACCAACGTCTTGAATGGCCGGGCGATTTTCAGCGGAAATACCGTAGAGAAGAACGCCTTCGCAACCGACAACGTGGTTCCAAACCTGCCGCTTCCTCCATCAGCACGATCTGACGGATAGCCATGCACCGGTACAGGCACGCCGCCGTCAAGCAAGGAAGCGCTCTCCTGCAGCATTTCGCTTCGCTTGCGGACGAAAACGAAACGTCTGAAAGTTTCCTCTGTTCGGTCGCGCCAATACCTCCGTAAAACGGCAAGCCAGTCCTCCCCGCCCCGTATCACTTCCGCCCGGTAGCTCAGGTTTCCAGTGATGCAACGCATCAAATTCCGCAAGGGAACACGCCTGCTGAAGATTCTCACCATTTCGAATGCTTCGAGTCCCCGAACCACCTGCCGCTGAATTGTCTGTTCGAACTCGTCGCCGGATTCCCGTCCATCAAGTTGCGATCCCGCCGGCATTCGGGAGGTCCCTGATCCGGGAGAGCTCTCTTGCTTGCCAGAGAGGCGCCCGGCCGCACCCCCGCCACTCGACCTCTCTTCGATCAACCGGTCACGATTGGCGAACAGGAACATCGCCTCCACGAATCCTGGATTCGGCGTTTGATTCAGCGACAGAATAATCGACGCGAGTCGTCCAATCTGTTCCCGTACCTCGGTGAATGGAGCCGACGGGTTCTCGCTCGCCCCCTCTTGCGAGAAGTGCGTCAGGAGGTCGTCGAACCGGAAACTGATGAGTTGCTGAAGAAGATAGAGAAATTGTGCATCCTGATACATTCGCTGGCGCCCGATGGCAGGCAGCGCACCGAGCATATCGTCGAGGTTACGATCAAGGCGCCGTTTTATTTCGATGTCCGTCAAATCAGAGTGTGACTCGGCAACGCCGAACGGATCAGTCCGGGCAAGCACGAGCTCTTGAAACTCGGTCATCTCGATACCCGAAAGAAACACCAAAAAGTCCGCTTTGTCCGCGCCTGAGCAGCTGCGCAGTGGCGGGGAGAGAAGATTCGCCGCATCGCGCAGGCGTGACAGTTCCATCGAGAGTCCGCCACCTACGGTTCCGTCGCGTGTATCGATCAGTCCGGCGGTCGTGCCGTTCACCGAGCGAGCAATGTTCGCGAGCACTCTTCGTTCGAGCACAACAGTGCGATCCTGTCCGCCGAACAGAGCCTGAAAAAACATGGCGAGCCGTTGCCAGAATCCCATGGCTCTGTATTGAGCGTCGAGATCGATGGAAGCCTCGTCGCGGTCCACGGACAGCGGTTCGTCTCCAGCCGCGACTACGCGTTCCCCGATCCGCTCGAGCATGTTGCGCCGTTCGTGAGAAGAAAGCTCCGATACCAGCGATTCAAAAACGGTTCTTTTCTCCACTTCGACTCTATTCTAGTCGATTCTCGCTCGCCTGGCAATGGAAAAGAACTTGACAATTCTGACAGAATAAACAAGATTATAGGCATGCCGCAAAACGTGCCGGCCGCACACATCCTGATAAACATCATTATTATTGGCCTCACTGGTGCCTAGCAGGAAGTGCTGCACGCTGAACATGCGAGCCGTCCTTCCTGAGAGGGGCGGCTTTTTTTGTGACATGAGACGATCGAGATATCAGGACAGGAGGAGAGATGGACAGGATCACGATCTACGATACGACGCTGCGCGATGGCATGCAGGGCCTCGAAATCAATTACACTCTCGACGACAAGATCAAGATTGCACACAAACTCGACGAAATGCACATCGACTACATTGAGGGGGGATTCCCTCTTTCCAATGAGAAGGAAGCTGCCTTTTTTGATATCGCGAAGAAGGAGCACTTCGAGCACGCCCGCATCGTGGCGTTTGGGTCGACTCGGCGTGCCGGTGCGAAAGCCGAGCACGACGCTCATGTGCAGGCGCTCCTCGATGCGGAAACGCCGACGGTCATCATCGTCGGCAAGACCTGGAAGGCTCATGTCGAAAAAGTGCTCCGAACGGACTACGAAGAAAACCTGGCAATGATTTACGATTCCATCCATTACCTGAAGAGCGAGGGACGTGAGGTGTTTTTTGACCTCGAGCACTTCTTCGATGGGTACAAAGATGACGCCGAATACGCCATCCGCGTTCTCGAAGCCGGGTCTGAGGCCGGCGCCGACTGTCTGATTCTCTGCGACACCAATGGTGGGACGCTCCCCGGCGAGGTAGGTGACATCGTACGCGCTCTGCCGCAGTCGCGGCTCGCGCCGCTAGGGGGGCACTTTCACAACGACTGTGGAACTGCAGTCGCCAACTCACTCGCCTCGATCTCGGAAGGTGCGTCACACATCCAGGGAACGATAAACGGATGGGGTGAGCGGTGCGGAAATGCGAATCTCTGCACGCTCATTCCCAATATCGTACTCAAGTTGAAACTCCCGGCTGCCGTGTCGGATCATTTGGAAAAGCTCACGAACCTTTCGCGATTTATCGCCGAGAAGGCGAACATCATTCCCGACAAACGACAACCGTTCGTGGGAACCGCGGCTTTCAGCCACAAAGCGGGCCAACATGCCGACGTAATTGCAAAGGCGGATTGGCTTATGGAGCACATAGACGCGAAACTCGTTGGCAATGAACGGCATATTCTGCTATCGGAACTGGCCGGAAAGTCGACCATCGTGGATAAGATGGCAAAATACGGAAACTTCGACAAGAACTCCGATATTGTGAACAGACTGACGCAGGAGCTAAAACGTCGCGAAAACCTCGGATATGAATATGAAGCGGCCGAGGGCTCCTTCGACCTGCTTATGCGCAAAGCGCTCGGCACGTACCGCTCACTGGTGGAACTGAAAAACTATCACCTCGAGACATTCAAGACAATGGAGGCTCCGTCGAAAACGGTCGGACGCGTATTCATGACCTCTGAAAAAATGGAGATCATGGGCGCGGCCGTAGGAGTTGGCCCGGTCGAAACAATCGACTCAGCGCTGCGGGACGCTCTGCTTCCGCACCATCCGTTTCTGACCTGCATATCCCTGACCGACTACCGGGTTCGCGTGCTTAACCCCGAGAGTCACGCCGCGGCGCGCGTCCGGGTATTCATCTCCTCCACCGATGGTGAGCACTCCTGGGACACGGTCGGTGTACATGAAAACATCGTTGAAGCCTCCTGGGAGGCGTTAGTGGACAGCCTGGAATACTACTACAACAACTTCGTCCCGGAAGGCACGGTACCGAGTGCCGGGAACGGTGCCGCCACCGCGCTTCCTGATGCAAAAACCGTGACCGGAGCGGCCAAATAGCTCGGCACCGAGTGGGATGCGTACCGGCGGACCGCCGGAACCAGGCGCATTCAGTAGCGGCGCGCGGCTGAGCTCCCTGCGGACCGACCGGTGGGTACCGTGTCCGGCAGAGGATGCACCCTGACTTCGTCGCGGCGCATGTAGCGAATACCCTCGACGGCAGCGCGTGCCGCCGAGGTCGTAGTTGTGTACGGAATGCGACGGCGAACCGCGTTGATACGGATATAGTCGTCGTCGCGCTGTGTGTAGCGGCCTAGTGGCGTGTTGATAATCAGTTGGATCCTGCCCGCATGCATGTGGTCGATGATGTGGGGACTCCCCTCGTGCACTTTCAGGATCACCTCGGAAAAGACGCCGTTCTTGAAAAGGAATTCAGCCGTGCCGCGGGTGGCGGCTATCATGAAGCCGAGCGACTCCAGCTCTTTGATGATAGGAAGAATCGTCGGTTTGTCCTGATCGTGAACGGTAACGAAAACTCTTCCCCGCGACGGCAGCCGAGCACCGGTCGCCATCTGAGCCTTTGCGTATGCCTCTCCGAAACTTTCGCCGATGCCGATCACCTCACCGGTGCTCCGCATCTCAGGTCCGAGAAGCGGGTCGACTTCCCGGAAACGGTCGAACGAAAACATCGCCTCTTTTACCGCCCAACCTACGATGCACTCACCGATCCCGACTCCCGGAAGGCCGGTTTGCGACTCGTTTGTGAGGCCTTGAGAACGCAAGTCCTCGCCGTGCCAAATCCGAACGGCGGCCTCCACGAGGTTGACGCCCGATGCCTTGGAAATGAACGGAACGGTGCGACTCGCTCTCGGATTGACTTCCAGAATATAGAGATCATTCTGAATGGACGCGAACTGTATGTTCAAGAATCCGATGACCCCAATGCTTCGTGCGATGCGAGCCGTGGCCTCCGACATCTGAGCGAGAAGCGACGGTTCCGCCTTGTAGGCGGGGAATACGCAGGCTGAGTCGCCGGAGTGCACGCCTGCAGCTTCAATATGTTGCATGATCCCGGCGATATATACGTTCTCTCCGTCGCAGAGTGCGTCCACATCGTATTCGAAGGCATCCTCGAGAAACTGGTCCACCAGCACCGGCTTTTTCGGCGACACCTCCATTCCTCGATCAAGAAAGTCCCGAAGCTCTTCGATGTTGAATGCAATCATCATGCTCCGGCCGCCGAGCACGAATGAAGGTCGCAGGAGAATCGGAAAACCGATGCTTTCGGCAAGCTCTTCGACTTCATGTGCGCTCCCCGCGCTCCGATTTGCCGGCTGCTTGACGCCGATTCTTTCCATGAGCGCGGAAAACAGCTTCCGGTCTTCTGCATCCGTAATGCTCTTGACCGAGGTTCCCACCACCCGGGCTCCCCAGGTTTCCAGTTCCTCGGCCATATTCAGCGGCGTCTGCCCGCCGAGCTGGACCACCACGTCCCGAGCCTGCTCCTTTCGTAGAACTTCTTTCACATCTTCGACAGTCAGCGGCTCCAGATAGAGCCGATCCGAAACGTTGAAATCGGTCGACACGGTTTCCGGGTTGGAGTTTATGATGATCGACTTGACCCCGAGACTTCTGTATGCCAGCGAGGAGAGCGTGCAGCAGGTATCGAACTCGAGTCCCTGGCCGATCCGATTCGGTCCGCTTGCGAGAATCACCACGGCCGGTCCTCCCGTTGCACCCCCTTCGTCCGTCTCACCGTAGGTCGAGTAGAAATAGGGGGTTTGCGCCTCAAATTCTCCCGAACAGGTGTCGACGAAATGAAATACCGCGTGCAGGTCAAAAGTCTCACGCATTTCACGGATCTCGGTCTCTTTCCGCCCCGAAAGTGTCGCGATCCGGTGGTCGGAGAGGCCCATTCTCTTGGCTTCCAGAATCAAGTTCTCATCGAGCGGCCCTTTCGCAAGCCGCGATTCGAGGTCGAGCTGCTCGAGCATGTAGGAGAGGAACCATCGATTGTATCCGGTTCGTTTCTCGATCTCCGACAGCGCGGACGCGCCTCGCCGCTTCAACTTTGTATATATACCGAATATGCGCCGGGGATGGAGAGTCGAAATGATCCTTTCGATTTCATCGTCGTCCACCGCCGGAAGATCTTCGAGTCCGGCGAAACCGAATTCGCACGCGCGAATTGCCTTGTTCAGAGCTTCAAGAAATGTTCGGCCGATGGCGAGGCTCTCCCCAACGCTCTTCATCTGAGTCCCAGCTCGCGATACCCCTTCGGGAACTTTTCGATCTCAAATCGCGGAACTTTGACGGCCACGTAGTCCAGCGATGGTTCAAAGCAGGAAACGGTCTTTCCCGTGATATCGTTGATAACTTCGTCAAGAGTAAAACCCGACCGCGAGCCGGGCCGCGCAGCGGGCGATCGGAAACCCAGTTGCCTTGCTGGCGAGTGCAGAGGAGCGCGATACCCGCGGATTCATCTCAATTACGAGCATCCGTCCTGTCTCCGCATTCACTGCGAACTGCACGTTGGAACCGCCACAGTCAACCCCCACAGCGCGCAGGATCGCAATCGCCGCGCTCCGCATCGTTTGATATTCGCGATCAGACAGGGTCTGGATCGGCGCTACCGTGATGCTGTCGCCGGTATGAACACCCATCGGGTCGATGTTTTCAATCGAACAGATGATTACTGCATTGTCCGCCTGGTCCCGCATCACTTCGAGCTCGAACTCTTTCCATCCTATTATCGATTCCTCGATCAGCGTCTCGTGCACAGGACTCTCGGAGAAGGCGCGCTCGAGAAGACTGTCGAACTCCTCCCAGCCGTAGGCGATGCTTCCCCCACGCCCCCCGAGGGTGTAGCTCGGCCGGATAATCACCGGCAGACCAATTTGATTGGCAAACTCCCTTGCTTCCGTCGTGCTCTGCGTCAGAATGGAATTGGGACTTTCGAGGCCAATCGAGGCGACAACTTTTTTGAATTCGCCGCGATCTTCGGCCTTGCGGATCGCGTCGATCTTGGCGCCGATAAGTTCGACACCGTAACGGTCAAGCACGCCCGCGGCATGCAACTCCATGGCAAGGTTCAGTGCGGTTTGACCTCCCATCGTCGGCAATATGGCATCAGGTTGCTCCTCTTTGATTATCTCTTCGAGGTAGGGCACCTCGAGCGGTTCCATGTAGATGCGGTCGGCGATGCCCGGAGTCGTCATTACTGTTGCAGGATTTGGGTTGACGAGGATCACGCGGTAGCCCTCTTCTTTCAGAGCCTTCACCGCCTGGTTGCCGGAATAGTCGAATTCGCAGGCTTGTCCGATGATAATCGGCCCTGAACCGATGATCAGGATCGAATGTATGTCCGTGCGGGCGGGCATGCGGCCTCCTAAATGTGGTTCATGAACTCGCGGAAGATCCAGCCGGAATCCCGCGGGCCCGGGGCCGACTCGGGATGAAACTGTGCACAAAGCATCGGAAGGCGCTCGTCGATCAAGCCTTCGACCGTTCCGTCGTTGGCGTTGCGAAACCAGACATCGCTTCCTTGTGGAAGGCTCTTCTCGTCGACCGCGAAACCGTGGTTCTGGCTCGTAACGAAAACCCGGCGCGTCCGTTCATCCCGCACCGGATGATTCACGCCGTGATGGCCGAACTTCATCTTGTAGGTGGACGCCCCGAGGGCAAGGGCAATGATCTGGTGCCCCAGACAGATGCCAAAGGTGGGAATCTTGCCAATTAGATCCTGAACCACTCGAACCTGTTCGACAAGCGTCGCCGGGTCACCAGGTCCGTTCGAAACGAGTAGCGCGTCCGGTTTCACGCGCCGGATGTCCTGTGCGTCGGCCCTGCTTGGGAAAAGCGAAATCGTCCAGTCGAGCTCGCTCAGCTCGCGTACAATGTTCGCTTTGGATCCACAATCGATGATGGCCACGTGCGGCCCATTCCCTCGCCGGACCAGCGAATACTCGTTGGTCCCTACCTCGCCGATCAGATTCCGTCCGATCATCGATGGAAAACTCTTTAGAAAATCGAGAACTCGCTTCGTCTCCCCCGTCGTGAGGTCTCCTCGCCTGGGATCGCCCGGGACCGCCAAAACACCGAGGAGACTGCCCTTTTCTCGTAGATGAAGCGTGAGTCTCCGCGTGTCCACTTCGGAGACACCCGGTGTATCATTCGTGGCCAGAAAATCGTGCAGACCGGTGCGGCCATCGGGTACGGGACCCGAGTATACGCTTCGAGTCACGAAACCGGCCGCCTTTACCGGCTGCCTGTCGATGCTTCCCTCCGGTCCGACCTCGCTCCATTCCGGTAGGTCTCCGTAGTTCCCAATATGCGGATAGGTCATTGTAACGAGCTGACCTGTGTAGGAGGGGTCTGTCAAAACCTCGTGGTACCCGGCCATCGCGGTGTTGAAGACCACCTCGCCGACAGATCTCGACGGTACGGTCGCGTCGGCCAAGAGAGGTTCCAAAGAGTCGACTTCGGCAGCGGCCGCACCAAAACCACGGCCCCTGTAAACACTTCCATCCTCGAGAACCAGGAACGTAAAATCTGTCTTCATCCGTCTCTCCCGGCGGCGGCTCGGGAAACCGACAGCAGCGCACACGCTGCCGGCCTAAAAAAAAACCGGCTGTTCAAGCCGGTCTACCGGTTTCCCGGTTTTTAGCCCCTAGGGGAATCGAACCCCTCTTTGAAGAATGAGAATCTCCTGTCCTAACCGATAGACGAAGGGGCCATTGCTCCTTCCCGGGGAGGACTTGAACCCCCACAGCAAGATCCAGAGTCTTGAGTGCTACCATTACACCACCGGGAACTGCGAGGTATTGCGGCCTACTCCAGGCGCCAGCGTCTGCGAGTCACCGCACCCTATCAAATTCACCACGAACAATACCTGCTTCGCCGCGCGTTTGTCAACACCTGCCACCGGTGACGGGACTCGGGAGAAACCGGCTTGTCCTTGCTCACATTCGCTCTTCACTCCCCGTGGTAGTCGATCAGCGTCGATACGGGAAGATCGCCGAGCTGACGCTGGTAGTCGAGAAAAGGCAATCCGATCACGCAGAATACGCCCAGAACCGTCGATCCGAGCTCTCGAATCAGCTCCACCACTGCCTGAATCGTACCGCCGGTGGCAATCAGATCGTCAACAATGAGAATTCGCCGTTTCTTTTCGAGATCGATCTTCTTGATCTCAATCGTGTCCTCACCGTATTCCAGGGAGAATTTACGGCCGACGGTTTCTCCGGGAAGCTTCCCTTTCTTGCGTGCAAGAATAAGAGGGATACCTCGTCGAAGGGCGAACGGAGCAGCAAAGAGGAAGCCTCGGGATTCGATTGCCACCACGGCCTCTATTTCAGCGTTCTCGTAACGGGTGACCATCTGGTCGATGCAGTGAGCGAACGCGGTGGGATTGATCAGGATTCCGGTAATATCGTAGAAAAGTACGCCGGCACGGGGAAAATCGGGCACTTTTCGGATAGCCGTATCGAGATTATACGGTGTTTCCATGTTGTCTTGCTGCTCCTGCTCTTTGGGAATTGGGATGCGTCAGTCAGGGACGCCAATTATATGCGCGCGATTTCGTCGTGAGTCTTGACGACATGGCCGATCCATTTTCGCAAAATGCCCTCGGTTCGAGGGTCATCCCACGCGGAACGAATGATGAATCCGTCGTCGGCCAACGTAATATCCGTTCCCTTCAACATCAATTTCAAATTCTTCAACGAAATCTCCGAAATCGTCGAAAAAAGGGCCGCAAGTCGACCGGAGAGGCGAGTTTCGTTCAGAAGTTCGCGAAAATCTGCATAGCCGCCGTGGGCGAAATTGGCTTCGTCGTTCGACCCGAAAAGGAGCAGATCTGCCGAAAGCATCCGCGGAACTGAGATCTCCCGGGCGGCGACTGAGAAGGAGTCAAATCGGGCCGGATCGAACATCGTTATCATGGATAGGGCGAGGGACGCGAGACTGGAACTCTCGGGCGAGTAGACAATCAGAACCTGGTACTTCCCGTCGGTCATAGGGGAAAGAGTATTACGAAAGTACCCGGGTGTCAAACCGATCGAGACCTCCGTTGCAAGAATTGTTGATATTTCGTCCGTCGATGCCTATCGCGTGACACAGGACAACGTTTATGCCTGTCGCGAGTGGAAAAGGTCGCGTTGGCAGGACAATTTTTTCTGCCACCCTGGCTGTTTCAATGGCTAGACAGGGAAAAACGGTAATCCTCGCCGGTCCGGACCTCGGTGGCTCGAATATGTCGAGCTACTCCCGTTCGCTCCGACGGGACATATATCGGTCTTTGAGCGCCGGGCAACTATGACGGTTCATCCGGAATAGCGCTACTCACCGGGCGCAGTGCAGATTGCAGCGCGTATTTCCGGTGCGCAGGCGCAGCAGCATCCACCTCTGCACGAGGATCACGAATAGTTGAACACCTCGGTCGATACGGCGTCGCGCGGGCCGGAGGCTCCGGAGATCGGCGGCGGACCGGCAAATCCCTGCGGAATCCAGCGCCCTAGGGATACGAATGGCGGAACCGGCTCACCCGTGCATGCACGTTGACGTTCCACGCGGACGACTCGCCGTTCCGCAGGTAATGGTACCCGAGTCCGGCCACCATCGCGCCATTGTCGGTACATAGCTCCAGAGGAGGGAAATGCACCTCCATTTCCGAGTGCATCGCCAATCGCTGTCTCAAATAGCTGTTGGCGGCAACGCCACCTCCGGCTACCACCCGGGATATCCCGGTGTCTTCGACCGCACGGGTCAACCGGCGGACAAGCATGTCGATTGCCGCCCGCTCGAACGAGGCGGCAATATTTTCGACGCTTTTTTCGAACGTCGGATTCCAGAACTGATCGAGTTGATTGACGACGGCCGTTTTCAGACCGGAATAGGAGACGTCGTAGCGGTGTTCCCCTTTGTGCAGCGATGGATCGGGAAAATCGAATGCGTGACTGTCGCCCTTCCTGGCGAGTCGGTCAACAACAACACCACCGGGATAGCCCATCCCAAAGTGTTTCGCTACTTTGTCAAACGCTTCGCCGCACGCGTCGTCGATTGTCGTGCCAAGTACCGTCAGCCGATCTATCGCATCCATCCTGCAGATAAGCGTATGTCCTCCGGAGACCAGCAGCCCAATAAAGGGATAGTCTACCGGCTCGGCAAGCTGTGGAGCGTACAGGTGCGCGAGAATATGGTCAGTTGCGACGAACGGTTTTCCCGTGGCGGCCGACAGACCCTTCGCGAAGGAGAGCCCGACCAGAAGCGACCCCGACAGGCCCGGGCGCGAGGTAACCGCTATACCGTCGAGCTCCCCGGGACCGATACCGGCGTCTCGGAGCGTGTCACGAAACACTGGCAGAATCCATTCGGTATGCATTCGGCTCGCAATTTCCGGAACGACCCCGTTGAAACGGCGATGGAACTCGATCTGGGAAGCTATTGTATGTGAGATGATTTTCGTTCCATCCGCGACGACTGCCATGGAGCATTCGTCACAGGAGCTCTCAATTCCGAGGATCAGCATGAGAATTGTCGTTTTGGCTGCCGGCGGAGTCCGAAGAGTCCGCGATTTTCGCGCCGGCCCGCATGAGATCCGACAGTTTACCGAATTCAAACCCTCGATCGAGCAGTTCCGGGTAGAGGTCCGTAATTATCTTTGCGAGTGAGTCCGTCCAAACGTGACCGATAAGAACCGCATAACCGCGTTCGGACGCAATACGCTCGGCATTCTGGAACTCTTCGAGAATGGCCGGCTTTTTCTGTTCGTTGTCCAAGAAAACCTCTCGTTCCGCGAAAGGAAGATCCAACTGTTTCGCAATTCGGTTCGCGACGGAATATGGCGTAGTCTTGCTGTCGAGAAAGAACAGTCCTTCGTTCTTCAGCTGGGAAAGAACCACCTGCATGACCCGTGGATCGGCCGTCGCGCGTGAACCCATGTGATTATTCGCGCCGATAAGGTGGGGAACCGACGCAACATCCTGCTTCAGGGTATCGACAATCGCCTGATCCGACATGTTCACACGTATCGCGCCGGGTCCGGGATTCTCCGCGGAGCTGTCGGCCTCCATCGGAAGATGAAGAATGACCTCTTTTCCCGCCTCATGCGCAAGCTCGGCTGCCTGGGCACTATACTCCACCTGCGGTAGAATCGCAATCGTCAACGGACCCGGAAATTTCAAAAACGGCCGAAGCTGGAAAATGTTGTTACCGACGTCGTCAATGACGAGATAGAGACGGTACCTCGCGCCCCGTGGGCCGGAACCGGTCCCAAGAGAGGTTGACAGCTGCGGCCCCGGAGAGCGTTCCGCTACACCACTCGTTTCACCGCCGCTCGTCGGCACAACCCTGTCCGTGGCGAGTCCAGCTGAACTACCTTCGCCAGAGCCGACGGGCACGCGCCCGGCTGACCTACCGTACCGAGACGCGACAGATCGATCAGGCTGCTTTAACCTCGAATTGTTACCGTTTCCGACATTCGACGATGGACTCCTGTCTGCCGCCGGTATCAGAAGTACGAGAACAAAGAGCAGCGCGGCTATCGCGCCAAGCGCACCGACCACCAGTCGGGCCTCTCGGTCTTTGCTTTTTTTTGTACTTTTTCGCGGGTCGCTCACATCTTGAGTTTCGGCCGCTTCGCCTTAGTTGTACACGTAATCTTTCAATTGACCCGCGTGCTCCCGAAGTTTCCGCAGCGCCCTGATCTCGATTTGGCGAACTGTTTCGGGCGAAATTCCCATCTCGTCACTGATTCGTCTTGAGAGTATACTTCTTGCCACCGTAGAATGCAAAACGGTAGAGGAGAATCTCGCGCTCACGATCAAGCAGCCGGTCGAGAAACCGCCGAGTCTCGTCCTGAAGTGATTTCCGCATCAGTTCTCTGTCCGGCGAATAAGTGTAGTCTTCGTACACATCGTGAAGCGTGCCCGAGTCGGAGTTTATGTCGCAGTCAAGTGAAACCGGCGCTGTCGAAAGGCTGAGAATTTCAACGACATCCGCCTTTACCATCTTGACATCGACACACACCTCTTCAACCGAGGGTCGACGCATCAGTTTCTGACTCAAAACGTTGAAACTCTGCTGGATCTTCCGTAGGGCATCCTCTTTCCTGTGCGGCAGGCGAATGCTCCGCCGCTTGTTCGACAGAGCCCGGGTAATCGTCTGTTTGATCCACCACGATGCATAGGTGCTGAATCGCACGTTCTTTCGATAGTCATACTTCGACGCCGCCTTCAGGAGACCGAGGTTACCTTCCTGTACGAGATCGAGAAATGCAACGTCCGATGTCGCGAATCCTTTTGCGATTTTCACCACAAGCCGCAGATTCGATTCGATCAGTTTTCGCCGAGCCTCCTGGATCTCCCGCCTGAATCTTGCGAGACAACTCCAGCTCCTCTTCGAAAGTCAGGAGCGGCGTTTTTTTGATCTGTTCGAAATAGGCGCGGAGTGCATCTTCCTGATAAGCTGTCTTGGTACTCTTCATAGTTCATCTTCGCACCTCCAGGACAATGTTGCAATAAGCATGCCAGGAGTGACGAAACCACAAAGAAACACCTATGTTATTGAGTAATATAAACTTATTCGAATATTTGCAGCGGAACCGGGGATTCAAGATGCGGAAAGTGTTTTATTTATCATACATATCTATATCACGGTCTGTATATAAAACTATCAACGGTCGAAAAAAGTCGACGCCGGCGGCGGACCGGCGTCGGATTCACTTAACATTTGTTTGGCATACCACGGCACCGGAGCGACTACGTGTCTGGTTGAATCACCTTCTGCGTAAATTGTTTGTACAGCATGTCTGCAATTCCGAAATCCCCGGTCTTTGCCATCTTTCGGGAATACTCATCATAGAGCATGTCTTCGAAAATGTTATCCGCCATTCCGGGCTGCACCAGATCATTGCTCTTGTCTATGGTCTTTCTCATCGCATCGAGCATCTGCTTGATGAAAAGCGCCTCGAACTCGGTACACGCTCTGCGCAACTGGACGTCGTCTTTCGCATTCGCTGCACCGGCAGCCTGCTTCCCGGCGCCTTCCAGGCGCTGTTTCGCCTGATTGATGCGTGCATTTGCGCTCGCATCAACCGCGTCCTGCATTGGAACAAATCGTGAAAGATCAGTTAAATATGCCATCCATCAGTCAAATCCTATCGCTTGAGGCTGTTCGCGATGCCCAGCATGGTGTCCGAAGTCTGAATTGCCTTCGAGTTTGTTTCGTAGGCGCGCTGCGCAACGATCATGTTTACCATTTCCTGAACTATCTGAACGTTCGACATTTCGAGAAATTTGTGAAGCGTTTTGCCCATCCCGTTGAATCCTGGTTGGCCGCCGATCGGATCGCCGGAGGCACTCGTGACCTTCAAGAGGTTCTGGCCGATCGCCTGCATTCCGGCCGGGTTCACAAATCGGTATAGTTCAATCTGGCCGACGTCCACCGGATCGTCGCGACCGGGGATTTTCACCGTGACGCGTCCGTCCTGTGATATTGAGACCGTATCTCTGATGAAACCTTTCGGGAGGATTACTTCGGGAATCAGCTTGTATCCGTCGGAGGTCACGAACTGCCCGTTCGAGTCGATCTTGAATGAACCGTCCCGCGTGTAGCCGTAGGTGCCGTCGTACAGCAGCACGCGGAAAAACCCCTCGCCTTCAATGGCCATGTCGGATACGTTGTCTGTCTGCTGCAAGGAGCCCTGCGTATTTATTTTCTGCGTGGCGGCTACCTTCACGCCGTGACCCATCTGTACCCCTACCGGAACGAGGGTCAGCTCGGTTGCCGGTGTACCTGCGGGTTGAACGGTCTGGTACAGCAGATCTTCGAAATCGGGACGATTCTTCTTGAACCCGGTGGTGTTCACGTTTGACAGGTTGTTCGCTATGGTGTCAATATTGAACTGCTGGCCGATCATGCCGGACGCGGCGGTCCAGAGTGAGCGCATCATATCTTAAGCCCCCTATACCCGCACAACTTCATTCCACAACTTGCCGGTGGCGTCGTCCTCGGCCTGGATTACTTTCTGATTGGCTTCATACGCCCGGTTCACTTCTATCATGTCGACCATGGCGGTCACCGGATTGACGTTCGACGCTTCGAGAAATCCCTGCCGCACTTTCGGCCTCTCGTTTGTCCGCACAATCGAAGCGGCACCGCTTTCCGGCGTGTCGACATAGAGGTCATTGCCCTGTTTCTTGAGGTAGCGCGGGAACTGGACGTTCACGACCTGGAGACGGTCGAGCTGTTGAGTCCTGTCCCATTCGTTCTCCTGGGAGGATACGAGCCGATTCGGATCCGGCTGAAAACGCTGATTCACGAATATCTTTCCGTCTTCATCCACGACGAAATTGTTCAACTTGATGTGAATGGGTCCCTTTTCGCCGAGAACCGGAAAGCCGTTCTGAGTGACAAGAAGCCCTTCCGGTCCGAGAATGAAACTGCCGTCACGCGTCAGTCTATTCCCGTACGGAGTTTGAACGACGAAGAATCCCTTTCCCTGCAATGCAAGGTCGAAAGCACTATCAGTCTGCTTGAGCGCTCCCTGCTGGAAATCTGTGTAGAGTTCGTTCATCTCTACACCGGTACCGAGTTTTCCCACCACCGGAGCCACTTCAAATGAACCGAGATGAGGCGGCGTGCCGCTGAGCGGCAATTGCCGAACGCCGTTGTCGTCCATTCTTCGGAGAAGCAGCTCGGGGAATGCCTTTTCAACTGCGATATCGCGTTTATAGCCGGTGGTATCAACGTTCGCGATATCGTTCGAAAGAGCATCCATGCGATGCATCTGCGCGACCATGCCACTCGCGCCTGTGTACAGTCCACGGATCAAGGCGATCCTCCTGTAGAGATTATCGGCTGCGCAACCTTTAGAATGTAGGCTCGAGCCGCGAATCCGGCAAAAACCGGCGTCTTGATTTTTTTATCGATTACCGATATGGTTTTGCCCGGAAAGTCCGCCAAGATAGCTCAGGGGTAGAGCAGCTCACTCGTAATGAGCAGGTCGTGGGTTCAATTCCCACTCTTGGCTTTCTGCTGCGCCGGGCGCGGTCCTACGTCATCACTACCGAGAAGCCGATACTACTCTGACTCGTTGCCGGCCTTTCGGTCGTTTGGGACGAGAATCGGTTGTGCAATTTTCACTGCCCACGTGTGTCGGCGTGGCGAAGGCTGCAGGCAGAGGGTCAAATGTTGCGGGGATCGATGCGGAGTCCGGGCGGTCAGCCCTCCGCCTATTGCTTTCGACGTGCGTTCACATAACGCACCAATTCGTTAATGTTTTGCACAATGATCTTATTCGTCTGTACTTCCATCCGCCGCTGCGCAGCGAAATGGTTCAAGACTTCCCGTGCTTTTTCGGTCGAGACACCGGCCCAGTGTGCGGCGTCGTCGACCGTAATGTCGAAAACGCGCTCATCGCTCTCGCCGCTCTGTTGCGTCTGCCCCTCATTCAGCATGAGGAAAACGTCGGCGATTTTTGCCTGAGGATCGTCGAGGGTCAGAATCATGAAACGTCGTCGCTGGTCGTATATCCGTTTGGTAAATAGTTTGAGCAGCTTCAAAGCGATCTGCGGGTTTCCGCGCATCAGGATCTCGAAGTTGGCCCGATTAAACTCGAGCGCCTTGACCTGGTCGAGGGCTATTGCCGACGCCGAGCGGGGTGCCTCCTCGAGAATGGCCATTTCACCAAAAATTTCACCCGGATAGAGAATGTCGATTGTCTTCTCTATGTCTCCCATGATTCGGGAAATCTGCACACGGCCGCTCTGGATGAGGTAGAAGCTGTCTCCAGGCTCGTATTCGCTGAAAACAATGTCACCTTTTTGAAAATTGACCGCGAAGCGTTCGAAGGCAGCAAGATTCAGATCCATCGTCAACCTGCCTCGAGCAGCCGCATTGCCTGCTTCACTTTTCGTTCGGTCCCCTCACCCACCGCCGGGAGTGACAAAATCTTTTTGTAGAAACTGGCAGCTCGCTGAGTCTCGCCGAGGTCCTGATAACTTCGCCCGATATAATAGAGAGCATCATCCAATTCAGCCAATTTGGGGTACTTCTGAATCAAGCTGGTAAAATGGCGGATTGTCGGCTCGAACTGTTTCATTCCGTAGAGACAACGTCCAATTTCGAAAAGGGACTTCACCGCGTATTCGCTCTCCGGCGAGGCTTCCGCAACCTTCTTGAACTCACGAAGTGCTTCGGAGTATTTCTGTTGACTGAAAATGCTTACGGCATTGTAGTAGAGCTGTCCGATCGCCGGAAGAGCGGCCTTCTTGTCGTTCACAGCGGGGCCAGGCTCCGCTTCAGCCGCGACCCGGGAGCCGGGTATGCTAGGGCCCTTGCCGGAGCCATATTTCTGAGCGTATTCCTCGGCGGTGGCGAGAAGCCGTTTTGCCTCTCCGGCAAGCTTGCCGCCCGGATAGTGGTAGATATACCGGCGGAGGATGTAGACCGCTTGATCGTACTGCTTCTTTCGCAGGTAGTACTCGCCTATCCGAAAGAGCCCAACCTCGGGATCGACCTGTTCGTCCAGAGCCAGAAGATTGCGCACCTTTGCGTGCATTCGGCGCAGCTGGTTTGAGAAGACACGCAGCATTTTCAGAATGATTCGCGTGTTCACGCTGACAAGTTGCTCGAACTCCGGAACACTGAACATGACACATTCGGAATCTGCCAGAACTACCGCATCCTCTTCGCGAGGGTACTTGCCGAGCGCCGACTTGACACCAAAGAACTCACCGGTCTGGATGTATTCGTGCACTTCCTGGCCGGTTTCAATGTCGTTGGAGTTGAGGCTAACCCGGCCGGACTTGAGTATGAATATCCTGTCGCTCATGTCACCGCGGAAGTAGATGACAGAGTTGGCCTTGTAATTCATCGGCTTCGGCACAACAGGTACTCCTCGCTCCTAGGATAGAACTTTAAACACGAAAAGACATAAAATCAAGCTGCTTTTCAGAGTTCAGAAAACGCAGAAAACCCCTCATATACAACATATCGGAGCGTGAGCCGAAAAACTCAGGTATTTCTCCCGGCTGCAGCGGAGACGTTTCCGTTTGCCGCGAGGTGTGATATCCTTCGGTCAGCATGATAGATTTGCACACTCACTCGACCGCCTCCGACGGCACGATGACTCCTGAAGAACTTGTCGAACACGCGGCTGCGGTCGGCGTAACAGCGATCGCACTTACCGACCACGATACGGTCGCGGGGGTGAACCGTGCAGTTCGGGCTGGAAAACGAGTCGGCGTGAATGTGATTCCGGGCATCGAACTGGAAGTCTCAGTTCCCGATGAGGATGCGATTGCGGGCACCTGCCACCTGCTTGGACTTGGCCTCACCGCGTGGGGCCAGTCGTTGAATAAGCGCCTTTCGTCGCTGGTTTTGGGACGCGAATCCCGCAATCGTCGCATCGTGGAGCGGATGCAGGAGGCTGGAATCGACGTAGACTACGAAGAGCTGGCCACCTATGCACCGGAAGGAATAGTTGCACGGCCTCATATCGCGCGGTATCTTGTGGACCACAACATCGCCGACGACGAGGTTCACGCGTTCAAAGAATTTCTCGGTGAGCTGGGTTCGTTCTACGAATCTCGCGACGTTCCTTCTCTGGAAGAGGCAATCGGGATCATCCACGAGGCTGGTGGCAAGGCAATTCTAGCACATCCTCACACGCTCTATGTCTCCTGGTCGGGATTGACCGACCGACTCGTTCGGTGGAGCCGACATGGTCTCGACGGGGTGGAGGCGTTCCATTCCAACGCACGCTACCGGGACTGCATTCGCATTCAGACGGTGGCCGCTGAGCTGGGGATGCTTGTCTCTGCGGGGTCGGACTTTCACGGGCTGCATCGACCCGATCGCCGCCTGGGGAGAACCGCCGACGGCCGCAAGATCGACGCTGCTTTTCTAGATCCATTTGTCGGAGAGAGGGTGCGGTAGTGGTCGAGCGAATAGGATCCTGGGTGACGACGCGCACCCGGGACATGTTCTACGGCCTGGGGTTCTTCTTTCTGGTGGCGCGGGAAACCCTCGGCTTTTTCAGGCGCCGGGAAGTGGGACGGCGCGTCCTGAGTCTGCAGATTCTCTTCACGGGCGTCGAGGCTGTGGGAGTGATCGCAGTGATGTCCCTCGCGCTGGGCGCGGTTATCGTCATCCAGGGGCTCTCTCTTCTTCCGCAGCTCGGTCAGGGCAATTTGATCTTCACGATCTTGATAATCGTGATCACCCGAGAGCTCGGACCGCTGCTCACGGCGTTCGTCGTCGCCGCCCGTTCAGGAACTGCAATTGCGACCGAGTTGGGCAACATGGTCATTAACCACGAAGTGGAGGCGTACCTGGCTACCGGGATCAATCCGGTGGCCTACCTTGTGGTGCCGCGAGTGATCGGCGTCACGGTTTCCACGGTCGTGCTCAATCTCTATTTCAACGTGTTCGGGCTGCTCGGCTCCTACATGGTGACACAGTTCACCCAACCAATTGGTTTCACCGAGTACTACAGCGGGCTGCTCGCCGCGCTTTCGCCAACCGACGTCGCCACATCACTCATTAAGAGTTTTGTGTTCGGCGGAATCATTTCTACCGTCGCCACCTACTACGGCTTCAAAGTGGAGCGCGCACCGACCGAGGTGCCGCAGATGGCAATTCATGCAGTCGGCAGAGGAGTTGTCCTCTGCATTATCGCCGACGCCATAATTACCGTAGCGTACTATCTCAGGTGAGCCATGGAATTCGCTGCACGCCTTGAGGAGCTGTCAATTCAGTACGATCGATTCCCGGTTCTCGAAGACGTCACGGTCGATTTTCCGGCGGGCAAAACAACGGTAATAATAGGACCGTCGGGTTGCGGAAAAAGCACGCTGATGAAGGCGACTGCCGGCCTCATTCCCCCAAATCGCGGTTACGTCGAGCTTCTGGGGTACGATCTGTCCCGCATCGGCGATCGGGATCTGCGTGCGCTGCGCCGGCGCAACGGGTTCGTTTTCCAGGACGCGGCCCTGTGGCAGAATCTCAATGTCAGCCAGAACCTTGCCCTGCCCATCGAACATCACAACCCCGGACTAAGCTCTGACGAAGTCGGTCGCCGCATCGAACCCCTCCTCGACGACATCGGATTCGTCGGCCAGCGGGAGCTGCGCCCATCGCAGCTTTCGGCCGGAGAGCGCAAGATAGTTTCGTTCGCCCGGGCCATTGTTTCGGACCCCGACATTCTCTTTCTGGACGAACCGACGACCTTCGTGGATACTGAGGTCTCGGAGCGAATGTTGCGCAAGATGAAAACGATCCGTGAACGCGGCAAGACAATGCTCCTCGTCACTCACAATCCGGAGATAACCTCCCAGCTCGCAGACTATGTCCTGGTGCTCAAAAGAGGCCGCGTCCTGTTGTTCGACACCCTTCAGGAAGTTGTTCATTCGGCAAGTTCGGAAGTGAGAGCAATACTCTCGGACGTTCTCAGCGAAGCGGCAACCTACGATACGGATATCCTCTCGCTCCTGGACAGAGCCAGCGATCCATTTCCCGAGATGAGTGAAGACAACAGGCAGGATGATGCATGAAATTTAGAATCAAGTTCGCTAACCAACTTGTGGGCGTTTTTGTTCTCCTGGCGCTAGCGTTTCTGCTGTTCATCCTTGCATCGATGGGCATCAACCAGCACTGGTTCGAAAAACGCCACTATTTTCACAGCGATTTCGCGACGGCTCGCGGCATGAACGTCGGGATGAATCTGACATTCAAGGGTTTCGCTATTGGAAAGGTGACCAACATCCGGCTCACTGACAACAACCGTGTCAATGTACGATTCTTCATACGGGATGAGTATTATCCGCGGGTGTTCGAAAATTCGGTGATCCAGATAACGGTGAACCCTCTTGGACTTGCAGGGGGCCTTGTCTTCCATCCGGGAAGCAGACTCACTCAACCGCTGCCTGAAGACTCACTGATTCCATCGTGGGATTCCACAACTGCAAAGCAGTGGCGTGACCAGGGCCTCGTTCAGATTTCGTCTTCCGACGATACGGCCGGCGGCGTTCTCGACCAGCTCGGTCCGATCGCGGACAAGGTCAATGCAGTTCTCACGTCGACACAAAGCATTCTTGGTTCGATTGACTCCGCTTTGAAAGGCAGCGACTCCGGCCCTCTATCTCAGACTGTCGCGCATGTCAATTCCCTCGTCGGCGGGTTGAGCGATTCGGTCGCAACTATCAATGACAAGACGCTCGGGAATGCAAACGCCGTCATAGCCAATCTGGCCGCGATATCGACGAATCTCGCGTCATTGTCGAACGACCTGAAAACTACTCGCGGTCTGATTCCCCGGCTTCTGGACGCGAAGGGCTCCATCCCAACCCTCCTTGATGATCAAAACAGGTTGTTCGACCACATCGATTCCATTATGGCAAGCCTCGCAACAACCGCGTCGGACGTGAAGGATTTGGCCGACTTCATGAAGAGTTCCACGCCCAAGCTCGGCACCATGCTCGACCAGACGCAGCAGGCACTCTCGACAGGGCAAGACGTGTTGACGGGAGTCAAGAACAACCCGCTCATTCGGGGGGGCATTCCGAAGAATGTACCCCAACAGCCGACCTACCGGAGCTACCGTGATGAACAGTTCTAGGATCGGCTTCGCCTTTTCAGGCCTTGCGGGAAGCCTCATACTCGCCGCGATTGCGTCCCTTGCGGCCTGCTCCTCCGCACCTCCGGCAAAGCAACAGATCGACGATGTAAAAACGCGGGCGGCCCAGTCTGCGGACGCCGGGAACAGCTACTTTCGTCAGGGACAATATGCACAGGCGCTCCGAATGTTCCAGGATTCACTTGATCTCAACCTTTCCGTGGACAATCGCGAAGGAGCCGTGGTCTCATACAGTTCGATCGGAAAGGCCCTGCTTGCCTCCGGCGACACCTCGGGGGCAGAAAAAGCATTTCAGAATGCAATTCGCATCTCTGGCGCACTGAATGACCAGATGCTTCTTACGAGAAGCAAACTCAATATCGCCGAGTTCTACCTCAAGCTCGGCGACCAGACGGATTCCAAGATTGCGCAGGAGAACAACGCAAGTGCGATGTCGATCCTCGAGCAACTTTCTGCCGCCGTCTCACCAAAAAGCGATGAGGCAGACACCGCAGTGATCTACCATGATCTCGGAACCGCCTATGCGAGGGAGTCACGGTTTTCCGATGCCGTCGACTATTTGCAGCGGGCTCTAGCGCTGAACGAAAAACTGAAGCGTGTGCCGGAACAGGCCGCAAATCACTACATGCTCGCGTCGGTCTATTCCCGGGAGAACCGATTAGCCGATGCGGCGAGTGAAATCGAAACCGCTCTCACACTCGACAAGAAGTGGGAAAACTCACCGGGGATCGGAGAAGATCTTTTTGCAGCCGGAAAGATTGCCGAACGTGCCGGTCACAGTGAGAAAGCGTACGACTATTACGGCCGTGCGCTGTCCGTTTTCCTGGCAATAGATTCCGTAGCGGGGGCCCGCAGAACTATCGAGTCGCTGGCGGTCACGGCGCGAGCGCTGCAGAAAAACGATGAGGCATCCGGCTACGAGAAAATGCTTCACAATATCGACGCAGCAAGCTCGGCCGCGCGGTCGACATCTGCCTCGGCAACGGGCTCGAAGTGACCGGACTTGACGTGCGTTCCGGCTTCGCTCGGGCGGTACGCGGATATATTGCACTTGCCCGCTCGATCGGTGCGGTTGCCGCCGCACTGGTAAGTTCGCTCGCGATATCCGTGTTGCTCGTTTTTCCGCTCTGGTGGCTTGCCACCGAGCGGCGTGGGATCTACAACATTCTCGTTCTCGGCCTTGTCTCGGCGGGGGTGCTATTTCTTGCGATCAAGGGCATTGTCCGAAAGCAGTCACAGCAGATGCAGGGAGAGCTCCAACTTTCGGATAAGAGACACCGTGCACTTCCTCGAGTGCTGATCGTTGTCGTTCTCCTTGTCGCCGCCTATTCAATTGCCGCACTCTTCAGCAGCGGGGTATGGATGGCAGCGATTCCGGCGACACTCGTTTTTCTCGGACTGTTGGGTTATCTGTTGAGGGTACCGGTGGCCGGTATCCGCCAGGCCGACCGAGGCAACGGAAATCCGGAATCCGACCGCCAAGATGCATAGAACCGGTCCTGTCTCTCCCTTGGTATTTCAGCTGCTGATACTTGCGACACTGATTTCGTCCCCACTTTTCGCGGACTATCCCTACATTCAGCAGCTTGATGACAGCGATGTGCTTTTTCGGCAGATCGAGCAGGATATCGGACGATACAATCAGGCGATTCGAAGCGACAGCCAGAAGCTGCCCACGCTTTCACTCTACAGTTACCGCATAAGACCGGGGCAGGATCTCTTGTCGATCGCTGCCCGTCTCACGCTTCCCTATAGCACGATTGCCACACTCAATCGAATGGGACATCGTGATTTTCCGGAAGGTATGAAACTACTCCTTATTCCTAACATGCCGGGACTCTTCGTTCCGGACGATCCCGGGAACACAATTGAGCGTGTTCTTGCCGCCCGAAAGCCGGCAGCTTCGCCCGCGGCAATCCACATCCGGGTCGAGGTGGACCAGCACGAAACCGATTTCCGGTTCGAACCCGGAGCGGATTTCAACCCCGACGAACGACTCGCCTTTTTTGAGGCATTGTTCAGAATGCCTATCAAGGGCGGCATCATTACTTCCTTCTACGGCATGCGGACAAATCCATTTTCCGGATTGTTCACATTTCACGGGGGAATCGACATCGAGGCGCCGCGTGGGAACCGACGTCATGGCGAGCAGAGACGGCGTAGTAATCGCCACGGGAACCGATCGGGAATATGGCAACTACATCGAGCTGAAACATATCGATGGTTACCAGACATTTTACGGACACCTCGAAAGAATCCTCGTGCAGTTGAACCAGACGATTGCTTCCGGTATGATTATCGGGAAGGTAGGAAACACCGGTTTGTCTACGGGCCCTCATCTGCACTTTGAGGTGAGGTACCACGGAAAGGCTGAAGACCCGATGAAGGTGCTTGGAACAACCGGTCAGTAGATCATGCGGAAAAAGTTGTTTCTGCTGTTGCCCATTCTCACCGCGATTGCGACCCTGAGCGTGTCGGGGGATAATATCCGGGGACCTGTGCATGTTCATCGCGCCTCTTCCGGTTCCCGGGCGAACAGGAACTCGACCAGACGCTCAAACCCGGGGAAATCGGCGCCATCGGGTATCCGGAAGATGCAACCTTCATCGACGGCGTCGAAATCGAAGTACGCGTCCCCGAGGCGATAAGAAACGCACCCGGCAGTTTTGCGATCTACGTCTACCGGTCCGTCACGCCGCCGCCGGAAGAACGACTCATGACGTTTGCCGCAACAAGAGTAATGCTTCAACCTATTCCTCCGGGGAATCGCCTGTTTGTCCTGCTTCCCGTTCGGACTCCCAATGATATTCATTCCGGGCCAGGCGCAGTCGTTGCGCCCTCAGTCCTGGAAAAATCAGCCTTTCCATTACTCGTGACTTTTCAACCCATAGCCAAAGGTATTCCCCCACAGGCAATGACGGCAGAGTTTCGGATCTTCGTCCGACCAATCACCGGGAACAAGGGGGGAGCGCATATCGTTGTCACCGATGCGGAGACCGGAAAACCTATCGTGTGGACGGCGCCTGATTCCCTTGTTGCCGTCACGCTGAACGGAGAACCGCTTTCCTATCAAAATGATCAGTACGTGCTCGACCCCGGGCTCTACAGGATCGAAATCGACTCGACCGCGTACAATAGCGAGACGCGGACATTTGAGGTCGATAAGGGCAGAACAACCGAGGTTGCGGTCCCGCTCGATCGCCCCAGCGCATTCGCGCGAATCGATGCTCCCCGCGGCGCTGCAGTCTTCGTCGACGGAACTCAGGTAACCTCGTTTGAGCGCGTCCGACTCTCACCGGGAGAACACACGGTACTCTATCGGCTTGGAGACTACACCGTAAGTCGCCGGTTCACAGCAGTGCAGAAAAAGGACTATGAAATCTCGCTGTTTCTAGATATTATGATTAATGAGACTAAATAATTCTCGTCGCGAGACGATAATTAGACTGTCGGTTACTAATATAGTTCCCCTCCCAGTTTACTATATTACACCGGCACCCTACGGGTTGGACCGGTTCTGCAGAACCGGTCTTTTTTTTTGACCCAAAACCACTTTTTCCGACCACCTCTGGTTCCGCCTGATGCCCCAACTGACCGCTCTGCTTGACAAAGCGGTTTGCCCCTCGTAACCTAGCGGCATGAGTTTCTCTCGGAAAAAGACTACGGTTCTGGTGGCATTCGCCGTAATGGCTACAGCAATTTGCCTTTTTGTCGGTATTCTTGTCGGTCTCGGGGTCGCGAACGTCGAGAACATCAAACACATGGAGACTCTTGGCGAAACTCGCCTCGCGCTGCCTACACAGGTTCTTGATCGCAATGGCAAACTCATAACCGAGTATGTCGCCTCGGAACAACGTCAACTTGTAAAGCTCGATGAGCTGCCGAAGTACGTCGTCTATGCGCTCATCACGCGCGAGGATCAGAACTTCTACCACCACCATGGATTCAGCGTCCGCGGCACGCTGCGCGCGGTATGGAACCTGGTTACCGGCCACTACGTGTCGGGCGGAAGCACACTTACCCAACAGCTTGCCGGGACCCTGTACGCGGATCGATCCAAGTTTTCCGTATGGCGCAAACTGAAGGAGCTCTGGTGGGCACTTCAGCTCGAACGCAAGCTTTCCAAGAACGAAATTCTTGAACTGTACCTCAACAAGATGCTTTTTGGTCCCGGCGTCTATGGAATTCAGGCGGCATCCGAATTCTACTTCGGCCATCCGGCAGCGGACCTTACCATTGCCGAGGCGGCCATGCTCGTAATTCAGCTGGCAAATCCCAGCTACTACAACCCCTACCGGTTCCCTAACAGAGCAAAGGAGCGTCAACGTACCGTTCTGGATCAGATGGTCAAACTCGGATATGCGACGCAGCATGAAGTCGACTACTCGTTCGAACAGTTCTGGAAGAACTATGACTACACCCAATCCGGTTCGTACGTCGCACAGGACGCAGTAACCAGTCAGGCACCGCATTTCACCGAATATGTGCGGACACAGCTTCAGACCCAGTATCTGCTGGGAACCGCCGATATCTACTCCGACGGTTATATCGTGCACACGACTCTGGATTTGAACGACCAGAAGACCGCGGAAACGTTCTTTCGATCCGGACTTGCGGAGGTGAACTCCGACTACGAGCAAAGCCATTCCACGCGCCTGGACTATGCCGCAAGTCACATTACCCCGCTTGTAGACATGTTGTCGCTCGTGTTCAGCATGCCAAAAATCCACGTTGGTGACGCAAAGCGAACTCAACTGGCTCTCGAGGATTTTCGGTCTCACGTGGCGCCGATTCTGGATTTTGCCAACATCATGTTCAGCCATCCCGAAGATCCGCTCACTATCGCGGTCATTCATAGCGATGCCGAAAAAACTACTCAACGAAAACAGACTACCGTCCAGGGCGCGCTTATCACGATCGACAACGACACTGGCGAAATCCGCACGATGATCGGCAGTGGCAATTTCGAGCGTGACGTGTCAGAATTCAACTACGCTGTCGACGGCAGGCTCCAACCAGGCTCCAGCTTCAAACCCCTCTACTACTCGGCCGCGATCGACAAACACGTCATCACGGCGGCAACGATGATCCAGGATTCACCGGTCAGTTTCACCAACGACGACGGCACGCCGTACGATCCACAGAACTTTCGCGGCGAATGGTCCGCGCCCGTTCTCGCTCGAACCGCGCTCATGAACTCGATGAACGTTCCATCCATCCGCGTATTGGACATGGTCGGTTTCACCGATGCATTCCGCGTGGCAACACGTCTTCTGGGTATTCCACAGGATCAGATGCTGCAGAGAGGTTTCGAACGCCGTTACCCGGTCGGACTCGGAACAGTGTCGGTGGCTCCGATTGAAATGGTGCGCGCCTATGCGACGATCGAAAACCTCGGACGGGAAGTGATCCCGGTGGCGATACGCTACATCGAAGACCGCAGCGGGAAAATTATTGCAGAACCCGAAAAGGATACCCTTCAGGCAGAACAACGCAAAGGCAAAGAGGCGCAGATCATAAGCCCGCAGGCCGCCTACGTCATGATCAGCATGCTTCACTCCGTGACTCAGGATGGAACCCTTGCCTGGGCAGTCGACCAGGTGGGACTCAATCCGGATGGGCCGATCGAATTTGCCGGGAAGACCGGCACGACACAGAACTGGTCTTCGATCTGGACCATGGGTTTTTCGCCGTATATGACAACCGCGCTCTGGTACGGGTTCGACAAACCGGGCCGGTCCCTGGGAATTCGACAACTCGGCGGGGTAACGGCCGGACCGGTATGGGCCAGATACATGAAAGCCATCCACCAGGGACTCGCGCCGCGGAAGTTTACGCGGCCTTCGGGACTGGTGGATGTGGACGTCGCGGCCAATTCCGGCCTTCTGCCTCCGCCGGATTACAAGGGAAAGGTGATCAAGGAAATCTTCATTCGGGGAACCGAGCCGCGGCAGTACGACCACATGGAGCAGTATCAGCAGAACCAGGAACAGATGCTGGTTAATCGTCTAAAACAGAACGTGCTTGCGCCGGATCTCACACTCACACGCCCGGCGGAGCCCGGCGTCGGAAGCTCCGGTACAACGCCCAGCACGACACCGTTCCAGCCGCCGGTTCTTGATCTCAATCTGGATCTTGGCGCGGGGACGGTTCAATCCTCCCCGGCTCCAAACCAGTCCGGCAATAGCAGCAGTGGGAGTCAATCGAACCAGAATCATCTGCTTGACTAATGGAGGCCGTAGCCCGTGCAGATGGATATAGAAGAGATTCGTGTACGGAAACGCGTTCGCAAGAACCTTGGTGATCTCTCCTCGCTTGTTGAAAGCCTTAAACGGTACGGGCTGATGAATCCCGTCGTGGTGAACCACCGGCACGAACTGATAGCCGGGGAACGGCGGATTGAAGCGGCCAAACGACTCGGCTGGCGTACGATATCGGTACGGGTCGTCGACGACGCGGACGATATCGGCGAACTCGAAATGGAAATCGAGGAGAATACTCAGCGGAAGAATTTCTCCACGGATGAGCTCGCCGAGGCCTACATCCGTCTTGACCACCTGAAAAATCCCGGGGTCTTCCGCCGGATCTTCAATGCGATCCGCAACTTCTTCCGAAAAATATTCAACCCCAGATATCGCAGGCGAAAATAGAGCGGCCCTGCACCTTCCTACCAGATCTCTTTGAACTCATGAGGTCTTTCGCAATAACGACAGACGAAAGTCGACTCTTCCGACCGGTAGAACTCCGCCTGAATCGGTTCGTGGTGCGCCGGGAAGGAGATGCAATCTTCATTCTTGCACGAAATCCCGGGCAGATTGTAGACCCGAGGCGGCATCGCGAGCCGGTATTTCTTGATGACACGGCTTTCGCGGATGATATTTACGGTACAGCCGGGAGCAATGGCGCCGAGCATCTTGATCTGGCTCTCATCAAACGGACGAATATCGGGAAGCGAGATCAGTCCTTTGAATGCATCGCTGTCCCGCTGCGACGTGAATACCCCCTGGGAACTGACCACGTCAAGTCCAAGTATCTCCCTGATTTTCCCAATGTGACTCCATATTTCCGCCACTTTGCTGTTCTTGCCAATGTGGTCGATCACCATGCCGTTTTCGACCGGTTTTATCCCGATCTTGTAGTCCTGTTTACGCACTTCGCCGACAGGCGCCTCGATCACGAAATCATCGGAGAACTCGCGTAGCGTCCTTCCGACCCCGCCGAAGTCCGACCCGATCTTGCCGCCAACCAGCCCGAGTTCGATTATCCTGGTGAAATAGCCGTTCATCGACTGTTCGTCCCAGCCGTTGAGCGGCGTGCGATCGAGAAAGGGCGGAATCGTCGGCGTTACCGAATGGCGGGGAAGCGGATGAAAAAACTTTGTGCCCTCCGCCATTTTCGTCAGATAGGCGTTCTGGAAGGTGACCGCCTGACGAAACAGCGCCTCCTTGTCGCGAAGCTGGTCTCCCATGCGTTCGAGCTGGAGACGAGTGAAGTACCAGATCTTGGCAATCGACGCCTGGGCGAGATACTCCTCGATCGAGGAAAAAAGCCTCACTTCGAATCCGTTTCGCTTCATCTGTTCCACGTAGTGCGCCGGCATTCCGATCTCTTCCGGGGCAACCAGATCGACCCTTACGTTGCGGAAAACGCGCAGCCCTTCGACCTTCGAATGAACGGTGCGGCCGTGGAACAGGTCTCCGACGAGCGCGAGGTGGATCTGGTCCCGCTTCCAGTCGAGCCGCTCAAGGAAGCTGAACTCGTCGAGAAATTCCTGAGTGGGATGCTCGTGGCGGCCGTCCCCGGCATTTATGAACGAAACAGGCGGAAGGGAGGCCTTTGCTGCATATTCGCCGATTACGGCCTCGAGCCATCTGCACACCCCTTCGAGTTTGCTTCGGACGACAAACACGGACTGATCGGAGTAGCCGACCAACATCTTTATCGTATCGGTTATGCTCTCCTTCTTGTTGAAGGAGGAGTGTTCGGCGACAAAATCGTTGACTTTGACGTCATGGAATTTCGCGGCGTTACGGAAGGACTCTTTCGTGCGCGTAGAGTCTTCCATGAAGAACAGATAGACTCCGAGCTCGGGCCGGTTCATCTGAAACTCACTCGCGTCCTTCCGATTGCGAAGCGCCGATTTCAGTCTTCGAGTCTTCTCATAAAGATAGACCTGCTCATCCACGCTGAGGTCGCGGACGACCGAGATCGTGCGACCTCGGAAGCCCCCTGCGGCGGAGCTCGCCGCGCCTGACCTGGTCGTAACTGTGCTCATCTGGGACTCCTGGGATATTTTGGCACCCGGCATTAACGCGCGACCCGTAAATCCTGCACAAGGAGCGGAACAATGCGATTGTCGGCGGTCTGAACCCACACTCTTCCGCCGCTGAATGTCATGGTTGTATAGGGATTGACTTCGACCGCGGACCGTTCGGTGAGCTTGAGGTCTGTATCGAATCTGCCGAGGTACCACTGTCCGGCGTCGTGCACCACCGCGTACAGAACGTTGTCCCGGTATTCGAGTATGCTGGCGGGAAAAATCACGTTTGGCCCCACCTTATCCACGGCAAGAGTCTGGCCGTCGAGGCGGACGAGTCGGCCCATCGTTGGGTCCAATTGCAGGCTGTCCTTCCCGTTCGCCCCGACTGCAGGGTCTTGCGGGAGATCCGAGTTCGCCGCAATGACAACCGGTTTCGCGAGCTCGCCCACAAGAACCACGTGACGACCCAGCACTATTTTTACCGGCGACGCCTGAACCGGCTCAAAGGTCAGCGGGTTGACCTTCACGAGGCGGCCAAACGGAACCGTGACTCCGTCGGTTGTCGTACCGGTTTTTGGAGAACCTACTATCTGCAAAAAAGTGATCGGCGCAAGATCCTGTGCGGAGGCACTCGCCGCAGTCTGAGCCGCCGATTGATCGAGGAGAAGCCGCTGGTCTCGCGCAATCTGATCGCGCTGCTCGCGTACCGCCTGCTGGAGTTGCTGGATATCCTCCTGCGTCTGTTGCGTCGCGGCCGACTGAGCCGGCGTCTGCTGCGTTTGGCTCGATTGGGTGGTTGCTGGAGATTGCGTTCCGGGTTGCTCGGCCTGCTGTTGGGTCTGCTGGGCTCCTGTCGCCTGTTGCTGAGCCGCTTGCTGCGGTGCGCCCTGCGGCGGCGTACTCGATTGCTGCGCGCCCTGTTGCCCGGCGTCTTGAGCCGGGGATTGTTGCTGCAATTGCCCCTGTTTCTGCTGAATGACTCGTTCGAGCAGGTCCACCATGGCCTTGCGTTGCTCTATCCCCATATCCTGCCGCATCCGGAGCTCGTCGATGACGCGCGGACTGACAAGCTCCGTGGGACTCAGCGATCCCAGGACGCCACCGGCTGCGCCTGGGCCCAGCGGGATCACCATTCGAGTTCGCCCCGGCCATTCCGTGTAAGCTGTTGCAATCCCCGCGTTCTCGGGCGATAGGTTCTTCACCACTATCGATTTGTATCGCCCTTCGAAGAAGGTCATGTTGCCGCGGTAGACGGCGTTGTAGATCGTCGTGAAATAGGCAAGCAGTGTGCTGTCGGCCTGATTGTATCCATACGCTGCCCGAAAAAATCCGGCGAGGATGAGTCGGATGTTGTCGATGTGGTCGACCTGAGCCGCTTTTTCAATGATGAAGATGTCGGCATCGAGGCCGTTTGTGATTGTCGGATCAACAGCATGGATGACGCGGTAGCGTGCGGCGTAGTCGCGCGTCCCCGCCGTCCCAACAAGATTTCTACCCAGAAAACTACCGATGCCCGTAATCTGCGCCTGCGTTTCAACCTTTTGAGGGGGTCCTTCGTAATTGAGAAACTGAATACGCTGATTTGCAATGCTCTCGAGCTCACTCTTGTTCACATTCTGAGCGAATGCTCCTGCAGTAAGCATGCACACCAGAATCGCCACGAATGCGTTTCTCATGCCGCGCTCCTCTCAGTGTCTCCACTATACCGTGGATCGGCGTCAATTGCACTATCTTTTGGGATTTCCCGACATCGTCTGAAGCCGCACAAGGGCTTCCACTCCCGCCGGCGTAAGTCTTCCCGCCTTGAGGCGGAGACGGCCAAGTGCGGATCCGATCGCCTCACGCACGCGAGGTGCCTCCGACGCGGCACCCCCCGCCCGGAGCAACCACAGCAGGGTCTGCTGAACCTCACCGTCCCAGTCGGGGCCGCAGAGAGCGAGCGCCTCGACAACAGAAGCAACCACGGTGGAATCGGTCTCTGCCCGCGCGGCCGAAAGAAGGATGGTTCTTGCCCAGGGGGTACCGATTCTTCCTAGAGCATTTGACGCCGCCACGGCGTCGGCGGGACTCCCGGCCCCCGCCGAACCGGTCCGATTCGTAACGATCCCGCCGAGAAGATATGTCACATAGGGGAGCGACCTGCGAAGGCGGTGCTCGGCGACCCGGGCAACAAGCTCGTTCAGCGCGTGTTGGCGATCGAGCTGATCGCTTCCCGAAAGCCTCGATTGGAGCGATATGAAGTCGGGAATGTCCCGGAAGCTTTCCGGACGCGGAATTGCCCAATTCGGGCCGCCGTTTGACTCTGACTGCCTGGTCGTGACGGCGAGTCCTCCCTTCAGCTCAAAGGCATAGGTGACCCAATTAGTCCCGCCTGAGACAATACGATTCGGGCCAGCGAGCCACGGTTGGCCGAGAGAGGTCGGTTCCGGCGTCCTTACGCTCAGTCGGGCAACGCCCGAGGCGTCAAGGACAACCGCCGATCCGTCGCTGGTGACCGCAAAAATCCCTCCCGATGGAATGATCGCACAACCAGTGAATCGGCCCTCGGGCGGAAAAGCGACGAATTGTCGGGAGCCGTCGGCAGCGAACGCGTAGATGCCGCCGTCGCCGGGAAGAGCGTATACGGCCCCGTCTGTTCCCACGAAAACAGTCGGGGTGGACGACACGTCAACGCGGTCGGCAACCGCTCCCAGGTGCATGCGTCGAAGGACTGCCCCGCCACTGTCAATGCAGACGAGGTTCTCTCCGCGCTCCAGCACGTAAACTCGTCCGCTCACCACGTCGACGGATATCGCTTCCGCCCGACCATCCAGCAACACGGACCAAACGACGTTACCCCAGCGGTCGAGACGGTAAACTCGCCCGGCCGCGTCGTTGCACACTATCCCACCGCCCGGACCCGCACTGATGCCCAACAACGCGGAGTCGAAATCGAGACTCCAAAGAGTTCGTCCACTCATGTTGAGACAGGCGATCCGACGGTCCGAAACCGCCGCGAAAAGGTAACCGGAGGAATCACTCAGAAGCGTCTTTATCCGCGCCGCTCCGCCTGCGCGCGACCTCCAGATCGCCCGGCCATCGGAATCAACCGCTACGACATTTCCGTCGCTCGTCGCGGCTATCACCGATCCCCCGGGCCCTGGCGCGAGCGTCGGTTCCGGCGCCGCGCCAAGATCGAACCGGAACCCGAGCGTACCGTCCGGGTCCACCCGGTACAGATACCAGTCGTCTGCAAGAAAATAGACGGCTCCGGCCGGACCAGGCAGGACGGGACCGCGGATAACTCCGCCGGGTACGTACCGCCACGAAAGCGAAAGAGACATTCCGGTCCCCGCCGAAACGTCGAAGGCACCTGCGCGGACCGCAGCGGAGAAAGCAATAGCCACAAAGAAGAAGAAATGGGTGCGCGTCGAGCGACTCCGGCCTGTCACGATCCTACCCGCTGCCCATCGGAAGGTCGGCAAAAGCCCGGCCCCGTCGAAACTTCGCCACGGCCTCGATGTGGGCGGATTGAGGATAGAAGTCAAAAAGTTGGCATTCGTCAAGGCTAAACCCGGATGATAAAAGGTCGGACGCGTCGCGCGCGAGTGTGACCGGGTCGCAGGAGATATAGATGAGCTGCGGCGGTTTTTTCACCGTGAGGAACCTTCTGACTTCAACGGAGAGACCCTGGCGCGGCGGATCAACTATCACGCAATCTGTGACGACATTCTGTCCTGCTCCGACGATCCATCGCTCCACGCTCTGGGAGTAGACGTGTACGCGTCCCTGATTGTCGCCCCGGTTTCGTTCGATATTCTGGTTGGCCAACCGAACAGCCGCTTCGTCCATCTCAACGAGGTGAACATCTCTGAAGTTTTCCCGCAGAAAAATCGAAAAAAGTCCGGAACCGCCGTAAAGATCAGCCGCCGTCTGTCCATTCAATCCACTGCAGACGTAGGGAACAAGCTTGCGAACCATTGCAGTATTGCTCTGAGCGAAACTGTCGGCGGCGACCTCCAGGACCTTGCCCATAACCGCAACTTCAACGCTTTTTCCATCCCCTTCAACGGCAATAGCGTCGTCACCGGCGAAAACCATGAATCGCCCAGGCTTTCCCGGTGTAGACGCCCCGATTTCGAGAAACCGATTGATGGCGGGGTCGGCAATCGCGCATTGATTGACCGCCACGACTCTGTTGGACCCGCGCGCCATGAATCCGAGGGTCCCCGAAGTTGTACGGTGAAACTGTACGCGGTTACGGTACCCGAACGGTCGAGACGGGACGATAGAAACCGTGGGAAGCTCCACATGCGTCGCACGACGGAAGGTCTCGATCACTATGTTGATCTTCTGACGAAGCTGCTCCTCGTAGCTCATGTGCTGCAGATTGCATCCGCCGCAATCCCCATAGAAGGGACACGGAGGCGCCACCCGCGCCGGTGAGGCATCAAGGATATCCAGAAGCACACCCCGTTCAAATCCATTCTTGCGTTCCCAAACCTCGATGCGCACCCGCTCCCCCTGGAGCACGAACGGGACAAATACCACCCGCTCCCGCGGCAAGTCAGGATCCGGGAAAACAGTCTCGCGCGGCCTCGACGTTCCAAGTCCATCGCCGCCGGGTACGATCTTCTCGATATACACTTCTCGAATGTTCTGATTACCCGTCATCGTCGCCATGGTAGCGCAAATTTGGTCGACGAGAAAAGCCGCGCTACCATATAGAATTTTGACTACACAGAGAGCCCTTGATTCGATATAATATTCTCCCTATACGGACTGCGAACGGTCAATCAAGGAGCGTCCAATGAGATCGAGCAAACTGGCAAGTATGCCGACGATCAAAAGACTCCCCGGTTACCTCCACGTAATCGAGGCTGCGCGACGAGAAGGGAAGGAGTTCATCTCTGGAACCGTGATCGCCGATGAGCTGGAGCTCGAACCGATCCAAGTGCGAAAGGACCTCGCGGTGACCGGCATTGTCGGCAAACCCCGGATTGGATTTCCTGTCGAAAAACTCGTCGAAGCGATCAACAGCTTTCTCCAGTGGAATCAGGTTCATAACGCCGTGGTAGTTGGTGCCGGAAACCTTGGAACGGCACTTTGCGGCTACACCGAGTTTCGCCGTCACGGTTTGAATATCGTAGCAGCATTGGACACCGACACTCGGAAAATCTCCTCGCCGATCCAGAAGGTCCCTGTTTACCCTCTATCCGAGATGCAGAAGTGCCTTACCTCTCTCGAAATCGAAATCGCAATTCTTACTGTCCCATCGCCGGAGGCGCAACAGACTGCCGGGCTTCTCATTGAAAACGGCATTCGCGCGATCTGGAACTTCACCAACGTAAAACTCAAGGTACCCTCGGGGGTGATTGTACAGAAAGAAGATCTATCGTCCGGCTACGCGGTCCTTTCGGTCAAGATGGGCCGCAGAAACCATCATTGAAATCAGGAGTTTCTCCCCTGCTGACGAACCTCGACTATCAAACCGAAATATTCGAAAACCGATTAAAGAAACGAAAAAAACACCTGTGGAAGTGGGCGCGAAGAAATGAAATAGGCTGTTTTCGCCTTTACAACCGCGACATACCTGAAGTCCCTCTCGTCATCGACCACTACGAAGGCTATCTTCACGTCGCCGAATACGAGCGACCTGCTCCGCACACAGACGAAGAGCATCAGATATGGCGCTCGCGCATGCTTGCCTCGGCTGCCCATGCGCTCACCGTTCCCGAAGAACGAGTCTTCTTCAAGTATCGCGAGAAACAGGCCGGTCACAGTCAGTACGGAAAGCTCGACGGTCGCACAGTAACCCTCGATGTACATGAAGCCGGATTGCTCTTTCGGGTAAATCTTTCAGACTACATCGACACCGGTCTCTTTCTCGACCATCGCCTCACGCGGGGTATGGTCCGAGACTCGTCCGCGGGCGGACACATGCTCAACCTCTACTCTTACACCGGTTCGTTCAGCGTCTACGCTGCAGCGGGCGGCGCAAAATCGACGGTTTCCGTGGATCTTTCTCAGCCCTACACCGTCTGGGCGCAGGAAAACATGCGCCTGAACGGGTTTGCCGGGTCCGAACACCGATTCGTCCGCGAAGATGTTCAAACGTTCCTGGCTGCCGCAGCGCGCAAGGGCGACCGATTCGACATTATTGTCATCGACCCGCCGACGTTCTCCAACAGCAAGAAAATGGAAGGCGTACTCGATATACAGCGGGATCATGCAGAGCTGATCAACAGTTGTGCCGGAATTCTCTCGCCAGAGGGGATGATTTTCTTCTCATCGAATTTCAAGAAGCTCAAGTTCGAATCCGACCGAATCGAGGCCGATCAGATCGCCGACATCACGCAGCTCACGATTCCGGAGGATTTCACCGGCAAACGTCCTCACCGCGCGTGGCTCATCAGCCGACCGCGGCGCGTTCGAAGGGAGATGGCGCATGGGAAGGATTAGACGGCCTCAAAGTACCGACCGAAAGTTCGCGGTAATTGCATTTGTCGCCGTTGGGGTTCTGTTTGCAGCACTTTTTCAGAACTGCGCCACGGGCGCAGCAGCAGTCGGACCACATGCCGCCGGCACCGTCAAACCAGCTGCTTCGTCCACCGCTACCGCAGCAGAAAGTGTCGTCAGACCACCCGCTCGGCTGGTCGCCGAACCGGGATTCTACAACGGACTTACGCCACGGCTGACCGCGTTCCTTCACGAGCTTGAACAGAATATCGAAGCGTCGAACTGGCAGTGGGTGGTGGACCACACGGAACGGTCATACTACCGCAATGTAGTCATCAAGTTCAAGTTTGGTGAGAGTGAGTACCTTCGCTATCTTTTCCGCATGGGGATGGACTATCGCGGGCGCTTTCCGGTCCCCACTCCGCCGAGTCAGTATTTCCCGGCGTCGACGATCTGGGACGTGCAATATTTGACCACCAAGTCGGACGGCTTTGTGACCACGGTATATGGGTACGTCTATGACCGGGACGGGCACAAAGTCGATTTCGCCGTTGATGTGCTCGATCATATTGATCCAATGCTGCTCAGCGGCAACTACCCCTGACTCAGGTTTTCACAGAGGCGGGTCTTCCTCGACCTCACCCGAAGGAGAATCGAGAATCATGTCGTAGAGCTTGCCTTCCAGATCGCGGAGGGCTCGGTTCCGAAGCGACCGTTCGTCGGGCGGGACCGGATTGCGCAGCTCCCCGCGGACCTGCGCGGGTCGCCGTGAGAGCACGTAGATACGGTCACCAAGAAGTACTGCTTCTGAAACGTCGTGAGTGACAAAAATCACGGTACGTGGGTTCGAAGCGGAGCTCCCGCCGGCGGGGACCTCTTCGGCACGGGCGCCAAAAGCCGACTGCAACCGACGGAAGATTTCAATGAGAGAGAGTTTCAGCTCCAGGTCCAGTCCCTGATACGGTTCGTCCATGTACAGAACATCGCTCGAGAAGGCAAACGAACGTGCCATGGCAACGCGCTGCTTCATCCCGCCGCTCAGCGCATCCGGACGGTAGTCACCGAAGCTCGTGAGGCCAACTGAATCGAGGAATCGCATTGCCCTCTCGCGCCGTTCGCCAGCTTTCAGCTTGTGAAGCACCAGCTCGACATTGCCACACGCGCTTTCCCACGGAAGCAGCCGAGGTTCCTGAAACAGAAAGCTTGCGGGCCGTGTACGCAGTTGGGAAAGCTCGGTGCTCGGCGGATCGTCAGGTTCAATGAGCCCCGCGCATATCCGCATGAGCGTGGTCTTTCCGCAGCCAGACGGACCGAGAATCGCGGTGACTTTGCCTTCATCTATTTCGAGCGTAATGCCGTCCAGCACCCGATGCGCACCGAACGTTTTCCGTACTGATTCCAGTCTCATGAGGTCAACAGCTCCTTCACTTTTTTGTCGCGCGGGAGCGTACCGGTCAGAATGCGCAAGATGAGGTAGAAGACTCCGTCGGACAGCCCGGCAAGAATTACCGCGACCGCCGTCCAGGCGAATACGCGCGCCGTCTCCAGTTCGACCCGTGCCTCCTGGAGTTGCGTGCCAATCCCGAAGGGCGGTTGACTCAGAACTTCTGCTGCGATGATAACCTTCCAGGTCAATCCGAGAGCGATACTGAACGCGGAGATTACGAAGGGGCTCACTGAAGGAACGTAGATATCGTCGCAGGACCACAGAAAAGGGAAGTCGGTATATGCGAGCCATCTCGAGCAGATGGCTGTCGACCCCATGTACCCCGCGAGCGACATTCAGCGTGATCACCGGGAAAGTCATGAGAAAGGCGACGAAAATCGGTACGCCACCGGTTTGGAACCAGATGAGCGCGAGAAGTATCACCGACATTACCGGAGTAGCTTGAATAAGTGTGAGAAGCGGCTTGAGAACACTCTCCACTCCGCGAGAGAGTCCCACCGCCAGTCCCGCGACAAACCCTGCCCCTGCAGCAATAGCGAACCCCGCGGCACCACGAAGAATGTGGCCGTGACCGACCGGACAAATTCCGGAGCGATGCGATTCGTGGAAGCTGTCGAAGCACCTGGTAGGGCGTCGGAAGGATGATTGCCAGGTGAACAAGAACTGCGCCGACCTGCCAGATTGTGAGAATCAGCACCACCGAGGCCGAGAAAATCAGATACCCTCGTACACGTCGCCGGAAAAAACCTTCGGGAGCCGCGGCATGCTGCGCGCCGCGAAACAGAATACGCTTCATATATCTCCGTCTCCGTCGCGCCCGCGGAAGCTCTACCTGCGAACCACTACGCGATAATATCGCTTTTTGCCGGCCCGCAAGAGCAGCTCGTCCCCCTCAAGCCAGCTTTCATCCACGATCTCGTCAACCGTCCCCACCTTCCGGCCGTTCACCGTCGCTCCACCCTGTGAAATGAGGCGGCGGGCGTCGGATTTTGAGGCGCACAGGCCGGTGAGACTGAAAAGATCTGCAGCGTTCAAACCATTGCTGAGTTGCGACAATACTACTTCCGTTGAGGGAATACCTGAAGTATCGCCAGATCCCGCGGCGGCACCAATCGTGTCAAATGCGGCACGGGCGGCCTCCCGTGCCCTATCGGCCTCGTCCCGGCCGTGAATCAAAGTGGTGAGCTCATAGGCGAGAACCTCTTTCGCACGATTTATGTCGCGATCCTTCAGTTCGCCGAGCTCTTTTATTTGCGCGACCGGCAGAAACGTGTATAGAAGCAGAAACTTCTCTACATCCTCGTCGGGAACGTTTCGCCAATACTGGAAGAAGTCGTAGGGCGAAATAACTTCCGGATCGAGGAAGAGCGCACCTTTCTCGGTTTTGCCCATCTTCTTTCCGTCGGCGCGAGCTACCAACGGAAAGGTCAATCCGAACGCTTCCCCCCCTCCACGCGCCTGATGAGATCCGCACCGGCAACAATGTTGCCCCACTGATCGTCGCCACCGACCTGCAGACGGCAGCCCTGGGTGCGGAAAAGGCTCAGAAAATCGAACGCCTGCAGAAGCTGATAATTAAATTCGATGAATGAAAGGCCGGTTTCCATTCGCATGCGGTAGGTCTCGAAGGTGAGCATCCGATTCACGGAAAAGTGCCGTCCGATGTCGCGGAGAAATTCGATGTAGTTGAGGCCCGCCAACCAGTCGGCGTTATCCACTACCACCGCCTTGGCATTTTGTGACGCGAGGAAGTGTTGAACTTGCTCCGTAACGCTTCGTGCGTTTTCTTTGATTTGTTCGATCGAGAGCATTTTCCGCATTTCGGTCTTCCCCGACGGATCACCAATGCGGGCCGTTCCGCCACCGATAAGCGCGATGGGTCTGTGCCCGGCTCGCGCAAGATGGGCCATGGCAAAAAGCGGGATCAGATGGCCGGCGTGCAGGCTTGGACCGGTAGGGTCGAACCCGCAGTAGAGCGTTACCGGTTCAGAATCGAGGAGCTTCGCAAGCTCGGTTTCGTCGGTACACTGCTTGACGAATCCCCGTTCCTTGAGAAGCGATAGTGCATCGTTCATTGTTCGGTCATGCTCCTGTCAGACTCGCTTGTAGCTGCGCATCTCCTGCTTTATGCGGGAGGCGAGCTCCGGTACGGCGATCCGGACCTGCTCCATTGAATCACGGAAACGAAGTGTAACCGTGTTGTCCTCTTTTGTCTGGTAGTCAATCGTGATGCAGTAGGGAGTACCGATCTCGTCCTGGCGCCGGTATCGCCGCCCGATCGCGCCGCCCTGATCGTAGAAGGTCGTAAACTCCTCTCGCAGCCCATGCTCTATCTCGGAAGCAAGCTCGGCGAGCCCGTCTTTTTTCACCAACGGGAAGACTCCGACGGTAATCGGGGCGAGTGCCGGATGGAAGTGAAGAACGGTACGGATATCTCCCTCGGCCTCTACCTTCTCCTCATCGTAGGCGTCGGAGAGAACCATAAGCACACTGCGAGTGAGCCCGGCCGAAGTCTCGATAATGTAGGGGATGAACCGCTCTTTGCTCACCTCGTCGAGATAGGCAAGATCCTTCCCGCTGTACTCGGAATGACGGGTCAGGTCAAAATTGGTTCTGTTGTGGATACCTTCCAGCTCTCTCCAACCGAACGGGAACTCGAATTCGATGTCGTACGCATCCTTCGCATAGTGCGCGAGCTCATCCGGCCCGTGCTGTTTGAAGCGCAGTTTTTCGGGACGGATTCCCAATTTTGCGTAGTAGGCCAGGCGTTGCGACTTCCAGTACTCGAACCACTTCACGTCTTCGCTCGGGTGAACAAAGTACTGCATCTCCATCTGCTCGAACTCGCAGGTGCGGAAGATAAAGTTCTTGGTAACTATCTCGTTACGGAATGCCTTGCCAACCTGCGCAATCCCGAAGGGAATCTTCACTCTCGAGGTCTGCACGACATTCTTGAAGTTTACATAGATTCCCTGGGCGGTTTCCGGACGGAGGTAGACCTGAGACCCGTCATCCTCCACGGGGCCCAGATGCGTCTTGAACATGAGATTGAACTGGCGAGGCGCAGTAAGCTCACCACCGCAGTTGGGGCACCGGCCGCTCTTCTGGTTCTCCTCCGGCATCTGGTCCGCGCGAAAACGCTGTTTGCACTCTTTACAGTCAACAAGCGGGTCCGTGAAGTTTTCAACGTGCCCGGAGGCTTCCCACACTCTCGGGTGCATCATGATCGCGGCGTCGATCCCCACGATGTCGTCCCTCAGACGGGTCATCTCTTTCCACCAGAACGCTTCGATCCGGTTCTTGAGCTCGACGCCGAGCGGTCCGTAGTCCCACGCCGAGGCGAGTCCACCATAGATTTCCGACGACGGGAAGATAAACCCGCGGCGCTTGCAAAGCGACACGATGTTGTCCATCTGTTTGGTATCTGCGGGTTTTGCCTCGCCCTGTCCGGTTGTCTTCTGTGCCATATACCTACCCTATGCGTTCGATTCGAGGAATTCTCTCAGCCTGTTGACTCGTTTCACCGTCTTCTCAAAGCCGAGGAGCCGCATTGATCCAATGAGCGGCGGCGAAACACGCGAACCCGTCACGGCCACCCGCAGCGGCATCATCACGTTGCCGAGCTTCTGGCCGAGCTTCTCGGCGAGAGAGCGAAAACGGTCCTCGAGCTCCTCGTCGCTCCGATCTGCAAACCCTTCGAGTGCAGGCAGCAGGGAGTCGAGGACAGCGGCAGTCGACTTTACATCCATCTTCTTGGGTACCGCGTCGTCCAGACTGTAGGATCCGATTTCACGATACAGAAAAGCGACCATGTCGGGTGCGTCGCCGAGGAAATGCAGCCTTTCGCGGATGAGCGGAAGAGCGCGTCGCAGCAGTTCGAGTTCTGTCTGACCAGGCGGGTCGGATACAAGTCCTGACCGCTGCATAAATGGAATCAGATCGCCCACCAGATCCTCGTCGAGGCGGTCACGGATATAGATGCCGTTGAACCACTCGAGCTTCTTGTAGTCGAACACTGCCGGACTTTTGTTAAGTTTTTCGAGGGAAAAAAGCTCTTCCAGATCCTTCACCGAGAAGAGCTCGCGTGAGTCGTCGTACGCCCAACCCAGAAGACTGATATAGTTTATGAGTGCGTCAGGGAGATACCCGGCGTTCCGGAATTCGATGATGCTCGTTGCGCCATGACGTTTGGAGAGCTTCTGTCCATCGGTTCCCGTCACCAGGGGCAGATGACAGTAGGCCGGCGGTTGCCATCCAAACGCCTGGTACAGAAGTACGTGAAGCGGTCCGGACGGAATCCACTCCTGTGCGCGCAGAATGTGTGTGATTTCCATGAAGTGGTCATCGATGACATTGGCAAGATGATAGGTCGGGAATCCGTCGGATTTGAGCAACACAGGATCCGTGCTCACATCCTCATTCTTCCGTTCGATGCGACCAAGAATGAGATCCTCGAGAATAGTGCTTCCTTCCAGCGGTACTTTGAAGCGGATAACCGGTTCAATACCGCGAGCGTGGCGGTCAACCTGTTCGGCCTCGGAGAGGTTCCTGCACCTACGGTCGTAGCCCTGCGGAAGGTCCTTTTCCTGCTGCTCCTTCCGGAGGGAGTCGAGACGCTTCGGCGTACAATAGCATCGGTAGGCGTGCCCGCTCGCGACCAGTTTCTCCGCATACTCGCGGTACGCGTCCGTCCGTTCGGATTGCACATAGGGTCCGAATGGTCCTCCAACATCGGGACCTTCGTCCCAGTGAACACCGAGCCACCCGAACGTATCATAGATGTCCTTGAGAGAGTCAGGATTGAATCGCTCCCGATCCGTATCCTCGATGCGGAGAATGAACTTGCCGCCCTGCGAGCGAGCAAAGAAATAATTGAAAAGCGCCGTTCGCACGCCACCGATATGCTGAAGACCGGTCGGCGACGGCGCGTAGCGTACGCGCACGTTCATTTCATGTCCTTTTAGCGTAGAAGTATAGCGCCGTGGCTGACGAGGGTCAACGGTTGCCTGTCTGCCTCTGATAGACCTTCCCGCGGGACGCGACTACTGTCTGTACCAGCTCAGGAAATCCGCGAGACGTCCGACCGCGTCGGTCAGAGTATCCACGTCAGGAAGAAAAACAACGCGGAAATGGTCGGGATCGGGCCAGTTGAAGCCTGTACCCTGGACCAGAAGAAGCTTCTTTTCCAGAAGCAGGTCCAGCACGAACTTCTGATCGTCTTTGATCGCAAAGATCGCCGGATCGAGACGAGGAAACATGTAGAGTGCGCCCTTCGGCTTCACGCAGGAGAGACCGGGGATGTCGTTCAACAGCCTGTGAGCGAGGTCTCGCTGCATGCCGAGTCGTCCCGTTGGAAGCACAAGATCGTTGATACTCTGGTAACCGCCGAGCGCGGCCTGCACGGCGAATTGCGCGGGAACGTTGCTGCAGAGTCGCATGTTGGACAGAATGTCTATCCCTTCGCGATAGTCTATGGCACCCGATTTGCGGCCGCTCAGCACCATCCAGCCGCATCGAAATCCCGCCGCGCGGTATGCCTTCGATATGCCGTTGAAGGTGACGCAGAAAATGTCGTCGCAAAGTGAGCCCATGGAGGTGAATGCGTTATCGTCGTAAAGTATCCGATCGTAGATCTCATCGGAAAAAATAATCAGCTTGTAGCGGGCCGCCAGATCGTGGAGCTTCTGCAAAACCGATTTCGGGTAGACTGCGCCGGTGGGATTGTTCGGATTGATAACGACGATGCCCTTGGTTCTGCCGGAGATCTTCGACTCGAGGTCTTTTAGATCGGGAATCCAGTCCGACTGCTCGTCACAAAGATAGTGAATCGCGCGTCCGCCGGAGAGATTCACCGCGGCGGTCCATAACGGATAGTCCGGCGCCGGTACGAGCATCTCATCGCCGTTGTTCAGGAGGCCCTGCATGGCCATGACGATGAGCTCACTGACACCGTTGCCCATGTAGATGTCCTCTATTCCGACATCCGGGATCTGTTTTTGTTGACAATCCTGCATAACGGCTTTGCGTGCCTGAAAAAGTCCTTTGCTGTCACAGTACCCCTGCGCAGAGCGGAGGTTCAGAATCACGTCGTGGATCAGCTCGTCGGGGGCGTCAAACCCGAATGGCGCCGGGTTGCCTATGTTCAGTTTCAGTACTTTGAACCCCTCCTCTTCGAGCCGTTTGGCCTCGACGAGGACCGGTCCGCGAATATCGTAGCAGACACTTGCGAGTTTCGCGGATTTTGTGTAGATACCCTCTTCTGCCGGGAGTGCGGTACTCGTGCCGGGGAAATTGACCACTTCGCTCATCTGTTTCCAGTCCTCTAAGATTGTCTATCGGCCGTTTTTCTTCGTTCAGGATAGGTCCAGTCGGTTGCGTCATCGATGAGTTTCGCGAGTACGAGCACCTGCAGGTTGCTCTTGTGCTTCTCGATCTCCTGATGCCACCGGTCCGCGGAAAATCGCGCCCGAACCGCTGATTTTCCCTTTTCCACCGCGTCGGCGACCTCCGCGTCGGCCGACCCGTAGGCATCCAGCAGGTAGAGAGTAAGCAGATTCAGCACGGAATTCCGTGGAGCCTTCGCAATCGCCAGCAGGTGCGCTTTGGCCTCTTCCGATTTCTGCTGAAGCATGAGGGAAAAGGCGTAGTTCCAGACAATCCACTCCCGGTCGTGGCATCGTGGATTTTCCTTCAGCTCACCGAAATAGATCTCCATGTCGACCGGATCGTTCTTCAAAAGATGCGTTATCCCGAACTGAAGCGCAAAAACCGGAACAAGGCCCGGACGTTCGGCGCGCAGCATCGTTTCAAGTCGCAGAATCGCTTCCGTGTTCGATTTGACGACGTAAGTGTTGATAAGAATCTTCACCTCGTGCTTGCGGTAAATTCTCCGATCGTACAACCGCTGTTCGATGTAGCCTATCAGTCCATCCCAGTCCTCCCTTTCGAGAAAACCGAATAGTTTCCAGTTCGCGACGAAGTAGCCGTTGAGAATGGCCATAATGGCCACGAAAATGGCGCCCAGAAACCAGTTACGAGACCAGAATAACTGTGTATAATCCCATCCAAGGATAAAAAAGGGCATCAGAAAGATAAAGAGAAAGGAAAACACGATGATAGCGTTGAATAGTATAAAAATGATCTTAAACTTCATCAGAGTTTCCCCTATAATAACAAATATGAGGAAGTGTAGTTGATTAAAAAGGTGCGGTCAACGGTACCGAGATGAACGAACTCAATGTCCGAACCCTCACGCCGGGAATCTCATTTAATCAGCCGGTTTTCCTCGACGAACGATACATCCTGCTCTCTCCGGAGACGCCGGTTACGCAGCCGCTCGTGGAGCGTCTCATCCAGTGGGATTTCCATTCCATCCGCACCACAGGCATTGAAGTGGAGTCGCCGCTCGTTGAACCTGGCGGGCAAAAGGACGATGGCCAGGTTGCAACTCTGGATCAGGACGTCAAAGAGCAGAGTCTCGTCAGGCAGACCGAATCAGACTTTGTCGACCTGCTCGATTTTACCGAAAAAATATTCACCAATTTCGTCACCAGGAACGAGCTTCCGCAAAAGGCCGTGACAGAGAAGACAAAAGATCTTATCGAAGCGATCAAACAGCGGCGCAAATATTTTCTACGGCTCACCGAGTTGCGCGGCGGCGACAAAAACTACATCGTAGTTCACTCGGTGAAGACGACCATTCTCGGACTGGCGATAGGTTTGACCCTGAAGCTCCCGCAGCATCGGCTCATCGAGCTCGGTACCGCGAGTCTGTTGCACGAGATCGGAATGATCCGACTCCCACCGCAGATTTACCTCTCAGACCGAAAGCTCGAACCGCAGGAAAAGAAAGCAATCACTGCACATCCGGTGCTGGGTTTCAAGATTCTCAGGTCGTCTTCATTCCCAATGGCCGTCTGTAATGCCGTCCTCGAAAGCCACGAGACAGTGGACGGCAGCGGCTACCCGCGGGGACTTACGAGCGAGAAAATATCTCTATACGCGAAGATCATGCTCGTAAGCGGCGCATACTCGGCGCTGACAAGCAGCAGGCCCTACCGGAAAGCCCAGGACGCGCACCGGAGCATTCTCGATCTCCTGAAACTCCGTGGCACCCAGTACGATGAAATCGTGCTTCGATCGCTCGTCATCAATCTCTCGATCTATCCTATCGGTTCATTTGTTCAGCTCGCCAATGGAACCCGCGGGATGGTCGTAGATTCCAATGATCAAAATCCCCGCACCCCGCAGGTGAAGGTGATGATGAGCGCGGTCGGCGAAAAATACAGTGAGTTCCCGGTCGTGCAAACTGACGACCACGAGCACCAGGTCTCCCGCGCCCTCACCGAAACCGAAGTGCACCGAATACGCGAAGTCGCGGAGACCGCTCAGACCGAATCGAGGTAAATCCCGAATGGAAACTATTCGCATTACTCTGCCCTCCGGCAGGGTGACCGAGGTCCCGGTCCGCACTCGTACCGGCGAGGTCATTGTCCGCGAAAAACTCGACGATTCCGCCGACGGACGCAGATCTCCCGTAGTGGCTACTCTCATTAACAACGAGCTGACCAGCCTCTCCTACCGCCTCGAGGTGAACTGCGTGCTTGTCCCGGTCACGCTGGACACGCCGGAAGGTATGATGATCTATCGGCGGAGTCTCTGCTTCCTGCTTGCCATTGCCGCGCGCAACACCTTACCGGGTCGGCGGCTTATCCTCGGCCATTCACTCGGTGACGGATACTTCTACCATTTTGAAGACGCGCCCGAGCTTGCCGAAAATGAAAAACGGCAACTCGTGGGAGAGATGCACCGTCTGGTCTCCGAAGACCTGCCGATCCAACGAAAGGTTGTCGCATACGATGAGGCACTCCAGTACTTCCAGCGAAACAAGATGGACGACACGGAATTGCTGCTCCAGTCCCGAAACGAAAGCAAAGTACCCGTCTACGCGTGCGGCGAGTTCATCGACCTCTCCCACGGACCATTGCTCCCGAAAACCAGCCTTATTACGCTATTCGATATCGTCCTCCATCCGCCGGGATTCATCCTCCGCTATCCTTCGACCCGCGAGCCGCACCGTTTGCAGCCCTATAAGGACATGCCGCTGCTTTTCAGCATCTACCAGGAATACAAAAATTGGGGTCGAATGATCGAAATCGGCTCGGTGGGACGGCTGAATCGGTTGAGCCGTACAAAACAGATACGGGACTTCATCTGGGTGGCGGAAGCTCTGCACAACAAGAAGATTTCGGAAATTGCCGACCGAATTTACGAGAAACGGGACACGGTGAAAGTGATTTTGATCGCCGGCCCGTCGAGCTCCGGAAAGACCACCTTCGCAAAGAAACTCGCCATCCAGCTCACCGTATTGGGGTTCCGACCGATATCGATCTCCCTCGATAACTATTTTGTCCCGCGCGAACAGACTCCGCGTGACGAAAACGGCGAATACGACTTCGAGAATCTCAAAGCTATCGACATTGCGCTGCTCAACGATAATCTTCTCGGCCTTTTCCGGGGAGATGAGGTGCAGCTGCCTTTGTTCGATTTTCGAACAGGTCAGCGCTCGGCCGGTGGGTCCGTCGTCAACTTGCCGGCGCGCGGCCTGGTCATTATGGAAGGCATCCACGGTCTCAACGACGGACTTACTCCGCGGATCCCCCGCGAGCAGAAGTACCGCATCTACGTCTCCGCGCTCACGCAGCTCAACCTTGACGATCACAATCGGATCCCGACGACCGACAACCGATTGATTCGGAGGCTCGTCCGCGACTACCAGTTCCGCGGTCACAGCGCTCTCGAAACGCTCAAAATGTGGTCCTCCGTCCGCCGTGGCGAAGATCGGAATATCTTTCCCTACCAGGATTCGGCGGACTCCGCATTCAATTCCGCCCTCGACTACGAGCTCGGAGTCCTCAAGGCCTTCGCAGAGCCACTGCTCCACGACGTAAAGCCCCACGATGCTCTGTACCACGAGGCCCTGCGCCTGCTCTCATTTGTCGGAAATTTCATGCCGATACCGAGCCACTACGTGCCCGACCAGTCAATTCTCCGGGAATTCATCGGCGGCAGCGCGTTCAAGTACTGAGCATTCCGCCAGGTCGGCCGCGAACTTTTCCGTCCAGCTGCCTTTCAATCCCGGATTACCGAGCCCGCGTTGTAGCAGCGCGAGGTAGGCGTCCCGCGGAATATTTTCGGCACCGAGGCTCTCGAGGTGCTGGGTGTGAACCTGGGAATCGATGAGATCGAACCGATTCCGCTTCAAGACCTCCACCAGGCAGACGAAACCTACTTTCGAAGCGTTTGGATGCAGCGCAAACATCGATTCACCAAAGAAGCAGCTTCCCAGTGACACACCGTAGAGCCCGCCGACCAACTCGCCGCCGATCTCCACCTCCACCGAATGCGCGTAGCCCCTTTCGTGCAACTCCACGTAGGCAGCGATCATTTCCGGAGTAATCCATGTTCCGCCCTGACCCGGCCGATATCGTGCGCTGCACGCTTCGATGACATCGCGAAAACGCACGTCGAACGTAACGTCGAAGAGTTCGCGCCGAAGAACGCGGCGCATAGAGCGTGAAACATGCAACTTGTCGGGGAAAAGGACGAATCGGGGATCGGGGCACCACCATAGAATTGGGTCGCCGTCAGAAAACCAGGGAAACACTCCCTGAGAATAGGCGGAGACGAGCATACCCGGGGACAGGTTGCCTCCGACCCCGAGAATCCCCTCGGGCGTGGCCTGGCTGGGCGGTGGAAAACGGAAGTACTCGTTTTCGTCGAGATAGGGAAACTTCCTGCGCATGAGCCGGCCGCCGTCTGTTCAGTTTTCGGCGTGTTCTTCTGGGCCGTTCGGGTCGGTAGAAGTGGCGGAGGCACTCCTGTCCGTCGTCGGTCCGGTTGTCACCGCGCCGGGACTGTCCGAAGAGTCTGCCGGTGCGTCCGCAGCGTTCTCCCCCGCATCCGACAGCGGCGGATTATTCAGTTTCCTGTTCGCTGATACCACCCGTTTTTTTGGCGTTTTCTTTGCCGTAATTACCACGTCGTCGTCCTTGATGTCGGCGACAGCCCTACCCCCGTTCTGAAGGTCTCCGAAAAGCACCGCGTCAACGAAGTAGCTCTTGATCTTCTCTTCGACCATCCGGGCGATGTTCCGCGCGCCGAACTCCGGCGAATAGCCGTGGACGGCGATCCACTTGATGCATCCAGGCGTCACCTCGAGCTTGACGCCCTTATCTTCGAGGGATACGGAGAACTCGGCTATCTCTTTGCCGACAATCTCCTCGATAACGCGGTCGCCGAGGCTGTTGAACACAACGACCTTGTCGAGCCGATTGCGAAACTCCGGAGCGAATGTACGATCCACGGCCTCTTTCACCGCGTGGGAGGTGACCTGTCGATCGCCGAAACCGATGAGCGGACGCCCGATATCTCGAGCACCGGCGTTCGAAGTCATTATGAAAATGACATTGCGGAAATCTGCCTTCTTGCCGGTGTTGTCGGTAAGCGTTGCGTAGTCCATTATCTGGAGCAATACATTGAAGATGTCAGGATGCGCCTTTTCGATCTCGTCCAGCAGCAACACTGCGTGTGGAGTCTTCCGTATTGCGTCGGTCAGAAGCGCACCTTCATCGTACCCGACGTATCCGGGAGGCGATCCGAGCAGTCGCGAAACGGTGTGCTTTTCCTGGTATTCGCTCATGTCAAACCGAAGCATCTCAATTCCCAGCGTATTCGCGAGCTGGCGCGCCAGTTCGGTCTTCCCGACACCGGTGGGCCCGACGAACAAAAAGTTCGCGACCGGCTTATTCGGATTGCGGAACCCGGCGCGCGAACGCTTTACCGCCTGCACCACGGCGTCGACCGCCGCATCCTGGCCGTAGATTACCCGTTTCAGATCAGATTCCAGATTCTTCAGCCGGTCCTTCTCGCTGACCGATACGCTTCTCTCGGGGATTTTTGCGATTTTCGCAACCACCCGTTCAATATCGGCTTCGTTGATCGTTGCGGGCTCCGCACCCGTCTCCTTTCCGTTCTCATCAAGCGTAAAAGTCGTCATGCGCGTGTAGGCACCGCACTCGTCGATCACGTCAATCGCCTTGTCCGGAAGTCGGCGGTCGTTAATGAAGGTAGCCGAAAGATGCACGGCCGCACGCAACGCCTCATCGGTGTACCTCACGTTGTGATAGCTCTCGTATTTTTCCCGCAAACCCTGCAGGATCTTCACCGTGTCGTCTTCCGATGGTTCATTAACCTCGATCTTCTGGAACCGCCGAGACAGGGCACGGTCCTTTTCGAAGTACTTGCGAAATTCTTCGTATGTAGTAGAGCCGATGACACGCAGCTCTCCGGACGCGAGAGCAGGTTTGAGCAGATTGGATGCGTCCATCGAGCCGCCGGCCACGGCACCGGCGCCGACAATTGTGTGGATCTCGTCGATGAAGAGAATTACTTTTTCCCGTTTTCGCAGTGCATTGATGACGAGCTTCATCCGCTCTTCGAAATCACCGCGATACCGGGTACCGGCGAGCATCGACCCCATATCGAGACTGTAGACCCGATAGCCCCGGAGCAGGGCGGGAACCTTGTTCTCGGCGATTCGCTGCGCGAGCCCTTCGGTAATGGCGGTCTTTCCAACTCCCGGATCACCCAGATGCACGGGGTTGTTCTTCATCCGCCGGCAGAGGACCTGCATGGTACGTTCGAGAATATCCTCCCGTCCGATAAGCGGTTCAAGTTTGCCTTTTTCGGCGAGATCGGTCAGGTCGGTCGTAAACTGGGAAAGCGGATCATTCTTGCGGCGGCGCCCTCCTTCCTCATCCTCTTCCGTGGCCTCGGAGTCGTCGGACGAAGTATGAAAGCCCTCGTCGCGGTTTGTCACCTTCGAAAGACCGTGGGATATCACCTGCAACAGGTCGAGCCGCGTAATCCCGGCCTTGCGGAGAAAATAGGCACCGAATGATTGTTCCTCGTCGAAGATGGAGACCATGATATCCCCCAGATCGACCTCTTCCTTCTGGGCCGCCTGCGTATGAAACACCGCCCGCTGGATTACGTTCTGGAAACCCAGGGATTGCACCGGTTCGCCCTTTTTGATAACCGGAACCTTCTCACGCAGATGTTTGTCGATTTCGGCGCGGACATTGTCCGGCTCCACCCCGCACTCCGCCAGCACATCGCGCGGATACTGAAAATGCAGTGCGGCATAGAGCACATGCTCGGGCGTCAAATATTCATGATTACGCTGTTTTGCCTCTTGCAACGCAGCGTTGAGTACGTCTTGAACTTCCTGGTTAACCTTCATCTATTTCCTCGGGATGCCCCTGCCGCAACCGGAGTCCCCGGCTACGCCTTTTCCATGGTGCACCGCAGCGGGAACTCCCGTTCCTTGGCGAGCTGGTGCACCTGCGAAATCTTCGTTGCTGCTACGTCATAGGTGTAGACACCGACCTGTCCGGCGCCCTTGCGATGAACGTCGAGCATGATCTTGGTAGCATCCACCACCGTCTTACGGAATATTTTCATAAGCACCTCCACGACGAACTCCATCGTGGTGTAGTCATCGTTATGCAGAAGAACCCGAAACATGTCGGGTTCTCTCACGTCTTCGCGTGGCTTTTCCTTTACGTTGCTGTCTTCTTTTGAAATCCGGTCAGGTCTTTCCTCTGGCACAGCCGGCTACTCCTCCATCCTTGACCCTCTACCAATATAACGAAAAAGTCGGCAAGAGTATTTAAACTTGTACGGGATGAGGTCGTGGGACGGAACCGTGGATTCGACGAACGAATCGAGGTTCGGAAGGCACCGGAATTTCCGGTCTATTGGGCCTCGCGCCATAATATACGAACGCATCGCTGAGAATTCAAGTTTTGGAGAGCTCGGAGGAACGGGTACCGGGGGTCGCGCCCCAGGTGGGTCCCATGAGTCGCCCGCGCAGCCAGCTCGGCCGGTAGTGTCGGACATAGCCGCAATCGGGAGGCATCGTGGGGTCCAGTATTGCATGGAACAGGCGAACTTTTGCACAATAGGAGCAGACCGCGAAACGGTGATCGTAAACCGCGCAGCGCTGCGTGACGAGGTCGAGAAAACGGCACGCGGAACCCGGTCTGATTCGCACCCTGCCCAGAGCCACCGCATCTCGTTCGTAGCAGCAAAGACCGCACCCGGTACAGAGCGACTCCCATCGTTCCTCCCGTCGTCGGCGCCATCGCCGGTAATATCCGCGAAGCAGCGTGAGAGGGTGGCTCTTTTTGTCGAACAGGCGTGCTAGAACTGAAGAGGGCCATAATATCCCGCCTCTGCCCGGCCGGTACGCCGCATCACGTAAAGCTCCGCTTCGACGGGGATGTAGGCGCGGCCAAAGTCCGGTCGGCTTCTCGAGCGATATTGAAGAATATACGTGCCGTTTGGCACCGAGCGGATGTCGCGTACCACCTGTGAGACTCCGTCCGGACTGTACAGGTAGTATAACTTTCCGTTCGTCTGTCGAACGATGTAGTCGAGCTCTTGACTTGGCTTCTGCTGGTTCACGAGAATCACCGAGAAAGTTATTTCATTGTTTTTGAGATATTCGGATAGCTCCTCGAGTCCGTAGCTTTGAAAGGCATTTCGGCCGAGAACCCCCTGAGTGACAAACACAATCGATCGTCGACCCCTTACCTTGAGAAGCTCGGATCCGGCGAGATGGACCCCTTTGTCGAATGCCCAGTCGTTTCCAAACACTCCATTAGCGGCCGCGGCGTTCACTGTCTGCTGGCGACCTGCGTCAGGGCCTGTTTCAATCACGGGCGACGGCCCGGCGGAGACAACCCTCAGGCCACCGCTTCCTCCCACCGCGTCGAATAGCCCCCCTGCTGCATCCCGCATCTGCGAGAGATAGCTTTGCATCTGCCGCGATCTGTCGGCCAGCAGCACGATGTTCGGATTGGTATCCCGGTAGCCGGCAAAGACTATCTGTGGATCTCCTGCGACCGGCAGGCCGTCTTCGGTAATTCGAAAATTCGACGCGTCGAGGCCGACGATTGGTTTCCCGGAACGATCCTGCACCGTGACTTCCATCGTGACAGTTGGAAAACTGTCGGAGTTTACGCGATTGATCTGGGCGAAGAGCGCAGTGTAGAGGTCGGTGATATTCGAGAGCAGCAGAACTTTGCTTCCGTCGAAATCGCAGGCAAGTACCGTACCGTTGGCATCGACCGCGGCCGAGGTCACCCGCTTGCCCCGTCCCTCGAGGTCCGAAAGAATTGCCACCGTGTCGTTATCGACGTCTACGAGCGCTACCCGCGAGGTATCGGCAACCAACAGCTGTCCGGGTGCGTAGACTGAAAGGCCCTCCGGCTGCGAAAGCGCGCCGTTCGCGACAGAGTCGACGAAGTTTCCGCTCTCGTCGAAAATATCGATGCTTTTCGTGCTCGCATCGGCAACGTAGACGCGTCCCTGCATGACCGCAATCCCGGTAGGCCGCTGCAGTCCGGAAAAGTTGGCACGCGGATCTCCAAAGGACAAGATCAGGTTTCCGTCGGCGTCGAATTTGCTGACGCGACCGCTGCCCCAGCTGGTGACGTAGAGGAACCCCTGTGCGTCGAGCGTCAGGTACTGCGGGCCTATCAGGTATCCTCCTGCCGCGTCGCTCCCGCCAAACGTTTTGATCTTATTTCCGTTTGCGCTGCACAACGCAATTCGGTCCCCGTAGTACTCGCTCACATAGAGCCGACCGTTCGGCGCTTCGGCCACATCGAATGGACCGTCAAACCCGGCAATTCCCCCGCGCAGCGTATCTCTGCGACGGCCGTTGACGTCGACGACAAGAATCTCCTGCGTGCCGAAAGAGGTCAGGAAGTAGCTTCCGTCCGGACGGGCGACTACGGTCGACGGACGCGCGAACAGCGTGGTGTTCTCGATCTGATTGGCCACCGTACCGCTCACGACAAAACGGGTACCGACAGAGGTCTCTTGCGAAAGTCCGCGCCTCCAGGATATGGTATTGACCAGATTCTCCAGAAATGGGCTGCCCTGTCCTTTCCGAATGAGAAAGTTCCATTCGCCAAGGGCCGCTTCGTCGAACCCACCATAGTAGTAGGCTCGGCCTAGCCAGAAGTGGGCGCGCGGGTTGTCGGCCTTGGCCTGGATCGATCGCTGAAAGGCGAGAATCGACTCGTTGAAATATCCATTGTAGAAGGCGACCACGCCACGCCGCAGCTCGTCGTTGGCGCGGACTGCAGCCATGTCGATCTGCTGAGCGGTTGCCCGAAAACTTTCGCCGGCGCCCCCTGCCAGGAGCAGGAGCAACGCCGGAAAAAAACGCAGCTTAAACAGCTTCCGCATAGTCACGCCCGGCCCAGCACTTTCAGGTGCTCCTGAATCTCTGCAATCCCCGGTCCGAGCTTGGCAGCCCGTTCGAGTAGCTGTCTCGCTTCCTCGCGGCGTCCATTCTTAAAAAGACACCACGCCAGCGAATCAAGGTAAGCGGGGTTTCTTGGACTCTTTGACACCGCCCGCTTGCAGTAACTGATTGCGCGCCCGAGTCTCGTCCCCTGGTCGGCCAGAACGTAGCCCAACGAGTTCAGTGCGTTGGCATTCTCCGGATCGATTATCAGCGCGTGCTCCAGGTGGGCAATCGCCTGTTCGACATTTCCCTGATAGTAACAGGCGTAGGCGAGAGCCGCGTAGACTTTCGCCGATTCGAAGCCCTCTTCAAGAAGCTGGTTGAACTCGTACTCGGCAAGTCGGTGACGTTTTGTCACTGCGTAGATATAACCGAGCACCATCCTCGCCTGGTAGAGCTGGGCAAAGCCGAGCTCAGATGAGACTACCTGCTCGAGATAGAGAACCGCTTCGTCGTGGCGCCCAAGCTGCGTGTAACAGAGCCCTAGGTAGTAGGAGAGTTCAGGGTAGTCGGACGACTCCACTTGCACATTCATGAACTCCTTCAATGCCTGTTCGTACTTCCGTTCTTTGTAGAGCCGCAGCGCCTCTTTCATACCCCGTTCCGCTTCGCGCGACCTCCACCTGCAGCAATCCGGGACTCAACCGTCGCTTCGTCCTTTCTTGCCCATCTGAATGAGGCGTTCTGATATCGTTCGTCCTCGAAATGGCTCAGCGGATGGAGATATATCGGACTCACGGAAATCGAGCCGCGGTGTACGGCCGACCAGTCCGTGTGCTCATCAGGTTCTGCGAGGGGTGGTGACCCATCGAGAAAAAAGAACGTCTCGCCGCGAGGTGAATCATAGTTCACCAGCATATCGTGATAGATTCGCCGAGATGGTGTGGTGATCTCCACCGGAAGCGGAGTCCCGGGAATATTCGGCGCGTTGACATTGATGAAATGATGTTCATCCCAGAGTTCACGAAGGAGTGTCAGGTTCTCGCGGACGAACTCGGCGAGTGGCGTGAAATGAAGCGGCTCGACGAAACCATCGAGCGACAGAGCTGCAGCCGGGCATCCCATGAACGCAGCCTGCCGTGCCGCAGCGGCGGTTCCCGAATAGATGAGATCGGTCCCCAGGTTGGGACCCACGTTGATTCCCGACAAGACAATGTCGGGCCGTTTCGGAAGGATTCCCAATATGGCGACGATAACGCAGTCGGCGGGCGATCCACTCGTCTTGTAACTTCTCTCGCCGACTTTGCGGGCCCGCACCGGATCCTTCAGCGTCAAGTAGTGCGACATTCCGCTGCGTTCACCATCCGGCGCGACAATCCATACCTCGTGGTCCGGTTCGAGATATTCCTTCAATATGCCAAGGCCGGCACTGCCGATGCCGTCGTCGTTTGTCAGAAGAATCCGCATTGTTCCCCACCCAGGAGTCTTGTCGACTCAGAGAATCCGCGCACCGTCCGAAGGCTCGCACACGAACGCTTCCGCCTTGAAACCGAAAATACGCTCATAGTCGTCGAGCCTCTTCTGATACTTTTCCACCGCGTCCGCCCGCAGCAGCGTGACCGTGCATCCACCAAAGCCGGTACCGGTGAGACGCGACCCGAAGACCCCCTCCGTCTCCCACGATCGTTTCACGAGCCAGTCCAGTTCCGGGCACGAGACTTCGAACAGATCTCGCAGACTCTCATGAGATCTGTTCATCAGTTTTCCGAGTGTTTGGAAATTTTTCTGCCGGAGCGCAAGCTCGGCATCATGCACGCGCTGATTTTCCTCAACCACGTGCAGACATCGCCGCCGTATGCGCTCCGGAATGGTACCGAGACTGTCGCGAAGGTCGGAAGGCGAAAAATCGCGCAGCGTGGCACCCGGCTTTCTCGCCGCGAGAATCTCCACGCATTGGTCGCAGTCCGAATTGCGCTGGGCCAACTCAGTTTCTGAAACGTTTTGCGGCACGCGTGAATCGGTGATAAGCAGGCGAACATCGCCCATATGAAGGGGCACAGGTCGGAACTCGAGACTCCTGGTGTCGAGAAGAAGCGCATATCCTTTGCGTGCATTGTAGGCAACAAAGGGGTGAACCATGCCGGTTTGGATGTTCATGAACTCGGTTTCCGCCCGCCGCGCGCAGTCGACGATCTGCATCGGTGTACAGGAAAATCCGAAGAGTTCTTTCGCTGCAACTGTGGCCGCCACCGTCATCGCGGCTGAGGAGGCGAGGCCGATCCCGGACGGAACATCGCCGGATACCGTCATGTTCACTCCGCGAACGGGACACCCAAGCTGACTGAGACCGTAGAGGACTCCTTTGAGATAGTTCGCCCAACGGTCCTCTCTCTTGTATTTCAAGTTCGAAAGGCTCGTTCGCTTTCGCTCGTTGAGATTCGCTGCATAAAAACGGAGTGAATTGTCCTTTCGGCGTGAGACTGCGACGGTCATTGTGCGATTGATAGCAACCGGAAGAACGAAGCCCTCACTCTGTTCGGTGTACTCCCCCATCAGCGTCACTACGCCAGGCGCAGACACCACCTTCTCCGGGTCTGCGCTGTACTCCGCTCGGTGGAGAGATATCACATCGTTCATGAACCGGCACCCTTCTACACACCTTTTGAGTCGATACCTATGATATAGGATTATACAAAACTATTCAACAAAAAGAAAAAAATGACCGGCATCCCTTCTATCCGGCTCACGAACTTTGTATTAGAGTATCGCCATGAGCGCTCGTCGTATGATTTTGACACTGCTTTCTGCTTTGCTCTTTCCGCTTGCGCTTCCCAGCGAATTCTACTCGTACGGAAATGCTTTTATCGGGGTCTGGGCGCTCGCTTTCTACTATGTCGCCATCCGCAATTCGGAGTCGCCGCGGGAAGCGGCGCTCCTCGGTGCGCTTTTTGGCGCCGTATCGACGGCCATCGCGAACTACTGGCTGATGTACTTCGGACAGTTTTCCGTCTGGACGCTCGGTGGCGTCATTCTCGGATACACCGGTTACAACGCGCTGCTCGGCCCCATCCTTCGCTATTTCCTGCAGGGTCCCGCACGATTTCGTCCGTTCGCTTTCGCCTTCGGATGGACCGGCTACGAGTATCTGAAATCGGTGGGGTTTCTGGCCTACCCGTGGGGCCTGTCCGCCTATCCGTTCAATACGATCCTTCCGCTGACTCAAATTGTGGACGTAACCGGCATCTGGGGGCTCTGTTTCCTCGCGACACTTGCCAACGGCGTCGTGGGAGAAGCGCTCATAGTCTGGGGCGACGGAAACCGGAGATTCCACCTCGTACGCGCTCAGACCCTCTTCGTCATCGTCCTGACGGCGCTTTTTTTGCTCTACGGCTATGACAGGCTGAATGCACGCGTGCCAGTAGTCGGGCGCTTCGATGCGCTCCTCGTACAGCAGAATAGTGATTCCTGGATCCAGGGAAACGATGTCCAGACATTGCAGACGGCGCAGAACCTGACGTTGCGCGGAATCCGGGATCTCGGTCACTTTCCGGACATAGTGGTTTGGAGCGAAACGAGCCTCCGTTATCCCTTCGCGCAGGGAAAGAACTTCTATGCACAGAACCCACCGGACGATCCGTTTATCCCTTTTGTCCGGAGCCTGCATACCTACCTCCTTACGGGAAGCCCGTATGTCGTGGACAGCAGATGGGATGCCATGAACTCGGTAATCCTTCTCGATCCCGCGGCCGACATGGTTCAATTTTACGGCAAGCAGCACCTGGTTCCTTTTGCCGAGAGCTTTCCCTTTTGGGATGTTCCATTCGTCCGATCGTTTGTGAAGAGCGCGATAGGCCTGGAAGCGATATGGGTACCCGGAACTGAGTACACGATTTTCAGCGTCCCGTTGAAACAGGGGCAGATACTCAGATTTGGCACTCCGATCTGTTTCGAAGACGCGTTCGGCTACCTGTGCCGCAACTTCGTCCGTCACGGGGCGCAGGTACTCATCAACCTTACCAACAACTCGTGGTCGAACACGAATTCCGCCCAGATCCAGCACTTCGTTGCAGCACGTTTTCGCGCAATCGAAAACCGAATTACGCTCGTGCGCTCCACCAACTCTGGCCTGACATCAGTGGTAGATGCCTACGGCCGCGTACGCAACGCCCTGCCGATGTTCCAGGAAGGCGTGTTGCCGATAACCGTGCCGATCTACCGGCCTGAAACGCCGACCATCTATACGCAATTCGGTGACTATCTGCCGATCGGAATGCTCCTTTTTCTGCTGGCGCTTCTGGTCCTCCAGCGCATCACAGAGATCCGCCGCATGCCCCACACCCCTCAGTAGACAGCAAGAGACCGCGTGCGGCTTGTCTCGGCCGAAACGCCCTCGGCTACCATCGACAAAAAAAGAGCCGAACCCGCCTTGAGGCGCGGTACGGCTCGATTGGGACTGTCCGCCGACGGATCAGTTCTTGATATTGTACTTTCTCTTGAACCGTTCCACGCGTCCTGCCGTGTCGACGAGTTGCTGTTTTCCCGTGTAGAACGGATGCGAAGCGCTCGAAATTTCAACCTGGAACAGCGGGTACTCTTTACCGTCCTCGTACAGAACTTTTTCCTTTGTTTCGATTGTCGACCGGGTGAGAAAGAGCGTGCCCGAAGCGGCGTCCTTGAAGACTACCGGACGGTAGTTCGGATGGATATCCTTTTTCATATTTCAATTCCTCTCGCAATTGGGTTGATGGCTACGTCGGAGATCGATAACGCACCGGATCGATTCAAAGATCCCCGGCTACCGTGGACGTATTCATCGATCTCAGGAACGCCTCATTATTCTTGCTTTTCCTCATTCTGTCAATGAGCAGCTCTATGATCTCGACGTCGTCCATCGGATTGATCACTTTCCGCAGTATCCACATCTTGTTGAGTTCTTCCTCGGTAAGCAACAGATCTTCTCGCCGCGTACCCGACTTCTTGATGTTTATCGCCGGGAAAAGCCTGCGGTCAGACAGCCTTCTGTCGAGGTTGATTTCCATATTTCCGGTACCCTTGAACTCCTCGAAGATCACCTCGTCCATGCGGCTCCCGGTCTCGATGAGCGCCGTCGCCACAATCGTCAGGCTCCCGCCGTCTTCAATATTTCGCGCGGCGCCGAAGAATCGCTTCGGCTTGTGGAGCGCATTTGAGTCGACACCGCCGGACAGAATCTTGCCGGAAGTCGGTACCGTCTGGTTATACGCGCGCGCAAGGCGGGTAATCGAGTCGAGCAGGATTACAACGTCTTTCTTATGCTCGACAAGGCGGCGAGCCTTTTCCAGCACCATTTCGGCCACCTGAACGTGACGGGTTGCCTGTTCATCGAATGTCGAAGACACGACCTCGGCCTGCACGTTTCGCTGCATATCGGTGACCTCTTCCGGACGCTCATCAATAAGCAAGACGATCATGTAGACTTCCGGATGGTTCACCGTGATTGCGTTTGCGATTTTCTGCAGAAGGATAGTCTTTCCAGTGCGCGGTGGGGACACAATCAACCCCCGTTGACCTTTACCTATCGGACAAAACAGGTTGATCATCCGTGTCGAGTTGTCTCCATCGGGAGTTTCGAGATTGAGCCGCTCGTCCGGGTAGAGTGGCGTGAGGTTGTCGAATGGTATGCGAGTTTGTGCAACTGACGGCGGGTCGAAGTTTACACTCTCTACGCGCAGCATGGCGAAAAAGCGCTCGCCCTCCTTCGGAGGTCGGATCTGACCGTAGACTGTGTCACCGGTCTTCAGATTGAACAATCGGATCTGGCTCGGCGATATGTAGATATCGTCCGGACCCGGCAGGTAGGAGTTCTGCGGAGAGCGCAGGAAGCCATAACCGTCCGGCAGAATTTCCAGGGATCCGTAGGCGTAGATAATGCCGTTGCGCTCGGTGTGCGCCTTCAGAATCGCGAACACGATCTCCTGCTTCTTGAGGGACATGAGTCCTTCCTGACTTATGCCCATCTTTCCGCCGAGTGCACGCAGATCCTTCATGTTCATGTTGATCAGCTCGTTGATGCTGATGCTGCGGTCTTCGACCAATTCACCTCGGTTGAAGCGCCGTCCTGCGTATCGCACATCCCCCTGCTTCGGACGTCGGTTCTGCGAGTCTTCGAAAATCCGCTCACGAACCGCCGCGCGCTCATCTTCCTCGGGGGTTTCGACAGGAGCCGCTTCGCCTGATTCCATATCCCGGAACTGATTTTCCTCGTCGTCGCTTCGGGTATCTCGGCCATCCATAGCTGCCCCCTTGAAGTCGGCTGCATCTGTGTTTTCCGGTACCTGATCTTTGATAAGCTCTACCCTTATCTTTCGTTTCTTCGTCTTTCGCCTCGCGCCTCCGCCGTTTCCCATGCCCGAGGTGCCGTTCGATCGTAAGCCATTAGAACCGTTCACTTCCCCCCCATTGCCGCCGCGCGCGGCATTCTCCGCACCGGCGCTTCCGGTGCCCGACCTGCTGTCGGCTTTGCGCTCCGCAGGGTCCGAACGCGAATATTCATCGGCGTCAGCGACACCGTCGGAGTCCGCGAAAGGACGCTCCTCCGCGGCGTCTACCGCTCTATTTTCACCGGCGTGTTCGATAGTGCCGTTAATTCCACCGGCGGAGTCGCCAGCGAGATCCAGTTCATTCTGTGGTATTGAGGATGTGAACGCTTCTGCGTCGTCGGCAGACATACTTCTCTTCCTCCGGATTATTGCCATCAATCTCTCCAGTTAGCACGAAAACGAGTTTGTGTTTGATGAACTTGAGCGTGTACAGACATCTGTGTTCTGAATGGATGTGGTTACCCGCCGATGTGGTGTGGACCGGGAATGCCGCTGCGCTCCAGCTGTTTGGATACGCATTCAGTGAACGGAAAACCGCTCACCGGCGGACAGAGGCCGAATCGCGACGCGATCAGACCTCGCGAACGAAACACAAGCCGGCCCGAAAAACACCTAAATTCCGATCACACAATGCGACGCATTCGTAACACGTGTGATTCACCTGACACCGAAGACATGTACGGGACTAACGAGCCGAAAACCATGTAGCTTTACCAAACCAATATATTGCGAACTACAGTTACTGTCAAGCAAAAGCCCCTTATCTTCTTTTTTCACCGCGGGCGACCTCGTCCAAATCTGCTCTGCAACGCGTCTGCAGCGAGCAGCATCGCAACCACAGCCGCGAGGCGTCTGATCCGGTTTCGATCGCCTCGAAAGCGAAAGAGCTGTTCCTGCGGCTCCTCACCTTCCACGCTGATTCCGATCCAGACGGTTCCCACCGGTTTTTCTTCCGTCCCGCCCTCTGGTCCGGCAATGCCGGAAACCGCAATCGAAATGTCCGCACCCCGACGCGCTGCGAGCACCTGCGGCCATCTCCCGGACAGTTTCCTGAGATACCGCTCCGTTGACCTCGAGGGTCGAAGAGCGCACGCCAAGCTGTCCCTGTTTACCTTCGTTCGAGTAGACCACCCATCCGCCCCAGAACACCGCGGAGCTGCCCGGGATATCCGTCATGAGTTTCGAGATAAGCCCGCCCGTACAGGATTCCGCGGTACAAATGGTAGTGCCGGTGTCAGAAAGAGCGCGGAAAAGAATCTGAGCTGCGTCGGTCTCCCCCTCTCGAATGTAAAACTTCCCCGCTTTGGTCTGCAATTCGGCCATTATCGCGCCCCGCTCAACTGCGGTCGCCCCCCGCAGGAAAAACGCAATTCCGAAATCGTCGACGCGCGTTCCCCAAGTCACCCCAGGTCGAGCGTGTTCCTGCAGCATCTGTTCGAGCCGCGATTCCGACGTGAGAAATGCGGTGCCGGCAAGTTCCTCGAACTTCGTCAGATGGAACCGGGATTGCAGCAATGGGAGGACCCGCGATTCATACATCGGCCGCAGCTCTCGTGGAGGTCCCGGAAACGCAATCACCAGCCGGTCGCCGACCGATCCAAAAAAGCCGGGTGCAGTACCGTTGTCGTTGGGCAGAAGCTCGAAACCGCCGGGGATGAACGCCTGCTTGCGATTGGTCTCTGACGCCCTCGGGCCAAGACGGGATTCAATTGCCGTCCATGCTTCCGGTCGGTACTCGAGTGCGCGCCCGGCGACCCGTGAAATAACATCGCGCGTAAGATCGTCGCTGGTTGGCCCGAGCCCCCGGTGACGAGAAGAAGATCGCTCGTTGCAACATCCGTTCGACTGTCTCGACAAAAAGTTGCGGCTCATCGGGAATCGAGGCTATTTGCCGTACCCGGATAGAGAGAATTCGAAGTGCTGCCGATAGGTAGCGCCCGTGCGTGTCCCCGATCTTTCCTTCGGTGATTTCAGTCCCGACGGTAAGCACGGACGCGCGAATCTCGCGATTCAGGTTGATACTATTAGACACTCTGAATGGTCTTCTTCAGCTGGGCGGCCCCGGTGGAAAATATGTCGACACGGTCGCTGTTTCGTATCATCTCGCACTTGCCCTCGAATACGACACCGTCGGCAATTCGGAGTTTTGCAGTTCGCACGTTTCCATAAATCTTTCCGGTCGGAAGCATTTCGAGTCTCTCGGTCGCCTCTACGTTGCCACGAATCACCCCGCCGATAATGATCGTTCCGGCCTTTACATTCGGCCCGCACGTCGGCGCCCGTTTCGATGTAAAGAAAGCCCGAAGCGTCGATCTCTCCTTCAAAACGGCCGCTTATGGTCACCGACTCCTTGAACTTCATCTTTCCTTTCAAGGTAGTCTCTTTTCCGAGGCGGGTAACCGTACGCGGGGTGGTCTTAAGTTCTTGTCCTCGTGATGCCATGTTTGCCTGTGCGTAATTGGATTTGGGCCACGGGAACCTGCGGCCCTATTTCGTCTTCATGATGAAAACACCGTCCCAGTCGTCGGGTGGCGGATTTTCTACGTAATGTTTGCAGCGGGCGAGGTAGACCTTCGACGGTCCGTCCTCTGCGTCTACCTGAAGTGCCTGCGCGAAGAGATCCCTTGCCTCCGCGAATTGCATTAATTTATAGAGCTTTCTTCCTTCGTTGAAAAGGCTCAGAACTTTTCGCTTATCTTCGGTGATCACCGTCACCTCCGTCTGTCTTGTGTCGCCCCGATTTGGCGGTAACCGGTCGAAAGCGATTCCCTTACCCAGGCTCCCCAGGTACGCGCTCGCGATATCTTTCGAAATGGCGCTGGTATTTCTCTTCCAGGTCGTCCAGGGTGATCTCTTCCGCCTTCATGCGGTCGCCCTGCTTTTCCAAATCGTGTATTTCCTCTTGGAGTCCATCAAGCGCAGCTAGCGTCGCTTTCGACTCCTTTTCAACCAGGCGCACGAGCTCGGCGACCGCGTTCGGGTCATCCTGTTTACTTTCAGTCGCCGCCTTGAGCAGTGCGGAGATCGGCTTCTCTAAATGCGAAGTGAAGTACACGAGTGACTTGTTAAGCGATTCAACAAGCGCAAGCCTGCGCTCACGATGGATCACCTGTTCTGAAAGATCCCGACTGCGAAGGACTGCCTTGATCCGAGCCAATACTTCAGAAAAGTTAAACGGCTTCGTTATGTAGTCTTCGATTCCGAGTTCGAATCCTTCGATCTTGTCTTTGACATCGTCCATGGCCGAAAACATAATGATCGGGATATTGCGAAAACGCGCATATTCCTGCTCGGACTTGAGGAGCTTGGTGACCTCCCAGCCCGACAGACGCGGCATAATGTTATCCAAAATAATCAGGTCCGGATGTCCCTGTTTGACCTTTTCGAGAGCCTCCTCGCCGTCTTCCGCCGTCTCTACTGAAAAACCAAGCTTGGTAAGCATGACTTCGAAGAAGTCGAGATTGATCTGCTCGTCGTCTACTATCAGAATCTTGTCTTTTCTTGCCATCTACTGCTGTCCTTCGAAGTGTATGATCATTCTGCTACACTTGACCGGTTCTGTCAATGTCGGGCCCTTGCCACGAGTTTGCTCACTGCTCCGGCGACAAGACCGGCAATCGCGGCGATGAGCATAAGGAGTGCAAACCAGTCTCCCCAGCGGTTGTAGACGGTGGTATCACGGGTATATACCGGGACTTTTCCCGATAGATACCCCTCGGTGAATGCAGGCAGAAGTTTCAGGATCTTTCCGTTGGGGTCAATGATCGCCGTCATGCCGCCGTTGGTGCTGCGCACGACCGATCGTTTGTTTTCGGTCGCCCGAAAAACGGCCATTTGCATGTGTTGCATGGCGGCTGGGACGGAGAATGACCAGGAGTCGTTCGTCAGATTGACGATTACCTGTGCACCGTGCCGGATGAACTGGCGCGAAAGATAGCCGAATGTATCCTCGAAACAGATTGGCGTGGAGAACTTGACTCCATCGGCATTAAAGACCGTATACTCCTTTCCTTCCTGCCAGAAGTGCGTATCAGCCTTTACCAATGCATCGTAGACGAACGGTAGCTGCTTGCGATAGGGAAAGTTCTCGGTGAAAGGCACAAGTCGGATCTTTCGGTAGGTCTGCGCAATCCGACTCTTTTCGAACAGAAGAACTGCGTTGTAATCGACGCGAGTCAAGTTCCCGTTGGAGTCGCGCATGAGTTCGCCGTCGTCGTTTCCGATCACGTAGGGTACCTTCTGAGCGGCCATGAAAGTGAGCAGATCCTTGACCAGAGAGTCGGATTCCGGATCATCCCGATAGCGCATGTGGTAGTCGATGGCCGGCACAAAAGAAGTCTCCGACCACACGACGATTTCGGGATTCTCTTTTAGTGCCTTTTCGCTCTCCCGAATCGACCGGGCAAGTGATTCCCGGTAGGTCGGAAGTCCGCCACGCCAGGGGTCGACATTCTGTTGAACCAGTGCGACGCGCCACTCCCGGCTTCCCGCATAGTCAGTTTTCGTTGCAAGGCCAAACACAATTGCTGCGGCAAACAGCACCATATACGCGACGGCTTCGATACGGTGTCGCCGAAGAAATACCGGCAGCCCCGACAATCCCTCTTTGAGACCATTTCCGAAAAGCATCGACGGAAAAGCGACAATCAGCGACACACCCCACACGCCGGTCAGCTCAGACAATCTCGCCAACGGAAGAAAAAGATATTGAGAATATCCGATGATACCGTAGGAATACCCAAGAAATCCAAGTGTTCGCAGATATTCGTAGCCCAGCCAGACTGCCAGCTGAAGCAGGTAACCGTACTCCGGAAAAAGCGAATCCGCCAGCTTGAGAACTGGAAACAGAACCAGGAAGTAGACGGCGTATATCCCGGGGACGATAAAAATCGTAAGCGGATGAAACGCGACAAGCCAGTAATTGAGAAACACGTATGAAACAAACCCGGTAAAAAAGCCGTATAGAAAGATCCCGAGCCATCCGGATCGGTGTACGACAATAAAAAGGGGAACAAGCGCGACAAACGCTATCGGATAGAAGCCCCACACCGAAAGAATATTTGGAAAGGAGAGAGCAAAAAGCAGGGCGGAAAGCACAATCAGCCCGATGTTTATGAAAACAACATTCAGCTTTTCGTAAATATTGTCTGCTTTTGCAGGCTCAGTGGTCTGTGGCCGGAGATTCTTCAACGTTGCACTCTCGAAGCAAGCTATTCACGAAGTTCCCACGAGGCTTTCTTCAGCTCCTTTCCGGGCCGGAACACCACCACTCCGTGATTCTGCACGCTTACCGTTTCACCGGTTTTTGGATTCCGCGCCCGGTCCCGTCCCTTGCGAGTGCGAATTTCGAATGTTCCGAAACCGCGAAACTCGACAATTCGGTCATCGAGCAGAGCGTCCTTCACTTCGGAGAAGAAGGAATCAATAATGTTCTGGATATCCTTCTTGCTAAGACCAGAGCTTTCCGAGATACTCTCAACGATTTCCGCTTTGGTCAGTTTTCCCCGAATCACGTGCAATCCTCCCGGACTTCGGAAACCAATTGGGCCGTGCGATTGGCACCCCGCGCATGGTTCCCTGCTCGCTGCGCTGTTCCGCTCTGCGCCCATTGTCGGTCCGCCACTTTCAGGCGGAAGTTACCGGGCGCGACCGTTTCCAGCCGCCGGTCAGTTACCCACGGGAATAAGGAATCCCGGGGATACTCAGTGTTGGTCAGGACGCTCCCAACTTGCTGAGGGCGTGGGCCAATCGGGACTTGGTTCGGGAAGCGGTGTTCTTGTGAAATACGCCCTTCGTCACCGCTCCATCGATCAATATTTGCGTTTCGAGATACTGTTTTTCGGCGTCAGCCTTATTGTTTGCGCCCACCGCCTGGTGGAACTTCTTGATGCACGTTCTAACTTCGCTTCTGACTGATTTGTTCTGCAGCCGTCGAGTCTCACTCTGCCGGTGCCGTTTGACGCTTGAATTGTAACCTGCCAAGGGACGCTACCTCCACACGAATGTCGTGTTCCTATTATTTATCGATAGGCAAGTAACTTATCAGATAAATTCTCAACTGTCAAGGCGGCGACACAACCTGCGTCCGATCATATGCGACACGGGCCGTGTACAAGCCGCCTTCAGTCCGGGTAGAGTACCGGTCGAGAGAAGCTTCACAATGGGTGCCATATTGTACGTCGTGCTCGTCATCTGTGTACTCGTTTATTGGGATCTTGCGATGAAGATCCGTATGGTGTTCAGTGTACGCGTTGCACGGAAATTCATGGATCGACGTTCGGTGCACATATCCCGAATTCTCCTTCGGATGGCGCGTCTATATGCGGGGCTTCGCCTGGACCTGGATCGCTCTCTTCGCGGAGAGCTTCCTGCACAGTTCATCCTCATATCGAATCACCAGAGCCTCGCCGACATCCCGCTGCTCATTCAACTCTTTCCCCGCCACCGCCTGCGGTTCGTCGCGAAACAGATACTCGCGCACCATTTCCCCACCGTATCCTCTCTGCTGCGCTACCAAAGACATGCGCTGATCAGCCGCCATGGGGACTTTCCTCTTACCTACCGGGCACTTCGAAGGCTGGCCGGATCGACCGGGACCGGGATCATTCCGGTTGTCTTTCCCGAAGGAACGCGATCGAAGACGGGAAATGTCGGGCTGTTTCATGAGGGAGCAGCGAGAATTCTTCTCCAGATCCGTTCGTTGCCGGTGGTCACGGTCGCTATTGACGGCGCCTTCGAGTTCTCATCATTGCGGACGGTGCTTCACCGAATCCACGGATCGACCTACCGTGCGAAGATCACCTCCATGAGACCGGCACCACGGGGCAAAGGAGAAATTGTTTCCCTGCTGACCAAATGCCGCGGAGAAATTGTCGCGCAGCTCGATGTGTGGCGGAAGCGGGAGGCGAAATATCTTCCCGACGTCGAATCGTCTGAACAATGGAGCAACGGACACCTCTGACACCGTACGAGAGCAGGATCAGGGCCGACAACCTTCGGTGAAATGGACAACAAAAACGGCCAACCCTTGGGCCGGCCGTCAATTTAACGCGCGCGAAAGCGGAGTCTATCGGAAATCGCGCGGCCTTCGTTCCTGCCGATTGCATTTCTCGCATTCGGCCACGTTGCGAAGTTTGCCGCTCGAAAACACCGTCTTCATCTTTATTTCGCCGCCGCAGGTGCAGAAAAATTTCTGAGTTGCGGACACAGCACGCGCATTCTTGCTGATCTGAGCCATGTTCTTCTCCTGTCCGTTAACAAATTGCGGTTTTCAGTCCGTACTGCAATAGAAGAAAGCCCCGGAAATGAAAACAAGAGAAATTACCATAATAGTGTGAAAAGGTCAACTAGACCGAATACTTTCTGCGGCTTCGGAGGCCTGGCCTCGCCGAATCGCAGATAATTGTGCAGTGAGCATACCGGCAAGCATAAGCCCACACCCGACAATGTTCCGGGCGGAAAGGATCTCCCCCAGTATCAGGAATCCGCCGATCGCCGCGAAGGTGCCTTCGAGGCTCAATAGTATTGCGGCATGCGTTGGATGAGCGGTGCGCTGAGCGACGATTTGGAGCGAATAGGCGACGCCCACGCTCATTATCCCGCCGTACGCGATCGGCGCCCAGGCGTTCGCCACCGCCGGGATGCTCACCGGCTCGAAAATAATGGCGACCACGAAGCTCAGGACCGCAGTCACACCGCTCTGGACCGCCGAAAGAAGTATCGGATCCGTGTGCCGGGAAATCCGGTCGATCAACAGCACGTGCGCGGTGAAAAAGACCGCGCAGAGCAGTAGCAACAGATCACCCGGGGCAACTGTCAGCTTTTCGGTAACGCTGAGCAGGTAGAGCCCCCCTGCGGCTAGAAACGCACCGATCCAGCGGCCGACATCGCTCCTGCGTCCCAGGAATCCCCCAATAAGAGGAACGAGGACCACGTATAGGCCGGTGATGAAGCCGGCTTTTCCCGCGCTCGTCGTGACGATTCCCAGCTGCTGGAGCGATGAGGCAACAAAGAGAACCACCCCGGCAAGAACCATCCACGCGACGCTGGCGAGTCCGCGGATTCGGCTTGCCTGGTCCTCTGCCAGGTTTCCGTCCGAAACCGTCTCGGCCGGCGCGATGAATGCAGGGCTCTCGGTGCGGCCGGCTGTTCGCCGCGCCATCGCGCGCCTTACTGCGATAAGAGGGAGAAGCGACAGGGTCCCGAGCGCAAAACGTACCGCGTTGTACAGGAACGGACCCACATAACCCATTCCGGCACGCTGGGCGACAAACGCAAATCCCCAGATCGCGGCGGTAAGCAGCAGCAACAAGTCCGTGCGAAAAGTGTTTCGGTCTGCGATCGTCTTCAATTTCTGGCATATTCAGGGAAAAGACGCGTCATGTCAATCCAAACGTCTGCTTGCTTTTTCGGACGATTTGCTCAAAATTGATACGTGGTGAACGACTTCGACACCCTTTGGCCCTACTTCAAGAAACACTCGCACCGGTACATACCGGGATTGCTCTGCCTCGTGGTGACTTCCGGAGGGCAACTTCTCATCCCACAGTTTCTGCGCGCCGCGATCGACACCATGTCGACCGGCACATTTCCGCTCTCCCGCATTTTCGCCATCGGCGCGGAGCTCGTCGGAGTGGCGGCGATAATCTCCGTGGGCCGATTCGGATGGCGTTTCTTCATACATGGCGCCTCGCGCCGGATCGAGAGGGATCTCCGCAGCCGACTCTACGCTCATCTCCTCACCCTCTCATCCAACTTCTACGGCCGCTACAAGATCGGCGATCTCATGGCGCGGGCGACCAACGACATGGAGGCGATAAGAATGGCGACGGGTATGGCTCTGGTCGCTTTCACCGATGGAGTTTTCATGACCATCGCGATCATCGTCATCCTTTTTGCCCAGAACCCGGGCGTCGCGCTCTATCCGCTATTGCCGCTACCGGTTATTACCGCACTGATTATCGGACTCGGGCGTTTCGTCTCCGACTACTTCCGAAGAGTCCAGGAAGGATTCGCCACGGTCAGCCAGCAGGCCCAGGAGGTATTCTCGGGTATCCGCGTCATCAAGTCGTTCGTGAAGGAGACCTACTTTCTTGACAGATTCCGTGCCGCCAATGATAGCTATCAGAACCGCAACATGCGACTTGTGCGCGTTTGGGGCGTATTCAATCCGGCGGTGACGTTTCTCGCCGGTCTCACCAGCCTGATTCTTCTCTGGGTAGGCGGTCAAGCCGTTATCCTCCACGACATGTCACCCGGCTCATTTGTGGCTGTCTTCAGTTACCTCTCCATGCTGATCTGGCCGATGCTCGGAGCAGGATTCACCGTCAACATGATCCAGCGCGGTCGAGCCTCACTCATTCGCATCAATGCAATTCTCAATGAGCGACCGGAGATTGCCAACCCGGACAACCCGGTGATTACCTCGCCCGAAGTCAGAATTGACGTGCGGTCTCTCTCCTATACCTACCCGGACGCGCGCGAACCCGTCCTGAAGGATCTCACCTTCTCGATAATCGCAGGTGAAACATTGGGCATACTCGGACGAACCGGAAGCGGCAAGTCGACTCTCATTCGTTTGCTGCCGCGATTGCTCGATCCGCCGCCAGGAACCCTGTTCCTTGGAGGACGCGACATCCGCGACTACGACCTGCACACCCTTCGATCGACTTTCGGCGTCGTCCCGCAAGACACCTTTCTTTTCTCCGCGAGCATTCTGGATAATATTCGCTTCGGCGTGGACGAACAGGACGAAGAACTCGTCCGGGAAGTGGCCGATATTTCGACCATCAGCCGGGATATGAGTACGTTTCCTTCGGGCTGGACTACCGAGGTCGGAGAACGGGGAATCTCGCTTTCCGGTGGCCAAAAACAGCGTGTGGCAATTTCGCGGGCTATCGCCGTCCGGCCGAAGGTTCTCATCTTCGACGACGCCCTTTCGGCGGTGGACACGGCGACCGAGGAGCAAATCCTGCGTGGGCTCATCTCTGCCCGGAAGGGAAAGACGAATATCGTCATCTCCCATCGCGTCTCCACGCTGGCTTTTGCAGACCAGATCATAGTTCTCGACCGCGGCCGAATCGTCCAAAGGGGTAGTCACACCGAACTCATCTCGCAGGACGGATTCTACCGTCAAATATACAATCTGCAGCAATCGAGTCACCATCACTCAGGGACGGAGTAGCCGTGGAGCAGGAAAAGATCATATCTGGCTACGATCCGGCGCTGGTCGGAAGACTCTTTCGGTACCTGAAGCCGTACCGGTTGGTTGCGACTGTCGGAGTAATCGCGCTGGCCGTGGCGACCCTGGCTGAACTTCTCCTTCCGGTGATTCTCCAAAACACCATCGACCACCATCTTGTGAATACCTATTCTCGCGTGTCTGCAGACAAGACCAGCCTGCCGGAGCTCCGCGGAGCGCACATCACCGAATCCGACGTGAGGATCGGTTCCTACTACTACATTCCGGATTTTCGGTTGAAGTTGGTTACCGGAATACAGAAGGATAAGCTCATTCGCCAGGGCGTGGTGGAAAGAAACAGCTACTACGTGTTCCCGGTTGGCGACACCGTACGCCAGTCGCTGGTAGACAAATACGACACGATAATTATTTCCGACAGCCGGAATGCTGCTGGTGCCCGGACCGCGCAACCCAGCGGAGCATCACGGGCCGCCGATGTCGCGATATCCGCGTCGAATATCAGTTCGATCGACCGTACCGACCTTGCCATCCTCCGCTCCGGGGACATCGCCGGGCTCAGGAAAGCAGCCGGGGCGTTCGGTGGCCTGCTCCTGGGGCAGCTCCTGTTTGGATTTCTTCAGGTATACCTGACCGCCCTTGCGGGTCAGGGCGTGATGAAAGACATTCGCATGCAGTTGTTCAGCCACACCGTCAGACAGTCACTTCGTTTTCTCGGGGGAAATCCCGTGGGAAGACTGGTAACTCGCCTCACGAACGATGTCGAGACGGTGAACGAGCTGTTCACTTCGGTGCTGGTGAGTCTCCTTCAGGATGTGGCTCTCATGATCGGAGTCATAATCACGCTCTTCTCGCTGAACGTCACGCTCGGTATGGTGACCATAGCCACAATGCCTCCGGTTCTTGCAGCGACGCTTGTCTATCGGCTAAAAGCGCGCGACGCCTACCGCCGGGTCCGGCTCTGGGTCTCGCGAGTGAACACCTATCTTTCGGAACATCTTTCCGGAATTATCGTGGTTCAGCTCTTCGGGAGGGAGGATCGTTCGCGAAAGGAGTTCGACGAACGAAACCAGGAGCTGAATCGTTCGAATCTGACCCAGATCTACGTATTCGCGACGTTTCGTCCCATAATCGACCTCTTCTCGTCGGTCTCGGTTGCGGTCATCATCTATTTCGGCGCCAGATTCATGATCTCAGGCATCGTGTCACTCGGTGTACTGGTGGCGTTCATCAATCTCATCCAGAAATTCTATCAACCGGTCATGGATATTTCCGAGAAGTTCACGATCCTCCAATCCGCGATGGCAGGAAGTGAACGCGTCTTTGAACTCCTGGATACTGTCGACCGAATCCCCGATACCGGCGCCGTCAAACCGGAAAGGATCCGCGGTGAGCTTATCTTCGATCATGTGTCCTTTGGCTATAGAGAGGGTGAGCCGGTGATCCGTGACCTCTCCTTCCGTGTAGACCCGGGTCAAACTGTGGCCGTGGTTGGATACACCGGAGCCGGAAAAACGACTATCGCGAATCTATTGACCAGGCTCTGGGACATCCAGGATGGACGCATCCTCCTCGACGGGATCGACATTCGTGATATTCCGCTGAACACATTGCGGACGGCAATCCAGCCGATTCAACAGGATCTGTTTCTCTTCAGCGATACCATTCGCGAAAACATCCTGCTGGGAAGACAGATGACAGACGAAGAGCTGATGCAGGCGGCGCGCGTTGTGCAGGCGGACGATTTCATTGGGCTGTTGCCGGCGAAATACGAAACCATGCTGACCGAGGGTGCCTCCAATATTTCCACCGGACAGAGGCAACTCGTCAGTTTTGCCCGCATTGTTGCTCATGACCCCCGCATAATCATTATGGACGAGGCAACTGCCAACATCGATACGGAAACCGAGCGACTCATTCAACGCGCACTTAGCGCGGTGCTGACGAATCGAACCTCACTGGTAATCGCCCACCGGCTTTCCACGATCAAGCATGCGGACAACATCCTTGTCCTTTCGGACGGGGAACTTGTGGAACAGGGATCGCACGCCGAACTGCTGGCGGCAAGAGGCGCCTACTACAATCTCTATCGGTTGCAGTATTCGCCCCAGGAAGGAACCGAAAATCGGGCAGACCAGGTTACTTAAAACGCCGCAACGCCGAAGGGCGCCCTCGTAACGGTTCTCAGGCAGGAGCTTCGCAGGGAAGCTCGTCGAGAATCTTCCATCGCTGCGTTCCGGAGTCATAGGAGAACCGGCAGGTGGGAAGAACCAGATATCGTCCGTCATCTCCGAGAAGTTTGATCTGGCGGCTCAGAATATTGACTTCGGTGATGCGGAACACTGCGCCGTCATACGAGAGACGATGCCCTTCCGCCGGAAGGGTCTTGCGGGTATCCCGGTAGAACTCGTGTTCATATGCAAGGCAGCAAAGGAGTCGGCCGCACGGTCCGGAAATTTTGATGGAGTTGAGTGATAGATTCTGAACCTTCGCCATCTTGATGGAAACCGGCTTGAGCTTGTCGGTCAAGCCGTGACAACAGAGCACTCTCCCGCAGACACCCAGGCCCCCGAGCACCCGTGATTCATCGCGAACACCGATCTGGCGCAGCTCGACCCGCATGCGAAAAACCGATACAAGGTCCTTCACCAGGTCACGGAAATCGACTCGGCCGTCGGCCGTAAAAAAGAACAGAATCTTCGGTTCCTCGAGTAAAAAGTGCGCCGACACAAGCGTCATGTCCAGCTCATGCTGGCGGACCTTGTCCCGGCAGATCCTGAGAGCTTCCTCCGCCCGTCGGGAGTTTTCCTCATAGCGGGAACGGTCCGCCTCGGTCGCCACTCGCTGAATTGACCTGATCGTATCCCAGGTTGATGCGCTCTCGGGGTTAACCTTTCCCAGGACTCGACCGAAATCTTTTCCATACTTCGTCGGAACGATAACCAGATCATCCGGAGTCACCTCGACTCCCTCTGGCAATCTGCAAAGTTCCGTCTCGCTTGAATGAAGAACCTTCACGAGCCACAGAACTTCCCGCCGACTATCTTCCGCGATCCCCGCCCCGGATTCTTCCGGGGGCTGGGTCGTCATGGCGTCTGTCATTTACCACTCCTGATCTGCCGGCTGTCGAAAACGCCATTCCGGATCGAATTCGACCTCCGCAGGTCGCGCATCGGCGCGTCAACGCAGAAGGTCCACCAGAAGGCCGTTGATCTCATCCACCCGCGCGAGAATATCAAACTGGTCCTTCTGCGTTTGAAGAACGCCTATCGCCAGCCGTTCTAATTTCTGGTCTATTACTTTGACTAGAGCGAATTTTTTCCGATTGAGGATATTGGCTCCGGAGGTTTTCTCTTCCACAACCAGCCCCTGCTCGACTACGACATGCAGAAAGTCACCGACGGCTTTCCGGTATCGTTTTACGGAGTCAAGAGTCGCATCCTTTCGAATCACGTCGCCGAGTCGATGGATTTCATCCAGCATCGATTCGAGCGCTTCCTCGGATACACGAATGCCGGTAGTGCGAAAACCGAGCTCTTCACCCTCGGACTTTTCGTCAAAGATGGAGAAGAACGATCGTTTGCCCACCTTTTTCCGAGATACTTTCTTTTCCTGCGGGGGATTCTGCCGTAGAGGAAAGAATCCCGAAGGGATGTCTATCCGTTCCATGCCGTTGCGCCGGAAACCCGGCTCCTCCGCCTTCGCTCAACCGCGACGAGAAACGGTGTAGGGGGGAGCCCCGTACCCGGGAACCCGTCGCGCGTCGCCCGCCATCCCGGGACTTTGCGCCAGGCCACGCCCTCCCGCTTCGACAGCTTCCGACTCAGATTCCTGTCTGCGAAAACCGAACAGGCCACGAGGTCGCTCCCGTGCCGCGTTTTCGGCAATTGGCAAATCTGCAGTCGCACCGTAGATCCGGAACTCGCCGTCAAGCAGCACCCCCTCCTCGGCGATGAGCCGCGGCGCCTGGACGATGCCGATTACGACAGCGGACGCAAGGATGATTACCTTCTCGGTGGCGTAGATCGCCCCTCGGGAGACACCGCCTATGACAACCGTTGTCGCGTTTATGGTGCAATCTGCGCGGCCGTTCTTGCCGATGATGACCTTTCCGCCGGTCTGTATCGTGCCGCTGAAGTCGCCATCTATTCGCAGGAGACCATTCAGTTCCAGACTTCCGCGAAAATGTGTGCCTTCACCGACGATTGAATTGATAAGTGTCTCTTCAGGCACCGGTCCTCGTGTCATCTGCCTTCCAGTGTAGCGAATAATCAGTAGCCTTTCCAGCGGTCGAATGTATTCTTTATCTTCAAATAGCGCGCTGGGTCGAGGAACTCCGTCCCGAGCTGTATTTGGAACTCCAGATTCGGCCCTGTACTAACGCCGGTGGAACCAACCCGCCCGACAATCTGACCCTGCAGCACCTCTTCCCCTTCCGTCACTTCGATTCGGGACAGATGCGAATACTTCGTCTTGAATCCGTACTTGTGATCAAGCTTTATGTAGAAACCGTCAGCCCCCGGGTCATACCCGGCCTCGATAACTTTTCCGTTCGCGCTGGCCACTACCGGAGTCCCCGACGGCGCCCATATATCGATTCCTTTGTGGAGGAACCACTGCCCCGTAATCGCATGGCGATTGGGTCCCCACGCCATTACAACGGTTCCTCGCCCCCCGACGATAGGCCAGTAGTTTGGAATGTCGGTCAGAAATTGTTTCTCGTCCTGAATTGCACTGCTTATCCTCTGGAGCGGGTTCACCGACTGGTGCAGCGTCGCCGTCAGGTTTTTCAGGTCCTGGAGCTGGCGAATTTCATTCTGATTGACCTGCTGAACGCCCTGAATCGCCGCAAGATCCCCCGGCGCAGGTGTCCCGGCGTCCGACTGGGTCGTCTTGATGTTCAGTTCCTTCATGGTATCGGTAAGCGTACCCTCGAAGATACTCGCCGATTTCAGGAGTTCCGATACCTGCGAGAGCATGCCGTCCAGGGTTTGTTGTGTCTCGGCAAGATCCCGCGACTTCTGCTGAACCATACGGGCCGAACCGGAAGACACGGTGGTCAAATAGAAGAACGCAGATACTATCACACCCAGAAACAGCACCACGATGATGATCATCACCGTGTTTATGTGGAAGTTGACCACCCGCCGTTCGGAATGCGGGATGAACATGACGGTGAACCGCTGTCGGCTGAACGAAAAGAGTCGATCAAAAAAGACGCTGAAAGCTTCCCGAATTGAACGCCAGAGGCGGCCGGCTCCGATCCCGGACACTTTCATCCTCGAAGCTCTATTTCGTGGTGCCATCAACTATGCTCCGTTACCGTTGGGAGGAAGTTCCCATTATGAGGATGCTCAATCGAAATTAGACTACCATGCTGATAATGCTTTGTCAAATATCGGCCATTGACTTGCCCCCGCCTTCGTAGTATGTTAACGCTGGATAAGAACAAAGGTTCACCTACTCAGCTCGACGGATATATGTATGAGACTATTTGACTCGCATGCGCATATCGGGCTTATTAACGAAGACCCGATCGAACAGCTCATTATTGTGCAGGAAGCAAAACAGGAGCACGTGGAAGGGCTCTTGAGTATCTGCAACAACCTCCAGGATTTCTTCCAGGTGTATGAAAATTTGCGGACTGCTACGCATGTCTATCACAGCATTGGTGTCTCTCCGTCCGAAGTCATGCATCCGGGACGTGACTGGGCATCGAAGGTGGAAGAGGGAACGCGCCTCGAAAGAGTCGTCGCGGTAGGTGAGATCGGGCTCGACTACTATCGGAAATTTGGCGACAGAGATTCGCAAATTGAACTCTTCATCCGGCAGCTCGAACTCGCGGACAGACTGGGTTTCCCCGTCGTCATACACAATCGTGATGCCGGAAAAGACGTGCTGGAGATTCTCCGGGAAAAACTTCCTTCGCGTGGCGGCGTCCTGCACTGTTATTCCGAAGACTGGGAATACGCCAAGAAAGCACTCGAGCTGAACCTCTACATTTCGTTCGCGGGAAATCTCACCTATAGAAATGCGCGCAACCTGCACGAGACTGCCCGAAACATGCCACTCGAAAGGATGCTCATCGAAACCGAGAGCCCCTTCATGGTCCCAGCGGCTTATCGCGGGAAGCGGAACAAGCCATCCTACCTCATCGAAACAGCGCGGTTTGTCGCCGAGCTTCGCGAGCAGCCGGAAGAAGAGATCGCCGAGATTCTTTACACGAACAGCATGGAGTTCTTCGGCATAAAACAGCTGGTTAAGTAACATCGAGGTAAGCGGACCATTCGCGACCTTGACAGCTGCGAGCGGGTCGCCTAGGGCTGCCGTGGCCGTTCCGCCACATTCGGGGGACAGTTGGAATCGATCCGCCGCTGCCCATCGGATGCTGTTGCAGGGGAGACGGCTCTCTTCGCCGCGACGGGGGGGGAATCCTGCAAGTCTGAGGGACGCTGAGCAGAAGTCGCGCACCTCTTTCGGCTTGACCTCGTTTCTCCCCGGTGCTATACACTACCTGTGGAAACAGAGCAGGTAAGCCTGGGGCATCACTGCGGCGTCTCAGCAATCTTTTCAACTCAAGAACTCAACATCCCGGAGAAACTTTTCTTTCCGCTGTTTTCGCTCCAGCATCGCGGCCAGGAGAGCTGTGGCATCGCCTACCGAAAGGGAATGAGCACGGTGGTATACAAGGACCTGGGGATGGTTTCGGCAGTGCTTTCCCGCTACCTCCAGGGTTTTCGGCCGTCGCGGCTCGGAATCGGGCATGTACGCTACTCGACGCACGGGGGAAACAAACTGGAAAACGCTCAGCCGATTCTCGTTTCCTGCAACAAAGGCGAGATCGCGGTTGCGCACAACGGAAACATTTCGAACACCGCCGAACTGAAGAGTCGGCTTTTTGCGGACGGTTCGATCTTCCAAACAACATCCGACACGGAGCTTTTTCTTCACCTCATATCGCGGTCGCGAAAAATGAACTTTCATGATGCGCTCATAGAAACTCTGAGCATGGTCGAGGGCGCGTATAGTATGGTGCTGATGCACGATGACGAGCTTTTCGCGATTCGCGACCCGTACGGTTTTCGTCCGCTGTACATCGGTCACAAGGATGAGATGACGGTTGTAGCGTCCGAGACATGCGCAATGGACATCCTCGCCGTTCGGGACTATCGCAGCGTACAACCCGGCGAGATCATCGTGGTAAACGACACCGGAATGCGATCGTACTTCCTCCCGAAACCGCCCGGAAGACTTCATCAATGCGTCTTTGAACTGATCTATTTTGCGCGCCCCGACTCCCGCGTGTTCGACAATCCCGTGCACGAGCGACGAAAGAAAATGGGGGCCGCCCTTGCCGCGCAGGATCTGGGAGAAAATGGAAGCTCCGGCATGCCGATCGGCGATATTGTCGTGCCGGTACCCGACTCGGGCAATAGCGCGGCGATCGGTTACGCGGAAGCATCCGGACTGCCGTTTGATTTTGGCCTGACGCGCAATCACTACGCGGGGCGGTCATTTATCATGCCGACCATCGGCGCCAGAGAGCTGGCCGTGCGAATGAAACTGCACCCGGTTCGCGAAGTCATCGAGGGCAAGCGCATCCTTCTCGTCGATGACTCGCTCGTCCGCGGAACGACGTCTCGCAGCCTGGTAATGCTTCTCAAAGAAGCGGGTGCACGCGAGGTTCACCTTCGACTTTCCGCTCCCGAGATTCTCTGGCCCTGTTTTTTTGGCATCGACATCCCGACTCGAAAGGAACTCATCTCGAATTCCATGACGAACGAGGAGATAGCATCTCACATCGGTGCGGACTCGGTGCGGTTTCTTTCGATCGAAACTCTCAAATCCTGTCTCGATGAACCGGCAAACTACTGTTTCGCCTGTTTCAATGGCGAGTACCCATTTCGCGTTCCCATCTCCGTGGAAGAACAGACACTGCCGGTGAGCAAGGCGGATTCGGTCGAGCGCGCGGCCAAAGGAGACTGATGTGGATTCCCTGAGCTATTCCGGGGCCGGTGTGGATGTGGAAAAGGGTGACTCTTTCGCCGCCTTCATCAGCGGGTTTTCCTCCCCAGCGGTTTCGCGCGACATCGGTGGATTCAGCGGCGGTATTCCTTTTGACCCCGCGCGATTCCGGGAGCCGATGCTGCTTTCGACTACCGACGGAGTGGGAACCAAGATCCTTGTCGCCCGAAAACTCGGAAAGTTCGATACCATAGGCATTGACCTCGTTGCGATGAACGTGAACGACCTCATTGTCTGCGGGGCAGAACCGATGACCTTCCTCGACTACATCGCCTGCGGAAAAATCAACGAACAGCTGCTGCGGGAGATAATCACCGGCGTTGTACGCGGATGCGAAATCGCCGGCTGCACGCTTACCGGCGGGGAAACTGCGGAGATGCCGGACGTCTACGGCCCCGACGACATCGAGCTCGCGGGGTTTTGCACGGGGATCGTCGAGAAGACGCAAATGCTGCCGCGCATGAACGAGATGCAGCCGGGAGATGTCATACTCGGGCTCCCGTCGACGGGTGTTCATTCGAACGGGTTCTCGCTTGCCCGCAAGGCAATTTCCGAGACCGACTTTGACGGCTGGCGGGAGTTGCTGGTTCCGACGAAGATCTATGTCGACGAGCTCAAAAACCTTCTGGCGACCGGGCATGTTCTCGCTGCGGCACACATCACCGGCGGCGGACTGGCGGGCAATTTTGTGCGAGTCATTCCTCCACAGTGCAATGCAAGATTCTCATGGAGCTGGAATGTGCCGGAGATCTTCTCGCGGATTCAGAGGGCAGGTCGCATCGAGATGGACGAAATGCGGCGGGTATTCAACATGGGAATTGGCATTGCGCTGGTTGTCTCACGCCGTGATGTTGATTCCGTAGTTTCAGCGGCATCGAGGCACGGAACCCAAATAATGGAGATTGGGGAACTGACCCGTGGCTAGGTTCGCCGTATTGGCCTCAGGCAACGGCTCCAACTTTCAAGCACTTGCCGATAGATTTCGCGATATCCGAGCAACATGAGCTCGCCGCTCTGATCAGCGACCGTCCATCTGCGCTCGTGCTCCAATCGTGCACAGCTTCTCGGAATTCCCGCCTACTATCTGCCATACTGCGCTGGATAATCGCAACGTCTTTGAGCATGCTGCGATCACGATTCTGTCGGGGATCGCCGTCGACCTGGTAGTCCTTGCCGGTTTCATGCGAATTCTTACACCGCTTTTCGTCAACGCATTTCCTCGACGCGTCATGAACATACATCCATCGCTCCTTCCGAAGTTCCCCGGAACAGATGCGATTGAAAAAAGCTTTCATTCGCAGGATACTGAGCTTGGAGTTACCGTGCATTTTGTCGATACCGTGTTGGACGGGGGAGAGGTGATCGCCCAGGAGGCTTTTGTCAGAGGTTCGCTCGAGACGCTCGATGAGATCGAGCAGAAGATCCATGCGATCGAACACCGCCTCTATCCTGAGGTCGTACGCAAACTGCTCGAGGAGGCAATGGACCGCCGGCGGTAATTCAGCTCTGGTCGCCGCCACCGATCGCCGATGGCACGGAACGGGAGGAGGTTTCACGTTGAGGATTCTCGTTATAGGAGGCGGCGCCCGGGAACATGCCGCCGCCTGGAAGTTCTCGAAAAGCAAAAGGACGTCAGCGCTCTTTGTTGCTCCAGGCAACGCGGGAACAGCCGATGTTGCCACAAACGTTCCGGATTTGGATATTGCCAATCCGGAGCGCGTAGTCCGTTTTTGTCGTGAAAACCGTATTACGCTTGCTTTCATCGGGCCCGAGGACCCTTTGGTTGCCGGACTGGTAGACGTGCTGACCGAAGCTGGGATCTCCGCCTTCGGTCCGGGGGCGCGATCCGCGCAGCTGGAAGGCAGCAAAGCTTTTTCAAAACGGTTCATGCGTGACCATCATATTCCCACCGCGTCGTCACGTGAGTTTCGCGACTTCACCGAATGCCGGAACTACCTGGAATCGCGCTCGCAACGCGTGGTCCTCAAGAAGAGTGGCCTCGCGGCGGGAAAAGGTGTACTCGAGTCTTCCGACCGCGCGCAATTGCTTTCGTTTGCGAACGACGTTCTTCGAAATGACGTTCTGCTCGTTGAGGACTACCTTGCGGGCTTTGAGGTATCGGTTTTCGCTCTCTGCGATGGAAACGACTACCTGCTCCTGCCTCCCTGTGCCGACTACAAGAAGGCCGGCGAAGGAGCTACCGGCCCAAACACGGGCGGTCTCGGTTCTGTCTGTCCCGTACCCTGGCTTGACCTGGCGATGTACGAACGTATTCGGCAAGAGGTGGTCGAACCTACATTTGCGGGACTTCGTGAGGAATCGCTGCTCTACAAGGGAGTTCTCTATTTCGGACTCATGATCACAGACGAAGGGCCGAAACTGCTCGAGTACAACGTGCGATTCGGCGACCCGGAAACGCAGGTACTTTTTCCGCTTATCGGCAGCGATATTGGGAATGTCTGCGACGCGGTTATTGCAGGGAAAATCGCGGAGTTCCCTCTGAGTATTTCCGATCAGTGCGCGCTCGGTGTAGTGGTCGCAAGCCGTGGCTATCCAGGCTCCTACAAGAAGGGGATCCGAGTGGATCCGATCCCGCCTTTCCCCGAGAAGGACCGGCTGATCTTTCACGCATCTACGCAGCGCGATCGAAGCGGTGGAGTCCGCACCGGCGGTGGACGTTGTTTTACCGCCGTCGGTCTCGGGAGCGAGCTCCTGCAGGCGCGCATCGCGGCCTACGCGGCTGCTCAGCTGGTCAAGTTTGACGGCGCGTGGTTCCGACCGGATATCGGCGCGAAGATATTCGGCAACTGACAGGGTTCACTGCAGTCAGCTACGCAGCTCGCTTTCAATCGGTTGGCGCTTGTCGGATTTTGTGGGTCGATTCGGTCTCTGAGGGTCCCCACTGTTGTCGTCGGATCTCGTAGAGCAGGATACCGGCGGCCACCGACACGTTCAGAGAATCGATGTGCCCGCGCGTTGGGATCGATACAAGCTTATCGCAATTGTCACGAACCAGCCGGCTGATCCCCCGGCCCTCGCTCCCCATCACCAGAGCGTTCTTCCCGGTGAACGAGCAAGTCGATACGTTCTCACCGGCAGCCTCGGCTCCGTAGACCCAGAATCCTCCTTCCTTGAGCGCTTCAATCGCGCGGGTCAGATTTGTGACCTCAAGAACCGGGACGTGTGCAGAGGCTCCGGCCGAAATTCGCCCCACGGTCGCTGTTTCGCGCGCAGAGTTGTGCGTTGGGACGATCACTGCGGAAACGGCGAACTGATCGGCGGAGCGGAGAACGGCCCCCAGGTTGTGGACGTCGGTGATGCCGTCAAGCAGAAGAACAAGACTATCATCGCCGAGTTCCGGTAGGATCGCTTCGAGACCAGCAGCCTCCTGCCGGTTTTTCCCGTCCTGCGCCTGACGCGCGGATGAAAGAACAAAAAGGGCGCCAGTCGCAGCCTCCGGCCCAATTCCGAGGGCCGCGGCAAGTTCCGTCACATCGCGAGCTACACTGACCGATATTCCGCGGGATCGCGCCGTGGTTTCAAGCTCAGCAACTCTCCGGAGCGCTGGTTTTTTCCCGGCAACAATCCACAGCGTTCCCGGCACGCCGAGCTTCAGATACTCATCAATTGCGTGGTACCCGGAGATAATCTCACCTTTTTTTGCCATAATTCTTTATAACATCCGGGATCCCGTCGAAATTCTTGTCCTGCTCGGTACGACCAATGTAGACTCCGCCGTCGATGTATATCCAGATATCTATCTTGCGGTCGAAATTACTGTCGATCTCTTCTCGCACCAGCACTCCGCGGGCATAGTAGAGAAAGTCGTCAAAATACCCGTCGTAATTGAAATCCAATGCCTCTCTCACCTTGTGGCCGCTTTCGTCCAACTTTGCAGCGTAGTCGGTTCGTCCATCGCCGTTCTGATCGAACTTCAGCCAGCTACCGTCAAGCTCTTTCGGATCAAACGGCGTCGGCAGATCGGTCTGCCCCGCCGCCGCAGAAGCGCCGCCGGTCCCCAGCGCGACGCCCGATACGCTTGGCGCCGCGCCAGCCGCCCTGTCCGCTCCGCCCGCGACCTCACCTGGATGTGAGTCGGCTCCGACTGACGGAACTGCCTCGACGGCAGACGTCACGCCCGGAACAAGGAGCTGTTTCTTGGCAGAATCGGATTGCGCCTGCAACAGGAGCGTCGCTGCCGCGGACAACCAAAGGGCCATAAATAGAAATCTGAGCGGGCGGTTCACTTGAGGTTCTCCTCTTTCGTCTTCCGGGATAGTCGGGCCCTTCCGTTACTTTTCGGCGGATTGTATGCGAAGACTAAAGCGCGCCGGGACCCGTGACGCAGGTTTGCCTTTGTCCCCGCATCTACTCCTGGCCGAGCCGATCGAGGCGTTCGAGAAGAGAGTTGATCTTCTCCGCCAGATCTTTGAGCTCGTCGCCCTCCCGCAGGTATATTCGTTGATCCGCCGCACCCGCCAGCGATCGGTTTATTACACCTTTAATGCGATAGACCGGGCCCGCAACCTTGTGCGAATAGACGACCGCCATACCGGCGAGTGCGAACATGATAAGAAGATTGTTGACGAGTAGTGCCGGCAGTATCAATTGAAGGCGGCTGGTCGGCGGCAGTGCCAGAGTTTCGTAGTATCGCTGCTCGACAGGAGCTCCATCCACCTTGACTGTCCTCACGGTCTGGACCTGTTTGTATACTACGACGTATTCCTTGAAAAGGTTGTCACCGGAAATGTAGGAAATCCAATAGTAGAGTACGAAAAGAGCGCTGAACAGAACGACCGCTGCCACTACCGAAACCACCAATCGGGTCACCATGCGGTATTGGAACCCGGAGTCGAGGATCAACCGCCGCCGTCGTGTCAGTTTTTTTTCCATGTAACGCCTGCGGCAGGCCTATCCCCTAAGCTCGGCAAGGGGAATCGGTTGCGGATTTGGATCCTCACCTTCAACCTCTGCAAGCTCGCGCAGCAACGTCTTCGCCCTTCCCGAAAGCCGCTCCGGAATCATGACCTGGATTTTGACGTAGAGATCGCCTCGACGGGTCGGATTCTGAAGATGCGGAATGCCTTCGTTCCTCAAGCGGAGAATTTTGCCGTTCTGAGTTCCCGGTGGGATTTTGACCTTGACCTTCTTGTCATCAAGCGTCGGGACCTGTATTTCCGCCCCGAGCGCCGCCTGTGTAAAGCCGATGGGAATGACGCAGTAGACATCCTCGCCCGAACGCTCGAAGTATTCGTGTCCCTTTACGTGAATGAACACATAAAGGTCACCCGGTGCCCCACCGTTGGGTCCGGCGTCTCCTTGATCGTGAATGTTGATACGCTTTCCGGTCTCGATTCCCGGCGGAATTGTGACCTTAATCTTCTGACTCTTCCGCGTGACACCGGTTCCCGAACAGGTACGGCAGGGGTTGTCGATTATCGACCCATCGCCGTTGCAGCTCGGACAAGTCGAGGCTATCGAGAAGAAGCCGGAGCTGCGGCGGACCTGGCCAGCACCGCCACAGGTGGGACAAGTCTTTCGTCCACTCCCCGATTCGGCACCGCTCCCGCTGCAAACCTGACAGGTGGTGTTCCTCGCGTAGGAAACCTCCACTTTGGTGCCGAATACCGCGTCTTTGAAGGAGATCTCAAGGTCGTAACGCAGATCGGCGCCGCGTTGCACGGCGCTGCGGCCGCGGGTGCGCTGGCGCCCGCCTGCTCCGCCGAAAAACGAATCAAATATACCCGAGAAGTCACCAAATATATCTTCGAAATCACGGAAAACGCCGGAGAAATCGTGCGCGCCGGCATTGCCACCCATGCCTTCCACTCCGGCGAAACCAAACTGATCGTAGGCCTGCCGTTTCTTTTCATCGGCAAGGACCTCATAGGCTTCGGTGGCTTCCTTGAACTTCTCTTCCGCTGCCTTGTCGCCTGGGTTGCGGTCCGGGTGATACTGAACGGCGAGCTTGCGGTAGGCCTTTTTGATATCGTCCTTCGTGCAGCCTTTCGCTACGCCGAGAACTTCGTAGTAGTCGCGTTTCGCCAAGTCAGTTACCCTTGTTGCGTGTCCGTTTTCGTACGAACGGGATTACCGGTTCTTCTCTTCGTCGTCCACCACTTCGTAGTCGACATCTTCCACGTTGTCGCCAGGTTGGCCGCCTTTCTCCGCCCCGCCTGTTCCGGGACCGGCGTTGTTCTGTTCCCCGGCCCCGCCGTCTGTTGACTGCTCCTGCCCGGCCGACGCATTCTTGTAGACCTCTTCTGCAAGCCGATAGGACGCCTGCTTCAGATTCTCGGTCTTCGCCTTCAGGTCGGCGACATCCTCGGAGTCGAGAACACCGCGGAGCTCGGTGATGGCTGCCTCAATCTTGGAGCGGTCCTCTGCGGAAACTTTGTCACCGTAGTCTTTGAGCGATTTTTCCGTCGCATAGACAAGATTGTCGGCCTCGTTCTTCGCCTCCGCACGCTCTCGGATCTTGTGGTCCTCTTCTGCGTGCGATTCGGCCTCCCTCACCATTCGCTTGATCTCGTCCTCATTCAGGCCTGACGAGGACTCGATGCGAATGCGCTGCTCTTTGCCGGTTCCGAGATCTTTCGCGGATACGTGGACAATACCGTTCGCATCGATATCGAACGCAACCTCTATCTGGGGTACACCACGAGGTGCCGGCGGAATTCCCACCAGGTCGAAACGACCGAGCGTCCGGTTCTGGGCCGCCATCTCGCGTTCGCCCTGCAGGACGTGAATCGAAACTGCCGTCTGGTTATCGGATGCCGTCGAAAAAATCTGACTCTTGCGAGTCGGAATCGTCGTGTTGCGTTCGATCAGTTTCGTGAAAACACCACCCATTGTTTCAATGCCGAGCGAGAGCGGGGTAACGTCCAACAGCAACACATCCTTGACGTCCCCGCCGAGAATGCCGCCCTGAATGGCCGCGCCGACTGCGACAACTTCATCGGGGTTCACACCTTTGTGAGGCTCTTTTTCGAACAAAGCGCGTACAAGGGTCTGCACCGCGGGAATTCGCGTCGACCCCCCAACCAGGATTACCTCGTCGATATCCGCGGCCGTGAGACCGGAGTCCTTTAGAGCCTGTTTGCACGGATTCTTCGTCTTCTCGATGAGATCTGCAACAAGCTGTTCGAACTTTGCGCGAGTGAGCGCATACTGCATGTGCTTGGGACCCGACTGATCCGCGGTAATAAACGGAAGATTGATGTCGCTGGTCTGGGTGCTCGAGAGTTCCTTCTTGGCCTTTTCGGCAGCCTCTTTCAGCCTTTGAAGCGCCATCCGATCTTTTGCCAAATCGATTCCATAGTCGTTCTTGAAACTCTCGATGAGCCAATCGATAATTCGCTGGTCGAAATTGTCACCACCGAGATGGGTGTCACCGTTCGTCGACTTGACCTCAAAAACTCCGTCACCCAGCTCAAGGATCGAAATATCAAAAGTTCCGCCCCCGAGGTCATAGACGGCGATTTTTTCCTCTTTCTTTTCTTTGCCAAATCCGTACGCAAGTGCCGCAGCAGTTGGCTCGTTAACGATCCGTTTTACTTCGAGTCCGGCAATTCTCCCTGCGTCCTTCGTCGCCTGTCGCTGGGCGTCGTTGAAGTAGGCTGGGACCGTGATCACCGCCTCCGTTACCTTCTCGCCGAGGTAGTCCTCCGCGGTTTCCTTCATTTTCTGGAGAGTCGCGGCGGAAATCTCGGGTGGAGAGTACTGCTTGTCGGTTATCTGAACTCGAACACCGTCACTCCCGTCCCGAACAACGTGATACGGCACCATCGACATCTCTTCGGTGACTTCCGCAAAGCGGCGGCCCATGAACCGTTTGATCGAATAGACGGTGTTCTCCGGATTCGTGATCATCTGGTTCTTTGCGGGCTGGCCGACAAGGCGCTCGCCCTTTGCAGTAAAAGCAACAATGGACGGCGTAGTCCGCTGGCCCTCAGAATTCTGAATAACCTTCGGCTCCCCGCCCTCCATTATCGCAACGCACGAGTTGGTTGTTCCCAGGTCGATTCCGATAATCCTACCCATTATCGCACTCCTCTCTTTACCGGCAAGGTGATTGTCCTTTGATAAGTTGTTTCTTGATCCACGACACGGCTGGTCTCCTCCCGTGTTGTCGGCCGATGTTCGCCTTGCCCTCCGCGGGCGGCAGCAGCGACACGTTACCCGACATCACGAACTCGAGGATCCTGGCATCGACACTTTCACTTTTGCGGAACGCAGAACCTTGTCATGAAGCAGGTATCCTCTCTGGTAGTCCTCGAGCACGATCGATGATTCGTGATCAGGATGATCTTCGGTGGTAACCGCTTCATGTTTGGACGGATCGAACTCCTCGCCGATCGACTCAAATCGTTTCAATCCCCATTTCCGCTCAAGCATGCTGGTGAACTGATGTTCGATCAGAACCACACCATCATGGAAGGCGTCGAAGTCTTTCGAATCCTCAGCAGACCTGATCGCCCTTTCAAAATCATCAATTATGGGAACGATGTCAAGCAGAAGTTGCTTGTTGGCAAACGCGATGGAGTCTTCCTTGTCCCGCTGCATCCGTTTGCGAAAATTTTCAAATTCCGCGCTTTTGCGAAGGTATTGATCCTTGAGTGCACTGTTCTCTTCTTCGAGTGCCGCAATACGCGTTTTCAGCTCTTCGATACTCATTGCGAGCGCGGCGATCGAATCTTCAGCGTCGCTTTCTCCGGAAGGCCGGGCTGCGGCCTCCGACGCGGCAATTTGAGAGTCTTCGGCCTGTTCAGTTGCTCCCTGGACCACAGGACCGGCCTCGACTGGCTGATCACGTTGTTGTTCCTGAGAGTCGGCAACAGCCTCCTCCGAGTTTTCCTGACGACTGGACATAAATTCCCCTGTGGTTGATTCTTACTGACTAAGATACTGATCGGGGACCGACCAGTCAACCATTTTGATATAGCGTCGTAACTTAGGCAGAGAGAGATGCTACTTGTGTGCTATCTCCAGTATCAGTTCGACCTCGCCGCGCGACAGCTTCGTGGCCTGCGCGATCTCCTGCACCTTCCAACCCTGCCTCGCCAGCTTGATGACCGTATCCCTTGCGCTGAGCGAGGGTGCGCCACGCTCTTTGCCGCCCTTCGCATCGTCCTTCATGATGGTTCCGAGCAGTTTCACCTGCTCTTCCGCGTTCCGGGATATCTCTTCCAGCCGTGTTTCGGTGCGGGCGAGCCATTCCCGCGCGGTCTGCAGATTGTCCATACGCTTCTCGACGTCGGAAAGGAGTGTATCGAGTCCATTGAGCTGCTTTACCGCGCTATCGACGTCCTTACGCTGTAGTGATAGCTGCTCCAACCGGTCGAAGAGCTCTTCGACCTCCCCCGGCAACGTATCGAGCTGCCCTTTCACCGTTTCGAGCTTTCGTTCGAGATCCTCAAGGTACTGAAAGTTCTTGTCGACACCCTCAGCGGTGACATCCAGAATCGAACGTTTCTTCTCGAGTCGCTGGAACTTCGATTCTACATCGCGCTGCAAGTCATCGAGACTGCGAAGAGAAAGCTGGATCTGGGCGAGCGTGTCGTTGCTTGCCGTGACCTGTCCAAGCTTCAGATCCACCGCCTGAGACATGCCGATAAGCCGCTTGTACTCCTCTTCCAGGCTGTCGATCCTCCGCTTTTCACCGACAAATCGCGCAAATTTCTCGGTAGCCTCTTCGCCCATCTTCCGAAGTCGAGTGAACTCGGTTTCGATCTTCTTCAGATCCTTTCTTTGCACGTCCATTAACGTCAGATCGCTTTTCATCTCTTCGATTGCGCCGAAAAGGGCTGTTTTCAACGTGTCGGCCCGTTCGAAGATCTTCGTCTGGTCCACGAACGCTCGCTGCCGCTTGTCGATTTCCGACAGATTGACGTTGAGCACGTTCACATCCTCGCTGAGCTTGCCGAGCAGCTTCTGTTGCATGAGATCGAACTGGTCCCGGGTATCATGGACAAAAGTTCTGAACTCCCGCATCTTGGTGTCCGCTTCGGTTTGGACTTCCCGGCTCTTTCGCTGGAAATCGGATTGAAACTGCTGATAGTCCCCCGCGAGCGTATCGAGGATGGTCTGGGTTCTGGTCTCGAGGTCGAGCTCAAGCTCTTTGATCCGGGTGCCAAGGGCGCCAATTTCGTCGCGGAGTTCGGCGCGTTCGGCTTCTGTGGCGGCCAGAAGCGCGTTCTTCTGCTTCTCGAAGTCCTCGCGAATGCCGCTTATCGTGTCGGAAACGTGCACTTTGAACCCGGCGAACTCTCCATCGACTTCCGCCTCGGACGCTTTCAGCTGCTGAAGGACCTGCGACTCCCAGACGGTGACCTCGGACTTCGCGGCTTCCAGTACTGCATCCATGTCGCGATGACCGATTTCGACCGAATCCTGAAGACTTTTCATTCGATCGGAAATGTTCTTGTCGAGTCTTGACAGCTCCCCGTCGAATTCCGCGCGGATTGCCGCGAAACTGCGTTCAAGATTGTCTTTCGCTCCCTTTTCAGCGCGCGCGATTTCCGCGGACAGCCGCTCCTCCAGATCTCGCACGCTACGGTCCGTCGACGAGAGCTGCGACTCCACGCCTGTCTTGAAATCGATCACCTGTTTTTCCAGGAGCCCGTTTTGAGCCGTCAGTCGAGTCTGAACCTCGACAAAACTCGCGCGCAGACTTTCCGCGTAGGCGGCTTCGATCCGATTTCGTTCGTCCTGACCCTCCGCGCCCATGGAATCGAGGGTTGCCTGAACCTGGGCCTGCCAGTCTTCCATCCGTTTCTGCATTCCCACATTCCGTTCGCGGAGATCGGCAAAGAAATCATCCTCGAATAGTTTCAACTTCTCAGAAAGACTCTCATAGGCCAGCTTCTTCAGGTCGCTGAGTCCCTCTTCCAACTCACTCATCGAGCCGCGAAGGCGATTCATCTCGGTATCGTGCTGTTCCAGATCGGCTTTCCGTTTCTCTTGGAGCTGATTACCGAGTTGGGTGACATCTTCTTTCACTCGGACCGCCATGCGTTCCATCGATTCGCGAAGGTTCGATTCGAGGATATCAATGTCGGTTTGCACCGACTCGATCTTTTCGAACCGGTATCCCAATCCGTCTTCATAGGTCGAAAGGCGTTGCTCGATCCGGGTTACCACGTTCTGTTCAATCTCCTCGGTGCCCGATTCGAGCCGCTGCACAAGTTCCCGGGTGGCGATTTCGATTGATCCGGCGATCTCTTTCTGCTTGTCTTGCCATTGTTTGTCGAGGGCGGCCAAACGAGCGGTCTCGCGCTCGAACTGCTGCTGTGCATCCGCGACATGCCGGCGCAGTGCGTCGGTGGTTTCGGCGATCTTTGCCTTCAACTCCTGGACAAGATCGGCCTGCATCGCCTGAGCGAGCTCACGCGTCTGTGTCTGGACGGATCCAAACTCCTTCGAAGCCGTTTTCTCGAGGTCGGCGAGCGAGCGGTCAAGCTCTCTGATTCTGTCGGCGACTTGGTTCTCGGCGCCGGAGAGATCCTCTTCGATGGAGCGCATCTTTTCCGTCGATTCAGTCTGAAAGGAGTCCACATTCGAACGCACTGCGTTGATGTCTGCGGTGAGCTCCTGGCCGGCGGCTTTCATCTTCGCCTCGATATGCTCGCGCAGCTTCTGAATCGCCGCGGTTTCGAGACGTTCTCCGCGCTGGGCCACCTCATCGAGACGACGCTGGTAGTCTTTCTCGATGGCGGCTACCTTTTCGACGTAGCCGGCGACTGACGCATCCAGTTTCGCCTGAACCGCCTGCGCGCGCCCGAGAAGCTGGTGACTGACCGTATCACCCTGAGCGCGCAGCTCGCCGACCGTCTCCTTCACGTGCTCCTCCGCACGTGCGGTCTGCGCGGCGAGCTCCCTGATCCGGTCCTGGACCGAACCGAGCAGGTCGTCCTGCATTTCCTGCAGCTGTTCCCGGTTCATCGTTTCGAAGCGGTTCACCAATCCGTTCACGCTCTGCTCCAGCTCGCTTATCCGCTGCGAGCTGACCGTGAGGCGCTTCCCGACTTTGTCGACGTATTCCGACTCGTCTTTTATCCTGCCGATATTCTCTTCCACGCGGCGGGTCATCTGCACCAGTTCCTCGAGCACGCCGTCGTAGTCGTTGATGCGGGTCCCTATCTCCTCGATCTGAGCGGCTCGGGTGCTGAGGCCCTCCTCGATCCCTTGAATGCGTTTCAGGACCTCTTTCGCCGCCATCTGATGTACCCCGACTTCGATGGACATGTCTCGAAGCTCCATGGCCTTCTGCGAGACAATTCCATCAAGGTCCCCCTGAACCTTGTCAGCGTATCGTTTGACTTTCTCGAGTGACCGGTTGTTCTTGTCGAGCTGACGGTAAACGGCGAGAATGATGAGAACTATGCCGATTACTATGAGATACCCAACCGTATTCATGTTACCCGCTCCCAGTAGTGATCGTTATCTATTGTATAACAGATTCGCGGCGATATTGACAGAGGAGTGTCACGTCAGGCGGTTCGCGGATCCCTGTTTTCGTTGATCCACTCATGGAGCGTTTTGTAGTCTGAAAATGTCACATCGGCGACGGACTGACGCTCCGGCTTCTTTGCGATGTGCGCAACCAGCATCCCGGCGTTTTTCGCACCGAGTACGTCATACCGATAACTGTTACCAACGTAGAGGGTTTCCGACACGTGAACCCCAAGGCATTCGGCAAGGTGTTCGAACGGTTCCGGATTCGGCTTGAGATATTTCACCTCTTCAGCGGAAAAGGCGCAATCCCACAAATCGCCAAGACCAAGGAAGGAAAGCTTTCGCTCTACCGGGAAGTCGGAAACGACCCCGGTTCGGATCCCGCGGGCGCGCAGGTCCAGAATCATTTCGCGAATGTACGGATAGGCCGGAACGTCACGTATGATCTCTTCCCACTCGTTGTAGACGATTGAATGGACCAGCTCCCCAGCCTCTTCGACGGTGACCGAAAGCTCCTCGGATAACATTTTTGCCTGAAGCTGGCGAAAGTCGTCGATTGGCCGGATCGACCGAATGGCGCGACGAACCCGGCCGTAGGCAATCATAAGTCGGGCGTGCTTCAGACCGAATCCGACAGATTTGATATACATCGTGCGATTTGGATAGAGGGTACCGTCCACGTCGAAAGCTACAGCCTGAATTCCCATCCTACCTCGCCGCTTGCGTTTGTATTATGTACGTTATCTCCCCGGCCGCCGGTGCACTTCCTGGCGCCGGCATAAAGACCTCTCCTTCGAAGAGGTTCCGTATAAGCAGGTCGAGCTGAGTATAGCCGGAATACCGGCCCGGTTGCAACGTTACAAATCCGTTCGAATCGACGGTGAAGCCTACAGTCACTTTGATGACTGGCGGATGATTCGGCTCATTCTTGAGAATCGCCTTCACGAGATTGTCGTCGAGATTCAGGCGCCCTTGCGAGACGAGTCCCCGCGGACTCCCGCCTTGAAATCTCAACCGCGGATCGGCGTACCCGGGAGCACTCGGCCCGGAACGGGACTCCGCCTGGGACGGGCTGCCCGTCGCCCCGCCGGCAGAGGCTGAGCTCCCGCCAGCGTTCTGCGCCTGGGCAACCGCTATGGCCGTGCTCTCGACCTTTTCGGCAAGGGATCTTGCGGCGGGAGAACTCGAAGTCGGCGCCGCCCCTGAAGCGAGACCCGCCGCCGGGGAAGGAACGCGTTGCGGAAGCAGCGGATTCAGCTGGCGGAATTGATTTGCCGCCGAATTCTCCTGAGACAGGAACTGGCTGTCGGCGGCCGTCGGTCCAGGGTTTCGTTGTGGCACAGGTGGCGCTGCCGATTGCTTTGTCGAATCCGCCGACTGCTGTGCGGCAAGATCCGCCGCGCTCGGAGCGCGGGCAAGCGGGTCATTCTCGCCTGAAGCGGGATATGACGGCACCACCGACCTGACCGCACGCGGCGCAGCAGTCGAGGCGGCAGCCGCCGCAGGTTTCGCACCCGAGGGATTCGCGGGAGCAATCGCCGATTCCGGTGTGGTCAGCCGGTCGCTCGATTTCGTCTCCGGAATAACCGGCAACGGCGCGTTCAGCTCGACATAGATCGGCGAAACTGACGGGGTTGCCGGCGGAATGTGCACGCCAAGCTGTATCGCGAGAAAAAAAGCCGCGTGGATGACGAGGGCACCGACTATGCCGAGACCGAGCCGGTTCCTTTCGTCCTGAAGAATCACGGGCTTCCTCCGACCCCACCGCTTCGGCCGGCGTCTTCCGGCATCGTTCTCAGGTTGACACCTCGAAATCCGTTGCTGCGCAACACGTCGAGAATTTTCACCATGAGGTCGTAGGAGATCGCCTTGTCACCTTCGACAACGATGCTCTTGTTCTGCTCTGCGCTCTGGGGAAGTTTCGCGATGGCTGTCCGAAACTCCGGCAGATCATAACGGGTGCTGTTCAGATAGATGCGATTCTCGGAAAAGACGCTGACAACCAGCGGTGTCAGCGTGACCGGCTCGGAGGATGAGGATTGAGGCAGATTCAACTTGATTCCCGGCGTAACCACGAAGGTGCTCGAAACCATGAAAAAGATCACGAGCTGGAACACGACATCGACCATGGGGACGAAGCTCGAGTTGGCGCTGGGTTGCAGTCGTCTTCGGAATTTCATTGGCGGCGGCCTCAAACCCCTTTCAGGTAGAGCACAAGCTCGGTCACGCGGTTTTCAAGCCGAATGATCGAGTGGTTCACTTTGCTGACGAGGTAGTTGTAGAAGATGACCGCGGGAATCGATACGATTATTCCGGCGGCAGTGGTGATGAGCGCCTCCGCAATTCCACGGGCGAGCAGACCAGGATCGCTCACGGATCCGGCGAAGTTGCCGAGCACGCCGAACGCCTTGATGTTCCCGGTGACAGTACCCAGAAGTCCCAGAAGCGGCGCGATTTGGGCGATTGTTCCGAGAAATGATACGAACCTCTCCATACGCGGAATTTCCATATTGGCCGCGTCGGTAACTGCGTCTTTGATGACGCTCTCGGGATACTGGCGATGCTCGATGCCGACCTTCATCAGATTAGTGATCGGAGACCGGTTGGATTCACATATGCTCAGAGCCTCGTCGTAGTGCCCCTTCTGGAGTGCCGATTTCAGGCGCTGCAGAAGCTGGTCCTCGTCCGTCCGATTCTTCCGGAAATAGAGGAGCCTCTCGATGATGATCGCAACGGCGATTATCGAAAGAGCTATGATGAAGGGCATTACGATTCCGCCCTTCTGGATTAGGTCGATCATGCTTGATACCTCACAGCCAGCGCACGATACATAGTTCGTACCTCATAATGAAATATGTGTAGACAGGGTAATCCGTAAGCCCGGTGAAAAGAACGGAAAGGTGCTGTTCACCGATGGTCCGATTACCGGTCGCCCTTGTGGCAGCAACGGCGCAAGTAGATCCTCGGCATCCAGGTCCAATTCGACACCGTCGGAAATCCGGGCAAAAAGATTTGCCGAGACGTTCGGCACAACCGGTGATCCGAAAAGACTGAACAGGGTCGAAATCCCGCCGCCGAAGCGGTTCAGAGGGCTCGCGAGGGAAAGCGTGCCGTTTGCCGCGAGCAGCGGCTCTTGGGTCGCTCGATTCAGGAACTTGCCCTGAAGACCGCCGCGAATATTCAGATAGCTCGTCGGGCTCCAGGTAACGTCGAAAGTCGGGACAAGTGTCATCATATCCGTTTGCTGGTAGAGATAGGCGCTGTCGGTTCGGCTGTATCCGGTAATGTCGAGCACGTTTTTCCGGTAGTCGAACTCGAGAGCCCCCTGCATGTTGAAGAGGAGATCAGACGCGCTCCAGTTGAATCCAAGCTTTCCGAACCAGCTCGAGCCGTGCAGAAGCGTACCTTGCCCAGCGCTTCCGATTTGCAGCACTGGATAGCTGGCCCACAGGTCGCTGAAACTCATGGGGTTGACGCGGTATCCGCCGGACATGGCAAACCCGCTGCCGGTGTCGAACGTTTTCGATATTTCCAGGCTCCATGGAAATTCGAATCCCGCGTCCGGCACGCCGGCGAGGGTCCAGTAGGTGCCGACGTCGCCCCTAATGAGAAACGAGGCCGGGAGACTCGCATCCACGAAGAGACCAATGTTAACACTATTGGCGGCCGCAAGACCGTCGGTAAGGCGCACGCCGTAGCTGCCGCGAAGCTGGAAAGAGACCGATTGGAGATTCAATCCGGCGGTTAGACTGGGCGAGATGGTGTATTCAGTCTGCGACTTGTTCGACGTGGCAGGAGCGGCCAGCGAGAATAGCCGTGATGCGATACCGCCCTCGACTCGGACCCCGAATGAAAGCAGAGGATCGGGATTCCATGACAGGCCCGTATATCCGTTCAGTGTGCGGACACCCACGGAATAGTAATTGTCAGAGTTGTTCTGAAGGCCAAGCTCGCGATCCTGGAATGAAGCCATCGACTCCGTCCCGAAATCGTTGCCGCCTGTAGAGAGCCAGCCTCCCACCGAATTGTCGTCGGTGAAGTATCCGGTGCCCGCCGGTTTTCCGGAGAATCCGTCAAGACCCTCGTGAGAGAACTCCAGCCGGAAACGGGGCGAATCCCCCAGCTTGTATACCGATATTGCACCGATGAGATGATTCATGCTGCCGACACCGAGGCTCCCGGTGTTGTAGATCGATGATCCTCCACTTCTCCCCACGGCGGACGGTTCTTTTCCGGGAAGTGGAACGTCAAAAGCCTGATCGGAAATGTGAAGCGGTCCCTGATCGGGCAACGGCACTCCGATGTCAGGAACTCGAAGATTTTCTGCTCCGGGCAGATCCGGCGCGATGGAGGCGACTGCAATGTCGGGCACGTTGAGCACGACATCGGGCAGCAGGATTTGCGCAGAAACGGGGGGCGTCGGCCCCGCGCCAGCGGCGGATTCCGCCCTGGCAGGCTGGCTTGTCTCCACACTGTTGTTCTGGGAAAATACCGCCGGAGCAACGGAACAGAAGAGAAGGATGCACAGGCAGATCAATTTCACAACCGGGATCTTCACTCTATTGCTCCAGCAGATTGCGGGCGTCGGATGCCCATCGGGATCCGGCGAAAGTGTCGGTGATTCGCTTGACGAGCGCCTTCGTTTGATCGATCTGGCCGGCCAGCTTCAGCATCTCGGCTGCCCGGTAGAGACTCTGCGCCGCGTGATCGCGATTGGCCGGGTCGATCGCGGCTGCGTCGAGAAAGTTGTTCGCCGCCTTGAGGTAGTCGGTTTGCCGTGCGGCGATCTCTCCGAGAAGAAATTGCGCATCGCCGGCCGTGGCCGGATCGTCCTTTCGGTGACCGACGACTTGCGAAAGCAACGGTATCACCAGCTGCAGATTCGTGCTTCCGGCACTTTCCTGGTAGATTACGATCCGTGCCAGCTTGAGAATTCCGTCGCGACCTTCGGCGGTCGACGCCTTTCCCGCCGAGTCGATCGACACAAGGAGCGAGGCCTCCTGCTGCGTCAATCCGTTCATCTGCAGAACGAGCGCGTCGATCTTCTTCTGCGCGTCGACGGCTTTTGCCCGGTCCGGATAGCGTGCGAGAAGTTCCGAATAGAGATTGAGCGCATTCTTGAAGTCACCGCGTGCCTCATAAACCTGGGCCGCGCGATACATCGCGTCGGACCGATATGCGCTGCTGTTCTGATCCGCAATCAGGCGCTCCCAGAGCAGAAGTGCCCCTGCCGGTTCATTGACGTTCAGAGACGCCATTCCGCCCCAGTAGAGAGCGCCGTCTATCTGCGATCCGTCGGGAAACGTCGAACGATAGAGAAAGAACGCATCTTGCGCGTCGCGGTACCGCCCGTCGCTGTAATATAGCTCCGCTCGGCGATAGAGGGCCTGCGGACTCAATGGGCTTTCCGGGTAGCGTTTCACGAGATCACGGTAGGCGGCAGCAGCGCGATCGACCATGTTCAGGTCGGCAAAGGACTTCGCATACTCGTACATTGCGTCGTCGGCCAGGGAAGACGACGGATAGGCGGTAAATATGTCGAGAAATTGCGATTGCGCCTGTTGAAACTTCTTTTGCTCGATAAGTGCCTGTCCAAGCAGAAAAGAGGCGTCCACGTGAAGGCTCTGCGGCGCATCATAGCTTCCGACCAGCCGGAGGTAGTGCTCCGCGTCGGCGTACTTGCCCGTACTGTAGGAGGACCATCCGGCCAGGTAGGCAGCCTGCGGAGCGAGTGCATTAGTCGGGTAGCCACGAATAAGCTCACCGTAGGCCTTCGTGGCATCGTCGAACCTGCCGAGCCGATAATATGCCCACCCGAGATAGTAGAGTTTGTACGCGTAAATTCCAGCTTGAGAGACCGGGACGGCTGGTCCGGCGAGCTCGGCAATCGCATTCGGATAGTCCTTTGATGCGATATAGGAAAGACCGACCTCGTAATGAAGCTGCGCGGCCTCCGCTTCGCGTTGGACGGAGAGATCAGGATAGTCCGTGAGAATGGCTTTTCCCTGCGACACGACGCGGTCATATTTCTTGTCCTGAAAGAGGATGCGCACCAGGTCGATCCGCGCTGCGAGATCACCTTTGCGCAGTACGAGATACTGATCGAGACTCTCGACTGCGCCTGCGATATCGCCGAGTTTCTCCTGGCAGGCCGATTGAAGCCGCAGCGCGTCGGCGGTGAGCTCACCGCTTTTGCCTTCGGAAAACAGATTCTCGATCGCCTGCAGAACTGACCGATAGTCGCCAAGTCTGTACATCGCGTAGGCCCGCTGATACGAGGCCTGCGCGAACACCGGAGAGTTCGGATACTGTGCGATTACCGTCTGCAGAAGATCCTTCGCGTTCTCCCACTTTTCGAGTGAGAGGTCGATACTTCCCGCGCGGGCAAGCACACGGTCCCGATAGGTGTCCACTGCCGGGATTGTCCTGTTCCCGTCGTCGCCCGTCAGAACGGGCGTGGCATCGGGCTTCGCCAGATCAGTCGGCTTCGGCACAGGTTCCGCCGGCTTCGGCACAGGTTCCGCCGGCTTCGGCACAGGTACAGGCCCGGCGTCGACCGGCGCTCTGCCGCCGGGGCCCTGCTCGGCGGAGACCCACGGTTGGGCAAGGTAATCCTGAAGCACCGAGAGCCCCTGTTCGCTGTGGCCGCGCATCACGAGCAGCTCGGCAAGATAGAGCGGGACGGATCCGGGAAGCCGTTCGCTTTTTCGCAGATCCCAAAGTCTCTGGAAATAGAGCTCGGCCAGGTCGTACTTCTTCTGCTGGAAGCTCTCGATCCCAATCCTGAGCCAGAATTGCGAGAGAACATCGGTTCTCCCGGCAAGCGCCGATTCGGCAGCGGCGAGGACACGCGCCTGTCCCTCCTCGTCGTGGCTGTTGCGCGCGAGGGCAAACAGACGTTCGAACGCTACGCCGGCGACATTCGGATTTGCGTTCTCCAGGCTTCGATAGATCGATTCGGCTTTCTGGAGATTTCCGGTCGCGTAGTACGCTTCTGCAGCGTAGAGGCGGAATTGCGGAGCCCATCGCGCATCCACCTTCGCCACGTCGGTCCGTTCATACAGGCGCTCGATATCACCCCAGCTTTTTGCATCCCGATAGAGCGAGCAGAGAAGCGTCAGACCGTAAGATTCGTCCGACGGCGCTATAGTCTCCTTCATGAGCTGCGTCAGAGACCCGATCGCGTCGCCTCCTTTCCCGGAGGCGACTTCACAGATTCCGCGGTAAAGCAGTGCCTGCCGTTTCAGAGGCCCATCATCGCCGCCTCCACGATTCGACCCGACCGTGTTCGACAGGAAACGGTTCAAATCTCCAATCGCCGCGTCGTATCGCGCAAGATAGTACTGATCTACCCCCTTCCAGAACGGAACCGTAGCGAGGAACCGCGTGGACCTGTAGCGTTCTTCGATCCGATTAAGGAGGTCGAGAGAGCTTTTGTATTGGCCGAGGCGGTAGAGACTCACCGCGCGGCGGAATTGCGCGTCAGGAACATACTGCGAAAGGGGATATTGCCGGATGAAGCTCTCGAAACGGTCAAGTGCCAGTTCGTAATCATGATTGAGGAAGCGGTTTTCCGCCTCCATGTAAAGGTCTCGCTCGGCGCCCGGGGGTGCAGCCTGGGCGTAAACCTGTGCATGAGCCGGTGCAGCCGCGATCGCAGCAAGAAAGAGCACAGGCAGTAGAGCCTTCGTCATATACCTCTAGAATACCGCGGAGACACCCAATATTCAACGTGCGGCGAAATGGATAACGGGGGGCACGTAGTTTGAAGAGGCGCGCGCACGCACGAGATGAATGAAATCGTCCGGGTATCTGCGGTTAAGGCTCTCGAGCGTCGACTCGACGTTGCGCTCCAGGAGCGCGACACGAAACTCTCCGGTCTGCGTGAAGTAGGGAAACAGCACGACCACATGCGTGTGCTGACGGAGCACCGGAGCGGTGCCAAACTCCTTGTTTACTGATCCGAAGTAGAAGTAGCCCGGATCGCGAACCGCGAGAAAATAGAGCACGCGTTTGAGGTCAGCGATCGGATACCCGACGTTTTCCACGTATCGTGAGAAAGGAACAACACGCACATCGGCCGCGGTGGGCGAAAGCTGCCGGCCGGGATCATCGAGCGCCATGAGCGCTACGGCGATGTTCCGGGTCCAATCGAGTCCGAAGTAGGGGTCGCGCGTGTTTTCAACCGGTTGCGACCACCGATTCCCGCGCAGCTCCAGATGCTTCTTCTTCAGCTCGTCAATGGTGAGAAAACGCCCGGTTGCCGGCCTGTACAACCCGTCAGCTATCCATTTTGCAAAGCCGGAGCAGTTGAAGCCGGGTCCGTCGTCCTGCAGCTTCAGACTCGCGATAAAGACAAGGTTTCCATCTTTGTCCATTGCGCCATCTTCGGCGTCCGGCAGAGTCGGCAACGCTTTCCGGGCTGCATCCACCATGTATCGAACTTCCTGGTACGCCGAAAGATCCTCGGGCGGAAAGAGCGAAGACCAATCGATCTGATCTGCGGTGAGCTGGACAAGCCACTGCAGCGAGGAGGTGAGCGCCTGGCCGAAGGAGATGGGAACCACGACGCTGCGGTAAATTCGGGAGTCTGCTATGTAGACGTCAATAAAGCATCGATTGTCGGCCCCGTGAAGCGGGTCGAAAACCGACCCCCCCGCGGGGAATACGCGGATGAAGAAACCCGGGTCATCCTGTAGAAATATCTTGATCTGCTCGAAGGACCCATTTTTCAGATTTCTCTTGATGACATAGTTGCCCGTTCCCGTGACCGGGTAGGGATTGGAAACGCCGTCGGTCACGCCATTGGGATTCTCGTTCAGGAAGAGCAGATAGTAGGCATCGTTGGATTGTTGGACCTCGAACTTTACGCGGTGGGCACCGTCGGAGAGGGTGAGCACCCGTGACGACAAATCGAGAACCGTGCTTGTGGGGGCGAGAATAGAGTCCTCGAGGTATTTTCGAGCTTCGCTGTTATCCGCCGCGGCCGGAAGTACCTGAGCGGTCGACGATCTGCTCCACGCCGGCAGGCCGCACAACACCATAAGCAGTATCAGCCACGGAACTCGACGCCGCCCGGCGGAGATTCCTGCATCAGTTTTCATAATTGCCCTTCTTCTCCCCGTGCAGCGGCCACTCAACGGCGATTGAGCTCGGCACTGCCTGGAGCAGCTGCAGAAACCATGGTTCGCCCGGGGCGCGCACTTCCGTCTCTTCATTTTCGACGGTTTTCGGCTTTCGCCTGAACCGGAAAGGAATCGGACCGTTGAGGTCGCGCCATCGGGCAAGGTTAACAGCGAATAGACCGGTCATGCGGTAGCGAAGGTTGCCGGAATTCTGGACGCCGGTCGACCGACCCTTCTGAGCGACTTGAACGGTGAGGCAGGCACGGCTCCTGCGGTGCATGGCAATCAGTCCGAAAGCTGTACCGACGGGAGGTTCTCCCGGCGCCGCCGCGGGAAGGAAACAGACGTCCGTCACGCCACGGTCGACGAGAAGCTGCCCGGCAGCACCGGCGCGAAGCTGAAGCAGCGCTCCTGCGTCGCCTCCGTCGACCCTGTCCGGGTTTCCCTGTTCCGACCTCATTGTCACGCGCAGGTTGGGAAAAACGATTGGAAAGACGCCCGAACGCGAGGCGAGGCGCGCCGCTTCGCGTTCGACATCCGCAGCGTGCTCGACGGGACAGAAAACCGCCCAGGCGGGCGCTACCCGTCCCGCTTCGATCGGCACGTTGGTCTCCACGCTTTTCCAGGCGTCTCGAAGGCGCGCCTCGAGGCCCCACACCTCACCCGGATGCCCCGAGGCAACCACACTGACGAGCGCCGTCCCGGAGCGCCCGGCTTCTCCGGCGGGAACACCACTCGGCCGGAGAACCGGGACGACACGGTAACGGACGTCGTCGGCGAGTGCGTAAACATCGCCGATTTCGATCGCCGGGGCGCTCTCCAGCGATCGAAGCGACTGAACGCCTGTATCGCCGGTGGCGGAGCGCAGATTCGAGCCCGGGGATCCAAGTTGACGCGCCGCATGGAGCAATCCATGGCGGACCTGTTCGAGGACGGCTTTTCTCTCGGCGTTTCGCTCCCCTGCGGCGCCGGAGAGCTCGGCGAAAATCCTTTCGCGCGCGCCTTCGAGCGTGAAACGTCGTTCCTGCACCAGATACTTCACTCGGGAGAGAATTTGCACGTCGTGATCAGAGTATGAGCGCCTGCCGGAGAGTTCCTTCTTCGGAGAGAGAAGATCTATACCCTGCTCCCAGTAGCGTACTATGTGAGGTTTGACCTGCAGCAGTGAGCAGACCTCACCGATGCTCAAGCCGTCCATATAGTGATACTGCTACTCTCTCAGCACGATGTCCAGTGGTACGTGCAGCAGACCGAAATCGCGCCGAATCCGGTTTTGGATGTAACCAACGTAGCTCGAAGGAAAACCGGCCACGCGGCTGACGAACATGACGAAGTTCAGCGGTTGTGTGCTCACCTGCGTCATGTATCGCACCTTCCAGTGCTTCCTGCCCGAAGGGGGCGGAGTTTCGGCCAGCCAGTGTGCGAGCGACTGATTGAGCCGTCCTGTTTCGATGCGGGTCGAGAGCTCGCTGTGCAGCTGGACCGCGAGCCCCAGCAGCTTGGAGATGCCTGTGCCGTTCGTCGCGGATACCGGAACTACGGGTGCAAAATTCAGAATTGGGAACAGAAAGCGCACGCGGTCCTCGACGGCCTCGAACTGGTTTTTCACCTGCTCCATGAGATCCCACTTGTTCAGCACGACGATGACGCCCTTGCCCTTTTTCACCACCTGACCGGCGATCTTCTTGTCCTGCTCCGCAAGCCCCTTCGGGGCATCCACCATGAGAAAAACAATGTCGGCTTGCTCGATAGTGCCGATCGCCCTGTTCACCGAATAGTACTCGATGTCCTCGTTTACCTTGCTTTTGCGACGGATCCCGGCGGTGTCAAGAATTTCAAACTCGACCCCTTTGTGACGGAATCTGCTCTCTATGACATCCCGGGTGGTTCCGGGAACCTCCGAGACAATTGAGTGCTCGGCACCAACAAGGCGGTTGGCAAGCGTCGATTTTCCCGTGTTCGGTTGTCCGAGAACGGCAATGCGAATGGGCCTCGGTTCAGGCTCTTGCGTCTCCGGCGCCACCGCGCCAGCTGTCTCCTGCGACATTGTTGCGGCGACTGCGTTGAGCCGTTCGACTACCGCTTCTCGCAGATCTTCGATATTGTGCCCGTGCGCTGCGGAGATTCCAACGACAGGCGCGTAGCCGAATCGGTAGTAGTCCCAGACCGCCTGTTCTCGCTCCGGATTGTCTACCTTGTTCACCGCAACGACAATCCGATCCTCAAACGGGCGCAGCCGCTCCACAAACTCCTCGTCTTCCGCAGTGACCTCTGTAACATCGAGCAGCAGAACTATGCAGCGGGCCCGCGCAGCGACGTCGAAACTTTTCGCCGTAACCAGCTCGTGTATCCGCCCTTTCTCCATGGTCATTCCCCCGGTGTCCACGAATCGGACATTTACTCCGCAGATCTCCCCCTCGGCCGATACCGGGTCCCGCGTGACTCCGGGCGTCTTGTCGGTTATCGCCAGACGACGGCCGACAAGTCGGTTAAACAGGGTTGACTTGCCGACGTTCGGCCGGCCGACTATAACTACGTCGGGGAGAGCAGCTGAATTCTTGTTCATTTGATTGGGATCCTTGATTCCCGGTCGTTCGGCTAGTAAGCCTTTACGCCGAAGCGCGCTTCCATGAACTCGCTTACGTAGCGGTCAATTTCATGGAAAGATTTCATATCCATTACGTTGCCGACGATTTCTTCGGCTTCCGAAAGCGCCACGGATCGGATGATGCGTTTGACTTCCGGAATGCCGACGGCACCCATCGAAAATTCGTCCAACCCGAGACCGAGCAGCACGACGGTCGCCAGCGGGTCACCAGCCATCTCGCCGCACATCCCGACGGGTATTCCTACTGCATGGGCGCTGTCGATTACCATCTTCAGAAGCCGTAATACGCCAGGGTGGAATGGCTCATACAGGTAGGCGATCTTCTCGTTGCCACGGTCTACAGCAATTGTATACTGAATGAGGTCGTTTGTCCCGATCGAAAAGAAGTGCGACCGCCGCGCGATGAGATCCGCAGTTATCGCCGCGGAAGGAACCTCGATCATCGTTCCAACCGGAATATTGTCCGCGATTGGAATGTTTTCCCGTCGCAGATCGCCCTTGACCTCCTCAAGCATGTCCAGCGCTTGAGAGAGCTCTTCGACTCCGGAGATCATCGGAAACATGATCTGCAGTGCGCCGTTCACGCTCGACCGCATGAGCGCGCGGAGCTGCGTGCGGAACAGATCAGGGTTCGAGAGGCAGAATCTGATCGCCCGCCATCCGAGAATCGGGTTTTTTTCACTCAGCCCTTCGAGGTTCGGCGCGACCTTGTCGCCACCGACGTCGAGTGTACGAATGGTAACCGGTTTCGAGCCCATCGCCTTCAAGACGTAGGAATAGGCCCGAAACTGCTCCTCTTCGGTGGGCGGCTGACCTGCGTGAAGAAAGAGAAATTCCGACCGGAAGAGTCCCACACCATCAGCTCCGTGAGCAAAAATGGAATCTACCTCTTCCGAGACTTCAATATTGGCCTTGAGGCTAACCAGCTTGCCGTCCTTCGTCTCGGCCGGCAGCTCGTTCAACCGCATGAGCTGCACTTCACGCTTTCGCCATTCGGATTGAACCCTGACGTACCGTTTCAGTGTTCGGGCATCGGGGTTGACGATAACGCGCCCTCGATTACCATCGATAACCGCATTGTCGCCGGAATGGACCTGAAGTGAAATGCTGGACAGGCCGACGACGGCTGGAATCTCGAAAGAGCGGGCAAGAATGGCGGTATGGGAGGTCTTCCCGCCGGCATCCATGCAGATGCCCTTCACCATTCTCTTATTCATTCCGATGGCGTCGGAAGGGAGAAGATCGTGGGTAACAAGAATGATCTCTTCGGAAAGGTCCGCGAGATTCGTTCGCTCGTGATAGAGAAGATGCGTGAGAACCCGGCGGGAGACGTCGTTCAGATCGATCGTGCGCTCCTTCATGTAGTCGTTGCCGCTCTCGCGTAGCTTCTTCACTACATCTTCGATCGCCGTATGCAGCACCCATTCCACGTTGAGAAGCTTGCTTTTCAGGTCGTTTTCGATGCGCCCGGTAAAATCCGGATCGGCAAGCATGAGCAGATGGGTATCGAGAAGCTTCACTTGCTCGTCGCGGTTTTCCTGCTCACTCGACCGGCGGAGCCCCTCTAATTCGTCCGATGCGCGGGAAACCGCTGTTCCGAGCCGCTCCATCTCGCGTCCGACCTGTTCTGCACGTATGCTGTAGCGCGGCACGGAGGGGCCGTCGTCAAGATACAGAAATACCTTTCCGATCGCGATGCCCGGCGACGCTGAGATTCCCGTAAATTCATGCATTGCCGTCATATGATACGGCCATTACCTAACGCCTGTCAAATTGTTTCCCAATACGCCGATACTTAGGACGTATGGCGAACAACAAGAAGAAAAGTCGATCATCTTTCGGAATCCTGTTCTGGATAGCCGTCATACTCCTGTTCCTGGTGGTGTTCGTCGCAACCAAACCGCGCATTCAGGAAGTAGTGCAGAGTACCGGATTGATGAACGTACTGCAGCACCGCTTTGGCAAGGACGGCTCCGGCACGATTCCGGGCGTCGAAACCCAGACAGTGGTTATCGGGACGGACAAGAACAGCAAGTCGGCACCCAAAAACGGCGTTCCTGGGAAACCCGGACTCGTGATAGCCCCGACTGCCGGGGGAACAGGGCGAAATAGCGGGACGGCGACGGACGCGAACCCGGCAACTTCGATCACGCCGCCTTCGGCAGATGGAAATACGACTTTCCGCACGGTCCCGGGGCTTTCCGGGGACGGAAGCAACAGCGGAACGCCGTCGACTCCGGTGCCCGGCAAAACCGGGCCCACTGCGGCAAAACCGCCCGCTGATCAAACTGGCCCACAGTATCGGGTAAGGAGTGCGAGACTCTACTATACATTTGTGACCGACGATGGCCGGATAGTCCCGGAAGCGGTGAACCGGGAGGTGCGCTACATCGACAGCCCGCTGACCGACACGATCCGGGCGCTCCTCAAAGGACCTACGCCCGAGGAGCTGAACAAAGGCGTACTCAACTTGATTCCGCCGAAAACCAGGCTTCTCTCCGCTTACGTGCAGAATGGCATAGCCTATCTCGACTTCAATGAGGCATTCGAGTTCAACACGATGGGGGTAGAAGGCTTCATAGCTCAACTGAAAGAGATCGTGCACACGGCAACAGAGTTCTCTACGGTCAGCCGCGTCCAGTTTCTGGTCAACGGGAAAAAATTGGACTACCTCGGCGGCGAAGGAATCTACATCGGACGTCCGCTGGGGCGCGACTCCTTCTCCTGACTATGGCCGCGCTACGCCGTTCCGCGCGACTCGGTAATCGCCTGTGCTATCTTTTCGCGACGGAACGACGCGGATTGCCCTGACTCCGCCCCACCCTCTATCCACAACAGGAACTCACGATTTCCCTTCCGCCCGCGCACCGGAGATGCGGTAATGGCGTTGACCCGCACGCCCTCGCTCTCGAGCTCACTCCACAGGGAGTCGAGCACGCCTGCGATGATGTTTTCATCCTCGATCACGCCGGAAAAATCGGGAATTTCGCCGCGGGTTTCGAATTGCGGTTTTGCGAGGGCGACCGCCCAACCCTCTCTGGTGAGACCGATAAGGTGGCTCGCGGCACCGGAGAGCGAGCGGAAGGAAAGGTCCGCGACGGCGGCATCCGGTGGTGGCAGGAGATCACCCGGACCGACGGCCATAATGTTCGTACGCTCGTGGACTATCACCCGGCGGTCGCTTCGGATTCTGAAATCAAGCTGATTGTACCCGACATCTACCGCGTGGACCGCGGCGGCGCCGTTCTGCAACAGACAATCGGTGAAGCCACCGGTCGACGCACCGGCATCCACGAAGCATCGACCGGAAACAGGAATTTTCCACAGCTCGATCGCCCGCGCGAGCTTGTCGCCTCCACGCGATACGTAACGGCCGCCGCCGAAAAGCTCAATCGACGCGTCTTCTGCCACCGTTCTGCGTGGATCACGATTCCGCTCACCATCGACCACCACGTTGCCGCAGAGAACTAGCGCGTAGAGCTCATCTTTTGTGTAATCGTTGTATCGTTCTTGAAGCAGTCCGAGAAGCGGCCGCTTTTTCACACCAGGCTTTCTTCCCGAATTCTCGTAACGGCGAGCGCCTTGCCGCTCTCCGGGTCGATCTCGACACAGATTCCCTGAAGAAGTGACGGGTTGTCTGAGACCTCGTTCTTCAGCGGCATCTGAGAGAGTGCGCGCTGCACACCTATTACCGGGTCGAAACCGATGACACTCGATTGAGGACCGCTCATCCCGAGGTCGGTGATGTAGGCGGTCCCGTTTGGCAGGATTCGTTCGTCGGCCGTCTGGGTATGCGTGTGCGTGCCCACGACCACGGTGACTTCGCCGTCGAGATAGAGTCCGAGCGCCTCTTTTTCCTCTGTGGCTTCGGCATGAAAGTCGACGATCATGATCTTTGTATCCTGCCGAAGCTTGCGGACGATCTCTTTCGCCTTGCGGAACGGGCAATCAATGCTCCACATACGCACCCGGCCCTGCAAATTCATCACGCCGACTTTGACGCCGTGGACGTCTACCAGGCAGCTGCCGTGACCGGCCACTCCGGCGGGATAGTTTGCCGGGCGAAGAATATGCTCCTGGGTATCCAGATAGGCGAGAATTTCGTTCTTTTGCCAAACATGATTGCCGGTGGTGATCACATGGGCACCGGCTTTGAAGATCTGCCCTGCAATATCGGGGGTAATGCCGAAGCCTTCGACCGCGTTCTCGCCGTTTACAACGACAACATCGGCCGAAAACTTCTTAATGAGGCCCGGAAGACCGAGAAGTATCGCCCGACACCCCGACTGGCCAACAACGTCGCCGAGGATTAGAGCGCGAAACACTTTCGCCATCCAGGCCCCTTACCGAGCGTATTCGATAATCCGAGTCTCACGGATCATAGTTACTTTGATCCGACCCGGATACCGGAGCTGCGACTCTATGCGGCGTGCGATTTCTTTCGCTATTTCGCGCGCGCCGGCATCGTCGACCTGCTCGTGGTTCACCATAATACGGAGCTCGCGACCTGCCTGGATCGCGTAGGCCTTTTCGACCCCCTCGAACTCGCCGGCGATCTTCTCGAGGCTCTCCAACCGCTTAATGTAGTTGTCGAGCGTTTCGCGTCGCGCACCGGGGCGAGATGCGGAGAGTGCGTCCGCAATCTGCACGATAACCGATTCGATGCAGCTGTGCGGAACATCTCCGTGGTGGGCCGCAATGCAGTTGATGACACGCGCGTCCTCGCTCATCCTGCGCGAAAGCTCGACTCCGAGCTCAACGTGATTGCTGTCCCCGTCGGATTCGATTCCTTTGCCGATGTCGTGCAACAGGCCGCCGCGCTTGGCAATTTCCCGGTCCGCACCGAGCTCCGCCGCGATCATCCCGGCGAAAATCGACACCTCCTTCGAATGGGCAAGCACGTTTTGTCCGTAGCTCGTACGATAGAGCAACCTTCCGAGACCTCTGATACCCTCCGGCTTCATCGAGTGAATGCCGAGCTCGAAGAGCGTCTTTTCGCCCTCTTCGTAGATCGTCTGGCTGATGTCCTGCGTGACCTTCTGGACGACCTCTTCGATGCGCGTGGGGTGAATCCGGCCGTCGGTGATGAGGCGCTCAAGGGACCGTTTCGCAATCTCTTTTCGCACCGGGTCGAAGCACGAGACCACCACCGCCTCGGGAGTATCATCAATGATAATATCCACGCCGGTAAGCGTTTCGAGCGTCCGAATATTGCGCCCTTCCCGGCCGATGATCCGACCCTTCATCTCGTCGTTGGGAAGACTGACGGATGCTACCGTGACCTCGGCGTTCACTTCGGACGCCATGCGCTGGATTGCTGAGACCAGGATCTCCCGCCCCTTCTTGTCGGCGGTGGCCGCGGCCTCCTGTTCAATCTTGTTTATGAGTGCTTGCGCCTCATGCCGAGCTTCGCCCTCGAGCGATTCGACAAGGATCTTTTTCGCGTCCTCTGAAGTGAGGCCGGAGATTCGCTCGAGCTCAGTGCGCCACTCCTGCTCGCGCTGCGAAAGCTGCTCTTCTCGTTCTGAAAATTTCCTCTCTCGGTCTGAAATGGCGGCCTGCTGTTTTTCAGCTGTCACCAGTTTTCTTTCTAGGTTTTCTTCCTTCTGCAATACCCGTCGTTCAAGACGCTGCAGATCTGAGCGTCTTTCTCGAAGTTCTTTTTCCTGCTGATTCCGTTCACGTAACAGTTCATCTTTGGTTTCCAGCACAAGCTCTTTCCGAAGAGCTTCTGCCTCTTTTACCGCGTCCTTCTTGAGTCTTTCAGCCCTCTGTTCCGACGCTGAAAGCTGAAATCTGGCGTATAGCCATCTAATTAACCAACCTAGAATCAAACCACTGAGAGGAAGGATGACTGAAAGAACCACTGTCATCAGTTCCCTCCACTCCAATTGTATTTACATAAATTAGACTATAGACTCTCCTTTGTCAAGAGCAACATTAGTATGATAAAGTATACATTATGATACATAATGACACAGATTCTGTGACACAGAGCAGGAATGGCACAGTTGTCGCCCGCACCACTCCCGGCTATACTTCAGCGGAAGGGGAATACGATAGTGCCCTACGCGAAAATCCTCGATCTTGACAACGAGATACAGGCAAGATTCTTCGACGCGATTCTCAACGACGAGGGAATCCCGCATCTTGTGGTCAGCTACCGCGATCCCGCCTACAGCAGTATATTCCAGGCGGTTCGCGGGTGGGGACATCTTGAAGCCCCGGAATTCTACCGTCCGCAAATTGAACAGATTTTCGACGATCTCCAACGAGCGGAGACCGTGCCGGACGACGATTTGGACGACAACGACGGCCCCTTCAATGACTAGCCCATCCGGCGTTTCACCGCACTGAACTTCTCTACGGCAAAGGCAACATTCTCCGGCGTGTGCGCAGCGGACAGCTGGACCCTGATCCGTGCCTTACCCCGGGGAACTACCGGGTAGGAAAAACCAACTACATAGACCCCTTCCGACAGGAGCTCTGCGGCCATCCGGACCGCAACTGAAGCGTCTCCAAGCATCACCGGAACGATCGGATGTTCTCCTTCAGGCACCAGAAAACCGTTCGCCGCCATCCCGGAACGGAAGCGGCGTGCGTTGTCCAGTAGCCGCCGCACCGGTTCCGGATCGGTCTCCAGAATGTCGATTGCGGCAATTGAGGCCGAAACGATTGAGGGCGCCACCGAATTAGAGAAGAGGTAGGGTCGGGACCGCTGCCGCAGCAGCTCGATGATCTCCCGGCGTCCGCTCGTGTAGCCGCCGCTCGCTCCGCCAAGCGCCTTTCCGAACGTACCCGTAATGATGTCGACGCGGCCCACAACATCCCTGTATGAATGGGTGCCCCTGCCGTGGTCGCCAAGAACACCCACGGCGTGGCTGTCGTCGACCATGACCAGGGAATCATAACGGTCGGCGAGATCGCAGATCGCATCAAGGCGGGCAATCGCGCCATCCATCGAGAAAACTCCATCGGTGGCTATCAACCGGAACCGGGCATCCTTCGATTCCACAAGCCGCTGCTCGAGCGACGCCATATCGGAGGTGTCGTAGACAAGCCTCTGAGCCTTGCAGAGCCGAACCCCGTCTATGATGCTCGCGTGGTTGAGGGCGTCGCTTATTACCGCATCGTCGGGACCGAGAATCGTCTCGAAGAGGCCGCCATTTGCATCGAAGCAAGAGGAGTAGAGGATGGTATCCTCAGTTCCCAGGAAGCGCGAGATGCGTCCTTCGAGTTCCTTGTGGATTTCCTGAGTGCCACAGATAAAACGCACCGAGGAAAGCCCGTACCCCCACCGATCGAGGCTCATTTTCGCCGCCTCGACTACCCTCCGGTCAGAAGAAAATCCAAGATAGTTGTTCGAACAGAAATTCAGCACGTCGCCAGTCTGCAGGCCGCTCACGCCGACTTCGGCTCCCTGGGCCGTCGACAGGATCCGCTCCTCTTTGTAGAGCCCCGCTTCGCGAATGGTATCGATTGTTTCCCGGATGTGCCCTTGCATCGTACCGAACATCGCCATCCCCCTTTCAGGCGTTTTCCCAGTTAAGAATCACCTTTCCGGAGTTCCCCGATGTCATCACGTCGAATCCCTGGAGAAAATCCGTGTAGTCGAAATGGTGCGTGATGACTGGCCCGATATCGAGACCCGACTGCAGCATCGTCTGCATTTTGTACCAGGTTTCAAACATCTCCCGGCCGTAGACGCCCTTAATGAAAAGACCGTTGAAAATGACCAGGTCCCAGTCGATTGCGGTGGCTTCGTTCTGGAGTCCGAGCAGCGCGATCTTGCCTCCGTGGCACATATTTGAGAGCATACTGCGAAATGCGTCCGGATTGCCCGACATTTCCAGACCGATATCGAACCCCTCCTGCATCCCGAGCTCCTCTTGCACCGCTTCCAGCGTTTCGGATCGAACATCCACGGCGCGGGTCACTCCCATCCGGCGCGCCAGGTCGAGACGGTAGGGGTTCACATCCGTAATGACCACGTAGCGGGCGCCGGCGTGGCGCGAAACCGCCGCGGCCATCAGCCCGATCGGCCCCGCCCCCGTAATGAGCACGTCCTCGCCGAGTACGTTGAACGAGAGCGCCGTGTGCACTGCGTTTCCGAACGGATCGAAACAGGCGAGGATGTCGGGCGGAATCCGTTTGTCGGCGTACCAGACGTTGCCCATCGGGATGCTCAGGTACTCGGCAAAGGCGCCGGCCCGGTTCACGCCCACGCCGCTGGGAGACTTACAGAGGTGACGGCGTCCGGCGAGACAGTTGCGGCAGTGGCCGCACACCAGATGACCTTCACCGCTCACGACATCGCCTTTGTGGAAATCGTGAACGTTGTCTCCCACCCGCTCGACAACGCCCATGTACTCGTGTCCGATAACGAGCGGGGTGTGAATCGTCCGCCTCGCCCACGGGTCCCAGGTAAATATGTGTACGTCGGTCCCACAGATCGATGTGCGGAGAATCCTGATGAGAACATCATTGATTCCGAGTTCGGGAGTTGGAACTTCCTGCAGCTGCAATCCAGGTGACGGCTCGGCTTTCACGAGCGCCTTCATTAGTTTTCGCATATCGACTCCTTGGAATCCGCGACCGGCGAATCCGGCCCTGCCTACCTAGAAAATCAGGAGCGACGCCCACGTCACTCCGACCAGGCCGACGGCGAAAAGGTAGCCGACGGGTGTGGACCGGACGGCTGCCGTTTCGCGCTCGCCGGCGACCTCTCCCGGCGCAAAAAGACCGTCGAGCACTTCATCGATGCTCGAAATGAGATGTCGAGCCTGCAGCTTGCGCTTTCCTTCCAGGATTCGCTCGTAATAGAGAAACACCCACCCGATCAGGCCTCCGAGCCGGCCGGGAAGTTTGAGATCGGGGCGTATGGAAAAGAGCGAAATGAAAACAAGCCCGACGATAGTCATTCCTTTAAGAATCCCCTGCTCGAGCGCGCCCGCAGTGACGATGAAAGGTCCTATCCGGTAAAGGACACGGCCGATAGGCGTAAGAAGATTGAAAAAAGCGATTGACACAACCATACCGACGAAATAGAGCCACTTGATCCGCTTGCCGTTCATAGTGGCAAGCAGCCCGAACACTCCAACCTGCACCAGTCTCACCCAAAGCGTATCCTGAAAGAGATATCCCGGGATGCAGAGCATGCCGGTCACAAAAAGGTGAATGGGGTTGATCTTATCACGAAGCAGCCTGACCACCATAGTAATCCCTTACCCCTGAAAGCCAGCGGCTGCGCTTCTGGAAGTTGTGCGCGAAAAGGCCGACAAAAAATCCACTCGCAACGCCGAGGCCAATGAAAAGCGGCGCAATGATCCACGCTGTTTGTCCAAAAATGAAGGTCACTGAGAGAGCCATCTGTACGACGTTACTCGCAATCGCGCCGAAAACGCTAACGCCGACGAGGGTAATGTGACTTCCGCCCCAGCGATAGGCTCCAATCATGACGAAGGCGCTCGCGAACGACCCGGCTATCGAAAAAAGAAAGACGTAGGAGGCGAGCGTTCCGTTCATGAGCGCCTGGCCCAGCACCTTCAGAAGCACAACCAGAAGCACATAGGAGGGGGGGAATATTTCGAGCGAAATCATGATCGGAATGTTGGCAAGTCCCAGTCGAAAAAAGGGCAGCGGCTTGGGAAATAGATACTCGATCGTGGAGAAGAAGAGGCACAGGGCGCCCATGAATGCAACGAGATTCAGTTTCTGGGCTCGAGTAGCCATGGTTCACGCTACCTCGAGCCGGGAGGAGACTAATGTCGTTTTCGGGAGAAGACTCACGCCGCTCTGTCCTTTTCGGTCGGAGTTGACGTTACCGCTTTGCCCGGCCTTGCGCAAGGGTGGAACCCCCGTTAGAGTGCCCTATGCACGAAACGGCAGTCGGAATTATCGGCGGAAGCGGCCTGTACGAGATGGAAGAGCTGGTGGATCGCGATTCGGTGGACCTCAACACCCCATTTGGAAGGCCGAGTGCCGCGCCCGTCGTCGGCACTCTCGCGGGAAAAAGAGTCGCTTTCGTCGCGCGGCACGGCAACGGCCATACGCTCACTCCGTCGGAGGTCAACTACCGCGCGAACATTCACGCTCTCAAACAGCTCGGCGTACGGTTCATCCTTGCGGTCAGTGCCTGCGGCAGCCTGAAGGAGCAGATAACCCCCGGAAGTGCGGTGGTGCCCGATCAGCTTCTCGATTTCACCCGTGGGCAAAGGCGCAGATCCTTTTTCGGGGAAGGAGTTGTGGCCCACGTAGGTAGTGCGGAGCCATTTTGCAGCTACCTTCGTGCACTCTTCGTGCAGGCCGCCCGGGAAGTCGACGCCGGAGCTGTTCAGGAACGCCAAGCGGGCGAAGGTGTGCACGACGGCGGCACCTTCATTACGGTTGAGGGACCGCGTTTCAGCACGAAGGCCGAGAGTGCGCTTTTCCGCAGCTGGGGACTCGATATCATCGGGATGACGACCTCACCGGAGGCGTTTCTCGCCCGAGAAGCCGAGATCAGCTACGCGGTTCTTGCGCACGTGACCGACTACGACGTCTGGCACGATGAGCCGGTGAGCAACTCACTTGTCGTACGAACCTTTCGAAAGAACATTTCCCGCACGCGAGCGACACTTGCCCGTGCGGTGGAGCTGCTCGATACCGGACGGACTACGGAGGCTCACTGCGCCCTCGACGGGGCGATCATGACGGCCGAAAAACACCGGAGCCGAGAAGCCGGAGAGCGGTTCGCGCTGTTGCTCGGTCGGTCGAGGTAGCCACCGACTCCTCGCCGGCATGAACGGTCGAAGCACGCGCTTGTTTCTCGCGAAACGGCGCAGTAATTTGTCTACTGAGAACCCAATCTGGAGGCCATCATTGCCCGTTACCGAAAAAGAGATACTTGCCCGGTTATCGCAGATAGTCGATCCGGACTTTCAGAAGGATATCGTTTCTCTCGGATTCGTGAAGAATATCGTGATCGACGGACCTACCGTCTCATTCGACATACAGATCACGACGCCGGCTTGCCCGGTGAAGGAGCAGTTCCAAAGGGAGGCCCAGCAGCTAGTGGGCGCCCTCCCCGGGGTTGAGCGGGTCTTTGCAAAAATCGTAACCCCGTCGACATCGCGCCAGACACAGGCCACAAAAAGCGGGTTGGCGGAGGTCGACTCGATCATCGCCGTCGCCTCCGGAAAGGGCGGCGTGGGCAAATCGACGGTCGCCGCCGCTCTTGCCAAAGAGCTATCCCAGCGCGGATACCGGGTCGGGCTGCTCGACACCGACATCTTTGGACCGTCGATTCCGACACTCTTCGATCTTCATCAGGAAGAGCTCGAGGGAGCCGGAGACAACATGATCAAACCGATTGAGGCCGATGGACTGAAGGTGATGTCCTTCGGGTTCTGGCTCGGTGAGTCGCCGGCTATCATGCGCGGACCGATGGTGTCGAACTACATTCAACAATTTCTCCATCAGGTAGCCTGGGGCAAGCTCGACTACCTTTTCCTCGACCTTCCGCCGGGAACCGGTGACGTGCAGCTGACCATCACGCAATCGATCAAGCTCTCAGGCGCGGTCATCGTCACCACGCCCCAGGCACTCTCTCTCGCCGACGTCGGGAAGGGGATACTGATGTTCAACCGTGTCAATGTGCCGGTTCTCGGCGTCATTGAAAACATGGCCTACTTTGTTTGTGACAACTGCGGCACGCGCCACCTGGTTTTCGGCGAGGGTGGTGCGCAGTCTCTGTCGCGCCGTTTCGGTATTTCGGTGCTCGCACAGCTTCCGCTCGCACCGCTCGACTATGGGATCACGTTCAATCAGCACATTGCGAATCCTGCTGTCGCGGCCGCGGTCGATGAGGTGATTCGGTCACTCGGCAAGTTCATTCATGGCGTCGAGCAGCCGGAAGTTCAGTTCGATGAGAAGACGGTCACCGTCAACTGGGCCGACGGAACTCGCCTTGCAGTGACAAACCGTGAGCTCCGCGCGAGTTGCCAATGCGCAGTGTGCGTCAATGAGTTCAGCGGAGAGCAGATGCTCGACGTAGAGACGATTCCGCCCGACATTCACGCCAAAACGGTAGATCCCGTCGGAAATTATGCGCTCGCTATAGAGTGGAGTGACGGTCACGCGACCGGCTTCTTCCCCTACTCCCGCCTGCGCGAGCTCGCCGGCGCCCGCAGCTGAGCCCAGTCGCGCCGCTGGCCGGGCAGCGCGCAGCAAGCTACCGGCTTCAGGCAGCGTAGGACGTGATGAGCGCTGGATAGAATGCGCCAGACCTTCCAATCGACGGCACGAAAAGACACTCGCCCGGCGAGTGGGCGCCACGGATCGTGGCACCAATGGAGATCATGTCCATACCCGGCTTCGCCGCCCCGATGACTCCGCACTCCAGACCGGCGTGGACCACTTCGACTACTGCTTCTCTGCCGAAAAGCTCGCGATAGGTTTCCCTGCATCGCGCGAGGAGTGGAGATTGCATGTCCGGCCGCCAGGCCGGATATTCGACATCCACCGTTGCCTCACCTCCGGCCAGTCGCGCCAGATCGGCTACTACCCCGCCAAGGTCGGCGAGCTCCGACATCACCGACGATCGCTGGCTTGTGAGCACCGACACCCGTCCAGGGCCCGGCTCCCGGCCCGAAGCAAAACTCACGGCGGCGAAGTTCGTGGACGTCTGCACGTGTCCGGTGATTTCCGGTGACATTCGCCATACCCCATGGGGCAACGCGCGAAGTCCCCTCAACAGTCGTTCGGCGTCCTCGTCGCGAAGCACGGTAACGATGGATTCTCCACCCGATGCGGCAATTGCCGCGGAAACGCCGCGCTCGCAGGTCAGCTGGAAACTCGGCTCCGATCCACCGAGTTCACCTCGAACTTCACCGGTGAATGCGCGTGCCTTTTCGACCAGCAGATCACCGCCGGCCGGATCGCAAAAAACAACGGCTGCTGCGTCACGAGGAATCGCATTGTGGGCGCTCCCTCCGGTAATGCGCGCGATCCGGACGCCGAATTCCGGCAGAAGCCCGGCGAGAAACCGCACCAGAATCGCGTTCGCGTTACCGTGCACGCGGTGGATCCCGACGCCCGAATGCCCACCGAGAAGTCCGGCGACCGTGATCGTCATAGTCTCAAATCCCGGTGGTGGCGGCACGGTGGCGGTATCGAAACTGATTTCCGTGTTTCTGCCGCCGGCACACCCCACGGTGAAAACGCCTTCGTCCTCCGAATCGATGTTGATAAGCGTATTCGCGTGGAGGAAATCGGGGTCGAGCCCCTTCGCACCGGTGAGGCCGGTCTCCTCATCGACGGTAAAGAGCAATTCCAGTGCCGGATGGCGCAGTGTATCTGCGGATGCCGCAGCAAGAGCAAATGCAATTCCGATTCCGTTGTCGGCTCCCAGAGTCGTACCGTCCGCGCGCAGCCACTCCCCGTCATACACCAGCCGGATCGGATCGGTACTGAAGTTGTGATTGGATTCCGGCGTTTTCTCGCACACCATGTCCATGTGGGCCTGAAGAGCCAGGGGTGGCGCAGCCTCCATCCCTTCTGATGCGGGGACCGCGATGAGAAGATTTCCTGCCGAATCCTGCTTTGCCCGGAAACGCCGTTCCCGCGCCCACGCCGCGAGCCATTCCCGAATTCGGGTTTCCGAACCGGACTCGCGCGGAATCGCGCTTATCTGGCTGAAGAAGCCCAGAACTTCCTCGGTGTCTTTGTCCATCGCCGCTTCCTTTATTGCCATAGTATCTGCCGGCCCGGGCGGAATCAAGCGCGCCCGGTCGGATCGAAAAATGCTTGCGTGGCCGGAAACCCCGGTTCATACTGTAGGTGAAGGAGTTCTCATCATGATGCAATACATCAGCGACCTATTTGAAACGGTAAAGAAACGAAATCCCGGTGAAGTTGAGTTCCACCAGGCGGTTCGTGAGGTTCTCTGGAGTCTCGAACCGGTGATCAAGGCGCACCCCGAATACCAGGAAGAACAGATCCTCGAACGAATTGTGGAGCCGGAACGGGTAGTGATGTTCCGGGTTCCCTGGCTCGACGACAAAGGTCGATGCCAGGTAAATCGCGGATTCCGCATCCAGTTCAACAGCGCGATCGGGCCCTACAAAGGGGGCTTGAGATTCCATCCCACGGTCTACCTCGGCATCCTCAAGTTTCTCGCTTTCGAGCAGGTGTTCAAGAACTCGTTGACTACGCTGGCAATGGGCGGCGGCAAGGGCGGCAGCGACTTTGATCCGAAAGGAAAATCGGACGCCGAAGTAATGCGCTTCTGCCAGTCTTTTATGAGCGAGCTGTTCCGCCACATTGCAGCGGATACCGACGTCCCGGCGGGGGACATAGGAGTCGGCGGCAGGGAAATAGGCTACCTTTACGGACAGTACAAACGGCTCGCAAACGTCGCGACGGGTGTGCTCACCGGGAAGGGGCTCAACTGGGGTGGATCGCTCATTCGTCCGGAAGCAACCGGGTATGGAGCGGTATACTTCGCGCAGGAGATGCTGGCCACCCGGGGCGATTCGATCGAGGGAAAAACCTGTGCGGTCTCGGGGTCGGGAAACGTTGCGCAGTACACCGTAGAAAAGATCAACCAGCTTGGCGGCAAAGCGGTCACCCTCTCCGACTCAAACGGCTTTGTTCACGACCCGGGCGGGGTGACCCCGGAAAAGCTTGCGTTCGTCATGGAGCTGAAGAACGTTCGACGCGGCCGAATAAAAGAGTACGCAGACAAATTCAAGGTGAGCTACTTCGAGGGAAAACTCCCCTGGACGGTCCCCGTGTTCGCCGCCTTCCCGAGTGCGACACAGAACGAGATCGACAAGAACGATGCCGATCAGCTTCTCAAGAACGGGTGCCAGCTGGTTGCCGAGGGGGCAAACATGCCCACCACGCTCGAAGGCATCGAGCTTTTCACCAAGGCGAAGATCCTCTACGGACCGGCGAAGGCCGCAAATGCCGGCGGTGTGGCGGTTTCCGGGCTCGAAATGGCTCAGAACGCCTCCCGGCTCAACTGGACGAGGGAAGAGGTGGACGCCCGGCTCAAGTCGATCATGAAGGCGATACATGACGCGGCACGGCAGGCGTCCGAAACATACGGCGCACCCGGCGACTATCTGATCGGCGCGAACATAGCTGGATTTGTGAAAGTTGCCGACGCGATGCTCGATCAGGGGATCGTGTAGCCGGACTAGTTGCCGCGATAGAGCGCGGCAACCTGATCAACCGAGTTCGCGTTCAGGTAAAGCAGCGGTTTTCCGTTCCCAAGCGGCGTGAGGATGACGCGTACGCTATCGACGTGACCCCGACCGTTTGTTACCAGTCGGGAAAGCTCGTTGGGCGCGGCCGCGAGCATGTCGGAGTTGAAGATATTGCGCTTGTCCCCGGTGAAGTAGGCCAGGTAGAGCATGTTCATCTCAACGAGCTCGTTGAAAAAGTGAGTCCCGAGGGAAAGATCGGGTGAAAGGCCCTCGTGCATGGTGTCGATTTCGCAGAGCACGGCCACGCGATTAATTTCTGCAAACGACACCGGCACGCCCAGGCTGGGAGTACTCGTGCCCCAGCGGCCCGGGCCGACGAGCACAATATTCCTCCCATCGAGCTCCGGGGAATGCACGATCTTTCCCACCAAGCGGGCCGTGGCGAACCGCTCCTGCTCCGGCATCACTCCGTACAGTTCCGGAACCACATAGATGACGACATCGACCTCCAGCATGCGGCTATGACCAATCACGCCGCCGTTTGCCTTCATCAGGATGTCTTCGTCCGGGATTTCCGGAAGCGGCGTAAGCACCTTCCCTCCAAGCTGCATCTGGAGCGGCCGGCATTGGACAAGATTGATGAGATAGGAGCCGTCGGTCGAAAAGTTGGTAGTGAACTCGATATCGACATGGGTACCGTAAGCGTCGCGGACCGTTCGCATCAGGTCGCGCATGTCTGCGACAAAACCGGTGTCGCGCAGGAGCCCGTCGAACGTAAGAAGCAGATGAGTCTGGGTCACCACGTGTCCGTCCGAAGATTGTCTGGCGGAAGCCATCTGACGCGTGCGGCGCTCGAGCTCTCGGTCGCGGCTGGCAAAAAGATTGAGTGGGGCCTCATCGGCAACTGAGGCAAGAACGCCGAAATCAAGGGTCGCGTTCGTCCTTTCGTCCAGGTCAAGCACATCTACCCGATGTTGAGTGAACCGGCGGACATCGTCCATGTTCGCCTGTGGATGCTTTTCGGGGGCGTTGAGCGCGACCACCCGCGTATAGTCGTCATCGGAACGGTTGACTGCGCGGGTGCCGAGCCCGAATACGAGCCGGATCATCCCCGCCTCCGGGTCGATGTCTTCGTGCCATCGGTAGGGATTCACTGAAAATCCGACGCCCGCGAGCTGAGGGAGGTAGTATCGACCGTAGGGTCTTCCCGAGACCCTCTGAACAAGCAGAGCCATCTGCTCGTCCTTGTCGAGCACACCCCGCGCCTGTCGGTAGACGAGTGCGTCCGCGCTCATCGTGCTGGCGTAGATAATTCTGACCGCCTGCATGAACTCGCGAAGCCTTTCCGCCTTGGTACCCTGGTTTGTGCAGAACACACTATCGTACTTGCCCGCGAATGCGTTTCCGAAGTTGTCTTCGAGGAGACTCGATGAGCGTACAATGATCGGGAACGGCCCGAAGTAGTCGAGCATGTCGCTGAACCGGGCAACTATATACTCGGCAAATCGACCGCGGAGAATGCGTCGCCGCACTGACTCGTTTCCCTTGAGAAAAGTTTGCGAATCCTTCTGTTGCTGGCGAGCCCACCAGCACTCATTCTGAACCAGGAACGTGTAGAATACGTCGGATCCTATGAAGAACGAATCGTGCTTTTCCAAAAGGCGAACCCAGCGGTCGCCGGCCGCACGCAGGATAGCGCGAGCAAGGAGCATTCCGACCGATTTCCCGCCGATCATCCCGGTCCCGATCATTCGCTTCCAGATTTCGATCACGTCCTTGAGCGTGAAGTAGCGCGCCGCGAGGTCCCGCATTGGAGGATCACGCGAGATGATCAGCTCCAGGACCCGATGGAAGACTCGGTCGTACCGCTCCTTCGGGCAATCGCCGGCTTCATAATCCTTCTGCACGCTTTCGGCCACCACAAATGTCTTGTCCCACACCCCGATCATGCGGTAACTCGCCGACGGAAGCCCCGGCCATGGCGATTCCGTCGTCACTTCGGTGATCGTCCCGCTGTCCTTAACCGGTACAAAGCGTTCGTTCTCCCACCGATGGAGCATGAACATAGTGGGCGAAATGCGATCGGTAACTTTAATCGGCTGCAGGAAGTAAGTTCCCTCGTGATTGTAGACGTCCAGAAGTATCTGCGTGGTGGTTATGATCGGCGTGGTAGCGTGATACGAGTGAAAATAGCGGTAAAGCACGAAGTATGCGATCGCGTCCAATTCCAGCAGGAGCGGACAGGTCAGGGAAAAGAAATTGCCGATCATGCGGTCACTGTAGATCGAATTCGAAAGCTCGGACAATGAATCGAAAATGTAGAGACCGCCTCGCCCGTGCTGCTTGATGTATTGATGAATCTGAGTGATGAAGTGCTCAAATCCGAGAGTCGGCTGAACCTCGTGAACAATGGTCTCGGGAACTCCTTCCGCGATGGAAGGATGACTCGCAAACCGAAAGTAGACCGGCGAGATCCCGCAGTCGACCGCGTGCCGGAGCGCCGCGCGCGCAAAGATCATATAATGATCCACTGAATCTACGCGCCATACCAGATTGTCGCCTGGTTGCAGCCCCTGGAGCACCGCATCCAGTCCCGGAAGACCCGTGGTCGGAGTACACTCCGGATTTGGGGCGAATAGCGGCCGGTCCGGATCTGCGTCGGATTTCACACTCACGGCGTAACTGTACGTCTTTGTCCCCGAGCAAACAAGGGTCGGGTTCCCGGGTCGGCCGAATCAGCCCGCAGTTTCAACCATCGGAGGAGAGCCGCCGTGGTATGTTGCCGAAGCCCAAGGGTGCGAGAAAACCGAGGAGCAGGAAGGCAGCGCCGATGCCAAGTAGAATAAGCGGAGCGCCCCACACGCCCATGAGCGTGTCGACCCGACCTTCACTCGGACTTGCGGGATCGTACATGACCGGCACCAGATCGCCGACGGAATACCGCGGGTGCGGGCTACCTGACGCGGCCCTGAAGTCTACGCTCTTTCCGCTTTCCGTTGTGTAACTCACCACCGGGTAGAGGAGCACTCCGCTCCCTTTCACCTGCTCCATGAAGGGAAGCGCGCTCTTCACCGTGTCCATCCTGATCACCCTGCCCTCAGCATGCACGGCGCGGCTGGTGAAGGAAAAAATCACAACGCCGTAGATGGCGCCGCCGGCAAGCATCGCAAGCCCGATTCCTCGGAAAAAGACGGCGAAAAAATTCCCACCCCTGAACCATCTCCCGTCGTAGCGTGGATTCTTCATTTTCGCAACCTGCAGACGCAACTACCCGACACGATTAGTAATGTACTGCGGCAATCGATTCGGAGTAAAGGCCGGACAGGAGGTTCCATCGATCCTTCTCAGACAGTCGCCTTTGTCGCACCGGTAGTGATGCCGCCGTCGACAAACAGAGTCTGGCCGGAGACGTACTCCGACTCGCGCGAGGCAAGAAATACTACCGCCCCGTCGAGGTCTGTGGGTTTCCCCGGTCGCTTCACCGGGATTCGGTCGGTTATGTAGGCGAGCCATTCCCGACTCTCGTACAGTGCTTTGTTCTGCTCGGTCCGAAACCAGCCGGGCGCGAGACAGTTCACGGTAATCCCGTGAGGCCCAAGCTCATCGGCAAGCGCCTTTGTCACCTGTCCGACGCCGCCCCGCGACGCACAATAGGGGGCGATGCCGGCGTATCCGAAGGCGGTCGTAACCGAGCCAATATTGATAATCCGGCCGTACTTCCGATCGATCATTCCCGGCGCCACAACCTGGGTGACAAAGAACCCGCCCTTCAGGTTGGTGTCGAGCACGCGGTCCCACTCCTCCCAGGTGAAGTCGAGAAAAGGTTTCCGGATATTGCACCCGGCATTGTTCACAAGAATCTGAACGCCGCCCGGAAAGGAGGAAACAGTTTCGCCGAACCGCGAAACGCTTTCCCTGTCGGTTACGTCGAGGGAAAACGCCTCAGGCTCTGCCGCCCTAACGTTCGACTTCGCAATCCTTCGCAGCTCGTCGAGAGTTGCTTCGCAATCGGATACCCTTCTTGCGGTGATGATCAGACGCGCCCCGGAGCGCGCAAGAGCCCGCGCCATGTAGCTGCCAAGCCCGCGCGACCCGCCAGTGACCACGGCTGTACAACCGGAAAGATCAAAGATATTCCCGCTCATTCGTGTTTACTCCCTTCGTTTGGATCGAGAAGAACCTTGAACAGGGTCTCTTTCGGGCCGGACGCCGTTCCGCCGAGCTCGTGAAACCAGCGGGCACCTTCCGAGAGTGGCGCCTTTCGACTGATGAGCGGATCCACCTGTATGCGCCCCGCGGCAATCATTTCTATGCAGGCGCGGTATTCGCCGGCGGAGGCACAGGAGCCGAGCACGTCCAGCTCTCCGGTGACAATCCGTTGCAGAGGCACCCGTATTTCGGGCGACACATTGCCGATGAGAATCGTCTTCCCGCCTTTTCTCACCAGGTCCATCGCAGACTGAACGGTAACTTCGAGTCCTACGGCTTCGAAAACGTGATCGAATCCGGAATGGCCGCCGCGCCGTTCGAGCTCGCCGCGCAGCTCACTCTTCCAGGACCCGGAGCCGCTGTCCACTGCAGTGTCCGCACCCAGCTTTCTTGCCATTTCGAGCCGTCCCGCGTCCAGGTCAGCCGCCGCCACATAACCGCATCCGGCAAGCTTTGCCGCCTGAATTGCGAATTGCCCGATGATGCCGCACCCGATCACAAGCGCACTATCTCCGATCCGCGGGGCGGCTCGATCGACCGCATGGAAACCGATGGAAACCGGTTCGATCATGGCCGCCTGATCGAAGCTCATCCGGTCCGGAAGTCGGTATACGATGTGCTCGGGTACGGCGACATATTCGGCCATTGCCCCGTCCCTGCGATATTCTTCGCACGAAACGCCGAGCACGCGCCGGTTCTCACAAAGGTTGACCCGTCCCGCCAGGCAGTAGCGACACTGATTGCAGTATATTGTCGAATCGAAGGTTACGCGGTCCCCGGCTTTGAACCGCGACCCCGTCCCCGAAGGCGCCGGTTCGACGACAACCCCGGCGGCTTCGTGCCCCATTATCACGGGGGGAATACGGCGGCCGGTTTTTCCGCTCATACCATGAACATCACTTCCGCAGATACCGACCGACTCGATACGGATCAGAAGCTCTCCGGATCCCGGACGCGGCTCTTCGACCTCCCGATACTCGAAGGAGAATGGTGCCGTATGAACAAGCGCTTTCATGTTTCTACTCCTCGGTCCGCAACGCCGCTTTTTCCTGTAGAGAATCCAGCAGCGAAAAAAGTAACTCACGATTATTCGATCCGGTTTCAATTCCGGCGATGATCTGTTCCTTCGGCATCACGAACCGCCCCGAAAAAGTCGAGTCCCATGAATTGTCGACCAATATCTGGAGCGACTCCTCGGTCGCCTCCAGGTGAAACTGCAGACCGACGACCCGATCGCCGTAGACAAACGCCTGGTTGGGACAGCCTGCGCTCGATGCGGTATGAACCGCTCCAGGCGGAATCGAGAAGGTGTCGCCATGCCAGTGGAGAGCCCGGAAGTCTTCCGGGAAGGCGGCAAAAATCGGATGTGCGCTTCCCTCCGCCGACATTTTCACCGGGAACCAGCCGATTTCGGGCGCAGGCTGCGCGGCAACCCGGGCGCCCAGAGTGTGCGCGATAATCTGCGCGCCCAGGCAAATGCCGAGCACAGCCGCACCGGCTTCGATCGATCGTGACAGGAACGCTATTTCGGCGTCGAACCAGGAATAGCGGTCGCGCTCGTACACGGACATCGGACCGCCAAGTATGACCAGAAGCCCAAGATCTCCGAGCGCCGGGAAGGCGATTTCCTCGTACGGCCGGAATAGGCTCATCGGCACATTGCGGAGTGACGCCCACTCCAGAATGTGACCGGGCCCCTCGAACTCGACGTGCTGGATGACTAGCAGACCGCAACCACTCATGAGACGATGTTATCCGAATATGCGGAGTACGAAAATCCGTATAGGAGATTTCTGAGCACGGCGGGTCTCGAACCCACGACCTTCAGCTCCGGAGGCTGACGCTCTATCCAACTGAGCTACGTGCCCGTGCAAAGCGCTATGCCTTGCAGTTGCTGCGCAACTGCATATTTCGCTACAGCGCGGCGCAATCTACACTTGCAAACGTAGCGGGGAACCGATGTCGTTGTCAACAGTCGGCAACGCAGACGCGGCCTCCCGTGCGCTCGAGGGAAGAGCGGATGGCGGCCGCTTGACAGCGGTGTCCCGCCGCGTACAATACCTTGCGACGATGAAGCTAACCCAACGCAGCCGCGGGCTCTTTGTTCTGGTCGTGGGACTTTCGCTCATTATCGGGACGTTCAGCTGGACAATTCTGGAACGCATTCTTGCGCTCGCTGGAGCGCCCCTCAATCTGGAAGCGGGACCCGTCGGATTCGATATCGGCGTCATCGCCGCCAGTATCCACGTCAACCCGGGGACGCTCCTTGGGCTGATACCGGGGATTTTGATTTTCAAGGCTCTCTAAAGAGAACCGGCCGCCCCGGGGATTCCCGAACGAGCGCCGGCCTCATTCGACTATCAGGATGATCTAACCATGGAAACTATTACTCTCGCGTCTACATCACCGCAGCGGCGCGAAATTCTTCAGCGGCTGGGAATTCCATTTCGGGTCCTCACCGCCGCCGTCGACGAGGACCTTGACAGAGAGGGCAGCCCAGCCGACCTCGTAGAAACGCTCGCGCGCGAAAAGGTAGAGGCCGTTCGAAAGGCGTACCGGCTTGCGGGAAACTGGATCGTTGGCGCCGACACGGTAATCGTTCACGCCGGGAAACGCATCGGAAAACCGCGATCACGAGAGGAAGCCCGTGCGTTCCTCGAGGCCTTTTCGGGCTCGAGCCACGAGGTACTCACCGGGATCGCCCTTGCGGTCGCCGGCAACCGCAAGGTCGTTTCCGCCCATGAACGAACCGTTGTCCACTTTTCTTCGCTGTCCCGCGAGGACATCGAGTGGTATCTCGAAACCGAAGAATGGCAGGGCGCGGCAGGAGGATATCGGATCCAGGTTCGCGGCGCCTGTCTCATCGAACGTATCGACGGGTCCTATTCGACTGTCGTGGGCTTGCCTATCCATCGATTATATGGCATGTTGAGGGAGCATAATTATACGCTGTCGGCATAGTCGGCGGCAAATCTTCCGAATACACTTCGGCCGGCGTCTTTGCTGACCCGAATTGAATTCGAGAATTAGAGATGGACCCTGGGCGTCGCAACGGGATCTCGCCGTTCGTGTCTGCGCAGGGAATAGGAGGGTATCTTGGCAGTAGTTACCATGAAGAACCTGCTTGAGTCCGGTGTGCACTTCGGCCATCAGACCAAGCGGTGGGATCCGCGCATGAAGAAGTTTATCTTCACTTCGCGGAACGGAATCCACATCATCGATTTGCAGAAGACCATTGTCTGCATCAAAGACGCTTATGACGCGGTCCGCAAAGCGGTTCTCGCGAACAAGTCCGTCCTTTTTGTCGGAACCAAGAAACAGGCGCAGCAGGCAATCGAACGTGAAGCCCAGAAATGCGGAATGTTCTATGTGAACAACCGATGGCTCGGCGGCATGCTCACCAACTTCAGCACGATCAAGCGGTCGATTTCGCGGCTCAAGAAAATCGAGAAGATGGAAATCGACGGCACCTTCGAGAGCTTGACCAAGAAAGAGGTCGCGCGCCTCATGAAGGAAAAGACCAAGCTCGAGAAGAACCTTGGCGGCATCAAGGAGATGAAGGACCTTCCCGGTATTGTGTTCGTCATTGACACACGCAAGGAGGCCATTGCTGTTGCCGAGGCTCAGCGAATCGGCATCCCGATCGTGGCCGTCGTGGACACCAACTGCAACCCGGAGGGGATCGACTTTCCAATTCCGGGAAATGACGATGCGATTCGTTCCATTACACTTTTCACGCAAATAATCTCAAAAGCCGTCATCGAAGCAGACAATGAGATAGGCCTCGAGGTCATCGAAAGCCTCAATGAGGAAGAAGACTCAGAGAACGCGCCAGTCGATGCCGAGGAGACCGAGGGACGTGACCAGGAGACCGAAGGGGACGACGTTGAACGAAGTCCCGTAGCGGCACAGATCGGAGAGACCGAATCAGCCGAGGAAGAGACCTTCTCTGCGGAAGACTACTCCGACTACGATCCCGAAAAGGACGACAAGAAGACGGCGAAAAGCGAAGCAGTCCCGAAAGAGGAAGAGGAATCCGTGGTCGCCGGTATCGCTGAAGAAGAACTGTACCAGGAATAAGGAGTATACCGTGGAGATCAGGGCGGAAGACGTACGCAGGCTTCGGGAAAAGACCGGAGCCGGAATGATGGACTGCAAGAAGGCGCTTGGTGACGCAGGCGGGGACCTAGCGAAAGCCGAAAAAATACTCAAAGAGCTCGGCCTCGCCGCCGCCGCCAAACGAAGCGGCAGGGCTACGAACGAAGGACGGGTTTTCACGCGTATTTCAGGCGCAAAGGCGGCCATTCTTGAACTTTCCTGTGAAACCGATTTTGTCGCCCGCAACGAGAAATTCGTCGAGTTGGGTGAGGCACTCATTCAGGATGTCATAGCCCGAGGCCCGGCCCAGGATGATGCATCACTGCAGGGAAAGGTGACCGACGCCGTCGCCCTCATCAAAGAGAACATGTCGCTGCGACGCTTCGACCTGCTTAGCGTCGGCGCCGACGAGCTTGCAGTGCAGTACCTTCACGGAGACGCCGCAAGAATCGGCGTCATCGTCACGGTGAAGGCTGATAAGTCGGAGCTCTTGAAAAACGACCAGGTTAAAGAGTTTGCCTTCGACTGTGCGCTGCACGTCGCGGCGTTCAGTCCCATGTTTCTTTCCGAAGCCGACGTGAGCGAGGATTACCGTAAGGAACAGGAAGAAATCTTTCAGGTTCAGGCGAAGAATCTCGGAAAACCGGAGAATGTGCTCGCCGGAATTGTGAAAGGAAAGCTCAAGAAGTTGTACTCGGAGATTTGTCTTCTCGACCAGCCGTTTGTGAAGGACGACAAGCGGTCCGTCTCGAAGGTCGCCGAGGACGTGGGGAAGGCTGCCGGCGGCAAGATTGCGGTGTCGGGGTTCCGATACTACCGTGTCGGCGAGGAGCTTTCGGAATAGCCGTTGACAGACTGCCCCGCAGTCGAGCGAGGCAGTCGCCTATCCATGGAGTGACGAATGGAGCGCGTAAACAAAGAGACCGAAGAGAAGATGAAGAAGACGCTGAAGTCTCTCACCGAGGACCTGAGCGGTATACGCACAGGACGCGCGTCAGCAGCGCTTTTTGACAAGATTCGCGTCGACTACTACGGGAATCCAACGCCTCTTAACCAACTTGCGACAATTTCAATTCCCGAGGCGCGACTTGTCGTCATCCAGCCCTGGGACAAGGCAGTCCTGGGAGAAATCGAAAAGGCAATTCAAAAGTCAGAGCTCTCCCTCAACCCGAATAACGATGGAAAAGTGATTCGCATCAACATTCCACCGCTCACCGAAGAGCGCCGCAAAGAGTACGTGAAGATCGCGAAGGGCGTGGCTGAACAGAGTCGAGTAGCAATTCGCAATGTGAGACGCGACGCGAATGAAGAGTTGAAAGGACTTCAAAAAACGAGCGATATCAGTGAGGACGAGGAAAAGCGCGGCGTGGACGAAATTCAGAAGCTCACAGACCGTTACATCGAAGAGATCAATAAGCACCTCGAGGAAAAGGAGCACGAGATTCTCGAGATCTAGATTCGTGCCACACCGGAGACCACATGCCAGGCCCACTTGACGCCACCATTGATCGGACCCGCCTGCCCCGCCATGTCGGGATCGTGATGGATGGGCACGAAAAGTGGATTTCCGAGCACGGCGGATCCTGGAGCAGCGTGCGGCTCGCGGGATTGCGAGCAGCCTGGAACGTGGTTATCGCGGCTCGCAAGATCGGCATCTCCTTCCTTTCTTTCTATCCTTTCCCCGGTGACAAAGCATCGAGAACGGGGATACCCGCCGGTGTTTTACTTCGCATCATGCGCAACCAGCTGCAACAGATCGCCGAGCAGTATGGAGTTCGGATCGTCCATAGCGGTGACGCTTCGGGCCTGTCGGTGACTGCGAGAAACGATCTGGAAACGATTGAAAGGGCGACCGGGCGTTTTACCGAAATCTCGGTGAATCTCGCCTTCAATAACGGCGGCCGAAGCGAAATAGTCCGCGCGGTGAACCGTTGGCTCTCCGGAGCGGTTGCCGGCGACGGCGAAAGGCCCGAAACCCGTACGGCTGCGGCAATTACCGAAGAGGCCCTCCGCGGTCACCTCGATCTTCCCGAGTTTCCCGAACCTGACCTCATAATACAATCCGGCGGTGAGCGCCGAATCAGCAACTTTCTCCTTTGGGAATCCGCCTATTCGGAGTTTCTTTTCAGTGATACCCTCTGGCCCGCCTGGACCGGCGACGATTTGGAAAAATCGATCGCGGAGTACCAGCGTCGGTCCCGCCGATTCGGTGGCGCGTAATGAACAACAATCTTGTGCTTCGTATTCTCCTCTGGTTTGTGGCGATTCCGTTCCTTTTTGCAGTCGTCTATCTGCTGCCGGAACAGAACCATCTTGTCTTCAATCTTCTCGCGATTGCCGTTTCATGCATCGCCGCAGTGGAAGTTGCGCAATTCTTTTCGCGCAAGGCTGGCGGCTACCGCGCGAGCAGAGTTTTTGTACCCGTCATCGGCGGGCTGCTGCCACTTCTCGCCCTTCTCGAAGTTTTTCACATATTTCGCTTCGAGGCCACCGTTTTCGCGATCGTCGCCGTGGCCGGTCTTGTGCTTGCGGCGCAGGTTTTCCGAAAGAACGAAACGGAGTTTCAAACAATTCTTCCGGTGGTATCGGCGAATCTCACGCTCTTGATCTACCCGGGGCTTTTCATCTCCTACATCGTTCGCCTGAGCAGCTTGCCCGACGCGACCGCCTTGATTCTCGTTTTTGTCTGTGCAGTCTACTTCAACGACACAATGGCCTATATTGCGGGCAGACTGTTCGGGAAGTCATCGCGCGGCGTTCTCGCGGTAAGCCCCAACAAGAGCCTCGTCGGCTTTTTCGCCGGGTTTGTCATGTCGCCGGCGGTCATTCTGGTGGCTCAGCTGCTGCGCCCCACACTCTTTCCCGGACATCTCGGTACCCGGCTTCTTTTTGGCGGAGCTCTGGGAATCGTCGTGATTCTCGGCGATCTCATCGAATCCGCCCTGAAGCGTTCCGCCACCATGAAGGATTCCGGCCAACTCGTTCCGGGCCGCGGTGGTATTCTCGATTCGGTGGATTCACCGATTTTTGCCGCACCGGTTTTTTATTATCTTTATCAGGTACTGTTTCAATCGTAACAAAGGAGCCACATGATTCTGCAGATACTAATCGGGCTGGTCGGCCTTGGTCTCGTAGTCTTTGTCCACGAAGCGGGACACCTCATCGTCGCGAAACTTGTCGGGATCGAGGTTGAAGCCTTTTCTATCGGTTGGGGAAAGAAGCTGATAGGATATACGTTTCGCGGAACCGAATATCGAATCTCACTGATTCCGCTGGGAGGATATTGCAAGATGAAGGGCGAGCACGCCCTTCAGAAGGCGTATGAGAACCGCGAAGAGACAATTCCGAAGGAGAAGGGAGCCTTCTATACTGCCCGGCCCTGGCAGCGAGTTCTTGTTCTGCTGGCCGGTCCGGCTATGAACCTCCTCTTTGCCGTTGTTGTTCTGTCGATCGTATGGTACGCAGGTTTTACCATTCAGACTTACGGCAATCGGATTATCCTGGAATCCGACTATCCGTCGGTAACGAGCTCCGGACCATTTCCCGCCACACAGGCGGGCCTCAAGACAGGAGATCGCATTATCGAGATCGGCGGAGCAAAGATCTCGGATTTCCGTGACATCGAGCAGGCGGTTACCCCCAACCCCGATGCAACGCTCCGCTTCCTCGTTATTCGCGCGGACGGAACTCGCGAACCGCTTTCTGTTACCCCATCGCTCAACAAATCGACGGGTGCCGGCCGAATCGGCATCTATCCGTGGGTCGATCCGATCGTCGGGTCCGTGAAAGGGGCCGCCAAAGACGCGGGGATCAGACCCGGCGACCGCGTAATATCTATCGATGGCAAGGCCGTGGAACAATCGATGGGATTTCAAACTATCGTAAACAGCCTCTCCGGACAGAAGACTCGGATAACCCTCGAGCGGGACGGACAGAGGCAGACCGTTCCTATCACAATTCCCCTGAGCGATCAGGCGAAGGCAAACCTGCCTGCGGTCACGGACGCCGGGATCCGATTCCGCGGTCTCACCGTACACACCCCGCCCCTGAACCCCGCCCAGGCGATCGCAAAAGGCGCCTCTGAGACAGTTCGCACCCTGACGCTGACCATTTCCGGGATCGGACTTCTGTTTCGGGGCGTCGATCTCAGCCAGGCGGTTGCCGGGCCGGTCAGGATTACCTATCTCGTCGGAGAGGTGGCGACACAGGGGTTCGCAACAAGCGCTCGTGCCGGATTCATCTCGTTCTTCAACTTTCTCAGCCTGTTGAGTGTGGTCCTATTCTTCATGAACCTGCTACCGATTCCGGTGCTGGACGGCGGCCAGATCCTGCTTTCTGCAATAGAGGGGGTAAGCCGACGGCCGCTCAAGCCGCGTTACGTTCATCGATACCAGATGGTCGGCGTCGCAATTGTGTTTTTACTCATTTTCTTTGCGTTTTTCAACGATATACTCTACTTCGTGAGGCAATAGCAATGACAGATTCCTCCACCAACGAGACGCAAAGCAAAGAACGTCCCATGGTACGCGATGTCCTTCAACTTCTGTGGGTGGCGGTGCTATTCGCGGCGTTTACGGGGTGCGCAACGAGCGCCGCATTCGCTTCCAACGACGCCCCTGCGGCCCCGAGAATGGACCGGCCGCACGTTCTCCTCAATAGCGGACACACCGCGTCCGTTACCCAAATGGTTCGGGATGAGAGGACCGGCTATCTGTTTACTGCGTCAAACGACGGAACGGTCCGCATCTGGGACGACCGGTCGGGTGATCTACAGCAGGTAATCAGAATATCACATCTGCCGGTTGTTTCGATTGCGGTCAATCCGGCAGGACCTGAACTGGCGGCTATTGTGAGCGATGGCGGTGTTTTTATCCAACTCAGTGTCTGGGACTGGAACACGGGAACGAGACTGTTCACGCGGCCGCTGACGGAGGTTCCCCTTTTTGTCCAATACAGCCCACAGGGAACATTCCTGCTTTATGGCCGTACACACTGGAACAGCCTCACATTCCTGAACTCCGGGAACGGCAACGAGCTATCGTATCTGCCCAATGGATTTGGAATCGTACGATACGCCATGGTCTCCACCAGCGAGCGAACAATAATGACCTATTCGCCGTCGAGCGGAAATCTCATCTACTGGGATCTTCAAAGTGGCGTTGAAAAGACAACTATTCCCACCGTTCCCAATCTCGACCAGGTTGTGGCGATTAACGACGCTTATGTCGCAGCGGTCGTTGGAACGACCTTCGCCGTCGTAAACCTGGTATCAGGGAGCATCGCTTCGCAACGGGACCTGGGAAATGTCCAGGCGATCAGCGTCGACAAGGGACGCCAGGAGGTCGCCGTCCTCTACTCACCGCCAACGGCGAAACCCGGAACGAGCCAGGTCGCACTCTACTCGGTCCGGGACGGCCAGCTCTCGGAAATTTACCTGGCGAACAGCGAGATCTCGGGAACCGTTACCGCATTCCTGTTGCGAAACGGCGGAATCCTGATAGGTCGTCCGGGAGGAAAGATCGACAGTTATGCCCGGTACGGCAGCGGCCCCGCCTCCTTTGGACCAAACGTCGTGGTTCCCATCACCGACATCGCATTCAGCGACGACAGGTTTTTCGCTGCCACAAGTTCGGGAGTGGTCAGCATTCGGTCCGATTTCTTCACTTCTTCGGAGCCTCTTTCCCAGGTTTCTCTTTTGAGTGAAAACGGGATAGGCAACCCCTTCAACTCGCCGAGCGGGCTACTTGCGCTTTCGAATCGCCGCCTGTTTCTCTATCGCATGGGAGATGCAAACGGGGATCTGCTGTCCATCGATCCCGCAACACTCACAATCGGCAGCAGTTACAGCCAGTTCGAGTCTCCGATCCTCGAGCTGAACGACGCAGGATCGGATATTCTATCGCTCGAGCGAAACGGACGCATTCGGCTGCTCAACTCCTATTCCTTCAACACCGACTTCTCTTTCACCTCCGCAGGTACACTTACCGCGGCCTTCACCGGAAGCTACGGCGTAATCATTGGAAAGAACAACTCGAATGTCCTCGATTCTTCCCTGACACGCGTCAACCCGAGCACAGGCGAAACCGTCTCGATTGGGGCCGATTCCTTCCTGGTGTTCGATCTCGCGTTCGACGGGCAACACGGTTCGCTCTTTTCACTGGGCCTGCAGCATCAGAATGGATCTGAGGCGACGGTGCTGACGCGTTACTCGGGCACAGATTTTTCGCGGCGCGAGACCCTTGCCAGTTATGCGGGGGAGGATATTCAGGCCTCGGTTACATACGACAGCGGCCAGGTATTTACAACGCTTGGCTATGATCGTGTGCAGGTCTGGGACGGCAGCGGAATGTCTCTGTTGCGGGCGACGGGCCACATCCCGCGGAAAGTCATCTCTCGGAACGGTCGGGTTTTTGGTGTAAACCGCGACGGTAGCGTTTCGGTCTGGGATGAGACCAGTCGCAACCATCTTTTCGATTTCTACGCCCTCCCCGACGGCAGCTGGGTGATAATTACCCCGGATGGGTATTTTCTCGCCTCGTCCACGGGCAACCCGACTCACTATCTGACGCTGGTTTCAGCGCCCGCCACCGCAACCTTCGGCAGGAGGTCGTCCACCCTGGCCGATTTTCGTCTGAAGCTGAGGGGTGATACCGGGCCGCAGGGCCAGGGGTTTTGATGGAGCGGCGGGAGGTCAGGAAGGATTGGAGTTGACTTTCTGGATGGCCTTCTGGACGGCTCGCCGAATCTCTTCCGCGTAACCCTCTTCGACATTCGCTGCATAGAGCCTGCCGAGAAGGGTTACGCGATACATCGGGCGCACCATGTTCAGCGCGAACGCTGCCATGTCGAGGATGCATTCTTCTGTTCTGCATACCGACGCGGGCGCATTCAACAGCTGTTGTTCCAGCTCGTCGATTACGAGCCGTTCGGCATCGTTCCTAAGTTCTTCAAAGTTGTATTCGTCGCTCAATCCCATGGCAACCTCCTACACGGGTTCATCGGTCAGTGATTCGAATTTTGTGTATTGCGGCAGGAATGCAATCCTGATTGTACCGACCGGGCCATTGCGCTGTTTCGCCACAATCAACTCGGTCTCGATCACGTTCGTGTCACCGTCGGGCCCCTTCTCCCCGCTGCGTTCTCGGTGGAGAAAAATCACGACATCTGCGTCCTGTTCAATCGACCCGGATTCACGAATATTTGCGAGCGTGGGACGCTTTCCTTCACTGTCTCGGCTCACCTGGCTGAGCGCCACCACCGGAATGTTCAGCTCCCGCGCCAGTGCCTTGAGTGAGCGCGAAATCTCTGCGATCTGTTCATGCCGTGGCAGATCCGGATTTTCCGAGCCGATCAGTGTGAGATAGTCGACAAATATAATCTTCACGTCGAGCTGCGCCTTCATGCGCCGCGCCTGCGCACGCAGGTCGAGCAGACGCATGTTCGGCGTGTCGACGATATAGAGGGGAGCCTCGTAAATAAGCCCGGCCGCGTCGGTGAGGTTCTTGAAATCAGACGGACGCAACATTCCGGTTCGAATCATCTGACTCCCGATACGCGCCTCGCTTGCCACAAGCCGCTGCATCAACGCCATATCCGACATTTCCAGGGTGAAGAATCCCACGGGAATTTTCTGATGCACGGAAATATTCGACGCCATCGTAAGCGCCAGCGCCGTTTTTCCGACCGAGGGGCGCGCGCCTATTATCACGAACTCGGAATTCTGGAAGCCGCTGGTCATGTTGTCGAGCGCCGGGAAGCCGGCTGGAATCCCTGTATAGCTGTCCTTCGTGTGATAGAGTTTTTCAATCGCCTCAATCGTCTTTTCGACGATCTCGCGGGCGCGCTTGAAAGTACCGGTCTGCTGAAGATCGGTGATCTCGAAAATCTTGCGTTCGGCTTCCTCGATGATAAGCCGCGACTCGACGCCCTCCTCGAATGCCGAGGCGGTAATCTCCGCGGCGATCTTCAGAAGGCGGCGACGGCTGCTCGCTTCGCGGACGATTTTCGCGTAGTACTCGACGTTTGCGCTTGTGGGAACTGCGGAGGTGAGCGACGAGATATATCCGGGACCGCCGACGGTTTCCAGATCACTGGAGCCGCGGAGAGCCTCTGTCAGGGTAATGAGGTCGATTGCCTCGCTCCGATCGGAGAGCTCGATGATTGCGCGGAATATCCGACTATTGGCGCCTTTGTAGAAATCGTCGGCCCGAAGATAGGGCAACACCCGACCGAGAGCCTCGGGGTCGAGAAGAATAGCGCCGAGGCAGGCGACTTCCGCGTCGGCGCTGTGCGGGGGTATCTTGTCTTTCAACATAGCAGGAGATGACATCGTCCTGCTCCAGTTTCATCAGTCGTCGGTCTTTTCACCGATCTCTGCCGATTCCGCGACCGGCTCTTCGGTTTCCGGCTCTGCACGGCGTCGGGCGCTCTTCTTTGGCGCTTTTTCGCCGGTCGCATCCGTCGAAGAAATCGCCTCGGCTTTCACCGCCGGGTCGGTTGCGGTCGCGTCGGGCATCCTCAGGTTTCGCCTGCTGGTTGACAAGAACGCGAATCATCGCTTCTTCGTTTCCATACAGCCGTATTCGTACGCGATAGTTACCCGACGCTTTGATCGTGTGTTCTGCGATCTCAATCCGCTTCCGTTCCACGGTAATCCCGCGTTTTGCCATCTCATCGGCAATTGTCGTGCTGGTCACCGCGCCGAACAGTCTTCCGTTCTCACCGGCCGGCATGGTCAGGTTGAGCACTTCGGCTTCGAGTCTCTGTTTCATGCCTTGAGCCTGCGCCCGTTTTTCCTCTTTCCGCTTTTCAATCTGAGCACGTCGGGACTCGACGAGTGCCATGCTTTGTTTGTTGTACGGCATTGCCATACTGCGCGGCAGCAGAAAATTTCTCGCGTAGCCACGCTTCACGTCGCGTACGTCTCCCTCTTCTCCGAGATTCGGCACGTCCGCGTTAAGAATGACTTTCATCTATTTCTCGCTCCTTTCCAGTCTTCGATAGTGTATCCACGTTTCCGATACCCCGAGCAGGGGAAAACTCACCAATACCACCAGGTTCGCGATCGGGACGAAAAGCAGGGCAATCGCGCCCGTTAACAGGAGATACCGGGCGCCCCTGCCCACGTTTTTTATCCGAAAGAGGTGCTGGACAATCGCAACACCCTGCATCGCATATAGAAATCCGACAATCATGGCCAGATTCCACAAGACATATGCAAAGGGGCCAAGGTCGACGAACAATCCCAAGAGGACTCCACCCCATGTCAAAAGAAGAAGCCAGAGCATGTAGGCGGGAATACGGATCCCGCCAACAGGGTCTGGAACGATGTCGGTGCCCTGACCGAATTCCCGGGAGGCCGCAACGATTGCCATTCGCCGCCCGATCTGCGTTCCCAGGTGCCAGTCCAAGTATACCATCAGAAAGAACCCGAACAGGTAGAAACGCAGGAAAATGTCGATCGAAAGCTTCACCATCTGGTCGGGAGACGGACCCTGGTCAACCGTTGTTCCCGCTTGGGCCGCAGACTGCTGAATCATGTCCTCGGCAAACTGGATCTGCGATCGCAGCGCGTGGACCAGCGAATCGGTCCCGACCATATATATCATGAGAGGCAGGGAAAGGAGCCCTCCGAATATGCTCGCTGCCAACGCGCGAGAGGCGACATCGACATCTTTTCCCGTCTCTACCCCGCCGCGGAGCCTAACGCGTGTCACATTCATGAGGTACAACGCGCCCAGAAGTGCCAGCGGCAACAAGAAGTCGAGCGACACAAGCAGCGGCTCGACATCTATGAAATGTGCGGTGAAAAGCGTCACCACCTTCACCACAAGAACCCCGCCGAGGAATACCAGGGCCCCGTATTTGTACGCCCCCTCGCCTCGGCGCAAATAGAGTATCTGCATCGGAACCAGAAAGAATACCAGAAGTAGACCGACATGGTAGAGCAGGATTGCGACGACCGAAAATATAGCAATCTCTGTCCATGGCGACCTTTCAGGACTCACGCGATCAGCCCATCGGCAAGAAACCCAGGTAGCGTGCTCGCTTGATTTCCCGGATCAGTTTTCGCTGGTTCTTGGCCGAGGTCCCGGTGATTCGGCGCGGAAGGATCTTCCCCTTCTCCGTTACAAACCGCCGGAGCACCTCCGGGTGCTTATAATCGACAATCAGGTTCTGAGCCTTTATCTTGTCGATCTTCTTCCGGAAATATACTTTACCCCGTCCCCGGAAGCCTGAATCCCGGGAGTCTCTACCATCGCGGCCGTCCCTGCTGTCCCGGCTGTCCCTGCTGTCGCGGCTGTCCCTGCTGTCGCGGCTGTAGTTGTTGTCGCGGCTGTAGCCACCCTCTCGGGTGTCGCGGGGCGCCCGACTGCGATCGGCTCCACTCGACTCCTGAGATTGATCCGCGTTTTCACTCTTGGGTTCGCTATTTTCGGTGACTTCTGGTTCTTTGATTTCGTCGGACATCTATTCCTCCCTCAACAAATTTGTCGAATTGTGCTTTTTCATACTCAGAACGGGACATCGTCTTCAAAGGCAACGTTGTTGTCCTCTGCAGCCTGAGACGACGGCCGCTCGGCGTCCAAATCGGATGGCGCGCCGGTACGTCCGCCGGCTCCTCCGCCTCCGCCGCCGAGAAGCTGCACGTTCGTCGCGAATATTTCGACTCGGCTGCGCGACTGCCCATCCTGTTCCCAGCGATCTTGACGCAACTCGCCTTCGACACCCACCTGTTTGCCCTTGAGGAGATAGCGGTGGATTGCTTCGCCGGTCTTGCCCATCAGGACAACGTCGAAGAAGTTGGCCTCGTCGGTCCATTGGTCGCCGTTCTTGCGTCGACGATTAATGGCAAGCGAGAACTTGCACACCGCAAAGCCGGAGTTCGTGTATTTGAGCTCCGCGTCGCGGGTAAGTCGCCCCACAAGGATCACGTGGTTGATATCTGCCATGTCGCCTCCTTGCGCCTAGTTGCGCCGCAACTGCCGCGTCGCGGCACTGCGTTGGATACTCTCGACATCGGCCGGAACTGTCGGACGGATTGGCCGCAGGAACAGGGACAAAACCGGCGAAGACGAGCTTCGCGCCCCGGACCCGGACAGTCTGTCAACGGATCGGCCGGCGCCAGCCTGAGACTCTCTCAGATAGCTCAGGAATCTCGGTGGACCATGAGAAATCGCAACAGCTCAGTCTTCAGTTTCAGGGCCTGTTCAATCTGATGAGCCTTGTCGGGACCCATCTCCACGACAAAGTAGTAGTAGTGTGCCTGACTCGCTTTTTTGATTGGATACGCGAGGGTTCGCTGACCCATGTCTTCCTCTTTGACGATCTTGCCGTCGAGTTTGACCAGTTCCTCGCGCACGACGTCCTTGCCCTTGTTGAAGATGTCATCCTCAGAGCGAAAGACGCACATTGCTTCGTACGTTCGCATGTAATCCTCCCTGCGGACTATAGCCACCGCAAATACTCGCGGTGCGTCTAATGACCATCACCGGCCATACTTAGTATGTTTGTTTGGCAATGGTAAGAAGGTACAGGGAAACTACCACATCGGCCTGGCACTGTCAAGTCACGCGTTTTCGGGGCCGATGATCTATGTGAATGGCGATGACTTTGCGCAAAACGCCAGCATCGGACCGGGAGAGACATGGCAGCCAAGACGAATTTCGACGATAACATCTTTTTCATCAACACCGTGGTAAAAATGCTGAAGGCGGGAGTCAGCCTCGACATCGACCCCGAGTATTTCCGCGAGAAAATGATCGAGGACATCTTCTTTGTGGACTCGAGCCTGTCGCGAATCTACGCAGCCTTGAAAGAAAACGAACATCTTATCCGGCGCGGCGAGTACCTGCGAAATCTCGTCCGCGCAAAACGCATATTTGCTGATTTCCTGACCGATCTGCTCGAAGGTGACCTCGCCTTCGCAGCAAATCTCGAAAGTTACTTCTCGAAGTTCCGCGCGGCTCGCAGCGAGCACCTTGCCGACGTTCAAGAGATCCATCACCTGCTTGACCGCCCCGCGCAACCGGAGGGGGAGGAGGAGGACACCATCTCCCGCGAAGAATACCGGTTCCTGCTTCAAGAGGACGAATCGGAAGCCGCTGACGACTCGCAAGCCCGGGAGGCGGATTGACAGAACCTTTCCGCTTGCCCTTGACCCCTCCTTTCGCCCATATTCTCAACTAAAGAAGCATAGAAACTCTCAGAAGGCGGCACATAATGGCTCAACTCCGCAAGACAAAGATCGTCTGTACGATTGGCCCGGCAGTGGACAGCGTCGACGCACTTAAACGACTCATTGAAGCGGGGATGAATGTCGCCAGGCTCAATTTCTCCCACGGGACTCATGAAGAGCACCACACACGGGTGCGAATGCTGCGCCAGGCTGCGAAAGAGACCGGCAAGCCTGTCGCAATCATGCTCGATACCAAAGGGCCGGAAATCCGAACCGGTTTGATCGAGGACCACGGGACCATCATGCTCGAAGAGGGAGCGAAGATCGTTCTGACTACCGAACAGGTTCCCGGGACCGCCGCCAGGCTCTCGGTCAGCTACGCCGATCTGCCAAAAGACGTCAAACCTGGAACTCATATCTTTATCGCAGACGGTCTTCTCGATCTCGAGGTCGAAAAGGTCACCGGACCGGAAATCACCTGCTCCGTAGTTTCCGGTGGAGAACTGGGCGAACACAAGAATGTCAACGTTCGGGGGGTCCATACATCCCTCCCCGCGATTACGGAGAAGGACCGGGTGGACATCCGATTTGCGATCGAGGAAAACCTCGATTTTGTCGCCGCCTCCTTCATACGCGGTCCGGAAGACGTGGTGGAGTTCCTGGAAATCTTTTCCGGAAATAGTTCTTCGATTCGGCTTATCGCAAAAATCGAAAATGCGGAGGGACTGGCGAATATCGACGAAATCATTCGTGTTTCCCACGGAATAATGGTCGCCCGCGGTGACCTCGGGGTGCAACTTCCAACCGAAGAAGTTCCAATGGCGCAAAAAAGGATTATTCGCAAATGCAACCTGGCGAACAAACCGGTAATAACCGCCACTCAAATGCTCGATTCGATGATCCACAACCCCCGCCCCACCCGGGCGGAGCTCACCGATGTTGCCAACGCCATATTCGACGGGACCGATGCGGTGATGCTTTCCGGCGAAACTGCCAGTGGAAAGTTTCCTGTCCAGGCGTGCGAAACACTTGACCGAGTTGCGCGCGAAGTTGAAGGATCAACCGAATACGAGGCGCGCTGCAGGGAATTTTTTTCGGCACATGACCAGAACGCCGACATAGGCAGTGCGGTGGCCCGCGCCGCCTACCTCGTCGCAAGCGACATCCGGGCAACGTCGATAGTTGCTCCCAGCCTGCGAGGAAACACGCCGAGGACGCTCTCGAAATACCGGCCAATTCAGAGCATCGTCGCGGTTACCGTAAGTGAGCAGGTACAGCGGCAGCTGCTGCTCAACTGGGGCGTCTATCCGCTGGTGACGACGCTGGTCACCGATTCCGAAGTGATGGTTCAAAATGCGCTGCGGCTTGCCATGCAGAATGGTTTCTTTCACGTGCTTGACAAGGTGGTCACGGCCGCGGGAATTCCGCTGAACTCGCCCATTCCGATAAACACGATCAAAATCCACTTCATGGGAAACATACTGAACCGCGGCCAGCGCGGATTTGGAACCGTCGTAAGTGGCCGCATCCTCAAGGCGAACAATCCGGAGAACGCCGCGAGTCTCGTGCACGAGGACGGCCAGGACATACTTCTCACTCGAACCCTGTCCCGTGCCTTCAAGCCCATTCTGTCGAAAATCCGCGGACTCATAATCGAGGAAAAATCTCAGATTCCCGCCGATGAGATTCGCGCCGCAAATCCGTCGCTTACCGTCATAGCCGAGGTGCCCGACGCTTTCGCTTCACTCGAGGACAACCTCTTCGTCAGCCTGGACGGCGAGGAAAAGATCGTCTACGAGGGGATCGTGTAGGCTGCGCGGCCGGCGGGCAGCTTCGCCGGTGTTCAATGCGGCCGGGTGTGACGGTATCCCGACGATTTGGTCCTTGCGGGGAAACATACAAAAATGTAGTATGGGGCCGTTCAGGAGGCCTCTCACATGAGCTCGACGGAGACCGCGTCATTTCGTGACAAGGTCGAAGAGCTGTCATTGCTTTTCGAAATAAGCCAGATCCTGGATCAGAGTCTCGATCTGAAACAGATAATCCACCCGGTGCTGAAGGCCGTTGCTGACCAGCTCAGCATGGTCCGCGGCACAATAACTCTGCTCAATCGACAGACCGGCGAGATTTTTATCGAGGCGGCCTACGGGCTTTCCGAAAGCCAGCGCGAGCGCGGTCGATATCGGCTCGGCGAGGGGATCACCGGAAAGGTTGTCCAGACCGGCAAACCCATGGTCATTCCGCGCATATCCGATGACCCGGAATTTCTCAATCGCACCGGTGCACGGAAGGGCGCGCGTAACAAAGACATCTCTTTTATCTGCGTACCGATCAAGATCGGCAACGAAACTATCGGCGCGCTCAGCGTCGACCGTCCACAAAGCGAAACAGTCACCCTCGATGAAAGCGTCCGCCTTCTCTCGATCGTCTCCTCCATGATCGCTCAAGCGGTGAAGATCCGTCAGACGGTCATGGAGGAAAAAAGACAGTTGCAGGAGGAGAACACTCGACTCCAGCAGGAGCTTCGGGAGCGGTTCAGGCCGTCGAACATTATCGGGAACTCGAAAGCAATGCAGGCCGTGTTCGACATGATTGCTCAAGTTTCCCGCAGCGACGCGACGGTGCTCATCCGCGGCGAGAGTGGTACCGGCAAGGAGCTCGTTGCTCACGCGATTCACTACAACAGCCCGCGGGCATCGAAACCCTTCATCAAAGTCAACTGCGCTGCGTTACCGGAAACAGTCATCGAAAGCGAGCTGTTCGGCCATGAACGGGGTGCCTTCACCGGAGCCATCTCCACCCGCAAAGGAAGATTCGAGCTTGCCAACGGCGGTACGATATTCCTCGATGAAATCGGTGATCTCTCGGCTACGACACAGGTGAAACTGCTTCGCGTCCTGCAGGAGCGGGAGTTCGAACGGGTCGGTGGAAACGATACAATCCGGACGAATGTTCGCGTGATCACCGCGACCAATCGCAATCTCGAAAAGCTCATGGAGCAGAATGCGTTCCGCGAGGACCTCTACTATCGGATGAACGTCTTTCCTATCCACATTCCGCCGCTACGCGAGAGGAAGAGCGACATCCTCCTTCTGGCGGATTTCTTCATCGAGAAATACTCGCAACAGAACCACGTTTCGATTCGCCGCATATCCACGCCAGCGATCGATCTTCTGGTGAACTACCACTGGCCCGGAAATGTACGGGAGCTCGAAAATTGCATCGAGCGGGCGGTGCTTCTGTCGATGGATGAGGTAATCCACAGCCACCACCTGCCGCCTACGCTCCAGAGTGCGGAGTCGACCAACACGCGTCTCACGGGCACGCTTTCGGAAGCCCTCGACAACCTCGAGCGCGAGTTGATTCTCGATTCTCTCAAGTCCACGAAGGGCAACATGGCAAAAGCTGCGCGGCTCCTCGGAGTCACCGAGCGGATTATGGGATTGCGCGTTCTTAAGCACGGCCTCGATTCCCGTCAGTACCGCTTTTAAGCGCCCATAACGCCTCCACTTTGCGACTGCCGTCCCGGTCTTTTTAGGTAACATTTCTGTATCCTATTACCCAAAAGCCTACATATTCGTATTATTTATGAAATCTGGTTACGTCACCGTACTAGTAGGTCGGTCTGACGACAATCTGGTTAAGTTGTTCTGCAGTGACTATATATCGGATTAGAGGCGTGGATTCTGAGGAGTTGGCACTCCAATTGCTAAAGTCGGATAAGGTACGAACAAATTTGCAGGAGGAGTGTTCGATGAAGAAGCGTTTGGCTCTCACGCTCATTGTGGTGGGTTTGCTGTTTGGAGGGGGCACGCTGTTCGCGCAGGACGCGGCATCCACGGCCGATTCTATCAAGCTGTACAAGCAAGCTTTCGACATGATCTGGATGGTCATGGCGGCGGCGCTGGTGTTCTTCATGCAGGCTGGGTTCGCAATGGTTGAAACCGGACTCACCCGTGCAAAGAACGCCGGAAACATTATCATGAAGAACCTCATGGATTTCGCGGCAGGGTCGATCGTCTATTGGGCAATCGGTTTTGGTATCATGTTCGGCGACGATTCAGGCGGAATAATCGGCGTGAGCCGTTTCTTCCTCGCAGGTGCCGATCCGGCCACCTATCGCGATTGGATGTTCCAGGTTGTCTTCGCGGCTACCGCAGCAACAATCGTATCCGGAGCAATGGCGGAACGGACCAAGTTCAGCGCCTATCTTGTCTATAGCGTCGTCGTTTCGGCAGTCATTTACCCATTCTTTGGCCATTGGGCATGGGGTGGTGGATGGCTTGGTCAGCTTGGATTCCACGACTTTGCCGGTTCGACCGTAGTTCACTCGGTAGGTGGATGGGCCGCACTTGCGGGAGCCATGCTCCTGGGACCGCGGAAAGGAAAATATGTGAAGATCAATGGGAAAACCGTGGTCAAAGCGATACCGGGTCACAACATTCCGCTCGCCGCTCTCGGCGTATTCATTCTGTGGTTCGGGTGGTACGGGTTCAACGCCGGAAGTACCCTCTCGGGAACGGATTTGTCGATTGCCCATGTGGCTGCGACGACAACTCTTGCAGCGGCTGCCGGCGCGGTGTTCGCCATGTTCACCTCCTGGATCTGGTTCAAAAAGCCTGATCCCAGCATGGCACTGAACGGAGCGCTCGCGGGGCTGGTAGCCATAACCGCACCCTGTGCGGTCTCAGATCCGATCGGCGCGCTCATCATAGGAACGGTCGCGGGAATCCTGGTCGTACTCTCGGTTGAGTTCATTGACAAGGTCCTTCACATTGACGATCCAGTGGGTGCCGTCTCAGTTCACGCAGTGAACGGTGCCTGGGGAACGCTGGCTGTCGGTCTCTTCGCCAATCCTGCCAACATAGACTCGGTGAAGGGGCTATTCTACGGCGGTGGTTTTCATCAGCTCGGAATTCAGGCACTCGGCGTGGTGACGGCGTTCGGCTGGGTCATGGCAACCGGACTCATCCTGTTCGCGATTCTCAAGGTCACAATCGGCTTGCGAGTCGGCCCGGTTGAAGAGCAGCGCGGTCTGGACGTCGGCGAGCACGGTATGGAAGCTTACAGCGGCTTCCAGATCTTTACGACGATGTAGGGAGGATCAAAGGATGAAACTGATAACTGCGTACATCCAGCCCCACAAGCTCAATGATGTCAAAGAGGAACTGTACAAGGCTGCTGTCTACAAGATGTCGGTAACCAATTCACTTGGCTGCGGACAGCAGAAAGGCTACACCGAGTCCTACCGCGGTGTAGATGTCGAAGTAAATCTTCTCAAGAAGACACGCCTGGAAATCGCCGTCAATGAAGACTTCGTCCAGCCTACCATCGATGCGATCATCCGTGGTGCGCGAACCGGGGAGATCGGCGACGGAAAGATATTCGTCACCCCGTTGGAAGAGTGTATCCGCATCCGGAGCGGTGAAACCGGGAAGGAGGCAATCGGGTAACACAAAGGGGCCGGCGAATCCGGCCATCTGCCAAACCATTGTGGTTAGAATCGGCACGTCCGGTTTGACCACCTTACTCCTGAACACAGGTAAGAAAGAGGGGCCGTCGTTCGGCCCCTCCGCTTGCGGCTCACCCTCCGCTTTTGCGGCACTCTCCGCTTTTTGCGGCCTCTGGACTATTGCGGGTACCTCAGGCAAGATGGATGGGATGAGTGTTGCCGGTTCCCATGTGCCACACGATAGCCAAAACGTTGTCGACGCCGTATTTCGGATTGCTCCGGGAATTGGCCGGAAGAAGATCGAGTCGTTTCTACAGTCTGCGCCGGCGGGCTATCTACTCGAGTTCGAACCCGAAGAGATCTCATCCCATATTGCCGAGCTTCAGGGCCTTACCGAAACGACTCCATTCCACGTCGAGATCACTCCAATCCGCGACGCACAAATCGACGTCACGATAATCGCATACGATTTTCCCGCAGAATTCGCTGTTCTCACCGGGATTCTTGGATCCGCCGGTTTCGACATTCTATCGGGCGCCGCTTTCACCTTTGACTTTTCCGCCGCGGAGCCGGTACCCAATCGGCGCAACCTGTCCCGCAAGTACTTCTCGCCCTTCGGCCCGCGCCCTGAAGCAGTAAAGCCTACGACGCGCATCGTGGACCGTTTCCGCGGACGCCTGGCAGGTTCGGAAAATATCGATCAGTGGACGTCGGCGATTCGGCCAAAACTCGCTCGATATCTCGCGCTGTTGTTTTCCGACACAGCCGAGGCGAGGAGCGACGTGAAGCGTCAAATCAATGAGGAGGTCGCCTCCTCACTCCGGAATCTTGATGATCGGTTCTCACAAACGCTATACCCGGTTCAGATTGAAGTGGCCACCGACGACCCTTCGGCTACCCGCATGCGGGTGATATCCGAAGACACCCCCTTCTTTCTGTTCGCACTGAGCAACGCGCTCTCTATCCAGGGAATCTCGATTCGACGCGTCCAGATTCGGACCACCAATACGCAGGTGGAGGACGAGTTCTACTTCGTGGACGGGCAAGGTAGACCGATCCGGGACCAAACCATTCTGAACCGGGTCAGGCTTTCGGTTCTGCTCACCAAACAGTTCACCTATTTTCTCAACCGAGCTCCTGACCCCTACCGGGCCCTGTTGCGATTCGAAAATCTCGTTGAAGACGCCTTCCAGGTCTCTGATGATGGCCGAATCGAAGAAATTCTCACCAACCCGCAGCTTCTGCAGGGGCTGGCGCGACTTCTTGGAGCAAGCGACTTTCTCTGGGAAGACTTTCTGCGGCTTCAGTACGAGTCTATTCTCCCCATGCTCAATGATGCGAACGGGCGAACAACCCTGAGCGTTTCCCGCAAAGACCTTCTGGGATTGCTCGAAAAGCGATTCGCAGAGGCGAGGGGAAAAAAGGGCACACCGCTTTCCATCGAGGATCGACGCATGGTCCTCAACGAGCTCAAGGACCGGGAATCCTACCTTGTCGATGTCGATCACATTCTGGATCCGAAGCTCGACTTTTTTTTCCTCAGCCGCCGGCTCACCGCGATCGCCGAGCTCGTTCTCGAGACATCGGTCTTGCTCACCATGGAGGAACTGACAGCCTCGCTGGGTACGCCCCGTACCGTCGCGGGGCTTCCGGCCCAGTACGCGATTATGGGACTTGGCAAACTTGGCGGCGCGGCCCTCGGATACGCGTCGGACATCGAGGTGCTCTTCGTCTACAGCGACAACGGAAAGACCGACGGCGAACATCGAATTGCCAACTCGGAGTTTTTCGAGCGCCTATTCCGTGAATCTGTTCTGGCCATTGAAACCAAACGCGAGGGGATATTCCAGGTGGACCTTCGGCTTCGTCCTCATGGAAACGCCGGTCCGGTAGCCTGCAGCCTGGAGAACTTTGTGCGTTACTATTCGCCGGGCGGTGACGCGCACAGTTACGAGAGGCTTGCCCTTGTTCGGCTTCGGCGCATTGGCGGAGACTCGGAGCTTGGGAGCCAGATCGAACGGATTCGCGATGAGATAGTCTACACCGGACATAGCATCGAGCTCGCACAGATCCGCGAGCTTCGCGCTCTGCAGCTCACTGAAAAAACCGAAGGTGACCGACTTAACGCGAAATTCAGCCCGGGAGCGCTGGTGGATCTGGAATACAGCGTTCAAATCCTCCAGGTAATCCACGGCAAAACAAACGCAGCGCTGCGAACACCGCGCATTCACAAGGCTCTCGAGGCGCTTTCGGACGCCGGTGCAATTCAGGCGGATGAGGCATCCCGGATCATCCAGGCCTACCGATTCCTCCGCACACTGATAAACGGACTTCGAATGCTCCGCGGCAATGCGAAAGACCTCTTTCTTCCCGCCGTCGGCTCGCCCGAGTACACACACCTCGCGCGCCGGATGGGGTACGAGGGTCGCGAAGATCTGACGCCGGCCGAAGAGCTCCATATCGAATTTGAGACACGTACAGCCGTAATTCGCGCATTTGTCGAAACGCATCTCGGTCGCGATGCGCTTCCCGGGCCTCGAACGGTCGGGGTAGCGGACATGGTGCTTGCTGAATCGCTGGACCTGGAAGCGGTACGCGAGGCTCTGACCCGGGCGGGATTCCGCAATGCAAACAGAAGCTATCGTAATCTGCGGTCGCTCGCGGACGCGGGTTCGAGGGGGCTAGCGGATGAACGAAAGAGGGTCGCGGCCGTCGAGCCGCAATCAGTCCGCGAAAATTTTGCCGGCCTTGCTGTTCTCGCGTGGGACCTCCTTCTTTCGACGCCGGATCCCGATATGGCGTTGAACAACTGGGACCAGTTTGTGCGCACCATCGAAAACCCGGGTGAACATTTCGCGGGCCTTCTTTCGCAGCCTAAACGTCTCGATCTACTTCTCCAGATAATGGCCGGCAGTCAATTTCTGGCCGACACGTTGATTCTCAATCCGGATTTCTTCACCTGGGTGACAACCCCCAAAATCATCAATTCGCCTCGGACCGCTGAAGCCCTCGAGTCGGACTTGCGTGATCTGAGGATATCGCTTGCGCCGCTACCCGAATATCGGGAGAACTGGTTGAGGGCAATACGCCGATTCCGAAAGCGCGAGATACTGCGAATCGGCACACGCGACATCTGCCTCGGCGCAGACATCACAAGCGTCGTGTCAGAACTGTCGATCCTGGCCGCGGCCATCGTTCGGGCCGATCTCGATTTCATCTGGTCTCAGCAAGATCCGAAGCAGCGGGATCGTGATACGGACTTCTGCGTCCTTGCGTTTGGAAAGCTTGGTGGGCGTGAATTGAACTATTCGTCGGATATCGACCTGCTCGGCGTCTATCGGCGCGCAGGGCAAACGGAATCTGAAGCGGAGAATGCCCTTTTTTCACACGTCATGGAACAGCTGCGGGCCGACCTTTCCGACCACAACGAGGAGGGATACGCATACCGCGTAGACCTGCGTCTACGACCCTACGGCTCTTCCGGGCGCCTGGTATACTCGCTTCCGGCGATCGTCCGCTACTACCAGGAGTCCGCCTCCACCTGGGAGTTTCAGGCGCTTTTGAAACTGACCCCGCTTGCGGGAGACGAAGAATTGGGCTGGCACTTTCTTGAAATGGTGAAACCGTTCTTCCTCGCTGCGTGGGATAACGAGCGGATCCTCGCAACAATAAGCGAGATGCGCGGAACCACGCTTCGGAAAATTTCGGACCGGGAAGCGAGCCGGCTCACCGGGTACGATGTGAAATCGGGACGTGGAGGTATCAGGGACATTGAGTTCACCGTCCAGGGACTCCAGTTGCTCCACAGCCGCGCCAATCCGGAGCTTCTGACCGCCAACACGCTGACCGGAATTGGGCGCCTAAGGTCCCGGAATCTGCTTACCGACGAACAGGCCCGGCTGCTCCGGGAAGACTACGTCTTTCTCCGAAGGGTCGAACACTTTCTCCAGCTCTACGAGGACCGCCAGGTCCATACTCTTCCCACATCGGACGACGCGCGTCGGGCGCTTGCTCTTCGTTGTTCGGGCAGCATACCGCAACCTTCTTCGCGTGACAGCGATGGGATTGTTACTGCGTTTTTCGAAAGACTTGCCCAGACGTTCAGTCGGGCGCATGAAATGTATGAAACCATCATTCAGCAGGCGAAGTAGCGGCGTTAACTCTGCGGCTCGTCGGTCCGGTCAAACCGGGCCATTATTTCGGGAAACTCGTAGGTAATCATCCCGCGATCATCAACTTCCATCCTGATCCGTGTCCCGTCCACCATCTGCTGAATCAATTTTTCCGCGTCATCGACCGGCAACCCGGTTTCGATAACGAGGTCAGATACAGTTAGCCGTCCCTGGAGCCTATAGGCCAGCTTGAAGATAGCAGCTTCCGGACTCTGGTCCGGTTTAATTCCCACGCGCGGATCGAAAACGTTCGGCATGTATCGCTGGAGGAACTCTTCACGGGGGGATAGCTGGCGGAAATCCTGCCCTCGCCCGCTCCGCAGATAACGCGCAATCAGTCGTATTCCGAGCGCGACAAATATAAATGGAAGAATGAAAAAGATCGGAATTCCGAAGAAGAAAAACATAAGCTCCTCAAAGAACCTGCAAGAACAGTATACTCCCAATCGGCGGAATTGCAAAGGCAACCGTCGTCGGATGGCAACTGCCAGATTTCCGCGGCGACACCTTTACTTCGGCGGGCTCTGTTACCCGCCGGGCGCCTCCCGGCAACCGGTTAGCGAGACAGCTGCGGGCTCACTCCACCTCCCGCAGCGCATTCCGCAGACGGTCGTACACCTCCCGATAGCGATGGTATCGCTCGGTGAACCTCGAGATGCTCGTCGGCCTGCGGGCTGTACTCGGCTTTGAAGTGGACGAGGCTTTCTGCCGCATCCGCCAGCGAATCGTACAATCCGAGCCCGAAAAAGCCGACAGCGGCGTTTCCGACCAGCTCAGCGTCTTCGACTTGCGGTACGAGAAGCGGTTTACCGATGATGTCGGCCTTCATCTGGTTCCAGGTATGATTCTTCGCCTGACCGCCGCATGCCCGAATCTCCCCGACGGACAGATCGTTCTCTTCGAGAATCTCCACTGCCTCGCGTACGGAGAAACCGATAGATTCCACGACGGCTCGCCCCATCTCCACTCTGCCGTGAATTGCTCCAAGCCCGATGAACATTCCCCGGCTGAACTCCCACGATGCCCCCTGATGAAGCGAAGGGAAGAACCACGGTACGTCACGCGTGCGGTCGAGCCGTGAGATGTTTCGCAACATGAGATCGTAGGATTCCTGGGTCTGCCCCGATATATCGCGGAACCACTCGAACATTCGACCGGTCGAAGAGAGGATCCCGGCGTTGTTGTAGAGACCGGGAACCACGTGCGGAAGACAGCGCACCCGGACATCATCTACGGCGCCGGCAGAGCACGCGTTTATGCCTTCGGAGGTGCCGGCCCGGTCGCAGACCCGTCCGTCACGAACCGTCGCGGTGCCGAGCAGGCTCATGAGAAAATCCGGACCACCGACGTATACCGGAATTCCTGGGGGCAGACCAAACGTGTTCCGTGATCCCACACCGGTTTCACCGATCGCCTCTCCCGGCCGAATAAACCGTGGAAACAGGTCCGAGTCGAGGCGGTAGGCATCGATCGAATTCGCCGTCCAGATGTAGGGCGCAAACTCATCGGACGGCGAGACCGTCACGGTTTCGCCGGTGAGCACAAAGGCTATGTACTCCGGACAGGAAATGAAGGTTCGAACACGTTCGAAATCGGCGGGACGATGCGCCCGGAGCCATGCCACTTTCGGAAGAAAGAAGGAGCGATCCTCGGCAAGCTGTTCATCCCGACCGTCCATCCACATGAGGACGCGGCCCACCTCGTTCCCGCGGGCATCGAGTGGTACCAGGGTGGGACCATTACCGCTCACGACAATCCCAGCAACAGGGCTGCGCCACGGCATCCGGGAAACCAGCCCTTCGACGGCTCGCTCCCAGGTTGTGGCATGCCAACGGTAGAGGTCCTCCTCATGAAACAGCACCTGCTCTCGGCTCAGAACTTCGGCCCGGCCGTTGACATCGACCAGGGCAGCCTTCACCGAGGTCGTCCCGATATCGATACACAGAAGACTCGGCTGATCGCTGTTCGTTTCGGCGGCAGATCGTTCCACTCAACTTACCTACCACGCCGCGAACCCGGCGTCAATCCCATTCCTCGCTTTACAGTCATCCTCCCCTTCTGTACGATAGAAAAGTCCCAAGTTCACGGAGGAACCTGTGCCCAGACGACCAATGCGATTCAACACGTGCTTCCTGTCTGTCCTCACAGCAATGTTGATCCTTTCCTGCTCGGGAAGCCGGCCGCCGGAATCCACAGCGTCCGCATTCCGCATTGCGCTTTTCATTCCCGGCAACATTGCCGGAAATCCGAGATTCGAGCTGCTCGCGCACGGCGCCGATCGCGCTGCCAAAGAGCACAAGAATGTCACCCTCGCGACTGTCGAGGGCGGATACAACGACGCGGAGTGGCCAAAGAAGCTATCCGACCTCGCCGCTTCCGGGCAATACAATCTGATTGTCACCGCGAACTCCTCCATGGCTCAAGTTTGTGCGAAGGTTTCAGCGTCCTATCCCTTGCAGAAATTCCTTGTTTTCGGCGCCTACCTCCCGGGAAACCAGAGCATCTACACGGTCCTTTTCAACCGGCGTGAGGAGGCCTTCCTGGCCGGATACTTCGCGGGTCTGGTTACCACTTCTTCCACTTCAATTCTCAAGAAAGCGAACCCGAATCTGGTCGCAGGCCTGCTCGTTGGGCAGCGCGATCAGCTCATGGACAACGTGGTCAGCAAGGCGTACGAACTGGGACTGAGAGCGGTGAATCCTGCGATAAGTCTCGACTATCGGGAACTGGGCAACTGGTTCGATGAGGCGAAAGCTGGAGAGCTCGCTCGGAGCATGATTTCAGCGGGCGCCGACGTCATTCTCACCGTCGCAGGAGCGGGAAACGCCGGCGTCGTAAATGCAGCGAAGGAGGTCGGCGCCTACGTAGTCTGGTTCGACTCATCCGGGAGCAGCATGGCGCCGGGCGTGGTCCTTGGGAGCGCCACCGTCGCCGGTGAACGCGCCGCGTACGAAAAGATCGGCGCCGCGATCGAAGGAAAGTTGGGGTACGGCGAGGCGGTTGTCCTGGACGTCAAAGCAGGGTACGTCGGCTTCGATCAGAAGAATTCCCTCTACAGAAAATATGTCCCACAAACGATTCAGAAAGCGATTTCAGCCATGATGGAACGCATGACTTCGGGGACTTTCAGGTTGGACATGCCGACCAGTTTCTAGATCTGTACCGGCTCCCCGAGAAGAGCGGTCAGCGACTGCTCGATCTGACGGGCGGTCGAAGCAAGCCCGTGCTGGCGAGCCGAAATCTCCCGGTAGACATTTTCGAGCCGCAGGTTACCGGCTGTTCCCGAAGCAGTCCGGAGATCAATCGATGCGGATGGATCCCGGTTAGCCAGCTCCGAAAGATGCGCAGCGACCTCCCGGTAAGCATCCCGGAAGCTCGTACCCTTGCTGACAAGTTCGAGCGCCGCATCCGTCGCGAAGACCTCAGGAGTGAAGGATGAGACCAACCGGTCGACGTCGATTTCCAGCCGATCCATTGTCAGTCGCGCAATCTGAAGGCACTCCTGAGTGAGCGCCAGTCCACGGAAGAAAGGCTCTTTCGTTTCCTGAAAATCCCTGTTGTACCCGGAAGTGAGCCCGCGAACGATGGACTTCACCTGCACGGCGGCTGCCGAGAGTGTCGACGATTTTGCTCGCAGGAGCTCGAGCCCGTCCGGATTATGCTTCTGCGGCATGATGCTCGAACCGGAGCAAAGCTCTTCCGGGAGCCTGAAATATCCAAATTCCGGCATGGAAAACAGAATGAGGTCCTGCGCGAATTTGCTGAGCGTGAGACCGATCTGATCCAGGGCATCGAGAATCACGGCCTCCAGCTTGCCTCTGCTATTGTTGACCGCGAGCACGTTGTTTTGAATACCCGCAAATCCGAGCAGACTCGAGACAAGCTCCCGGTCCAGCGGAAGAGGCACGCCATAGCTGGCAGCAGACCCGAGCGGCGAACGATTGTTCAGGGTGAAGGCCTGATCGACCAGCGTGTAGTCGTCGAGAAGAAGCTCCGCGAAGGAACCTGCCCACAGACCGACCGAGCTCGGCATTGCAATCTGCATGTGAGTTCGGCCAACCATCGGCACCGACTGATACTTCTCTGCAAATTCGGCCAATGAACGGGTAAGATCGAGAGCCGCCCCCATGATGTCGATCAGGCGGGCACGCGCAAACACCCTGAGCGCCGCGATCACCTGATCGTTCCGTGACCTGCCGGTGTGAATCTTCTTGCCCACATCGCCAAGGTCTTTCGTGAGGCGATTTTCGATTGCGGTGTGGCAGTCTTCCTCCTCTTTCTTGATAGGGAACGTCCGTAGGGTCGATTCAGTGATAATCCGTTTCAGGCCAGCCTGGATCGACTCGAGCTCCTCCGCGCTCAACAGTCCTATCCCTGCGAGCATGCGTGCGTGTGCGAGGCTCGCCACGCAATCCGAGGTAACAAGCCGCAGATCGAGGATGTAGTCACGGCCGACCGTGAAACGTTCGACAAGCTCATTCAACTGATAGTCTTTCTGCCAAAGTTTACCCATGCCTCTCCCCCGGATTCCCGCTCGTCGGAACGGCCAAAAGAATAAGCGCCGGCGTCGGTGCTGTCAACGCGGCGTCGGTGCTGTAACGCTTTTCGCGGGTCGGACTTCGGCTGAAAAGACGAGCCCCTCTTTGCCCACGGTGATTGTCACGGTCTGGCCGTCCTTGATCTCTCCGCCAAGCAATTTCTTTGCAAGCGGATTCTGGATCAGAGTCTGAATTGTCCGTTTGAGCGGTCGGGCACCGAACGCCGGATCGAACCCGATTTCCGCGAGCTTCGCCTTGGCGTCCTGGTGCACCGCCAGGGAAACTTTGCGTTCGGCGAGCCTTCTGGCCACCCGCCCGAGCTCGATATCGACGATCTTGAGAATCTGATCCTTTCCAAGTCGGTGAAAGGTAATGATCTCATCGAGCCGATTCAGGAACTCCGGCTTGAACGTTGCCTTGAGCAGAAGATCAAGCTCCGGTCGGATCGTTTCGATGTCGTCGGCTTTCAAGATGAGATCGCTTCCGATATTGCTCGTCATGATGACGATCACATTCCGGAAATCGACGAGACGCCCCTGGCTGTCAGTGAGCCTTCCCTCGTCAAGGAGCTGGAGAAGGATGTTAAACACGTCCGGGTGCGCTTTCTCGATTTCGTCGAAAAGAACTACAGAATAGGGGCGGCGGCGTACTGCTTCAGTGAGCTGGCCACCCTGGTCGTAACCGACGTAGCCCGGCGGGGCACCAATCAGCCGCGATACGGAGAATTTCTCCATGTACTCGCTCATGTCGATTCGGGTCAGCGCCTTCTCGTCGCTGAAGAGAAAATCGGCAAGCGTTTTCGCAAGCTCCGTCTTTCCGACCCCCGTCGGTCCAATGAACATGAATGTGCCGAGCGGCCGATTCTCATCGCCGATACCGCTCTTGTTTCGGCGGATTGCGTCTGCAACCGCCGTTATTGCCCGTTCCTGACCGACTACACGCCGGGAGAGGATACCTTCGAGCTGCAGAAGCTTTTGCATTTCGGAAGCCATCATTTTGCTCACCGGAATTCCGGTCCAGACCGAAACCACTCGCGCGATGTCCTCCTCGGAGACCTCCTCGCGCAGGAGCCGCGTTCGGCCCTCGAACTCTTCGACCGACCTGGTCTTCTGCTCGAGCAAGGTCTGCGTCTGCGGCAGGGCGCCGTGTTTTATTTCCGCAGCCTTCGCCAGGTTTCCGTCACGTTCGTATCGCAGCTCTTCGGCGGTGAGTTCCTCGATCTTCTGCTTCAAGGACCGGATCTCCTCGATCACCGACTTTTCGTTCTGCCACTGAAGCTGCATGGAGTCCCGTTTCCCTTTCAGCTCGGCCAACTCTTTCTCGAGCTTCGAAAGCCGTTCGGCCGAAGCGGCATCGCTCTCTTTGGACAGTGCCTGTTTCTCGATGTCGAGCTGGAGAATGCGTCGTTGCAGCTGATCAAGCTCAGTAGGCTGGCTCTCGATCTCCATCTTCAAACGGCTCGCAGCTTCGTCCACGAGATCAATTGCTTTGTCCGGCAGGAAACGGGCGGTGATGTAGCGGTCTGAAAGTGTCGCCGCGGCAATCAAGGCCTCGTCCTTGATCCTGACGCCGTGATGTACCTCGTAGCGTTCCTTCAAACCGCGAAGAATCGCAATGGTATCCTCAACCGAAGGCTCAGATGTGAAGACTGGCTGAAATCGTCGCTCGAGCGCCGCGTCCTTCTCGATGTGCTTGCGGTATTCGTCCAACGTTGTTGCTCCGATCGCGCGAAGCTCACCCCGCGCAAGCGCGGGCTTCAGGAGATTGCTCGCATCCATCGAGCCCTCGGCAGCGCCGGCGCCCACCAGTGTATGCAGCTCGTCGATGAAAAGAATAATCTGTCCTTCGGATTGCGCAATCTCGTGAATGACGGCCTTGAGTCGCTCTTCAAACTCGCCACGGAATTTTGTGCCTGCCAGAAGCGACCCGAGATCGAGGGCGAGAAGTCGTTTGTCTTTCAGAGAATCCGGGACATCGCCGGATACAATTCGCCGGGCGAGCCCCTCGGCAATTGCGGTTTTTCCCACGCCGGGCTCACCGATCAGGACCGGGTTGTTTTTCGTTCGGCGCGAGAGGACCTGCATCACTCGGCGGATCTCCTCATCACGCCCAATTACCGGATCGAGTTTTTCTCGACGCGCGAGTGCAGTGAGATCCTTGCAGTATTTCTCCAGTACCTGATAGCGGTTCTCTGGGTTCTGGTCGGTCACCCGCTGATTTCCGCGAACGGTTTTCAAAGCTTCCAGGACCCCCTTGCGGGTGACCCCCGCCCGCGCAAGAAGGTCGGACGCGTTGATCCTTTCGGCGAGAATCGCAAGGAGAATATGCTCGGTGCTGACGTACTCGTCTTTGAGGTCTGCAGCCTCTTTTTCCGCCTTCGAGAGAATGCGGCCCGTCTGCTGGCCCAGTTGCATCTGTGCAGTTTCGCCGTACACTTTGGGCTTCACCTGGAGCTGATCTTCCAGCTGAAGAGACAACTCTGAGGTCGACGCCCCTAGACGGGAGAGGAGGGGCGGCACGACGCCGTCCTGCTGTTGCAGCAGCGCGAGCAGCAGATGCTCGGGTTCCAGAAGCTGATGGTCGAGCCTGTTGGCGATAGAGGTCGCCGACTGCACAGCCTCTTGCGCCTTTATCGTCATTTTGTCGTAGTTCATTTTCCACCTCGATGACCCGGCCAAAACCATGGACGCCCCGCCCGGACCGTCCCATAGATGCGCAACATCTCGTCGCAGGTTCGAGCAGTTATGCAGGGCCCCAATACGGTCCCCTCTATTGGCCGGGATAAGGATAATATAGTCACAACGCTTGATTGCATCAATTTTTTTCCATACTGTTGATTCCAGACTGTCGTTTCCAGGGGAAGACTATGGCCGAACGACCAAAAGAGCTCGACAATCGGGTCATCATCATGAATGGGTTCACCCATGAGGAAATATCCAAAATTATGAAAGCGGTGAAGGCACTCTTCGAAACACCGGGGGACCTGATATTCGCCATGACAACCGAACGTTCTCTTGAAACGCGGGTCAGGGACCTTATCGTCGACATGTCGCAGGACCACGAGTACCTGAAGAAAAACCCTCCGAACCGCAATCCCTCGTCGTAGGACCGCTCAACAGCGTCGACTCACGTGACATCGACTGCGCCGGCTTGACCGCTCTACCGGCAACGAATACATTGATTCTAAGCAAAAAGAGGCCCCAATGAAAGTGCGACCGTCGCTTGCCTCCATGCAACCGTACGTGCCCGGAGAACTGAAGCCCGGCATCGTGAAGCTTGCATCAAACGAAAACCCGTTCGGCCCGTCGCCGGAAGCGATTGAGACGATTCGACGTGACGCCGCGTCGGTCCACCTTTATCCGGACCAGCACGCGCATCGACTTCGTCAGAAGCTCGCGCAAAAATACTCGGTCAATGACAACCAGCTCCTGATCGGAAACGGCTCCGACGAAATCATGGTCATGATCGCCGGCACCTATCTTCAGCACGGGTCTACCGCGGTCACCGCGGCGGGAACCTTTTCGACCTACGCGTTCGCCACGCTCCTTTTCGGCGGGCACATGCGGACCGTTCCTCTTGCAGCGGGACGCTTCGACCTGGATGGAATCGCTGCGACGATCGATGAGAGAACCGATCTGATCTTCGTTTGTAATCCAAACAACCCAACCGGAACCTACGTGAATCACGAAGAGCTTGCGCGCTTTCTTGCTCGAATTCCGGAGCACCCTCTCGTGGTTGTTGACGAGGCATACGCCGAGTTCGTAACGGCGGGAGACTTTCCTCGATCGATCGAACTGCTGGCGGAATTCGAAAACCTTCTGATTCTTCGCACATTTTCGAAGATCTATGGGCTCGCCGGACTTCGCGTGGGATATGCCATCGGCCGCGAACAGGTGATGAGCGATCTGGGCAAAGTCAAACAGCCCTTCAATGTGGGCCTTCTTGCGCAGGCAGCAGCAGCCTCCGCGATCGACGATCATGAGTTTGTGAAAACTTCGATTTCCAATAACGAAGCCGGACGCGACTACCTGTACGCCGAGCTTTCACGCCTCGGACTCCCCTTCTATGATACGCAGGCGAACTTCATCTGCTTCGATACCGGCCTGGATGCGGCGAAGATTTTCCATCGGATTATGGAGCTGGGGGTGACGATCCGTCCGCTGACCTCTTTCGGGATGCCGACCTCGGTACGAGTGACCATCGGAACGCCGGAGCAGAACCGGCTGTTTGTGGAGTGTCTCGAAACGGCGCTCGAAGAATCAAGGACCGACGGCTGACATGACGCCCATCCTGCTGAATCTGTTTCTGGCGGGAATTCCGACCGTTCTCATACTCTTCTTTTTCCTTCGGAGGGACAGAAGGAAGAAGGAGTCACCGGTCTACATCTGGCGCGCTTTCGTGCTTGGTTTTCTGGCTCTTGTTCCTGCGGCGATTGTCGAATTCGTTCTCACGTTACTTCCGGTAGAGATCCACGGAATTATACGCAAACTATCGGAGGCGTATGTCGTTTCCGGTTTCGTCGAAGAAGGGACAAAGCTCCTTGTCGTTCTGCTGTTCATCTACCGGGAGCCCTACTTCGACGAAGAAAGTGACGGTATTATATATGCGGTAACCGCGAGCATGGGTCTCGCCTTCTTCGAAAACATACTCTACAGCTTTGGACCGATTCAGGAGCTTTTGCTGCGCGGGATCACCGCGGTTCCGCTGCATGCGATTGCGTCGGGTACGATGGGCTATTTCATCGGAAAGAGCCGATTTGGCGACCGAAACTACCTCGGTACCGGGCTGTTCGCTGCGGTGGCAATACACGGAACGTACAACTTCCTGCTCTTTCTCGGGAGCTGGTTCACACTGCTCGTTCTTCCGCTGCTCGTGGTCGCCGGCTATGAGCTGCTGCGGCTCTACAAGATCGCTATTGAAGACGACGTCGAAGCTGAACGGATATGATGGAGATCGCCGGGAGTTGTGCACCTCTTGACGTTTTGGGAACGAACCGTTAGATTAGAGGCACACGACGCAGGGTAGAGCAGTTGGCAGCTCGTCGGGCTCATAACCCGGAGGTCGCAGGTTCGAGTCCTGCCCCTGCTATTCAAAAGTCCTTGCCAGTTAAGGACTTAACGAACGCCACCGGAAAACCGGCGCGTTCCCCAAATCCAACTATGAGAAGGTATGAGAAACACCTTTTCAAAAGGACGGGGAAATGCGCCGTTTTTCTTTGCACAAACGCGGAAAAGTCTTTTATGCACAGCTCAGAAATCCTCTTACAGGCGGCTTTCTGCCCGCAAAATCTACACGGTGGACGAACCGCGACGAGGCGGTACTCATCGTCAACGAATGGCTCCAGAACGGTCCCCCCGACTGCTACGGTGTTTTCTGCAAGCCCGAAAACTTGAGAATCGTTCGGGTGACCGTAGAAAAGAAAGACAATGACTCGAAGGTCAATACTCTCACAATGCAGTTCGCCTTGAACCGGAACACACGAGTTGTCCGAGATTGCGTATATCGGACTAAACGGAACTTCGGTAAGCCCGACTGACGCTCACTCCTGGTGGTTCGACGTCGGTGAAGATGGACATGAATCCCGAGGATGATCTGCACCTATACTACGTCCTACGAATGCCGGGCTTGATCAACTAGATCGAGACACGGATGGGAATCGACAGGACCCGGACGAGGGTCGGTGGCGAGCAGTGCCGTCCCTGCCCGCGTTCTTCGGTCGATGGTTTCCCATGGCTCACATGGAAAACGATCAAGCACTAATGACCGGCCTGTGAAGATCCCCGGGCCGGTTCAATGCCGAGTTGCAACGGAGCTCAAAATCGCTGTGGAGCCGATTCTATTCCCTTGCACAATGGTTCTTGTGCACGATTACGGGTGACTTTTAGTCTGAGCTGAATATCCTTTGGTGACGGAAACACTCGAGGAGGCTGAACACTCATCTACTCTACACGCTCCACAGGCGACCGACACCTTGGCACGCGAGCAGATCTCAGGAGGACGCATCGTTCGGGGTGCGAATATCCTCTTTTCGGCCTGCGCGAAAGGTTGGTCTCCTTGGGCCCAATGCGCTTACCTATCTCGAAAGCGCCGGTGAGGCGGCCATTCCCATGTCAGTGCCCACAGTATTGGAATCGGTGGCAAGGCAAGTACGTTCCTGAACAAGAATAACTTCGATCCGGTAGCGTGCGCAATTATCAAGTCTTTGCCCACTTGCGGTACGGATGACCTGTTATCGTTATAGGCTATCCAGCTTTCCGTGGATATTTTTGTTCAAACCTTTTGCGCCGGCCGGCAAGTGAGCCCTGTTTACAGCGCCGATCGCATCGATTGTGCGGTGTAGGCCGCCGAGGGTGATCGCGAGCAGCATGAAGTCTCCTACCAATCGTTACGCGACATCAATCATCACTTTGAGCGATCTTCCCTTTGCATTCTCGATGTGCTGGTAGGCATCCCAGTATCTGGAAAATGGGAAGTGGTCGGTTATGAGCGGTCGCGTCTCGATTTTGCCGCTCCCAATCAACTCGACTGATTCCTCGTAGTCCTTGCGCTGGTACATCAACGTACCCGCTACGGTAAGCTCACGATCCTGTACGACCGCCATATCCATGACCGGCTTCTTGCCGAAGACCCCGACAACAACGATGGAACTTCCCTTTTCTGCATTCTCGATCGCCGCACCGACGGTTTGTTCGCTTCCAACACACTCGAAAATCACATCCGCCTTGTCCGGTCCGAACCAACGCCGGACCTCATCGCCAAACTCGCCGTTTCCGGATTTACGGTACCGGCGAGGCCGCTCCCCCTGGCCTTCTCCAGACGGTATTCGCTGATATCGCAGATCATTATTCGCGTCGCCCCTTGGCCTCTTGCAACCTGCGCGACGAGATTCCCAATTGGCCCAGCTAAGATCACCAGAATTGATCGACCCTCGACCGACCCGATGAGCCGCATCGCGTGCACAGCCATAGCGATTGGCTCGATCATCGCGCCGGCATCCAGCGACGTCTCCTCCGGAAACTTTGATAAGCGCACCCTCGTCGACGCCAAATACCCCTGAGCCGCGCCTACGCCTGAAAACGCATTACCTTGAGCTGGTCGCAAATGTGATACGCGCCGTGTCGGCATGAGTGCCCGGCTCCGCAGGTAACCTGCGGGATTTGCGCCACGCGGTCGTTGCTTTCAAATCGTCACTTTTCGGGATGTACCGGTTCAACCATTACAGCCTGATTCTACTCACTTTCCTCCTAAACCTTGATCCGCATGGAATAGTCAGTAAGCTTAGTTCGTCTTCCTTCAGCGTCTATTATGAACGGGTCCTCCATCCGCACTCCCATAAACTGCGGCAAAATCGACTTGAATGGAATACCGAAAACGCCAACGTCCAACATAAGACTGACGTTCGGCGGAAAAAGGTAATTTGAATACTGCGTTGCCGCCCCGTAGCCTTCCATCGCTTCCGTCCAGCCGATATTGTGAATTACGCTGTACATTGGATACAGTCCGAACGGTTTCAGGTACGATCGAGCCGCGGTATCGGGTCCGCTCGCGGCAAGCCCGGCCCCGAGCTTCTCTGTCGCTTGCAGATAAGCAGCTTCGCAGGCGTCGAGAAGTTCCCTCTGATCTTGGGACTCAGTCCCGACGACAAGCGTACGACTGAGACATGAGGTTAGTCCGCGAAATCTCGCGCTCACCCCAAGAAGCACCATTTCACCTTCCTGAATCACACGATTGGACGCTCTGCCGAGAACATTTGACAACCTGTCGCCCGAGTTAACAAGAGTTGAGACCCCGGGACGGCCGTCCGCTCCTGCGGCCCGCATGACGTAATCGGCGCAGGCAGCGACCTCATTTTCCCTAATCCCGGGCTCCAGTGACCGCACCATCGCCTCCATTGCGTACGATGTAATGCGCGCGGCCGTCCGGATAATTCGTTGTTCATTCGCACTCTTGGCGTAACGCTGAACCAGGAGGAAATCGGATGCATCGACTGCCGAAACGCCCTCGTAGCTCTCTATCAAGCGCAACATTGCCACCGGGAGGTAACTGGGCGGGGTCAGGAGCCCGACCGTTCTGACCGGCCCGCCGTGCGCCGCTTCAAGCACCTCGTGGACGGTATGGAACTGTGCCCCCGGATAGTCCTCTTCGGGAATCTTCAATTCTTCGAGACTTCGGAACTCGCCGATGCGCTTCTGCTCGTTTGCATACGCTGCACCCTCGGGGCCACCGAGGATGAAGACGCCGCGACGCCCCACGATGCATGCCGCGTCTTCCAAGTGGGGATCATAGCCACACAACCATCCAACGTCGCCGGGTTTCAGCTCGTTGCCAAAAGCAAACCCCACGTCGAGTGACCGGGCTTCGAGCATTTCCATCGTGCGCTCAATTCGGGACCGGAATTCCGCGTGCGGAATTTCGGGAGTCAAATCCACCGGGGCAAGGTTGTCTACGAATTGTTGAACACTGAATTTCATGCTTTCTCTCCTTTCAATGTGATTCGCCTACGTTGCGTAGTTGCATTTCCCCTTCGACTACAGATTCGGCGCGCAGACTCTCTCGACGAACCGTTCGCAAATTGATCGTCCCAACAGGTGGCGACCGACGTACGTTTTCGTTTCCGAACGGGCGGCGCTTACTATAGTAAACCCCTCGGTCTCGATACCCCGCGTCTCCACGGCGACTGCCAGACGTTCAGTCTCGACAATGGTACGATCGGCCGCAAATGCTACCGCGACAACGTCGTGCATACACCGCAATTGAGGTTCAGCGTGCTCCCAATACACCTCAACCAGAGCGCCCAACTGCCGCGCCAAATCTCGCGGCGCATCGATCAGTGCTTTCAGGTGGGAATCATCCATTCGGGTTTCCCGCCGACGCGTAACATCCATTCCCAGCATAGTGATCTGGATACCCGAACGAAATACTACACGCGCTGCTTCCGGATCGCACCGCACATTCCATTCAAGCGCGGGAACCTCGAGTGCATTGTCGCCGAGTCTGGCAACTCCTCCAATGAATATTATCTCCCGAATTCCTTGCACGATGTCCGGTGCGACAACCAACGCAGCCGCGATGTTCGTCAGCGGGCCGATAGCAATTATTGTGAAGCGGCCGGGACTCGAACGGACACTGTCGACAATGAACCCAACGGCGTCGCCTTTCCGGGCTGCAGTGTCAGCCGCGTCGAGGTCCATTCCTCGTCCCTCGTGGCCCATCCAGTGGACGGGTCGCTCACGAAACAGGGGCAGTTCCAATCCTGCGTACACGGGGATGTCGGGTTTCCCTGCCAGTCTTGAGAGAGTCTTTGCGATGCGGGCACGTAGAATCGTGTCCCCGTAGACCGTCGTGATGCCATGTAGCACAATTTCCGGCGACATCAGCGCGTATCCAAGAGCCAGCGCGTCGTCGACGTCGGACCCGATATCAGTATCGAGAATGGTCTCTATCATTGGAACCCCAGTTGCCCTCTGCTCGTCTATTTTGGAATGCGCAGTACCGCTATCTGGTACTCACCGATTGCCGAAAGCGATGCACCGCTGAGCGATTCCAGTTCACAGAATTCGAAACCCGCGGATTTCCGTATGTCCTGAACGCTGGTCGTCCGGCCGAACGTATCGAAAACGCGAAACACTAGACCCCGATCAGTTGCCCATGCGGCCGAGCAATTCAGATTCTCTTGCACCAACTCAACGCTCTTGAACCTCTCGACCATGGTCGCGTCGCATCGTCGACGCACCGATTCAGGAGGCACCGAATAACGTTTCCCCTCGCGCGAGACATCACCAACGCGATGATCCCCGCTGTGAACGTACAGTGCGTACTCGATAACGTGCTTTCCGTAGAGAGATAGATCGAACTTTGCTACGTGTTCCCAGAGCCCCGCGTGCCGATTGGAGAACTGATTGCCTCCCCAGGCGAGAACATTTGCAATGTACCCTGGTGCAGTCCAATGCTTGGCTGTGCCTCGGTTAAAATAGGCGATTCCGCACCCCCGATAGCAGACGTCTATGAAACTGGTACAGTACAGAGGCCTCTCAGCAACCGCGTCGGTCACGCCGAACGGAATATCGTAAACGATGGATTCCGGGGAACCGATCGGCCAATAGACCGCCAGTTTCGTGGTGTCGTCCCAGAAGTCTCCAATTGAGACTCCCTGAGATCCGAAATCCAGCTCCAAGCGAAACTCAATGCGGCGAGCGCGGTGCGGCACCACCATATGCGACACGTACCCGACGGGCCCAAGAGTCCCGCGACTCACTACCAAGGACGCTATCGGGCCGACCGATATCGAAACCGGCTCGAGATTGCTGCGGTTCGAAATCCAAGTCTCGTCGGCAAGACGGCCCGTAATCTCATTCCCAAGATGCTCGTTCCCGGTAACTAACTCGATGTTCGATTCTACATCGGTGATTCGGAGGATCGTTCCACCTGGACCGAGGGTGATTTCCGCGAAGTCCGTTCGGATCATACTTGGGTCGCGGCCGGCAACAGGTCTGGAGTCTTTCTTTTTACCGTCGACACCGTCTGTGCCCGAAGGGACAACGACAGCGCTGAACCCTCGAATCTCGGTCTCCACGAGGAAAACAGATGCTCCCTCTTCGGTCGTATAAGGGAGAAGCTGCGCGGCGGGAATCTCTACATCTATCCCTGCAACAGCAACCTGATTCACGGACGAAGCCTTGAAAGGTAACGGATTCACGAGAATCAACCGATCAGTATCGGCGGCCGCTTCGGGTCCGATAAGGAGTTCAATTGACTCGGAGATGATGGATTTGCTTTGAGCTGTCGCGCTCCGCAACCAACCGAGCGCCGTACGCTTTAGGTCTGTCGTCTCGATCCAATACACATCGTGATGTTGCGAGGAGAGGATCAGTTTCCAGATATCTGTCATTTCAGCCGGCACCGTGTCGAGCAGGAAAGATTTCATTCCGTCGACCGCGGCGGCCGTGTATGCCGCCGATTCGGCTGCAGTAATTTGCCCTCAGGAGTTGCTCCGCCCAGACGCCCTCGATGTAGGACCAGTAGGCGTACAGGGAAGCCGTACCGACGGGTCTGTGCTCAGCCAGCCGGTCCGAGAGTGCATTCTCCAGCAGATCGAATCGGCACAGCTTAACACGTTCTTGATAGTACTCGTCGGTAATTCTTTTCATGTCCGGGTTTTCAATAAGAATCTTCGGAACGGTCACCGGCATCTTATGATGTTCTCTAGCCATGAAACGGTCGAAGGGTGATGGTCCGTCGAACAAGTCGGCTTTCACCTTCTTACTGCCATGCTTCTGGAACACCTCGATTATTTCGCTGGATACGCTGGGGGCTCCCATCGATAAGTAGAGCGGGATTGCCGTACCGTCCTTTCCTGTCCAATTGGTGAAATCATCACCGCGTACGTACTCAACCACGCCGAAGTGTCCGGTCAGTTCCGGTGAATCAGAAGATGTGAACCGAATTGCATAGGGAAATCTTGGCGGAACTGCTACGGTATATCCGAACGCGCGCAGGATCTGCGGAAGCTGCTCGTGGAGGCCCGTTTCCTGGTGGAAGAACACTGTGACATTCACTCCAAGGATCTCCCGAAAAACGGATAAACCGATTTCAATCTGCTTGATACATGACTCCGGACCGTAGACGTGGTAGTGAGCTTGGGAGTAGTCACCACCGACGATTCCGACCCTACCCTCTTCGACGAGCCGCCGCATCCGGGCCACCGTTTCGGGGCTTTCCTTCGCAACATCTTCGAGCTCACGAGCGGACGTTTCAAAATCTATTCGAAAGTCCGGATGCTCTTCGACCGAATCAAATACATCACCAAACTTGCGTACGTACTCCTTCAAGCTCGGATCACCCCACGGCGGGATTCTTTCCAGAACCGTCGGCACTCCTCTGTCCTCGACAAGAAGTGGCATTGGATGCTGCACGCACACCCAGACCCATCGGCTGTTATCAGAGTCACCCATGAAAACCTTCCCTTTGCCCGGTATAGTTCTTAACTCATCCCTTGACGCCGCTCACCACGACGCCCCTGATGAAGTACTTCTGCGCGAAGAAAAACAGGACCAGGCACGGCAACATAGCAATGACTGCCGCGGCCATCAAAACGCTTATCGTGGAGAAGAAATGACCTTTCAAGAAGTTGAGCCCCAGCGCGACGGTGTAGTGTCTTTCTGAATTCAGAAATATCAACGGCGTGAAGAAGTCGTTCCAATTGTAGAGAAACGAAAATATGGCGATCATCGCGAGCGCTGGTTTCGAGAGCGGCAGGATGATCCGCGCAAAGATCGCGACATAACCCAGGCCATCCATTTTGGCTGCTTCGTCCAACTCCCGTGGAATTGTCATGAAGAATTGCCGGAGGAGAAAGATGTAGAGTGCGCTGCCTCCGAGAAACGCCGGTACCATGATCGGCGCGAAGGTGTCGACCCAGTGCAGCGACTTGAAAAGGATGAAACGAGGAATAATGGTCACCTGAACCGGAAGCATGATCGTCGAAAGAACGAGAACAAACAGAAGGTTTCGTCCAGGGAACCTGAAGCGAGCAAATCCAAATGCAACGACGGCAGCGCTCAGTACGTCGCCGACGATCGTGACAAAAGTAATGAGTACAGTGTTACTGTAGTATGTCAGAAAAGGAAGCACGGACAAGGACCTTGGAAAGTTGCTCCACATCAAGTGGCTGGGGATCAACCGTGGAGGCAACTGCATGATTTCCGATTCGGGCTTTATCGCAGCAGAAAGCATCCAAAGAAAAGGCAGGAGCATCAGACACGCGCCTGCCAGCATGATAACGAAGCTGACGCTTCGGATTAATATATCGCTTCTGTGCTTGCTTCGAAATTCTCACGTTAATACCCTTGCCTCACTTCAGCGGTCGCTACTTGCGCACTTCAGCCTCATAGTAAACCCAGGACCTTGCGCTCTTGAGGATTAGAAGCGTGCAGGAAATAATGACCACAAACATGATCCACGCCATCGCCGAGGCATAACCCATCTTGAACCATTTGAACGCATTCCGGTACAGAAAAAGCATGTACAATAACGTTGCGTTGTTCGGCCCTCCGTCGGTCATTACGTACGCCTGGGTAAAGGCTTGGAGAGTATTGATTACTCCGACTATGAGATTGTATAGAAGCACGGGAGAAATCATCGGAATCGTTATTCTGAAAAATGTTTGGCGTCGATTCGCACCATCTATGATGGCCGCCTCGTAGAATTGAGTCGGAATGCCCTGCAGGCCTCCAAGGTATATGATCATCGTTCCGCCCACCTGCCACAGTCCCATAATGACGAATGCCGGTAACGCCCAGTGCGGGTCCTGCAACCACATCGGACCCTTGATGCCGATCGAATCGAGCAAGACTCTTAATCAATCCGAAATCTGGATGATAGATCCAGACCCAAAGCAGGCTGACTGCCACACCAGAAACAACCGACGGAAGATAGTAAATTGTCCGGAACAGAGAAACTGCCGGAATCTTCTGATTCAATAGCATGGCGATTGTCAGCCCAAGAATAAGCGAAAGAGGCACGCTAAGAAGCGTAAAAACGCCGGTCACTTTCAGAGACTGCCAAAAGAGCTGGTCGTTCAGGAGCCGTTTAAAGTTGCCAACTCCGACGAATCGCGCCGGAGAGATGACGTCCCAATCGAACATGCTAAGGACAAACGAGACAACGATCGGTCCTATGATAAAAAAAAGAAATCCGATCAACCACGGCGATACAAACAAGTAGCCCCAGAGAGCCTCTTTCTTCCCGGACGTCGTCCGCCTCACGAGCTCCATCCCCCCCTTACGTTCCAGTCCACTCTATGTCGGTCGCCCGCACCGAATCGGTTCGGTAACGGGCGACATCATTGATTGCTGCTTGCTATTTTGCGAGTAACGGATCGATTTTTTTCTTGGCGGAGTCGAGGGCGGCCTGTACAGATTGATCGCCCAGTAAGGCCGCTTCGAGTTCGCTTGCGATGATGCTGTCCATCTCGTCGTATTGAGCGATGAAGTCAGGAGCCACGCCGTACTTCATTGCTGTTTGAAATTTCTTCATTTTCGGATCGGTAATCACCGCATCCTTGGTCGACGGGAGCACGCCGTAGTCGGTCATTATCTTGAGGCAGTCCGGGTCAAGTCCGAGAAACTTTATAAGCGTCCAAGATGCTTCAACCTGTTTCGTGTCTCGCGACATGACGAAAGAAACTGTTTCAAATTCCACAGCTCTCTTGCCGTTCCGGACCGGCGGAAGACCCACGTCCCACGTAAACGGTGCGTCCTTGAAAGCCTCCAAGCCCCAAGGGTGGCTCCAAATTGTCGCGGTCTGCCCATCAGTAAACTGCTGCGTATAGGTAAGTCCCGCAATAGTCTTGACCGATGGTGTTGAGTGATCCTTCACTGCAAGGTCAACCAGGTACTGGTATGCTTCGACGGTCTGCTTTGAGTTGACAACCGATTTGTCCGCGGCCTCGTTTACCCACGTCCCGCCATTTGGGTATATGAACGACCAAGGTATCGCTCCACCCAGTCCGTTAAAGAGGGGCCCGCCGTACTGTTCGGGCTTGCCGTCGCCATTTGTGTCTTTTGTTAGCTTCTTCAGGGTGGCGCGATAACCGTCCCAGTCCCAATTCTCGTCGTACGCCACGCCGGCAGCTTTAAATGCGTCTACGTTGTAGCTGATCGTAAGCGGGCTGTTCCACGTCGGAAGACCGTAGTACTTCCCCGCGTTTCTTCTGATGGCGTGCGGTTTTCCATCCGACGTAACGTATCCAAGAGCGGCGTCAAGGAAATTGGAAACGGGAACCTTGTCCCGCTCAAAGAGGGGAGTCAGATCCTTAAGCACACCCTTCGACACATATGCCGTAATGGCCAACTCAGAGAGGGCAAAGACATCGGGGGCGTCTCCACTCGCTACCCGAACAAGGAGCTTTTCGTGGTGCGGCCCAAAGGGCGCAGTGGTGAGCTGAACGTCGATGTTCGGATACTTCTGGGCGAATACGGCGAGGTACTTCTTCTCCATTTCGAGCTCGTATGGTTGCGCCCACACTGCAAACTCTATATTGGTTTTTCCCCCAGCCGCCTTTTCGGTTGTTCCACCTGCGAGTAACGGCATTACCGCCGTTATCATCAGAGCAACAGTGACGATGGACACCGTCAGAAAACTCTTTCCGACTCTCGCTGTTCTCATGCGTTACCTCCCCAAAACAGAAGATATTTGGCTATACCGGAGCCTTTCGCTCCGTCCTCGGCCCTGCCTTATACCCCGGTTCGACGCGGCTGCGCCGTTGACCGACGAATCACCAGGTCGCAGTCGGCGATAAGGTGCCTCTGTTCCGCTGGCACTGGTTCCCCGCGAATGTGTTCGAACAACAGCTTTGCGCCGTCCCGTCCCATATCGACCATCGAGTAGTGCACGGTTGTAAGTGGAGGGTTGTAATACGCGGACGCGGAAAGGTCGTCAAACCCCACGACCGAAACATCATCAGGCACTGTCAGGCCCGCATCGCTAAGTGCGCGGATGACGCCGAAAGCAGAAATATCGTCGAACGCCACGACTGCAGTGAATGAGCAGCCCCTCTTGAGAAGACGCTCCGTCGCATCGTACGCCGCTTTAGGTCCCCACCCCCCTGCCGACTCGGACACCACGAGCTCCTGGCGAATCTCTATTCCCGCGTTTTCCAGAACCCGCTTACCGCCAATCCAGCGAAGCTGAGAATCGGTGTATGCAGGGGGCCCAAGGACAAAACAGATATCACGATGACCGAGATCCACAAGGTGGCGTACGACCTTAGAAGCGCCGCCTGCGCTGTCGGTGACGACAGTCGGAACACGCGGATCCTCGACCTCTCGGCCGATGACCACGAGCGGTATCCCAGCGTCCGCAACTTTCGTGATTGTGGCGTTGTCGACAAGAAGTGAGCTCGCGAGAATCAGCAACCCCTCGATTCTTTTGGCCTTGAAAAATTCAATGTATCCAGCGAGCTTGGTCTGATCGTTCTCAAGATCTGAAAACACGGCGTAGTGTTGATTTTCTAAAATGACCGATTCTGCCCCCCTCATTACATGGGCACAATAGGGATCGACGATGTCGAAGGCGAGAATTCCAATCGTCGCGCTTTGGCTTGTCCGAAGCGCCTTCGCATAGCTGTTTGGTCTATAACCCAATCGCTCTGCGGCTTGCTTTACGCGCACCCGCGTTGTGTCACTGATCCGAAGCTTCGAAGCATTGCCATTTAGAACAAGACTCACGGTAGCTACTGAAACCCCGGCGGCGCTTGCAACATCCTTTATCGTAATTACCATTGCTAAAACCTTTAGCGTTAACCGTTTTAGCTCATATTACTACGTTTTTAGCGCCTGTCAAGCCAATTCTTCGATTACTGTCGTGTTTGCCGTTCGACAACGTCGCGGTACGTTCCCTAACTCTGTACACGGTCGATGGGGATCTGCAGCCGGCGCCGTCGCAATCCCAGAACAATACCCATCGCTGCAAGGGGTGCGCAGATGATGGCGATAAGTATCAACTCTCCCTGACGCGGTCTCAATACGCGGACTTCCCGTTCGCTGCCTGAAAGAGTGCTCCCGTCCTCAATACGGGTTTGAAATAGCAGGATCCGCTCAGCGTGCGCAATCGGGATATGATAGGCAATAAGGTCCGGTGCGCTCTTGACCGATTGATCGGCTTCGCTCCAGGGAGCGATTCTGTATCCGAGTGAGGCACCGGGAAGCTGTGCAACCACGAATGCCTCCTCCTTGACCACTGCAGTATTGTCG
>CAWHUY010000013.1:0-19025 GCA_963832675.1 uncultured Spirochaetota bacterium | reverse complement strand
GCTCGGCAATCGAACTGGCCCAACCCTTCTCTATCGAAAAAGCCATTTGGTGTCCGGAGCCGGATCGTGTTCAATCTTGGAGTACGATAAAAATATACCCTAGAAGCGAAATTGTGGCAACCCTCGCTCAGGCCGGAGACGTCAGATATCGTCAAAATCTCAATCATAGGCGACATCCCCTATCTGGTGCCATCGAGTGGTTCGAACAGAAGCCGCGAGTATTCGGCGCGGGCAAACGCCTGCACCAGGTTTCGTCTTACGCTGGTATCCTCGTGGTTTTGTCGGTCCGTGCGATCGCCACGGGGATCGGTTTCTGCGAAGGAGTCGATTATTTGTCGCAGAGCGTCCACGTACGCGGCCGGTCCAAACCGATCCATCACTCTTCCGGCGCGCGGTTCCGTTCTGGTCGCGAGCAGTCCCGACAGAGCCGTCAACACCTGCGAGTTGTGGCCGCGAATTTCTTCGAGGTATTCCGGGTGTCGAAGATCCTTCAGAAGCGAATACTGCACCTGCACGGGCAGATACGAGAAGTCGACTGTCTCGGTCGACAGCAGGGCAGAAATCTCCTCTCGAAGGGCATTAACCGCGGTTTCGGGCAGATTTTCGGCGAGAATGTCGATCCGCTCCGAGTATCTCAACGCAAGATAGGGCCGAAGGGACCGAATCGAAGGAGAGGAAAATGGAACCCTGACGTCGGTGTAGAACTGATGAGGGTAGTCCGAGAACACCGGAAGCACCGACTCGAGAGTATCCAGGTAGCGCGCGAGCAGAGGCTTTCCCCAGGTCACCGCGTGGATGAATTGATAACCGAATCCCTCCTGAACCGAGGAAGAGATGACGATATCCGCGACGTTCACCACATCAAAAAACGACAAGCCCAGCCGTTCCATTTCCCTCCCAAATCCCCAGAGTCCGGGAACAAGTCCCTCGTTGTAGGTCTGAGCGACCATTTCCGAGTAGAGGTGCTCCTGGACGGATATTCCCGGCAGGGTAACCAACAAATTGACCGGCGCGGGCTGCGCGGCGGCAAGAAAACCTGCTTCGAGCACATTCTTCCGACGAATCGTTCTGACCGGATAGAGCATGATCGGGGCATCCGGTAGCGCGCCGGGGAATGACGGGCCAAAAGCGCCGAAGAGCCGTTCCCGCACCTCAGCGGCGGACCGGCGTGGGATGGTGGACCTATTCGATTCGCTGTCCATTTCGAGGACCTCGACAGGGTTCTCGAGGAGCCTGACGGAAACCTCGGAAATACCCGCTGAGGTGAGCAGCGCTTTGTCCCGACCGTTGATCAGTGCGTATCGAACATTTGCGGTGGAAGGGTAAACAGTGCCCGCCACTTCCCGGTTGAGCCGGGCGAGATTCTCGTAGCGGGCGCACTCGGGAAAATCGTGTATCTGGAATATTACCCGCTGGCTCGGATTCTCGAGAGCAATATCGGCGACTGCCCGGGTAAACGCCGGATTCTTTCCAAGTTGAAAGTTGTGGATGAGCAGCACTATGTCCGGGGCGCAGAATCTATCCATGAGAAGGTTGCGAATCGCCCCCGCGTTGCTCGATCCGCCGTGGTCCGAATAGTCTATCTCCGGGACCACTTCGATCGAAAACCGCGCCCGGATTGCCGGTGTGTCCATTCCGGACAGGACTAACCCTCTGACCGCTTCCACGTTTTCGTGACGGCCGCAGACGATGGTGACCCGCTCGATCTCCTGCATGAATCGCAGTATTGCGCGTGTCCCCTCGACGATCACGCCGGTGACGCCGCCGGGAAGGAGATGATAATGGAGTATTGCAAGTTGCATGGAGCGCTCTCCTGGCAGGCTCAGCCAATAGACTGACGCCTATTGTACGGAACCACCCGGCGCTTGTACAAGCGCCCGGGACTTTCGCGGGCGCGGAATTGCCGTCCCAAGCGGCAACAAAATGGTTGCGCTCGCCCGAACCAAGTCGTATGCTTCTGTTATGGACACGAAACGGATGCTTACCCCGGGCGGAGAAAAGATCAAATCCCTGCTTGCCTACATATACGGAAGCGATGCAGCAGCCGGACTTGCCGAGGAGACGCTGGATCTTCTCGAACGGTATGAAGCGCCGATCCGGCGGGCGGCGGAACGCGGTCCGAGCGCACCGGCCGAGGATTCCGGAAGCATTTCGCTATCCGAACGGGATGCAATCGTAATTACGTATGGCGATCAACTTTATGGGACCGCGGCACCCCCGTTGCGATATCTCGAAAGATTCTTTTCTGAACAACTTGATGGAATTGTAACCGGAATTCATATCCTTCCATTTTTCCCCTACACCTCCGACGACGGATTTTCGATAAGCGACTATCGCGCGGTAAACCCGGAGATGGGAAGCTGGAAGGAGGTAAACGAAATAGCGGAACGGTTCAGACTTATGGTGGATCTGGTTTTGAACCACTGTTCCGCCCATCATCGCTGGTTCGCCGGCTTCAAACGTCAGGAGGAGCCCTATCGAGACTACTTCATTACGGTTCCGCCGGGAACTGACGTTTCCAAGGTGGTCCGACCTCGAGCTCTGCCGCTGCTCACCGAGTTCGAAACTGATGCTGGAAGTAAACTCGTGTGGACGACATTCAGTGAGGATCAGGTGGATCTGAACTTTGAATCGCCGGCGGTCTATCTGGAGATGCTCGAAGTGCTTCTTTTCTACATGGCCCAGCGGCGCTCAGATCGTGCGTCTGGATGCGATTGCCTACCTGTGGAAGGAACTTGGAACCCCATGTCTCCACCATCCGAAGACCCACGCTATGGTGAAACTGTTTCGTACGGTAATGGACCAGGTCGCGCCGCGAGGAGTGATGATTACCGAAACAAATGTCCCGCACGCCGACAACGTGAGCTACTTCGGATCGGGAAGTGACGAAGCACATATGGTCTACCAGTTTTCGCTGCCGCCGCTTACTCTGTACGCCTTCATCCGTGAAGACTGTACGCCCTTGCGAACGTTCGCGGCGGGGCTGACCCGCCCGGGAGCCAACGTCACTTTTTTCAATTTTCTTGCCTCTCACGACGGTGTCGGGCTGTTGCCGACGCGGGGCTTCCTGTCGGAGGCCGAGTTGTCCTCTGTCGTAGAAACGGTAAAGGAGCGCGGAGGCCTGGTCTCCTACCGATCGACACCCGACGGTGAATTCCCGTACGAGATCAATACCAATTACTTCGACGCTCTCGCGGCACCCTCCCTACCGGCGGACCAGCGCGTCCGCATGTTTCTCGCGGCCCAGGCGGTGATGCTTGCAATGCCCGGCGTACCCGGAATATATATCCATAGTCTCATCGGCTCTGGCAACTGGACCGAGGGAGTTAAGAAGACCGGCAGAAACCGGACAATTAATCGCGAGAAACTCTCATTTGACAAGTTGATGGAGGAGCTCGAGGACGAGGATTCGCTACGACGAAAGATCTTTGACGGTTATCGCGACATGCTGGTTGCCCGGGCCAAGTGTCCGGCGTTCAGTCCGTCCGGTGCGTGGCGCGTGCTCGACACCGGGCAAAAAGTGTTTTCAATCATGCGAACCGTGGAACGTGAAACCGCGCGGGATACCGACCTGGACACCGATCCGCCGGTTCGCGTGCTTTGTCTCCACAATGTCTCCCATGACACCGCAGAGTGCGTCGTCTCTCTCGATGAGATCGGGCTTGCGAGCGGCAGGCACTTTCGCGATGTTGTGAGCGGCGACCATGTCTTTCCTCCCGCCGAGGAGGGAACTCAGGGCGAAGAGCGAAGGATATCATTCGAACTCGAAGCCTATGAGATCCTCTGGCTCGCGTACTAGGAGGCGCTGCTTTCTCCCCAGAAGTTCCTGACGATGTGCCAGAGCCGCGATTCGAGAATCGTGTAGGAAAAGTAACGTCTGGCAAGTTCGTAGTTCTTCTCCACCATCGTTTTCACGTGCTCCGGATTTAAAAGCAGGTCTCTGGTTTGCTCCACAGTTTCGTTCGAAACGAAATCGTCCATCAAGATCACGTTGAATCCTTTTGGTCGAATGTCGTGAGAATAAATGGAGTAGTTGTTCACCAGAATCGGCTTCTTGAAGTACAACGCCTCGAGGAAAGCGTTTCCGAATCCCTCGAAAATCGATGGATAGGTCACGAGGTCTGCGAAAGGGTAGACATCCTGAAGCGAATAGATCTTGCGACCGTCCTTTGTCGTGCCGCGCTTGTCGTTGATGATGTCATCAACGAATCTCGCGTCGATTTTCAGAAGATCTGCGTACTGCTTTACCCGATGCTGGTACTCGTATCCCTCGTCCCCGGAAGCATGAGAAATAACGAGCGTCGCCTTCACGCCCAGACGCGCTACCAGCTCGATGGCGTGTTCGATTCCTTTTCGCTGAACGACGCGCGTGGGCTGGAGAATCAGAAACGAGTCATCGTCAATCTCGAGCGCGCTGCGCACGTCCCTTGCATACTCGTCAGGCGGATCAGGCGGTCGCTCAAAATCCATAACATTCGGTATGAGCGTCGCGCCGACACCGGTACGAAGGGCGAGCTGGTTCTGTCCCGATGAGTTGATGACCACATGCTGGATCGAGTTCAAGTGCGGAGGATAGCATGCGTTCATGATGTCCCACACACAGTTGACGAGGAAACGTTTGCGTTCCCAGAAGAAATCATGATGGTGCGCTATAGTGTAGATCCCCGTTTCGGAGATGACCTCCGTGAGTGCCATGCCCAGCGAAAGATTCAGCGGAATGGTAATCGCGTTTTCCGTCACCAGCAGATCGATCTCGAACTTCAGAATAAAATTCATAAATACGGTCTTTCAACAATTCGCGATAATGGTGTAACAGATTGGTGAGCTCCCGCGGCCGTTCAGTGCTGCCAAATGCTTGTTCGTAAATATCTCGAATCGCACGGATGCTTGAAGTGCATTTCTTCGACGATCATGGACCGTTCAGGGGGAGTGTCGAGCTCCCCGCCCAGGTAGTAACAGGTGCAATTGTTCGCTTCGAAAACCTCGGCCCATTTCATCGTTTCAAGAGACACCCCGTCAGTGCCCGCAATGCGGAAAGAGACAAATCCTACGTTCTTTCTCATTGGGTGTTCGTCGCCTCCTCACTTGATCAACTTGGAGATCGCTTTGAAACTTTCTGTCCCTGCCTGGCGGCAGAGCTCGAAACAGGATCGACTCGCATGTGGTGATAAGTATCCCTTCGGCTGCCATTCTTGCTGTCGCGGTCTGCATATCGAGGATAGTCCTCGAAGAGGTACAGTCGGCGACCACAATCGGCGTAAACCCGCGTTCGACCAGGTCCACGGCAGTCTGCAACACGCACACGTGGGATTCGATACCCGCGATGATAATCCACGGCCGGTTCTTTGCATCGATCAACTGCGTGAAGCGCGGCTCGTCGCAGCAGCTAAAAGCAATCTTTTCAATCGGAGAAACGTCCGACAGGCAAGCTCGGATGGGCTCGACCGTCTGGCCGAGTCCGCGGGGATACTGTTCGGTGAGAACGAGCGGGACGGACAATGTTTTAAGTCCTTCGATGAGGACCGTGATGCGGTTGCATATCCGGTCTGGCCCGAGCATGTGCGGAAGAAGGCGCTCCTGCACGTCGATGATGAGTCCGAGAGATCTGTCGGCGGTGATTCTCATCATTCCCCCTGCCGTCGAAACAGACGAACGCTCAAGCGAACGTCACCCCTTCAAGTGTACGTGAGCGAGTCCATCCCGTCAATGAAGGCTGCTTGATTGGCCGCCACACGGTCGGTACACTGGGTGCTACATGAGAGAATTGACAGAGGAACAGCAGACTTCAGAAACCGGGCACGTGCAGACGTCGGTTGGAGTCGGGAAAAAGCTCAGTGCGGTGATACTCGATTTCGGAAACGTGATTTCTCTCCCGCAAGACCCCGGAAGCATCCGGGAGATGGCCGCGCTGCTGAACTTACCCAGCGAATCGTTTGTCCCGCTCTACTTTCGGCACCGGTCGGCATACGACTCCGGTACGATCAGCGACGAAGAGTACTGGAGGATTCTCTGTGGCGTGACCGGTGCAGAATATACCGACCAGCTCAAGGAAACGCTCATCGAGGTTGATCACGCCGGTTGGTCAAAGGTGAATCCGACGATGGTGGAGTGGATCGAGCGCCTTCGACGCGCCGGGATAAAGACAGCGATTCTATCGAATATGCCTACATCCTTCTATCAGCGCGTACTCGCCCGGTATGCGTGGATCCACCTTTTCGACGCGGTGGTGATTTCAGGTGAGCTTGGAATGGTCAAACCTGACGCGGAAATATTCCGGTTTGCACTCTCGCGGTTGGGAACGTCCGCAGGCGAGACCCTGTTTGTTGATGATCTCGAACCCAACGTAGAAGGCGCCCGGCTCGTCGGTCTCGAGGCGGTTCAATTCTCCGATGCCCGATCGCTTGGGTCCATCATCGACGATCGATACGGTCTCCCGCCGGTGGTGTCCGAGTAGGGAGGTTCAGGCCCCGCAGATCGCTTTGCCCTGACCCGGAGAGACACCCTTCGCTTGACAGCCGAAATTTGCGGGTGTTATGCTGACGGCGCAAACCTGCGACGATTGGACCGTTGCGCGGAAGCGTCACACAAAGGCGGGAATAGATGACAGATTTTTTCGCGCGACTCGAAGCCGCGTGCGCGGCCAAAGACTCTCTCCTGTGTGTTGGCCTCGATCCACGTCTTGCGTCGAGGCCAAAGAGCATCCGTCACGCGTCGCCCGACGATGCACCCCACCACGCCCTCACGCAAGCGATAATATCTGAGAACAGAATGCTCATCGAACAGACGCTCCCGTTCGCCGCCGCCTACAAACCGAATATCGCATTCTACGAGGCATGGGGATCTCAGGGAATCGCCGCTCTCGAAGAGACTATTCGGCTAATCCCTCACGACGTGCCGATTATTCTCGATTGCAAGCGCAACGATATCGGCACAACCGCGACGGCCTACGCCCAGTCAGCCTTCGAGCACTTTGATGTGGATGCCGTCACCCTCAGTCCCTACCTGGGAAAAGATGCCATCACTCCCTACCTGGACTACAAGGATCGAGGCGTCTTCGTTGTGTGCAGGACATCAAATCCGAGCGCCCGCGCGGTGCAGGACTTGACGGTGAATGGCGGCAAGCTTCCGCTGTATCTGCGAATCGCGACGGAGGCCCACGCCTGGTCCGCGCAGATTGGTTTGGTGGTTGCCGGAAATGATCCGGAAGCGCTTAGCGCAGTGCGGGCTGCCCATCCCGAGACCTGGTTTCTCGCGCCGGGAATAGGAGCGCAAGGCGGCGACGCCGCCGTCGCTGTCGCCGCCGGGAGTCGACCCGACGGTTTTGGACTGCTCGCGGTCGTTAGCCGCGGTGTGTCGGAAGCCGCAGAGCCAGGAACCGCAGCGCGGGAGTTCCGGGATGAGCTGAATCGCGCCCGCCGACAGCGGATGCGAACTGGAAAAGGGTTTGCGCAGTCGACTGACGAGAGGCCAGCGGAGCGATACCGCGGGACGGAAACGCCATCGGAGGCAGATCATGGGGGATCGCCGAAAGCGCAGCGATCAGCAGGCGAAACCGGGGATGAAGCGGGAACCCCGTCACCCGTTTTGCCGGTGAATGTTCAGCCGGGCACTGCGGCAAAGAATGCACCCGCGTCTGCGGCTTCCGACGCGGAAGATTACTTCGCCGGAACGACCGCAAGCGCGCCGGAAGGCCCCCGTGAGCATCGGAAACGGATGGTGCTGCACGGGCTTGTCCGGACCGGTTGCTTCCGCGTCGGCGAATTCGTCTTGAAGTCTGGAATCAAATCGCCCTTCTACGTCGATCTTCGGCGAATCGTATCGGACCCGGTATTTCTCAAATTGATCGCTCAGGCCTACGCATCGATCTCTCGTGACCTTGATTTCAGCCGGATTGCCGGTATACCGATGGCAGCGCTGCCGATCGCAACAGCGGTATCGATCGAGACCGGCGTTCCACTGATCTATCCGCGGCTCTCGGTCAAAGACCACGGCACGGGGAACAAAATTGAAGGTGAATTTCGCCGCGGAGATCGCGTGTTGCTACTCGATGATCTCATTACCAGTGGCAAGAGCAAGATCGAAGCCGTCGAGGTACTCAGAAGTGAGGGTATCGAAGTTACGGACCTGGTCGTCCTGCTCGAGAGGTCAAACAGCGCCCACACCGAGATCGAGGCGGCTGGAGTTCGAGTACACGCGTACGCACATGTGTCCGAACTGTTTGCAACCTGTCGGCAAATGGGCGTAATAGACGAGAAGACCGAAAAGCTGATGCTCGCGTTCATTGAACAGGAAAGCTGACACAGCGGATCGGCCCTTTTGCCGATACCCGCCGGGGTTTTCCGCACCTGCAATGACCCCGCGCGGATCCGTAGAAGTCCGCTCGGGAGCACCGTCTACTAAATCGAGAAATCCTGCCCCGCCATCATTGTCTCGTAAGCTCGCCCGCGGTTGTCGTCAACGATCCTTTTCAGGGTGAGTTTCCCAAAATAGTCATTGATATGTTTGGACGCCTCTTTCCAGACATCATAAACGATGCAGTCATCCATTCGGGTGCACGGCTCGTCCCCGTTGCTCGCTTCCGTTGTGCATGGCGTCAGGTCCAGCCCTTCCCCGACCGCTTCGAAGATTTCCTTCACGGTTACCGTTTCCGGGTCTTTGTTGAGAATGAAACCGCCTCCGGGACCGCGGACCGAGCTAATGATCCCCTGCTTCTTCAGCTTAAAAAAGATCTGTTCGAGGAATTCCGGGGAAATGTCTTCTTCCCCCGCAATCTGTTTGATCGCCTTCGGACGCGTCCCATCCGAAAGGGCGAGGTTGGCAATGGCTCGCAGGGCATAGCGCCCTTTTGTGGTAATTCTCATTCGAATAGCTCCGTACCTATGTATTTTAGTCCATTATCGGGACAAATTACAATGATCAGTTTGTCCCTAAACTCTTCTCGTTCCGCCAGTTTCATCCCGGCGAAGATTGTCGCACCCGAAGATGTCCCTGCAAGAAGTCCTTCTGATCGCGCCGCCAGTCTTGCGGTGGTCCGGGCTTCACTGTCGTTTACCGCAATCACCTCATCGATAACCGAGACATCGAGAACGCGGGGAATAAACCCTGCGCCCATTCCCTCGATTCCACACGGGCCCTTTTGTTCAGGATATCTCTCCACCCCGCGCCGGTGGTCGCCAACTTCGGCTGCCGACAAGACTGCGAGGCTTCTTGGTTCCACCCCGACGATATGGATGTCCGGATTCTTGCGCTTCAGCGCGCGGCCAATGCCCGAGATCGTCCCGCCGGTTCCGATGCCTGCGACAACGGCGGCGACCCGGCCCGCGGTGTCTTTCCAGATCTCCTGTGCTGTCGTGCGAAGATGGCTGAGTGGATTCGACGGGTTCTCAAACTGTTGCGGCATATAGCTGTTCGGGAGTTCGGACTGCAATTCTTGTGCCTTTTTCAATGCTCCCCGCATTCCCTCCGCCGCCGGGGTAAGGACGATTTCCGCACCATATGCGCGCAGAATTCTTAACCGTTGCTCCGAGGTACTCTCGGGCATGGTCAGAACGACTCGGTATCCCCGGCGAATCGAGAACGCCGCAAGACTGATGCCGGCATTACCACTGGTGGGCTCCACGATCGTCATTCCCGGCTTGAGGCGTCCGCGCTCCTCGGCTTCACGCAGCATGTACAGGACTGCACGGTCCTTGATACTTCCCGTTGGGCTGAAGCATTCGAGTTTGGCGGCGAGCACTCCAGGTCTGTTGCCGCGCATACTACTGAGGTAGACGAGAGGTGTCTTCCCGACCAGTTCAGTGATATCTGCAGCGATACGCATGTTCCGATTCATAACGATTCCAAACCCTCGTACCCAGAACAGCAACGGACAGGTAGCGCACGGTTGGCGATGCACGTGGATTGTGACCTGAACTCTTATGTCAACCTTTGTTGATGATTGGTTAGTTCGTATTATATCACAACACTAATGAATTGGAAACTAGTAATAAATAAAATATGGACGATTTTTTCACCGTTCCACCGTTTGTCTCCTACATAGTGTGACGAAGATTGTGCACAGGCATCGCCTATGCGAACGCGCTACAACGACTTATCCGCCTGACGATAGTAAAATGGAGTGTCTCGATACATGGTTTGCCAAATCCTTTTCCCCTAAAGCCTTCTATCGTCCGTATGCACAATCTTCAACACAGTAACTACGCGATGAGGGGCTTCGCGGAGCCACAAAAAAACCGCCTGCGGGAGGCGGTTTTTCTGGATGCACAGACGGAGTCACCCTTCAGGAATTGACCCGTTCAACGTAGTCGCCGGACTCGGTATTCACCAGAATCCGTTCACCCTCTTTTATGAAGATAGGAACTCGAACTTCAAGCCCGGTTTCGACTTTTACCAGCTTTGTTGCTCCGGTCACGGTATCGCCCTTGATCGCCTCGGGCGCATCGACCACGGTGTAGACTATTTTCATCGGAAGCTCGATGTCGATCGCTGTGCCTTCCCACATGATGATCTTGTAGCTTTCCGCTTCCTTCATATAGTCCTGGCGGGTCTCAAGCCCCTCCATCGATACTTCGAACTGCTCGTAAGAATCGTTGTCCATGAAGTGGTAACTCTGTCCATCGGCATACTGATAGACGGCATTCCGTTCGTATACATCCGCCTCTTCAACCGAATCGTTCGTCTTGATGGTCTCTTGAAGGCCCTTGCCGTTCCTTAGACCCCGCATTTTTAGCCGCACGAACGCCGAACCCTTGCCGGGATTTACGAATTCCCGGTCGGTCACGAGGTAGGGCTCGCCTTTCATAATAAGGCACATGCCTTTGTTGATGGCTCCTGCTTTGATCATACTAATTTCACCTGTAGTTCACATTTCCTATGTGGTAGAGAAGTCTCTCGGGTAATACCCACTCAATTACGAACGCAACGTATCATGTATTGGGAAGAAAATCACCCCCTGAATATCGGGAACGCCCGTCAGCGCCATGATGAGGCGGTCTACGCCAAGAGCCACGCCGGAACAAGCCGGGAAATCGTGTTCAAACAATTCCGGGAACGTGTCGTCAACCTTTATACCTACAAGTGAGTCGCGCTTTCTCGCCGCCTCGGCCGCGAAGAAGTCGACGATTGCGTCAGGGTCGGTCTCCTCCGTATAGCAGTTGGCCGTTTCCCTCCCCTCGAGGTAGAGCTCCCAGCGTTCGGACCAGGGGGTACCAGGGATCGGCCGGGCGAGCGTCGATATTTGTGCGGGGAAATCCGTGAGAACTACAGGTCGTTCACGGGCAATATTCGGTTCGACAAAGGTAAGAAAGATCCGATTGAAAAGATCCTGCCAGGAATCGTCGTGCCGCGGCGTCAGTCCCAGTTTTCTTGCCTCTTCGGCGAGATCTTCGGAATCCTCGCAGTCTTCCAGCGCGATGCGTGCATGAATGCGAAATGCGTCGGCCATCGACAAGCGCACAAACGGCGGAAGAAGTCGAGAGAGGTGGGGCTCTCCCGCCGTTTGCAGTTCGGCGAGCTCCAGCTCGACGAGGGTGCGGACAAGAGCTTCGACTATCTCGATGGAGTCTTCGTAGGTGGCATTGAGTGTATACCACTCGAGCATCGTGAACTCAGGACTGTGTTGGGAACCGATGCTCTCGGCGTTGCGAAATACGTGCCCGATTTGAAAGATGTTTCCCGTCCCCTGCGCCACCAGCCGCTTCATCCAAATTTCCGGTGATGGAACCATGAACAGGCTTTGCTGATGTGCGAACGGGTTGACGAACTCAGTCCTGAACGATTCTATGGTGGACTCAGGAATGAGTCCGGGGGTTAAGATCGGTGTATCGACCTCGAGGTACTCTCGGCCACGAAAGAAATCGCGGATATTCGCGAGAATCCGTGCCCTGGTTACCATCATGCGCCGGTCCATCATCTGCTTCCGGCGCGATCATAGCAGTATCCGACGGTTTTTACTATGATAGCATCCGAAGGGACGGCAACGACTATGACCAACAACTTTCATTTCGACAGGATCATCGAACGTCGCGGAACCGGCGCCATCAAGTGGGACTCCGTGCCCAACGACGTAATTCCAATGTGGGTAGCGGACATGGATTTTCCGGCGCCGCCTCCGGTCATTGACGCGTTGCGCGCCCGGCTCGATCACCCGGTATTTGGATACGCCCGGCGTCGAGCCCGCCTACCTGGAGGCGTTCTCGAAATGGCAGGAGACGCGCAACGGCTGGACCATACGGCCCGGGGAGATAGTACTCGCCCAAGGCGTCATGCCCGCTGTGCGCTTCGCGATTGACGCGTTCACCCTGCGCCGGGATCCCGTGATCGTGCAACCACCGGTCTATTTCCCGTTTTATCGCGTGGTCGAAGGCAGGGACCGCGTGCTCATTCGGAATAGACTTAGAGAGTCCGATGGGCGCTATCGGATTGATGCAGACCGGCTCGATGCTCTTTGCGCAGAGGGCGCGCGGATGCTTCTTTTGTGTTCACCTCACAACCCGGTGGCACGCGTGTGGAGCGAAGAGGAGCTTTCCACTGTGGCAGAAGTCTGTGCCCGCCACGACGTAGTAGTGGTCGCCGATGAAATTCACTCAGATATCATAATGCCGGGCAACAGTTACGTACCCTTTGTTCCGATCGCGAGGAGAGTCGGGTGCCGGGCTCTGTCGCTCACTGCGGCGAGCAAAACGTTCAATATCGCCGGACTTGCGTCATGCACCATCATAGCGTCAGATGAATCGACTGAAAGAAGCAATTCGCGAAACGCTTCGGGCCGGTAACCTCGAACTTCCCAATCTATTGAGTATGGTCGCCGCAACGGCGGCGTTCGCTCATGCAGGTGCCTGGCTTGACGAGTTGCTGCCCTACCTGCATGAGAACTATCTCTTCTTGAAAGCGCACCTTGAATCGGAAGTTCCCGGTATCCGCGTCTGCCCACTCGAAGGAACCTACATCGCGTGGCTCGATTTTCGAGGAACCGGATTACCGGACGATCAAGTGGAAGAGACTTTGCGAACGAAAGCGCGGGTTCGTCTGAATGACGGGCGCCAGTTCGGCGAAGAAGGGAGCGGATTTCAGCGTCTCAATTTCGCCTGCCCCCGAGAGCTTCTCGAACAAGGGATCTCGCGCATGGTGCAGGCATTTCGAAATCGACCAGCGTGACAACCGGGGGGACCGCGATGATAGCTCTGTTTGGTGCATTCGACGGCTGAGATTTCTGAGCTTGTTCGGGTATGCGAACAAAAGAAAACGACCGATTGGAATGGGTTCACTTTTTACGAAGGAGTCATTGAACACCGCGACGTCATAATTGCCAAGTCGGGGGTCGGCAAATCCATGGCCGCGATGTTGACCCAAAAGGTGATCGACCACTACTCGCCCAAATGTGTCATTTTCACGGGCCTCGCCGGCAGCATCAATCCGGATATCTTCATAGGTGATACCGTTGTTGCCCGCGATTGTCTCCAGCACGACCTTGACGCCACCGCGCTCGGTTTTGCTCGCGGAGAGGTCCCTTACTCACCATACCGGGTCTTCTCGTGTGACGAACATCTCATGGAGCTTGCGCTGAGCTGCCAACCGGCAACATTGAAACCCGGAATCCAGTCTGTTCGCCCGCCGCGGGAACGCACCTCCCCCTCAGGCTCCGGCCATTCCGGGCGAATCCCACCATCCGCCGCTTCGGATTCAGAATCTGAGCATCGGGCTCCTCGCGTGACTGCGGGCCGCATACTTACGGGCGACACGTTCCTTGTGCACTCCATGATGGAGACTCATCGCTACCTGCGCGGCGAACTGCACGGGGACGCCGTGGAGATGGAAGGAGCCAGCGTCGGGCTGGTCGCAACGGTGAATCGGGTACCGTTTCTGATTATCCGGACAATTTCTGACCGGGCAGACGAAAGCGCACACGTTGACTTCAACCGCTTCCTGCCGTGGGCGTCGAATAATTCTCTCCGATTCGTAACACATGTCCTAAGGAAGATGTGAGGGACCGAATGATGTCCGACCGATATACCGTGACCCCTTACGCAGGCGTCGCTCCGCGCATTCATCCGAGTGTCTATCTCGCCGAGGGATGCCGGATCATTGGTGACGTACAGATCGGCGAGAATTCGAGTATTTGGTTCAATGCCGTTGTACGCGGAGACGTTCATTACATCGTCATAGGCGCACGTACAAACATTCAGGATCTGAGCATGTTGCATGTCACTCACGACACGCACCCGCTCATCATTGGGAATGAGGTGACCGTTGGACACTCGGTGACGTTGCATGGCTGCACGCTTCAGAATCGCTGCCTGATTGGGATGGGCGCGGTAATACTTGACGGCGCGGTGGTCGAAGAGGGATCGATGGTTGCTGCCGGTGCAGTAGTAGCGCCGGGATTTGTCGTTCCCGCCGGAAAACTCGTGGCAGGCGTCCCCGCGCGAGTTCTGCGTTCGCTCACGACGAAAGAAATCGACGATCTTGCGGCCTCGGCCGGCCGTTATGTCGGGTACTCCAACGGCATGAAGCCACATCCCTGGAATCCTGAGGTACTGTGACGAAGACTGCGCACGCGGAGTGGCGAAAAACTTACCGGAAAGTGAATTAGACAAGGGCTTGGCTATAAAAGTCCAAAATATCCACACGAATATGCCAAGTCGTTTCAACGCATCACGGAAATCCATTTCTATGCACAGGCTTCGTGACAGTACCAAGGACACTCTCCTTGACCCCTCAGAGAAAGAGGGATAGGATTTCCCAGATCCGAAATCAGGAATTCCAGCCACGACCAGCGACTGTTCCGGGAGGATCTCTTTCCGGGAACGGTTTGGGGCGGGCTATCGGCAGGGTGTTATGACGAGCGACGAAGAAAAACAACAAGCAGCAGACGAGCAGCTGGCACGCGCTCAGCGACCAGCGGAAGAATCCATTCGAATGCATGCCCAATATCGAGGCAAGATAGAGACGGTATTGAAATGTCCCGTTCGCGACATGACAGATTTTTCGGTGTGGTATTCCCCGGGGGTCGCGGCCCCGTGTATGGCCATCAAGAACGATCCGGAGCTGGTGTACGACTACACCTGGAAATGGAATACGGTGGCCGTCGTCTCAGATGGAACCCGTGTGCTCGGTCTCGGGGACATCGGCCCAAAGGCCGGGTTGCCGGTGATGGAGGGAAAGGCACTTCTTTACAAGTACTTAGGCGGTGTCGATTCGGTCCCGATAATGCTCGATACAAAAGACCCGGACGAGATCATTCGCACGGTTTTGCTCATGCAGCCCTCATTCGGCGGAATTAATCTCGAAGACCTCTCGCAGCCAAAGTGTTTTCGCATCCTTGAAACGCTGCGGAAGCAGGCAGAGATCCCGGTCTGGCATGACGACCAGCAAGGCACCGCGACGGTGACGCTGGCGGGCCTGATGAACGCGCTGCGACTGACGGGGCGAAGCATCTCGGACGCCAGAATCGTGTTCGTCGGATCAGGAGCTGCGAATGTCGCCTGCGCCCGGCTGATTTTCGCGCGCGGGGCTGACCCAGGTAGATGTGTTGTTGTCGACAGCAAGGGAATTCTTGGTCGTACCCGCGACGACGTGGAAAAAAGGCGCTATGAGTTTGTCGAAAAGTGGAATCTTTGCAGCATTACGAATGATGAGAATCGGACGGGTGGAATCGCAGAAGCGCTTCGCGGCGCAGATGTATTGATAAGCCTTGCCCAGCCAGGACCCGGTACAATCCTGCCTGAATGGGTACGTGGGATGGCCACCGATCCGATCGTATTTGCTTGCGCAAACCCGACTCCCGAGATCTGGCCGTGGGAGGCCAAGGAGGCGGGAGCGGCGATCGTGGCCACGGGGAGAAGCGATTTTCCGAACCAGGTGAACAATTCGCTCTGTTTCCCCGGAATATTTCGGGGGACGCTTGACGTGCGTGCGCGCACAATAACGGACGAAATGTGTTTCGCTGCTGCCGACGCCCTGTGTGACGCGGTTGCAAATCGAACTCCGAAAGCTCCGGATTCTGTACCGGGCAACTCTGTGTTGTTTGATGCGGAACACATTCTCCCGTCGATGGAGGATTGGGAAGTCTTTCCGCGGGTCGCCGCCGCGGTCGGCCGCAAGGCAATCGAGCAGAAGGTAGCACGGAAAGACCTGACATACGAGGAACTCTACCAGAATGCGTTCGAGATGATTCGGCGTTCTCGAGAGCTCACAAAGATGATGATGCAAGCTGGATTCATCGGAGAGGAAGGAGTACGGCAATGAGGGATATCATTATCATCGGCGCCGGACCGGCGGGACTCGCCGCCGCTGCCTATGCGATCCGAAAGCGACTCGATGTTCTCGTTATTGCGCCCGACGTAGGCGGGAAGACCAATCACCCGCTTACGCTCCCATGGATTGATGAGCACCAGGTGATTCGCGCCAAAGAGGTGGTAGAAAGCTTCAAGCGCGAGCTGGACTACATCGGGTTCTTACACAATCCGGCGCGGGTGAAGCACGTGGATGCAGTTGCCGAGGGGTTCACCGTACACCTGCTTTCGGGGCAGACCGAATCCTGCCACGCACTCATCCTCGCAACCGGAATCGAGAGAGTACCGCTCGATGTCCCCGGCGAAATGAAGTACTTATCGCTCGGGCTCGGTTATTCTGTTATCAGTTACTCCCACCTTTTCATTGAACGATCAGTATTCCTGACGGGAAATGGACCGCGGGTGTTACGATCTGCCTTTGATGTCGCGCTTCACGCGTCTCGCGTCACCGTGAACCTCGAGCCGGCGGGGGAGTTTGACGCCGAAAATACTAGGAAACTTGGTGAGCTTCAAAATGTTACCATTATTTCCGGCGGTACCGTTACCGAATTCCGGGGTCGGGAGTTCGCCGAGGAAGTCGATGTACGGCACGGTGATGGCACGAATGGGACCATCCGCGCGGACGGTTTCTTCGTCGAACGAGAACCGGTCCCGTCTTCACTCCCGTTCGCACATCTTGTGGAGCTCGATGAACGCGGAAGAGTAGTCGTGGACATTGACGCTCGAACTTCCCGCGCCGGGATTTTCGCTGCCGGCGATCTGACGGTTGTGCGCCAGGAACAGGTGCTTATTGCGCTTGGGGAAGGCGCCAAAGCCGCTCTGGCCGCCTACGATTACTTATTTACCATCAACCGATGAGCATGCGAAAACGAGAAGTGTCAATGTTTTGAACGGTGACTTGTTGCGCGATTCTCAACGCGTGTCGCAAATTCCGGGAATTGAAATCGGCAATACCCGAACAGCCGTCATTCGGTGGCGAGGTCGCGCGCAAGTTGTGCTATGCGATCTGGATTGACGGAGTTGATGTCTTTTTCGGAACCAGCAATCTTGCGAATCAGGAAGCGGTCAACGAAATTGAGCTTCGACATTTTGATCGCGCCACCGAAAGCGTACCGGCCCGATGCGTGAGCGTTCAACCAGGCCGGGAAGGCTTCATTCAGCTCCACCTGCGCCTTTTCTCCATCATAGAGGCAACAGATGAAGAGGCCCACCCGCCGACGTTCGATTTCCTTCTGGTTATAGTCGCAGAATGCCGATATCTCACGGGAGATCTTTCCGGCATAGATGGGACCGCCGATGACCACCGAGTCGTAACTCTCGAAGCTTGGTCTTCTTTCTCTGCGAATGTCGACGAGTCGGCTCTCCCCGGGTAGAAGCTCCGAGAGCCGCCGGGCGCATTCTGCGGTCGTGCCGTATCGAGAAACGTAGACTATGAGGGACTTCATCTCGATCTCCCGGTATTGGTTGAATTCAGGCTCCCGCCTCTTGAGGCGTCACCGGAAACCGCCGCATTTGCGCTTTCCCGGATCTGATAGAGCCGATTGCGCAAGTACAGCACCATATCGGTCGCCACCATAATCCCGTTGATTATATAAAGATAGATCACCGCGTCGAATGCGTAGAACAGTTTATGCAGAATGCCGGCCAGGTAGCCAATGAAAAGTGCAAGCAAGAATATGAAACTCTTGGAGCCTACCTGCTTCGACTTCCACGATTTGTAGATCGAGAATGGCCATGCGAGACCGAAGCAAAGCAGCATTATGGTTTCGAAGATCACGGGAATTCTCCGAGGTTCGCTTTCAGGTTACATTACACTTCCGATAGGTCCATGTAAACCCTATTTAGTGTGACGAAGAGTGTTTATGGGGTATTGAATCGGAATAGAAATTTCTTGGTCAGACAGAGCGAAAAGATTTCTTAGGGAGGTGAGCGCTCCATGATTAATCCCCCATTCTGTCCCCACGCCGGATGTGCATTCCACGTCCGTCCCGACTCCCACGAGGCGCGCTTGCTGCGCGTACGCTCTTGGTTTCTCCGTTGCGGCTATTACGCTACTCGGGTTCGCGGAAGGGTACAGCGGTTCCGCTGCACTTCCTGTGGCCGCGGGTTTTCCGAACAGACGTTCCGCCTCGATTACTATGTGAAGCGCCGGATCAGCTATCGCAGAATCCAGATGGAAGTGAAGAGCTGCAGCGGCGTGCGGCAGATGGCCCGCAACCTCTCGGTCTCACCGGCGACTGTAACAAACCGCATCTCCCGGCTTTCTCGCCAGGTTCTCGCGGCACACGCGCAGCTTCTGACCCAGATACACGTCGCCGAGGACCTGGTCGCTGACGGGTTTGAGAGCTTCTCAGTCAGTCAGTATTACCCGAACAATATCCACCTACTTGTAGGAAAGGATTCTCAGTTCACCTACTGCGCCGACTACGTGCCCATCCGGCGAAAGGGAACGATGACGGAACGTCAGCATCTGAAGCGCACCGCCCTTGAAATGGTTTTTCGCCCAGATCCGCGGGGGATATCCCGTTCATTTGCCCTCATCAGCGAACAGGTTGATCGCTTATGCCAAACTAGCATCCTTCCGGTGTTGACATTGTGGTCCGACAGCAGATCCGAATACGGTCGTGAACTACGAAACAACGCCTCTCTGGAGCGGCGCAGGAAGTGTGGGAATTTGTCCATCGCGCCATAAGCTCTCGAGCGCCACGGACTGTGGCAAACCCGCTATTCCCG
>CAWHUY010000012.1:0-128037 GCA_963832675.1 uncultured Spirochaetota bacterium | reverse complement strand
GACCACAACATCATTCTTGTTGCGAATCTGAAACCGGCTAAGCTGCGTGGCGTTGAAAGCCAGGGGATGCTGCTCGCCGCCTCGGCGGACGAAACGGTGGACGTCATATTTGCCGATTTCGCCGAGCCGGGATCCCGCGTTGTCCTCTCAGCACGGACGCTGCCGGCGCAGACGGGAGCCGGCGAATCGTTATCTGCCGAATCGCCTGAACACGACCCGATCGCCGGGCATCTTCCGGAAATCGACATCGACACCTTCTTTTCCATCCCGATTCATGCGGCCGACGGGAAGGTAATGGTAGGTTCCGCGGTTCTCGAGATCTCCGGGAGGCCGCTCACCACGACGAAAGTGTTAAACGGCAAAGTCGGGTAGGCGACGCCGTTCGCGATGCAGCAACCCGCATTCACGCTTGAAAGGATCGGTCTCGATGCACTCGCCGGCGGGGACAACCTGCTCCAGTCCGGTTTCTGGGGAAGCCACAAGGAACGATTTGGGTGGACCGCCTTTGCCTTCTCAGTCGGCTTTCCAGGATCCGGGGTTGCAGAGGATTCCTTTCCTCTTCTCGTGCTTGTCCGTGAACTTGCGGCAGGACAGCGGATTGCCTACGTTCCACACGGGCCGGAGAAACTGCTCGACGGTTGGCATCTGCATGACCTGGGCAGGAGGGTCGCGGAAGCCATTTCCGGCGGCCTGCTGTACGTCCGGTTCGATCTGCCGAGTCCGGTTCACCGCGGCGGCGCGGTTCCAACGAAACTGGACTTCCGTTCCGAGCTCGCCGGGATGAATCCGGCGCCGGTAGACGTTCAGCCGCCGAGTACGGTTGTGTTGAATATCTCCGGAGCGCCTGACGATATTCTGAACGGCATGAAAGCCAAGACGCGCTACAATATTCGACTTGCCGAACGCAAGGGCGTCGTAGTTGTACGTGCCGCCCTGGACCGGTTCGACTCGTTCTACCGTCTCTACCGCGAAACCTCTTTTCGCGACCACATAGCTATCCATTCCGACGAATACTATCGGACGCTCTTTGAGCTATCGAACACCTTTCCGGGCCGCAAACCGGACATCAGATTATACCTCGCGCTGTACGAGGGGCAGGAACTCGCCGGAGTCATTACCGCGTTCTATGGTCGGCGTGGCACCTATCTCTACGGCGCATCGTCGAATGAGAAGCGTAATCTGATGCCTGCCTACCTTTTGCAGTGGCGCGCCATGACAGATGCGCGGGAGGCCGGGTGCAGCGAATACGATCTGTTCGGGATTCCCCCTACCGACAATCCGCTTCATCCGATGTCGGGTCTTTACCGGTTCAAGACTGGATTCGGGGGTGAAATTCTCCACCGCCCCGGCTGCTGGGACGTTCCTCTTCGTCCCGGCATGTATTCGGTATATCGGCTCGCGGAGAAGGCGCGATCGTTCTACTTTCACCGGTTGCGAAAAAGGGGACGAGGGGAGAGATCTTGACCCGCACTTCGGTGATTCAGGCCGGCCCTCTGGGAATTCCACTGTTCTGGCTGATCTTTGCCGCATCCGCTCTCGTCGGCGCCGCCACCGTGATATTCGCCGTCAGAAAGGGCGAAGCGGCGCGCAGCCGGACCTGGGATTCCGGCATCAACGCGCTGCTTGTCTACTTCGCCGTCTGGAAGATATCACCTATTCTCACGTCGACTGCGACTATTGTCCGTTCGCCCCTCGCGTTGCTCTACCTGCCCGGCGGTCTGATCGGAATCCTTTCGGGAGCGGCCGCGGCAGCGCTGTTCCTTGCGGTGTCGATTTCCCGTACCGCAGCCGAGATTCGCCGCCGGGTGGTATTGGGCCTTGGCACATGGACTGCGGTTATCCTCCTGGCGTGCGGAGTTGCGTGGTTCGTTCTACCTGAAATCCCGAAAACTCCCGGCGGCGCTCCTCTTGTGACCGGCAGCGAAGTTGGGGACCGCGCCCCTCTGCTTGAACTCGCCGATATCGCAGGGGTCATCACCGTGCTTCCCGGGCGGGTGCCGATCGTCGGGGACGCATCGAGTTCGACGCAGGTCACGTTCATCAACTTCTGGGCGACCTGGTGTCCGCCCTGCAGGGCGGAGATACCGGAGATTGATCGATTTGTTCGCGAACTTGCGGCTTCAAGTCCGCGGCCGGCGAGACTCTACGCAGTGGACCTGGCGAGCACCGAACAGGCGCCGGTTGGCGTCACAACTCCGGAGGTCGTGGAAAGATTTCTCCACGACCTCGGCGCCGGAGCGTTGCTGCCTCACGTACTCCTTGACTTTGACGGAAGGGCGGCCCGGGATTACGGGGTCGGCTCGGTACCGACGACTGTGGTCATCGTCGGCAATCGGATCGTCGAGGTTCACCGGGGAGTCGTCACCGCTTCATGGCTTGAAAAGATGGCCGGGAGCGGGCGATGAGCGATCATCAGGGGCTGTCGAGCGGCTGCCTGGTCCGGCGCTTTGTCTCCGGGCACCTTGAACCGGCCGAATACACGCCCGATTCGCTCGCGGAGGCTGCCGCCTACGAACCCGATGACGGTGTCTACACCCTTGCCAACACCCGGGCGGGCGGGAAGGTTGCGGGGATCGATTTTCATTTCGATCGACTCGAGGACTCGGCACGGCGGGAACGGATAGTTCTTGCACTCGACCGTGATGCGGTCAGACGGGCGCTTCGGACGATGATGCACGAGGCGGAAATCACGGATATGCGTTTCCGGATCACGGTTCCGCGAGGGGGCCAACCGCTCACACTTTCAATCGAACCGTTCGCCGGACTCCCGGCCTCTATCTACGAAACCGGCGTGCGCTGCATCACCATTCACGACACGGTTCGCGACCGCGCGGAGAGCAAAACGACCGCGTGGCTCCACAAACGAGTTGCTATCTCGGCGCATCTTACGGGCGGGATCGCGGAAGCGATTCTCTGCGACAAAACCGGTCAGATGCTCGAAGGGACAAGCAGCAATTTCTACGCGGTCTATCGGCAGAATCCGCGGACAGTAAGGACCGCCGGCACCGGTGTGCTTCCCGGCGTCGCGCAGCGGATCCTTTTCGCGGCCGGTAAGCAGATATGCGAGATAAGCTTCGCCGCGCCGAACGCCGCCGATCTCGATCTGATCGAAGAGGCGTTCATAACCTCATCGAGCCGTGATATCGTGCCCGTGGTTCAAATTGACCGATACTCGGATAGGACGGGGAGTACCCGGTCGGCTGACGGTCGACCTTCGCACCGCATACGCACGTTGGATCGAAGAACATCTCGAGCCGCTTTGAGGGAGCCGACAGCTTGTTTCATGAAGTCGTTATGGTACAATAGGCCCGTGAAAATCTGTCCGACTCGTCGGCTCAGGGTTCTCTCCACCTGTCTCGCTATTGCGATAGTGGTTGCGGCCGCATGGTTGCTCGCCTCCGCCTGTTCAAGCGGCCCGTCCGCCGGCTCTTCGGCCGTGCCGGGCGCCGAAAATGGATCATCGGCGGCAGGAGGTAACTCCGCGAAGGCACCCACTCTCGCAACAATTCTGCAGATTACATCACCCGGTGCCGAAGCGCACATCATATCGGAGCCACTGCTGGTCTTCGCGGCTGTTGCGGGTCAATCAGTTCCAGCTTCGGAACCGGGAATGGAAGCATCCCTGTGGCCCGAAGGTTCGCCGGTTTCGGGGACACCGGTCGCTTCGGGCAAATCGGACACTCTTTCTGCGGAGCTTCCGTTGCGCGGTCTCCAGAATGGCGCGAAATACGATCTGCGAGTGCGGGCCGTGTCCGCAGGAGGCGGGGCCTCGTTTGGTCGGTGGAGCGAAGCGGTTACCGTCACAATTGATTTTTCGCTCTCTGCTCCCGAGCCGCGGGATCCCGACTTCGGCGGGGTTTCGATCATTCCTGATCCAACCATCAGGTGGAGCTATGGAGGAAGCGCACTTCGATACGACATAGACCTTCGCGGCGGGAGTCTGCCCAACGGTGGTATCTCGGCAACGGTAACGGTTCCCGATTTCACGGTCCAAACCGCCTTGAGTTCAGGGACCTATCGTTACCGGGTGAGAGCTCTCGATTCCAGTGGGATTTGGACCCGCTGGAGCGACTACGCTCAGTTTACCGTGAACCCGGACGCGGTTCCCGACCCCGCGATTCTGAAGGACGGTGAGACCAGCATCGACTTGACCCCTGCCATCGGCTGGGGCCGCTTGACGGGAGTCGGGCACTACGAGATCCAGCTTTCCCGAAGCGCCGATTTCACCGGCAATCCGGTGGTGAACGCCTCAGTTAACGATACCCCGGTGTATCGGCCGGCTACCCCTCTCACGAAAGGTGCCGTCTACTATTATCGGGTTCGCGCAATATCGCAGGGTGGCGAGCCCCTGAAATGGGGGTCGACCGCGTCGTTCATCGCCGGAGACATTGGATTGAAGTTTGTGCCGGTGGTCAAGCCGGGTCGGCCCGTCCGTTTTTTGATGGGGGATATCAACGCCGGATTCGATTCCGCACCTGTCCATGAAGTGCAGCTCTCGGTTGGGTATGAGATGGAATCCTACGAGCTCACGAACTTCCAGTTCTCCGTTGTGGCGAACTGGGCAGTGGACCACGGTTATGCGGTGGCGCGCGACTCCGGGCTCTTCTCCGCCTACAAGATCGAAGGAACGACCAGTCCATCCCAGGAGCTCGCCGGAGCATCGAACAGCGCCGACGCCGGGGGTGTGCCGGCTACACGACCCGTCGAAGTCCCATCGACCCAGCCCGGTCAGGCGAAAGGAACGGGGGATGCCACCATAGTTGGATTCGGCCCGCTCGACTACGGAACTCAGTTTGGCCTCCGGCTGGAAAACGGACGAGTCGTCCCAATTGCGGGCCGCGAGGACCAGCCGGTGATCGGCGTGACCTGGGACGGGGCGCTCCTTGTCGCAAATTGTCTGAGCATACTCTCGGGGCGCGATGTCTCCTATGATCTGTCAAAGCGCACCTGGAACAGGAGAGCCGACGGATTTCGGCTGCCCACGGAGGCCGAGTGGGAGTTTGCAATGCGAGGTACAGACGGAAGGCCCTTTGCGTGGGGCGAAGCAGTCGCCGCGGATGTCGCAAACTACTATCGCAGTTATGATCCTTTTGAGGCTGTCTACCCGCCATACACCCAGAACGGAGGGCCGCTTACGCCGGTGAGTTTCTTTGACGGGGCGGCACACGGCGGTTTTCGGACCCGTAGCGGGGGATCTCCATTTGGCGTTTTCGACATGTGCGGGAATGTGTGGGAATGGTGCTGGGATCGATACGCTTCGGACACCTACGAGCAGGAATCAAATGGAGTAACAGACCCGGCAGGCCCCGCCTCGTCGACTCCCGTCGGCGAAGAGCGGGTAACTCGCGGTGGTGCCTGGAATGTCGCGATTCAGTTCTTCCGCGGTACCAACCGCGGCCACTATCCGGTCGACGGCACGAGCTACAGCACCGGGATGCGCCTCGTCCGGACGCTCGCCGAGCCGGCGGCAGGATCGCCGGCAGCAGTGCCGCCGACGGCACCCTGAAACACCGCCGAACCGCTATTTCTTCGATTCGCGGACCTTACTCTCCTGTTCTATCTTCTCGTAAAAATCGATGACGGAACGGACATATCGTCTCTTCGCCGGATAGGGTCGGTAGAAAAACGACCGCTTGAATCCGTAGATGATGAGGTCTTTGAGCTGTTTTGGCGAAATGTCGAAGCTATCGGCCGCCAGTTGAATCTCTTTGGTGACCGTGGTGCGGGAGACCAGCCGGTTGTCCGTGCAGAACGTGACCGAAAGATTGTGCGAAAGCATCTGGCCGAGGCTGTGCTCGCGGACCGATTGCACGTTCGGCGAAGTCTGCAGATTACTCGTCAGACAGACTTCGATGGTGATTCGCTGATCGGCTATGTAGTTTACCAGATCTTCGACATACGCATTCTTGTCCGTAATATCCGGCGAATAGATCATTTCGGCGTCGAATAGATGGAGTCCGTGTCCGATCCGCTCCGCGTGCAATTTCGTGATGGCTTGAAAGATCGACTCCGGACCGTAAGCCTCTCCGGCGTGGACTGTTTTCTTAAGGAAGTTCTTGTGCACGTAGTCGTAGGATTCTTCGTGCGCGCTTGCCGGGTATCCAAACTCGCTTCCGGCAAGGTCGAACGCAACGATCTGAATGTCTGTTGAATGACGAAGCGATACGGCCGCCCGCGCAAGGTCGACCGAGGCAAGACGAATTACATCCTGATCGCTCGAATAGGGATGGAGTCGATAGAGATCGGCATAATATTCGGAGAACGCATCGTTGAAGAATCGCATCGCGCACACGATAATTCCATACTCGAAGGGTGGTTCGTCCGGAGGAATCTTTCCGTTTATCTCGTCACGCGCCCGGCGGAACCCCTCGTCGACCGCCCGCATTACCTGTTCGAGATTCATATTGTTGTTCATGTGCAGCTGTGGTGCAAAACGCACCTCGATGTATCGAACGCCTTCGGCGAAGTTGTCCTCGGCCAGTTCGTAGGCAATCCGTGACAGGCTTTCCGGATCCTGCATCACCTTGGTTGTGAGCGCGAAACCGGTGAGGTACTCGTCGAGATTCCGGTAGCTTTTCTTGAAGACGAGCTCGATGAGTCCGTCTTCGGTGTATGACGGGAGCGTGATCTTTCGCTCGCGCGCAAGCTCGATCAGGGTCTCGAGTCGGAGACTTCCATCGAGATGAACGTGAAGATCTGTTTTGGGAATGGCGCGCAGGAACTCGGCCGGGTACTTCATTGTGACAACCTCCGGTGTTCCTAATATAATAACTGCGGATTGCAGGCTGTGCAAACATTTCTGCCCGCGGCGCGGATGGGGGAGGGCTGCGAATTGCATGACCGAGCGGCGCCGTCGCCGATGGGCGATGAGCAATTTGATATCGTCGACGAACAGGATCGGGTCCTAGGGTCGGCGCTCCGAAACGAGGTGCACGGTAATCCGACCCTCATACACCGGGTCGCACATGTGCTGGTATTCAATTCCGCGGGTGAACTCTATCTTCAGAAACGAAGCAGCCGTAAAGACGTCCAGCCCGGGAAATGGGATACCTCCGTGGGCGGGCACGTTGACCGTGGCGAAACCTACCATGCCGCTGCGCTCCGCGAGACTTCGGAGGAGCTCGGTATCCGGGGCGCGGAGCTGAAGTTTTCGCACAAATACCTTCACCGAAATGCGTACGAATCGGAATACGTCGCAACGTTCAAAATCGTCTGGAATGGACCGATCTCTTTTGACAGTCATGAGATAGACGAGGGACGGTTCTGGCGATTCAACGAGATCGAAGCGGCGCGAGACACCGGTTGTTTCACGCCTAATTTTCTGGATGAGTTCGATCGCTACACCGTGTCGACGGGTGCGAGCATTTCCAGGACCAGCGACTTGAACTGACGCCCACGATCGAATTCGTTGAGAAACATTCCGAATGAGGTACACCCGGGGGAGAACAGAACCGTCGTTCCCGGAGAGCACCTGGAATGCACGGCTTCGAGGCAGGCCGAAAGGGAGGCGTAGGGGCCGAAATAGCCTATTCCGGAGGCACCCAGAAGGCGTACGATCTTCTCCGTTGCGCTTCCGGCCAGCAGGTGAATCTCGTCCGCAGACCGCGCAATATCCCCAAAGAGCTCGAACGATAGTTCCTTGTCGGTCCCGCCGGCTATGAGCAGGATGCGGCCCGGCGTGGTCGCGACTGCGGCCAAAGTTGCTTCAGGAATCGTCGATGCAGAGTCATTTATAAAACGAACCCCGTCTCGTTCGGCGAAAAACTCCATCCGGTGTTCGATTCCAGGAAATGTTGCCAGGCCGCGCCGGACCTCCCCGGCGGGAACGTCGAAAAGTGAAAGCGCAGCACCGGCTGCAAGCAGGTTCATACGGGTCGTTGCCGGCAGATTCGAGGGATCGAGAATCGCTGCTTCACCCGAGGTCGCACGAAACCATCCGGTCGCGCCTCGGAAATAGGCGCCTGACAGATTTTCGGGTAGAGGTGTGCCTGAAAAAAAGAAAGGACGGGCCGGGGTTTCCTGCGCGAAAATGCTTCCCTCCAATTGATCGAAATTAACGACGGTGAACTGATCGCCCGTCTGTCCGCGAAAAATCAGTTTCTTGTCGGCAATGTAGTTGGTCATGGAGTGGTAGTAGTTCTGATGATCCGGCAGAATATTGGTGATAACCGAGACAACAGGGTGAAGCAGACGCCACCCGTCGCCAAGGTCCACCAGCCCGAGATCGCCGAGTTGGAACGATGAGATCTCGAGGACGACCGGCGCGTCCGGTTCAAGATCGTCTACAAAAGTAAGCGGAGAAACTGTTATGTTGCCGCCGAGCCTGGCGCGCCGATCGCGCCCTTTGAGTACGTGATGAATTGCGGTGACCGTAGTGCTCTTGCCCTTTGATCCGGTTACCGCAATCATCGGATTGTTCGATAATTTGAGAAAGAGAGAAATATCGGTCTCGATTCGCCGGGCGTGGGCCAGGACTTTTGCATTCCGAGGGACAGCGGGATTCTTGATTACCAGATCGGCTCCGGAGAAGTCCGCAATCTCATGAGTGCCGAACACGTAGCGAATAGGTAGCCCTTCGAGCTTTTCCACCGACGGAGCCAGAGAACTCTCGGTTCGCGTGTCGGTTACGGTGACCGTGGCACCGTGCCGGCAAAGGTATCGAGCCGTCTCGATGCCGCCGCCGTGAAGCCCGAGTCCCATCACCGTGGCGCGGCATCCCGAAAGATCAGTTGGACGCATATTCGACCTGGAACTCCTTCATACCGCTTTCAGTCAAATAGGGTCTTACCGAGAGTCCCTGAAACGCCGCCTTCCATTCGGCGGGAACCTGCTGCCGAAGGTTGGTGTAGCTCGTCAGATTTTCATTGAACTCGCCCTGTTTCAGCTCATCCTGGATCGCTTCCATGTGCGGGCGGACAAGGTCGGCGACCCGATGCAGGATAGGCAATGCGGATCTGCGGCCGCTCGAAGCGAGGGAGATCACCGAGTAACAGATCGCCCGGTATTTGCACGTGAAGGGGTAGTAGGGGTAAGAACGCATTCCGTCCGGAAGGAACAGCTTCGATAGATACTTCGTGAGCTCTCGATCTATCCAGATACCCTGAACAAAATATCCTCGCCCGGTTTCTCCGATCCACGTCTGCGACACCGACTGTCGGATTCTGAATGCGCGAATTCTGCCTTCTTCCACCATCACCTGCTCAAGCGGAATCAGGTCCGCTTCGAGAAAGAGCTGATTTGTCTCATACTGTGGAGTGGTATCGTTCGACCCTTTTTCGATTACCCTATGGATTTGAGGCCTGAAAGCAAGATCTATTCTCAGAAGATAAAGATAGGTCTGCTCACCTACGCGGTACAGGTGAAAAAAGCTCGGTCGCAGAATTTCCGATGGATCGAAGATGTAGGTCAGTTCTTCCAGGACGGCTGGAACGATGCCAGTCAGTTGTTCGAAGAATTTGCGCAATGTTTCCACGTACTTCTCATCCGGTTTTGGGTTTCTTACGTCATGATGAATCGGCAGCGGCGGAACCCGGAATGGCGCGGCGAGCCGTATGAAGAAATCCTCTCCCTGACTGAAGTGGCGGGTGTAATTCTCTTTTTCCAGATTGGAGATCTGCGGATCTGCCGATCCGGTCGGAGGGTGCGCCCCTTTCAGCAGGTCGTTTATGCGCCCGTCCGTGTGGTGTAGCCGGATCTCGCCGAGAATCTGCTCCATCTGGAGATAAACTATACAGAGAAAATGGACGAGTATCAATTCAGGGAGAACTTGTTGCAACGGTGCGAAGGGCGAGGTAATATCAATGTCAATGACACATAATCGACGGTTCGTTCTGACGTTGACTGCGTTGTTTGTCTCAATAACAGGCGTCTGGGCGCAAGCAGCCGCGGATGGATCGGCCAATCCCTACGGACTCATACTCTACGCCGAAGGTTCCGACCTCACCATTTATCGCAATGGAACGCTGACCGACTATGATCTATCCAGTTCAGACGTCATTGGTCTGCCTCTATTCGCCGGAGACCTCGTTCAGACGGGCCCCGGTACTCTGGTGGAGGTGCAGCTCGAACCAACTCGTACACAACTGAAAATTGCCGAGAACACAACATTCCGTATTCAATCGCTCGGGACAGCTGGTACCGGAGAAATAGACCTCACCTATGGACGCATACGGGCAAAGGTAGAACGGCTCGCGTCGAACGTCGCGTCTGTGGGGCAGTATCCCTTTTCGGTCCGCGGTCTTGCGGCGGTTGCCGGGGTCCGCGGGACCGACTTTGGATTCGACTACGTTGCCGGTACGGACGGCTCTACGGTTCCCATGACTCGGATTTACTGTTTTGAGGGTGCGGTCGAAGTCAACGGCATCAACAGAACAGAGAGCCCCGGGCAGGAGGCGGCAACTCCCGCAAAAACAGCGACCAAAACGATTGCGGGTACCGTGCTCATCCGGGCAGACGAGATGGTTACCATTGCCTCGGTTCCCGTGCAGGAGGAGTCCGGTAAGCAGGCCGGATCAACTCCATTCGGCACGAGTCACCCGGAATCGGTCTTTCAGACGGATTCCGTCTCCTCCTCGGTCACGCAATTCTGGGACCGCTACGATTTCCAGTCCCAGCCGATTTCGTCGGAAGCGGCCGAGCGCCGATTTCCAAAACTCGGAGGGGAGCTCGATAGCCATTTCGGCGAGACGGTCGGCTGCGTCGGGTGCGACCTCGACACAAAATGCGCCTCTGCCCCTCGAATCGACGCCGCAATCTTCCAGCCCCATCCGAAGCCTCTGCCGGAGCCACGGTGCAGCCGTCCCCGACTATTACAGCGAAACCATCGACTGCGCTGGTTCCGAACCCGAAACTGCTCCCTTCCAAAGCGGGCATGAAAACTGCGCAGAACGTGAGCATGGGAATTGCGATCGGTGGTACTACCCTGGGCATTGCGGGAGCGGGACTCTACTTTTTTGGAACAACAATGTTCCCGGGTATGAGCTCTCAGACCAACAGTGACCTCTCCAACGGTCTTCTGATCTCAGGTTGTGTGCTTTTCGGAGGCGGGATAATTTCCTATCTCGTCAGCCTGGCTGGTGCGAAATAGCGCAGGCCGGTTTGCAGAGTCGTGCTACTTAACCGAAGAGTCAACCGTCAAAGAGGGGACAATAGCGTCCTCTTTTCGATCTATGCGATAGATAACCCAGTCGCCCCGATCCTTCTTCAAGTGGAGAACGTCGGTTCGCTGGTAAGCCGTATTCTTGATAACCGACTGTGCAGCACCAGCCTTCGACTCTGATTGCGGGAACTCCGGTTGCCATTTCAGGTAGGTGGCCGAGATCACCACGTCGAGCGGGTCCTGATTTACCAGTTTCATTTTGAGCCCGGAAACACCAAAGACGAAGGTCGTAGGTTTCAAGGCAGGTTTCCCGGAGTCGACCCAGCTCTGTGCGGGCAGAACTCCGGTTTTCATTTCCACGGACATCCGCATTCGTGACGTCACGTAAAGGTTCATTACCTGGTTGATCTCCTCTTTCCCCGCGCCGTTGGTCACGCACTCCTGCATGGTCGCCTGATCCAGATTGTTCATGCTGTCATAGAATGTGAAGACAACTTTCTCCGGCGGATACCCGTGTGTCGCACGCGGCGCAAGTGCTTTCGAAATGATGGTACCGGGAATTGTTCCCACTATGAGCACCATTGCGGCAATGAGAACTGTTACCTTCCCGTGCTTCCGGACAAACTCCCTGCGCTTGAATCTCTTCGTCATTCGCTTCCAGCGCGCTTCGGCTTGCTGGAGCAGCGCGGCCTTGCCCTGTTCGGTAACCTCCTGAAACGGTCCGACCGATGCCCAATCGTGCAGACGAACGATCCATTCAGAAGGCTCATGCCGGTGATTGAGGGGATCCCGGAGGATTTCGATGACAAGATTGGAAAGGTCTTCCCGGATTCGTGGATCGTGGTAGACCGGATCGATGGAATAGCCCGCTCTGACTTTGAGATGAAGATCTTCCGAACGCTCGGCGCGATACGGATACTGTCCGGTTACCGCTCGGTAGACCATTGATGCGAGAAAGTAGGACAGATTCTGCGCCGGCTCAAGATCGGGGTGGTTCATGCTCTCGTAGTACCGAATCTGATCCTCGATCGGCTGATGCTCACGGATGGTCCTCATCAATTCGCCCGGGAGAAGAAGCGTGCCGCCGTCATTGAGGAATACCACCCCGCGGGTATGGAGTTTGTGCAACGGAAGCTGCCGCTCCTCGAGAAGGGCAACCGCTGCCGTTAGTCGTTCGAGCAGACTCAATACCTCGACCGGTTCGCGGGTCAGGGTCTCTTCGAGGGTGACACCTTCGAGGTAGGGTCCGTAGACAAGTACCCGCTGTTCATGTTCAGTAAATCCGGCCGGAAGCCATTCTTCGACAATGTTGCCTCGGATTACCCATCCGGGCATGCGGAGAGAACCCGATCGATTCGTCGAAAACATCTGCGATGTTGAACTGCGTCGCGGGATATCCGTTACGATGCCGAGGAATGTCGCTTCACCGCGCTCAATCTTCAGCAGACCCTGTGCCATTATCTCGATCTGCATTTTGAAGCCTGCCTGAGGTCAATATGCCGTTTTTGATCCTCTGCGTCAAATGGGAGGTGCCGTTTCGACATCGTCTTCGCTGAAGACAACCGCGGTGAAAATGTCGAATTCCGTGTCCGGATCTTGTAGAGCAGACACCGGCAGTCCGGCTTTCCGACACAGATGGACGAGCAGTTCGTCACGGTCCCAGCCGAACTCAGTTGCGACCTGCGGAAGCAGAAGGCCGGAACGCCCGGCGTGGCGAAGAACGACGCCGTGAACGCCGGGAATGACATGATCACTCGAATCGATTTTCTGAAACGGACTGAGTACCGAAATCTCGATGTGAACCAGATTCAACTCGCCTGCTTCAAGCGGCGGGAATCGCGTATCTTGAAACGCGCTGCCGATCGCGGAGCGTTTCACCGTATCGGCAAGTTGAAAGGAGCGGTCGACGTAACCTATACAGCCGCGAAGACAGCGCCCCGATTCTCGGTGGGTCGGTGGGTCAACTGTTTTGTAAAGGGTTACAAAAGCTCCCTGTCTGCGTTTGAGCGTCTGATTCACTTTAGGGTAGACGGCATCGCGTGACTCAAGACGGGCGCGGATGGTCTCCCTGGCAATAGAGAGAAGCGTTCGCCGCTCCTGCGGAGAGAGGTCGCCATCGTGAGCGGGGTAGGGTTTATGAGAAGCTGATTGCGGCATACTCGACCGTGTGATTTCTGTCGCGATTCGTGGTGCACGAAGCGCCCCGGTCGAGAAGTTCCGCCGGGAGCCTGTTACGGGCATATCGAAAAAGGGCGGCGAGGACACCGGCGCCGCAGGTTGTCAGCTGCTGCTGCGACCGGAGGTTGAGGATTTCGCCGCCGCAATTGGACAGAATCAGATCGATCAGCCTGCTCGATTCGCATTTCGAGCGTTCACGGTCGAGATAGTCGGTCATGTTCGCCGAAAGAACGATGAGAGTATCGGTGTTCCCGTATTCGCCTATGGCGCCAACGAGCGCTTTGGCGAGGGCGTCTGCAACCGTCGGTACCGTGGTCCCCATGAGGATCGGGACAAGTGACGCCTGAGGAAAGAGGTATTGAATGAAGGGGAGAAGCACCTCGATGCAATGTTCTTCGAGGTGTGGAATGTCGTTCCTGACGATCGGCCCACCGAATGCTTCGAGCGCGAGAACTGCCTCCTTGTCGACCGACATGAGGCCGAGAGGCGTGCGGAACCAGCCGGATTCAGGCAGATAGACCGCTTCTTCGGGATCCCGGTGGACAGGCCCCATTATCACGACCCGTTTGATGTCTCGGGCGGCTGCGGCCTTCAAACCACTCGCAATAATGTTCCCGCAGTAATCATATCCGGCGTGCGGGACAACGATAGCCGTCGCGGTGCCCGCAGGTACTGCAGATCGGCGCAGAAGACCGCTTACCCTCGTTCGAAGGGGTTCTTCTTCGTCAGGGTAGAATATACCTTCGACGATCGGCTCGCGTATGGTACCAAACTCCATGTGTTCCTGAACCATATAGCTACTAGTATGGGTGATACGGCCGCAGATTGCAACAACCGGCCAGTTTACCGCCGGTTCACCTCTGGTCGCGATCCAACTGCAGTCGATCCAGGCGAACGGGATCCAGGCGAACGGACAGATTGCGCTCCTGAGTTGGGAGCACGAGCCCCCGTTTTCCCTCCCGCGGTCGTCGCAGATACTTTACCTGCGTATAGTAGAGTTCGGCATAACCCGAACTTCGTGCCTTAGAGTAGAACACAGCAAGATTGCCCGCGTCAAGGAGGGTATCCAAAGGTATACTCTTCCCAGGGATGGTTTTTACAAAGATGTATGCTCCAGGATAGTCTCTCGTATGCAGCCAGATATCGTTCCCGCGGGTATAACGCCGCAACAACCGATCGTTTTCGAGAGCTGAGCGTCCAACCATGATGAGGTAGCGGCCGGAATGAAACGCGAGCCCCGGTCGTTCCTCTTTCTCCCCCGCACCACGGGCGCGCCCCGCACGCTCCTGGAGGTCGGCATCCCGCCACCGTTCCTTGAGCAGCGAAATATCGTCGAGTGAATCCAACGTCTCTGTTTCGTGCTCAACCGCCGCAAGTTCTCTTTCGACACCGGCCAGCTCATCTCTCACAATATCGAGTCCGGCCCGCGCTTTTTTGTGCAGATCGTAATAATGCTCGGCGTTAGCGGCCGGAGTCAGGGAAGAATCGAGCTGAATTCTGAGTGGGCGATTGCCATCTTCGTAGTTCTCGGCGTCGAGCCATTGGTCGCCACGGCTAATGCGGTACAGATTGCTCATAATGAGATCGCCGTACAGCTTCCGGCTATCCGACAGCGTGTACTCGCGCTCGCGTTCGCGGAGCTTCTCCGGGCACTCTCCAGACGACCGGTTCGTCCGGCGTAAAATCGCGCAAGGCGCCCACGGAGCTTTTCCCGTTCAGCCTGCTCCTCCTGCGTGCGGTAGTGGTCCGCTACCCGTTCGTTGAAGTCACCCTCACCGGGGAGACTTCTCACGTTGAACTCCCGAGTCGTGTTTTTCCCCGCCGAAGTGTTTCCAGTCGTAGAGTTGTCCCCGGGTCCTCCCCCGGAGCCGGCGTGCGACCTTGCGACGGCCGCCGCCGGATCGAACAGCGCCCCGGAGATCTCGCTTCGCTGAGGGCGTCGAAAGAAGGCGTCGAGTATCGTGCCGTCGCTTTGCGTTGCAATTACATTGCTCGCCCCGCCCCAAAGGCGTATCCACAATAAGGTCGGTTCCGACGCGCGGAGGATTTCGATGCGGACAATTCTGTCGGTTCCCACCTGTTCGGCGGAAATGATCCGGCCGCCCCGGATACGCGACCGCAGGAACTCCGCGAACCTTGGTACGGTGCGTGTCTTTGCCGGTTTCGATGAGGTGCGGTGAAGACGGGCGCCTCCAGGTGCGAGAGAAACGAGGAGCATGAAAGGGTCGGCCGGACGGTAAAGCTCGAGAGTCATAGTGCGATAGTCCGGCTGATAGATACCCTGCACGTGACTGCCCGACAACTGGAGCTCGGAGAGAATGAGATTGATCTCTTTCCAGTTCAACGACATGGGCTACTCACGGTGCGATCTCGCGACAGTTGCGATCGCGAAAGCGTTTCTCGAGGTCTCCGGCCCGGTGCGCTTTCCGGGCCTCGGCTCAAGACAGGATTTCATGGTCCGCCCTCCGCTTCGTGGCGCCGAAAAGAGCACGGCGAATTTCCGACACAAGATAGAAGGACCCTGTGACGAGAATGGGTCGCTCTTCCTCACTTGCCCGGGAGAGAGCCAACACCTCTTCGAGTGCCCTTCCCGGATCGGGCACAAACCGGGCGGCAGGGTTTCGTGAGCGGAAGATCCTGTGGGTCTTCTCCGGTGTCGATGGTTTGAAAAAGCCGGGAGTTGTTACGACGATATCCGGGAAGAGCGGAGAGAGTATGTCGGCCATCTCCTCTTGTCTTTTACCGTCTGCCGCCGCGAACAGCAGGATACCCCGAGAAGCGGCCGGAGTCAGCCGCGCGAAAGTGGCGGCAACCTTTTCGATGGATGCCGGGGTGTGAGCCCCGTCGATCAGGATCGGTGGTGAAACGGAGACAAGCTCCATACGACCCGGAAGGAAGGCCTCCGAAAGCGCCTGCTCGATGACCGATATCGGAACGGCGGGGAAAAGCGTTCGAACGACGAGCGCGGCAAGAGCCGCGTTTTCCGCTTGAATCGCCCCGATAAGCCGAAGGGTTGTCGAGACTATTGCGGAATCGCGGAATCGAAGCATCACCCGAGTCCCAGCGGTCGACGGAGTGCTTTGGACGATCTCGACTTCGTCGGGGGCGGAAAAAATGGCGCAGGCGAGAAGCTGCGCACGATCTCGAAAAACCCCGAGCACCTCCGGGCGCTGACCGCTCGTGAATACCGGCAGGCCAGCCTTTATTATGCCTGCTTTCTCCGAGGCGATCGCCGAGAGCGTCGACCTAGAATATCGGTGTGCTCCAGCTCCACGGGAGTCAGTACCGACGCGGCAGGCGTAACTACGTTCGTCGCGTCGAGCCGTCCACCTATTCCTGTCTCGATTACTGCCCAGGTACAGCCGCTTTCCCGAAATGCGAGAAATGCAAGTAGCGTGAGCAGCTCGAAAGTAGTTGGCTCCTTTTCCGGATCGTCGAAACGGCGGCGTATATCGTCGACCCGGTCTTTTATGCGATCGATGAGCTCGACGTAGAGTGAATCGGAAAACTCGACGGATGCTCGAGTGATTCTTTCCCGGTAGCCGGTCACATGCGGGCTCCGATAGAGTCCGGTGGAGAGTCCGGACGCCTGCAATATTGCGGCGATAAACGTTGCGGTCGATCCTTTTCCCTTCGATCCGGCTACGTGGATGTAGTGAAGCCCTTCTTCCGGATGATCGAACTCTGCAAGCAGAAATCGCATTCGGTCGAGCCGGTATTCCCGCGGGATAGTCTTTCGCTCGAGGTTCGTAAATCCTTCGATGTAGGCAAAGGCTGTTTCGACGCTCTCGAATCGTGAGCTCGCTCTATTCACGGTTGCACCACTGGAAAAGGCCGTCGGCCTCGGTTATCGGCCTTCGTCGCGCAGGCGCAGTGCGCCGGCGTGGGCCGGGAAGCCTTCATAGTCCGCAAGCGCAATCACATGTCCGGCCGCCTCATTGAGACCGCCTTCGGTAACGTGGACTACTGATGAGTACTTGATGAAATCGCGTACCGACACTGCGGAATATGTTCGTGCTTTTCCGCCGGTCGGGAGAACGGCATTCGCGCCGGCCAGGTAGTTCGCGACGGAGAAAGGCGTCGTGTCGCCGAGAAGAACTTCTCCGGCATTCTCGATCAGCGAAAGTGTTTCCCAGGGATTTACCGTTTGTATCTGCAGATGCTCCGGCGCGAACTGATTTGCGATCTCGGATGCCTCTTCGATATTCGAGCAGAGAAAAATGCCGCCATAGTTCGAGAAAACGGCGTTGACGAAGGATCTGCGCGGTTCGGGCAGCGAGGAGATGAGTTCGGGAAGAATTGTAGCTGCCGCTTCCGCTACCGGTCGGCTCGGGGTCAGCAGGATCGCCGATGAATCAGCACCGTGTTCAGCCTCAATGATAAGGTCTATAGCGACCTTGTACGGGATCGGCGTGCCGGTCCGCGATAATCATCGATTCAGACGGACCGGCCGGGAGACCAACGTCCAAAACCGACGACACTATTCGCTTTGCGGCAGCCACGTAGGCGCTTCCCGGACCAATGATCTTTCTGACCGCCGGGATCTCCGCGGTCCCGTAGGCGAGTGCGGCGACAGCATGAGGGCCGCCGACGCGATAGACACGATGTACACCGCAGCGGAGCGCGGCGTAGAGGCAGGCCGCGTCTACAGAACCATTCTCCCCCGGGGGAGTAACCACCGCCACATCGGCGACACCCGCCACCTGCGCCGGCACCGCAAGCATGTAGAGCATTGAGGGAAAACTCCCGCGGCCCCGAGGAACGTAGAGTCCCACCGAAGAAATCGGTCGAGCCCGTTCGCCCGCGAGAATTCCCGGCCTCACCTCCGTGAGCGCGATTGCTCGAGGCATCTGCACCTCGTGAAAGCGCCTCACGTTCTCGATGGCGTAGTCTATGGCCGCGCGAACCTTGGGATCGAGCGACTGAATCGCGATTTCAGACTCCTGCGCCTGCACCTCAAGCGGTTTGCCCGCGAGGTCCACCCGGTCGAACCGAAGAGTAGACTCGCGAACCGCCTCATCGCCCCGCTCTCGGACCGAATCGACGATCTGTTGCACGCCAGCGCTGACATCGGCGATGTCCGCCTCTGAACGTGCCAGGTAGCGGTGTCGCTGTTTTTCGGTGAGCAAGTTCCACTGCTGTATCGCGATCTCCATTCGGCCTCCTGGATGCCTCCAAATTACCGCGTCACCTCGGGTCAGTCAACGGACCTCTGTTCGATGCGCAGCGCATCAGCAGTAGCTGACAGACCCGCTCAACTTGCCTTTTTTGGGCGCTTACGGTACGGTAATACGCAGTCAGGGGTAAGGAGTGGTCCATGGTCATAAAGCCGATGATACGGAGCAATATCTGCATGAATGCTCACCCGGACGGATGCGCCGCCTATGTCGCGCGAGAGATAGCGTACGTCCGGTCGAAAGGAAAGATTCAGAATGCTCCAAAAAGGGTGCTCATCGTCGGGTCATCGACCGGGTACGGGCTTTCCTCTCGCATTACCGCAGCGTTCGCCGGCGATGCGGGAACCATCGGCGTTGCATTCGAGCGGGAGGGTTCCGAAAAACGCACCGGAACAGCCGGGTTCTATAATACTCTCGCGTTCGAAGCGGAAGCGAAGAAAGCGGGTCTTGTGGCCGAGTCGATTAACGGAGACGCCTTTTCGCACGAAATGAAAAAGGATGTGATTGGAAGGATCAAACGACTCTTTGGTTCTGTCGATCTAGTTGTCTATAGCCTTGCCTCTGCCGTCCGTACGGACCCGGACACGGGCGAGATGTATCGATCCGTCCTGAAGCCGATCGGACACGGCTACACCATCAAATCGATCGACCCGATGGCAGGTGAAGTGAAGGAGGTAAGCGCAGAGGCTGCCTCCGAGGAAGAAATCCGCCATACCGTCAAGGTGATGGGAGGAGAGGACTGGGAGCTTTGGATCCGGGCACTGCTCGATGCCGGCGTTCTCGCGCCCGCGGCGAGGACGGTTGCCTATTCGTACATCGGGCCGGAACTCATGGCAGCGATCTATCGCGAGGGGACCATCGGACGGGCGAAAGAGGATCTGGAAGATACCGCCGCGCGTCTTACGGCCATGATGGAGGAGATAGACGGGCGGGCCTGGGTCTCCGTGAACAAGGCTCTCGTCACGCGCGCGAGCGCCGTTATCCCGGCCGTCCCCCTCTATCTTGCTCTGCTTTTCAAGATTATGAAGGCAAAAGGGACGCACGAAGAGTGCATTCAACAGATGTACCGACTCTTCAAAGAGCGTCTCTACACAGGTTCATCGGTGCCGGTCGATGAAAAAGGGCGCATACGCATCGATGACTGGGAGCTACGCGACGAAGTGCAATCGGAAATCAGCCAGCTCTGGCCGAAGGCGTCGACCGGCAACATCACCGCGATCGGAGATCTAGACCAGTACCAGACGGACTTTCTTCAGATGCACGGTTTTGGTTTCGATTCAGTTGATTACGAAAAAGAGGTAGAGCCCTGAAAAGGCAGGGCCCTCGAGCTGCTGTCCCGGCGTTGATTCGACTTTATAAATAGGCTTTAAAAAGTTTCTTGCGTTCCCAGTTCGCCGGGTATATGATGACCCGAGGAGGAGAGCATGAACGAGTTCTTCAAGGATATTCCTGCGGTTAAATATGAGGGCAAGGATTCCAGGAATCCACTGGCATTCAAACATTACAACCCGGAAGAGAAAGTCGGCGGCAAGAGCATGCGCGATCATCTGCGCTTTTCGCTGGCCTATTGGCACACGATGAACGGAGGCGGAACTGATCCGTTCGGTTCCGCCACCATGATTCGACCGTGGTTGTCCATCAAGGACCCGATGGAACAGGCAAAGGCGCGTATGCGCGCGCTGTTCGAAATCGCAGAAAAGCTTCAGATCGATTTCTTCTGCTTTCACGATCGTGACGTCGCACCCGAGGGGAGCACGCTTCGCGAGACGAACCGCAACCTTGACGAGATTGTAAAACTGACCGCCGAACTTTCGAAGTCGACCAACATAAAGCTGCTTTGGGGCACTGCCTGTCTGTTTGCGCATCCGCGCTACGTGCACGGAGCGTCCACCTCACCGAATGCCGACGTATTTGCGTTCGCGGCCGCACAGGTCAAGAAGGCGATAGAGGTCACGAACGAGCTGGGTGGACAGGACTATGTCTTCTGGGGCGGCCGGGAAGGCTACGAGACGCTGCTCAACACCAACATGGGGCTTGAGCTGGACAACATGGCGAGATTTCTCACGATGGCTCGGGATTATGCGAAGGAAATTGGCTTTGGCGGCCAGCTACTCATCGAGCCAAAGCCGATGGAACCGACAAAACACCAGTACGATTTCGACGCTGCCGCATGTGCTGGATTCCTGCGGAAGTACGGACTTCAGAACGATCTGAAGCTGAACATCGAGATGAATCACGCAACGCTCGCCGGGCACACCTTTGGACACGAACTGCATTTCGCTCGCGTCAATGGAATCCTCGGAAGCGTCGACGCCAACCAGGGGGATTATCTGCTTGGGTGGGACACCGACCAGATGCCGACCGACATCTACGAGACGGTCTTCGCCTCATATGAAATCCTCAAGAACGGAGGCCTGCACAAGGGCGGGTTGAACTTCGACGCCCATTTGCGTCGGGGCTCGTTCGAACCGATCGACATTTTCTACGGCCACGTCGCTGCCATGGATACCTGGGCACGTGGGCTCAAGATCGCGAACGCGCTTCTCGAGTCGGGCGAGATCGAGTCATTCGTGAAAGATCGTTACGCGTCGTGGGATTCCGGGATTGGAAAGGAGATCGTCTCCGGCAAGGTCGGGTTCAAGCAGCTGGAAACCTACGCGATGGAGCACGATCAGATTACCAACTCGTCCGGACGGCAGGAGTTGCTCGAAGGAATTGTCAACCGGTATCTCACCAACGTCTGACTCTACCAGCCGGTCAACCGCCGGTCTCCGGGAGCAGGTGCTCGGCCTGCTTCAGGAGCGGCGGGAACTTACAAAACCCGAGATTTCCGCAACACTGGGAAAAAGCATACCGGCGGTGACCGCACATCTCCGCGCGCTTGCACGGGAAGGCTATGTCGAAGAATCCGGTTCAGCCGGCTCTACCGGGGGTCGGCGTCCGATCATCGTCCGGTTTCGGCCGCGAGCCCGCTATCTTCTGGCCGCGGACGTACGGCCCGGCGAATTGCGCACCGTTCTCACCGACCTCGACACGCGGGTGTTGCGTGAGCAGGCCGTTCCCTTGAGGCGAAAGAGGAGCGCACAGCAAATGATTGTGAGTCTCGTCGACGCCTTTCGAGCTGTGATGCCGGGGGAAAGCGACCCAACGCGAGTGGTCGGAGCCGGCCTTTCACTGCCGGGCACGGTCCATCCGGAGCAGCTGGTCATGGAATTCGCCCCAAACCTCGGGCTGAGGAACATCTCCTTCGGCGGGCTCGAAGCGGAACTCGGCATTCCGATACGCCTCGAAAACGAGGCTAACGCGGCAGCGCTCGCCGAGTTCCATCTCGGGCGGTATCGCGGAGCCCGCCACCTGATCTACGTTTCCGTTATTCAGGGGATCGGTGTCGGGATAATCCTCAATGGGGCTCTGTATCGCGGGGCGCACGGCAATGCGGGCGAGTTCGGACACATGACCTACGTCCCGGGTGGCAGAAGGTGTTCGTGCGGCCGGCGCGGATGCTGGGAGCGGTACGCTTCTGAGCGCGCTCTCCCCGATGAGTACCGCGAGTCCGGTGGCGCGGGAACCGTTCGCTCTTTCGTGGATTTGACACGGAGAATTGACCGTGGAGACAGGGCGGCCATTTCGGCGCTCGAAGCGATCGTCGGTAATCTTGCCACCGGCGTCGGGAGCCTCGTCGCCGGATTTGACCCGGATCTTCTGGTGATTGGCGGCGGTATCGTTGGATTCCACGACATGGTCGTTACCCGTATCCGGGAAAGGCTCCCCGGTTGCCCGGTGGAGCTCGCCTCTCTTGGAGATGATGCCGCGTTGAAGGGCGCGGCGCTGCTGCCGCGTTCCGCGGTGGGGTTGTAACAAACCTCAGTATCTGTCGGTCCCACAATGCCTGGGCCGATCTGCGACGACGACATCGTTCATTTAGTGGTTCCATATTCGGCGAGTAACGTCTGCATGAAAGCCGGCAAGTCTTCGCTCCCCTGACAGGTCAAGAGGTTGCCATCACGCACAAACGGGCTATCATGGTACTCAATGCGAGATACTGCGTGAAGAATATCATCACGCATCAGCAAGGGGCAGGTAACTTTTCGTCCATTCAGTATGCCCGTCATAAAAAGTAATTTGAGGCCACGTCCTACGGTTCCGATAGGCTTGCCCGCCTCATTCATCTCTTGCAGCAGTCTCTTCAGACCCTGATGTCCCCGGATCATCCAGGTCGCCAGTCCGCCCGGCAACAGGATTCCATCCAGTTGGTCCGCAGTCACTGCGTAACTATTGGATTCCGCCTCCCGATCACAGGAGCTAATGACAGCAGGGTTGGGTAACGCACGATCGACCCGGGCGTGTAGCCCCAACTCTCCCCATTCCCACGAAGGGCTGCTCAATTTCACCTCATCGGGAACCTGTCTTCCAATCAAAATTGCGGTTCCGCCCTCCTCTCTTATCCGTAGTTGCAGGTAGTGCACCTGTAGCCTATCGCTGGCATTGTCGACGACAATTCCCCAGCTCTGCCCAGAGAGTCGTTCCGGATAGGCGTCCGGCAACTGTCTGCCTTCCAACTCGGCCAGCGCTTGAAAAATGAGCCGAAAGAATTCCGGCAGGTCATCCGGAAAAATCGCCGTAATAACTTGCGCGTCCCGAACGACTCGTACCCCTTCAGGCACGATCGCCCCGACCATTCGCAGATCATCCTGCATGCTCCAGGCAGCAGTAGCACGAACTCCACGCATTAGTCCGGCAGAAATCAACACCTGTTGACCGTGGCAGATGGCGGCGCACAATTTCCCGCGTGCATGACAGTCTTTGACCAGATTAGTGATCTGGGTGTTCAACCGTAGTTTCTCAGGTCCTAATCCACCAGGAATAACGACTCCATCAAAAGATACTCCCGTTACTGTGTCAATTGTCGTATCAGCATAACCGGTCGAGTGATCTTCCAACTGGTACTCCAGTCGACTCAGACCGACAACAGTTACCTGAGCTCCTGCTTCCATCAGGCGCAGACGGGAGTAATCAAACTCGGTTGCGTTTGTGTCTCTCTCCAAGAGTACTGCAAAATGTAGACCGTTCAACATCTTTGGGCTCCTGAGCATTACGTTGCGGATGAGCACTATTGCACTTGCTGCGCCTGGCGACATCGTCGATTGGTCGTGCAGGTCCCGAGAGCGCCGTCAATAGGAAACCTCCTGTGAACCACCAGACCGAGCTGAGTTCTGTCCCTACTGCCGAAGCTCAGCAACGATTTCTTCAGCCGATCGGACGTCCTTCCGGTTTCCCGCCGTCATCATCCACTTCAAGTATCTCATCATTAATCCGTTGTGAGTAGCATTTCATAAATTTCGATTTCGGTGTCCATGTCGAAGAGTCGAGTTATCGGTGTTTTCACAGAGAATTCGACAGTTATATGATTCGAAACTCAGGAAGTCAACGAGGCGGGCCGTCGGACCGGTTGAAGCTGTTCCAAAATGAGATCCAGTGGTCGTTCGAGGCGCAGCTCTCCGTCCTTCATCGCGCGGGTGGGAAGCACACGAGCCGCGGGGATGAATGGGGATGGAAGTGATTCCGATATCCCGCACGGCGACAACCCCTTTTTTAATCGCGACTGTTCTGTTACTTTTACCAGCAATGAACATGGAAGCTTTTGTTCTCGGCTGCGGAGGGATGATGCCTTTGCCGGGACGTCACCTCACGTCGGTATTGTTGCGCCGCGAGGGAGAGCTTTTTCTTTTCGACTGCGGGGAGGGCACGCAGGTGTCCATCCGCAGCCTGAATCTGAAATGGAAGAAGATCTCGGTGGTCTTCATTTCTCATACGCATGCGGATCACATTACCGGCCTTGCTGGGATCCTGATGCTTTCAGCGCAGGTCGAACGGAACGAGCCTCTTTACATCATCGGACCGCCTCGGATCCGGGAATTTGTCGACATGAATCGGCAAATTTCGAAATGTACATCAATTATGAGATTGTTGTGCAGGAAATTTCAAACCCTGAGCAGACTCAGACCGTATACACTGGTGAGGGATTTCGGGTAAGGTCTTTCCCGCTTCGTCACTCCCGTGTGTGCGTCGGCTACACGCTGGAGGAAGAGGAGAGACCGGGCGTCTTTCATCCGGATCGTGCCGACCGAGCTGGGTATCCCGCGTGGACCGATGTGGTCGAAACTCCAGGGCGGAGACCCGATATTGCTCGCCGACGGGCGAACGGTGGAGCCTGCGGAGGTGATGGGCTCGGCGCGGAAGGGCAGGAAGTTTTCGTATGTGACCGATTCGCTTCCACTCGAATCGATCGCGCGCGAGGTCGCCGGGTCCGACCTATTCATATGCGAGGGCATGTTCGAAGGCGAGCTTGCGGAGAGCGCCCACGCCAAACGTCACATGACCGCCGAGGACGCGGGACGAATCGCAGCCTCGCGCCGGCGGAATCAAACGGATGGGTCTTGATTCACTACAGTCCGCGTTACACCGAGACGGGACTTGCGGAGACTCGTGCGGGACGCCCGTCATCACTTTCCCGAGAGTTTCTTGACGCGGGACCGCATGGACATTCCTATCCCCTACGAGGACTGAGCGGGCAGATGCGGTAAGAGATCAGAGGACGAGGTTGCTAATGATTGAGGTAGAACGCGTCGGCAAACGGTACGGTACGTTCGAGGCCGTCCACGACGTGTCTTTTTCCGTCGGCGGGTCACGAAATCGTAGGTTTGCTCGGGCCGAACGGTGCAGGCAAAACAACGATCATGAAGATACTGACCTGTTTTCATTTCCCGTCATCCGGTTCGGTTTCGGTAAACGGTTTCGACGTCTACCAGGACGCGCTTTCGATAAAACGGTCGATCGGATATCTTCCCGAAAATGCTCCGGTCTACAGCGGATCTCACGGTGCTCGAATACCTGGACTTTATCGCCGAGGTGCGGTATCCGGGATCCGGCCGCACCGGGCGGTGAATCAGCCAGGATCCGGCGCGAACGACTTGACTGGGCCATTCTCGAATGTGGTCTGGGCTCGGTGGCGAACCGCAGCATTTCGAAGCTTTCCAAGGGATTTCGGCAGCGCACGGGTCTCGCGCAGGCGATCCTCCACGATCCGGCGATCCTCATCCTCGACGAGCCGACAAGCGGGCTTGACCCAAATCAGATCATCGAGATCAGGCGTCTCATACGGAAGCTCGGCCGGGAGAAAACGGTTATTCTTTCGACGCACATCCTGCAGGAGGTGGAGGCGGTCTGCGATCGAGTCCTGATTCTGAACGAAGGCAAGATCGTCGCGGAGGGAACCACGGAAGAGATCGGTCGCGGGAATGAAGGGTGAGGATGTTTTTGCGCTAGAGCTGAAGTCGACGAGCGTCACCGCCTGCAGAATCGGAGTTGATGGCCATTCCGGGGGTTACGCGCGTGTCGCGGTTCGAGATTGCAAGCGACCGGCAACGCATGCGAGGCACACCTTTCCATGACTCAGAGTGCCGACAACGGCGGAAGCGATATTCGACTGGGCTGTGGCGCGCGGGTACAAGATCCTCGTCGATGACTCGTCAGCGAGTGAGCCTCGAGGACATTTTCACCAGCCTCACGGCGGGAGGAGGAACCCAACATGAATAACGTGTTGTCGATTCTCCGAAAAGAGCTGCGGTCCTACTTCAATTCGCCGATCGCCTACATCGCCGTGCTCTTCTTTCTCGTGTTCACTTCAGTCTGGATATTCTATATCCAGCAATTTTTCGCCCAGAATGTCGCCGATCTTCGCGCCTACTTTGCCATCATGCCTCTCGTTTTCATTGTCCTGCTGCCGGCAATAACTATGCGAATCTGGGCCGAAGAGAACAAACTCGGCACAGTCGAGCTTCTGCTCACGCTTCCCTTTCGCGAAGGAGAGGTAGTTCTCGGGAAGTTCTTCGGTGCATTTTCACTGCTTCTTATCATGATAGTGCTCACGATACCGGTACCTCTCACGGTTGTGAAAACCGGACATTTCGAGATCGGCCAGATCCTCGGGCAATATATCGGCCTTGTTTTTCTTGGGGGCACCGGGATCGCGATCGGGCTGTTCATCTCATCGGTTTCGACGAACCAGATCACCGCATTCATTCTGAGCATTGTTGTGCTGCTGTTTCTCACTCTCATTAACAGAATTAATGCCGCGACCGAAGTCGGGACTGGTTTCGCCGGGTTCGTCAACTATCTTTCCCTCGACTATCACTTCCAGAGTTTCATTAAGGGCCTGATCGACACCCGCGATCTGGCCTACTATCTGCTTCTGACCTTCGCATTTCTCTACATGAACATGAAGGTTCTGGTTTTCCGGAAGTGGAGGTAACGATGACCCGGAAAACTCAAGAAACTATCGTCGTCACGATGGTCGGTGTGGCGCTGCTCCTCATTGCCCTGAACTCAGTCCGATTCTTTGCCCGCGCGGACATTACCGAAAACCAGATCTACACGATTTCGAGCGTATCTCAAAAGCTTTTTGCGCGGATTCCGGACCAGGTAAGCATTACCTACTACGTTTCCGATCGCCTCAAGGCGCTGACGCCGGAAGTGCAACAGATCGAGGATATTCTGATCGAGTACGCGGCCCATTCCCGTGGCAAGGTGAAAATAGCCTTCACCGATCCGGTCAAGGCGCACGTCGAGCAACAGATGCAGGGCCTCGGAATCGTGCCGCAGCAGATTCAGGTGGTTCAACAGGATCAACAGAGCCTTGCTACCGTCTACAGCGGCATCGTCATCAGCTATCTCGATCGGACCAAGGCGATCCCGGTGATCTTCGATACCACGACGCTCGAATATGATCTGACTTCGTCCATCCAACACCTAATGGCGAACACTCAACCGGTGCTGGGCGTTGTCATGGGTGATAATGGCAAATCGCTGAATCAGAACTACCGGCTCCTCGGAAACGTGCTCTCGCAATATTACTCGGTGCGGCAGATCCAGACCGGTGAGACAATCCCCCCCGAGGTGTCGGTTCTGTTCGTCCTGGGCAACCAGAATCTGGATGATTTCGATCTCTTCCCGATCGACCAGTACATTATGAACGGCGGGAAGGTCCTCTTCGCGGTAGATGGAGTAGGCGTGGATCTGCAACGCAATCTTGCCGCCGCGGCGGTGGGCGAGTCACCCCTGCTTTCGATGATCGAGCACTACGGCATCAAAGTTGGGCAGGAGCTCGTGCTCGATTCCCACAATCGCCGCATTCCCGTGCAGGAGCAACAGGGCCAGATAGTCGTTCAGACCCTTCATCCCTATCCAATGTGGGTTTCAATTCTGCAACAGGATGTGAGTAGTACAAATCCGATAACGGCCCATTTTTCCGGGCTCGATCTCTTGTGGCCCAGCCCGCTCACGATTGAAAAACGGCAAGGCGTGACGGTAGTGCCGCTTGCATCGACTTCCCAGGGTTCCTGGCTCATGAAGCCGCCGTTTCTGACCAATCCTGCACAGCCTGGCGGAATGAAAAAGGATGCGGCGGCCAACCCTGGTCCGTTCACCGTGGCGGCGACTCTGGCGGGAACTTTCGAGAGCTACTTTGCGGGCAAACCCATTCCGACCCGCGACGGCGTCACGCGAGACTGGAAGACAGTCAAGCGAAAAATCGATTCCTCGCGAATGATCGTGGTCGGCAATACCGAGTTTGCAAGTGATCTTGCCCAGTACTCGAACAGCAGCTACAACATGACATTCCTGGCGAACGCGGCGAGCTGGCTGTCGAACGAGGACCAGCTGCTCTCCATCCGAACCCGCGCGTCCAGAGATCTCAGACTTGATGCGATTCAGAATCCGGCTGCGCGTCAGTTTTCGTTCTTTTTCGCAGAACTTCTCAACATCTACGTTATCCCGGTTGCAGTAATCATTTTCGCATTCCTGCGTATGTATCGCAGACGCCAGCGTGCCTACCCCTCTCAGGCGCCGCGGGACAATCACGAACCAGGAGCGGTTGACTGATGGATTTTCGCAAAAAGGTGGTAATTCTTGGCACCCTGATCGGGGCACTTGCGGCCGCGCTCATAGCGGGAGCGCTCTTTTCGGTCGAGTACCGCGGAATCGCCGAAACAAATCAGCCGCTTCTGCCCTCTCTTCGACCTGACGCAGTGAACGCGATCGGAATCGAGAACCGATCCTCGACCGCTGCTGAACGGTCGGTCACGCTGTCGCGGCCTGGCGGAGGAAACTGGGAGGTGTTGAACGATGGGGCAAGTTACCCGGCCGACGGATCGAAGGTCAAAACGTTCCTTTCCGACCTCTCGAATCTTCAATCGACGCGGGCGGTGACTACCAATCCCGCATTGTACAAGGATTTTCAGCTCGACGATGCTGAGGCGAGCACGGTGACACTTGGGGCGGAGCGCGGGGCGAAAATTACGATGTACTACGGGAAGGACGCTCTCGGCGGTGGATACGTTCGGATCGGTAACGATCCCTCGGTCTATCTGGCGAACAAGTCACTCAGTTTTTACGTGAATCGGGACGCGAAGTCCTGGTACTTTCTGAAGCTTCTTCCAGAGTCGCTTTCGAATATTGATATTCAGTCTGCAGAAGTGGAGTTTCTTCCGGGGGAGACCGCAGAAGAACGCTCGCTTGTGAAGGAACCGGCAAAACTCGACAATCGGCTGCCGGCGGTCGTTCGAACTTCAGGATATCGACTTGTTCGGCGCGCGACGAACGGAAACCCGAATACCTGGTTCTACGAGGGCGATCTGACCATTCCGTTGGATCAACCGCAGGTGGAGTCGACCGTGCGCGAGATGATCATGCTGAAAGGCGTGAGCTTCGCTGCTGCGGCGGTGACTGAGAGCCAGGCGGGCGTGAAGGATCCGGGAATACGAATCACGATTACGACCGGCGAGGGACACGACTATAGGATAGCGGTCGGTCATTCCGCGGTAAAAGATACCTTCTACGTGCTTCCGGAAGGTCCCGGTGTGCAGACGGACAAAGCCGGCAAACCCTACATCTACGTGGTAAGCCGATACTATCTCGAACGGGCCCTCACACCGCTTGGTTCGCTCGAGCTAAAAACCGGAACGCCGAACCCGGCTTCATCATCCGCGGGGACCACGAAATAGGCCGACAATTAGCGCGAGGGTCTCATGAAAGCGGCGCGAGCCGCCAGGTTACGCGCCCTCTTTTCCCGCGACGTAGGCACGGTACTTCTGGGGGTCGGGATGGAAACCTACTATCGTCGCCGTCGCGTCCCGGGACGCACGGACTGCCGCCTGACGCGCTTCTTTGAGGAGTTGACTGCCGTCGGTGAGCCGTCCATTTCGTGAGCTCAATCCGATCTGAGGACTCGTGAGCCGATGTTGCCGCATGAACGGAACGGTCTTCTTCTGGAATGCTTCGGCCGATTTGATTCCCGCGTTCAATTCTGCATTTGGAATGATTACCACGAAAGATTCCTGATCGTACTCAAAGGCGAGATCTTCGAATGCGAAGTGCGAAAGCACGAGATTGGCCGCAGGGACGTAGAGGGGCGGATTGTCTTTGAGACCGGGGAAGCGGATGAGGAGTGCCGAAAGATCCTGCTCATTGAACGCCGCGCGTTCGAGTTCGAGGGTCAGGCGACGTTCGAGATGGCCGCGGAAGCTCAGGCCCGTTCGTTGAGAGACGAGCCCGTCCGGCCGGGAATTGGCCTCCTGGCCTGGAGGCGGAGCCACGGTTGCTTCGAAGTGTAACGGTGCTGCCGGCGGGCCGTCGAATTCGGGCTCAGCAGCGATGGGTTCGTATCGCCGCTCGCGGCGCAAATCGGCTGCCCTCGAACCGTCGGATCCGCCGTCGAAGTTTGAAGCGACTCTCCTCCCGGCCGGTGCGGGACGTCGCTGCGAGGTCACCATGAGAAGAACGGTTATGAGGAGCGTCACCAGAGCATACAAAAGGATGAGAACCAGAGTATCGCGCAGGAGCGGGAAGACATCCGAATTGCCGATGACGGCATAGAGGCCGGTGACGAAATAGGTTCGAGAATTGTTCGCGTCGAAACTGTCGGTGACTTTGAGCGTTGTCAGTTCATTGTAACGGAGTTGCGGTATCCCGACTGTGCGGGAAATGTCCTGTTCCCCGGACGGGAGGAAGTCCTTGTTTATGGCCCACAGATACTCGGTTCCGCCGGTGTACGAATAGATCACCAGCACCTGGACCATCGGTGTGTTGGCGATAAGCTGGCGCATGGTGTCGCGAAACCGCGCGTCGGATACGGTTGGACTGGAATAGGCTTCCCGCGCCGTTTGTCTGACGAGCTGCAGGCTTGCTGATGCCGCAGAGGTGTTCTCGACCCTTGCCAGGTTGAGACGAAGGACAAAGATAACCGCAAGGATCACGAAGAACACAACGGTGACGATCGTATACACTACACCGAGCTTCTGTCCCATACCGTTCATTATACGCAAAAATATCGAAATGGGAACTCATATTTTGCGTGCCCACCGCACCTTACCCTCCCGGCGGTTTCCGGCTTTTCAGGCGGCTGAGGCGGGTTTACAATGAGATCATGACAGTCAGAAAGAGATCTCTTTCTCCCGGATGGTACCCGGAAGACGTCCCGGGAATCGAGAGGTGGTTTGAAGAGTGGAAAGAAAAGTCCTCTTTTGTGAACTCTCGCGGGGTCGTCGCGGGAATCGTTCCGCACGCCGGATGGTACTTTTCCGGTGACCTCGCCTTTCTTGTGTTCCGCTCGCTCGACATCGCGGTCGATACCGTGGTGGTTGTCGGGGGGCATCTGCCGGCCGACGCCCCGATCGTCGTCGCCTCCGAGGAAGCGTACGACACACCGCTTGGCCAGATCGAGGCTGACACCGAGCTCAGACGGGCGATCATTCGCGAAATGCCGTGCCAAGATGATCGCGGGACCGACAACACCGTCGAAGTGCAGCTCCCACTGCTACGCGGACTGCTTCCCGCGTCGCGGGCGCTTGCCGTGCGGGTCCCTGCAGGGCAAGCGGCCGTGAAATTCGGGCGTGCGATTGCAGAGGCAGCCGAGCGGATCAACCGCAAAGTCGCTGTTATCGGTTCCACTGATTTAACGCACTATGGACCGCAGTATCGTTTTAGTCCCGCAGGAATAGGGGATGGGGCGCTTCGCTGGGTAAAAGAGGTAAACGACGCAGAAATGATCAGGTTCTTTGTCGATATGGACGCGCCGGGAGCGCTAGTGTACGCGCGAGAACATCGCGCTGCCTGCTCGGTCGGCGCTGCGGCGACCGCAATCACTTTCGGTCTCGCAAAAGGTGCCGGGAAGGGCGAACTGCTGATGTACCGGACGAGTCGCGAACGGGGTCCTGCGAGCTCCTTTGTGGGATACGCGGCTATCAGTTATTCTGCGAACTGAGCGCCTGCGAAAGCACGTCGTCGATCCACTCCTGTGCGGCGCTGAACAGCTCGGGAAGCGAAACATGATCCGCGCCTCTCTGCTGGAAGCTCCTTCCGGCGGCCACAGTCCGGGTCAACTCATGCCGGACGGCGGCGACTACCGGCAGCATGGTGTTTACGAGCGTCTGTTGATCGGAGGTAAGTGAGCCGGTATAGCTGCCGTAGCTCGACTGCGGCACCGGAAGATCCCGAATGGATTGGCGATACGCCGTGAGAAACTCCCTCCAGGACTTCCTTGATGCGCCGGCCGCGAAAATCGATATTTCGGCTTTGGGCCGCCGGTTCGTACGGGGTATCGGTTCTATCGGGAGACCGAGCCCCGGTGCCGGAAACATGGCGGCGTCGAGCCTCCCGATCAGCCTCTCCAGCCGTTCCTTATAGGCGGAAAGCAGTTTCGTGGTGTAGAGGAATCCCGCCCCTGTTCGCATCCGGCGCACGGAATCGCTCCGCAGCAGGAAGCTCACGAACTGCGACTCCAGCGGACTCGTGCGGCGGGATCGTGCCCCGAAATGAGGGTAGAGGTAGGTGCCTCGCGCGTAGGTCTTTCCGTCCGGATACGAGTAATCGGCACCAAGAAGATGAATCTCTCTTGCGCCCAGTACATCCGCGAGGAATACCGCTGCATGCGTTACGTTGCCCCCGCTCGTGTCGAGAATGGGGAAGGGACGCATTTTGTCACTTACATAGCGCGCGAACGGATGGCCGCTCGAGAAGAAGACCCGTCTCGACGCCCGGCGCGCAACAACCGGCGGAGACGCGAGATCGAGGACGAGCGGAGCCGAATCTGGATACCCGCCGAGAAAATGGTGATACGAGACGTGCTGACAATCTATTGATACCACGACGTCGGGCAGAATGCCGCACTCGAGGAGAGCACGCAATGCGGTATCAGTTGAAATCACCGCGGTTGACGGGCTTTCCCGTTTTCGCAGCAGTTCGAGCTGCTGCTCCAGTGAAGGCCCGGCAGCGATCACCCACGCGCAGCGGATCGGCCCGAGCGTGGCTGTGTCCAGTTCTGCGAGGGGAAGATTGGCGACGATGTTGGTGAACCACCGTTTTCCGAAGTAGGACTGCACAGTATAGTCGTCGGCTATTTCCCCGATGGCATCCCGGATCACGGTTACCATCTCTTCAAAGACTGTCGGGCAGAGCGCCGTTCGACTTCGTAGCGTGACGGTATTGAGCCCTCCGGTGACAGCCGGAAGATAGGTCGAAAGCAGATGACGACGGAGTTTTTCCGGTGTGGGATCGATGAGGAGACGCACACGGGAATCGAGAAAGAGCAGGCGATAATCTATCGATTCCATCGCGGCTCGAACCAGAGCGACATCGGTCTCGACCACCAGCACGTGGCTGACCTCGTCGAATGCGAGCAGACGCTGCACGTGATAGCCGGCCCCGAGTCCGAAGCAGACAAAGTATCCTCCCGATTCATGCCCGCTCACGAGACGGTCCGCCTCGCGGTGCGGGTCCACCTTGGAGTGAAGGGCGTGTGTGTATCCGTCACGGACAATCGCGGGCACCGGATCACCGCTTCGCGAGGTCAGAAGTCGGTACTCGCTGGAGGGATCGGCCTGTTGAATAAGTCCGGACAGTTCCGGGTTTCCGACCGAAATGCTCAAAAGGTTGCGATCCAGGAGGGTCTGGCTTTTCATCCGGCCGTTGCCCTCCGGTAGGTCTCGGCCTGCTGTCGCAGGAAATGCGACGTGCGCGCCGCGACTTTTTCCGCTTCGCTCGCGGCAGCTTGCCTGTCCGAAACAGCGAGTCTTCGGATCCCCAGAAGCGCCGGCGTGTCGAGAAAGGCTACGAGCTCGCGCAATCCGCTCTCCGGCGAAAAGAGCCGGAAATCCGCCACAGCGCGCGGAAGATCGAGTACGTCATCGACCCACTTATCCAGGAGCTGAAGGACCGTACGAGCCCGATCCGACCGCGGCACAATCTCGGCCGGTACCCGCCGTGACACGCGGGAACTGAAGCCGGTCTTCGCAAACTCCGGGGAACTGGCGCGCAGTTCGTTTTCCCGGATGAGCTTGCCGAAAAGCTGAGCGTCAAGGGCCGCGATGGGGAGAGCAACGTGCGAGGGGAAAAGGCGAAAAACTCGATTGTCGACCCGCGAAACGGAGGAGGCGTACTGACGAAAGAACCACGCGGCGAAAGTCCGGTGAGAGCGGCCGACCCGCGCGCGGGAACCCGCAGCGAGGGGGGCGGTGTGCATCAGGTTTCGGGAGAAGAGCGAGCTGAGCAGCGGTTCGGTTCTTGCCGCGGTGAATACTGTGTAATGGTCGAATGCGTGCGGGCTTGCGTGGGATACCACATCATCGATGCAAAGATCGAAGCCGGCAAGAACGACCGGCCCTGTTGTCTCAGACAGAGCGAGTTCAAGGGCAGTCCCGGCAACAGTGCCGTTTGAAGATACGGGAAGGGCGGGTAATCCGGACCGCTCCACAATGCCGCGTTCGATCGGGGTTTGCTGGTCGAGGAGGACGATGCCACCGCGCGCATGCCACAGGCCTCTGGCCGCAGTGAATGGAGCTGCGACGGGAATTTCACACTCTCTCGCCCTCCGCAGGTGTTCCTCGCCGTAGAATCCCGGATCGGTAAGGACCAGCATGTCGGGAACGACACCGCGCGCAAGAAGAGGCGTAAGCGCGGATGCAAGCGCCCATACCCGGATTTTGTCGCGCCACTTGAGGAGCAGGCCGGCGGCATGATTGAGACTGGGGCCGGACGCTGCAATTATCGTGATTTGCCGGTCGCGCGGCGGAATCGTGTATTTCTGCCACGAGACAAAATTGGCCAAGGCATTGCGGAACCATCGCCGGCCGAAGTATGCCGAAGTTGCAATATTCGCGTTCAACTCCGATATTGCGCTGTGCAGCTCCCGTGCAATATCGTGTGACAGCTCGCCCGCGGCCTGAGCGGCCGGACGCCAGTCCAGAATAGCGAGCCCCGGGAGCTCCTCTTCTGGAAGCGTTCGGTAGAGAAACGCGGTTAGTGTCTCCTGCATCTCCGGATACCATGAGGCATCGGGTTCGCACACTCGTCTCGACCGAAAATCGTTCTGGTAATCGACGGTGATGATACGCGTGGACGGGGTGCGGCGTCTCAGTTCCCGGGTGATGTAACCGAGCCCGGCGCCGAGGACAATTGTTGCCGCAGACGCCGGAGCAATACCGGACGCAACGAACCGGTCAGCCTCCGTATCCGGATCGAATCGCGAGTGGATGTGGACAGTTCCAACCCGGGCGCAGAGACTGCCATTTCGCGCAGGGTAGAAGATCGGTGAAGCCACCGGAGGCGAGGCCATCGCCCGCTCACCCGAAGGAGGCGGTGAGCTCCTCCATATCGGCGGAGTCTCTTGGATAAATCACGAGGCGGCAGCTGACGGCATTATCGTACCCCTGGAGCTCGGTGAAGAATTGTTTGAGGCGTTGATTAATCTGGTGAACGAGAAGTTCTACATCGAGGAGGTGAGGGTTGCGGTCGGTTTCCGTTCCCGCGCGCTCGGGGAACTGTTCCGTTCTCATGAGGAGAAGCTGGTTCTTGGGCAGGACGAAGACCTTCCCGAGTCCCGCAATCAATGTGTTCAGAATTCGGAGTACGTCCTGCCGGACGCGGTACCGGTCACTTTCGCGTGCCTGCTCGAGGATTCGTGCGACGGCCGTTTCAGGGTTGAACTGAAGGAACAGGACTTCCGGCTGTCTGTCGGGGTTTTCTCGCAACGCCTCGTGAGCCATTGGGGACAACTGTTCGTAGGTGAAAAGGAGAGGAAGCTGGATTCGAGAGATACGTGCTTCCCGGCTGCTGAACAAGAGTCGGGAAATCCCGTCCTCAAACGCCGAGTACATCACCTGAAGAATCGTGGGATCGAGAGCGAAGAACGGCGTCTCCGTAATCACGAGAATTGCGAGCAGCCGCGCCTCGTAGAAGAACGAGCATAGAACAATGCGTTTGATGGTGCCGAACTCCCGCACCGAGAAACAATTCTGCAGCTGCCGGGTCTCATCACCGGAAAAAAGCAGCATTACCGGTACGCGGTTCGGGAAAAGCGAGTAGGCGGTCTCTTCGGAAATATGAAGCCTTCGTTGCGTTGTTAGGTCGAAACCGGTGATAGTCCAGGGAACGTATACCTGTTCTTCAGGATCGGGAAGCAACAGCGCCGCCTTTTGAAGAGTGAGATTCCGTTTCAACATGGCAAAGATGTGCGCTGGCGCTTCGATGGAGGCGGGAATGTCGTTGAGCTCCCGCAGGACCATACGTGTAATCATCTCAGGGTGAATAGGAGTTGCGTGTTCATCCGAAAGGATAGAATCGCGGCGCGCTTCGGCAGTTACGGGCGTTTTCTGACCGGCCGCCGGCGGTTTCCCAGAACGTACTCCGGACGCCGGCCCAGGAGCAGGTTTGTCCGGGTCGCGACCCTGCGTGAGCACGCGTTTCATGAGGCCCATGGTTATTGCTCCAGTCCGAGTTCCTCGAAGAGCCGCTTGTATACGATGAAATGATCGGATCTTGCGAACTCCTGGATTTTGTCCTCAGGAAGAGCTTCCAGTAGCTGATCCATATAGCGAAGTACCGTCTTTATCTCGGCTTTCAAATCATCCGAAAGTCCAGTCTGTCGCCCTGTCGTGCTGCGAGGCGTTTCGAACTGTCCATGGTCGCCCGAGGCGCTGGAAGGGGCTGCGGGAATATCCACGATCGACTCGTCGGCGATTTCGAGGTCCGGGCTCCACTCTTCGATTGAATCGGGTTCTTCGACCAACTCTTCCAATTCGTCCACCGTTTCGGCAGCCGATTTGTCACCCGACAGTTCTTCAGTTGAGAGTTCTGAATCCGAGAGGTCTTCGGCCTCTTCTACCTCTTCGAGCTCGTCAAGGCTCTCGAAGTCTTGCGTGGTTTTTTTTGTTTTGGGCTCTTCGATCTCGAACATCCCGTCCGCGGTCGGCGCATCGTCCGGAATGGAAAGGTCGATATCGAGGTCGGTGGAATCGAACTCGAAGTCCTCTTCAGTCTCATCGTCGAGCTCTTCTATTTCCGCAAGTTCGGATTCGATGTCCATCTTCGCGAGTGCATCGACCTCACTGTCGTCGCCGCTGAGAATATCAAGCTCGGAATCAGGCTCCACGGCCGTCTCGGTTTCCAGTTCGAGCTCGATTGCGTCATCTATCAGGCCGGACTGTTCAGGAAAGTCGTCATCAAGCGTTATTTCTTCGATAGGAAGCTCATCGGAAGGAATTTCGGCTTCCTCGTAGAGGGTCTTTTCGAGTTCGGTGTCTCGGAGGAGGTCCTCATCGTCCTGGATGAAATCTTCGGCAACTTCCTGCGGTTCCAAATCTATGTCAGCAGATACACGAGGTTCTGCCGTGAAGCCGTCGACAAAATCGTCGATTTCCGTCGGCTTGCCGGCCTCCTCCGTAAACTCCGCGGTATTGAGGATGTTATCGAGCTCGTCGCCGGTAAGCGCAATGGTTTCGTCCTCCTCCTCGTCGAAGAAACCGGTGATTTCATGTTCCGACGGGTGCGCCTCCATGCCGATTGCGCCGCCGCCGGGAGTCGCTTTCATAATAGAAAGCTCTTTCTTCAGCTGACTGAGCTCCTCTTTGATCGAAGCGAGCTCTTTTTCAATTGTGTGGAGAATGGAAAGCGACGCATCTGATTTCCCCGCGCCGCGCGAGGTCCCAGACCCGAAGGTTGATTTGACCGGCGCGGTCATCTCCATTTCGACGGCCCCCACGTCGTCGAACGAGTCCTGTGGAAAATCCGCCGAAACATCGTGTTTCAAAGGCATTCCTTCATCTTCTTCGCTAAGATCGAGCTCGGGGAGGTCTTCGACCATACGTTCGGTTTCGGACAGCTCGAAATCGGAAAGGTCGAGCTCCTCCGGCCGTTCATCTGATGGCTCGAGGATGGTCAGCTCCTCGTCGGCGCTCTGAAGTTCTTCCGGCTCGTCTATGGCCTCGTCGGTGGCGATGATTTCCTCTCCTTCCGGGATCTCCAGTTCAGAGTCGAGAGCGAAATCGACACGCGCCCGCCGGGGCGAGCCGAGGTCCTGTTCGAGATCGGTCTCTTCCGAGATGATAAACTCTGATTCGTCTGTGAGGTCGAGCGAAAGCTCTTCGGATGAGAGTTCAGGCAGATCCTCTTCCGGTATGTCGGGGAGATTTTCCTCGCTCTCGAAATTGAAATCCTCGAAATCGTCGGAGGCACCGCTGCCTGCGTATGCTGTGCCGCTGCCCGTCTCCGGTCCCTCCAGCGAACTCAGAAGTTTCTCTTCCTCTTCAGTGATATTGTCGTCGAGTGATTCGAGAGTGGGTTCGTCATCGAAATCGGTCAGCGAAAAATCCTCGTCCTTACCGCCGGTTTCTTCGTAGTCTTCCGGTCCAACCTTGACCCAAACCCCGTACTGCTCGAGCTCCTGGTCTTCGTCGATGGCGCTTGGAGGGGCCTGGCGATGCTGACTTTGTGCTCCGCGGACGCTCCGTTCCTTGTCACTCACGGTCCTCTCCTCCTGGGGTTGGGGGTAACCTCTTCACTCTCTTTTATCGGCATTCGAACGGGAAGCATAACGCATTAGTTTAATGTACTCTATGGATTTTCCCCTTGTCAACGATGGCCCCCGGAGCACCAAACCGTCGCCGTGGGTCTCCGGGCAACGCCACGTTTTCCTCAAGGGCGTCCGTGGATTTTCCGTTATGATAGTATGAAGGGCTTCCGCCTACTGTTTGCCGCAGCAATCGGCCTGATCACCTATCTTCTGCTGAGCGTTTTCCTCGGTCAGGCGGGAGTCCTTGAATATCAGCGTCTTTCCGCCTACCGGGCTCGCCTCGAGTCGAACATGGCCAATCTGGATCAGATTCAGGCGCGCCTCTCTGAACGAGTCCAGTCGCTTCAGTCGGATCCTGAAAACGTGCGCCTCAAGGCCCGATCGCTGGGTTACTTCGAGCCCGGCGAAAATCTGATTCGGCTTCCCGGTTACGATCCAGACGTCCAGGTGACGAGCCCCGGTATGATCGTCTATCGGACCGACCGTCCCGGTGATCCGCGCAGCCTGTTTCGGGCAATTGCTTTCGGCATCGCAGTGCTCAGCTATCTGGTGTCACTGTTCGATGCCGCGGCCTTTCACAACCTGAGGAGTATGTTGAAATTCCCGATCCGCGCACCGAAAAGTCGATCTCGTCGGAACCGACCGATTGCAGAATCTTTGGGCCGGCGGCGGGAACAGCAGCCTACCTGATCCTGTGCCAGTCGGCGGTGCGCGTGTAGGTGTTGTCTACATACACTACGTTCCCGCGATCGATACGGAAAAAAGATGTCTCCTTTGTTCCGTCAAGCGTGTTACGGTCGGAAGAGAGCCTGAACACCCAGCTCATCGGTCTTGCCAGCTCGACAATCTGAACAGCAATGCTGTAGGGAAAAAACGGAAGGTACATCTTGGGAGCGTTGGGCTCGTCCTGGCGAACGATGACCTGGTCCTTGTCGACTGTCACCCGCAGCTTCATAGTATTCTTGTCGTCGAGCGCGGCTACTCCCGTTCCGTCGTTTTGAATCTCAACGGTGTTGATGCCTTTGTCTCCCTGCCACGTACCGGAAATCAGATTCAAATTGACACTTGGAAGGAACTCGCCCGATTGCGGGGCCGACGACTCGACAGGCGCTCGAGAAACACTCGGAGCCCCTCCGTCTGCCGGTCCAGTGTTGATCCCGGACAGCTGAAACAACGAGAACACCAGTCCCTGAGAACCGGTGATGAGCTCATCATACCCGGTAAAGTCACCGGAAACTCTGTTCAGCGTCTTTCCGTTGTCGACCTGGATGGTTTCGAGATCCAGATAGTAGCGGGCTCCGACATGGTTTGCTTCGCCGGCGACGAGTGCCCGCGCGGCTACTTGTGTTCCGATTTCCAGGTTGGTTGGCTGGGTGCCCTGCAGCCCGAGGCGCGGGCCAATCTCATTCAGAATCTTCTGCCGGTTGTTCGGAATGATGAGGCCGTAGTTCTCTTTTTCCGCGACCTGCACCAGCGAGGAAGTCAACCGATTTTCGAGGACCCGAACCTCTGCCGCTGTCAGCGATTCATCGGTCGTGTGAACGCCGACAAATGCGAACACAACCTGTGACTGTGCAGCAATTGAAGCCGGTGGGAGAGCCAGCGCAATCAGGGCGGCGAGCCACAGCCTGGTCATGACTACCATTCTACCGATTTTCGTCCCAATATCCATACCCTGCGTCGCCGCAACCCGCCATCCTCGGTTCACGATCCTTCGATCACACGCGCTTCGAAGTAGTATCTCTTTTCCTCCGCCTCGCCGAGCGAAAATGCTTTTCTCGGAAGTACTCCCTTTTGAAGCACCGTTGGAATGAGCCGGGAACGGTCGATCGGTGGGAGGAGGACCCCGGCCGCGTTGCCGCTCGCGGTCAAACTCGCGAGTGCCTCGTTCCCGTGAATGTAATCTATTCGCGCCTTCGCATTGTGTGCGCAGTAGGAATCGAGATAGGTCTGTATGGCGGCGACCGGGAGAGTCGCGACTGTGGACGGGAGCCGTACGGTGCGCCAGGTCCTGCCTGAACCGAGACCGAAGGCCGTGCCGATTGCGGGTGCACTTCCGTTCTTCATGACATCGACCAGTACCGCTTCGAACCCTGATTCCTGCTCGGCTTCGGCGCCGAAGCGTTTGCGGCCGAATTCAAACAGGTCGGCTGCGGTTACGCCGGTGAGGAGCCGGTGAATCGGTTCGAAGGGAAGCTGCGGACTGTGCAGATTAATGATCTCCACGAGAGCCCATCTGGCAGGATGGCTGTCGATCGCGGCCCCGCCGGCTTTGAGATTCTCCCAGACCCGCTTCGAGCTAGCAAGCGAATGGTTGCCGTCTCCCATGACGAATAGCGGCGCGTCGGAGCTGCCATACCGCGCTTTCAATCGTTCGGGCGCCCCAAGCGCTGCAAGACCGGGGAGAAAGATCGTTTCAATAATCGAAGCGTCGCAAGCGTAGCCCGCGACCGAGCCGCCGTCGGACATCAGGTCGCTGCGGTAGAGCGCGGGATTGGTCCGCGCGGCTGCCACGGTAGGCTCGATCACGGATGCTTCGGGGTCGTCGATGAGCACCAGAATATGAGGCAGCTCCAACGGGGCACCGGTTCGGACGCGCACTCTCACCGGCAGCCGCTCTACGATTGTCTGCTCGGTCGCGCGGATGAGGCTTCGCGAGCCGGCCGAGAAATCATAACGTTCGAGATCGACGGCGAACATGAGACCGGGTCGGCCCTGCACGTGCGGCGTGTCGCGGACTACCGCTATCACGGTTGCCGGCAGGGAGCGAAAGGTTCCGTCTGAGAGGCGCCGTCGCATTGCAGCGTGCACCGCGCGAATCCGTTCCTCAACGTCGGGTCGGCCGAGATAGACCTCTGGAAGGATCATTTCGAGAGTAGACGGCGAGCTGCCTACAAACTCGCCGACCTTTTCCCAGTACTCCGGCTGCGAGGTAAACTGATCGCAGGCGATTACTGCCCACCGTTCGAGGTTGATTCCCTCCGAGGGGAGAAGAACATCCGGCAGCGCCAGACCAAATCGGGATAGTTCATTCTGCAAAGCGAGCATCGCATTCCTCACGGTTTCAGATCGGACTCAAGCATAGCGGCTCGCGGGCAGCTTGCCAAGCGGAGAGGGGAGCTTCATACTGCCTGCATGGCGACCGACGGCAATGATTCAAATGAACGGCAAGCTTCTACCGGAGTGATTCTTGATCTCCGCGGAATTGCACCCACCGCCGAACGTCTTGTCGATTTTATCAGCACCATACCGACTGCGGTAGGTCCGACTCTGGTCACTCGCTGGGGTGACCTTTTCCCCTGGTCGTTCGATGAGCGGTTGCGCTCATCCAGCTCCTATCCCGAAGAGGTGATAGACGCGATGTGCAAAGTCGGTGCGCGCGCCGGGGCGGAATTGATACCAGCCGCGGATGTGGTGACCGGGCTCAATGAGTTGTGCCACACGGCTCCCTATCGCAGGGTTGCCACCTTCCTTCACGACGCTGTTTCGTTCTCCTCAAACGCGAGAGGCGCAATCGCTCTCGCGACCGAGGTCGTCCAGGACCTGATCGCGCTCTATTTGAGCCCTGCTCATTTCTACCTTGGCGGCGAATGCGCCGGTCGCATCAGCTCCGGAATCGCCGACTTCGTTGGGACATTTCTTCGGCCGGTGATCGAATCTGCGGTCGCAGCGGCGACGACTCCCGTCGTTCACGAAGCGTGCCTCGCCCGCGGGGCCGGCGATGAGCTCGCTGCTCTCGCAGGAAGTCGAGAAATCGTGGTTGTGGTCGGGCTCGATGAGCTTTCGGACGCTACTGCACGGGCCAGGCGGTTCGTCGATGCGGGATTCAGGACCTGGCTTTCGGTTCCTGCCTACCGCGAGTTCGGCGGTGAAATCATGGTCTTCCCCCGGACCGCCCCGACCGGCGGTTCAGGTGCCGCTGCGGGAGCGCCGTGGAACCGTGTCCTGTTCGACTGCAGGACCTCGACCAGCTTTTATGAATCAGGCCTGGTGCTCCTGGAAGAGTACGCATCTGTTTTTTCGGGCGGCCGGGATCCGCGTGCGGAACGTCTGTCGCGGAAACTCGGAGCTCTCCGGAATTCCGTGGAGGAGTGCTGGCGCTGGCTCCGTCGCCTGAAGGAAACCATCGTGGCGGCAACGTACGATCCGCGAAGGCGAAACGAGGTTGGCTCCGGAATGAGGAGACTCGCGGATCTTGTACGGTTGCACGCCGGCACCGCTCGACTGCATGCCCACGAAGTAGTTGAGCTCGCGCGCGGCCGAGTAGATGTCGCGTCCCTCGAACGGAGTCTCTTTGAAAAGCTTTCTCCGGTCGAAGAGGAGCTTTCCAACGCTGAAGAGAGAATTCGCCAGCTGTCGGTCTTTCCCGGATGACTCCGGGTGACAACTGCGGTAGAGCGGTTCGACCGCGCCGGTCATCGTCCGGCGAGAGCCGCAAGCGCGGGTCGGTGATCGTGGAGGAAGACCAGAAGCCGTTGCTGGATGCTCTCGAAGTATTCATGCTCCATCGTAGCCGCTGGGATGCCGATGTAGCGGAAATGCCATGGTTCGTATATATACCCGGTGAGTTTCTCGTAGCCGTCCGGGTAGGACATGGTGAATCCGTATTCCCAGGCGTGCGACGCAAGCCAGCGGCCGGCCGCCGTTTCCGCAAATGCCGGGGTGATGCTGCCGAAATCAATTGTGGTCCCGAGCTGGTGCTGGCTTGTTCCAGGGACTGCAGACTCCCGCTCCGCCTCTTTCAATCCGAGCTGCGCCACATTCATAGCGAACACCTTTTTCTGGTACGCATAGGAGCGGTAGGTCGACGAGAGCGCAAGCTCGACATGATCGGTGCGGGATGCGTGGACCATCCGCATCAGGTCGCCCATCACCGCTTTCCGCAGTTCCAGATCGTTCCGATTGATCGTAACGTTGTAGTCCCTGAGGCGGATGAGATCGGCGGGAGCGTAGTCGGCGGGCAGCGCATGTTCCTTGTCGACGAGGGTTACGAAAATCGGGGGTTCGGCGAGTATCTCCCCCATGAGAGTCAGAAACCTTTCCGGCCGCGCGAGAATCCGGTTGCGAACCGTCGACGGCAATTCGGCCGTCAGCGCCGAAAGCTGTTGTGTCACGTCTCGCTGCGCGCCGTTTTGCGCGCTGCCCGGTGGACCTTTCGCCGCCGGATGCGCGGGCGTACATGCGGCAATTGCGGCCAGCCCCGCCATGATGAACAATCCCAGAAGTCCCGCTCGATATGTCAATCCATCGTCTCCAGAGTTGGTCTGTTCAGAACAGTCGGTCGATCAGCTCACCCATGGTTTGTACCGGGTGAAAGGTTATTCCCTTCTTAATATGATCGGGAATTTCGTCGAGATCTCGAAGGTTCTTCTCGGGAATAATGATCGTCTTGATCCTTGCTCTCCGAGCTGCGATAGTCTTCTCTTTCAGCCCGCCAATCGGCAGCACATTTCCCACCAGGGAGAGCTCGCCGGTCATCGCAAGCCGGCTGCGGATCCTCTTCCCAAGGGCGAGGGAAAAAAGCGCAGAAGCCATAGTCACCCCGGCGGAGGGGCCATCTTTGGGCGTCGCCCCGGCCGGTATGTGGATGTGGATCATTTTGTTCTCCCAGAACTTGTCCTCGATGCCGTATTCTGTCCCGACGGACCGGACGTAGGTATAGGCGATATTCGCAGACTCCTGCATGACATCGCCCATCTGGCCAGTCAATTTGAAACCCTCCCGCCCATTATTGGCCGCAGCTTCAATGACCAGCGTATCTCCACCGAACGGGGTCCATGCAAGACCGATCACCATACCGGGGCTTGTCACCACCTTGATCTCGTCATCCCGGAAAGTCGGCTTGCCAAGATATGACTCAAGGTTCGCCTCGTCTATGGAAACAATGCTGTTCCGATTCTTGCCGGAAGTTCCCCCTGAATTGCTCTTTACGATATTTACTGCAAGTTTCCGATGAATCCTGTCGAGCGCCTTCTCGAAATTGCGCATCCCCGCTTCGCGCGCGTACCCGTTCGCAATTCCCAGGAGAGCGGCATTGGTGTACTTGACGCGTTTCCGTTCGATACCGGATCGTTTGAGGGACTTGGGAAGGAGATACTTCCTGGCAATCTCTATTTTTTCCTTGTCAATGTAACCCGAGAGCCTTATCACCTCCATCCGGTCCAGCAGTGGCGGCGGAATCGTGTCGAGGGTATTTGCGGTCGCGATGAAAAGGATGTCGGATATATCGAACGGAAGATCGAGATAGTGATCCCGGAACGCCACATTCTGCTCAGGGTCGAGAACCTCGAGAAGAGCCGATGCCGGGTCGCCCTGATACGATGCAGCGAGCTTGTCGATTTCATCAATCATGAAGACCGGGTTCTTGGACTTTACGACCTTCAGCCCCTGGATCACTTTGCCCGGCATTGCTCCGATATAGGTTCGCCTGTGTCCCTTTATCTCGGCCTCGTCTCGCATGCCACCCACGGAGAAGCGGAAGAATTTCTTCTGGAGAGCTCGCGCGATTGACATCCCGACCGAAGTCTTTCCAACTCCCGGAGGCCCTACGAGGCAAATGATGGATCCCTTGGAATCTTTTCGCAGCTTTCGAACTGCCAGAAACTCGATAATCCTCTCTTTGACGTCCTCCAGACCGTAGTGGTCCGCATCGAGGATTTTCCGTGCCCGGTCGAGCTCTATGTTTTCGGGAACAGGGTCGTTCCACGGAAGATTGATGACTGTGTCGAGGTAGTTGCGGACCAGACCGAACTCCGGAGAGCTCGGCTCCATCAGTTGGAACTTCTCGACTTCCCGCTCGACCTGCTCTTTCGCTTCCCCGGTGAGTTGGAGTTTTTCCATCGCCTCTTTGAAACGCAGATAGTCCGAGCTCTTGGAGTCGGTCGGCATCCCCAACTCCTGCTTGATAGTCTTCAGCTCCTCTTTCAGATAGTACTCGCGCTGGCTCTTCTCGATCTTTTCGTTGATCTGCATCTGGATCTTTTTCTGCAACCGAAGAAGCTCCTGCTCTTTCTTGATGAACAACAGCACCTGTTCCATCCGTCGCTTCACATTGAGCTGTTCGAGCACCGCCTGCTGATCGGCCCGGTCGATATTCAGGATGGAAGTTATGAAATCGGCGATCTTGCCCGGATCGTCGATGTTGACCATGTTGAGACGCATCTCCTCGGAGAACAGCGGGTTGTTTTCCGAAACCTGTTTCATTTCACCGATCAGACTTCGCGTGAGCGCGGTGACTTCGTCGCTCTTCTCCTCAATGTCATCGAGGTATTCCACCGCAGCGGCAATCGGCGCCTCCGGGGTCAGAAACTTCTTGATATGGAAACGGCGAAGCGTCGAAATGAATATATTCATCCCACCGTCGGGAAGATTGATCTTCTTGACGATCTTCGCAACTGTACCGACGTTGAAAAAATCGTCGGTCGAGGGTGTTTCAATCTCTTCACTCTTGACCAGAACGAGGCCAATCATTGCGTCGGCATCCAGGGCCCGCTCGATCACCAAAATATCTTCCTGAGACTTGATCATCATCGGAGTAAAGATGCCCGGAAATATCGGCTTTCCCTGAAGCGGTACGATGAGCAGTTTGTTCGGCAAGATCATTCCTGCTGGCACGATCTGTTGGTTTGACATCTTCTTCCTTTCCACCTACTGTATTCTTGTTTGTGAGGTAGATGCAGCTTTCGTGTACGTAGAGTATAGCAAAAAACGGAAGGGAAGCAAAATTCGAGAATGGGCAGAAACGAGACCTGTAGAGCCATTGTGCTGCGCGCCTACCGCATCGGGGAAATCCATGTGGGCGTTACGCTTTTCACCGAGGTCAATGGTCTTGTCCAGGCGATCGCTCACGGTGCGAATTCCCGGAACGGAAAGCTGCGCGGCCTGACAAATCCGTTCTGCTACGGGACCGTATACCTCTATCACGATCCGGTCAAGAAAAGCACAAAGGTCAGCGATTTCGATGTTCAGGATTTTTTCATCGGATTGCGAGAGAGCGTTCGCCGATACTACACCGCCAGTCTGTGGAGTGAAGTTGTGCTGAAATCATTCGGCGGCGGTGAGAGCGCGCCGCCGCTCTTCACACTCTTTGTGGAGTCCCTGAAGCTGCTCGACACCGCCTCCGAGCCCATGGCCGGGAGACTTTCGGTGCAGTTCCTTGCACGTTATCTCTCGATGGTAGGTCACCTGCCGGATACGGCCGAATGCGGCACCTGCGGTCGGTCGCTCGCCGGTTCCGTAGATTCGACTCGTGCTTTCTACTCCGCGGCCCGGGAACTGTTCCTGTGCGAGCGCTGCGCAGGACCGGATTTGCTCTATCTGCCCGTGAGAGCGATATCCTATCTGGATTCGACCCTTGGGTCTGTCGCAATCGGCGAAGCTTTCGAGGTTGAGCCGGAGACCGGAGTGATCGAGCCGCTTTTGAACCTTTTGTACGCGCTTGTCGCAGCGCTTGTGGAGACGCCGCTCTCGACTCTCGAGGTAGGTCGGGGAATTCTGTAGGTGCGGGCGCGACCTCACGCGCCGTTTCGGCTACTCAACTGCCGGGCTTTCTGTTATTCTTTCGCCGTGAGGGGTATGCTATGCGGGCACTGGACATCATTATCAAAAAACGGAATGGAGAAACACTTACCCGTGAGGAGATCAGGTTTCTCATCCGGGGTTACGTCTCGGACGATATTCCCGAGTACCAGGTGTCGGCCTGGTTGATGTCGATTTTTTTCCGCGGCATGAGCCCGGAGGAGACGGCGTTCCTGACGCGCGAGATGATCGATTCGGGCGAGACTATTGACCTGTCGGGACTGACCGGCCCCTTTATAGACAAACACTCGACCGGCGGCGTCGGCGATAAGGTCTCGCTGATTCTCGCGCCAATAGTCGCCTGTTTCGGCATCAAAGTACCGATGATGAGCGGCCGCTCTCTCGGCCACACGGGAGGCACGCTCGACAAGCTCGAATCGATCCCGGGTTACCAGATCGCGCGCGACACCGCCGAGTTCAAACGTATTCTCGGCGAGGTAGGTTACGCGATGACCGGTCAGAGCGACCAGATTGTCCCGGCCGACCGGTTGCTCTATGCGCTTCGCGACGTGACCGGAACCGTTGAGTCGGTGCCGCTCATCACCGCGAGCATCCTTTCGAAGAAGTTTGCCGAAGGTGCGGATGCGCTGATTTTCGATGTGAAGTGCGGCGACGGCGCATTCATGAAGGACAGGGACGAGGCGCGAACGCTCGCGAAGTCGCTGGTCGATACCGGGGTGAGCCTGGGGAAAAAAATCGTGGCTGCCATCACCAATATGAACGATCCGCTAGGTCGAATGGTCGGCAATTTCGTCGAGGCCGAGGAATCGGCACTCTGTCTCCAGGGAAAGGGGCCGGAAGATCTTATGGCGGTGACTCTTCGCCTTTCCGGATGGATGCTCGTGGCTGGCGACAGGGCAAAAAGCATCGACGAAGCGGTCAATCTCTGCCGGGAAAAGATCGCCGGCGGCGAGCCCTGGAAGCGTTTCCTGGCCAACATTCGGGCCCAGCACGGAGATCCGGATCGTTTCCAGAAGGGAATGGGCCTGGTGCGGGCGAAATTTGAAGGCAGCATTCGTGCGCCATCGAATGGATTCGTGGCCGGCGTTCGGGCCTATCCCGTCGGTATGGCCGGCGTCTATCTCGGTGCCGGTCGAAGCAAGGCGGACGATAAGGTGTATCCTCATGTGGGTATCGAGCTTCTCAGGAAGCGCGGCGAAGCTGTGGGGAAAGGCGAGGTTGTCTGCACGCTTTTTGCCGAGTCGGAGGAAAGTCTTGCGGCCGCGACCGAATTGGTCGAACAGGCCTACAGCTACAGCGAAAAAGCGCCTGTTGCAGAGCCTATGATCCTGGAGGAAATGGCCGCGCTATGATCTGGCAAAAAGGAGACATCGATTCGGCAGCCGTGAGATCCCTTTCGGAGCGTTTCGGCGTCGATCTGCTTACAGCCTCTATCCTCGCGCGTCGCGGTGTCACCGACCCGGCTGCTATCCAGTTCCACCTTGAGGACGATCTGAAGAATCTCCCCAACCCCTTCCTGTTCGAGGGAATGGTGGATGCGGTGGAGAGGATCATGACCGCCCGTTCCGAGGGGGAGAGAGTGCTCGTGTTCGGTGATCGCGACGTTGATGGGATTACCAGTATCGCACTGATGGTCGAAACCCTTTCGGACCTCGGGATCCTCGTGGACTGGAAGCTCCCGATGGGGGACGATCCCTACGGGCTCACGACCTGTGTGATCGACGAGTTTGCGGCGGCCGATGGTACGCTCATCATCGCCGTCGACTGCGGAACCTCCAGCATGACCGAGATCGCCTATGCGCTCGAGCGAGGAATCGACACCATCGTCGTCGATCATCACAATCCACAGGAGGCTCTGCCGGCGGCGGCAGCAATAATCAATCCCAAGCTGGTCGATGCCGGCTACCCGTTTGCGGGATTGTGTGCGTGCGGGCTCACGGCGAAAGTGCGCTGGGCACTCGCGTTTGCGCAGACAGACTTCTACAATCAGCCCGTTTGCCTGCTGAACCTCCGACCGGGAAACGAGACGTTGATCGTGGAGGCGGTGAAGCTCGAGAACCTGGTGGAGGTTGACAGGCTGATCGAGAACGTAGTTCCGGGCATGGTTGACCTGGAACGCACCAGAATAGTCCCGTTTCTCGAGGGGCAGCAGATCCTGGTCTACGACGCGCCGGCCCAAGAGGCGATGTTGCGCCGGATATTCGGGCCGAACGTGGAGGTCGGTCTTCTCGACATCGCTCCGGAGGTGTGGAAGCTCTTTCCCGCACTTCGCGATCGCAGTCTTCTTGCAATGCGCCCTGCATCACGGCTTGCGCGCTACGCTTCCCAGGTTCCCGAAGAGATCGACGTGCTTGCAGGACTATTCACGACCTTCGTGTTCAAACGGATTCCGGAGCTCGTCGCGAAATTCGAGTCGTCATTGGACCTGGTTGCTCTGGGCACGCTCGCCGACATGATGCCGCTGCAGAACGAAAATCTCGTTCTCGCGCGGGTCGGACTACGGGTGATGCAGGTTACTACCCGGCCCGGCCTTCGCGAGCTTCTCGCTCGCACCGGCGTAGCTGGGCGTGCGCTCACGGCAAAGGACGTCGGGTGGCAGGTCGCGCCGGTGATCAACGCATCGGGGCGGATGGGCGAGCCCGACAAAGCGGTGAAGCTGCTGCTGAGCCGCGACCCGGGGGAGATCGGACAGCTGGTAACGGCGGTGACCTCGATGAACGACGATCGAAAACGATCGGGTGAAGATGCGTGGGAGCGTGTTCTGCCGCAGGCCTACAAGAGTTTCGAAAACCTGGAGAACCGTTTTGTGGTCGTTACCGACGATTCCATCCAGAGAGGGATCACCGGGATCATAGCCGGACGTCTGGCCCGGCTTTTCAACGTTCCCGCCGCGGTGGTGGCGCTGCTTCCGGAGAAGTCCGTTGGATCGATCCGAACCGCGCGCGGCTTCGCCGTCACAGAATTCCTCTCGAAATTCTCTGACATATTCAGCGACTGGGGCGGGCACGATTCTGCCGGCGGATTTCACATGGCGCCCGAACGGCTGAGCGAGTTCATTGGTCGTATTCCGGAGGTTCTTCACTTCATGCATCTCGCTGACGAGGAGGATGAGCGGCTTCTGATCGATGCAGAATTGCCGCTCGATTTTGTCACGCCGAAGCTGTTTGAGATCGAGAAGGTTTTCGCACCATCCGGCCAGGAGAATCCACCCCTGACATTTCTCGCGCGCGGACTGCGGATCGCTCAACTCGACCTCATGGGTCGAGAGACGCAGAGCCACGTGAAATTTCTCCTGGACACCGGAAGCGTGAAATGGCCCGCCGTGTTCTGGAACGCGGCGGAACGGGTCGGAAGAGATTTTACCGCGAACGATCAGCTCGACGTAGTTTTCCAGCTTTCGAAGAACCTGTATCAGGGACGCGAGACCCCGCAGCTTCTCGTGGTGGACGCGCGGCGTGCCGGTACGAAGAGTGTTAGCGCGTCTCAGCCGGCCGCAGGGCGGCACCTCTCTGACCGATCGGAGGATGCAGCCGAATGAACCGGGCAACCTCCCGTCGGGGGCTTTTGCGGGTGATCTTCGGTCGCGGTCGAGCAACATCGGCAGCTGTTTTTTTTATCCTTGCTGCCGCTGCTGCGTGGGCCAACCCGGCGCTTGTCTCTCCCACTTCGGTTAGACGAGGAGACGCCTTTTCGATAGCGGTTCACCTCTCCGAGCCGGCGACGGCGGCCGAGTTCCAGTTGAGAGATCCCGCCGGAAAGGTGGTCCTTTATGTGCCCGGATTTCGGATCTCGGTCGCACGGGACGTAGAGATTTGGGCAGCCTGTCTCGCCGTCGAGAGCACCGCACCGACCGGAAACTATACGGTTCGGGCAACGTTCAAAACTGTGGACTCACGGGTAGCTGATTCAACCCTCGAGACGGAGATACGGGTCGTCGATCGACCGTTCATCCACGAACAGATACCGCTCAATGCCGCACTGACCGACCTTCGGGCGACACCGGATCCGCGCAAAACGGCTGAGGCCGAAGAGATTCTCGCGATACTTGCGCGACATGATCTTGGCGGTCAATACTGGTTTGGACGGCTTTCGATGCCCGTGCACGGGGCGATTGTGACATCGCATTTCGGAGATCGGCGACGCTATCTCTACACCGGCGGCGACGCGGAGGCCGCGATCCACTATGGTATCGATCTCGCGCTGCCGACGGGGAGCCCCGTCCGAAGCGACGGGAACGGTCGGGTGCTCTTTGCGGGGCCTCGAATCATCAGCGGCAACACCGTCGTCGTGGAACATCTTCCGGGCGTCTATTCCCTCTATTATCACCTGAGCGAGATCGCGGTCAAGGCGGGCGAGCGGCTCGAAGTCGGCCAGCTCATCGGAGCTGTGGGGATGACCGGGCTTGCCACGGGTCCCCACCTGCACTGGGAAGTACGAGTCGACGGCGTGCCCGTCGAGCCGGACAGCCTCCTCTCTCAACCGCTCGTTGACAAAGAGCGTATTTTCGCTAAAATATTCAATGAGTCCGAACCGTCGGGCCCGTAGCCGGGAACAGCGGACGGGACATGCAAGACAGCCGAGGGCGCCTCTGCTGTAATCCTGCAAAAAGGGAGGTGATTTTTATCGCGTTCATCAAGTTGGATGAGGGAGAGAATCTCGAGAAGGCCATCAAGCGCTTCAAACGCATGGTTGAAAAAGAAGGTATCATTCGCGAGTGGAAGAAGCGTGAGTATTTCGAAAAACCTTCCACGATCAAGAACCGAAAGAAGAAGTCTCTCGAACGGAAACTACTGAAAAAGCAGCGCAAGATTCAGGCAATGAAAAGCTATTGAGCTGCACTTCACTCACGCACAAACAGGCGGCCATCCGAAAGGGCCGCCTTTTCTGTTCCCGAGTGGCAACGGACTGTGTGGTGAATACCGGCAAGCCGGGAAACCGCGACGCAGCAACTCCCGGACTTCCCACTGCAATAGAAACGGCCGGAGCCCTCTGGACTCCGGCCGTCGACGTAGGAGGAGAAAGTACGTCGCGGCTAGGCCATGACGTTGACTTTTGTTCCCATGTCTGCGGCGAAGGGAAGCGTCGGCGAGTTTTTCTGCGCCGCAAGAATGCGGCTACCGTCGTCGGAGTCCCCATCGTGCTCCTGCTCACCCGGCGTCTCCGCCGAGCGCACGTTCAGGAGCGCTTGATATGACTGATGATTCACTGGTTGTATCATCATAGTCTCCTTCCATCGAAACTATGCTAATTATCGTCGTATTGGGCCTATAAATCCACGATTTGTCGATTAAAATACTGTTATATTAGCGGAGATCCCGGATGTGTCCCGCTTGATCACCCTCGTTGCACTGCACGAAATTATCTGTTACATTACATATAGTACTTGCGACGGGGCGGCCGAAGAGGCACCAGTGAGGGGGAGTCCGAACCACTTGCGGAATTCCGGATGTGCCTTCATCGTCGCGGGTAGTTGTTCCGCAGGAGGACTCTATGGCCGAAACGAACGCTGATGACCAAAAGGGGAAAACCGATCGGGTAAAAAATGAAACGGAGCCGGGCCGGATACATCAGAACCAGGGCCCCGGAGCGCTCAACCGGCGCGTGAATCCCGGCGGCAAACATGGAAAACTGCCGACCGGGCGAGCGACCAATGGTGCCAGACCGCGAGGCCGGATGAACAACGATCGCTCCGGCAAGAAGCAGTAGGCGCCGGCTCGCCCCGTCACCAACCCGCCGGAAGCGGCTTTTAGTTGCCCGGATTTGGCGGGGAGCTCAGACTGTTCACTGCCGCGAGCATTTGTACATCTTCGGTTCGCTTGAATGATTCTCCGGTCATGCCGACAAGTGCCGCGGGCAGCAGAGGGGACACGTCCTGTTGCAGTTTTATCGTCTCATCAGGCTCTATCCCTTTGTGCCAGATCGTGCGGCCGGAAGGCGTGAGCCACTCTTCAGTAGCGAGCAGCAGAGCAGAACCGTCCGAAAGCGGAAATTGCGAAAGCACCGTCCCGGTGCCAAACGTCGTCTCCCCGATCAAAGCGGCTCTTTTTGCGTCCTGGAGAGCGCCAGCCACTATTTCCGCGGCGCTTGCAGTACCGTTGTTGATGAGAACCGATAGAGGGATCTGTACCGCCTCACCGCCTTTTTGCACCGGCTCTGCGGTCGTTCGGCCTGATGCATTCTTTGTGAGAAGGACGTTTCCCGAGGCGAGAAACTGACTCGCCACGCCCACCGCCTCGTGCAGAATTCCTCCCGGGTTGTTTCGCAGATCCAGCACGATTCCCTGAGCATTCTGCCGGCGGATTTCTGAGAGCGCCTTCCGGAGGTCCTTCGAAACACCCTCACTGAATTCTGCGATACGGAGGTCGGCGAATCGGGTTGCGGGGATCATCTGCCACGTAACATTGTGCAGCACGATAATCGCGCGAGTGAGCGTGACATCCCGGAACAACCCGGTCGGCGGATCGTAGATTGTGAGCGTCACATCGGTCCCGACCGCTCCGACGATGTTTTGCACGACCTGCCCGAGTGGCTTCGCCGAGATTTCCACTCCGTCCACCTTGGTTATGATCTCGCCGCTTCGCAACCCGGCCGTTTCCGCGGGAGAGCCCGTGAATGCGGTAACAATGGTCACCTTGCCGCCCTTCATCTGAATATCGAGCCCCACGCCGACGTAATGGCCGCTTCTCAGCGTCGACTCCTGCTTAACCATGTCCGGTGTAAGAAACGTCGAGTGGCCGGTGTCGCCGAGGGCGCTTACCATCCCCTCGATGGCCCCGTAGGTCAGCGGTGTGGACTTGAGTGCCGATCGGTCGACGTAGAAGCGATCAATGAGTCTCCATGCGTTTCGAATGAGCGCGTAGTCGGGTGGGGTTGGGTGAGTCGTTTCGTTCGCCGGGGCACCGATCCCCGGAAAATAGACCCGGCCCAGAAGGATGCCGGCCGCGAAGGCGATCGCCAGCCCGACGGAAACAGCAGAAACGACAATCCAACGTTTGTTTGTTCTCACCGGGTAGAATATAACTGTCCGATTCGCAGCGTGCAATCAAATCGACCGACGGGGGCGGCAGAGAATTGATAAATCGTGTACACTGCGCGCGTTCGCCATCCTTGCCTGGCTCTGAACCATCGAAACCCGAAACGGGCGCCGGCGTCGTCGGGCAGACCCGAGAGGAGGAAGCATGATTTCTCGCACCGAGCACGACAGTCTTGGAGAGATGCAGGTACCCGCAGAGGTCTATTATGGCGTGCAGACGCTTCGAGCGGTCGAGAACTTCCGTGTGACCGGAACTCTCCTGTCCCACTACCCGCTGCTGATCAGGGCCCTCGGTGCGGTGAAAGAGGCGGCCGCGCAAACGAACCGGGAGCTGGGAATTCTCGATGCGCAGATGGCCGAAGCAATAGTGAGCGCCGCGAGAGAGGTGCAGGGGAACCGGCTCGACGCACACTTCGTTGTCGACGTAATCCAGGGTGGGGCGGGCACCTCGACGAACATGAATGCGAACGAGGTAATCGCAAACCGCGCACTCGAGCTTCTTGGACACGCCCGAGGCGAGTACCACTATTGTCATCCGAACAATCATGTGAATTTGTCCCAGTCGACCAATGACGTCTATCCGACCGCAGTGAAGATCGCGTCGGTTGCCTACATCCAGACATTGCTCGACGCAATGCGGCAACTTCGGATCTCCCTCGAGGCGAAGGGGCGCGAGTTCGCCTCGGTGATCAAGATGGGCCGGACGCAGCTGCAGGACGCGGTCCCGATGACGCTGGGTCAGGAGTTCGATGCGTATGCGGTCACGATCGGGGAAGACATCGATCGACTGACCGAGGCGAGTCGCCTCCTGCATGAGATAAACCTCGGCGCAACTGCAATCGGTACCGGGATCAACGCACCACCGGGGTACGTGAGCGCAGTTTGCGCCAGACTTTGTGCGATCACCGGACTTTCTCTCGAGACGTCGCCCAACCTGGTGGAGGCGACTTCGGACGCCGGTGTATTTGTGCAAGTTTCCGGAGTGCTGAAGCGGATTGCAGTCAAACTGTCGAAATTGTGTAATGATCTGCGCCTGCTGTCGTCGGGTCCCCGCACCGGATTGAACGAGATCAATCTTCCCGCGGTCCAGCCCGGTTCGACGATAATGCCGGGCAAGGTAAATCCGGTTATCCCCGAGGTGGTCAATCAGATCTGTTTTCAGGTGATGGGTAACGATATGACCATCACGCTCGCCGCCCAGGCCGGGCAGCTCGAGCTCAACGCGTTCGAACCGGTGATCGGCGCGAATCTGTTTCAATCGATCCAAATATTGGAGCGTGGGTGCCGGACGCTGGCCGTGGCCTGTATCGACGGAATAACCGCGAACGTGGACCGGTGTCGCGCCATGGTAGAGGACTCAATCGGCATCGTCACGGCGCTGGTGCCCTACATCGGATACGACGCGGCGGCAGCGCTGGCAAAAGAGGCGTTGCAAACCGGCGAACGGGTACTTCTCCTGCTCAGAAAGAAGCGATTGTTGTCGGAGCAGGCACTGACCGAGATTCTTGATCCACATAGAATGACACATCCCCGGTCGGTCCCGATCGCGCCCCTGGGCGCGGCAGACATCGCGTCCTCGGACGCGGCAGACTTCGAGCGGAAAGACTTATCAGTGACCGATGGCCCTCGCGAAGATCTGGCTTGAGATGATCAAGTAGTAGATTACTATCCACGCCCCACCGATAGCGCTGATAAACCCGAGAGGAATCTGAGACGCGGTGATACGGGCGATCAGGCTCTCGATCTTTTCTTTTGTGTCCTCGGAGGCTTTGCCGAGGATCCCCCGTTGAATCATTCCGTAGCCAAAAAGCACACCCAGCAAAAGCGTGAGGAGAGTTCCAACGAACATCGATATCCACATCACACCGAGGCCCCCGCCGATGAGCGGGATCCAACGCAGTGCGTAGATGAAATCGATGAGTCCCCAAATCGCCCCGAAAATCCCGATCCAACCCTGGTAGCGTGTGATCCGAGCAATGGTCTGGGTGGCTTCCGGCAGCCTACGGATTATACGGCTCTGGAGTCCCAGGAAACCGAGCCCGATGAGAACGAGTCCTTCTACGACGATAAGAATTCCCATTTGTTCCTCCCTGTTTCATTATAAGATAACCCTTTTTCCCGTGGAAAGTGCTACTTCCCCTCGGGGGGCCGGATCGGTCCGTTTTTGACGTGCAGGTCCAGCTGTGGGAAAGGGATCTCAATTCCGCTTTTCTTGAAGGCGCGCCAGATTTCGAGATTTGCCCAGGACCGGGCCTTCATCTTGTCCGGAGCCGCTGCGATCCACGTCCGCAGTTCAACCGTAATTCCGGAATCGTCGAACGAGCGCACGAGGACGGTACTCGGCCGTTCGACGATCCTGTACGGGTTGCGGGCCCCGACCGCGGACAGGACACGCTCCACCTGGTCCAGGTCCGATCCGTAGGAGACCTGAACCTCGTTCACTATGATGATTCGTCGGTCTTCATACGAGTAGTTGTGAACCGCATTGTTCACGATCTGGGAGTTCGGGATTATGAGCGTCTCATTTGTGAGTGTATTGATCACGGATGCGATCAATCGTATCTGGACGACATCGCCCTCGTGCTCGTTTACGAGTATGCGATCGCCGACCTTGATGGGTCGTGACACGAAGATGACGAGCCCGGAAACGAAATTTGCGATGATATTCTGGAGGCCGAAACCTATGCCGATGCCGAGCACGCCGAAGATGACCAGCAGCGATGAAAAGTCGATGCCAATTATCGACAAGCCGATCAGCATAAAAATAACGAGAAATGCGTATCGCAACAGGTTCGAGGCTGTAAACCGTCGCGCATGATCCATCGAAATGCGGGAAAGCAAATTGTGGTCGATGCGCCGCCGGACGATCTTTGAAAGCCAGGAAGAGACATATATCACCGGTATCGAGAGTACGAGCGTGAGAAGGCTGATGCGCGTGTTGCCGGAGCTGTATATCGGCTGATTCAACAACCGCAGCGCCGCAGTGAGAAATTCTTTCATTCCGGCGCCGAGGATTGTCGCCGCCAGGGTGAGCGCGAGCAGCACGAAAAGAATCCGGACGATGATCCGAATCCAGCGATGAATTCGGTGCCGTGCACCTCGCGATACGGAAAGCCGCGCGACAAAGCGCAAAGCCGGGCGCGAAAGCAGTCGCCAGACGATCTGATACACCAGAATGGGAAGAACGAGCTTCAGAAAGATATCCAGTAGTGAGAAGGGGAGCGCAGACTTTCCGACATGGACAGACACGGTGAGAAATTGTACGAACGAATTCCAGACATGCTGCATGTCGTTCCCCCCCGTTAACCGAAGTTACCCTATGTGCTCAATATCGGCAATGATCGGTCGTTCTGCAAAGAACCGAAGTTAAGCTGAGCGTTTTGCTTGACATGTTCAATTCAGCGTTCTAATATTCGCCGGGAAACTTTGGATATGATCGATTCAATCAAATAGAAGCAGCATACAAGCCGTTTTGGTCCACAGGAGAATGAAATGCCGGTGCGTGATCCCATCAAGGTATATGACGCCCGTTGGGAAAACGGGGAGTTTGACAGCAGGGAAGTTTACCGCCTGTTCGAAGCCGCGCTCATCTACGGCAGGTCGCTCGGTGCGGAAAATGTCACGATAAGCCGGGATGCGCGCCTGGGCGCTGCGACGGTGATGGAGCTTGCGATCCAGGCTGCCATGGACGGCGGGTTTCGAACGTTTGCATGCGTTGATCCTGTCAGCACGCCGCAAAGCTACTATCTCGCTCATCGGACGACGCAACGGTACGGGCCGACAATCGGTCTTTCGATCACGGCGTCACACAATCCCGGGCGTGACATTGGAACCAAGTTCACCGTACCCGCGGTCCGCGCGGTCGGTCTTGACTCCGGTCCGGAGGGTGGGCTTTCGCGGGTCCGGCAGATCTATCACGGAAGCGAGCGGTTGTCACCCTCGACCGGCGGTTCCCTTCACGTTGTGGACGTCACCTCGGAATACGTAGAATACTCTCTTCACGCAGCGCACACGGCGGATGGCGAGCTGTCGGGTTTGCGAGTCGTGTTTGATGCGATGAATGGTTCAGCCGGCAGTGAGATGTTTCAGGCCCTTGACCGCGCCGGCGTAGAGGTCCATCCAATGCACCTGCTGCCGGACGGCAATTTTCCGCTCGGTGCACCGAATCCCACCAGCCACGGGAAGATGGACGACGCCGTAGGGAGGGCCGCGCGGCTTCCTTCGCACGCCGGCGCCGCACCGGCAGTCGTGATCGGAGTCGACGGCGATGGAGACCGGTTGGTCTTCGGCGACAGCCGCGGGATTCTGAGCGCGGGGTTTTCTGCCGTCGCGATCCTGTACGGGGAGCGCCTCACGGGGTCGGGAGGCCACGCGGTACCTGTGCTCTTTGACCCGAAGGTTAATCCGGTTGCACTGGAAATGTGGGGAAGATTCCCGATCGCGCCGGTGCTTTTCCGCAACGGCCATTCGCAGATCAAGGACTACATGCATAGAATCGGTGCGCATTTTGCGGCCGAGGAGTCGGGCCACTACTACCATCGACTCGAGCTCGGCGGAGTCCGGATCAACGCGGAAAACTCGATTGTCACCGCCCTTCGTTTTCTGAACGCCTTGAAATCGAACGAAACGCTTCTCGATGAGATGTGGGTCGGCGAATCAAAGATCTTTTCCACCGGAGAGCTCAACTACCGGCTCGAGAGTGACGCGGCCGTTGAGGCGGCTATGATGGAGCTTGTCGCCGCGTGCCGCGCAGAGGGTGCGGCGTCGGTGACCGCGACCACAGATGGAGTAGAGCTGGGAGGTGTTCAGGTAAGCCGGGGCGTCGATCTTACCCCCGGGCGGGTCAGACTCGACAGGGGCTGGTACAGCGGCTATCTACGCGCTTCCACCAATGAACGGGCCGTCATCCGCGCGTTTTTCACATCCGGCGAAGAGGCAATTGGAAGGGCGGTATCTCTGCGCGCCGTCGAGACTCTCGAGAAGCGTTTCGGCGCAATTCGGATCGAATAGGCAGAGCGGAGCGCTACAGGACGAGGATTCCGGGCCTCCTCAGGGTAAGATTTCCGCGGGTCACCTCGTTCGCGGGCCAGTCGGGGATTTCAGTGAGAATCGAATAGGTTCCCTTGTCGAGGAGAATCGTATCCTCGCTTTTCACTCCGGTGATCGACGGGTTATGCGCGAAAACTTCCGTGTCGTGGATGATGTACGGGGAGTCGGGTGTGAGATCCTGTTCCCGCGTGTAGTACCCGCAGGTGCCTCCCTGGAAGTGGCGGACCTCCTCGCCGGGATAACCGGCCGACCTGTATGCGCTCCTGGCCGCGGCGAATACCTGCGCCAACGACGCTCCCGCGCGGGTCGCGTCGGCGACCGCGGTGTCAATTTCCTGCACCGCTCGATGCTTGCTGGCGATTTCCCGGGGGAGCGGGCCAAAGTGAACGAGGCGCGACATGCTCGACACAAGGCCCCATTTCTGTGCGCAGACTACGACCATGCAGTAGGCGGTCAGCTTCTTTTCCGTCGGGACCGGATGTCTGAACGAGAAAACCCGCTCATCTGTTCCGACGAGCACCAGGGCAGGGAACGCGCCGCGACGCAGAATTTCGTATCCGGCAATCGCACCAATATCGATCTCACTCATGCCGGGGACTATTTTTTTGACTGCGTCCCGCATTGCGTCCGCCGTCAGTCGGCAAAGCGCGCGAAAACGCGAAAGCTCAGTTTCCACCAGTGGTGTTCGCAGCTGTGACAGCCGGAGTCGCTCGTGGGTCGCGCCCTCCATCGGCGTGTCGCTTGCAAGCGTTCCTGAGCCGACGATCGAGCGGACAACCGACTCCGCCTGCTGATCGAGCCAAGCATATCGGATCGGTTCAAAAATCCGGGAGGGAACCTCTTCCGCAAGGATCCGCGGCATTTCGATGTTGTTGGCAAGAACGTAGGCCCGCTCCCGCGTGATGAGAATATTGCCGAAGGCTTTTCCCATCTCATTGGTGTGCTCTATAGCGTCGGAGCCGCCGCAGGTGAGCCACGCGAAGTTCGGCTCCTGGAGAAAGATCGTTGCGTCGTACCCGTGCTGGTTCATGAAGTGCCGAACACGCGTCAACTTATTCCGGACCTCGTCCAGTTTCGTCACAGTAATCATGATTATAGTTGTAATGATTGAAATGTCAAGAAATTGCGCCGATTCTGCACAAAATCGTCAAATGTTTGCACGAGTGCGCCGGCTCGTATCTCCGCCTTTGTTGCACGAGCCCGTCGGCTTGAACTACAATGTGGGCAGCGTCTGGGAGCAGCGGGAGGCAGACAATGACAAAGACCGACGTCCGAATCATCAGGCTTGTGGAAATGCTCCAGCATCGGCAGCGGGTCGACGTGAGCAGCGTCGCGGGTGAACTCGCCATCTCCGAGGCCACGGTTCGCCGTCTCTTCGCCCAGGCAGAACGGGAGCGAAAAGTCATCCGCGTTCACGGAGGCGTTCAGCTTTCGCCGCAGATAACCCATGACTATTCCTACCGCGTATCGGCGGCTCATCGGAGCCTGCAAAAGACACTCATCGGTAACATAGCGGCGACCCTGGTCGAAGACAACGATCGGCTGTTTCTCGACTCAGGAACAACGGTGTTGAAACTCGCAGAAGCACTCTCGGTGCGGCTCCAGACCGGCAAACTGAAAAATCTGATCGTCCTGACGAACTCTTTTACGCATATCGACACCCTCGCGAGCTGGTGCAAGGTCATTCTGATCGGTGGGGAGGTCCGCGTGGAGAGACGAGATGTGTGCGGTTCGCTTGCCGAGAAAATCATCCAGACGTTCCACGTCGAAAAGGCGTTCTTCGGCGCGGACGCAGTCAGCGTCGATGCCGGATTCACCACCACCGACGAACGCACTTCCCGTATGCAGGAGCTGATCATGCAGCGCTCGGAGTCGTCATTTATTCTTGTTGATTCGGAGAAGTTCGATCGTACCTCGTTTGTCGAGTTTGCCGGCCTGGACGAAGTCGACGGGGTGATAACCGATGATGAGATCTCTCCGGCGGTTCGCAAGAAATACTCCGATGCCGGGGTCAGGTTTTGGGGCGCTGCGCCATGATGCCGGTAATCATTGAAAGTGATCGAAATGAGCACTTTCTGCTTGACATGGACGTTTTCGCGGAATAGCATGACCTTCGCAGTCAGATGAAACGGCCATCGCGTGAGGTGACGTCTGTGAGCATCAGTCCAGGGCGAAATAGGATCGGCACTTCCAGCCATCTTCATTCCGTACGTCGAAGTCTTTCGGATCTCGTCGGCGAAGAGTATATGGCCGCCGTGTGCGCGGCGCGCGCATTTCTCACCGGTACCGATCCCGCTTACCTCACTGCTCGGGCTGCCACGAAGATCGATTTCGCCCCGACGGCCTTCCTCGACCGCTGCAACGCACTGGTTGGCGAGGTCGGCGCACGAGTGTCCCCGGCGATGGGGAATTCTGCGCGCGGCGCCGGAACCAGGTCATTCGATGCGGCAACCAGGACGGCCGCGGCGCCGATCGGAGGTTTTGGCTTCACGCGCGTCGGAGAGGATGGGCGGCTCTATCTCGTTTCCAAAAGTGAGCACTATCACGCATCGCTCGGTCACGAGTTTCCCGGATATGAGCTTGTAGAAATCGCCCGTTCACTCGGCATTTCCAACGTCACGCACAACAACACCCGGGGCCACGTCACGCGCACACTCGAACGGGAGCTGATACGCTGCGCTTCCGGTGTCCCGAAAGAGGACACCGCCGGACTCGATCGCATTCTCGGCGACACCTCGCCGCACGTTCTCAACCGCGTCATCAATCTGGAGACTGGAAGTCTCGCGGTGGAGGCGGCTCTCAAGATGATGCTTGCGCGGTTTTTCAGGCTCGACGATGCCCGGGAGACACCTCCGTACGACGGAAAAATCCCGGTCTTTCTGGTCGTGGGAGACTTCAACGGAGGAATCGACGCCAACTACCACGGAACTACAATCCTCACGCAAATGATGAGAGGGTTGTGGCCGCTTCTTCGGGGAAAGATGGAGGCCGCAGAGATCTTCCTGGTTCGTCCGGTCGGGATCAACGACGCCGATTCCTTTCGCGCGGTGGTCGAAGAGTACGATGTCGGCAGATACAAGGTCGCAGGTTTCTTTCATGAGATCGTTTTGATGAATTACGGGGCAGTGCTGTTGTCGAAGGAGTTTTTGCAGACAGCCTACGACATCTGCCACGAGCACGACATACCGGTGATCGTGGATGAAATTCAGTCCTGCATGTGGTCGCCGGAGCTCTTTCTGTTTCGCGAGTACGGCCTCACGCCGGATTTCGTTTCGGTTGGAAAGGGTTTCCCCGGCGGGCACACCCCCGCGTCGAGAATCATAACGACGGCTCCGATGGACAACCTGAATCAGTTCGGCGCATTGGTAACGAACGGACAGGAAGAGCTCGCCTCTCTCTACTATCTGGTGACGATGAGCTTCGTCCAGGAAAACGGCCCCTATATCGGGGAACTCGGTGAATACTATCACGCCGAACTCGAGCGCCTGGCGGCGCGTTACCCGCAACATATCGATCGAATCGAAGGGCTCCGCCATCTCTCCTCGATCTATTTTCATGACGAAGAGGCGGTGACGCGGTTCGTGCGGGCATTGAACGACGCATGCATAGACATCAGCTCGCAGGCGTACAAAGTGAAAGCGCCTCCGGCGGCGCTGACGAAACTTCCGCTAATCGCGACGCCGGAAATGGTCGATTTCCTGATCGACCGCATGGACATGTCGCTGCGCGCACTATAGGATCGGAGGAAATATGGAGCCAGTCAGGGCGGGGTATGTTTCATTCGGCACGTCGTTCTACGAGCCCGCGAGGTTGAAAGCAATAAGCCGCAGGGCCGAAGCACAGCTGCGGGACGGGGGAATCGAGCTTGTCGCGACCGACCCGGTTTTCGGAGAGGTCGTCGAGGTGGAACGGGCCATTCGGGAGCTCAGAAGCAAACCGTGGGACTTTCTTATAGCCAACATTGTCAACTGGATAGACTACCGCGGTGTCATTCGCGTTTTGATGGAGTTCAGAAACGAACCGATGGTGCTCTACAGTTTCGGGGGATTCACCGAAGGAGACACGCTCATTTCCCCCGCGGGAGGTGCCGGCTCGACAGCCCTCCGGTACCCACTGGAGCGATGGGGATTTAACTTCATCTACCTATTCAATCCACCCGATTCGCCGATGGACGTGGATCCCATTCTGAAATTCGGGCGTGCGGCGCAGACCGTGAAAAAGCTCAGGCATGCCCGGGTCGGAATGATCGGATTCAATGACATGGGGCTTTACTCGACCGGCTACAACGTGACTCTGCTTCGCGACCGGATCGGACCCGAGGTCGAGAGCGTCGACATGCTCCAGCTTGATCGACGAATGGAGTCACTCGACGATGAGCGGGTCAGGAAGACCGTCGCGGAAAAAACTGCCAATTGGGAATATCCGCTGGGCAGGCCGCAGGACGTCGTTATCGAGCGGGCAATTCGCATGTATATGGCCACAGTCGACATTTGCCGCGAGAAGAACTTCTCCGCTTTTTCCTACAAGTGCGTCGAAGGAATCGCGCTGGAGATGAACGCAGTTCACAGTGTGCCCTCATCGCTTGTCGCCTCCGAAGGCATTCCCTATGTAGATGAAAACGACGTAGGGAACCTGGTCGCCGAGCTGATTCTCAAATGGGTTTCGGGAAAGATAACGACATTCCTGGAGCACTATGAGCACCATCCTGAATGGATTCTCATGGGCGTGGACGGCATGATCCCGGAACAGCTCATCGACGGGAAGCCGCAGATAAAGAGCGTGTCCACGGTGATCCTCGACGGGCTCGCCCACTGCTCTCGCATGAAGAGCGGCCGGCTGACCCTCGCCTGTCTTTCGGAAGACGCCGATGGTTACCGAATGCACGTGGTAACCGGTGAGGGCAGAGCGGCACCCCAATGGGTCGAAATGGGCGTTCCGCTTCCCTCGTGGCCGAGCGTTCAATTCTACCCCGATGTGCCGGTACGGCAGATTCTCGATCATGTGCAATCTCAACATTTTGCCGCGGTGTTCGGTGATTACGCACAGGAGCTCGCATTTGTCTGCAAGCTCCTGAAAATTCGGATAGTTCGGGACACCGCGTAGCTTGGCGATGGAGTGCTACCTTTCCCTTGACGTTGGAACTACCGCGGTTAAGGCCGCCCTCTTTGCGGTGGAATCGGGTGCGCTCGTCGCGCTCTCGCTCAAAGAATACGCGCTCGAAACTCCGGCGAAGGACTTTGTCGAGCTTGACCCTGAAGTCTACTGGCGATGCTGCGTCGAAACTGCTCGCGAGGCGATAAGCAGAGCTGGAATCGACGGAAGGGCGGTGCGTTCCATCGGGGTGTCGAGTCAGGGCGAAACGATCATCCTCCTCGATGAGGATGCCCGCCCCGTCCGAAATGCCATCGTCTGGCTCGACACCCGAGCCACCGAAGAGGCTGCCGAGCTCGCCGGGATTTTTGGCAACGAGAATCCGACCGGCCAGATAGAACTTTCGGCGACGTGGCCGGTATCCAAGGTGCGCTGGCTCAACCGTCACGAGCCGCAGACTGTGGCCCGCACATCGAGACTTCTTCTGGTCGAAGACTTCATTCTTCACCGGCTGACTGGTGAGTTCTGTGGCGAATACTCCCTCTATACCTCCTCCTACATGCTGGATATTCGGCACAAACGATGGTGGCGCGGCATGCTCGACGCGGCCGGAATTCCCGTCGAATGGCTCTCGCCTCTATCGGAGTCGGGAAGAGTGGTGGGGCGAGTCAGAGCCGATGCGCGGGAGGCGATTGGCCTTGGACCGGACTGCGTTGCCGTTACCGGAGCCATGGATCAGACCGCGGCAATGCTCGGTGCGGGAAGCATCGGGCCGGGTATTGCGACGGAAACCACCGGAGCGGCGCTGGTCGTCGCCGGAACCCTGGGCGGGTATCCCGCCGGACGAATCGCTACTATGGCTCTACAGTGCCATGCTGTTCCCGGAGAGTATCTGGTAATGGGATGGACCTCCGCCGGTGGAATCAGTTTCAAGTGGCTCCGGGACACGCTTTTTCCGGATGTGAGGGACCAGGCACGCAGACTGGATCAGGATCCGTACGACTCGCTGATACGGCTTGCTGCAGAGATTGCGACCGGGAGCGACGGACTCCTTTTCTTGCCCTTCATGGCGGGGCCGGGGACCCTTCGGCTCGATCCGGCCCTCCGCGGTCTATTCAGCGGTCTCACTCTCAGTCACACACGCGGACACCTCGTGCGTGCGCTGCTCGAGGGGCTTTCCCTGGTCATGCGGATGGTCCTCTCCGACATGGAAGAGCTGGGGACCGACTACGAAGAGGTGCGGTCGCTTGGCGGAGGCGCGCGAAGTGATCTCTGGTGCCAGATCAAAGCCGATGTCATCGGCAGACCAATCAGACGCATGAAGTGTCCTGAGGCCTCCGCGCTTGGAACGGCAATGCTCCAGGCAGTTGCCACCGGTCGGTACGCAAGTCTGGCCGAAGCGGCCGGGAACATGGTTGAAACTTCAATGCTGTTTGAACCGGACCCGCGCACGTCCGCCGCTGCTCTTGAGTTGCGCAGTCGGTTTGCTGACCTTGTGCGGCAGGTTGGCGGCCGGTAGCTGCAGAAATATGGCCAGCGCCGCGTTGGGCTGCTGCGGCTCTACGCCGGATTATTCATTTATTACCGCAAGAAGCTTGTCGTGAAAGGCGCCGTTCGTCGCGACGATATATCCCGCAGAAAGCGTCACGGCCCCGCCAGAGGCGTCAGAGACCCGGCCGCCTGCCTCTTCAAGGATAAGTTTGCCTGCAGCGAAATCCCAGACATTGAGGTGCGATTGCCAGTAGGCATCGACGCGACCGCAGGCGACCTGGCACATATCCAGAGCCGCCGAGCCAAGCCGCCTTACCGAGATCACGCGTTTTTCAAACAGGCGCGCGATCGTGCCCAGGTTCTCCTCGGTGCTCCTACGGTCAAGATAAAAGAAACCGCTTATGAGGATCGCATCTCCATAGTCATCGGTTCGGCTGGTCCAGATGCGCGTGTTATTCCGAAAGGCGCCGCCCTCCTTGACCGCCGCGAAGGTTTCTCCCGTTGACGAATCCCGAACTACCGCGGCCAGGAGTTCACCCCGGAACGCCACCGCAATCGATACGCTGAAGTAGGGCACACCGCGGGAATAGTTTACGGTCCCGTCGAGCGGGTCAATGTACCAGCAATAGGGTGAGCCGGTTTCCTCGTAACTGTTTTCCTCGGCCACGATGTTGTGATCGGGAAACCGCGCACGTACAGCGGTGACAATAGTTTCCTCGGCCCGGTAGTCGGCGTCGGTAACGCGGTCGTGCAGGGCGCTCTTGGTTGCAATCGAAAAACCTTTCTCCGCCAAATCGAGGTGCACCTGACTGGCCTCTTCGGCTGCCGCCGTCGCGACCAAAAGCAATTCCGCTCTATCAGGATCTGCCACTTGCGATCTCCTTTCTAGTGTTACTCTATCAGGCCGGAAGGCAACCGAACAGTCGCGTCATGCCGGTATTGCCGGACCGGGCGGAAACCGTCAAGATAGGCCATGCACCTGATGTCGGCTGGACGCCGCGAATTCGAATGGACGCGGGCCACCCACCTCACGGGTGCGGCTGCGCTCTTCGCGGTCGCACTTGCCCTCTTTTCATGCAGCGGAGCGCCGCCGCGAATAGCGGGAATCTATCGCGAACTCGCGGTGGTCGACAATCGCACGCTCAACACCAGGTATGAGCAACTTTCCGTCTTTGTCCAACCGGAAGACGAGGATGGTTTCTCCGATCTGGCCCATCTCTACCTGATCAATGATCGGGCGCAACTTTTCTGGTCGCTCTCGCCCGACACATGGGAGAGACGAGGCAAAATCACAACCAGCAGTGGATTGGAAGCAATAACATCACGATGTCGGACGGCACTGCGTTTCCGCGGGGCGAGTATCGCGTGGTGCTGATCGATCTTTCAGGATCGCGGCGATGAGCGAACTTTCGTGATCGATCAGCCGGAAATCCATCGCTGCGTCTCTTGCGTTCCCTTCGCTCGCGATACGCGAACAGTCGGTGACCGTAGCAAGCCCCCTTCCCGCTGTCACCGTATCCGTTATCGACCCCGCCGGGTCATTCTCCGCGCGGCGGGTGGTTCCGGCTGGACCGGTCCCGCTCACGACAGATCATGGGCAAGGAGGCCGAACCAGGCCGGCGACTACGATCTGTACGCCTCCGCTTTCGACCCGAAACTCCGGGTCGAGCTCGTCTCCGGTCCCTATCCCTACTGAGCGACCGACGGCAGAAGCTTGCCACCGGGACTCGCACTCCTCATACCGGCAATCAGGCTCTTGGAGGCATACCGGTCGCGGATCTTCTGAACAGTCGATGAAATGTTTCGCGGATGCGGGTGCGGATCCCTTTGCCGTAACGCAGGGAGAAATCCATCGCTGCATCCTTGATCGGTACGTTCGGCCCGTTGCTCTCTTTGAGCAGATGCCAGTGTTTGACGATCCAGACGTAGAGGTCGGCCGCAGTTCTTCCGGGGAATCGGTGTAACAAGCCTTCATGCCCGATGATGTCCACGATGGGCTTGAACACGTTGTTGAACCAGGAGATGACGGCCGTCTCGAGCGGAATCTCGTGCTCGTAGTGCTGATTGATGTAGTACTTGTGCCCGTAGATGTGCTGGACCACCTCGTCATAGCGGCCGGTAGCCGTGAATACGAGATCGTAGTCCGGGATAATGATGTTGAAGCGGGTCTTTTCGTAGAATTGCGTCTTTTCGTATTCCACAACGGCACGCAGGAGCGCACGCTTGTTCATGTTGGGATGCAGGGCAATTTCCGATCCCAGGGAGACAACCTCGGCGTCGATTGCCTGCACACCCTGCTGACGGGCGACCGATACCCGGTGGTTTCCGTCTCGCACGAAGTAGACTCCGCCGATTTCATAAAGCTTTATGGGCGGGAGGATGATCGACTGAAGATGCGCCTTGTCGACGCGTGTCCACCGGTTTCGCAGATACTCGTGACGCGGGAGGAATCGGCGATTGAAGTCCCTGTAGCGACCCTCGCTGCCAACGATTCTGTCGATCGACACCACCTGCATTCCGCGATAGGTCTCGCTCTTCGGCCGCAGAAGATCCTTCACCTCCTGAAGCGAGAGCATCTCATCTCCCGTGGGGTTGAGAAGGCTCATTACCCGCGACAGAGTTTCCTGTCCACGAGCCTTGTTGAAATCCTGGCTCGCTTCCTGATCGATAAACGCACTCATGCTTGGTCCCTCCGGACCGTTTCCGGCCGGACACTGTCCGGTTTGTTCTCTTGTTTGCTGATATCACTTGCCGTCTCCGCAACAAGCGGGATGTTCGGCGCCTGGTCCCGGCCCGCCGCAGGCAGAGTCAGGACATAGTGATCATACACGTTGATGATCGTAGTCTCATGATAGACGGTCATCCGCTGCGCATTCATGTCATAGAGATGAATGTGTCCATGTAACAGAAATCGTGGTTTGAACTTCCGCATAAACCACAGAAAGCTTCTGAATCCAGTATGGCACGGGTCCGGTTTGTCGTGAATTCCCCGAGGCGGCGCATGGGTCAAAAGAATATCGAGAAATCGTCCATGCACAACTCTATTCCAGAGCAGACGGGGAATCAGCCGAAAGATCTTCCGGTACATCTGGAAGTCGGTGAACTGATTCTCATCACCGTTATAAAGCATACTACCGCCGAGTCCGGCTATCAACAATTTGTGACGGGTTTTTACAATTCTGCCGCCGATATAGATCGACCCGAAGTAATTATCCAGCGCGGGATTTCCCGATGGATCGGTAATGGAGAATGCCGTCCGTCTTTTCTTGAAGAGGTTCAATCTTTTTAGGTTGTGATTTCCAAATATGAAATAGAGCTCTTTGTTCAGGCTGCTGGCGATGAATCCCAGGTACTCCATGGGAAGATCGCCCGCGCTGATCACCATGTCGACGTCGCGAAACCGCTCTTTCAGTTTGGTGCTGTAGACAAGCGGGTCTATGTGGTCGGAGACGCAGAGAATCTTCACAGCCGGAACCTCATCGAGCGCCGTTCTCCCTGAGCAATCCCTGGAGCCGGTCACGATCGTAGAGATCGACCGGTCTGGACATCGCAAAATGCATCGCGAGACGTGAGAATCCGGAGCTCGAAACGATAACGCCGCGCGTGATACTCTGTTTCTTCATCTCCTCGTGAAACCCTCGAACCGCCGATTCGTCCACGAGGTTGGTCACGCGGAGAAACCAGATCAGAGTTGGGAGCTTTCGGGTGTTGCGCCACTTGTTTTGTGGTTCCACAGCGACGATCTGACACCCGTCGTGCATCGGGGAGCTATCCCTCACGGCGAGTCCCATCGCTGCAGTCGCCGCGCGGCACATGGCGAGAAACTCGTCCTGGCCCGCGGTGAGGAAGTCCTTGACTTGATCGTCTGCCTTGATGTCCTGGTACTGATTGAGCTTCTCGGCGACGTCGCGGAAATTCGCTTTGCGTTCGTAGATCCGTTCCCATTGTTCGATCGCTGCCTCGATGTTTCTGCTCCGTTCGTAACAGAGCGACAGAAAGTACCTGCCATAGAGCGCGTCCTGCGAGCTCTCATCGGTCGAGAGGCTTACCGCCCGTTGGAGCTCGACAGTCGCGCGATCGATGTTATTCAGACTGAGAAAACAGGCGCCTCGCTCGACGAGGGATTTCACTTTGAACGTCGGGTCTCGCGACGCTTTCTCGAACGAAGCGAGCGCCGAAACGAAATCCTGTGCGTCTTTTTCGAGTCGTCCGAGGTAGTAATAGGCTTCGCTATTGTCCGTCTGCGATCCGATGGCGAGGGCAATCTCTGCACGCGACTCAATCGGTCGCCCGGCTCTGTAGAGGATGCGGCCCAGCCGAAAGTGAGCCTCTGCGTGGCGTTTATCGAGAGAGATTGCCTTCTTGTAGAATTGTGCCGCCTTGTCGGTCCGGTCACGGTCTTCGAACAGCCTGCCGACCTGGAAGTAGTTTGAGGCGTTCGACGGCTCTATCTTCAGCAGCAGTAGATATTCTTTCAGCGATTCTTCAGTTTGATTGAATTTTGCATATAAATCTGCTATCGTTGTTCTAAAGGGAATTTCCTTGCAGTAACCGTTGAATATGCCTATCTGGTTGACGGTCTTCAGTTCCATCAACGCAAGTTCCGGCTTCTGCTCGTTAAGGTATGCCAGTCCAAGGTAATAGTGCGCGTCGGCATTTCGCGGTTCCTTGACGACAATGCGCTTGGCGAGCTTGATTGCGGGCGCAGTTCTGTTTTGTTTTACGAGCAATGCAAGGGTCTCCATCTGTTTTGGAGCGATGACCCAACGAACGATGAAAACGATAAAGACTCCCACCGCGATACCGAGTATTACTATGAGAATGACGATCACCGGCATGAAACGCTCATCAGCTGTATACCATAAATATAGAGCACAGATTAATGGCTTTGTGCCTCGGTGTCAAACCCGTCGTGCGCGGAATTTTAGAGTGATTAGACTGTTTATTATCGCTTTGGCGGCAGCGACAGTCTGCGCATTGCCCGTTTCGGCGAAGACTCTCCTCGATCAGGGAGAGGAACTGTTTCTCCAGAATAAGCCGAGGGAAGCAGCGGCTCTGCTTGAAAGTGCACTTCAGGATGACCCGAGAAACGACCGAATCTACCTCTACCTCGGGATCTGTTATGAACAGCTCGGTCAGCACGAACAGGCGATAAGCATTCTCAGCCGCGGGGCCGATCTGCCGGGGACCGACCGTGCGCTTTTCTACTATGACATCGGTAACAATTACCTGGCTATGAAACAGGCCACAAAGGCCGCCGAGATGTACTCAAGAGCTATCGAAATCAACAGCTCGTTTCCGTCGCCCTATCTGAACCGCGGCAACGTAAGGGTCGAGTCGAAACAATACGACGCGGCCGTCAGTGACTACGTGACCTACCTCGGCCTCAAGCCCGATGATCCCCAGCGCGCTTCCATCGAAAAAATGATCTCGCTTCTCAAGGGAGAGGTTGATGCCGAACAGAAAAGGATTGCCGACGAAAAGCAGAAACAGGCAACGGAAGAGGCCCGGCGCAAGGCGGTTCTTGACAGCGTTCTCAACTCCCTGAACAGCGCTTCGAGCGACACGAAAAACCTCTCAGGTGGGAATGCCGGGCTGGAGAACAAATCCGAGCCTCTCGACATCGCACCGTAACTCACCATCCGCCGGTTCGGTGTGCGAGTGCCGGTCCGGGATCACAGGAGGACGGATGAACAACCGGCTCATAATCGCCATCGCAGGCGGCGTGTTGGCCCTGCTTCTCCTCGTCGGCGGTATCGTGCTTATCGCCAATCGTGCGGGCGCCGGTTCCGACGCCGTCAGACACAACAAACTTACTATCGCTGCCGACTACATGAAGAACGGCGAGTATCAACGGGCGCTCGATCTCATCGATGAGCTCCTGATTGCCAATTCCAGTGACCAGGACGCCAGGAAGCTGAAAGATCAGGTCCTCGCGGCCAAGAAAGCGGCCGAGGAGGCGCAGCAGAAGCAGCAGATGTCGGCCCTCGAGCAGCAAAATGAGCAGCTTCGGCAATCGCTCGATCAGCTCGGCGCCAATATGAAAAATCGAAATCCGCAAGATTCGTCACTGATGGCGCAACAGGCGGACGCACTCGCGAGGGCCAAAGAGGCCGAAGCCAAAGCCAGGGAGGCCGAGGCACAGAGGCTGCAGACCGAACTCGAGGTCCAGAAGCAGCTTGCCGCCCAGAAGCAGGCCGAGCTTGAGCGGCAGAAACAGATCGAACAACAGCAAAAGGACGCTGAAGCGAAACGCCTCGCCGAGCTCAACGCGCAGCAGCGGGCGCAGCAGCAAAAACTGAAAGGGCTGATGGATCAGGGTGTCGCCGCGATGGAGAAGGGGGATTTTGGCACTGCGCGCCAGAGGTTCAATGATGCGCTCGGTGTCCAGTCGGACTATCCGCCTGCACTTTCGAAACTGGCGCGTTCCTACTTCCTCGAGGATCCGAAGAACTCGACAAATATGCAGAAGGCGGTTCAGCTTGCCAATCAGGCAATTGCTGCGGATCCAAGCCTCTGGGAACCGCACTTTACCCTGGGGCAGGTGTATCAGCAAACTGAGCTCTACGATGAGGCAATAAAAGAGTTGAAGAGCGCGGCGCGTCTGAATCCGGACGATGCAAACGTGCTGTTCGCACTTGGCAACGCGCAATTCCGCGCCGGCCAATACCAGGACGCTCGCGGCTCGTATGAGAACTGCGTCCGATTGAACCCCTACATCGACAACGCCTACTACAACCTGGGAATCACCGACCTTACCCTCAAGGACCAGAAAAGCGCACTCCAGGCCTTTCAGTTCGCCGCGCAGGTGAAGTCTTCCGATGCGCGCGCCCATTACCGCATCGGGTCGATTCTGCTCGACAAGGGCGATGTGAACAATGCCGTCACCTCGCTTCAGAAAGCAGTTCAATACGATGCAGGCTCCGCCATCTATCAGTTCCGTCTCGGGCAAGCATTCTACCAGATGGGAAAACTCGATCAGTCGGAGATCGCCTTCCGTCGTGCGGTTTCTCTCAGTTCGAACGATCCCGCGAACAACTACAATCTCGCGCTCGTTCTGTTCGAAGAGAAGAAGCCGACCGAGGCGCTTCCGCTCGTGCAGACGGCGATTTCACTCAATGCGGATGAAGCTCAGTACTACTACCTGCAGGGGCAGATCCAGGAGGCTTTGGGCAATGAGAATGATGCGGTGGCCTCCCTCACCAAGGCGATTCAAAAAAACAGCAGTTACGTGAAGGCGATGGTCGAGCTTGGGAAGGTCCTCGACGATATGAAGATGTATGACCAGGCGCTCAACTTCTTGCTTGCCGCCGCGAGGATCGAACCTGATTCAATCGAAGTCAATACCAATCTCGGGAACGTATACCTTCACAAGGAGCTCTACTCTCAGAGCGTCTCCCACTACAAGGCGGCGATCGCAAAAAAGCCGAATGACACTCAAATGAGATACCATCTCGCGCTTGCATATATCGGAAGCAAGCAGTACACCGACGCTCAGCAGGCTCTGGTCGAACTTATGAAGATCGATCCGAACTACTGGGAAGCCTACCACAGGATGGGTGAAGTGCTTATTGCGAGCGGAGATAAGGCGGGGGCAAAGGCGATTCTGACAAAACTGCTTCAGCGCGACCCGCAGTATTCCGACCGTGCGGCGGTGGAGAATTTGCTCTCGAGCCTTTGAGGACCGGGAGGTCCGAATCCGCGGTGTCTATACCACGCGACCTACGAGCTCGAACAATCTTGACCGGGTGATTTCGTGCCAGATCGGCCGACCGTGCGGACAACGGGGGTTCTCGAGTCGAAGGGAGTTCTCGATCAGCGTCACCGCGGTAACCGCGTCGACTGGGTCGCCGTCCATCACCGCCGCGCGACACGCCATGGTCGCGTACAGCTGTCGAACAATTCCACCGCCAGCTACCTCGAGGCCCTGCAGTCCGTCAACCAGCCTCTTCAGCGAACCGGAGAGAGAGGCCGGAACCGCCGAAACTCGCCAGACAGGAGAGCTATCCTCAGTCGGTTCATCCGTGGGGACTGCAGGGTCGACGGGCTCGACAGTGATTCCCTGCCGTTCGAGCAATTCGCGGTTTTTCGCCAACATCCTGGACTGATCAGGTTCGAGTGTAACCTCCAGCGGCACGAGCAGTGATTGCACCGGCCCACCGGCCATGAATTGGTCAAAAAGCAGTCTCTCGTGCGCAGCATGTTGATCGACAATAAGAAGGCGCTCACCCATTTCGGCTACGAGAAACAGTCCCATGATCTGACCAAGGTAGCGAACCGGGGATTTTTCCCCGGGATCCAGGCGATTCTTGAGGTCGTAGTCGACAGAGCTCCGATCGGCGATGGATGGGGTCAGGGAGGGCCGCGGCTGGGCGGCAATCGCCGTTTGTTCGTTCATGCCGATTTTGATCGGTCGACCGGCGGCGAAGCCGTCGAGCAAGCCATCGCCGGTCTGAAATCCAGAGGAGGCGATCCGTTTTGCGTGTGCCGAAAGGAACGAGCGGACCACCTCGACAATTCGATGATGGATTTCTGCGGCGTTGCGAAATCTCGCCTCTCTTTTTGCCGGATGGATGTTGAAATCGACCAGCTGTGGATCGACGTTGAGAAAGAGAAAGGCAATAGGGTAGCGGCCCCCGGGAAGGTATCCGGCAAACGCATACTCGATGGCCTGAACGAAGGCGAAATCCCAGATCCGCCGCCTATTCACAAAGATCTGAATGAATTTTCGATCTGTACGGAACAGGTCCGGGGTCTCGAGAACCGCGTCGAAGCTGAAGCCGGGACCCGATCCGGAGATGGTGCGCAAGAACGCCTGCTCCACGATATCGGGGAATACCTGGAGTATGCGGCGCTTGAGTCCCTCTGGTGAGGGCCCCTTGTCGGCGTCGGTGAGGCCGCCGTCGGCTCCGGCCACCATGCGGGTTGTCTCGCGTTCGGGCGACGCGGCCCCGCCGACGCTCCGCGCAGCGGGGAAAAACGCCCGCAATGAACCTTCGGTGAAGTAGCGGAAGCCGGTTTCGGGGAACGCGAGCGCGCGATCGATGATCACGAGCCGGCACATCGCTGATTCGGCACCCGCGGTTCGCAGAAATTTCCGTCTCGCCGGCAGCGAATAGAAAATCTCGCCGACATCGACGCTGGTGCCTTTCGGGCCCCGCCACGGTTCGATGGCAATACGGTTTCCCCCGTGAACGACCAGTCTTCCGGCGGGGCCCCCGTCTGCCGGGTTGCTTACGATTTCCAACCGTGCGACCGCGGCGATGCTCGAAAGCGCTTCGCCGCGGAAGCCGAGCGAGCGCGTGGTCGACAGATCCGCTTCGGTTTCGATTTTCGATGTCGCATGAGGCAGCCAGCACAGATCCAGGTCGTCGATCCCCATTCCCGCACCGTCATCCACGACGCGGATCTGCTGCGTGCCGCCGCGCGACAGGTGTACCTGGATCTCACCGGCTCCCGCGTCGAGGGCGTTGTCGAGAAGCTCGCGTACGACCGAATGGGGCCGTTCGACGACCTCTCCGGCGGCAATCTTTCGGGCGACCTCGTCCCGCAGAACGTGGATGCGGCCCGTTGGTGAGCGGCGATGTTCTCCCATCAGGGAACTAGAGTACTAGAACCCTATGCGCGTTTCAATGGTGACCGATGGGCTGAAGGTCGGATTCCCATTCGTGTCGTAGATGACATTTCCAGCGCTGTCGTGCCGAACCGTGGTCGTGACCCGCAGCATGAGGTCGAGCGGCGGCGCAACCGGATAGACGAGCTCACCGACAACAGCTGTGTTCGCATCGAAGAGGCTCAACTTTCCGTAGGTCGTCGATTTTCCGAGCAGCGTCGGGACGAATTTAGTTCGTTCGTACGAAATGGAACCGTATATCCCGAGCGGCAGTTTCTTCTTGTGCACTGCCAGCATCAGCTTCAGATAGTCGTTGTCGCCGAACTGGAGGTTTCCGGCCGAGTCCCACGTCCAGGGCCAGAAGTACCCGGCCTGGAAATCTACGGCGCTGAACAGCGTGAAACCGGCTTCGCCATAGATTCCCATCGTCACCTGGTCATACCTGCTGTCGGTCGGGTTTTCGAGGTAGGTCATGACGTCAGCCGCGTATTGACCGCGCAGCCGTTCGTAAACGGTATCAAAGAAGGCCGGGTGAATGACGCCGTTGTATATCCGATATTCCAGGCGGTAGTTGAGCGCTGCGATATTGCCCAGGAGACCGGTTGCGGCCGCGTAGTTGCGGAAGGAATGCTTTCCTGCCGGATCGACGTATAGAACCGCGTCGGTATGGAAGCCGGTGGAGAGCCCGGCGACGCTGTTTCGGAGATAGGGAACCAGACCGGCAACGTCCGCGAAGAGTATGGCAGAAAGCTTATCGGATTCAGCCAGCGGAAAGTCGAGGTCCGCTCCGACCGTCAGGAAAAGCGGATTTGCGGATACCGCGTCGGCATACGCCTGCGCGACAGACGCACCGGTTCCCGCCGGCAGGGTTGGGACCTCTGATGCGGGAGTAAGGTCAGTGACGGCGCTCAGCCCGAGAGCGAGCGGGAAAGTCTTTCCAAACGGCCTCAGGTAGAATCTGCCGCCAAAGATCTCCGGGTTTGCCAGATCGTTTACGACCGTTTCGATTCCTGCGGATTTGAAATCCAATCCGAGATTCAGGCCCACTCGCCGCACTGCCGGAAAATCAGCGTTGTTGGCGAAGTTGCGCATCAGAACACCGTGTCCCAGCGTCATGTCGTTGAGATTGCCGATCTTGAAAAAGAACGGATCCCGTTGCTTGCCCCATTCAATGTAGTTGATCTTCAGCATGAGATCGGTGAGGAAATCCTTTGCACCGTCGACGAAAGTGGACTTGTCGAATCCAAAGCTCCACTCGTTGTTGCCGTTGGGGCGATACCAGTCGGCAGGGTCGAGCACATTCGACGAATAGATCACCGGCAGGTAGAGAGCCGCCTTCAGTTTGCCGATCTGGAAGTGCGGGCCAAGTACGAGTTTCGAGTAGGTAACCCCGTCGATTGTGACTCCACCGATCTCGAGACTGAAGAAATCGGCCAGAAAGGAAGATCCGCCACCGGATTTGGGTGGAGTTGGAGCTTCAGCCTTTGTCGGTGTCTCCGGCGGAGCATTTTCTGCCGGCGTAGTGGATTTTGCGATCTGTTGACCGGGAACCCGGGTCGGATCGAGCTTGGTGAAATCAAGATTCTTGAAGAGGTCTGCGATTTGCTGGCCAGACAGCGCGACGGCCTGGAACGTCGGTGCGAGCGCATCGGCAAACTGGCCGGATGCAACCTGCAGCGTCTGTCCTCCGGTTTTTGTGAACTCGACCAATCCCTCTTTCACGAACAACTGATCGGCTTTACCGGGAATCACCAGCATACCGAAATCGGTTCCGCGAATTCCCCCAACAGCCGCGTGCGTTCGGAACTCATAGTTCGTACCGGTAACTCTGGCTACGACGGCGTGCAGCGTTCCCGATTGCAGGGTGAAACTGTTGGTGTGGCTCTGGCCGACTCCCGCGACCGAATCGACGGTAAAGTCGGTGTAGGGCGCGAGCTTGATTATTGTGCCGTTCGGATCGAGGCGGAGCTCTGCCGTCGAGCTTCGCGTGCTGACGCGATCCCCGGGCGTAAGCTGCATTCCCAAATTTACGAACTGGTACGCCATGCCATCCTTGTTCGTAACGGTGATCTGCTGATCGTTATCGAAGTAATCGAGCGTCATGACGGGCGCTTTCTGGGCATATGCAGCAACTGCTCCGCAGAGGAGACAGAATAAGCGCTAAAACCGTCGGCGGTGCAGTACGTGCACGCTTCATAGGGGTCCTCCGATATTCAGAAAAGGGTGATCGAGGTCTCCAGCCGCGACGTAACCGTCCACGGCTGCCCCGGAGTCGTATTGTGCTTCAAATCGTAGACAAGCGATATTACGGCGGGACCGGTTTTGTAGTCGATTCTCGCGCCGATGACTGCGTTGTCTGCGCTGACAAGCGAGTTCCAGCTATCGATTGAATACTTGTCGTAGGTGGCCGAAACGGCGAACCCGGGGATTATTCCCTGAGCCATCGTTAGAACCGCCCGCAGATGAGGATAGGCAAAGGTCGCAGCAACCGAGATTCGAGAGGTCGGCATTGAACGCGCCGTCCATGCTTGCAATGAATGACAGCTTGTCGTCGAGAATCGAGAGGCCGACGCTTCCGAGCCAGCCGGTATAGGCCGGCATATTCACCGGCGAGAGACTTCCGTCAACGTAGTTCTGGCCGGTGTAGATCGAATACTTCTGCACGCGGTACAGATCGTAGGTCGAATCGAAATAGTCGGGGATGAAGTTTTCGCCGACGAAACGCATCTGAGCGCCGTAGGTAATGATTCCGAAAAAACGACCGCCTGCCCCTACCATCTCGCCCTGACCTCTCTTCTGCTGCACGAAGTCGCCATAGAGTCGCGAGGCTCACGACCGGATTCGTCAGAATCGGCAGACGCGTGTCGACACCCCAAATGAACACCTGCGCGTTCGATGGCGCCGAGAGGCTGCCGGTTTGGCTGTTGTAGAGACCCCCGGGATCGCGTTCGGCGAAGTAGAAGGGATTGCGGTCCACCACCAGGGATGAGCCGATCTGCAGATCCTGGATTACCGGTACGCTCAACCCTTTCAGAGGCCGAACATAGAAACGACCGCCAAGGAGATCCCAGGCGGCAAGATTTGCGGCGAACGTCTCGATGCCGACATAGGGGAACCCGAAGAGCGCACCGTCCACGTCGAAGCTCAGGCCGAAAACCGGACGCTGCGGAAGAAACTGCGTATTGGTGTAGCCGCCCATTATGTACCCGTTTCCCAGAACGCCGTTGTCAACCTGGCCGAGAAGGATATAGAGCGGTGCTCCTTTGTGGTCCCAGCGGACGTACCGGATCTTCGGAAGGTAGAGCTCGAGGAAGGCTGGTATTTGCATCGGGAACCCAGTCCTCTTTCCGTACCGCGAACTGGTTCTGGTCCGGCCCGGCGTTGAATCGATAGTTGAACATGAGGTTGAGGCCGACGCCGAACTTTCCGAAAGAGAGATCCGGGCGGAGACCGAGACTCTGATACCCGATTGTCGGGCTGCTCGCAGGATCGGAGGGATTGTAGTCCGGATTCGGGAAGGTTTGAACTCCAATCAGCAGATCCATACCGAACTTTGTCTTGTTGGAATTGCCACCGACATCGTTGATGCCGGGAATTATTGCTCCGCCCGAGGGCGCCGAGGGCGTGGTCTGCGCGGTGGCAACTGCGGGCGCGAAGAGTGCTGCAACGACTAAAGCAACCAGCAGATACCGCCCGCTGATCGCGCTGCACCAAGTTTTCCCACGCATGTGAACCTCCTATCGTTCAACGGCAGATTATACCCCGCCGATCGAAAAAAGCCACGTCTACGCGTTCCGGATCTCGGGAGTCGAGGCTAGAATTGAAGCTGTCCCTTGATTCCGATCTGCAGGCCGAGCGACACGATCTGGCCGTCTGAGGGGCTTGTGGAGTAGGGAGTCAGTCCAAAACCGAACTTTCCGAAGACGGAAATCTCACCCATTTTGGGAATGTGCAAGTCCGCTGTCGTGTTCGAGAGTCAGCGTCAAACCGGATTGGGCCAATCCGAGAACCGTGGGCGTCTGGTTCCATGCGACCGACGCTGCCTCCTTGTGCGCGACGTAGGCCCCGTTTGCGAGCGCGTCGCTAATCTTGCTTGATCCCGAAGATTGTGGTCGGATGGGTTCGCCAGTTGAAGGCCGCCGTTCCGGTATCCGAATAGGCGGTCTCAGGCTGCGCGCTCACCGTAAACTGATTATCGAGCGACACGCTGTCTTCCTCGGTGACCCGTACCGTAGTGCTCAGCAGATGATAGAGCGACCAGTAGGGCCCGGTCTGGGTCGTCGCAGTCTGGAACTTCAGATCGATCGAGGAAGTTATCTCTTCGCTGCGGTAAAACGGAAATAGGGGGTAGGCGCCGAGTCGACCGAACAGATTGATCGCCGCGTAGGTAAGACCGATGTCGACGCTGTTCCCGTCCGTGACCGAGTCCGCCTGGCGAGTCAGATCACGGCTCACCGCTCACCTGGACGCGGTTCGGCACAATGAGGTCGGCCCAGTTCGATCCGATCGATCGGGATATCCCGAGCGAGGTACCGGGCTCATAAAGCGCGTATGCGTAACCGCTGCTCTGACTTGCGAATGTCCCGACGAGCGGCTGGGAGAAAAGATCGTAGAATGGCGCCGCCGTGAAGAAGTAGGTCTGATCGGAAATCGAGCCGCCGTAATAGGCGATATCGTTTCCGTAGAGGCGAAAGTCCATCACCGACGCTGCGGTCGACGCGTCCGCTCCCATCACCGACAGCCATGATCGGACCGGAATCCCAGCGGCCTTGACCACGCGCTGATAGGACGGCGTTATGGTCAGGCCGGAGAGAAGGCCGGATTGCGGGGAGCCCCCGGCTGCGGGGACCAGTGTTATCGGGACACTCAGCGTCACTGACGCCGTGGAAAGCTGCTGATTTGTCTGCGTTACACCCGATGACCCGGAGCTGCCGTAGGCGGTCTGGTAGCTTGCCGCGAACGACAATTCAGGCGCCACAGCCGCCAGATTCAATGCCAGGTCCAGCGTCATGGTGCCGGTTCTCGTTGCGGAAGGATCGGCGTTCCACGGAAGGGCAAACCGGTAGGCGTCGATCCATGCCACCGGATAGGCGGAGTTGTCGGTAAGATCGTATGAAGAGAGGTCGGAGAAGTTTGCGCCGAGCTGGAGCGAGAACGGACCGGGCCAGGCGGAGCTTACCGTAGTTGTCCAGGTCTGGTTCAAGGTCGCGCCGGAGGTCGTCGTACTGCCGGAGACATTGGCGTTAAGCTGCCCGGGATAGGACCCCTGGGTTCCCAGGGTTATGCTCAACGCCTGCGGGATGGCGACGGCTGAGGGTGTTCTTCCGGAAGAGTTGCGGTTGAACGGGCGAATAGCTGCGCTGAAACGCGTCAGTGAAGGTTACCGGCGATGGCGCGGCCGGAAGCCGCAACGCGTGGCCGCCCGCGGTGACCAGATCGCTTCTCGACCCCGGCACGTTTGCATCGGTCCAGGAACCGTCGACGGAAAAATTCGCGTCGAGATGAGCAATGAGGATGTCGGCACCGCCCTGCAGCGCGAGGCCTGCGTTCTGCGGGTTGGTTTCCTGCGCCATCGAGCGAATCCGCTGGTGCGGGCATAGCCGCTTGCCGAAATCGTCGCATCTTTCAATATCGAGACATCTCCCGGAGTGGAGGATAACCCCCGGCGCCGAGTAGGTAGCCTGCACCTGGGTGCCCGCACCCCAGCGGGTCGCCGCATTTGTCAACGCGATTTCGTCTATGGCGAGCCTCGCCGGTCGTTGTGCCGGTGCCGTCGAACTGCAGCCGGGTCAGCGTTGTTTCCCGAAGGGCTGAAGCTGACCGTAGCGCCCGGATCGACGCGTGCCGTCTATGGAGACAGTCCGGGCGGCGAGGCCGATATCGATCTTGTGCCAGTGGGGCGGGCTGTCTACCGCAGGCACGTGAACGTCGCGTTCAGTCCGGGAGTCGTATCATCGTAGTCATAGTGAACCGTGAGGATTTCGGCGGGGCCGCCGTTCAACGCGGCCGGCGCCGACGTAGAAGACCAGGTCGCTGTACTGGCTGTCGAGAACAGGTGTGGTGTAGTGGACTGCCGACCAGGTGTCGGTGGTCGCAAATGGAGTCGGCGAGCCCCACGAGACGAGCAGCACCTGGTTGGCGGCCGAGCCGGCGAGCATCGGTGATGTTTCGGGAAAGGCGTTCAGCAGGGGAGTTGCCGGAGCGAGAACCGATTCGTCGGTTTCTCGCAGGTTGAGCGTTCCGGTGCTCGATGCCGGGTTGATCGCTCCCGAAAAGCTCGTTCCCTCGATCGTGATCCCGCCGACAACGACGCGCCCGTCGGAACCGCCGGCTGTGTCGTACACGACAATCCGCACGCCGCGCACGTCGCGCAGCTTCGCCCGGTCGGCCGCGGTCAGCGGGATTTCGGTACGAACAAAGCCGGTGGCCGCGCTTACGGGCGAACTTACGTCGCTGCTGTCTACGCTCAACTCCTTGGTAAGTACGATGTTTGACTTCCTCGCATCAAGGATCCCGTTTCCGTTGGTGTCCTCGGTGTGAACGAAGGGAGTCCAGGGCGGCCCGCCCGCCCGCAGCACAATGTTGCTGTGCGCGCTGTCATGAAAGTCGAAGCCGGGGTTCACCGCGCTGTTGCCCGAGTCGAGCTGACCGTTGCCGTCACGGTCTTCGCCGAGGCTTCCCGCCTGCAGAAAGATGCGCACGCGTACCGGAGACCGATCCGGAGAGCGGAGAGGCCAGCCGCCAGGTCACCGCGATTGCCCGCGCCGCCGAAAGATCGAGCTCCTGTCCGGAGGGCGCGGCGAGGTCACCGCCGACCCATTGGCTGTTCGCGAGGTGATAGTCGAGCACCATCACCTGTCCGTCGGGTCCGTCGGTTCCCCCGGTCGCCGCATAGGGCCCGATACGCGAACCGCTCGCGTAGGGGTACTGCTGCGACGAGGGGATGCTCGACCAGTTGTAGGGCTGCAGTGATGTTCCCCCAAGCGGGTCTTTCGCGCCGTAGTCTTTGTAGTAGGTTTCACCCCGGTTCGTTTCGGTGAAGGCACCCAGCTCCGTCGGCAGCGGCCGAGGGCAGAAGCCGCGTCGCATCGACGGCGAAAAGGCTGGTGTCTTCGCCCATGCCCGCAAGCCGAAGAATCCCCGTGGTGTCCGGAGAGGTCACCGAAACGCCGGCGGCGATTGAGCCGGTGAATCGCGTGCCGGTGTAGGAGAGTCGAGCCGAGGTCACGATAGAGCCGGGGCTCTGGCCGGGCTCGGTAGTGTAGCCGCCGGTGAGCACGCTCCAGCGGAGGCCGAGCGCGAGGTCGAGAACCAGCCGGTTGGAGAGCAGGATCGTGTTGCCGCTGCCGAAGACTATCTGGCCGCCCGTTGTTCCCGCGCTTCGCGTCCGGTAGGTGATGTCGATATTGTCGGTCGGCACTATCGGAAAGGGAAAGCTCACGGTGCCGGATGTGTAGTCGACGGTGAACGAAGTTGTCTCCTTGCCGTTGATCGCAACATGCACCGAGCCGGGAACCGCGTCGCTGTCGATCGTAATCGCGGTGCGCGTGATCTGCTGTTCGATCATGACGTCGAACGGGGTGTAGGCCGGGATTGCGTTGGGGCTGACCCCGTAGAGGTCGGGGTAGCTCGGGCTGTGTGTCGGCGAACGGGTAACGGTTCACGAAGTCGCGGACGCTCGAGTCGGCCGGATCGACGACGGCTACCCGGTTGTCGTCGGGGATGATCACGGCGTTTCTGTTCGGTGAAAGCGTGTAGGGCGAGGAGGTGCCGCGACGCGCGATGATCGCCCGTGTTGCGGCAATCGTTCCGACCGTCGAGTTCGCGTTGTTGACCGCGTCGGTCGCGTCGTACTGGTTCTGCAGCTCGAAGGGCGAGTAGTAGCCGGGTTGCCACAGCAGGAGGTAGTCGGTGCCGCCGATGGTGTAGTGGATGTCGTCTACGTCGACGCGGCCACTGTCTGACATCATGTTGTTGAAGTTCGGTGGCGTGTAGCCGCTGGGGCATTCCAGTCGAATTGGACCGGGTAGTTCCCGAATCGGCGCTCCGGCTGTAATCAGAGCATAGACGGCATTGTTGCCCGAGGCTTGCGTCTCCGACGGTGGCGCCCCCTTTCGTGTAGGTCACGAGTACTCGGCCCACCGGTTTTTCCCGCAGAAACAGCGTTCCCGCCTGCAGATCATACACGGCAATCTGATCGAGATTCGCCTTCCTGAACATCCCGAAGGCGCCACCTATGCTTGTGGCGGGAACCGTCCCTGCCGGATCTTCCAGGTAAACCTGCAGATTCGTGATGTTCGCGTCCGGAAGGACGAAGAATCTGCCCGAGGTGTAGTCGGCCGGGTTGATGTGCGTTCGTACAACCTCGTTTGTGCCCAGGTAGGACTTGTGGGCCAGTCCGTTGTCCTCGTAGCGAAAGACGAGCTCGTGCCGACTGCGGTCGGTCTCGAACAGAGCGGCAATTCCCAGCGAATTCGTCACGTTGGTTGCGCCCGAGGCGTAGCCGGAGCTCCCCCGGAGGAGCTGCTTGAATCGGGCGTTATGCCGGCAGATGCCGGAGGGTTGAAAGGCGGGATATCGCCCTCAGATGCCGGCGTCTGTCCTGCAGGTGCCGTTCCGGGCGCCGGAATTGCCCCATTGGCCGTTGGCTGTGTGGCCGGGCCGAGCGGCCTCTGATCCGTCGGGTATTCGGTGCCGTCGACTGCGAGGAACGGATACTGAGAAAACGGCATTAGTGTATTGCCGATGAGGACCTTCTGCACGAACTCGCCCTTTTGACCCTGGTAACCGAGAAGAAAAGTGTTGAGAGCAAACTGGTCAAGAAATGTTGTCTGGAAGAAATAGCGGTTGAGGATCCAGAGGGATATGGTAAGGTCGACCTGGTTGAGGAACGAGAACGGGTCCATACCGGGAAAAGGGTAGGGGAACTGATAGCCGCTGCCGTTTCCCAGGCCCGGATGAATCCCGATTGCGAGCGATGCTGAAATAGTTGTTTGCCACGATCCTGCGGCATAGAGGTCGACATCGGCGTCGCCCACTTTACTTTGCAGCAGGGCAGTGGGGGCTTCGCCCAGGAAGAGGTAGTCGGGCAAATTCTGGCGGACCGCCTCCGGGAGCACGACCTGCGCGACACCGTCCGGCACCAGCACTACCACGAGCATGGCGATCAGGGGCAGCAAGCGGGCGACCGTGGATACGCCGCGGGTTGTGTCGAACCTCATTAACAGTGTAGTATACTTTGCGAAAAAGTTTTTGTCAGACGCCTCGACAGCGGCCGGAGGTGGGATGATCGAAGAGATTGACCGTGCACAAACATTCGTACAACGACTTCTCGCCAATCCCGCACTGAAGGGTTTTTCCGAACTGCAGCGCGAGGAGCAGGTTATACAATTCCTTCACGCCAATGCTGCACAGCTCGCCCCGACTCTCACCGCAGCACCCTATTTCGTTGGAAAAAGCTGGAGTCAGGTGTTCGCAATTCTGGTCCAGGCGATGGCGAGAGAGACGAACGAGCGGCTTTTTCCGGAGCTCAAAGAGATTGTGTTCACAAAAGTATCTTTCGCGTTTGCTCCAATCCTGAAACAGCGAACGACCGACATCTCGAAAATTCAATCCGAAATATACAATTTTCTCGTAAGCCTGCTGGCCAACCTGGACGCCCGACGGGCGTTCACCGGCGCCTTTGCCGCCCTGGTCTTCGGCGCCGTCGACCGGTATATAGACGAGATATTTCTCCGGAAATCCTACGTGCATTTCGAGCTGACAAAGGTTCAGCGGCTGCGGATCGGCAAAGACGAAATCCGCGGCCTTGTCCTGGCAACCCTGCTCCTTCGTCCGGCTATATATGCGTTGACCGCTTCGAGCAACGTGGTTGGGCAGGAACGAATCGCCGGCACCATTCAGCCGCAGTTTGCGGAAAAGGTGGTCGAGGCGCTGACCGGTCAGCTGAAGTTGCTTCCGGAACAGCTTGTCCGAAGCGCGGTCAATGCGAACATCTCCTTCTCAGAAAACCGGTTCGTTGAGGCGACGGCAAGAATCGCCGCGGTATTCGCGGCGCGCTGCCGAAATTATCATCCTCAGCTGCGCGTCGATCGCGGTGCAGACTCTCCGGACAAGAGCTGGTTGAGCATTGCGCGCCGCAACTACCGCTTCTACGGGTTCGACGTGAAGATGCTGGACGAATTCTACATGATTGCGGCCGAGAACGGCTGGTAGCCCGGGAGACTGGTGGGACAGATGATGAAACGAAACCGCTGGGTGGATTTTTTCGAAGGCCTCGTCATCGCAGCAATTCTTCTCGTGCTGGTGCAAACTTTTCTCGAGGACTTCGCTGTCGTCTCGGGCTGGAAATGGAGTATCCGCCGCACACTGGTCTTCACGGGTTTCGGTTTCGATCTCTTCTTCACAATCGAGTTCCTGACGCGATTCTATTTCGCGCTTCTCAACCGCCGCGCCACGCGGTACTTTCTCCACGAACGGGGTTGGGTAGACTTTCTTGCATCCATCCCGCTGCTGCTTCTCAATTCGGGTCCGGCCGTACTCGCGCTGCTCACGGGAACGACTCTCCTCGGCGGCTTCGGTAGTTTCATGAATGTGCTCAAAGTGGTGAAAGCCATACGGATCGCACGAATCCTGAGGCTCCTCAGGATATTGAAGTTGCTTCGCCGCGTAAAGAACGTCGACTCAGTGATGGCGCAACGGCACGTCGGTAAAGTCGCGACCGTCGGCGTGTCGGTGTTTATCTTTGTGGTCATGGCGGGGAGTCTGCTTAGCTCCCTTATCTCGATCCCCGGTATCCAGGACCAATTTCAGCAAAGTCCGCCAAAGGTGGTTTCTTTCATACAGAAGGAGAAACTCGCCGATCCCGCTGAGGCCGCCAGACTTTCCTCTTACGCGGATACCGAGCAGTCGCTGCTCATTGTGAAATCCGACGGAACGACCCGTTACAGCCGTTTCGGCAACCAGTACTATGTGAGCTATTTCGGGCCAAACGATTACGGATATATCAAAAGCGCCGGATTGGAGCTGTTTTTCGACCTTCGAGTGCTGAATGCACAGCAATCCTACAGCAACCTGGTCTATTTCGCCGCGATTGTCCTGCTCGTCCTCATGATGCTCTTCTACTATGGGCCCCATTTCGCACTGACCATTTCTGACCCGATTCACGTCATGCGCCGCGGTTTTTCCGAAGCCGCCTATAACCTGGCGGTGCGCATTCCCGAGGCTTACGCAGGTGACGATCTGTTCAAGCTTGCGAGAAAGTACAACGAACAATATCTGCCGCTCAAAGACCGAATGGGCGGCGACCGCGGTGCCGGTGTTCTCGATCTGAAGGTAGATAACATCAACGAGCTGTTCGACTGAACGAACGGTTATCGGGAGGATATCGTGGTAGTTTCAATGATTCAGCTCATTCTCGAGCTGCCCGACGTCACATCGATCAAAGAAAAGCGGAAAATCGTGAAATCCTTGAAAGAGAGAATTCGAGTAAAATACCGAATCTCGGCTGCCGAAGTTGATCTCCTGGACAGCCTGTCGTTTGCGCAAATCGGCGGTGCGGTGGTCTCCAACTCGCGGACGTTTGGCGAAGGTGTCATGCAGAAGGTTCTCCGTTTCGTCGAAGACGAGGTTCCTGGCAGGCTCCAGGATGTGAGTATTACTTCCGAGTTCTTCTAGTCTCTGCACAGGCGGACTTCATCTGCGGGCGAGAAACAGATCCTGGAGCATGTATTCGCGGGTCAGACGCAGCGTGTTGTCTTCGAAATCGGATGAGGTGGCCTCGAGCTTGAAGAAGTGATGAAAGGCCTCGTACTCGTTCGACTCTTCCACCGTGACTTCAAATTCGAACAGTTTCCGCTCTCCTGTCTCCGTCGCGGGCACCGGTGCAGGCCAGAACATATAGCTGCCGGCGGTGCTGTCGACCAACCCGCACGGATTCTGCCAGCGCCCGTTGACCATAGGGGCAGGGGCCCCATCCCGCTTGAGCCAGACTTCGACTCCAACAACCGGCGCAAAGGTCATGCAGTCGAACACGCGGCCGCGTATGGCCGGAAAGTGATGGGCGGGGACGGAACCGTCGTACGGATTCTGCGCGGGGGAATCGACCGCCGACCCGTTCGCGTAGTAGGAGCGTTGCACGGTGCTCACGCGCCGCAACCCTTCATGAGCCAGCGTAACCAGGTCGACAGCAAGCTGCGGATTCTCACGAAATTCATTCTGCAGGTAGGTGAGCCCGCGCCCGGAGGTGACGTACTGCTGAGGAATCCGGTTCAGGACGAAGCAGGCCGCATCCATCTGGCACTCGGGAGTCGTCGCGTATCCATACGCCCCTGTCCGGGCGTCTTCGTCCGCGATTTCACTGACAATTCGGATAACCTCGTCTTCCATGAGATTATGAATCTCCATGAGAGGCTCCCTTTCCGAACTCTTTCTGGATCTCCAGAAGCTCCTGGAGCGCGTCGATAGCTCCGCGGAAGTCCTTCAGAGTTTCCCGAAGCGTGAGATAGTTCAAACCGACGTAATAGATTTTCGAAAAAAGGGAGAACGAGATCTCTCGCGACGAGTTCTGAATACTTATGTAGCAGCCGAATTCGTAGACAATGTGAAGCATCTCTTCGATTCGCTCTTTGATGAACTCCGACAGCGAAGGGGAAAATGAAAACGTGAACGCGAGCTCGAGAAATTTGCTCTCCTTGTCGATGAACAGGCCTGCCTGAAAACCGTCGTCGGAGAGAAGCCCGGCGGTGAAGGTATCGTCGAAGTACTCGTGATCCTGCAGATCGTAGCCGAGCTCTTTGAACAATACACTTACCCGACGGATACGTTCTTTCATTAATTTTGGCTTCTTCATTGATTTCCCGTTAAATGTAGTCAACTTCGAGAGCTGTTGCAAGCCGAGAACGGGTCGGGAGCGGCCGTCGCGTTGGGCTCCATCCGCGGTTTCTGCGGTCCCGGAAGGTAGTCGGTGAGGATATTCCAGGGTGCGCGGTAGATGTTTTCGCGGACATGTTTGTTCTTGTGTGCAAGTGATTGAATGATCAGCTTCATGTCCGTTCGGATCGTCGTGTCTTTGTGCGGACAGTTGATAGAAACAACGGGCAGATCGAGGAATGCGGAGATATTGCGCACAGTGGCATCCGTGACTCGGCACATCGGGCGGATGATCTGCGTCTTACCACCGAAGAAATCCTGCACCGGCATCATCGTGCCAAAGGAACCGTGGTAGAAAAGATTCATCAGGGTGGTTTCGATTATGTCGTCGAGATGGTGCCCGAGAGCGATTTTGTTGGTACCGAGTCGATTGATGTGGTCAAAAAATATTCGTTTGCGATTGCGGGAACAAAGGTAGCAACTGAACTTGCCGCGAAAGGATTCGGGAAACATGTGCGCTTCGAGGAACTGGAACGGTATTTCGAGGGTGTCAAAGTAGGCGCCAAGCTGTTCCTTCGACTCTCGAGTCAGCGGGTATTCGGCCCACTCGATTTGCACCGCGTGGAGGTTGTACTTGATCGGCAGCCAGCGGCGGCGAAGTGAGAGCGCGAGCGCCATGGCAAGCGAGTCCTTGCCTCCGGAAATGCCGAGAAGCACGGAGTCTCCCTCGCCGATCATCTGGAACTCATTTATGCCACGCCCCACCGTCTTGACGAACCGCCTGATCCGTGGGGGTATCTCGCCCTGCATGAGCTCCTGAATTTGCGTCATACACTCCCCGAAAGGGCCTCCGCGAGGAGCGCTGGGGCGTCGTCGACGAGAGCGGCCGCCCGCGGGGAAACGATCAGACGTACCCGCCGAAGCGTGCGCGTGAAATCTTCCACTACCTGATGGGTGAAGACGGTTCCCGAGTCCATGTAATCGACCACGCCCTCCTCGTTTACCACAGGAATGGTCACTTCAAAGGATATGTTCTCCGGAATATCGATAATTACCTCCTCGGGCCGGACAGTCATTTTCGGCGAGCTCAAACGATCGGCGATTTCGGCCTCGGTCCTGGTGCGGTTCTCCAGGTCGGTGAGCCTCCGCTGCACTGGGTCGTCTTCGCGGAAAGGGGTGTCCCAGGCAACCCGATACAGCTCCCTGTTGGGCACTCGTGTGATGAGCTCGAAGGGAGGATAGTCGATTCCCGAAAGCCGAGAGAAAAAAAGCTCATCGTCGAGACCATAGAGCTCTTCCGGGCGGATGACCTCGTCGCGGAGGGCGAGAAGCAAGGCCTTCTTGATCATGGCCGTCGCGACACGGACAGTTCGATGCCAGTAGACGGCGCGATACATCAGGTATTTCGAAAAGAGTATGTGCTCGATTGCCGATATGCCCGAAATATCCATTGCAAGGCCGGCGCTGCCGAAGGGGCGCATCCGGCTGATCGCGAAGTCAATGTCCTGAATCCCGTACGGTACGCCACAGAAATAGGCATCCCGGTTCAAGTAGTCCAGCTTGTCCGGGTCGAGCGTACCCGAAAGAATGTGCCGGAAAAAGGCTACTTCATCGTCTTCACCCGCTGGATGCGAGAGGTCGACAATGGCCGCAACGATCTCAGGATCGGTTCCCACATGGGACTGAATGATCTCACGGAGCGGAGAGGAGAGAATGATCTGGCCGGTGAGCTGTTCGTGCTCGCGCAGGGGCAGGTCTTTCAGACTGTGCGCGTAGGGGAAGTGACCCACATCGTGGAGCAAAGCCGCGCACAGAAAAGCTTTCACCCCCTCGAGGCTGAGTTCCATGCAGCTGTCGAAGCTGAGAAGAGCGCGAATGATCCGGCGTGCCAGGTGAAACACGCCGAAACTGTGGTTCAGACGCGTATGAGTGGCGCCAGGATAGACGAGGTAGCTCGGGCCCAGCTGTTTGATCCGGTGGAGCTGCTGGAAGTCCGGCGAGTCAACCACTTTCATGAGGCCGTGTGAAAGATAGATGTGCTTCCAGAGGGGGTCTCGAACCGGAGCGGTGTACTCGCGATCGAGGTGCCATATTATGCTGTCTTTAGTGTTCATAGAATTTCCGGACGAGACCCCATCTTAGCCGATTCGGCCGCTCCTGTACACCGCTTTGACCAACGAGATCGGTTCTGCTACGATTCATTCGATACATGAGAATTCTGCAATGGGTCGCCGGAATAGTTTGCGTCTGCCTGCTGCTCGCCGCGTGCGGCGCGCGCGCGCGCGCGGAAAAGCCTTTCGCTCCGGTCAGCGCAAGTGGGTCCGAAAAGAATACGAGCTCCGGAAAAGCGGGCGCGAGCAGCGTACCCGCGTCGCCGGGACCGACGCAAATAACTGTCGGTCCCCAGGCGTCACCGGGAAAAACCGCCCCTGTACCACCGGCGGGCGGCGTCCGGCCAGTGCCGGCAGCCCGGACGGCCCCCGGGGTTGAGTTCAGCGGACGGGAAGACGAGTATCTCATGCAGACCGGGCTGATGGAGCGTCTGGTCCCTGCCGACAGCCGCATTGGTCCATTGCAGGATCGGTGGGTGAACGACGCGGAGACTCGCGGCCTGTACGATCTGGTAGTCGGGTTTTTCCGACAGCTTGCCGAGGGGCGCGTCGACGACGATCTAATCCTTCCCGACAACGCCGTTTTCCTCTCCCGGCGACTGGGAAACGACCTGAAAGCAGGGTACATCCCGTTGAGTTGGCGAATCGGCAGAATTGGCCGCCCGGATGCGAACTCAGCCAACGTGAGAATAGTGATTACCGGAGACCCGGGAAACGCTGTCGGAGACATATTTCTGGAAAAATCGGCGAACAGGTGGTATATTAGTGGGGTTCAGGCTGATTTCTCCGCTCTTGCCTCGCCGCCGCCTGTCGGCACGGCAATCGAACCTGAAACACCAACTTGGATGAACAACGCACAGTGACGAAATGGCAAATGAGCTGAACAGGATCGAAAAAGAGTTCATCCTCAAGACCGTGGTGGAGAACAAGTCTCCACTGGAAATTCACGTCGACACTCAACGCGCCAGTTGTACTATATCCTCTTTCGCGAACAATAAGCTGGAGTGCGAGTTGCAATCGCCACTGCGAATTCCAGGACCCTCCGAAGGGGTTTTTTACTTCCGCTTCCGCGGCAACCCGATGACCTTCAAGACCAAGATCACGGCAAAGAAGGGCTCGATGATCCACGCGTTGGGGCCAAAGGAAATTCTGCGGGATCTCACACGCGGATATGAACGCATCATCTCGCCAAAGGGCGTGCGGGTGACCTTTCTCGTGGACGGGAAGCAGGTGGAGCTCAACTACCCGCGGGGTGAAGTTTCGGAGCGGATCGAGAGTGCTGCAGTTGAGCCGACATTCGACGCCGCCCGCATAAGCGAGCTCCTGAGGTCGTTCCGGGAGCGGGCGCGTGAGTTTTCCTCGGAGAACAAAATAGTCATGTTCCGGGAGCGTAGGCCGCAATTGTTCGAGGAGCGGGTTATTGGAAACTCCGGCAAGATCCTCATCCTTCCGTTCGTCTCTCCCGATACGCTCAAAATCAGTAGAGTGATACGGGAAAGGATTCTGACGCAGCCGGATGTTGTCCGCGTGGAAACAACCGCGGGAGAAGAGGTGTTCACCGCGCTGCAGAGCATCTCTGCGGTGGGTGATCGCCAGAAGCAGCGCGGTATTGCCGCGGAACTCTACTGTCCGGTCCTCTTTCATCAGTATGTTGTCGGGTACCTCTACCTGCTGCGGTCCAAAGAGCTTACTCCGGGGTTCGAGCCCAAGGCGATTGAATTTGTCTTTCAGTTTTCACGAGTTTTGGCTTACTCACTGACCGTGAACGGCTATTTCAAAGCCGAACCGGTCAAAGAGGAATTCGGCAGCGCGGAGCTCATCGACATCAGCGGATCCGGGCTGCTATTCGGTTATCCGCTGAACGGGCCAAACCTGGGCTTGTACACCGATCTCGACCTTACGATTTATCTCGGCGAAAAGAGTCTTCCGGCCAAGGGACGAATCATGCGGCGCTACAAGGATGCCGACAGGATCTATCTCGGGATCCGTTTCCTCGACATGTCCCTCGAAAACATGGAAACGCTCTTTCAAGAGCTGTACGGCGAGCAGTACACCGGAGACGTCGACCAAAAGGGAGCTGCAGACCTGTCCACGATTTCCGAATCAGACATGTAGTCGCGTCCGGACCGTTTCCCTCTTCACAATTCCGCCGGTTTCTACGAAAATGCAGACATTGATAGCAAGTCAGGCGGCGGATAGTGGGGGGACGACGGCGGTGTCGATGTTTTATCTGCTCATTCAAATACACAACATTCGTCAGCTCCAGAAGATCAAGCAGCCCTACATGACGTCGGTTGAGCGAAGTATTCTGAACTTGCTCGAGTCCCGCGGAGCGCGACATGTGCGCGCGGACGGGGGAGACGCTCTGTTCCTCTTCACCGGCGGACAGACGACGGAAACGAAGAATCTTGTCGATGCAGTCTTCTCAGCGTACCGATATCTGGTATCCCGACGCGACGACCTGATGGGATTCCTGTTGCTCCTCGAGGCAACCGCCGAAGAGGACCATGAAGCGGTTCTTCGAGGGATGCGAACGAAACTGCGAACCGCCGAGCTCGACGAAGCGTTGCTCGTCGGGGAAAGCGCTGCACCCGGGCTCGAATCCCAGCTGCGAATGCACTGGAGCAACGGATACTGGGTGGTTGACGAGCGCAACGTGCGAGCACCGACCAAATTGGGTGAAGCCGCTGAGTTCTGTCGTCACCCCCAGATTCACCAGCAGGTTGTGGATGCACTGGGCACCTACTGGGATGATGACTGGAAGCCGGGAGTGCTGTTGCTGCACGGACCGCGTATGTCCGGCAAACGGCAGAACCTTTCGTACGCCCTGGAACGACTCGGCGGCGAGGAGGGGCGATCCAGCTACATCGAGCTTAACCCCGGTGTCCGCCGCCAATCTGTGATTTCACCTCTGGTGAACAGTCTGCGAGGATGGGAGCTCGGAGAGGTGCCGATTCATTTGAGTGCCCGTGAACGTCCTTCCTGGGCGGAACGGATAGGATTGCTCGAATCCCTTCTCGGCCAACGCGGAGACCATCTTTGTCCGGATTCTCTCCAGCGTGACTTCCTTCTTGCCTACGGGCTTTTTGTCCAGGCGTTTGTTCGGCGAATGGAGGCGCTGCTCATCCCGGCGGTGCTTGTCTGTTACAACGTGCAAGCCTATCAGACCGATACGCTTGAGATCCTCGGTTCCGTTTTCGAGCGGTTCCTGCCGTCACAGGCGTTCATCCCCATACTCGTTTCCCAGAAGCCCTATCTTCCGCCTGAGCTGAGAGATTTTCCCTATCGAAAGCTTCGGATCCCGGCGATCGACGACGCGGTTACCGATGAGCTTTCGCGCCGCTTTCTGGATGAAAGTCCGGGAGGCCCGAAACCACCGGAATGGATACGAGAACGAACCGGCGGAAATATCGTTTCGATGTTCTATCTTTTTCACGTTCAGACACGGGCCGGTTTGAAAGAAACTGAAGCTGCGGATGTGCCCCCGGAGCTTCGCACGGTGTGGGGCGTGATTTGCGGATCTGGGTAGTGCCGAGCAGACAGTTCTCTACGCCGTCATGCTCTGCTGGGAGCTTTTTCCTGTGCCGCGCACAATGGAAATACTGTCGGAGCTCGATATCCCTCCGGCGCGCGTTCCGGAAATCACCAAGCTACTCGCCGACCTGAATCTGGTTGACAGTGAACTCTTGCTGAGGCCTTCGATCCCGGACCTCGAACGTTCGCTCGCCGGACTGTTGGGTGCGACGGCGAGGGAAGCACGGAGAGTCATCGTCTCCCGTGCGCTCGCCCTTCGACGCCAGCGCCTCATTCCCGTTTCGGAGGCGCTTTTCGAGGTTTCGCGTGGTGCCGTCGAGCCGCCGGAGGAGCGGCATCTTTTTGGAGAGCTTGTTGCCGATCTCCTCGACCGGCGTGAGCTCGCGACGGCATTCCGACTTCTGTACGGCGATTGTCCCTATCAAATTGACGCTGCTCCCCCTGCTTCTGGCCCCATAGAAACCGCAATAGTCCTCGGACTCCGCCTGCGCCTGGCCCTTCTGGCCGACGACCACCACGGCGCCGATACTGCTTTCGAGCGGTCCGGCAACATTGAACTGGAGGTGGACCCGGGAGTGGAGAAAGCGGATCTCCGGCTCCAGCGGGCACGGTACCTTTTTACCCGAGGCGAACAGGGACCTGCGCTCAAGCTCATCAAGCGGGCGATCATCATGTACCAGGATGCCGCCGATCCTCGCGGTCTGGCCGCGGCACACTCCGAGTTTGGTCTTCTCATGCTCGCCCAGGAACAGCTGACGGATGCCCGCGAGTACTTCGTTATCTCGGGAAAGTATGTCGAGCCCGATGTTTCAGTCTACGAGTACGTGCGAAGTCACGCGCTCGAAACGGCGAGTCATTTCATCTTTGGAAGCTACACCCGCGTTACCGAGCGGATTGAGCAGCTGTCCGGCCTCGCGGTGCAGGCGGGGATGCGGGAATGGGGACTCTATCTCGCGCTTATCCGCGGTCGCGTCCTGTTCGAGCTCGGAAGATACGACGAAGCCCAACGCCATTTCCAGCATTCGCTGACGGAAGCACAGCTCTGCCAGCATATCCCGGCGCATATCATCTTCTACGCGTGGCTCGCACGATCGCTTGCGTACGCCGGGATGCCGGGCCGTGCCGTGCAGATGCTCGCCGGTATGCGAGTCACGCGCGAGACGCTTTTCTTCACGGCGGAAGCACATATCATAAACGAAAGCTTCGACGAGGCGCTTGCCGCCCTTGACCGGGCCGGCGAGATTTCCCCGGAAAACGACCCGTTCACCGTCGAATCGCTGGTGTGGCAAAGCGGATTTTCCGATCTCGAAGATCTGACTGTGGGGCGCGCCGGTTCGGGCCTCGTCAGCGATCATCTCCTGAAAGCGTTTCACGGTTACACGCTGGCCCGAGCCGGTCACCGCATCGAAGGAATAGCCGAAATGCACAGTCTCACGCGGGAGGCCGGCGTTTCGAAACTTGATCCATACAATCACCTGTACTTTCTTCTGTACGCGCTGATACTTCCCGATGCGCGGGAAGCCGGACGCGACCCTTCGCTTGAGGACCGTCTTACGGTTCTTGGAAAAGCGGTGAAGAATATGCAGGAACGGCTCACGAGGATCGACCGATACGATGACAAGATTTCCTACCAGCGCCACAGCCGATGGAATGGGATACTTTTCGCCGAAGCGATAGCACACAACCTTCTGTAGAACCGAATGGAGGAGGCCCCTCTGAAACGAACAACCTTGCTTGTCGCAACGATCGCCGCGCTTCTTGCACCCTTCATGTCCTCTGCGATCAACGTGGCTCTCCCGGCAATTGCGTCGGAATTTCATGCCGACGCCGTGACGTTGAATTGGATTGCCACGGTCTACCTTCTTGCGGCAGGAGCGCTCCTTCTGCCGTTCGGGCGAATCGCCGACATAGTCGGACGCAAGCGGATTTTTCTTCTGGGAATGGCAGCTTATGCTGCGACGACCTTCCTCTGTGCGATCGCGCCAAGCATCGTTTTTTTGCTGCTGGTCCGCGTCGTTCAGGGCATCGCGAGCGCAATGCTGTTCGGCACGAGCGTCGCGATGGTGACATCCGTCTTTGAGCCGCATGAGCGAGGGAAGGCGCTCGGAATCAACGTCGCCGCCACCTATCTTGGACTCTCGTTCGGGCCGGTTGCCGGCGGCGCACTCGTGCAGTACGCGGGGTGGCGAAGCGTGTTTCTCGTGCAGATTCCGATCGCGTTGTTTGTCATCGTGCTCGTCGTATGGCGGCTGAAAGGGGAGTGGAAATCGGAGCAACCGGAGAGACTCGACGTGGCAGGTTCAATCATCTACGTCGGTCTTCTGGTCGCTGCCATGTACGGAGTCTCTCTCCTTCCCTCGTTGCCCGGCGTCCTCTATCTTGGGGCCGGAGTTCTTGGCGCACTTCTCTTTCTCAGACGGCAGAGGAGAATTGCCTACCCGCTTCTGGACATCTCGCTATTCATCAAGAATCCAGGTTTCGGGTCGGCGAACGCCGCCGCCCTGCTCAACTACATGGCCACTTTTGCGGTAACTTTTCTGCTCAGCCTCTACCTGCAGTACGTTCGCCGGCTGCCCGCCGGTGAGGCTGGTCTCATTCTGGTCGCGCAACCGATCGTTCAGGCGCTTCTGTCGCCGTTCGCCGGAAGAATGTCGGACCGCGCCCAGCCAAGAATCGTCGCTTCGTTTGGCATGGTTCTGACGGTCGTCGGGCTTTTCGGGCTGTCGTTGGTCGATGCCTCTACGCCATTTGCCGGAATTATAATCTGGCTCGCCGTACTCGGCGTCGGGTTCGCGTTTTTCTCATCGCCAAATACAAACGGTGCTTTGCGGGACGTGGACAAACGCTCCTACGGGGTAGCGTCGGCAACGCTGGGGACAATGCGGGTACTCGGACAGATGCTCAGCATGGGAATATCCCTTCTGATATTCAGTGTGAAGATCGGACATCAGATGCTGGCGGGAGTTCCCTCCGCGGCAATTGTCGAGAGCGTCCGGCTTGCTTTCCTGGTGTCGGCATTTCTATGCGGGGTAGGAGTGGTATTCTCTCTTCGGGGCGGACGAGCGCGCACGGAGCAGTCCTGAACAGGGCATTGTGTTGACAGAAACAGAAGGCGTTGGTATAGTACGCTCCATTGCGATAAGGCGGCGTAGCTCAGGTGGTAGAGCAAGCGGCTCATATCCGCTCGGTCAGGGGTTCAAGTCCCTTCGCCGCTATCAGGTGTCACAATCCACAAGAACTGGATACCTCGACTCAAGTTGCAGCGGCTCCCCTAGTCCGGGAGCCGCTGCAGTGTTACCCCGGCAAGCAAACGGTCCGATATCTGCCGACACGACCCGAAAACTCGACCGATCCCGGTTTCCCCTCCCCGCGTACCCCGCGCCATACAGACCCTACGGCTGCGTCACTCCTCTGCGTCCGATTCGTTGTCGGCAACCACGCTCAACGTCTCGATCTCTCGAACGAACTCGCCGACTCCTTCGAAATTGCGATATACCGACGCAAAGCGGATATAGGCAACTTTGTCTATCCGGTAGAGCAGTTTCAGAACCATTTCACCGATATCCCGGGACGCGATCTCATGGCTTCCGCGCCCCTTCATTGAGGCCTCATCCTCGAGCTGATTGATCATGTTCTCTATCTGAACCTGGCTCACCGAACGTTTTTCGAGCGCGCGCTGTATTCCGCGTTCGAGTTTTTCCCGGCTGAACGGCTCCCGGCGGTCACCGCTGCGTTTGACGACCATAAGCTGTTTTTCTTCGATGCGCTCGTAGGAGGTGAACCGGTAACCGCACTCGGTGCATTCCCGGCGGCGGCGAATCGCATCGCCGCTCGCGAGTGTACGCGATTCAATTACCTTGTCTTCCAGACTGTGGCAGTGTGGGCACCGCATCTCCCCATTCGCTCCCAGCCGCGCTACATATAGCGTTTTTCGCCGTGATTCTCGCGCGCGAATACACTATATATCGGTTGTACGAAGTTTTGCAAGGGAAATCAGACAACTTCTCCCGGATGCGGGTTACACCGACACAAACTCACCGTCGCGCATGACATCCATCTGCGACCCGTCATCGTGGACGACGGAAATCGTAGGATTTCGAATCACACCGTCGAGATGGGTGAGAGCCGGCGCATCCCCGTCGTAGTTGTGACCAATCGCTACGTGGCAGGTGCGGAAGGCTTTCTCGTCTTCGAGCATGTTGCCGGAGACGCGCGCCGCGGGGTTGAGTCCGATGCCGAGCTCTCCAATGTTGCGAACGTTGCGGCGGTACAGTTCCCCGTCACCCGCAGGGAGCTTCCCCTGTTTTTCCAGAGCTGTGGTGTTCTCTTCCCCGCGCCGGATCGTATCCGCGAGTTCGTCCGCTTCCGTGCCGCCGTCAACGCTCGTGACGAAGCCTCCGACAACCTCGACGCGGATGGGCTGTCGTATCTGAATCGTTCCTGAATAGGAGGAGATACTGCCGTCGAAGACGATAAGCCCCTCACTGCTGCCGAGGGCCGGAGAGATGTAGGTCTCTCCCGCCGGCAGATTTCCGCCGCGGCCCGGAAGAGTGAAATCTCCGTCGTCGACGTAGGCCGTGCGACCGTTGACACCGATGGTGAGCTCGGTTCCGGCCCGCGTGGTGATGCGGACCGAGGTCGCGTGATCGAGCACCTGTTTCAGTGCCGCGCATTTTAGCCGAAGCGTTCCGTAGTCGATAGGAACGGCTCGAAGAAAGATTTCTCGGGTTACCCCGGGGGACCAGAAGCTTCGCATTGATTTCTCGCCGTAGAGGAGAAAGTGGAACAGATTGTCGAATCGTCTTCCTTGCGATTCATACGGCTCCACGATGCCTCTGCGGTCCTTACCGAGTTTGCCCGCACTCATCGAGATGAAGACGTCGGGTCTGCTGCGGATTGCCTCGATCACCGCCGGCTCCGCGAAGTCCAGCTGACTTTTTCGCGGCTGATATGCGAGCACCGGCCGCGCTCCTGCTTCGACAGCCGCATCGTAGATGGCCATCGAAATATCTGAGACGTCCGAAACCGGGTTCGTGACGATGAGAACCGATTCATCCGGCTTGACGGCGAGGACCTGTCCGACGGCGGTCCGTGCCGATTCCAAAAGTGACCGGACCGACGGTGAGCTGTTTGCAAAACGGTGTTGCAGACTGTCGGACCTTCGATTCATTTCGGTATCCTATCAGAGTTGAGAAATCTTCGACAGCTCTCTCAGGCTCTTCTCAGTCGGTGGCTCGGACTGGTGTGCGCCCGCCTCGCTGTGGAAGCGCGTTTTCGTACAGGAGGTAGGCACCGATAGCGCCAATGACGACCGCCCCGCCAATCACGGTCAGGGCGGTGGGGACCTCCGAAAAGACGAGGAGGGCCATGCATGTTGCAAGGACCGGCTCACCCAGCACCGAGATGGATATGAATATCGGCGGCAGGTATCTGAGCGCCCAGTTGAAGACGCTGTGTCCGAGCAGCGTCGGAAATACCGCAAGGCCCGCGAACAACAGGTAGTTGACCGGGGAGAAGCCGGAAACCGGGGTCCCGGTGATGAGACAGACCCCGAGGAGCATGGCGGCTGCCGAAGCGTAGACCAGGAAGGTGTACTGAGTCACGCCGAGCCTGGGGCGCACGATGCGGCCGATCATAAGATAGCCGGATACCGCAATGGCCCCGAAAAGGGCGAGACCGTTTCCGTAGAGAGTTCCTCCTGCACCGGATCCTGGCTCCACGGCAAGCAGTACGCTTCCTGCCAATGCGATAAGGATCAGCCCGAGAGAGAGGCGGCGAACTTTCTCCTTCAGAAATAGCGAACTCAGGACGACGATGAAGATCGGGTGTGTGTCTACCAGTACCGTCGCTGCGGCTACCGAGGTGAAGCTGAGCGATGTGATCCAGGATGCGAAATGGAGTGCGAGAAAGAAACCGCTTGCGATGCACCACAGAAGGTCTGTGCCCCGAAGGCGTCTCGGCGCACCCAGTGGAATTCTGGCCGGCACTATTGACCAGACCATTGGGACAAGCATAAGCAGCGCCGAAAAGGTCATGCGCCAGGCCGCAATCGCAAGCGGAGGCGCGTCCGAAAGCCGGATCAGGATAGCAGAAGTGGAGGTGAAAAGTACTCCGATCAGCACCGCGATTCGCGGGGTGGGAGTCCGCCAGGAATGGAGACTGCCGCTGCCGTCAGCCCGCCTCACGAGTGTTCCTTCCCAGGAGACCTCTCAGCCGGGCGCCCGCGGGAGGTGCGAACAAGCGAGATCGTGTAGAGCGCAAGGGCGGCCCAGATAAAAAAGAAGCTGAGAAGCTGAGGCGTAGTGAACGGCTCCCGGTAAGCAATTGTTCCGATGAGCAGCATCAGCGTCGGTGCGAGATATTGAAAAAAAGCGACATTTGAAAGCGGAACGCGCCGGGCCCCGGCGCCGAACAGGAGAAGCGGGATTGCGGTTATCACGCCGCTTCCGGCAAGAAGGATTGAGCTCAGTGGCGAACTGCTGAAGTGGCTCTCACCGCGCGTTCCGATGATTGTCAGATAGATTCCGGCTGCAGGAACTATGAGGAGCATTTCGAACGAGAGCCCCACGGCGGCGTTCAGGTGGCCGATCTTTTTGACCAGGCCATAGGACCCGAAACTGACGGCGAGTCCAATGCTGATCCACGGCACGCTGCCGAAACCGACGGTTACCACAATTACCCCGATCGTGGCGAGAATGAGCGCCGAGATCTCCAGTCGTTTTGGACGTTCTTTGAGGAATACGACACCCAGAAAAACGTTGAGAAGCGGCGTGAAGTAGTAGCCGAGGCTTGCCTCGATGACGTGGTCTGCATTTACCGCCCACACGTAGAGCAGCCAGTTCGCACCGACGGCCACGGCGCAAAAGGCGACTGCGGCAATCGAACGCGCGCGCGCATGGGAATCGTTCAGAAAATCCCGGACCTCGCCGCGGTAGCGAAAGACGACGAGAAGTCCCATGAAGAGGGCCGACCAGATCACCCGGTGTGCAAGGATCTCGACAGCCGGAACCGAGCGCAGCCACTTCCAGTAGAAGGGCAGAAGGCCCCAGATCAGAAATGCGAGAAAGGTGAAGATTTGTCCGGCAACGTCCGGCGTCGCCGAAGGAGCCTTCTGAGATGGCCCGGAGTCCGACTGCAGCATGGATGAGTTATACCCGCGGGCGGCGCTTGGTGCAACCCGAGGCGAATTGAAGCAGTTGTTGCGGGATTACAGGAACAACCCGGCCGCCGCAACGGCTGCCGCAGCGGCACAGAGCGCGGTTGCGGCAACGCCGCGCCGTTCGAGCCGGCGCAGCGGTGTGAACTCCGGGGGGTCCGACGCAGGGCGGAAACCCCGGCTTTCGAGTGCGGCCGATATTTCCCCGGACCGGTAGAGAAGCGCGTGGAGCGTTGCAACCGACAGGGTGCGAAAATAACGAACCGGGGACCGAAGTGGCGAGAGGCCACGGGAGAGAAGCGCTGTTGTGGAGTCCGTCGTCAGCTGGAAGAAGATCGGTACAAACGACACCGTCAATCCGATCATCGCCGAGACGCGGGCCGCGCTTTCCGGAAAAAGGGGAGACATTGCCCAGCGGACCACCTGGCTCAGCGCGCGAACCGGCGTGGTCGCCACAAAAAGGTGAGCCGCGCACAGGGCAACCAGGAGACGGAGAGAGAAGACTCCACCGGATCGGAGTCCGGCCCCATACAGGTGAATAGATCCCCACGACACGACGGGCGCCACCTCCGACCCATGCGCGTCGACACTGCGCGATATCACAACGAAAAACGCCAGCAGCATGATCGGCCAGCCGCCCCGGAGTGGCTGCACGAAAGAGACGCGCGTCGCCGCGTACCCGGCGACCAGCACCAGCGCTGCAACCCCGACGCCGGGAAACTTCGCCGCCGCGATAGCTATGTTGAACGCGAGAAAAGCGGCGGTCTTTATTCGCGGATCGGCTCGGTGGAGGATCGAATCGCCGGACCGGTATTGGAAAAGCGTCGCATCCGTCATCGGGATCCCCGCGGTGGCATCCAGGTAAGATGAGGCAGCAGCCTTCCGCCCTCGGACGGGAAGAGCCGAGTCACCGGTACCAGGCCCCACTCGCCAAAACGTTCCAGCGCCGGCTCGGGCGGGCCGTCATATCGGAGGAAACCGTTTTTCAGCACAACCAGCCGGGTTGCGTGCGCCAGCACCTTCTCAATTTCGTGAGTGACAACTACAATTCCGCACCCGGACCGGTGCGCATCGACCAGAGCTTCGAGCACTCCCGTCACGGCCGCGAAGTCGAGATTCGAAAAAGGTTCGTCACAAACAATAAGCGAGGGTTCCATAGCGAAAACACCGGAGAGCGCGAGGCGACGTTTCTCTCCGCCGGAGAGCGTCCGCGGTGCGCGATCGAGCAGTTCGCTCATCCCGAACGCCGCCGCGGCCGCTTTCACCCGCCGAGCGATCTCCCGTGCCTCCAGACCGGCGTTGCGAGGTCCGAAGGCGATGTCCTCCTCGACAGTCTGTCCGATGATCTGGTGGTCGGGATCCTGGAATACCATGCCGATGCGGAGCCGGGCATCTCGTAGCCGCGTGCGCAGCGGCGCACCGGCATAGAAAACGGATCCCGCCGTCGGGGCCAGAAGTCCGTTCAGGTGTCGGACAAGAAGAGTCTTACCGGAGCCGCTGGGGCCCGCGAGCACGACAAATTCTCCCGCATTCAGGTCCAGCGAAAGTTCGTGCAGACCGGAAAACCGCTCATCCCGCCCTGAACTGCTCGGGAAAACATGTGATAGTCCGCGGATCTCGATCAGCGGCACTGCCACTCCTCAGCCTGCCCGGTTTTCGGTCGACTCGGGAGGGTCTGCCGAGTAGCGCCCGCCGAGGGCTGCCCGAAGCACCGGAGCGAGCAGTCTCACGGCCGCAACGGCTGCAGCGGCTTTGAGGAGGTCGCCAACGAGGAATGGGACAAGTCCCGCCGCGGCAGCTCCGGTCCATGAGAGCGCCGTCACCGCCTTCAACCACGGGATGCCAACCGCGTATACGGCTGCGGTGCCCGCGACCACCGCGACGCTATCACGCAGCAGCGACGGAAAGTTCCTGCGCACCGCCCGGTCGTCGTGCAGGCGATCAGGCAGTTTTCCATTCGCGATAAGTCCGGTAAGCGGCGCAGCGACCAGAAACCCAACAAGGTAACCTCCGGTCGGCCCGAGAAAATGGGCAATACCACCGGTGCCGCCGGAAAAGACCGGCAAGCCGAGCAGCCCGACAAACAGGTAGAGACTGACGGCCGCGGCTGCCCAGCGCCAGCCGAGGATCAGTCCGGCGAGCAGAACAAAAAGGTTCTGAAGCACGATGGGAACGGGGCTTCCCGGAATGGGGACGCTGATGTAGGCCCCCACCGCTATCATTGCGGCGAACATGCTCGCGAGTACCATCTCAGCTATCGGAATCGGTTTTTCGTCTTGGCGAAACATGCTCACAAGATAGCCCCTTCGTGCCGATGTGCAAAGTAGCGATGGCCTTGCGCCAGGTTCTGCGGCTTGCCACGATGAAAAAACTCTGTATACTCTCTGCCATGCACCGCAATCTAAACCGTCTTGTACTCCCTATTGCTCTACTCGTATACGGAGCTCTGCCGTTTGCGGCATCGCCGGCCTTCTCCAAGTCCAACGTCGCTATCGATCGGGCACCTTCACTCCAGGCCGTATCGGCGATTCTCATGGAAGCGGAAACCGGAAAGGTCCTTTTCGAATATCATCCCGACGAGCCGATTGCTCCGGCCAGCCTGACCAAGCTGATGACGCTGCACATTGCGCTCGAGCAGATCGCCCAGGGCAGACTGGATCCCGAGCAGGTAATCCAGCCGGTCCGCCAGGCCTGGGCCAGGAACATGCCCTACGGATCATCCTTGATGTTCCTCGGTCCCAATCAGCAGCTAACAGTCGATCAGCTTCTGAAGGGACTTGTCGTCGCTTCGGGAAATGACGCGGCCTACGCGCTTGCCTACCAGATCGCGGGTTCGATTCCGGCGTTTGCCCGGATGATGAACGACGAAGCGAGACGGTTCGGCTATCGGGTAATGCACTTCGTCGAACCTTCGGGAATAAGCGCGCAGAACCGCGTCACTGCCCGCGAGTATGCCGATTTCTGCAGGCACTTCATCGCCCTTCATCCCGACGCGCTACGAGACCTCCTCTCGCTGCGCGAGTTCACCTATCCGCAGCCCGTGAACCTCATAAACGGGAATCACGAGCATCCCATTACCCAACGAAATCGAAATGTGCTGCTGTGGAAATACGCCGGTGCCGACGGTCTGAAGACGGGGTACATCGACGAATCCGGGTACAATATGGCGGTAACGGCCGAGCGCGACGGAATGCGGCTGATCGCTGTGGTTCTGGGGGTGCGCGACGAAATGCATGAAAGTGGCAGCCGCCTTCGCGCGCAGGAAACCGAGCAGCTCCTGGACTACGGTTTCGCCAAGTTTACGAAACTCACGCTTGGATACCCGAAACCGGCACCGGTGCTCGTTTGGAAGGGCAATGCGCGGCACGTTGAGATCGCTCCTGAGCAGGAGCCGGTGCTGGTTCTTCCCAAGGAAGAGGTAACCGAATTGAAGGGCGTGGTGGAGCAGCAGCGCGACATCGTTGCGCCGGTGAAAAAAGGCGATTCATTGGGAGCGGTAGTCTATACCGTCAACGGCAAAGAGGTCGGTCGATTCCCGCTTCGGGCAACTCGCGCAGTCGAAGAGGGCGGATTTTTCCGAAAGGTTTTCGATTCGGTCCAGCTGTTTTTCAGAGACCTTTTCGCCGGAGCGTGATCGGCGTCGCCTCAGGCGACGCCGGTAAGAGCCTTGATGTACTGGAATCTTTCGTACGCTTCGGGGTTCGGGCTGCCTTTTTGGCTCAACCTCCCCCGGAACTGATCCACGCTGTTCATTCCTTGAGACTTCATCCACTGATCGAGCTGATTCAGAATGACCTGAATCTGGTTGAACCCGTGCAGAAAGAGGGTTGAACAGATCTGTACGGCGGCGGCGCCGGCCAGAAGCATCTTTGCGGCCGCTTCGCCGTCGTGAACGCCGGTAGAGGCCGCGAGGTCCAGTTTCACCTTTTCCGACAGGATCGAAATCCAGCGCAACGGGACGTGGATTTCATTCGGACTCGAGAACTGATAGCCTGGCGCGAGCTTCATGAGCCGCAAGTCGATATCGAGCTGGTAGAACCGATTGAAGAGGACAACGGCCGAAGCGCCGGCCTTTTCGAGCTCGAGAACGAATTTCGGGAGGGAGGAAAAATAGGGGCCGATCTTGACGGCAAGTGGAATATCGACCTGCTGTCGAACAGCCTGCACTATTGAGGTGAACTGCTTTTCGATCGTTTCCGCGGCCTCCGAGAGGCCGCGAGGCATAATCGATATGTTCAATTCCAAAGCATCGGCCCCGGCGCTTTGTATCTGTTTTGCGTAATGTCCCCACCATTTGACGTCGACGCAGTTCACGCTCGCAATGATCGGGATATCGACTGAATGCTTCGATTCCCGGATCAGGTCGAGGTAGCTGTTGGGACCGAGTCGCATGCCCATCTGACGCACGTACTCCTGTGCCTCGGGGTGGATCGAAACGTCGACCTCTTTTTCCTGGGCGTCGACTTCCACTTCAATCTGTTCTTCGAATAATGACTTGAGCACGACCGCGGCGGCGCCCTGCTCGGCGCACTTCTTTACACCATTGAGCGATTGAGTCATGCTGGAGCTCGAAACGATGAGAGGATTCTTCAGTTTCAGCCCCAGGTAGGACGTCGAAAGATCTGACATATTGGTTTCCTTTGTCGGCATAGTTCGCAGGAACGTGTAAGGTGTGAGAAATTATAGCGTATGGAAATGTTGAGTGCAAGTGTATGAAAGAAATGGCGAATGAATTTGGACAAAAGTTTCCGCGAGTGGTAGTGGCAGGCGCCGGCATCGCAGGATTCACCGCTGCAAAAACACTCGCCTCGATTGGCGGGGCAGTGGACATAGTGCTGGTGAACGGGGAAGACCGGCTCCCGTACAAACGGACGAAAATCTCGAAGAACATGCCGTTTTCTCGAGACGCATTTTCGCTCGAGACCGACGATTGGTACCGATCGAACCGCATCTCCCTGCTCTCCGGCCGCAAGGTAGTGGAGCTTGATATCGGGCAAAAGCGCGTAAGTCTTGACGATGGGCAGACGATTCGCTGGGACGCAGCGCTCCTGACCACCGGGAGCGTTTCGGCACCGCTTGAAGTTCCGGGCGCCGACCGGGTGCCGATCCACACCGTGTGGACCGCGGCCGATGTGGAGCATCTGTTGGATGCGACAAAAGGCGCGCGTCGGATTCTGGTTGTCGGGGGCGGCGTCCTCGGCGTGGAGGTGTGCGAACAATTCTCCCGCATGGGAAAAGAGGTCGTTTTCAGCGTCTCGGCACGGGGCGTAATGGGAAGACAGCTCAACGACTATGCCTCCCGGCATCTTGCCCGGTTTATCGAATCGAACGGGATCGAGATTGCGGCCGGAAAGAGGGTGAGTGCTCTCGAGCCGGGGAGGCCGGGGGAGACGAACGCTGGAGAGGGAATTACCGCAATCCTCGGCAATGAGAGGGTAGGCGTTGATGCCGTAGTCGCCTGCACCGGCGTGAGGCCGTCGGTGGATCTGGCTGTCGGTGCGGGCATCGATGTTCGGCGGGGTATAACGGTCAATGAGTATCTGGAAACCAGCGCGCCTGGAGTGTTCGCCGCCGGTGACGTCGCCGAGCACGCGCAAGGGTTCCTTTCGTATCTCTGGCATGCGGCGGAGTACCAGGGTGAGATTGCCGCGCGAAACGCTGCATCCTATCTGGGCCTCGGCACGCAAAACCCACGGTCGATTTTCGAGAACCCGCCGTTCCGCTTGAAATGCGAGGTGTTCGGCCAGTACTACTTTTCTGCCGGCGTTCTACCGGGAGTCAATACTGCCCACGCGGCGGGTATCACCGCCGCGCGCAGGATCGAAGAGGAATCTGCCTATCGCGCTGTCGAGCAGACCGGCAGCGGAGATCGCTACCGACTGCTCTGGTATCGAGCGAACCGGCTCGTTGGGGTGATTATGGTGAACGACCGTGATCGCGCAAAGACCTATCAGAAGGCCGTTCGGGAGGGCTGGGCGCCGAACAGCGTAGAGGAGGAGCTGAAATGGGTGCAACAGTGATGATCCGGGGAAAAGCAGCGGTAACCCTAGCGGCGGTGCTCTGCCTCTTACCGAGCGTGTCGCTTTTTGGCGCGGGCGCGCGGGAGGCCGTGTCGAACAGGAACAACAAGCCGGGCACTGCCGTCGGGCAGGAGGTGACTCTCCGTGTGGCAACGCTCCGCGGGCCGACCGGCATGGGCATGATCCGCCTGATCGATCAGGCTCCCCGGGTAACCGACGACCTCTCTGCTCATTACGAGGTGGTGGGGACTCCCGAGCTCATGGTCTCCCGCATCCTCAGCGGGGAGGTGGACGTCGCCAGTCTTCCGCTCAATATCGCGGCAAAGCTCTACAACAGCGGCGTGGAGTATGAGCTTGCTGCGGTAAATGTCCTCGGCGTGCTCTACCTGGTCTCCAACGGAACCACCGTCGAGAGTCTTGAGGATCTCAAGGGAAAGACGGTCTATCTGACCGGTAAAGGGGCGAACCCGGATATCCTCATGCGCTACGTCCTTTCGGAAAACGGATTGAGTCCCGACACCGACGTCGAACTCAACTTCAATTTCGACCAGGTGGAGCTCGCCAGCATGATGATCGCCGGACGGGTGAAGCTTGCACTGCTGCCGGAACCGTTCGTCACGCAGGTGCTGGAAAAAAACCCGAATGCGCGCGTGGCGCTGCGGTTCGAAGAGCTCTGGAAAAAGACGGTCGGCGGCACGACGCCGCTTGCACAGGGCTGCCTGGTGGTGCGAAGGCGCGCTGTGCAGGATCACCCCCTGGCGATCACGGCTTTTCTTGCCCGTTATCGTGATTCGGTGGATTGGGTGAACAGCGACCCGAAAGACGCAGGAATACTCATCGAGAAGCATGGGATGGGGCTCAAAGCCGCCGCCGCGGCTGACGCAGTTCCGCGGATGAGTCTGGTCTACGAACCGGCCGAAGCGGCCCGATCGGCCGTCGAAGCTTTTCTCCGCGTGCTCCTCAAGTTCTCTCCCGCATCGATCGGCGGAAAACTTCCCGATTCCGGATTTTATCTGAAGCAGTAGACCGCCGAGTCTCGTGTTTGTGAACGTCATCCTCGGTATCCGTATTTCTGATCGATTTACTATGTTTTTCTGCGCATCCATAGTACTTTAGACGAAGAACGATACAACGACAGGAGGATGAAATGGCTTTCAAGACACCCGAGCTACCCTACGCATACAACGCGCTCGAACCCTACATCGACGAGCAGACGATGCGCATTCACCATGACAAGCATCACGAAGGATATGTGTCCAAGCTCAACGCTGCTGTCCAGGGTACCGAGTACGAAAATTGGGACATCGTCAGAATTGTCCGGGAATTGAACTCCCTTCCGGAAAAGATCCGCACGGCGGTCCGCAACAACGGCGGCGGACACATGAACCACTCGCTGTTCTGGCCGATGATGGCGCCGAAGGCCGGCGGCACACCGAGCGGCGAAATCGCGTCCGCGATCAATTCTGCCTTCGGCAGCTTTGATAAATTCAAAGAGTTGTTTTCCGACGCGGCCGCGACTCGATTCGGCAGCGGGTGGGCATGGCTCGTCGTTAACAAGAGCGGGACTCTCGAGGTGCAGAGCACCCCAAATCAGGACAGTCCCTACACCGACGGTCGCACGCCAATTCTGGGAATTGACGTGTGGGAACACGCCTACTACTTGAAATATCAAAACAAGCGGCCGGAATACATCAGCAACTTCTTCAACGTCATCAACTGGAATCAGGTAACCCAAAACCTCAAGGCCGCTGTCAAATAGAGTTCGGGCAGCCTCCGCCCGACCGATACTCGAGGCGCCGCGGTGGGTGAGTGCTGCGGCGCAGCCGGGGCGGCCGGCGTTTCGGGCCATGCCGCCGCTATCGGCATGGCCACATGCAGAGCGTTTCGTGACGGTTGAGGCGTCATTGGTCAATCGATAAAGTTTCCTCCATTGACAACCCGGTAGAGAAATTGGTAGGTTTACCGTGTGATCCCGGTCGGAATAAGATGAGTCAGATCAACACCGCCGGCAAAGCCGGAGTTCAAAACAGCAGCCCGTACGATGTGGACCTCGTGCGGAAGGATTTTCCGATCCTTCTGCAGAAGATGCGCGGCAAACGGTTTGTCTACCTCGATAATGCTGCAACCTCGCTGAAGCCGCAGTCCGTCATTGATGCTGAAATCGCCTACTACACTACGATGGGTGCGAACATCCACCGAGGGGTATATGAGTTCAGCGAGCGCGCGACGCTCGCCTTTGACGCAGCGCGAGACAGCTTGCGCTCGTTCATCAATTCCCCCGCCGACGGTCACATCGTCTTCACAAAAGGCGCTACCGAGGGCGTCAATATGGTGGCAAGCGGTTGGGGCAGACAGCGGCTCGAGGCCGGGGATGAGATAGTCACCAGCGAGTTCGAACACCACGCCAACCTCGTTCCGTGGCAGGAGCTGGCCCGGGAGAAGGGACTAATTCTCAAGTTCTTTCCCATAGATCCGGAGAGCGGAACCCTCTCGCTTTCAGGCATCGAAGAGACCATAACCGACCGCACAAGACTCGTGGCGATTACGGCAATGTCGAACGTCTCGGGCTACATGCCACCGGTGAAAGAGATAGCGCGAATCGCCCACGCGCACGGGGCAGTGGTTCTCGTGGACGGTGCGCAGTATGTGTCCCATCACAAAACCGATGTGACCGACATCGACTGCGACTTTCTCGTGTTTTCGAGCCACAAGATGCTCGGTCCCACCGGGACCGGTGTGCTTTATGGCAAGGAGAGACTTCTTGACGAGATGACTCCGTACAACTACGGAGGCGACATGATCGTTAAAGTGTACAAGGATCGCGCCACTTTCAGGGGAATACCGGAACGCTTCGAAGCAGGGACACCGAACGTCGCGGGCGTCATCGGGTTTGGCGCCGCGGTTCGCTATCTCACGAACCTGGGAATGGAGCGGGTGGCGGCGCACGAAAGGATGCTCATACGCTATCTGACCGCCGCGGCGGAGGATGTGCCGGGAATAGCGGTCTACGCAACTTCCGACAAGGAACATCTTGGCGGCATTTTTTCGTTCAACGTAGACGACGTTCATTCACACGATACCGGCGCCGTTCTCGACAGCGAAGGCATTGCGGTTCGGACCGGATTCCACTGCGCGCAGCCCTATATGCGTTTTCTGGGTATTCCGGGAACCGTCCGCGCGTCGCTCTACCTGTACAACACCACGGAGGAGATTGACATCTTCATTCGTGCACTCGCAAGGGTGAAGGAAGTGTTTGGATGAATTTGAACGAAGACCTGTACAAAGAGATAATCCTCGATCATTACAAGTCAAAGAAGAACCGGAAGCGGCTTCCTGATGCGGCGCGACACCTCGAAGCAGCGAACCCGTCGTGCGGCGACGACATCGAGCTCTATCTCGAGGTGGAAAACGGAAAGATCCAGGATGCGGCATTCGAGGGTATGGGCTGTTCAATCTGTCTCGCGTCGGCGGACATGATGTGCGACGCTTTTCGCGGAAAGACCTTGACCGAGGCGAACTCTCTTATCGACAAGTTCAAGGGAATGCTCACGCGCAACGAAGTTCCGGAGTTCCCCGACGAGGCAGCAGATCTCGAGGCAATGCAGGGAGTTGCAAAGTTTCCTCTGCGAATCAAGTGCGCGCTTCTCGCGTGGACAACCGCGCACCAGCTGGTTGCCGAAGAGAACAAGAGTGAACCAGAGAAGAACTCCTGATCCGAGGCGCTCAGAGGAATCACGCGGCCGGCTCGAGTAGACACTCTCCGAGTGGACACGTGACCCGATTTGTGAATATTTGACTACGAATTTGCAATAACTCACAAGGATCGAAAGGAGAAAGACATGCAAAAGCTGGTACTCGTTCGTCATGGTGAAAGCGACTGGAACCGGGAGAACCGTTTTACCGGGTGGACCGACGTGGAGCTTTCGGAGACCGGCGTCGCCGAGGCGCACGAAGGCGGACGACTCCTCCGGGACGGCGGGTATGTTTTCGACGTAGCCTATACCTCGGTATTGAAACGGGCGATCCACACTCTCGATATTGTCCTTCAGGAAATCGACCAGGTATGGCTTCCGGTCCACAAGACCTGGCGCCTGAACGAGCGCCACTATGGTGGTCTGCAAGGGCTCAACAAGTCCGAGACTGCGGCAAAACATGGCGAAGAGCAGGTTCATATCTGGCGCCGAAGTTATGACGTTCCGCCGCCGGAGCTCGAACCCTCCGATCCCCGCAATCCCCGCAACGACGCCCGCTACCGAAACGTGCCTCTCAAGGACCTTCCACTTACCGAGTGTCTCAAGGACACCGTGGAACGTTTTCTGCCCTACTGGTTTGAGGTGATCACGCCGGCAATTCATTCCGGCAAGCGGGTTTTGATTGCCGCGCATGGCAACAGCCTTCGCGCGCTGGTGAAGTACCTCGACAAGATTCCGGATGATGAGATTGTCGGGCTGAATATTCCGACCGGAGTCCCGCTGGTGTACGAGCTCGACGACTATCTCAACCCGCTGAAGCACTACTACCTTGGTGATCAGGACGAACTGAAGAAAAAAATGGAAGCGGTGGCTGCGCAGGGAAAAGCGAAGAAATAGCAGCCGCCGCCGAAATGGTCCGCAAAGTCACCAGAATCGGTGGCCGCCGCGAATCGCACTCCCCGCACGGCTTGCATGCGCAGTCGCGAGTGCGCCGTTCGCGGCCTGTTATCGCCCGGACATGGGCGGCGCCGGTTCAGGCGAGCGCCTGTTCGAAGTCCGCCACGAGATCTCCTGAATCCTCGATCCCGGCTGAGACCCGAATAGTCTCCTCGGTGAGGCCGGAGGCGGCCAGCCCTTCGGAGCCCATCGACGAGTGACTCATGCTCCAGGGGTGTTCAATGAGGGACTCCACGCCCCCGAGGGATTCGGCAAGATGAAACAGTGTCAATCGCTCGAAAAATCGGTCGATATCGACTCGTGAGCGATCGAGTTCAAAGGCGAGCATGCCTCCGTGACCGTGTTGCTGTCGGCTTATCAGATCGCGCTGCGGGTGCGTATCGAGTCCGGTGTAGTGCACAGCTTTTGCCGCCGGATGGCCGCGGAGGAACTCGGCGAGCGCCATAGCGTTCTGCTGGTGCAGCTCCATGCGGGGCCCGAGCGTCTTGAGCCCGCGGAGGACCAGCCATGCGTCGAACGGCGCTTCCGGTACGCCCAGTGCGTTGACCAGAAACCTGGTCTTTTCGCCGAGTTCCGGGTCCTTCCACACTATTGCGCCGCCAACGACGTCGCTGTGTCCGTTGAGATACTTCGTCGTCGAGTGCACGACGAGGTCCGCCCCCAGCTCGAGGGGTTGTTGGAAATAGGGCGAAAGAAAAGTGTTGTCCACAACGGTAAGAATGCGCTTCTGCGGTGCGCGTGAACTGTTTGCTTCCGCGGCGATACTTGCGGCCCCGGAAATATCGACGATGTGCAGCAACGGATTGGAGGGAGTCTCCACCCATATCATACGCGTTTCCGCGTTGACGGCCGCACGGATATTGGCAGGATCGCGCATATCCACAAAGCTGAACCGGATTCCCATGCGAGCCATCACCGAACTGAACAGCCTGAAGGTACCGCCGTAGATGTCACTCCCGGTTACCACGTGATCGCCCGGCGACAGGAGAAAGAGAACCGGAACTTCGGCCGCCATGCCGGTCGCCGTCGCTGCGCATCCGGTTCCCTTTTCTATGGCGGCAATGCTCTCCTGAAGGGCCGTGCGGGTCGGATTCCCGGTTCTCGTGTAGTCGTATCCCCGGTGCTCTCCGAGCCGGTCGAACGCGAAAGTGGATGTTGGATAGATCGGCGTGGTCACCGAGTTATAGGTACCATCCTTGTACACGCCCGTGTGCACACAACTTGTCCGAAGCTCCATGATTCCCCCCGCAAAGGCATATCTTTCATAGCTGACAAAATGACTTGAGGTAATGTAATTGAACAGTCAAATGATGTCTACGCGGTAATTCCTGCCGGTGGTCAGAGCAATGCGCGATCGAAGATCGACGTCACGTCGCGTACGGTAAGCTTCACTGGAGTCACCTCAAATAGCGCTCCCATCGTATGGAACGCATTCTCGACGAGGGCCGGGAGGTCCGATTTTTTCACTCCATGGTTTCCGAGGTGGTCGTTTGCCATTCCAATACTGCGAATGAGTTTTCGCAGGGCCGCTATGAATGCAAATGGCTGCTCATCGAGCGGAAGCTCGTCGACATTTTCACCCATTGCGCGTGCGAGGTCTGCGAACCGTTCCGGATTTCTTTCGGCGAGATAGCTGAAATAGGCAATTGAGAGCATTGTAAGTCCGGCGCCGTGAGCGATCTCGGGGTAGAACGCACTTACTGCGTGTTCGAGAGAGTGATGCGAGATGCAGGAGGAGAGAGATTCGCAGATCCCCGCCTCACTGTTGGCCCAGGCGAGCATTGTCCGCGCCTCGATGTCCTTGCCGTTGGCGACCGCAACCGGGAGGTAGCGTGTGGTGAGCCCGACCGCCTCCAGGGCAAGGTGATCGCTCGCAGGTTGATGCACGGTTGCCAGATAGGCTTCTACGGAATGGAAAAAGGCATCCATTCCGGTGTGGGCAGTGGTCGCGGCAGAAACGCTCAGCATGAGCTCCGGATCCACGATGGAAAGTACCGGAAAGGTCCAATCGTTTCCCCAGCCGATCTTTTCCTTCGTGTCGCTTCTGGTGATGACAGTCCAGGGGTCCGCCTCGGTTCCGGTTCCTGCAGTAGTGGTCACCGCAACGATGGGGAGTGGACGGCGTTCTACGCGTTTACCCTTCCCGCTTCCCGAAGGAATATAGTCCCAGTAGCTGCCCGGATTGGTCGCCATAACGGCAATGCTTTTGGCCGAATCGATCGTGCTTCCACCGCCGAGGCCGAGGACGAAGTCGCACTTCTGTTCGCGCGCGAGGCGTCCACCCTCGTCCACGTGTTCGGCCACCGGATTGGGTACTATTTTGTCGAACACCACAGACTCGACGCCATTCTGTCTGAGATATCCAACCGTGCGATCGAGGTATCCCTGTTTGCGCATCGCCCCTCCGGCCCCGATCACCAGGAGGGCGCGTTTGCCGGGAACATAGGGAGACGTAGCAAGTTCTGCGAGCTTCCCCGCGCCGAAAATGATCCTCGTGGGCATGAAATAGGTAAATGAGGCTCTCATGAAAAGTTTCCTCCATGATGTGCGGTAGACACGCTAATTATACCTGACAACGGTGGAGGGATGCACCGGGTATCCGACTATTCCTGGAGCCGAAGCCGTAGTTCCGGTTCAAGCCGGTACACGCGACCCGCCTGAAAGACAAAACGGCCCGAAATCGAAAATCCACCGCTCACCAGGCGAATATCGTGGGCTCCCGCAGCTACCTGGATAGACGAGCCGTTTACGCCCACGTGCCGCTGCCCATCCACGTACCACTCGATCCGGCTGACGTAGTTCCGGTCGAACGGATTTCGGTAGCGATCGGGCACCGAAAGCTCTATCGTCGCGACTGCCGGAATCATAACCGCTCGGACTGTCTGATCGGCCGCGAGCGTCACGGTCGTCGTGAAAGGCAGGTAGCCGTTGGCGGTGAGTGTAATGATGTAGCTGCCGGCGCCCAGCGTGATACGATAGGGGACGGTGCCGGACGGCATCTTCTGAAACGGAGGAGCATCGGTGGTGATCTCGGAGATCGTCACTGACGCGCCCGAGATATTCGAAATCACATTCAACGTATAACTTGCGGGGGAAAGATCCGCGCGCACGGTGGTATCGGCAGCGAGATCGAAGGTTTGTGTCCAGTCCGTATATCCATACCGGCTCACCCGGACCGAATGGCTCCCGTCAGAAAGGCTTACCCGCACCGGTGTCCCCTGCGGGAGCTCATACCCGTCGACCGAAACCGACGCGCCGTTGATGTTCGCGGAAATCACGACGCTGTGCACGTGTGCGCCTTTTGTCGGAACGAGCGTCGCATTTACGGTAATGGGCGATCCTATCACGATGGTGCGATTCCAGTCCTCGAAACCTGTCGCCGCCATGCGGATATCGTGGCGGCCGGCCGAAAGCCGCGCTTCTATGATGGCGCCGCTGCTGGCGGCCGGCGCACCGTTCGAATCGGATGAGCTGGTCCATTGAACCGGGACACCATCGACGAAGACCCCGGCCCCGGGGACATTCGAGGTGAATCTGACCGCGAAAGTCTCGGGTTGATTTCCTCCCGGCGGATTTGCCGCCGACTGCGCGACCGCGGGAAACAGCGCCAAGACCAGGAGTATGCCCGCGATAATTGCGGCAGTTCTCGTTACCACCCTATCCTCCTGCGATATCTGGTAACAGTATACGCTCAATCGGCGGAAATCAATCCGATTTACCGGCGAATATCACTCACCGCGCCACTTGACGGCAGTAGGTATGTTTGATATTGTAATTGTGTAGTTGCGGGATAGTGCAATTACACAATAGATGGGAGGATCATCGTGAACGGAACTGATTTCTTTCTCGGGCGTATGATGGCTGAACGGGTAACCGAACTGCGGCGGGATGCAGGGAACGCACGGCTCAGCGACTTGGCGCGGACAGGAAACCGCCGTGATGTTCGGAAATCGGTAGGCCTGTGGATGCTCCGACTGGGCGCGTCGATTGCGGCGCGAAACACCACCGAAAGACGGAGCTACTTCGGCGAGATAGAACGGTCAATCTGCGCCGACTGTTCGGCCGATGTATGATCGGCTAAACTCAATTTCCGGAGGAACCATCGCAAGATGCCGTTGCAAATACCCGCCTCGCATGACCCGATTACACCGTTGGTGCTGTTCCAGACTTCCGAGGTTTTCGAAATGCTGATGAGTCTTCAGAGCGTGGTCGACTCCTTCCATCATCCCGAGTGGACCGAGACGGTGCGGAGCGAGCTCGGGAACAGATTCGTGAACGAACTGACTGATTTCTACCATGGATTTCAGGATGGTTCGCTATTCTTGGAGCTCGGAGTCGACGCTCCGGACGCAAACGATATCCCGCGTTTTATCGATCACATCGCCCAGATGGATCTCGGCCGCTTCGCATTTTTCATGACCGGCCGCCTCTGTCCGGTAGAGCAGATCCCCCATCCTTTGAGCCGCGCCGGTCTCGAGAGGATGCTCCTGGAGGCGGATCTCCGGCGTAGCAGTTACTACTCGACGGCTTCGCTGCAGTGGGCCGACGATGCTTCGGCGTATCGTGCGACTCTCGTCGGGCTCTGGCGCACCTACCATGACAAGTTCTACGTCGCTCACTCGAAAGAGTTTCTTCCCTGCGCGCAGAAGAGTGTTCGTGAGCGCCGGGATCAGCTGGAGCAGCAAGGCGGCACTTCACTCTACACCGACATAACCGGATGTGACCTTCCCGACCCCATTCCGTCGGACCAACCATATCGGGAAATCCGATTCGTTCCGGTGTATCGTACGAATTGCCGGAGGATGAGTTTTTTCGGTTACGGGCTTGTGACCGTCGTTTACGACTGTTCGCGAACAGAAGAGTATGAGCGGAACGTTGAAGCAGACAAGAACCGCGCGGTTGAGCTGATGCGCGCCCTTGCCGACGACACCCGACTCGCTGTGCTTCGGGTCATCGCGCAGTACCCCAGCTCGAATGGGCGCAAGATCTCCGAACGCATCGAACTGTCTCCGTCGGTAGTCTCCCGACATTTGAAGCAGCTCAAGGAAGCGGGGCTGGTCGTCGAGGACTCTCCGGACAATCGCAATATTACCTACCGATTAGTGTATGAAAGAATCACAGAGGTGCCCGAAAAAGTGATCCGTTACCTCCGGGACTAGTAACCGGTTTCGGCGCCGATTCAGGTGACAGATTCCGCAGCTCGCGGTGTTTCATAGGCAAGGAGACAGCAATGAAGTACCGCGCAATAGCACTTATTATCGCCTTTGGGCTGCCGGGGCTTGTGTTCGCAGAGTCGGTCCGGATAGGAATTATCGGAACAGAAGAAATCACGAAGGTTAGCGAAACAGCCGACAACAGCCGTGCGTTCCCGTGTGGCGAAACGTTCCGCGGAGTCTATTGGGAGGTTATTTCAAACCAGATGGGTTTCGGCATGACAACCACTGCCCGTTTCTCGGAGATCCCGACCCTGGATCCTGCGCTTGCGCCCGACCGAACTCTTGTGGATTGGCTCGGTGGCTTTGACCTTCGCTACCATTTCCTCAAGCGATCAGCGTTTGATCCCTTCGTAGAAGGACAGCTCGGGTGCGCCGGGCGGGTAGATGCGACTGATTACGAGGCGAAGGGGTTCGCAGACCCGGGATCAAACCGAATGATCTACCTGTCGCTCTACGGCCAGGTAGGCGCAGGCATTGCGTTCCGTTTCCACGAGCTTCACATCGGACTCAAAGCCGACTACCGGTTCGACAATGGTCCAATCACGGGAACGAACATTGCCGCTTTTCCGTTGACCCGATTTTCCAGCGGCATCTTCGGCGGTTTCAGTTTCTGAAGAGGCGCCCGGGTCGATCTTCGCGGAGCTCCGCGGCAGCCGGCCCTGGAGAAAACCGTCCCTCCCTGCCCGGCTGTGGATCCTCCGCAGTCCGGGCTTCTTTACTTTTCAGCGCGCCCCGGTTTCGATATACTCTGCTCGATGCAGAACACCACCAATCCTGAAGCGATTCTCCTCCTTTCGTGCCCCGATACGCGCGGCATTGTGGCCGAGGTATCTCACTTTGTTTTCACCTACGGCGGCAATATTCTGGAGTCGGACCAGTACAGCGATCCCGAGACGCAGACATACTTCATGCGGGTTGTGTGGGACTTGAGTGATTTCAAGATCCATCAAGAAAAGATCGTCGCGGCCTTTGAGCCGATTGCTACAAAATTCACGATGAATTACCGTATCGAGTTTTCCTCCCGCCGCATCCGCATGGCGATTTTCGTCTCCAAGTATGACCACTGCCTCTACGATCTGCTCTTGCGGAACAGGGAGGGGGAGACGCACGCCGATATTGCGCTCATTGTGGGAAACCATCGCGACACCGAACCGATTGCAGAGTACTTCGGCGTTCCATTTGCGTTCTTTCCGGTGAGCGCCGACACCAGAGACGCGGTCGAAGAGAAAGAGGTCGCTCTTCTGCATGAAAAAGGGATCGATCTGGTGGTGCTCGCGCGATACATGCAGATTCTTGGCGAACGATTCGTGGACGAGTTCAAGTACCGAATCATCAACATACATCACAGCTTTCTGCCCGCTTTCGTCGGTGCGAAGCCCTATCACCAGGCCTATTCGCGCGGCGTGAAGATTATCGGGGCGACCAGTCACTACGTCACGGCTGATCTCGACCAGGGGCCGATCATTGAGCAGGACGTTGCCCGGATAAGCCACAAAAACAACGTCCATAACCTCGTCATGAAGGGACGAAATCTGGAAAAAACGGTGCTTACACGGGCTGTGAAATTGCATCTCGAGCACCGCATCCTTGTATTTCGAAACAAGACTGTCGTGTTCGAGTAGAATCGTGGCCACCGAGATCGAAATCAAGGCGTGGGCGCGCGACCCGCAAAATGTCCGCCGGGAGCTTGACAGACTCTGCACCTTCGAACGGAGTTACGTCAAGAAGGACATCTATTTGCATGGACCCACCGGCAAACCGGCGGAATCGTGGGCTCACTGGCGGCCGGAGAGTTCGTCTACCGATCTCGCTGGTGCGCCGGCAAATGCGCGCGATTTCCGCCTGCGAATCGAGGGTGGGACGGCGACCTGTACATTCAAGGATCGTGCGCTCTCCGGTGGAATCGAGATCAATCGCGAAGAAGAGTTTACCGTATCGGACGCGCGTCTTTTTCTGGAACTTGCCGCCCGTTTGGGCTGCCGCGTATTCTCCTGCAAGGTGAAGGAGGGCTTCCGTTATTGGCGCGCGGGTGAGGTACCGCTCGTAGCTGAACTGAGCCACATTGCCGGGCTTGGCGATTTCATCGAAATAGAATGCGTGGTAGATGATGAGGAGGGCCGGGCCGGTTTGGGGCGGGAAAAGACCTACGCGGCCCTCCGTGAGTTCCTGAGCCTGCTCGGTGTAGATCCGAAGGATATTGAAAGTACGCCCTACGCAAAGCTTCTCGCCGATCGGCTGGAAAGGCGCTGCGGAGGTATCGATGAGCTTGCAGGTATTCTCTTCGATGAATAGGTGGCGAGCTCCGGTTGCTAGATTTTGAGAAGTTGTCCGAGGATCACTCTTGCGCTCTCCCGTTGAGCGATGGCGGCCTCGTTCCAGCGGTAGAGGTGACTGTCGTAGAAACCCGCCCGTGCGGTTACAGGACGTTTTTCCACCAGCTTGGTTTCATGCAGCACCTCATTTCGCAGCCACAACAGTTTGTCGTAGGTTGAGCCCACCTCCTCGTCGCCGGTTGTCTCATTCAGATAGAACGCTTCGCTTTTCCACGCGTTTCGGCGGTACTCGAGGACATCGGCTTCAATAATAAAATCAAGAACACGCTCTTTGCTGCTCTTTTCCTGGTTGGGTCTGCCGAGCATCTCCGCGAGCCGATCTGAAACGAGTTCCCAGTCGGCGAATGGCCGTCGGTTGTATGTGCAAAGGTAGGCGTAGATTTTCTGCGCGGCGGCGAAAAAGCGGTCGCGGTTCCGCACCAGCCGGTGTGCAGGGAGAAGGCGCGGGTCTTCCCAGACTGCGTCGAGCCGGTCCGGCGAGGCGAGGGCCTGGGCATGACCGATGGGTGGAATGAGTGAACTTTCCTCGACGCGATTCCACTCTTCGTTTCGTCCGGAGAAATTCTGGTGCGCCCAGGAGTCGGCGAACGTGTGGAGCGCTATGCCAACACGGTAGAGATTTCGGCTTTTCAGCGCTGTCACGAGATACTGTTTCAGTCTCCGCGAATTCGGGGTGACGTTGTAGCTGTTCTTCCGGCCGTCAATTCTGCGGGCGGGTTTCCAGTCATCATCGCCCGGAAAGAAATGGAACGGAATCCAAACATCTGCCTCCTGCCGGGCATTCCAGAATCCAAAGTGATGGGTAACCAGCGTCGGATAGGTTCCTCGCTCAGTTTCTACGTCATAAGAAACCAGAGCGTTGTCGAGGTATTGTGAGGAGTACGCGAGAGTGTAGGCCTCATCTTTGTTCATCCCGGCCTGAGTCGCCAGATAGTGGAGCGTGTAGTAGTGAAACTCATGGTTCATTGCCGCCTCGCAGTATAGAACGTACAATAACGGGGGGCAACCGCAAAGGCAGATTTCGCGCAGGTCGCCTTGTTCAGAGCTGAATGTTCCGGTAAGGTCAGGAGATGAAGGTTTTCGCCCTGCCGCAGATCATCCGCGGCATCGCATTCGACATCGACAACACGCTCTACCGCCACGAAGAATACGTCAGCCTCCAGACGGACCTTCTCATAGCGAGGCTCGCGCGGGAGCGAGGGGCGTCCACCGAAGAAATGCGGAAACTGATCGTTGCGTATCGCGACGAACAGGCCGCAGCAAACGAAGGTCGCAAGCCGTCTCTGGGCAACATCTTCCTCCATTTCGGCGTGCCTATCCAGCTCAGCGTCCGGTGGCGCGAGGAAGAGCTTGCCCCTGAGCGGTATCTGAAACCGGATGCGGAGCTTGCGGTCCTTCTCTCGGGGCTCGGCGATCGTGTCGGTCTCTGTTGCGTAACGAACAACCCTCAGTCCACGGCGAGAAGAACCTTGCGTGCGCTGGGTATCGAAGCCGCGTTTTCGGCCGTTGTCGGGCTTGATGACACCATGGTGTCGAAGCCGAACGCGCTGCCGTTTCGACGTGCTGCCGAACTTCTTAATCTTTCGCCGTCGGAGATGGTCAGCATCGGAGACCGGTACGAGGTGGACCTCGAACCCGCATTGGCGATTGGCATGGGAGGAATCCTCGTGGAAAGCCGCGCCGATCTGTTCGCGCTTCCTTTGGCGGGCATTCGTTCGACCGAGGATCGGTGACCGTTCTGCGATTTTCGTTGACAATACCGAAGTTTCCCCGGTATACCTAACTGAGATCAAAAAACCATGGATTCAAAGCAGATCGACGAGTTTTTCCGCGGAATCGTTCGCGTTCTTGGGTTCTCCCACCGGCTGAAACGAACACCGTATCGCGTAGATGTCATCGTCAATCCGGTGGCAGGACGGGTCGCCCGCCGCGGAATATTCCACCAGGAACTTGGTGTCGTGCGTGCATTTGTGGAGCGTCTGCATCGACTGCGCGCGGAATCTGGCGCGCCGGAGGAGCATCACTCTGAGCCGTCCGCTACTCTGCATATCTCCGACCGACCGGGCCACGCGGCGGCGATCGCCGCAGAAATTCTCGATCGTATCGGACAGACCGGTGAGGAATCTCCGAAAACACGGAACCTGGTGGTCACCGTCGGCGGCGATGGCACTCACGAGGAGGTCTTGAGCGTCTTCTACCGCGGGGCAGCGGCAGATCTGGATCGGCTCGAGATCTTTCGCCTTCCAATGGGCACGGGAAACGATTCAGCCGACGCCCTTGAAGTCGCCGAGGCCTGTGACATCCTCTACGAGGGAGAAGATGGGAAACGGATCGGCGCGCTTCGGGTCCAGCCACGAGGGCTTCCGGCGCTCTATTCGTTCAACATTGCCTCCATCGGAATCGATGCCTACATTACCTATCTGACGAATCGTCTGAAGTCGGTGATACCCGGTGATGTGTACAAGATCCTTGCCGATGTCGCGACCCTCTTCTACAATCCGCCCTACAGGGATGAACCGATGACCATAGTCGCCGAGACCCGCTCCGGCGGCGTCGAAACGCTTCGCGACAAATTCATTCTTGTGGCGATGGGACTCTCCGGGCACCGGGTTTACGGGGGTGCGAAACCGGTGCTTCCCGGAGACGAGAATCTCTGCGCGATGTCGCAGGTCGGAATTATACGAAAGCTGCGGCTCAAGAAGATGTTCTTTGCCGGGACTCACATTCTTCAGCCGGAGACGCACATGCTGGACGTGAAACGCATCACCGTGTCATACGACGGGAGGATTCCGGTTCAGGTTGACGGTGAGGCGATTTGGCTGGAGCCGGCGAATTTCCCGCTCGAGATTGAAGTGCTCGAACCGCGCATCCACGTGCTTACCCACGCGGAGAATCCGCGGCAAAGGTCGAAGGCGCATCAACCGAAATCGTAGAAGGAGTTCTGGCGGACGAAGCCGGCAAACCCCAGTTCTTTGACCTGCAGCGCGAAAGTTTCGAAATTATCCGAGTAGTGCATGAGATGCATCTTCTTTCGGGTCGCAGCCGGGAGCTTGCCGAGGTCGGTGAGAAATGCGTGCACCCCCTGTGGGAAAAACTGAACGTCGTGGAAAATCGTCTCTATCTTGAATTTCTTCTGAAAGTCAGACAATAGTTTTGGATCGAACTTGGTGTCACCGGTGAATAGAATCCGGTTGTCGATGAGAATACCGACGCTGTAGTAGCTTGTTTCCCATGACGACGCCTGTTCCGGGTAATGGTTTGTCCGGATTATTTTGAGGTTTATGGAACCGATCTGCGCTTCATACGTTTCGCGGGGATAACCGGGCAACCACGTTGGCCGAATAACATCCCAGAGATCGGAGAACTCGAGCGCGCGGCCGTCGATCAGCTCGTTGAAGCTTGCTCCGCCCTTCAACGAGAAGTCCCACAGAAGTTTCTCGTATTCGTTGGTTATGATAATCCGCGGCTTCTTTCGTGCCACGTAGCGCCCCATCAGCATGACCTCTTCCAGCCCACCGATGTGGTCCGCATGTGAATGGGTGATGAGAAAGCACTTGAGATCGGTCACCGAGAGTCCGAGTTGATGGATCGCCTGCGGCGCCTTAGTGCCGAAATCGACCATGACGTGATCTTTGCCTTTGATAATGATGATGTTGTTCTGATTCAGCGTTTTTGAGAATGCACTTCCACTGCCGAGCGCATATATGCTGAGTCCCCCCGTATTGGTGAGTGGGAGAGGCGTCTGTTGCAGGTCGCGAACCTTCATCTACGGTCCTTTGTCCGAGCTTCCTGTGCGAAACCGGAACTTCGACACCGGAGTGGTCTTTCCACCAATCTACTGCTTCTAAAGAAGGAATTCCGGCACAATTTCTTCATTATCGGAAAGATGGTCCGGTTCCGCCTGACAATCAAGTCGACGCGATAAACAGCGGCAAAGAGTAGGGCAGGTGGTTCGTACCGGGTCGTCGACTTAGCCATCGGTGAGAACCAGCAGGTCGTCACACGAAAGTGCGATCTTCGCGGGACAGCCCCATTCGGCGATTTTCGGGTCGAGGAATCGGGCGAGCGCATCCTGTTTTTCCGCGCCGTAGAAGAGCAGAACGATTGCGCCACTTCGGCGCACGAGCGCAGGGGAGGCACTGACGCGTCTTTTCGGCGGCTTGGGGGAGTCGTCCACGTCGATGAAGTAGTGGTCGGTCGCGGCGAGACCCGGATGGCCCGGGAAGAGAGAAGCAACATGACCGTCTTCGCCGACGCCAAGGACCATAAGGTCGAATCGGCTTGTTATCCGGGCAAACCGGGCACTATAGGTCTCCGCGTCTCCGGTGCAGGGATACAGCTGCTCTTTCGGAATAGTTCGACCGTGCCGCGCCGGCGAGAGCATGAGCTCGGAGATCTCACGGTAGTTGCTTTCGGTGCTGTCAATGGGGACGCGGCGCTCGTCTGCGAGAAACAGGTGCAACGACTCCCAGGGGATTTCGGATTCTCGAAGACCTTCGAGTATTCCTGTGACCGACCTGCCGCCGGGCAGCCCGAGCAGCGCACGACCGGACCGGGCGACTGCAGCCGAGAGTCGAGCCACGACAAAGTCAATCGCAGCCGCATCAAGGGCTGCACGTTTTCCCCGTTCGACTCGCACCTGAACCCACTCCTGCCGTCAACGGCTACATAAGGTCTTTCGGTCGTTGAGCCAGGTTTCCCGTCATTTCATGGACGGCATAATGCTTCATTTTGCCGCCTGCGAAGACGGACCTGAGCACTATGGGACTACCCCAACGAATGGTAAGTTCCTGCGCCACAGCGCAACGCGCGTTCTTCGAGTTCTGTCGCTGTGCCACCTACGACCTCCCTATCGAGGGTAACGGCAAGTTGACGCGGAGTCAACGCAGTGGAAAAGCTCCGAGCGATTTGCTACCTTGTAGTCACACATATCAACGGAGGATTCAATGGAGTACGTGCGGCTCGGGGAAACCGGTCTGAAGGTTTCACCTATATGTCTGGGTACGATGACCTACGGAACAACGAAATGGCGAGACTGGGTCTTGTCGGAGGAGGATTCGCTTCCGTTCTACCGGAAGGCGATTGACGCAGGTATCAACTTTTTTGACACCGCGGATATGTATTCCCGGGGCGCAAGCGAAGAGGTGACCGGCACGGCGCTCAAGAAGTTCGCTCGGCGAGACCAGGTGGTGATTGCCTCAAAGGTCTATCATCCAATGGGCGACGGCCCAAACGATCGGGGATTGTCACGCAAACACATCATGGACTCCATCGACGCTTCACTTCGGCGGCTCGGTACCGACTATATCGACCTCTATCAGATCCACCGGTGGGACACCGAAACGCCGATTGAGGAGACGCTCGAGGCCCTCGACGACATACTCCGGGCAGGAAAGGCCCGCTACCTCGGCGCGTCGAGTATGTACGCATGGCAGTTTGCGAAGGCGCTCTTCGTCGCGGACGCTCTCGGCGTCTCGAGATTTGTTTCAATGCAGAACCACTATAACCTCGTCTATCGCGAAGAAGAGCGCGAGATGATTCCGTTTTGTGCCGATCAGGGAATCGCCGTTATCCCGTGGTCGCCTCTTGCGCGCGGATTTCTTGCCGGGAATCGCACACCGCAAAAGACGGGGGATACCACGCGCAGTAAAAGCGATGAGTATGCACACTCACTCTACTACCGGCCGGACGATTTCGCCGTCCTGGAGCGAGTCAGAGAAACCGCGGCCCGCTTTTCGAAGGCGCCCGCGCAGATAGCTCTTGCGTGGATGCTTCACAAACCGGACGTGACTGCACCGATTGTGGGCGCAAGCAAGATGCTGCATCTGGAGCAGGCGATCGAGGCGCTCGATATCGAGCTCACAGAAGAGGAGATCGCCTATCTGGAAGAACCCTACGTTCCACATCCGATCCTCGGGCACAACTGACTCAGGCAGATGGAGGTCCGAAACAATCGAAGATTCAAATAATCGGTTGGGTCACGATTCCTGGTGTACATATTCCACGGTAACAGGTGTTCGGCGGGTTGCCGGGAAATTGAAACGAATTGATCGGGAGGGAGCTCCATGGGACCGGATCGGGTGTAGTTATTGTGTAAAAATGTCCGTTCTGAAGCAGAGCTGTAAGATTGCCGAAGTCCGCGGCGAGCGGGTTGTTGAAGGATCGGGTGGAGTAGAGATCACCGGAAATGATCGCCGCTTCCAGAAGTGCGCGCTCTGCGAGTGACGCGCTCGAAGGGATCGGGTGGTCGAGCCGCTCCGCCGCAACAGGTACGAAGTCGGGGTGGGCCGACTCCATCCACTGGTCGCCGGATCGGTAGGTTTCGACTCGTCGACGGAACCGGGAGATTTCCTCGGTGCCTTCGCCGGTCTCCTGGTGAAGGGTGGTGAGCAGGAGAAGCAGGCTTGCGTTGTCTTCGAGATATTCCTCCGGCTGGAGATCGCCGTCGAATGAGCTGTGGTGCAACCGATCGCCGGCAAAATGGAGCCGCAGAATCGCGTGGAGCATTGCTTTCGCCTGCCGCAGAGCATCGGGATAACCGAGACACCGGTGCGCGACAATCAGTGCGACAGCGGCGAGACAGTTCCATGAGGTGACAATCTTTCGGTCGGTAAGGGGCTGGGGGCGTGCCCGCCGAATCGCAAGCAATTTTTTCCGAATGGGCTCGAAGGCCGCGGGGACTCCGGCCGCGGGCGCTTCCGCGGCGGTCTCTGCGCGACGAACAAGATGAATCTTGCCTTCGAAATTGCCTTCTTCGGTGATTTCGAACAGCCCGGTCAGAAGTGCGAGCTCATTCCCGGTTAGACTGTTTCGCAGCTCGTTCATGGTCCAAAGGTAGGTCGCGCCCTCCTGGTGGCCCGTGTCCGCGTCGTGAGCGGCCATCAGCAGATCGCCGGAGCGAAAGGTTTCGTTCAGGCAGCGAATAATCGAGTGTGCGGTGTCGGCGTACCGAGCATCCCCAAACCGTGCATAGGCGGCCGAGTAGGTCCAGAGCATGAGCGCCTGGTCGTAGAGCATCTTTTCGAAATGGGGAATGGACCATTGGCGGTCGACACAATAGCGATAGAATCCGCCCTGAAGGTGATCATGCAGGCCTCGGGTCATCATCCGATCGAGGGTCGTCCGCACGACGGTATCGAGCTCGATCCTCTGCGCCGAATCTCCCAACGCGGTGGATCCGAGGTAGGTGAGAAACAACAGCGTGCAGTGAGGCGGGAACTTTGACGCGGCGCCGAAACCTCCCCACTCCCTGTCGAAGTTGCGAAGGTAGCTATCCGTAAGGGGCGGCAACGACTCATCACCTGCAGGAGTCTCCGGACCCATCGCTTCTGTCGTGAATTGCCGGGAGTCACCTTGTTGCGCCGGGTCGAGCAATCCCGAAGCAAATGGCGCAAGCTCATCGCGCTGCTCGTCGTAGAACGACTTCACCCTCTTCAGTATCTCGAGGAAGCCGGGCATGCCGAACCGGGGAGTCACCGCGGCGTAGGTCATCGCAAAAAACGGCTTTGGCGCTCCGTTTTCGCCCAGGCCCTCTGGTGACAGAAAAACGTTCATCGGCCAGCCGCCCTGCCCGGTGGTTGCGACGAGAAACCCCATGAGATAGCGATCAATATCGGGCCGCTGTTCTCGGTCAACCTTGATCGCGACGAAGTGCTCGTTGAGGAACTGTGCGCATGCCGGGTCGGAAAACGCCTCTGTTGCCATGACGTGACACCAGTGGCAGGTGGAGTAGCCTACCGAGGCGAGGACGATCTTCCCGGAACGCCGCGCGTGACGAAGGACCGCCGGCGTCCACTCCTGCCAGAATACCGGATTGTCGACATGCTGGCGAAGATAGGGTGACAATGACTTGTCGAGATTGTTTCTGCCGAAATCAAGGTTGTTTCCCATGATCCCGTTTTTCTACATACCGAAGAACGAAGCTACAATCTTTATGAAAAGCCTGTCCGGGATGATTCGACGCACAGCAGGGGAGATACGCTCGATAAACGGGCCGGGTTTGTAACGAAAACGAGGATGTCGTGACCGAATGATCTTTTCGACCACTCGCGCGACACGTACCGGCGGCCAGCCTTCCCGTTCACTGCGTTCCTGTTCCGCGATGACCCGGGCCAGGGCAGGCTGATAGGGTGAGCTGCCGGCCCCTCCTGCAGACATCTTGCGGTTTTCGGTCTGCTCGGTTGCGGTGTTTCCCGGCTCGATCACGATGATACGAATCCCATAGGGTGCGACCTCCATCTGCAGTGATTCGGAAAACCCCTCGATTGCATACTTGGTCGCGCTATATATCGATTGAAAAGGCACTCCCATGAGTCCGGCGAGTGACGATATGTTTATGATTTTTCCGAATCCCTGACGGCGCATCACAGGAAGAACCGCCTGGCAGACGCGCACGATCCCCAGAAGATTTGTTTCGAGCTGATCGCGCGCCTCTTCGATCAGCATTTCTTCGGCGGATCCGCCCACCGAAATTCCCGCGCAGTTCACCACCGCGTCGATCCGTCCGGCTTCCGACGCGACGAAGTCGACCGCCTCGGCAACCGATTTTTCGTCGCGGACGTCGATGTGGAAAAAGGAATAGGGGTGAGAAGAGGCGTCGGTTTTGTCACCTGCATGCGAGTCGTGAGACGCCGCGATCGGCGGAGCTTTTCTCGCGGAACCATAGACGCGGTAACCGGCCTCGGCGAGTCGAAGCGCGCACGCACGCCCGATTCCCGATGAAGCTCCCGTGATGAACACCGTTTGTTGCTCCGACATCGTCCGCCTCCCCAGCTCGACTTTCTTAGTTATATCGCAAGTGACACCTTGCCCGCAAGGAGTTGTGGCATCACGCAAAAAAAGGAGATTCCCCGCCCCTGTCCCAATAATATGATTAACCCTAAAATATGTAAAAAGAGTGTCGCTATAATGGCTATTACAGGAATAATAGGTCTTATAGAGATTTTAGTATTACGAAGAGTCCGACTCCACGTGCATAGAC
>CAWHUY010000011.1:0-7823 GCA_963832675.1 uncultured Spirochaetota bacterium | reverse complement strand
AAATACAACTTTGCCACCGGTGGCACGGTGAGCGTTGCCGACCTTGTTGTGAGAACTGCCCGAGCGCTTACCGGCCGATTCACGGGGACATTTCACCAGCCTGGCGTAGGAGATGAAGTTACCGACGTTCGGGAATCGGTGAACCGCGTTTCGATGCCGACACGGTTCGCCTGGTTTTTGATTCGCTTGGGGAACGGCGCATTGTTGTGCTGGGTATTTGTGTTCTGGATGTGTTCCAGAAGCTCGGACTTTTGATGAACGAAGTACTCTCGCTTGCGAAACAAGTCACGAGTTGACCGCCGCGAGCGCCAGATCGGAGCCGGCGAATCGGGCCAGTATCCGCTCAAGTTCCTCTGCGGTAGCCGGCATGTTGCGGTGCTCCAAGGGCAGCGCGGCCCGCACCTCCCGGTACACTTCTTTGCGTCGTACCGACACATAGCTTGCCACGGTGCGGTAGGAGCAGCTGAACCCTTTGTGCCGGTACTCATCGCACAGCCGATCGTAGACCCGCTTTGCCGTGTGTCGCTGCTTTCTCCGGCGGACACGGTCTTCTTCAATCCATTTGTCTATGACCGCCTTGAATGGGTCGAGAATCGACGCCGACTCTCGTGCTTCCGGTTCGTTCCGATTCCAATCTTCCTGTTCGATGAACTTCCGCACCCCCTTTTGGGGAATTCGGGCTTGCAGAAAACACCCGTCGGACTTTGGTCGCGGGGTTTCTCATACACCTGTGGCGAACCGAACATGCACCGCATTCGGTTTCAATCCCTTAGAAAGTCTTTCCGTGTCTTTTCCCCCCCCTCGGTTCGGACATGAGGATTTCATCGGCTTATCGGCGGGACAGATTAGCGTGCCCGCCGCCGCATTGAAGCAAAAGTGGTCCGCTGGAAAATAATTCCGGGCTTTCGGCGTGCGCTTTCGGTCTACTGGAGCCGCTCCTGGAAACACGATCAGCGCATGTCGTGTGTATTGACATCGTACGTACATCTATGTATACTCTGCTATGCGCTTCGAATGGGACTCTCGCAAGAACGAGGTAAACCAGCGGAAGCAGGGTATTTCATTCGAGGAGGCATGTGAGGTATTCGAGGATCCGCTGCAGATCGCTTTACTTGATAAGCGGTTCAGCTACTTCGAAGAACGCTGGATCACAATCGGACGGACTTCCCGCGCAAGGCTTGTTGTTGCAGCTCATTTCTATTTTAACGCTGATGGGGAGGAGGTCATCCGTATTATCTCCGCCAGGGAGGCAACATCCAATGAACGAAAACAGTACGAAAACGAACCATGACGAGTTTGATTTGAAAGAAGAGTACGACTTCTCCCGAGGGATTCGAGGTCGGTTTTATAGGCCCACCAAGAAGACGACCACTATTCGCCTTGACGACGATATCATTCTGTATTTCAAGAAAAAGGCGAGCGAGAAGAAGATCGGCTACCAGACACTCGTCAACGCTGCCCTGCGTGAGTTTGTGAAAGACCACGCCACCGATTGAACAAGAATGTCTTTGAAGTCAGCTCATTCTGCTACTCCTGAATGCGATTTTTGAACACTGAATCAGTTCAGGACGTAAGTTGCAGTGGAATTCCCGTAGCAGTTTTGAAAGCCACCAAAAAGAAGACAGGTGATACTGTGCAAATTTGTCTGAACAAGAGACAGGAGTTCACGAATAAAGGAACAGCAAATGAGGCATAAATCAACCGGGACCGCGAGCATTTGTTGCTCCTGCGGAAGTGTCGAGTTCAAAGCGCGAGGCGAGCCAATTCTTGCAAGTATCTGCTACTGCGATGATTGCCAAAAAGCTTCGCACCAGATCGAATCGCTTCCAAATGCTCCGCATATACTGCGAAAGGACGGAGGGACTCCCTACGTCCTTTTCCGCAGGGATCGAATATCGTGCCTACGCGGCGACCAACTCCTGGTCGAACACAGACTGGACGGTGAGGCGTCTACGAAAAGGGTTATCGCGTCATGTTGTAACTCGGCGATGTTCCTGGATTTTGAAAAAGGGCATTGGCTTTCACTCTACAAAGATAGGTTTCGAGGTTGTAGACTTCCAAATTATTCCGGAAAGTTCTCCTGCGTTATTCTGATTCCACATTGAGGTGGATATTTCAAAGAACTGACGGCGCGGTATTCATCGACGTTTCCTCGCCGGCCCAAGGATCAGAGAATTTCGGTGGAAGCGATGCGAACGTGTTCGGCGGCGACACGTTCACACTTTTCCCGGGCCGCGGCAAGAAGGGAGCCTCGAGCGAGCATGTTCGCTCGGCGCAGCAATCCTCCGGAACCCTGGTGCACCGCAGTGACCGCCTCATCGGTGAACAGATCGGCTGAGGCGCGGGCAAGGCTCAGGTGATGAGCGAGGTATGCGGCCAATTGCTCGCGATTAAGAGCTTGCAGGCGAGTCTTGCCCAGCACGCGGGAGGCAAGCGGTCGGGAAGTATGGTAGAGCAGTTTGTCCACCAGGTGATCTTCGCCGCTGAAGATGATCGGAAGGACCGGGTGAGAATCAAAGTCCAGTTGTGCAACGGTATGCAACTCGGCAAAAACGTCCAGGCGAAGCAGATGCGCCTCGTCTATAACCAGAAGTGGAATCTGTTTTTTGGCCACGATATCCACAAGCAGTCTGCGCAGTGTTTTCGTCAGGTAGGAACGCGAAGAGGAGGGGTTCTCCACTCCCAGGGCAGTGCACAGTTGTCGGTACAACTCCGAAAGACTTCCCGAAGTGGCCACAAGAGAGAGTACCCGATATTCGGCCGGATGAAGCCGACTGACCGCGTAGCGAAGCGAGGTGGACTTGCCGCTTCCCACGTCCCCGATGACCACCGAGATCATTGCGTGGCGCACCGCATAGTCAAACCGCTCGAGGAACGGGTGCAACCCCGGCAGCGTAAATAGTTCTTCCGGTTTGAGGTCGGAGGCGAACGGCTCGCGCTCGAATCCGAAGAACGGTTGGAGGGCCTTCATGAGTGAGATTCCTCACCGAAGAGCTCACCGCCGTGATAGCGGCGCGGATCGGCTTTACGCTGAGAACCTTCAGGTAACGCTTGCTCGCGAGGAAGCAGATCCATATCCCGGCCGCTCTTGCGCAGCACGCGAGCGTTGACATGAGGATTGAGCGGCGTGAGGAACCCGTGGGAGCTGTTGTCGAACAGGACCTCCACCCGATCGGGGTCCTGTTCGTGGTACAGAAGCAATACCCGTTTACCCGAAAGACCGGCAGGCGCTTCGTAGAGTCTTCCATGCAGACTCACCGTGCGGGTGTTGCGTTCTACATTCCGATATACCGGCTTACGGAAGAAGTCGCGAAGATCCTTCGGTGCCGGGCGAATCAACTCGATGTGCTGTAAAAACCGCTTCAACGGCGCCTCGCCGGTCGAACCGTGAGGGCGCACGTGATACTCCTTGTCGATCCACTGCTCGAGATGACGGTTCAATTCCTGCAGCCCCGGTACCCCCTCGGGCAACCGCTGGAGCACCTGAAGGCGGACGGTTTTCCACAACCGCTCGATCTTCCCCTTGGAGGCAGCCGAATAGGGCTTGGCATAGATGAGGGCCACACCCAGTGCGGCGCAGCCGTAACGCAACCGCTCGGAACGAAAACTCGGTCCGTTATCGACGTACAACTTTCTCGGCAGTCCTCGTTTCTCAAACGCGTGGATCAGGCAGTCCTGAAAACTGTCGATGTTCTCGTTCAGGTAAAACTGCGCATACGGGATCAGTCGCGAATGATCGTCGATGAGGCCGAAAAGAAACGCCTTTCTGCGTTTTCCCTGTTCCTCCACTTCCGGTCCGTGCATGCAGTCGGCCTGCCACAACTCGTTCGGATATTCGGCCTCAAATCGTCGCCGATCCTGTTCCACCGATCGCTCTTCGCTAAGCCCGTGTCGCTTGAACAGCCGATACAGGCTTTGCGCCGAAGCGTGGAACTCTGCTCCAATGAGATTGCGTTTGCGTGCCACGGCAAGCAGCGAGGGTAAGGAGACCCTCGGCATCTCCTGCTTCAGCTGTACCAGCGCAAGCTCGGTCTCCGGGTCGAAGCTGCGTGGCCGCCCGGCGTCGCTGCGATCCTGCGGAAACAGACTTTCGATTTTCCGGCCTCCGCCCTCATAGCGCTTCAACCACTGGTGAATCGTCGACCGGGCGATCCGCGAACGCTCGGACCCGGGGATCTTCCACTCCCGGCCGCTCAACTCACGGATCGTGCGTTCCCGTTCTCCCCATGTCAAATCCGCACGCGAAACCAAATCGGCAATCACTCCGAAGCGGAATAGCGCAATACTGCGTTTTTGTTCCTCGGTCATCCTCTCTCTCCTCTGCCTCTGCAGGCCGTTCAGGATGACTCAAGGCTACGAAGGCGCGCGGGCGGGCGTAAACGCAAACGTTCGGTAGGATGGTCCGATAACCCGACGTGTGTCGAAGTATTTCAGAGAATGAGTGGCCGCGATGATCCTGCCGCGCAGTAGCTGCCACAGCTGTTCCGGCGAAGGCCTTCCGATGAACCCCGCCGCCAAAAGCCGCTTGAGAAACCCTCGCCACCAGTACTGCTGCCGCTGTCGGCTCCATTCGTCTACCCAGCGATTGGTCTCAATCTTACTGCGCAGGCAGCGCACCACCGACTCGATGGGGGCGAGAAACTTCCTCCAATGGCGCGCCGGTCGCAGCGTATGGACTTTTCCACACTCGGCACATCGGTAACGCCTGACCCACACCGGCCCCGACAGACAGTCGAAATACCGTTGCACGTATCCGTGTCCGTAAAGCCGTTGACTGCCGCACCCCGGGCAACTTTGCGGCCGTTGCCACCGATACTCTTTACCGAGTCTTTCCAAGGTCTTGAAACGCACCCGAGAATACAGTACCAATGAAGTGTCTCACATCTGGGTACCTGGACCTCATGCGTCCCACAACGCGGTCCGGGTACCCTGTTTTTATTCCTGAATAATCTGAGAACTTCCCCGAGTTGTCTACCCAATTCTGAGAAACTGCGTCGTATCTGTCTAAACTAAAGTGAGACTCTACACTTGTGAAGTTCAGTTTCAGCTCCGCCTACCTGCATGCACGCATAGAAATCGACGCGGACCGGTGCAGCGGGTGCGGCTCCTGCGCCGATGTCTGTCCGAAGGCGGTCTACTCGGTGGAGAACGGACTGTCCGCGGTAGTCGCCCTCGATGCGTGCATTTCGTGCAGATCCTGCGTCGCTCAATGTCCCACCGGGGCCATTCAACACTCGGCGAGCCTGATAGACGAATCACTCGACGGTTTCATCGGGCGCGACGGTCCTGCGTAGCCGAATTGCGGACCCGGCGCCGGGCTTCCGCCCGAGGGCGGTCGTCTTTTCTCAGAGGGTACAAAAGGGTGTCGTGCGCCCCGATCGTCAAGCCACTTGTCAGGCTTTTCCCTTGTATAGCGTAAACTGAAAGTACCCAGAAAGATCGACCTGGGATGGACAAAAAAATCGTCAGAAGTACCCATGGAAATCGTGGGGAACTCTGACCGATTCCCCTTGGATGGCAAGGGGGAAGGGATGCTGAATATGAACCAGGTTGACCAGATCAAGGAATTACAGCGACAGGGAATGGGGCCGCAGGAAATTGGGCAGCGGCTGAAACTGAACCGCAAGACGGTGTCCAGATACATGGCTCGTGAGGATTACGCGGCAGCGATGTATCATAAGTCCCCCGGGGCCTCGCGGCTTGATCCGTTCAAGGCGAAGATCGACGAGTGGCTGGTAGAGGATCGGCGGATGCGGTTCAAACAGCGCCACACGGCAAAACGGGTCCACGAACGGCTTCGGGAGGAGTTTCCCGACCGGTATGACTGCTCCTACCCTTTGGTGCAGCGCTACATCAAAGCGGTGAAGGCAGCCAGAGGCGATACGCAGGGTTATCTTGAGCTCGTCTGGGCCGCCGGAGAGGCACAGGCTGACTTTGGGGAGGCAGAGATCCTGTGCGACGGCACTCCGGTCACGGTCAAGTATCTGGTGATGAGCTTTCCGGCAAGCAATGCCGCCTACGTGCAGGTCTTCGGTGGGGAGACCGCTGAGTGCGTCGCGCAGGGGCTGAAAGACATTTTCCACCGTCTCGGCGGGGTGCCCCTGCGGATCGTCTTCGATAACGCCTCGGGAGTCGGCAGGCGAGTCGGAGAGAAAGTGACCCTCTCGCAGCTGTTCCTGCGATTCAAATGCCACTACGGGTTCTCGGTAAGCTTCTGCAACCCCGCCTCGGGCAATGAGAAAGGCAATGTAGAGAACAAGGTGGGCTATATTCGGCGCAACTTCTTCGTGCCGATTCCGGATGTCGGGGAACTTGCCGGGTGGAACGGGCAACTGCTTTCCCGTTGCGAGAAGGACTTCGATCGGCCACACTACAAGAAACCGGGAACGATCGGGGAGTTGTTCGCCGCCGATCGCAAAGCGCTGGCTCCGCTACCGGCAAAGCCGTTCAACGTCGAACGGTTTGAGAAAGTCCACACCGACGGATATGGCAAGTTCTGCCTCGAGGGACGGCACTGGTATGCAACCGCGCCCGAGCTTGCCGGCAGAGAATTCGTGGTCGGCATCGGCGCACACACCCTGACGGTCTACGACTCGACAGGGGTCATCCTGTGCGTCCACCCTCGGGTGTACGGAGCAGAGCGTTCGGATTCATCCAACTACCGCACCAGCCTCGAGGCACTGCTGCGCAAGCCGGGTGCCTGGAAGAACAGTCAGGTCCGCGCCGCGATGGATGAGCCGGAACGTGATTTCCTGGACCGGGCGGCAAAGGCCGAGCGCATGAGGATCCTCACCGCCCTTGCCCGGGCTGCTGAAACCATCGAGTTTGAGACGGTACTGCTCTCCCTCTCTCAGGCCATCAATCTGGGGACCCTGGACCAGTACAGCCTTCAGGCTTTGGCCGGCCGAGCAGCGTACGAGAGCCTCGGGACCGAGAACGGCCCGGGCCCCGATCTGACGGTGTATGACCACGCACTTATGACAAACAGCGAGGCTGCCCGATGAGGCGCTCGCGAACAAATCGCTCCGAGCTGCGCGACCAGATCGCTCCGCTGCTGCGCCGCCTCGCCTTCAGCCAGACCGCGGTTCGTATCTGCAAGGAGTCAGGCGATGCAAAGACGGAGCGGTTCCTTGTCTCAGTTCTTCTCGCGGAGCTTGAAAACCGCGAGAAAGTCCGCCAAGCACGGTTGCTGCACGAAGGCGCCTTCCCGGTCTACAAGACCTTCGAGGGATACGAGTTCGGCAATCTCAAACTCCCGCCTGCCCTCTCGCACGCCGAGCTGGAGTCGACAAGCTTCATCGAAGAAAAGCGAAACCTCGTACTATACGGCCCGGTGGGCACCGGAAAAACTCACCTGGCAATCGCTCTCGGGGTGGCCGCCTGTGCCCGCGGCCGGCGAGTCAGGTTCTTTACCGCCGCGCAGCTGGTGGTGAGGCTCTCGGAAGCCTTCGCTAGCGGAACCCTTGAGAAGCTCCTACGTACGATCCTGAAGGCTGACCTGCTGATTATCGACGAATGGGGCTACGTCCCGGTTGACCGTCAGGGCGCGCAGCTGCTGTTCCGCGTCGTTTCAGACAGCTACGAGCGCAGGAGCCTGATACTCACGACCAACCTCGAGTTCTCCAAGTGGGGATCGATCTTCACCGACGACCAGATGGCCGCTGCGATGATCGACCGGCTGGCCCATCACGGCCATATCATACTCTTCGAGGGGGAAAGCTACCGGATGAAACACGCGCTCATGCGACAGAAGACACTGCAAAAAGTACCCACGGGCTGATGGGTATTTCCAGACGATTTTTTTGGGTAAAACGGCTTGACGA
>CAWHUY010000010.1:0-51963 GCA_963832675.1 uncultured Spirochaetota bacterium | reverse complement strand
GGCAGTAATGAGGCTATGAATCCGCTTTGAGACATCGCCAGTAGCCGCCAAGGGCTCTCCTGACGCGGGATTCTACCAGTCGGATATAATTCCCATCCGTTCGCGTGTCGGGGCCGTGAGACGCCGGCGTCTGCACGGCGCGAGGAACTTGGGAACTGCGGCCCACGGGCTCGTTGTGCGAAGCGAGTGTTCCGAGCACGGCGGCGACACCGGAAGTCAACGCGCCGAGATTGTATCCGCCCTCGAGTAGAAAGAGAATCGGAACACCGCTTGCAGCCGCCGACGAACTTGCGGCGTCGAGAAGGGACTGTGTCATCCCGCTGTAGGACGCAACCGAAAGTCGCATCTCGGCAAGCGGGTCGTCCTCGTGCGCGTCGAAACCCGCTGAGACGAGAAGGAGTTGCGGCGCGAACTCGGCGAGGACCGGACAGACCAGATTGGAGAAAAGCCGCGCATAGTCATCGTCGCCCTGTCCGGATTGAAGCGGGATATTCACCGTATATCCCGCTCCTGCCCCGCTACCGATCTCGTCGATCGTGCCGGTCCCGGGATAGTGCGGGTACTGATGGAGAGAAACATAGAGCACCTTGTCCGACTCGTAGAAAGCCTTTTGTGTACCGTTTCCGTGGTGTACGTCCCAATCCACAATCGCGACTCTGTGGAGCCCATTTTCCAGCGCATGTGTTGCGGCGATCGCGATGTTGTTGAATATGCAGAATCCCATGGCGCGATCGGCTTCGGCATGATGTCCCGGGGGCCGCGTAAGCACAAAGGCCGACGGCACCTGCCCGGCAAGCACCGCCTCGAGCGCGGAAAGGCCTGCGCCCGCTGAGCGAACCGCCGCGGCCCAGGTATGGCTGTTTGCTCCGGTGTCCGGATCGAGATAGGTGTGCGAGCGCGACGCTGTCTGCCGAATCGTCTCGATATAGTTCCGAGTGTGCACCCTTTCGAGTTCTGGATTCGATGCGTCACGCGCCGCGATATCAACCAGGAGGTCGGCGTAAGGAGAATTCTCGATCATCATGTCGAGCGCCTGCAGACGTTCCGGGCGCTCCGGATGCGCGGGCGCATTCTTATGCTTCTCACATAGGCGGTCTCGAACGATCCCGATCTTCATGGGCGCTCCCTGCTTCCCCCGGCTTCAGGCAAAATGTAATGAATTCCTGTCGCGATGGCACAGGGTGGTGGCGATGACGCCTGTTCATCCACTCCGCTGACAGACGAACTGTTTTCGGGTAGACTGAGGCGGAGAACCATGGCGCGTTTACGAGATCAGCAAAAACGGCGGACCATCCTCGAAACATCGAAGATGCTCTTTTCCCAAAAGGGCTTTTTCAACACGTCGATTTCTGACATCGTACACGAGACGGGATTTCCCGTTGGAACAATCTACACCTATTTCCGCAACAAGGAAGAGATCATCCAGGTCATTGTCTCTGAGGGATGGCACGAGTTCCGTGAAAGCCTGGTCCAGACCCTCGCAGCGCAGTCTACTCCTGAAAACCGTCTGCGCACGGTCATCGATCTTTTCCTGCCGCGCCTGCTGAATGATCTGGATTTCATCACCATCCTCCTCTCGGAGGCGATCCAATACACCCGGATCGAGGAAAAGATCGAGGACCTTACGTCGATCGTCGCCGGTCTCATTCCCTCCGCGGAGAACGGGAATTCGGGTGAGACGCCTCCGTTTGAGTTGTCCCGGCGACAGCTCGAGACCGCGTTGATGGTCTATTTTCTCGGCGTTATGGACGCAGCGCGCATTTCCCGTTCGGCGTCGGTTGGTGTCACGGTGACGGACATTCTCGATTTCGTACGTATCTCCGTGCATCGATCCCTGGGAGTTGCGCCCGGAGAAAGCATCGCCCTTCCACAAGCTTCGTCACAGCAATGGCACGCGAAGCCGTAGCGCGGGCGGTCCGCCCTTTCCGGTTCATTCCTCCCGCTACCCGGTCACATTTAGACCGGACTTCTTGCCCGCAATTCCCAGGCAGATTGAGAGAGTTCTGAGGAACCGCGTTGCCGCGCTGCGGTAACGTTCGAACATGGTCACGCGGAAGTACTCGGAGCGGCCGAGCACATAGAGGCGGGCCGCGGGACGAAAAAGCCGCAGCAGACGCCGCTTGTGTCGAGATTCGTGTGCTATTTCCCGGTATAGCTCCGCGAGACTGCAATGCTGGTAGTGCAGCTCATTCTCGCTTTCGGAAGTGTTCATGAACCCGCAGTGGTAGCCGGATGTCGCAAATGCCTCCTCGGGAAGGAATGGCCGGCCCAGGCCAAAGTCGCGAAACACGGAATTCAGATACTCGCGGTAGGTGGTCCGCATAGCGGCGCCCCCGGCAATCAGCAATGTTCGCGATGCCAGATTGGCACTCTCGGCCGCGGCAGCACAAGCTCGTGCTGCATCCACCGCGGTACAGGGTTCGATCGAAGTGGGCAGAGGCATTCTGAACATCAGCGGATCCATGACGAGGCGCTGGGGCGACACGATGTAGGATAGTCGGAGAATCGTCCACTCCAGGGACGATTCTCGAATGATCTTTTCGCACGCGACCTTCTGGCGTGCGTAGGAATCGTCGATGTTCGGTGCGAGCGGATCATTCTCTTCGATATACGGATGCGCGACCCGATCCCCGTAGACTGCGATCGAGGAGCTGAAGATCAGACGCGGGGAGGGTGAGACCGTTGCCATGCGGACAACGAGGTTTCTGGTGATACCGACGTTCACCGATTCAGCGAGCACCGGATCGCGGTCGGCCGCCGGCGGGATCACCGCGGCGAGATGAATAACCGCGTCTACGTCGGCCAGGCATTCGGCAATTCGATCCGAGCTTCGAAGGTCACCCGGGATGAATTCGAATCGATTCGGGTAGGCCCAGGAGTACCGACCCACGAAGGACCGGTTTCGCCTCGCCGCTACATCGGTACCTCTGACGACATGGCCGCGGCGAAGCAGCTCGGCGACAGTCTCTTTTCCTATTGTTCCGCACGCACCGGTAACGAGGACTCTCATGGGACCTCCAAGTTAATGAACGAATGATCGTTCTTTTATCAGCGTATCACGATCGGTGCAAGGGCGCAACTGGCGGCGACGAAAAAAGGCTCCGAAATATCAGAGCCGTGGGTTTGTCGGGGGTATAGTGGCGTCTCAGTCGTCGAGAATGCGCTTCTGGCCCTCAAGAGCGCGCAGCTGGGTTGCGTCCTGAGTCACTTCGACTGTCCCGAGGTAGTTTCCGTCGGTGTCCCTGACCGGAAAATAGTCGATCTTGATGAAGCGTCCCTGCAGGTCGATCCAGAAGGCTGCATCGCTTCGGGTTCCGTTCTTGAAACCCTCGAGGATTGCATTTACCTTTTCGAGGCTCTGCGGCGGATGACAGTTCTGTACTTTGCGTCCGATGTCCATTTTCGTTCGGGGAAAGATCCTCCCGCTCCTCGGGCTGTTGAAATAGGTTACTCTGTCGTTCGCGTCCACGAACGATATGTCCACATTGATCGCGTCCAGAACTGCTTCGATTGCCGGGATATCCATCGCCCTCAGATTCATGTCAGTTGTCTCCCTTCGTCTCGGTGAAGTAGCCGAGATTGTCACATTCTTCTTTGATGTCGCGCCATTCTTCTTCGCTGAAAAGCTCCAGCGATGCGGGGTAGAGGATGCGAGTCTCTTTCTGCGTATGCGCGGCAAACTTCTCGGTGAACACAATGGCGGCGGCGTCGAGCCGTTTGAGCATCTCCTCTATCTCCGCAACCGTCGAGAGGATAAACACCAGATTTTTTTTGTCGCGGCGCATGTCGGTATGTTCCTGCCACATGATCGCCGGCGGCTGTTCGATTCCATGCCGTTCCAGTATCGGGAAGAGCGTATTCTCCTGCCGGACATTGTGGTTCTCCGCGGCAAGCAGCAGGTCCGCGCAGCGCTGCATTTCGATCAGCTCGCCTGCGGCTGCCTGGAGACTATTCTTGTCCCGTGCCGAGGCGATCGCTGCGCGCAGGTCGGCGAGCGTCTGGAGAATGACACGGTGATCGGTCTCAAAGTGAGAGATCGGATGATCTGCGGGAAGGTCGAATGTGTGCTCTCCGGCTGCTTCGCGAAAGAGCTCGAGGTGCGCATCGCAGGCGGAAGTCAGGTCCGCCTGCGTGAAACCCTCGGATACGAGCTCCTGCTCGGCCTGCGCGATCATCGCAGGGGTCGCATGAGAAAGCAGTTGTTTTATCCGGATGTGCTGGACCGGCGTCGAGCCGACATCTTTCGAAGAACGGACTTCGCGCGAAGTTCGGACTTCGCGGAGCACCTGTTTGATCTGTTCTTTCAGATCATCCGGGGTGGCCTGACTGTTTTCTGTCCCAAACATATCGACTCCTTCGGATCAGATAAAATCGGCTACCGTTTTGGATCGGAAATAGTCCAGGAGCTCGGCGTTGACCCGATTGAGCATGCCTCCGAAGATGCACTTCGAGAACGGGCAGGTCCCGCGGTGCAGCGGGCACGCACCGGTGGACACTTTCCCTTCGATGGCCTCGTAGATTTCGAGAAAAGTGAGCTCACCTTTCGGTTTCGCGAGGGCGAACCCACCGTGCGGCCCCCGGACCGAGCGCAATATTCCACTCTTCACCAGTCGCTGGAGGACTTTTGCGATATGATTCTCGGACGCTCCTGAGCTTGCGGCGATCTCGCCGGTCGTGAACCAGTCCTCCGGAGCGCGCGCAATGAACGCGACGCTGTGAAGCGCAATCGACGCTGCTTCCGATAACTGTATCATCTGTCCCATAGTTGTTGTATAAAGGTATTCTAATACCGAAATACTATTAAGTCAAGGGAAGAGCCGGATTTTCTTGACCGGACGGCGGGCGGACGATATGATTACCGGGAGCAAACATCCAGGAGGAGCCCTCATGCACTACGTCCCTGCGGAAAACCGATACAAGAACATTGCTTTCAGACGGAGCGGAAAAAGCGGGTTGAAACTTCCGGCAATCTCGCTCGGTCTGTGGCACAATTTCGGCGGCGTGACCACGCAGGAAAACGGACGCGAGATGATACACCGCGCTTTTGACCTCGGGATCACCCATTTTGACCTCGCCAACAACTACGGGCCGCCACCGGGATCCGCCGAGGAAAACTTCGGCAAGATTCTCCGACAGGACCTGTCAGCTCACCGCGATGAGCTCATCGTTTCCACCAAGGCCGGCTACTACATGTGGCCGGGACCCTACGGCGAATGGGGCTCCCGCAAGTATCTGCTTGCGAGTCTCGATCAGAGCTTGAAGCGAATGGGAATTGACTACGTGGACATCTTCTATTCCCACCGTCTGGATCCGGAAACTCCGCTCGAGGAGACCATGAGCGCGCTCGACACCGCGGTGCGGCAGGGAAAAGCACTCTACGCAGGAGTTTCATCCTACTCCGGCAAAAAAACGCGGGAAGCGGCGACGATCATGAAACGGCTTGGCACGCCGATCGTTATCCACCAGCCGTCCTACTCCATGCTGAACCGCTGGATCGAAGATGATCTGCTTCCGGTCCTCGGGGAGGAGGGGATTGGCTGTATCGCGTTTTCCCCCTCGCGCAAGGGATGCTCTCCGACAAATACCTGAACGGCGTACCGGAGGGATCGCGCGCCGGCACACCCGGCACGTTCCTGAGCAAGAAGCTGATAACCCCTCAGAACGTCGAGCACATCAAGGCGTTGAACGAGATTGCAAAACGGCGCGGGCAGAGTCTTGCACAGATGGCGCTCGCCTGGTGTCTTCGCAACGAGCCGGTGACATCGGTTCTGATCGGCGCGAGCAGTCCGGCGCAGATCGAAGAAAACGTCGGAGCGCTCAAGCGGGTTGATTTCAGTGCGGAGGAACTCAAAGAGATAGACAAGCACGCAGTCGAGGGCGGCATAAACCTCTGGGCGCAGTCGAGCAGCGCCGGTTGAACAGTTCAGCCCGGGCGGATGACGGCTCACGAGCGCGCGCGACTTACCTCTGTACCCCGGCGTTCATATCTGCCCAGGAGAAGAAAAGCGCCGGTAGTTGCGGCGGCGAGGAGCGCTGAAAGCACCCAGACTGAGCGGATCGGAAACCGTTCCATATACAATCCGGTAAGGAGCGGCGAAACAGAAAATCCGAGACTGAGAAAAATGGGTGCCACTGAATTCATTCGGCCGCGGTGTGAGGCCGGAGTATGGTTGGCAATGTAGCTATCGATGTTTGTTGCGCCTATGACCTCGCCCACCGTCCATACAACGGTCGACAGAATGAGCATCGGCAGCTCGGTGAAGAGTCGAATCATACCGAATCCGATCGCATAGAGCGCTCCCACGACGGCCATGTTTGAGATCGGCTTGAACCTGCGGGTGACCGCAACAGTCGGTGATGTCAAGCTGATGACGACAATTGCATTCGTGGTCATCAGAATTCCGTAGGCGGCGGGTCCTCCGCCGTCGAAAAGACCGTTGAGCTGCAACGGGAGTGAAAACGCGATTTGACCGTACACAAGGTTGAGCGCGGTGGTGAAAAAGACAAAACCGATCAGATAGGGGCGGCGAACGATAACTCTCAAAATACCCCCATCTTCCGGCCGTTCCTTCGGGTTGAGCCTTCCGGACTTTTCCATTCGGGATTGATCGGGTTTCGAGTCGCGGACGAGCAGCATGACCAGAAGCATCGCCGCCACGGTTGTAGCCGCGTCGCCGAGAAAGAGCCACGCCGTGTGACGGTTGAACAGGAATCCCGCGACAAGCGGACCGATGGCGAACCCCATGTTGTGTCCGAGGTAGAGAAGCGAAAAGGCCGACTGACGTTGTCCTTCGACGGTAAGATCGGTTACCAGCGCGGTGATCGCCGGACGAACGGCGCCCATAAAAAAGTTTGCGCCAACTATCAGCGGCAACGTGAGCCGGGAATTTCCCATGAACGCGCAGGGCACGAAAAGGGCGGCCGAAAAAAGTGATGCGCCGACGAGCACCTGTTTCCGGCCGATCGTGTCAGCCAGCTTACCCCCGGCAATCGAACCTGGCACGAAGGCAAGCGATGTGCCAAGGATGACCGATCCCGCCTCAACAGGAGACATGCCGAGTCGTGTCGTGAGCAGCAGCGTCAGAAATGGATAGACGAACTGGCCGAGGCTGTTTACGATTCCTGCGGCAAATAAAACGATTATCTCATGCGGAAGGCCCGAGTAGATAGAGATCAGCCGCCGTGGATCGAATCGGCGGGTCAGAAACGGCAGCTCCATAGATCCTCGAAATTCGATTGCCGCAACGGCGCGCGGGTCGCAAGCGGCGCAAAGGGATACTCAGCGCACAGTGTAGCTTACCGACGCCCGGTTGTCTCCCTGTTCGCCCGAAATGCGGAAACTCCCGCGGCGAAGCGGAACCATGACTGCAAGCGGCGATGGGCCCTCTTTCATGAACGCGCCGTTGACCGAGACTGAGATTGGTTCGTCGGAATCCGAAATCACCTCGACGCGAAGAGCCTGGTCTTCGGACCGTTGCGTTGGGTCAAAGTAGAATACCGAACCGTCCGGTGGATGGACGATCGACATTCCGGCTTCGGCCTTCACAGCGCTCCCGCGCGGGCGGACGTTGAGCGCAGTTGTAACGAAGTTGTAGTCGCGCCGGCTCGCCCACCGCTGGTACAGAGGCGGGTACCACACCGGGAGCCCGGGGCCGCGGTGCCAGTCGCACGGCGGGGGATCAACGCCGTCCGCGAAGTACTCTGGAACGGTAGCCGTGCAGTTTGCGGTCGCCTTTTCTCCCGATAGCGCGCAGATCTCCACCTGGTGAACACCGACGATCGGTGGGAACTCTTCGTGCGGACGCGATAGAAGGGAGAGCATTTCGACGACCACCGCGGCCGGCAGGGAGCTACCCGGTTTTCCGATGATTGTCGACCCGGAGAAGTTGCCCATCCAGACGCCGACCGTGTAACGGCCGGTTGCGCCGACTGCCCAGATATTGTTGAACTGGTTCGAGGTGCCGGTCTTGAACATCGCCTGAAAGGGCGTATTGAGGACGCTTCGAGTGCCGAACCCGGTGACACGTCCCACGCGGTCCGAGAGGATGTCCCGGATCAAACCCGCCGAAGTTGGCGAGAACACCTGCCGTCCCCCGGATGGGGCCGGTGCACCCTTCGCACTATCGCGACGAGCCGCGGCGACCTTTTCTGCTTTCGAATCGCGCGCGGATGCCGGGTCGCCGCCGGATTCGCTCTCGAGGATGTCGGGAGTAGTGCCTTCGGTCGACCACCGGTACCCGAGGGTCTTCCCGTCGCGCGGGAACACGGAAAAGGCCCGGACAAGCTCATACAACGTGACCTCCGCGTTTCCGAGTGCGAGACCGCTGCCTACCGTCTGCTGCTGACCGCGCAGCGAAACGAAACCGAGTTCCGCGAGCTTTGCAACGAAATTGGCCACGCCGACCCTCTGCAGCGTGTAGACGGCCGGAACGTTGAGCGAGGAGGCGAGTGCGGTACGAAGGCGCACAGGACCGTTGAACCGCCGGTTGAAATTTTCCGGGATGTAGACCTCGTCGCTTCCGAACTGAGTGGGAATGTCCGGGAGCACGGTGGCCGGGGTGAAACCCTTGTCCAGCGCGAGCGCATAGAGATAAGGTTTGATCGTGGACCCCGGCTGTCGGCGGATGAGCACGCCGTCGATCTGGCCGGAATGGGTGACGTCGAAGAAATCGGTCGATCCTGCCCATGCCAGGATTTCACCGGTCTGGTTGTCGACTACGAGCCCCGCGCCGTTTGATATCCGGTTTTTCGCAGCCCCGCTGACCCGGGCGGCAAGCGAAGCCTCGAGGGAGTGCTGCACGGTGAGATCGATTGTCGTTCGAAGAGGTGTCCCCTCGACGAGTCGACCTGCCGGGATGAGCGGCCGGATCTCGGTGACGAAATGGGGTGTTTCGAATGGACGTCGGTAACCTGCGGCGGCGGCTCGCGCGGCCTCGGCAGCGTTCCTCAGTTCCTCCTGGGTTACAGGAATGCGGAGCCTGGCTGCGAGCTTCGCAGCCTCGTCGGCCGCAGCCGCAGGATTGTCGATGGGATTGTAGCGTTGCGGGCTGCGCGGGATTACCGCGAGCAACAGCGCATCGGCGGCGGAGAGTTCGGAAGGCGCCGCACCGAAGTAGGTCTTCGAGGCGCTTACCACTCCGTTCACGTTCGAACCGAAGGGAATACTGTTCAACCAGAGGTCAAGGATCCGAGTCTTGGATAGATGGGCCTCAATGCGGAGGGCGTTAAGCGCCTCCCGCAGTTTGCCGGAAATGCCGTGTGCCTGAGCCGACTCTTCCGGCGAGACGATTCGCGCGAGCTGCATGGTGATTGTCGAAGCGCCGGAAATAATTCGTCCGCTTGCCACGTACTGGGCCACGGCTCGCAGCATGGAGACCGGATCGACTCCAGGATGCAGGTAAAATCGCGCGTCTTCGCTGCGAAGAAAAATGTCGACCAGGTAGGGCGGGAGTGCGAGCGCGGGCTGGTATTCTCTCAGGAGTCCCTCAGCAAGCGGAAGGACCTGAAGGGGAACTCCGTTTCGATCGTCGACCTCGATACTGAACGGCGTTGCCAGGAATCGGTCGAGCGCCGGAAAACTCAGGTGGAGCAGCATCCAGCCGGCGAAGAGGATTGCCGGCGCGGCGGCAAATCCGGCGTTGATGTAGGCCGATCCGACCGGTCCGCGTCTTCGGAAAAAAGCAAATCGTGGCACGGCGCTGTCCGGAGTCTACCTGATCACATAAAGAGTCCCGCCGCTTCGCCCGAACACCTCCGGTTCGTACATACAGGAGATTATTGCCGGCGGCGTCGGAAAGATCCCCGACGTCGTCGTTCGGAAGAGGAATTGGACCTCCTGTCTGCCGGCATAAAACTCGTCGAAGAAATAGCGCACCTCGTTGTCGAGAATTCGTTGTATCGGCGCGAAGCTGTCGGCGAACACTCCGAACGGCGTCACCGTGATCGAGCCTTCCTGGTTGAAGGTGGCCTCCTGTCCATATACGGTTTCCCGCGACCACGATCGACTGTCTACCCCGCCGGCCTCCTGGTATCTCCCGGTCGTTACGAGAGACGAGTCGAGGATTTCGGCGCCGGACGGGATTGGAACTCGCAACGCGACCATGGTTCGCGCCTTCGCGGTGGATACAATGGCCGAGAAGCGGTACGTCTTGCCGAGCTCGAGCTCCCGCTCTTTTACCGGAGTGCCCGATAGATCCGTGATCCGGGTGTAGACGCTGAATCCCTCATCGCGCGGGAGCACGACCTCTGCGGGAAGCGCATAACGGATCGTCGCTCCGTAATAGGCAATACCGGTCCCGTTCTTTGAGAGTTTGAGGCTGTACAGTTTGTCGCGGGCAAGTCCCGAGAGCGGTTCTTCGAATAGAGGAAACGTCTTTGTTACCGGCTCTGTTCCTGTTCCGGAGAAGATCGACGCGAACAGTGGTGTCTTGTTGAGATCCGCAGTGAAACGAAAATCCGTTGAAGCGCCGGTCTCCGCGGCCGCGGTCGACGCGTACGCGACGAGCACCCACGCCGTATCCTCGGTGCTCACCCAGTAGCCGTGCTTCTGGCGTGAAAGGAGTGTCGTCGCTATTCTTCCGGTCATTTCCGAGCCCGGTTCCATCGACTGATAGAGCATCTGCAGGAGCGCAAGGCTCTCTACCTGCGAATCGAAATAGTCCCGCGCCTCGTACGTCTCGGTGAGATCAATCGACTGTGTTCCCACCCGCATGAACTTCTTCATGCGGGCAAGCATGTCGGACGTTTCACGATTCATCCCGAGCGCCTTGTAGGCAAGACCGACCATCCCATAGCCGGTCATGCCGATCGCGTCGCCCTTCTGCTGCATCGCGTTAAGGAACAGCTCGACCCGCTCGCCGAAGAGGGCCTGCACGTACAGCGAGTAGATCTTCACGTATTGCGAGACTTTCTTGTCGTTGTAGAGGGCGGAGAGATAGCGAAGCAATCGTCTGGTGTCGAGGGTGTTGTCAACCGCGAACCCGTTTTGCCTTGCGAGGTAGTAGACGTGTGCCATTCGCACCGTCATATAGGGGCTGGAATAATCAGGCCGATATTCGGGCGAATAGGAAAAACCACCGTCCGAAAGCTGGTATTTCGCCGCCGCCGAAAAAAAGCTTTTTACGAGTCCGGTATCGTAGGCGCCCGCAGTCGTCCCTGCGACTCCGGCGAAGGCGGCAGCCGAATCCTTGAAAAGCACCAGCGGGAGAATACGGTTGAGCCGATTGTCGAGAAACTCATCAAAGGGATACCCCGCAAGGTAGCGCATAGCTTCCGCGAAACTCGACAGTTTTGTCGAGTTTACCGACACTGTGAGATCGCCGAACCCCGGTGCGATGCTCTGGGGTACAATCACGCCCTCTTCGGCGAATGCCTGGCCGGTCGCAGCCCGGTCGAGCGACAGTATCGTCCCGGAACCGGCTCCGCTTTCCGCGCTGCGGTCCGTCCTGCCGATGACGGTGAACGCTTCTTCGACAAGCGGCCGCTCTACCGTGATAGAATCTTCAAGCTCTTCGGACAGCACCGCAGACCGAACCGTGAATACCAGTTTCGCCGTCCATTTCGGCGGGCCGGATGAGGCGGTCTGTTCGACAGCAGCCTGCGAAATCATTGCTTCGAGAGTGAAAGGCACCTCTACACTCTTTCCGGCCGGCACGGTCACGCGTTTTTCCTTTTCGCCGTTGAGGCGCAGGATTCCGGGATCGAGCGCTACGGAGACCTCCTGGTCGCTACCCGAAAGGTTGGTCAGCACGACGCCCGCCTTCGCGGTGTCCCTGAGGCGGAGTCGGCGCGGCAATGCGGTCCGGACATTGAGCGGATTCTGGACCATGATCTCCCGCTCCTGGATGCCGAAGCGGTTTGAGTTGATCACAATCGCCGTGGCCCGGTAAGTCGTCAGCGTGTCGGGGAATTTGAACTTGGCGATAGCAATTCCGTTTGCATCCGTCTTGAGATAGGGTTCGAACACTGCGAGCGGGGTGAAATCCTTTCGACGACCGAGCTTTCCATCGCCTTCGTCGCCTCCGGGCAAGTCCTTTATCTCGTAGGTGACCGGATCGATCAGCAGCGATCGAGAATCGGCGCCGAGTACCCCGAGGGGAAACTTCGACGGATCGTAGAAGAATGCTACGGGGTCGGGAATGTGGTAGTTGATGAGGTCGAGTACACCGCGGTCGGCCGCGAGGAAGGTCACCTCGGCCCCCGCCACGGGCTGCCCGTTGTCCGTCACCTTGATCTGAACCTCTGCATCGCTGCCGGGGGCATAAACCGTCTTTCCCGGGATAATCTGCGCGGAAAGGTTTCGCGTTTTCGTCGACACGAGGAGCGGATGCATCCCGAAGTAGCCTTTCGGCTTTCCGAGGTCGGGATCGAAGTAGGAGGTCGGCGGGGCTTCACGCTTGGTATAGGAGCTCACCGCGACGTAGAGAACCGGAACGTAGGCGTCGGTGATGGGTAGGTCGATGACATTCGCCGACCCTTCAAGTTCGACCAGGTGTTCATCGAAGATTCCTTCGCGTTCGAGAGTGACCATGTAGCGGCCCCTGGGCAGCGGAGACTGCACCAGGATGTGGGCAGTGTCGCCGACTTCGTAGCTCGTTCGGTCTGGAATCAGGTTGATTTCGTCGCTGTCTTCCAGGCCCCATCGTACCCAGCCGGCACCGGTAGCGTAGAAGGAAAGCTCGGTGACGATCTTTCGTCCCTGCGTGTCGGCGGTGGAAAAGCTCAGCGTGTAGCTTCCCGGGTCGTCGACCGTGAATGAATAGGATCCGCGTGAGTTGCGCAGATCCACCTTGTCCGCGCGGATCGTTTCATCGACCTGTTCATAGCGGGTGTTGATGTGACCGTAGACCCCGCGCTGCTGGGCAACTTTCCAGTCGTGCCGGATGAGGGTAGCAGTCCCCGCGGCCGCCGCGCCTCCGGCTGTCCGGTGCAGACTGCCGTCGATGTCGACGAGCGCGAACTCTGCGGCCGCCGGTTTCTTGGTTGCGACGAAAGGAGACCACCACCCCGCTTTGGCACCGGTGAGCTTCGCACCGATGTAGAATGCAGCCGGATGAACGAGTACCGTATCCCCGGCGGCTATCTCCTGCCGGCTCACGTCCTGAACACGCACCTCCGCTTCGTAGTGGTATGGCTTGCCGACGACACCTTCGGAGGAGCTCTGCTGTTTGATTGACGTTTCACCGTTGGCCCCGAGGGATCCCTCACCGGAGGTGAGGGACTGGGAGTTGCCCCACGACTCCGGGCCGAAAACCCAATTGTTCCACTCGGTTCCGGGCGGGGTGTATGACCCCGGCTGCTTTGACCAGTAGTAGGAATACTTTCCGCCCCCTAGCGATCCTCCAGCGAGATAGGTCGCGCGCAAGCCGAAAGAGATTTCGTCTCCCGAGATGTAGGTTCGCTCCGGCTTGCTGATATTCACCTGAAATGCGGCTCGTCGGAAATTTGCGACCTGAAAGGAGGCGCTCTGCGGCTGGTCGGAACCATCGCGCAGATACTCTATCTGGTAATTTCCCGGATCCAGATCGGTGGGAACCTGGAAGCTGCCGTAAAACCCTCCAGAGGCCGAAGTACGTCCGGTGATGGTGCGAAACGGCTTCGCCCGGTAGGTGTACTCCTTGATTTGGATCGTATAGGGGCCCTGATAGACCGCGTACTGTCCGGCAGACCAGGTCCGGTCGATGCCCCGAAACGTAACTGTCTCGCCCGGTTTGTACAGGCCCCGATCGCTGAAAATGAAAGTGTCGACCCGCGGATTCTCGACATTGATCGGATCCACTGAATCGTAGATGTCGAATCGGTACTGGTTATGCGAGTAGTTGGGGACAAACTCTACCCGATCGGAACCCGAGACAACACCGATCTGGATACGGTCCGAATCGCGTTCGCGGAACGCACGCGCGAACTCCCCGGGTTTCAATTGAAAATCGGCGAGGCCCTGCGCATCGGTTTTTCCCTCAAAGACCGGCTTGTTCAGTTTCTTCAACTGCACGACTGCGCCCGAAACAGGATTTCCCGTGGAGAGGGAGTTGACCCAGACAAGCACGCGATTGTAGGCGTAGCGTGTCGTCACTCCGAGATCCGTCACCTCGAGCTCGAGATTGCGCTGTTCCCATTTGTTTCGAACACCATTCTTGTTGGGCTGCGAAAAATTCCATGCGAAGCCCACGAACCCTTTCCCATCACCGTTCAGCCAGGGTGCCAGGTCGAGGATTTCGTAATGTTTTACGTTGGGCTTCAGATTCGAGAAATCGTAGGGTACAAGCTCGTCGGCGGAAAATCTGTGGTAGGGGTCGTCAATCGAATCAACTTTCCAGACGCCACTTTTGATGTTCTGATATTCGTAGATAATCTTCGGAGGGAACTTGGATTCGAGCATGCGTGTCCCCGTATTCGGGAAGTAGGAGTAGCTTGCAGCCGGCGGCACATCGACGGTCACCACCTGGGTTACGCCCAGTTTTCGACCATAAATATCCAGCAGGTCACCATTGATTCGCAGGGTGTAGGTTGAATCATAGGCGACGGGAAGGCCGTTTATCTTCACCGTGTCTTCGAAGACCTGCACGTGGCTCGCGAGGTCCGTGACCGGGATGCTCAACGAAAGATGGCTCGCCACGTCTTTCGGGCTGACCGGATGCGAAAACTGGAGAAAGACCGGATTTGAGTCGCCTTCAGTGCTTCGGGGAAAGGAGTAGCTGTAGGTGTCGTAGTCGACGTAGGTAAATGGTCTGAGCGTATGAAACGAGCGTGTAACCGCGTCCGGTCGGCCGAGGTCCTCGCGATCCGATCGGCCCCCGGACTCCAGCGTTACCACGACGTCGATGTCCTCGGGAAACGGCCTGGTTACGTTGAGAATGACCGTCCGCTGCATGAAGGCGTCATCGAACTCGTTTGCTTTTGGTATGGGTCGAGAGACGGTAAACGGATAGCTTTCGCCGCCGGCTTCAAGCTTCAGAAAATCTTTCACGAAATTCATATTGACGGGATAGGTGAACGAAACAGTGATCTGTCCGGCGGCGTCCGGCGGAGCGTCTTCCGGGTCCACTATCACGTCAGATCCCGGCAGCCCGGGAAAAACCGTGGCAAAGTCCAGGTACTCGGTATGAAATGCAAAACTGAACGGTTTACCAAGTTTCTTGCCGCCGAGTGAAGAGGTGTTCTCGGAAATCGTAATAGTGAAATCGCGCTGGGAGTTGAGAGCCGCGGCCGGCTCGAATGCGAGCAGCCGTGATCCATACCACCGAAAAGTGCCGTCGGTTTTTGGTTTGACGCTCATGAAGGGGGAGCTGGAGGCCGGGTCTCCCAGTTTCGCCAGCGGAACGATTGGCTGATTGAAGGTGACGAATATGGTCGGCCGTTTGATCTCGACAGGAAGCTCTTTCACCGGTCCGTAATCAGTAATGGCGAGCGGTTCGTTTGTCTCATTGATCGCAAAGGCTGAATTATCGTAGTTGGCGATATTAAAATAGTTTATGGTTGAGTCGCCGAAGTCCTGGCTCTTCTTCAGCGAAACGGACATTGCCTCGGGCACATCGCCACCGTACTGTGCGGCTACTTTGCTCAATGACGAGCCTGCGCCACTGCTGCACGAAGCGGCAAAGAAAGACAGGGTCATCACGGCCCCCGCAACGATTAGGAAGGTACGCGATGGCTTGTTCATTACGCCTCCGGGATATATCGCAATTTATAATCCCTTCCGGTGGGAAATTCAAGGCGAACGAACCGCAGCCCGGCAGACCAAAGGAGCCGCGGAGGTGAAAATCGGCATAGTCATCTGCCTTCCGGGAATGCAGATCCGGATCGACGGCGGCCGCGCGAAGCGGCGATACTTCCTGGTTTTTCGTCTATGCGAAGCGTAGCGGTCGTGCGGAACCCGACTTCTTAGTCGGAACCCGACTTCTTAGTCGGAACCCGACTTCTTAGTCGGAACCCGACTTCTTAGTCGGAACCCGACTTCTTAGTCGGGAAAGAACATACTCCGGTATACGGATTTCACGTGGTCCGCGAGTTGCCCGATGTCGATGTGCTCAGCTACGCTCAGCACGGGCTTCCCGCCCGCGTAGACGAGTACTGCCGGTAAAACGAAAACCGAGAACCTGCTCGCAGCCATAGGGATGCGGTCGAGGCTGACCACGAGGCCCGACATCCGTGGATGATTCTGCACGAGGCGTTCGATTTTCGGCTGGAGGTCGGCACAGGCGTCACAGTCGGTGCGGGTGAAGAACAGCAATGCCATCGGCTGCGACTTCGCGTTGTCCTGAATATCATCGAGAGTGTAGGCGTATTCCACGTTTCTTTATACACCCGGCGACGGCGCGGGTCAACGGCCGTCAAATGTCCGGCTCTGGTATCGCCGGCAGGGCGAAGAAACACGGCTTGCAAAGTCCTGCATCCTGGGTAATGCTATGGAATAGATCTTTACATCGGAGTCACCTGTATGAGCACGTCGGAAACGGGAATCGAAGAGTTCGTCATGACGCGAACTCGCCGGCTTAGCGTTGCTTTCATCGGTGCGCTTGGGGTCTCTCTCCTTGCGCTCGGACCGGTATTCTTTCTCGTGGTCCGCAACCGGGCTGCAGGGTACGGTGTCATCGCCGGAATCGCGATCTGTCTCATCAGTCTGTTCCTGGTACGCCGCGGGATGGCCAGAATCGGGAACGGCCTTTTCTTCGGTACCTGCCTGCTCATAATCGCCGGCGTTGCGTGGGCCAGTCACGCCTCGGGGGAAGGATTCGCCGTGGTGCTCATCAGCGTAGTCGGACTCTCCCTGGTCGTGCTTATTCCAGTGGGCATTCTTGTCACACCGCTGGTAGCGGCAATTTACGCCGGCGGCACCTTCATTCTTCTGCTACCCTCGATGATCCTTTCCGGCGATATCTCCATCATCCGACGCATCCCCGTGTTCCTGGTAGTCTACCTCTTCGGCGGGGCGATCAATTTCTCGATAAGCCGCATCCAGGACGGACTTTTGCGGAAAGCGGTAACCGAAAGCAACCGCAGCGTCCGTGCCCTCGAATCGGTTCGCGAGATGCTGCGCCGCGTTGACTCGCTGCGAGCCAGGGTAGATGAGAGTCAGCGTTTGATTGGCGAGCAGCTTGACCAGATCACGGAAATCGTCGGAACCTACACGACGCGGGTTACCGACGTGGCCGGCAGTTACGGTGAGCTCGCCGACTCGGTGGCAAGAAGCCATGAGGAGCTCGGCCGTCTCGACGAATCGGTCCAGGTGATCACGACGAACGTGCGCTCGCAAAGCGAACTGGTGAAGAGCACTTTCGATGCCCAGCAGAAGATCAGTTCCGCGCTCACCTCGATGGGGGACCAGGTTCAGTCGGCCAATGCGACGAATGCGATTCTCGCCCGCTCCGCCGAGTCGGGACGGGAGAACGTGAAGCTCCTGCTCGGCGTTATCGATGAACTGAAGGACTATCAGAAAAAGCTTGCCGTGGCGAATCAGACGGTTCAACGAATTGCCGCCCAGACAAACATCCTCGCAATGAACGCCTCGATAGAAGCTGCGCATGCCGGAGATGCCGGAAGCGGATTCTCGGTTGTGGCAAACGAAGTTCGCGTCCTTTCCGACGAATCCAACGCACGGACGAAGGAGATTTCCTCTCTTATCCGAGGGATGACCGCCGCGATCGGACGCGGGGTTGAGACTATCGGGAAGACCGGAGACTCACTTCTTGAAGTAAATAATCGTGCCGAGTTGTCCCGACCCATACTGCGCGAGCTGTCCGAAGGAATGACCACCAATCTGGCTGCCCTCAGTGCGATTGCCGACGACAGCCGTGCGATTGTGAAAAGCACTACCGAAATCGGGGAGTCGGCGTCGATACAGGAGCAGGTCTTCAGCGCGTACCGTACTACGTTTGGCGCGTTGAGCGATCGGCTCACCGGGGCGGTGACACAGCTTCAGGGGCTTGAAAGCGATACCGAGCGGGCGCGGCGAGTGATTTCGACCCTGGGCAAGATACGCGTAGAGAACGAAACCGTGAATAGTCGCATTGCGGAGATTCTCGGATCAAAGGAGAATTGAGTCATGAGTAAGGAACGCGTTCGATTTCCCATGCACGTGGCCGTTGTGCTGATCGTTGCGGTCGCTTCGATGCCTCTTGCGGCACAGGGTTCGACTCAAGTGAAGGGGACCGCCTCGTCCTCTTCCGGAGAAAACTCCGGATCGGCACAGGTACCGGTGACCTCAGTGAGCCTGTTCTCGAGCGGAGTTGGCTACTTCGAGCGGCAGGGCTCAGTCAACGGAAGCGGCGCGCTCCAGTTCAGTGTAGATGTGGCGAACATGGACGATCTTCTCAAGAGCATGATTCTCCGGGATCTGGACGGGGGAAAGATCCTTGGAATGAACTACGCATCGCAGGATCCTCTCTCCCGCGCCCTTGCGGCATTTGCAGTAAACCTTTCGGGCGATCCCTCGATCGCCGAAATACTGAATCAGCTTCGCGGCGAAGAGGTGGAGATCACGGCGGGTGAAACCCTCCGAGGTAACATTCTCGGAATAGAGTCGCGTCCGACAAGCGGTACCGGCTCCCCCGACTCATCTGTCCCGCCTGTGCAAAAGTTCTTCGTCAATCTTTATACCGAACGCGGTATGCAGAGCGTCGCCCTCGACGAAGTGCGCGCGATTCGCTTTGCCCGCCCGGACCTGGACAGGGAGGTGCGCCTGGCGCTCAGCCTGATTTCGCAGAGCCGGAACAAGGACAAGAAGCAGGTGCTGGTGCGATTCGAGGGGCAGGGGCAACGCCGACTCCAGATCGGCTACCTTCAGGAGACACCCGTCTGGAAGACGACATATCGACTTTCGACCGACCCGAGCGGTCTATTTGTGCAGGGATGGGCACTCGTCGAAAACACTACCGACGAGGACTGGAACGCGGTCAGACTCAACCTGGTCGCCGGGCGACCCATCTCGTTCAGGATGGATCTCTACAGCCCCATCTACCTGCAGCGACCCGAGGTGTCGCTCGGTATTGCCCAGGCGCCGGTCCCGCCGACCTACCAGCAGAATCTCGGTGGAGCGGCGGAGTCGATGGCGAAGTCGGCGCCGGCTCCGGCGGCCGCCCGCAGTGAATCGATGCGGTACGGCGCATCGGCAGACGAGGCCGCTCCGTCGCCCGGCTTTGGATTGAACGAGGGAGTACAGTCCTCAGCGCTGGCCGCGCAGGCGGGCGCCTTTTTTCAGTACACAATCAACGAGCCGGTGACTATCCGACGACGCGAGTCGGCGATGGTGCCTATCGTCAACCAGAAGATTGACGGACAACGGCTATCGGTCTACAACGAACGGGTCGATCCGGCACATCCGCTGAATGGGCTCCGACTCAAGAACACGACCGGCCTCTACCTGAACGCCGGGCCGATAACGGTTTTTGAGGACGGGCAGTATGCGGGTGATGCGCGCATCGAAAACGTGCCGCCGGGCGCCGAGCGTCTGATCAGCTTCTCAGTAGACCTGGACACCGAAGTCGCTCCCAGCACGAAAACGCTGCCGGATCTTCTCGTTTCTGCGAAAATCGATCACGGTACGCTTATTGTGACCAGAACGCTCCGGCGCGAGCGCGACTTCACGGTGAAGTTCGATGGGAAGACGGGCCGTACCATGCTTCTCGAGTATCCGCTCGATTCGAGTTGGACCCTCGTGGAACCCGCAGCTCCCGCCGAGCGCACGCGCGACTTCTATCGATTCGAGGTGCCACTCAAGCCGGGCGGAACCAGTGAGCTCAAGGTGGTCGAAAGACGCAACATCGACCAGAGGGTGGTTCTGAGCTCAACTGGCCTGGACACCGTTCAGATTTACCAGAAATCGACCGAGGTAAGCCAGTCGGTACGCGCCGCGCTTGCGAGACTCGCGATGCTCCGGACCGACCTGTCGACGATCAAGCGTGACGGGGACGAGGTCAACCGACAGCTGCAGCAGATCTACAGCGACCAGTCGAGAATTTCGCAGTAATATGTCTTCGCTGGACAGGAATTCCGCACTCTACAACCGGTACGTAGCGACGCTCAACCAGCAGGAGGACCAAATCGCGAAACTCAAGGACCAGCTGGCGGTGTCGAAAGACAAGGAAGCAGCCAAACAGAGTGAGATCGATTCCTATCTCTCGAATCTCAGCGCGGAGTAGAACCGCTGCACAGTGAAGCGCGACGCGCCGCAGTCGGGGACGGCTGATCCATCACCGTGTCGCGTGGGGGCTACCAGGCGTAGGCTTTTGGCGCCTCGCCCGGTCCCGGGAATATCTCGTCGAGCCGAGCGAGGGTCGCGGCGTCCAGCGTGATCTCCGTCGCATGCACCGCGCTCTCCAGTTGCTCGAGCGTTCGCGGGCCGATGATCGGCGCGGTGACCACGGGATTGTGCAGCAGCCACGCGAGCGCAATCGTTGCCGGTGTTTCCCCGACTTCACGGCAGAGATGTTCGTATTCTTCGAGCTTTTCGCGATTCTGCGCTATCTCTTTCTGCTGATCCTCGCTTGACCGTCGGCCGGCCGCCTGTTTCTCCAGTGCGCCGCCGAGGAGACCTCCGCCGAGCGGGCTCCACGGGATCAGGCCCAGGCCGTAGCTACGACATGCAGGAATCACTTCGAGCTCGACCATTCGATTCTTCAAGTTGTAGATGCTCTGCTCGCTCACCAGGCCGGTCATCCCGCGCCTCGATGCTTCCTGGCACGCCGTGGCGATATCCCATCCGGCGAAATTGCTCGAACCGACATAGACGATCTTCCCCTGGCCGATGAGCGAATCAAAGGCCTGCCAGGTCTCTTCCCACGGGCACTCGCGGTCGACGTGATGCATCTGGTAGAGGTCTATGGTGTCGGTTTGCAGCCGCCGAAGACTGTCTTCGCAGTGCCGTTTGATCTTCATGGCCGAGAGGTTCCGCCTGTCGCGATTCGGTTCCGCGCGGCGGTCTTTCCGATCCATCATGTTGTACACCTTGGTTGCCAGCACAATTGAGTCCCGACGTCCACCGCCCTGGGTCAGCCATCGTCCGATGATCTCCTCTGTGGCTCCATGGTCGATCGCCCAACCGTAGACGTCCGCGGTGTCGAAGAAGTTAATGCCCAGATCCAGCGCGCGATCCATCATTGCAAAACTGTCTTTTTCGCTGGTCTGCCAGCCGAAGTTCATCGTGCCGAGGCACAGATTGCTTACCAGAACACCGTGTCTGCCGGCTCGTCGATACTCAATTGCCATGTTTTCCTCCGAAACTCAAGTGCCGCTCGATCGCGCCTGCCGGCGCTCGCCCATGGACGCGCCGACCAGGGCCACAACGAAGGCGACGATGCTCGACACGATTGCCCAGCCGAGTCGGCTGTGGTGAATGCGGGATATGTCGAAAAACGATCCGAGGAGCGTCATTATCACCGCGCCGACTGCCGGTTCCGCGAGAGTAACGCCCTTGGAAAGGAGTCCGGTCAGATAGCCGCCGACGAAATAGGTCACCGGTTTCAGAATAATGAAAAGAACGAACCCGATTCCCAGCGTGAGGACTCCCAGTAGCCCGAATACCACACTGAGAAGTACCTGGGCAATAAGGAAGATCACGATGCTGCCAAGCACCCATGCCCATTCCATGTGAAGAAAATCAAACTTCATGTCGAGCCTCCTCGCTTCAATCTATTCAACTTTGTCGATCCACGGGCGCCGAAGCGCCGCCCATGATGCGCACCGAGAGATTTCGGGGCAGAAAGCGACGCATCACAAAGGCTGCGGTCCTATTCACGCCGCCGGCGATGACGAGCGGCGTTTTTCCGAGTCGTTTCAGCGCAGCGCGGGCAACCGCTTCCGGACTCATCACGTAGAACGGGAAGTCTCTTTTCCCGATGACCGGTCGCCCACCCTCTTTCGGCGGTCCCATGCTCCTGACGAATCCCGGGGTCGAGGTTGCCCCCGCAACACAGCCGAGCACGTCGACTCCCAGCGGTGAAAGCTCGGCGTGCAGCGCCTCGGCAAGCGAGATGTCGAACGCCTTTGTTGCGCCGTAGGTCGACAGCCAGGGAGCACCCTGCATTCCGGCAAGCGAGCACATGATAATGATACCGCCGCGTCCTCTGGAGGCCAACTGTTTTCCGACCGCGTGCGAAAGCATGACCAGTCCGCGGCAGTTGACCGAAAGCGCCTGGATGTGCTCGTCTACGGAACGGCCGAGAAAGGGTCCGGCGGGCGCGAAGGCTGCGTTATAGACAAGAAGACCGATGTCCGTATCGGCGGACGCGGCCCGAACTGCCGAGACTCCGGTATCCAGGCCGATGTCGGCAGCCACTGTCCGACAGCTTCGTCCGTACCGCTTTGCGATTGAAGCTGCGAACGCAGCAAGACGTTCCTCGTTCCGAGCCACCAGCAGCAGATCGAACCCGGCAGCGGCAAGCTGTTCAGCGAATGCCGCGCCGATTCCTTCGGATGCCCCTACTACCGCCGCGGTCGGCCCATAGCGGGCACGGAGTGCAGTCTGAGCCCTCACGCCGATTCCCGCGTGGCCCGTGCAAGCAGGCCGGAACTCGGCGGGGTGAACGGTTCGGCATAACGCCACATCCGGTAGACAAGATAGACTGGAACAATCACCCAGGCGGCATTCGCCCCGATTACGGCTCCCAGATGCGGCGTGGCGTGTGGTCCCGCGATCTCCTCACTGAGAATAATCGAGACGTTGGTGAGCATCACCGAGGCGTAGATAATGCTGGGAATTCTGATCCAGTTCTTTCCGCGAATGAATGCGTAGATGGCAAATGCATAATAGGGGCCGAACAGAATCGCGTCGATCCAGATTGTCGCACGCCACCATACCGGTCTCGCGAAAAGCAGCGGATCGAACGTCCGGCCCCACCAGTGGGATAGGTCAACAAGGAATTTTGGCGGCCAGGGCGGGTAGGTGAAATGCGCGGCATTGGCAATGACGATCTGTTCGAGGTCGAAGAAGTAGGTGATGAAGAAGAGATTGAAAATGAAGTAGGCGAGAATGGCGATATCTATGGGGCGTTGTCTCAGACGAAGTGGGTCCGGCACGGTGTCCTCCTGCATGCTTCGCGGGATTCGGTATTATCGCAATCGTAGCTCGTCAGCTCAAGGGGCGCCGCCGTATCTATGCGCCTGCTTGACAGCACCGCAGTGCGGACCTGATAATTCGATGCGGAGCCGGCCGTGAATATCCTTTTCGCTCTCCTCGTTGCTTTCTCGTTTGCCGCCGTGGCTGCAGGCGCCTTCGGCGCCCGAAAGACGCGCCAGCTGGCAAAGACGGTATCTCAGATCCTCGAAGCCGTCTTCACTCCGTTGGAATCCCGCTATACGAACATAGGCGGCCTTGTGGGCTATCATTTCGTCTTTACCGTCCCGTCGCCGTTAGGCGAAGTGACCGGGACCATGACGTTTCTTCCCCGGCACACGGCTCTCTATCTTCCTCTTTCGCTATTTGTCGGTCGCGAGGACCGCCTGAGCATCCTTTTCCGGCTCGAATCGTCCCCCGCGGGCCGGGGTCATATAGTCGACGCAATGCACTTCCGGCACGGATGGATTACCGTCGACGACGTCGAGAATATGTCCAGGACGAATCTGGTCAGAAATGGAATCGAGTTCACAATATTCACATACAATTCGCTTGTGCGCGATCGCCTCGTCGCTCTGGTGGAGAAGTTCCCCGAACAGGCAGGGCTTCGCCATTTCGCCTACAACGCAGCGGACCGCACCGTCCTTGTCGAGATTCGGCCAAACGTCGATACCCTCCTCGATATCCTCAATTCCGTGAAGAAACTGCTGCCCGGCTTCGCAGAAACGCCTCTGTGACAAAACTTTTTGTTGACACCAGTCAATGACCGGGGTTAGGCTGGTTATAAGCGTAACAGCTTCATTTTACTTCCCTCGGAGGAGGATCGTATGACAACTCTCATTCTTGTCATCGGGGCGGCGGTCTACGTTGTTCTCTATTACACCTACGGAAAACGGTTGGAAAAGACGGTCGTGAAAGTAGATGGCAACGTTCAGACACCGGCCCATCGGATGTACGATGGGGTGGACTACATTCCGGCAAAGACGCCGGTGCTGTTTGGCCACCACTTCTCGTCGATCGCGGGTGCGGCGCCGATTGTGGGCCCGGTACTCGCCATGGCGTGGGGATGGCTGCCCGCACTTGCCTGGGTGTGGTTCGGCAACATCTTTATTGGTGCCGTCCATGATTATCTTTCTATCATGGCTTCGGTCCGCTACGACGGCAAGTCGGTCCAGTTCGTCGCGTCCGATTTGATCACCAAACGAACCGGGAATCTATTCTACTATCTGGTGTTTTTTCTGCTGATCCTGGTTGTTGCGGCGTTCAGCGCTATCCTTGGCGGCATGTTCGTCGGCAACGGGGCAATTCCTTCATCATTTGCCTTCATGATGATTTCCGCGCTTATCCTGGGTTTCCTGTTGTACAAGACGAAATTGAGCTTCATGTTCTCTACCATCGCTGGTATCGTGCTCCTGGCCCTTTCCATCTATCTTGGCTATGTGTTTCCTATGGCACTTCCGCGGGATTGGTGGTTCCTGTTCATGTTCCTCTACATCATAATAGCGGCAGCTATTCCGGTTGAGGTGCTGTTGCAGCCGCGAGACTACCTCAACTCCTGGCTGCTCTATTTTGGCCTCGCGATTGGAGGGCTTGCGGCAATCTTCAGTTTTCACGGCTTCTCGATGCCCGCCTTCTCGAGCTTTTCGGCCGTCGTCGTCAGTGGTAAGCCGAGTCCCTTCTGGCCGGTTATCCCGTTGATCATCGCCTGCGGATCACTCTCGGGATTTCACGCGCTTGTCGGCTCAGGCACCACGTCGAAGCAGCTCGACACTGAAAAGTCCGGACTGATCATCGGGTACGGCGGAATGCTCACCGAAGGCTTCCTCTCAACGCTCGTGGTCGTCGCAATCGCAGGGTTCGGCGTGCAGTTGATGCTCGACAAGGGAGCGACTCTCACGGCTGCTGCCTGGGGAACCCAGTACACGCCGGCCATGCTGAAGACCTATCCGAGCGCGGCGCTGTTCACCAACAGCTTCGCCGCCATGGTCGCGGGCACCTGGCTCAATTTCATACCGACGAAGATTGTCACGATCATTGCCGGAATGTGGGTAGCCTCCTTCGCCATGACAACACTCGATACAACCAACCGGCTCGCCCGGTACACTCTGAGCGAAATGTTCGAACCCCTCAAGAACAAAGCCACGGGTGTGTACAAGTTCTTCACGAACAAGTGGGTTGCATCGATAATTCCCGCGGCCATAGGTATATGGCTCGGCTGGAGCGGCAGCTTCAACGTTCTGTGGCCGTCCTTCGGCTCGGCAAACCAGCTGATCGCGTCGATTGCGCTGCTCACCGGTACCGCGTGGGTTACCAAGCGGCTCAAATCACGCGCAGGGATGGCGTTGATTCCGGCAATCCTGTTGTGGATTACCGTTACGGCCGCCATCATCTGGTTCGCCGCCGTGGCGCTTCCTGCAACCATTGCCGCAAATCCGGTGACCGGCATCGTGGTATTGATAATCGAAATCGTGATGTTCATAATGAATATCGTCTTTATCATCGATTTCTTCCGGACGCGAAACGATCCCGCGCCGGAACTGGCGAACACCGGAGCATAGCATGGCTTCCGGGGGGTGCCCTGAACCGAAACGCAGCGTCTTTTCCCGGCTCTGGTCGGGACTGCGGGGATTCTTCTCGGTCATGGACGCCACCCATCGGGCGCAGGTCACGGAGCTCACGCGCTTTGAGGCGCGTGAGCTCGAGAATGCATTCGTTTTGCTTCTGATGGGTTCGTTTACCGGACTTCCTGCTCCGCCGTCGTTTCTGGCGGTGGAGCTTCTTCCCTATCTTGAGCACGAGCTTCAAGTGGTGAACCGCCGTGCAGAGAACGCATCTGATGCTCTTGCAGAGCTTGCAGGGTGCCTGGACATCGATTAGGGCAGCGTATCCGTGAAATCCATTTTTTTCGTCGGCAAGGGCGGGGTAGGAAAATCCACGCTCTCCGCAACCGCAGCGTGGCAACTTTCGCGTGCCGGGAAGCGTGTTTTCGCAATCTCGTTCGATCCCGCGCACAATCTTGGCGACATATTCGGCCTCTCTCTGTCCGACAAGAAGACGAGAATCAACGAGAATCTCGACGTGGCCGAGGCAAATCTCGACCGGGCGGCCGAAATCTATATCCAGAAAAACATCGACATTCTGACGCAGATCTACAGTTACACCAAGGCGTTCAATCTCGATCTGTATTTCAAGGTTCTCAGATACTCACCGGGTGTCGAGGAGTACGCGGCGCTCACGGTGCTCGAAGAGGTGTTCCGAACCGAAACTGACTACGACTTCATCGTCTTCGACACCCCGCCGACAGCGCTTACGCTCCGGATTCTGGCGCTGCCGAATATCGCCGTGACGTGGGTCGATCGCCTGCGAAGAATTTCGGCGTGAGATTCTCAGAAAGCGGTACACGATTCACAATCTTTCGGGTGCGTTTATCGAAGAAGGAGTCCAACTTCCCTACACGGAAGAGGACGATGAGGTGATGAGACAGCTTTCCCGCCTCTTTCAGCAGTATGTTGATCTTTACGCTCGGCTGAGCGGCGATGATAATAGTATTGTGGCAGTGTTCAATCCGGACTACCTTTCACGACGGGAGACCGAACGAATAATCAGCGGGTTGAAGGATCTGCGACTTCCGCTGCGCGTCGCGTTCGACAACAAGTTCACGCCGCAGATGCTGGATGTGGCCGAAGAAGTGGAGAATGTCCTGTTCGGTGTTGAAAGAGCGTTTCCTGTAGTGCGAGTTCCCGATAACGGATTCCGGAAAGAGGACACCTATCTGATGGACTTCAATATCGTTGATGTGTTGATTGGCGAGGAGAAAAAACTGTGACAGATTCAGGCGTGACCTCACAGCCGATATTCTATCTGTTCATTGCCCTGAGTATTTTGCTTTCCCTCGGCTACGCCTGGGGCGCGAGGCGCAATAAGAAGATCTTGAAGCGGTCGTTCGACGATCTGGTAGGGATCTTCAATCCGAAAGATCAGCAGTATACCAACATCGGCGGGCTTTCCGGCTACCACGCGAATTTTATCCCGCATCGCAACCGGTATGTCCGGCGGGTAGACGCGACGGTTACTCTTCTTCCGCGACAGTCGTGGCTCTATTATCCGATATCCAAACTGGTTCGCCGGTACGATCGCTTCTACATGGTGCTGCATCTGGCGCCTGAAATGATGGGGCGTATAACCGAAGGGCATATCATTGAGAAGGCGTACTCCCGTTTTCACGGGGCGAAGATAGAGAATGAGAACCGTCTCTCGAAAGAGATTCTGCAGTGGGGAGGGAAGACATTCTTTCTCTACTTCGAGAATGAGGACATGAAGGGCGCGCTCGTCCGCTGCATGGAGATGTTGGGCAATCCCGGCTCCCTGCGTCACGTCGCGCTTGTTCCGGAACAGGAGCGTATGTTCCTGTTCATGATTCCAAAACCTGGCCAGGTGAAAGAGGTCGTCTCCCGGGTCCACCAGTGGTTCACCCAACTTCTGGGTTCCCGGCAATCGGCCGATGCACCGGCCGATTGAGAGGTCACGATGGTTGAGGCAATTGTAGTAAAGAACCGCAGCTACAGAAGATTCAAGGAATCCTCGGCGGTCGTCAGATCGACCCTGGAAGGATTCGTCGAGAACGCGCGCCATTCGGCATCGACGTCGAATCTTCAACCACTCAAGTACTTTCCGGTCGATTCAGCTGGCCCGCGTGAGACGGTTTTTGAGTGCCTGAAATGGGCCGGATACCTTCCGGACTGGCCGGGCCCGGAGACGGGTGAACGCCCCGCGGCCTATTTAGTTATGGTTCATGATACGGAGATCAAGATCAAACCTGAGTATCTCTGGTTCGACGCAGGCCTCGCCAGTCAGACAATCATGCTGTCCGCAACCGAGGCTGGACTGGGCGGCTGTATTATCGCGTCGATCGATCGCGAACGATTGCAGGCCGCCCTTTCTATTCCGGCCCGCTATGAAATACTCGTCGTGCTTGCGCTCGGCGAGCCGGTGGAGAAGGTTGTGCTCACTGAGGTGACTGAATCGGGCAGTATCAAGTATTTCCGGGATTCGGCCGGTGTCCACTACGTTCCGAAACGGTCGCTCGCCGATATACTTATTGGGTGATCCCGCCGGCCGGCGCTTTGATCGCGAGCGCTTTGACCGCGCGGCCGCCGGCCCGGAACGGAATCAGCAGACGCGATCCGCCTGAGACCGGAAGAGCACGATTCCCTCCGCGGGAAAGATGCGCTTGAGCTCGTGGACCGAGTCGGTAATGCGCTGCGCCGTCTGTTCGTCGCAATAGAATATCAGTACAAAGTTTTCTTCCGGAAAGATATGGTCGCCTTTGCGGGCGCCGGAGTCTCCAAAGCCCTGCACCTCGCCGAGCCGGGTGAAATAGGGGTTGAGTTCCTGTTTCCTGAACAGATCGTAGAGGTCGTCCTCCACGGCCCTGTTCGCAATCATTTCAAGTCGAACCACAGTTGTTCTCCTTTTATTCGACGGAGCCCGCGCGCTCCGACTCGGCAACTTCGAGTTCCCGCGTACGTCGCTTCTCGGCCCGTTCCGTTCGGCGCCGCTGAGTTCGAAGGCTTGCTCCGTTGAACGCGGAATAGATCACCGGTACCAGAAACAGCGTCACGAGGGTACTCATCGTCAGTCCGCCTACAATAGCTTTCCCAATCGGTTGGACGAGGCTCGACCCCTCGGTCTCGAAGAACGCAACCGGAATCAGGCCGAGAATTGTCGTCAGCGTGGTCATGAGTATCGGTCGCAGACGATTGCCGCCGGCCTCAATGCAAGCCTCACGGATCGACATGCCGCGCTTGCGCAGCAGATTGGTGTAGTCGACGAGGACTATTCCGTTGTTCACGACAATACCGACCAGAACCACGAGGCCGACCGCCGTAAACAGACTGAGCAGGGTATGCGTGAAGAAGTGTACGAGCAGCACACCGGTCAGGAGAAACGGAACTGCGAGGATGATGATGAACGGGTCGAGAAACGACTCAAATTCCGCCGCCATGACGCCGAATACCAGCAGGGCGGAGATAGCGAGTATGATGAGAAATGTCGTTCCGTACTTCAACAGGTTCGAGTAGTCTCCACCGTACTCGATTACGAGGTTTTCGTCGGCCGGAATCTGCTGCGCAACTGCCGCGCGGATCTTCGGCGCAATCTCGTTCAGCTGAGTTCCCGGCGCCAGCCCCGCGGTGACGTGCGTGGTTCGCCGTTGACTCTCGCGGTTGATGGTAACCGGGCCGGTAGAGCGAACGACGGAGGCAAAGCTTGCGAGCGGAATCTTTCGGCCCTGGTTGTTGACCACAAAGATCTGCGTGAGGTCGGGTATGGAGTTTCGATCATTCTCCTTGGCGATTACCAGTATGTCGTATTCGTTGGACCCGCTGCGGAACTTCCCCGCGACGGTCCCGGCGATGTTCGCCCGAACCTCCTGCCCGATCGTCGCAACGTTCAGTCCCAGCGCGTAGGCTTTTGCGCGGTCGATCTTTACTTCAGCCTGGGGCAGACCGTCCTGGATCCCAACCGTCGGTTCGGTTGCCTGCGGAAACTGTTTCGCAAGGATATCTTTTATTTGATTGGCAACTTTGCGGGCGAGCGCCAGATCGTCGGTCTTCACCAGTACGTCTATTGGCGATGCCCCAAACAGATTCCCGCCTCCGTTGCCTCCGAAAGAGATAGTGGCGCCGGGGAACTCGCCGAAGTGTTTGCGCAGTTTCTCTTTGACGGTGTCCGAATTGTCGATTCGTTGTGTGTAGGGTGGAAGCGTGATCGTCATCGACGCCTTGTTAGATTGCGCCGACCCGAGAAAACCGAATAGTCCTCGGGTCCCGATGTTCAGAATTACGTCCTTGTAGCCCTGGATCTGCGTCCGTGCGATGGTGGCAAGCCGTTGGACGACCTCCTCGGTTACCGAGAGTTTTGTGCCGATCGGCATCTCCACCGAGACCGTAATCGTGTCCTGCGGCTGATTTGGAACCAGTTGGAACCCGATCGCGGGAATCAGGGCGAGGCTTCCAACAAACAGGGCTATGATGAGAACCGCCGTGATCAGCCGATGATTCAGCACGAAACCGAGAGCGCGCTTGTAGGCGTTGTCGAGGCCGGTAAACGCGTTTCCGGCGAAACGGTCCACGGCGCCAACCGCTCCAAAAAGCGGCCGCTGCTTCCGCGAGGAGATTGGAAGGTACTTGCTTGCCAGAACCGGCACGAGAATCAGCGCCACCACGAGCGAGGCTGAAAGCGATATCACAACGGTGATAGCAAGCCCGGAAATAAGCTCGCCAATTACCTCGAGCTGGCTCCGGAATACCGCAAGGGGAAGAAAGACGCAGATTGTGGTAAGTGTCGAAGCCACGATTGCCGTGATCATTTCCTGGGTCCCCAGCAGAGCGGAGACCCGCAGCTTGGCCCCCTTTTCTCTATAACGGAAGATGTTCTCCAGAATGACGATTGAGTTGTCGACAAGCATCCCGATCCCGAGGGCGAGACCGGTCAGCGTCATCAAATTCAACGTCATCCCCATGAAGTACATCACCATCAGAGTAAGCACTATCGAGATCGGAATTGCGGTTGCGATAATTATCGTTGACTTCATGCTCCGCAGAAACACGAAAAGGACAATAACTGCGAGAATGGCGCCCTGAATGGCCGAAGAGCTTACCTGCTGGAGCGAGTCGCGAATGACGCTCGTGGTATCGGCTATGACGCCGATGCTCACACCCTGGGGCAGCACTTCGTTTATCTGCGGAATGCGTGATTTGACCTGATCGGACACCCTGACTGAGTTCGTGCCGCTCTGCTTCTGCACGATTATGTAGACTCCCGGCTCGCCGTTGATGAACACGACGTTCTCCCGGTCACTCAGTCCCATGTTGACGTCCGCGATGTCGCTCAGCCGAATGCCGACCGGTTGTGCCGTCGGATTGGTTTGACTCGGTTGTCCGCGGTAGGCGACCACAGTGTTCCGAATATCCTCCACGGACTTGTACTCACCGCTGGTGGTGATCAGATAACTGACGTCACCCTCGGTGATACTGCCCCCCGACACATCCACGTTCTGCGAGCGCAGGGAGGCGGCGATCTGGCTGATGGTAAGGTTGTACGCATCCAGCCGCGAGCGGGGAATTTCCACGCGAACCTGCTCGGTACGTCCACCGTTCACGCCTGCCAGTGCAACCCCGTCGACCTGTTCGAGTCGTGGCTGAATCATGTTCTCGGCAATCTGCCGGAGCTCTTCCGGGGTCCGATTGCCCGACACTTTCAGCTGCAGGATCGGGATCATCGAGGGGTCGAACTTGAAGATCTGAGGAGACGTCGAACCGTCTGGAAGGTTGTCGCGAACGAACTCGAGACGATCGCGTACATCGTTGGACGCTTCGGCCATGTTCGTGCCCCAGGTGAACTCTATCTGAATTGTGCTCGACCCGGCGCTCGAGGTTGAGGTGATCTTTCGGATGTTGCCCACGTTGCTCAACACGCTCTCGAGTGGACGGGTCACCGTTTTTTCCACGTCCTCGGGACTTGCACCGGTATAGTTGGTGATCACCAGAAGCACCGGAGGTGTGATCTCCGGGTAGAGGTCGATCGCGATGTTTCCGCTCGTATAGAGCCCGAATCCTATCGCGAGGGCGAAGACTATGATAACCGTCGTTGGCCGGTTTACGACCGTATTTGTGACACTCATAAAACTACCTGTTAGAGAATCCGATCTTCAACTGAAAGCGGCGGCACCTCTTCGATGACTTTCACCGCGGCGCCGTTTGCGAGAAGGGTCTGGCCTTTGACAACCACCTTCTCTCCCGGCGAGAGCCCGGAAGTGATCTCGGCCTTTCCGTCGATTTCTATTCCGATACTGACGTCCCGCTGCACGACGGTCCCTCCGTTGGCGAGCACAAACACGAATTTGCGGTCGCCCCGCTCCACTATTGCGTCTGACGGTATTTTCATCAGGCCGGTTTTGTGGGTTGTGATGATTCTGATTTCCGAATACATTCCCGGCTTTATCCGCGGATCCACGCCGTTGAAACGGAGCGTCACTTCCATCGTCCGGGTTTGCGGGTCGACCACCGGACTCAGTTCGGCGATTCGGGCGGCGAAGCTCTCCTTCGGATAGGGTTCGAGAGAAACCAGGGCCGACTCACCGATGCGAATCGATCCGATGTATCGCTCGGCAACCTGGGTACGGATCTCGAGCTCATTGATTGTCGATATCTGCGCCACCGGGACGCCCTGGGTTATTCGTGTTCCGACGTCGACCGGCAGCGCGGTGACAGTCCCTGCGATGGGCGCCCGGACGGGATTCGGTATGAAATTCTGACCGGGTCGCGAGGGGTCAACCTCCGCGAGCACCTGATCCTGGCGAACATACTGGCCGAGTGTGACGTACCGTTTGACGAGCTGTCCGGTGGTGTCTGCATAGACGTCGACCTGATTGGACGCCTGCACGCCACCGGTGACCGCTATATAATTGTTGAGATCACCGGTAACCACTTCGGTGACACTGACCGGAAACACCGTAGGCTGGGTCGGGCCGGCGCCGGGTGCTCCAGGCGCTTTGCTTCCGGGTTTCGCGGCAGTTTGAGTTCCCGTCCCGGCTTGTTCCGTCCCGGTGGCCGGGCGGGAGCAGGACGCGAAGAGAATCGTCGCTACGAGAACAACAATCGCCACGATTCCCGCCTCGCGGGTACCGACGAGCCTATTTTGCCGTTTCGTTTCCATTGATCGTACCTCTTATACTGTCGAGCGTAGTATTCAGGGCGTACTGCAGATCGAGTAGCCCCGCCGTGTAGTCGTATTCGTCGGATAGAACTTCATATTGCGCGCGCTGCAGATCCTGCTCGGCATTGCGTACTTCGAGCAGATCGCGGGTTCCCGCCTTGTATCCCTCTTCGGCCAGCGCGAGCGCGCGGGAGGCAAGCGTGGCGCTCATCTTTCGCACGTCGAGCGTGGTCCGGGTTTTTTCCAGGGTTTGGACGAGCCTGCGGATTTCGATCTCCGCGCCCTGGCGCGCCTGTTTCAGCGAGATTTCGGTCTGGGCGATCTGATTCTGGTAATTGTCGATCTGAACCCGCGTTTGCGACCCGGGCAGAAGCGGATCGAGACGCAATCCGACACTTATCGAGAACATGCCGCTGTGCTGTTGCCAGTCGCGGTTTACATCCGCAAACAGTGGGTCTCCGAACGGGTCGCCGATGAAGGTTGGATCTGCGGAGTAGGAAAAGGTCAAAGTAGGATACATCCCGGATCTGGTCAGCTTAACGATGTTTTGCAGCCCGGTCAGTGCATCTTTGAGACCTTTTATGTCGTATCGCCCGTCGACGTACTTCGCGATGAGCACATTGGCATCTTTGCCGGCAATCGGGACGAGTTCTGCGCCAATGGTTCCGTCGAGTTTCGGTCTGGCCGTGAGGTCGATGCCGAGCATCTGGTTGAAGGCCATGAGCGCGGTGTTGTATCCGCTTGTCAGTCCGTCGAGCGCGGGATTCAGGTTCGCGAGGGAGACCTGGGCGGAGAGATAGGTGTACTCGTCCACGAGGCCGTTCTGGTAATTGATCTTGGTCTGGTCGAGACGCTCCTGGGCGGTCTTGATCGCGTCCTGTTGCAGGGCGATCTGGCGTTGCAGGAGCAGCAGATTATAGAATTGTTTGCGCACGTCGCGGTCAAGGGTGGCCCGCGCCTTTTCGAGGGAGAGTTTTCCCGAATTGTAGTCGAGAGCCGTCTGCTTGATGCCGTAGAACATCTGCGCGGTCAATGTAAGGGATGCAGAAAGCCGTGTCCCGACCGACCATCGGGGCAGGGTTTGAGCCGGCGTCAGGCCGACATCGTTATAGACCCCGGGAGTGCCGCTCGGCGTAAGGGGTACCAGCATCGGCGAAATGGTCTGTTCCGCGTTCCAGCGGGAAAGGCTCGCTCCCACCGACATCACCGGCACGAACTGGTTCCACACGCTGTTCATCGCGTTGCGCTTGACCGCAAGCTTCAGCTGCTCCGTCTCCAGACCAAGGTTGCTGTGCAGGGCGAGAGCCACCGCAGTATCGATATCGATCACCAGGTCGCCTCCGGCTGGCGACGTCTGTGCGGAAACCGGAACTGCGGCGCCGAACGTAAGGGCTGCGGCAACAAGCGCGGCAGCGGCCAATTCTCTCAAATGTAACCTACTCATCAAGATTTCACTCCTTCCCCGTCATTCCGCGCTCGATTCCAAGCGCGAGAAGCTGATATGTCGTTCTCATCGATCTTACCGTCTCGTCAGAATCGCACCGAGGTCGCAGCATGAACACGCGCCACAAGACGATCGCCCAAAGCACCGCGGCAACCTGAGAAAAGGTCAGGCCGTTCCCCAGGCTTCCATCTTTCTCCATCGCCCTCCGCAGGAAGGTGAGCGGCTCTTCGAGCTGCTCACGTTTCTCCGGGGACAGATGCGGTTGAATACGCCGGTAGCGCAACCACTCGAACATGCTGAGCAGCGCGCTGTTTCGGCTGAAGTAGGACGACAGCGTGATCATGTACCCGTAGATCCTTCCACCGAAGTCATCGGTTGCCGCCATCTTCGTCTGCCAGATCGTAGTGAACTGCGATTGTTCGTGAAGGATCATCTGAGTGAGCATGTCGTCCTTGTTCGTGAAGTAGAAGTAGATAGTGCTCTTGGATATACCGGCATGGTGTGCGATGCGCTCGAGGGATGCATTTTCCAGACCGTTTTCGGAAACTGCCCGCTCAACCGCGGTTACGATGCGGCCCGGTGCCAGCAGTTCCCCGGGTGCAACGGTAAAGTGTTCCTCGAGCCGGGCGAAGTCGATGTTCCCGGCGGAACCCGACAGAAGTCCGTCCTTCAGAATTGAAACAGTGCGCCTCACATGGTTCTGGTAGGAGATCGAGTCGATCGAGGAGTCGGCCCGCTTTTCGCCCTCAACTGTCCAGAAAAAAATCGCCGAAATGAGCCATGTCGTAAGCGTGATGTGTTGAAGCACGAGGTCCCAAAGCGGGTCGGAGAGTCCGGGCCGCAGCGGCTTGAGCGCGTTCTGCAAACGCTCGCGCTGTCGCGCAGTTTCGCTCTGTAACTGTCCGTCCTCGAATTTCCGGGAATGCGCGAAGTACATCGAAATAAACATGTAGTAGTTAGGATTCGTTTGGAAGAAAGCCATGTACCCGGTGACATATGCAGTGAGAACGAGCTCGATCGACGACCCCGAATCCGCCGCTGCGAGCGCCTCGTCGAACCCATCGGTGATGGCTGCGTAGTCGGTGACGAGTCGTCTCACCATTTCCGCAATGAGGGCATCCTTGTTGGCAAAATGGCGGTAGATTGCCTGTTTCGTTACCGACAGGCGGGATGCGACGAGACTCAGGCTGGTGTTTGCGAAGTGCGTTTTTCCCCATTCGTCGAACGCGGCGTCGACGATCCGGGAACGCTGGTCGATTTTCATGATTTGTTACCGAACGGTCGTTAACTTCCCTAAAGTATAGTTATATCGTTTCCAAAATGCAAGATTTGTTCGCGACCGGTTCTTCCAAACCGCGGTGCGACCACCTCAGTAATAATATTAACTGAATATTAAATAATAGTGAGACAATCGTCAACATGAATTAAAATAATTAACTAATTGCGGTGGAAAAATCGCGCGGCGCGTGCATTTTGTCCCCATGTTCCCGTTCGGTTACGCGTTTGCCTTTCGCCGACCGATTGTGCGGCCCCGATTGACCTCACGAGATGCAGGGCGGCAGACCTTGGCGAGAAACTAATGCGAGGAGAGGCTGGGCAAAAATAAGAGTGGCAAAGCCGGCCCGTCCGTTCTACAATGCCTTCACTCTGCGAGTGTGCGAGGGAGTAATGCAGCTTTCGGGAAAACGGGCCGTCGTGACCGGCGGCGCCTCGGGGATTGGATTGGCAACGGCGATGAGGCTTCTGAGCGAGCGGTGCGTCGTCTCGCTCTGGGATATCGACGCCGCGGCGCTGACCAGGGCAAAAGCATCTCTGGACGGTATCGGGGGACGGGTCTATACGCAGGTATGCAACGTTACGGACCCCGCCGCAGTTGCATCCGCCGCCTGCCGCGCTGAGCAGGAGATGGGCGGAATCGACATCCTCATCAACAACGCGGGTCATCTTGCTCCCGGCGATTTTCTCGACCAGCCGGTGGAAACATGGGCGAAGACAATCGATGTCAACGTTCACGGAATTCTCTACACCACCCACGCCATCCTTCCGGGGATGTATGAACGAAATCAGGGCCATGTCGTCAACGTCTCTTCGGCCGCCGGCACCCTTGGGGTGGCCGGACTCGCGGTGTACGCCGCTTCGAAGTGGGCCGTGTGGGGACTCGCCGAATCCCTTCGGCATGAGGCCTGGAATCACAACAAGCGCGGCGTTCGGTTCTCTACCGTTCACCCGAGTTACGTCGCCGAGGGACTGTTTGCAGGCGCGAGTATGAAGGGACTCGGCGCGCTCATTGTGCCGCGCCTCAAGAACCACGATGTCGTAGCGAAGGCTATCGTGGACGGTGCGCTCAAACGAGGCCGGTACTCGCCCAAGAGACCTCGGTCGGTTCGAGCAGCTGTCTTCTTTCGGGGGGTATTGCCGGACGTCCTGTTCCAGCGGCTCATCAGGGTATTGAATGTTCATCGCAGTATGTCGACCTGGAAGGGGAAAGAGCATGAGCGAAACGAATAGCATCTTCGCACCGGCTACCGGGGAAGCGATCGCAGATCTGAAGGAGCACAGCGTCGGTGAGTTGGACGCTGCAGTTATCGCGGCACGGACGGCTCAACGCGAATGGGCCGCTACCGCCTACCGGTTGCGAGCGAAACCCGCGCGTGCCGCCCGGGACTTCGTGGTCGAACAGGCGGACCGGATATCACAAACGATAGCTGCCTGCACCGGAAAGACTCGAGTTGACGCTCTTTCCACCGAGGTCTTGCCCGCGGCGCTCGCCATCAACTACTATGCACGTGCGGTCGGGCGTGAGATCAGCCCGAAGAGGAGCGCCCGGAGCAGCATTCTTTTCTTCAACAAAAAGACCGTGATTCGCCGGGAACCGCTTGGAGTTGTAGGGATCATCAGTCCCTGGAACTATCCGTTTGGAATACCGATTCACGAGGTAATCACTGCACTGCTTTCTGGAAACGCCGTTGTGCTCAAGGTTGCCACTCAGGCGCAGCCGGTAGGAGAGCTCATCGCCGAGATGATCGAGCAGAGTGGGTTTCCGCGGGGCCTGTTTCACCTGGTTCATCTTCCCGGGAGAGTCGCCGGCAGCGCATTTTTGAACTCTGGAATTTCAAAACTGTTCTTCACCGGTTCGACGGAAGTGGGGAAGCTTCTGATGGAGGAGGCGGGGCGTTCGCTCTTGCCGGTGAGCCTCGAACTCGGCGGGAACGACGCGATGATTGTGCTCGATGACGCGAATCTTGCGCGAGCCGCGGCCGGTGCCGTCTGGGCGGGGATTTCCAACTGCGGGCAGTCTTGCGGCGGGGTGGAACGAATCTATGTCGAGGCGCGAGTTTATGACCCATTCATCGAGCTCCTGTCGAAGAAAGTCGCGACTCTCCGGCAGGGACCCGACACCGACTTCAACACCGATTTCGGGAGCCTGACAACGACGGAACAACTACACACCGTCCAATCCCAGGTCGATGAAGCTATTGCCAAAGGCGGAGTCCTTCGTGCGAAGTCTTCCTTTGGGGCGACGGGGCTTTTCTTCCCTGCGATGATTCTCGAAGTGTCCAACGGCGACTCGCGCTTGATGCGCGATGAGACTTTTGGCCCGGTACTGGCCGTGGAGCGTGTGGCGGACGAGGCGGAGGCGATACGGAAAGCCAACGCGAGCTATCTTGGGCTTACTGCATCGGTCTGGACAATGAACAGAGGACGAGGCGAGCGGGTTGCTGCTGCGCTCGAAGCTGGTACCGTGACCGTGAATGATCACCTGATGAGCCACGGAATGGCGGAGGCGCCGTGGGGAGGCTACAAGCAGTCCGGTATTGGACGTGCTCACGGCATTGCGGGAATTCGCGAGATGACTCAGGAAAAAGCGATTGTCACCGAGTTATTACCCGGAATGACCCGGAACATGTGGTGGCATCCGCACAGCCGTGAGGTGTACGACGGGCTGAAGTCCGCACTTTCTTTTCTTTTTGGTCACGGTACGTTTCGGCGTGTAGCCGCGGGATTGAGGGTGGTTCGACTGTTTCTCAAGGCAGCGATGACGAAGGAAGAGCGGCGGAAATAACGGAGGCCTTCGAAATATAGGCAGGCCCACCGACAAGGTGGGCCTGCACGTTGACACTATCTACTATTTGGCCTGAGCGATGGGCTTCTTCTTGTTCCAGGCGTCGCGGATCGCGGCAAGAACGTACCCGTGGGCATCATTGATGCTCATCGTCGCTCCGCTGCGCACATCTGCAACGACCTGCTTGTCCGCGGCACTAAGGTTGTTATACTTGCCAATTTCTGCCGCGTCCTTGGACTGGGCGTTGAGCGGCCGGCCGTTTGCGTCGTTTGTATAGGCCTTATAGAAGGCATCGACCTGATCCATCGTCTTTCCGATGAACTGTTTCTCCCAGGCGTCCATCTGTTTCCACCAGTCGTTTTTCGCGTTCATCCCGTAGGTGTCACCGCGATCGCGCTTGGTCTTCCAGTCGGCAACCTCTTTGGCGACAGATTCGTTAGTCGTGGGCGAGGTACCGTCGACTTTCTCCGTCTCGTGATTGGTGAAGTTGGGTTCGGGGCTCCCGGGCCAACCGGAAAAATGGGGCATCGACGCCCCGTCGTAATTCGGCGTGCTCACCTCGAGTTCATCGGTCTCCAGATCGACAATCTTTCCATCCTTGTCGAACACGGCCGTGGCGTACACATAGGTGAAACTGTAGACCTGCGTCCCGGATGAATCTTTTCCGGGGCCGACGCGGAAAATGGAGGAGTGACCGAGCCCGAGCGACAGATTCTTTCCTGCCGGCGCCGAGCACGATATCGCGAGAAGCGAAATAGCCAATAATCCCAATAACCTCTTCATCATCTGATATCTCCTGAATTGTGGGTGGGTATTGCTGGATGCTACACTGAGATTAATGCACCGTCAATGCAGTTTATATGCACCTGATTCAGTAAGATACGGGAACTATGCGACCGCACGATTGTCTCGCCCGCCCGCTATTGTATGCGGACGAGCATGCGGAGATGCTGACCGAGCCGACATCCGGGATTGCGGGAGATCAATTGCATCACGGGTGGCGAAGAAGCCTTCCGGCAGATTCCCGCAATAACAGGTATTGAAATTCTGCAAAAAAAATAATTAGCCAATACACTACCTGTGTTCGTGCAAATCCTCCTCGCATCGCGGCGTATTTCTCGAGTCATTTGGGAAGGAATCAACGATCCGTGTCGGGATTTGGATCGGTGGAGTCGACTGTTTGAACTCGATCGACGGTAAGCAGCTGCCGGCAGCCACGGGCCGCGCCTACGGCAATATCGACACGGCGACGAAGGAACGGACAGGAACGGTGCTGCACGGGTGCGAATCGGGTAGAAGACCTTCTTGGCCTTTTTCCCGATATCGTCTTCCGGGACATAGCTCAAAAGGGCTACGGGCGGCGGTAGATATCTGAGTTTCCACCTTTGTGCGCAGGCGGCGCGCCGAAATATGTTCCCGGATAAATGCGCCATTTCGCATGACGAAGAGGTCGAATGCATTGTATGTTTACCCCATAATACTATTCCTATGGACCTGACGGAGGAGAAAATGGGAAGGCGGCGAAAAGCGCTTGCCGAATGGTGGCGCACGCTGTCAGCGCGGAACAGGCGGCGACTTGGATATTTGGTAGTGATGCTGGTGGTCGCTGACGTAATGACCTACACGGGCGATCAGCAGGAAAAGGAACTAACCGCTTACAGAGTAACTGTACAAAACCTGGAGACGGAGCTTCACAACGCAAGAAGCGAAAACGAATCGGTCCGCTCCTTATACCGCGACCAACTTCAGACGATAGTGCGCAGAGTCTATCAGAGCGACAACTACGGAACAGGGGGATATGATCCCGGCGACCGGCGGAACGTCGACGTTCTATATCAGGCAATATTGAATGGCGCAACCGACTACGATGCACTCTTAAGCGACACCAGAAGCTTCTTCAATGCGCGAGCTGAGTTCTTTCGGAAGATACCCAGCATCTGGCCGGTGAAACTGGACAACACCATTCGAATTACGTCGGGTTTCGGATATCGTATCTACCCAATAAACGGCAAAATCGACTTTCACCGCGGAATCGATATCGCGGGCGCGTGGAGGACAAAAATCCTGGCGACCGCCGACGGAGTAGTAACCGATGTGTGGATCAACCATCCGCTCTACGGAAGAATGGTAAGAGTTCAGCACGAGAACGGTTTCGTTACACTCTACGGACACATGGAGAGCACTCGCGTGCGCGAGGGAGAGCAGGTGACTCAGGGCGAGGTCCTCGGGATTATGGGAGACACCGGGCAGTCACTGGGAAGGCACCTGCACTACGAAGTAACCAAAGACGGGAAGCTCGTCAACCCGATCGATTACCTCACATCAAACCACCATGTCTTGATGAGCGTGGGTTTCGGCGATTAAGAAAGAGCTGTTGGGAAACGGAAGTATGCCCGGTTACCGGAAGAACATCCCTCGCGAGCGGGCAATTCTGCAGCTGCAACTGCGGCTCCCATTTCCGATCGGCCATCTCGCGCCCGTTGCCATCAGCCCGACCGGAGCATTACTCGCCCGTCGTCAGTTCGTCTCGGACGGAACCGGTACCCGAAGAGCGGACCCGGCTCCGGGCGGAGATTGAACAATTGCCCCGTCCGTCAATCCGGGGCAAGAATAGCCGGTCGCGTCCGCTCGAAGAGCTTACGCCAGGGTGGCGGTAAGAGTGATCGGCGCGCCCGTAAGGAGCGCGGAGACCGGGCAATTCTTCTTTGCGTCCTCGGCGCACTTGAGAAAGAGATCTTTCTGGATCCGCGGGACGACGGCGTCCGAGGTGAGATGAATCTTGTCGATCTTGAACCCACCGCTATGTGGAACTATCGACACGCTTGCGGTTGTCTCGATGCGAGTCGGCGGGAATCCGGCTCCGGCAAGTATGGCCGACAACGCCATGGAGAAACATCCCGCGTGCGCTGCCGCGATCAGCTCCTCCGGGTTGGTTCCGGTCCCCTCTTCGAATCTGGATGCAGCTGAGTAGGGTGCCGATACCGCGCCCGAAGCGGTCTTCACGGTTCCTTTGCCCTCTTTCAGCGTCCCTTCCCATACTGCGGATCCTTTTCTCACCGGCATAGAGCCTCCTTCCTGACACTATTCCAAATATATGCATAATCTACCCGGAAACGGATAGCCCGTCTGGGTTAGGCCCCGGCGGTACTTTTGATGTCTCCGCAGTTCAGGCTTCGGCCCCGACAGCTTTCCTCATCGCCGCTATCAGGGCCCGCTGATAGTCGGGTATGTCCTCGACAACACGACCCCACACGAGATTCCGTTCCTGGAAAGCCGGGCTATCGACCCATATTCCCCCCGCGTTCACGAGGTCGTCCTTTATGCCTTCGGACCCGGTGCACTTGCGCCCCTGCGCAATCCCGGCGCTTATCGCCACCGACCCTGCGTGACAGATAAATCCGATAATCCTGTTTGCCTCGTCCATCTCCCTTACCAGGCGGAGCAGGTGGGGATCGCGCCGCATCTTGTCCGGCGCAAATCCACCCGGCACAAGAAGTGCGAACAGCTCCTCCGACTGGACCTGATGCGCCGCGATTTCCGCGGTCGCAGTCAGCCCTCCGTGTTTGGATGTGTGGCTCTTTCCCGCCTCGCTGCCAATCACGACTACTCGAGCACCCTCTTCCCGGATTCTCATAAAGACCGACCAGAACTCGAGATCCTCGAACAGCGGTCCCACCATCATGCCGACTGTCTTACCGGTCAGAAACATGTCATTTGCCCCCTTGCAGGCCGACCAGAATATTGCACGAACGACCTGTGAAACCACGAATCAAGGGTACTTCCCGTCCGAGGTCCAAATCAAGACGGGAGCCGACAACCGATAGATATGTCCGTTAACCGCCGTTCCGGCAATCGGCGATCCCGGGTGACAGAAAAGCCCCTCCTGGGTGTTTCAATCTATGAGTGGGTAGTCTGCTTCATCTTCCGGCCGCATCGATCCTGCTTCGCGTTTGTTCTATATTTGTGCTCGACAATAAATAATTTCGATTTTTATTGACCAAATTATTAATTACATGCATATTCTGGTTAAATATTATTAAGATGAGGGTACGGGTGTGAACGGGCAGGGTGGAATTCGCATTCTTGGGGAAAAAGGTCCCGCGCGCGGTGCGGGTGGATTGGCCGGTTCGTCGTTTCGAGGGACCGTTTCGCTTGGGTTGGCGGCGATGCTGATCGCGACCGCCGTCCTGTTGACCGGCTGCAACCGGGGCGTGCAGAGCGCGCAGTCGGTGCAGAGCGCGAAAGAGGCCGTTCCGGTTCGCGTGATGCCGCTTGTGGCGAAAGAATTCGTCGAGTACGGCGAGTATTATGGCACGGCGACACCGGTTCGTGAGGCGACGCTGCAGAGCGTGAGCGGTGGACGCGTCGAATCGGTACTGGCGGCGCCGGGAGATCGCGTGCACGCGGGACAGGCGCTCGCGCACATCGACGCGGCGAGAGCCCAGTCGATGTATGAAACCGCAGTCCTGAACGAGCGCATCGCCAGCCGAGACTATGAGGTAAAGAAGAAACTCCAGGAGAGCGGCCACGCCGCGGACGTCGTGGTCGATCAGGCACACCTTGCGTGGCTTCAGAGCACGACTGCAGTCATAGATGCGGCAAAGATTCTCGAGGGCGCGCTGGCAGTGAGCCCGATCGATGGAATCGTAGTGGCACGGTACATTGAGCCCTACGCGGAGCTGCGGCCCGGACAGATCACCTTCACAGTAGCCGATACCTCGGTAATGAAGATCACCGTGGGGATCCCCGAGGCCGACATTGCAGGTGTGGACGAGCTTCACTCCGCCGACGTACGGATCGCGAGTCGACCGGAACGGGTCTGGCAGGGTCGCCCGGTAAGCATGGCCAGGCAGCCCGCCGAATCGACCCGCGCATACGAAGTGGAGATTCTCGTCGACAATGTCGATGGGTACATACTCTCGGGAACTACGGCGACTGTGCGATTGGGGTTGCGGCAGCTTGATGAACGGATAGTGATCCCGACTTCAGCGCTGCGAAGTGAGGGCGAGCTCACCTACGTCATGGTTGCGAACAGCCCGACTGCGCGAAGGAAGGCGGTGAAGGTCGGCCCGAGCAGCCTCACCGAAACGGTGGTTGAGAGCGGCCTCTCCGCAGGCGAGGAGCTCATCGTCGAAGGAATAAACCAGGTACGCGACGGCGACCGGGTGGAAGTCCGCAACTAACAGAGGCCGGAGAAATGATCAAGAAACTCATCGAAAAGCATAACGCGGTTTTTGCGTTCGCGGTACTGGTCGTGGTCATGGGAGTCATCGCCTACGCGCGTCTCCCCCGCGAATCGATGCCCGAGATAAAGCAACCCTACATCTTCGTCACCACTACCTACGTTGGCGTTTCAGCGCACGACATTGAATCTCTCGTCACGGACCGCATAGAGCGCGAGCTCGATGGCATGGACGGCGTTGACGAGATCACCTCCGAAAGTCGCCAAAACTTCTCCTTCATCTTTGTGAAGTTCAAATCTGATGTCAGCGTGGAATCGGCGCTTAGGCGGGTGAAGGACCGCGTGGATATCGCTCGGACGAAGCTTCCTGAAGCGGCCGAAGAGCCATTTGTCAAAGAGTTCTCCGTTTCCGATTGGCCGTTTTTCGTGGTCGTTCTCTCGCATCCGGACGGGGTGCAGATACTCCGAGACTCCAGCAAGCGGTTTGAAGACCAGATCTCCCGGCTGCCTGGAGTCCTCGATGTAGAGGTCTCGGGCCGACCCGACGAAGAGGTTGCCGTCGACATCGATCCTTCACGTCTGGACCACTACGGTTTCTCCGTTGACGATGTGATCGCCGCAATTCAAAAAGAAAACCGGTCCATTCCGGGCGGGGCTCTGGAGAACCCGGAGCGTAACTACGCGCTGGCGGTTACCGGTGAGATAGACGACCCCCGCGCCTTCGAGAATATTTATGTCACGGATCACGATGTGCGGGTGCGTCTCGGTGACCTCGGAAGCGCCAGGTTCACCACAACCAAATCGCAGACCTACTCCCGGTTGAATGGGGAACCGGCGATCACCCTGTCGGTGAAGAAACGGCTCGGCACGAACGTAATCGATCTTGCGGGGCAGATTAAGCGGGAAATTGACTCGCTGAAAGCAGAATTGCCGGCCGGTACCCAGGTGCTCATCACCTACGACGAGTCCCGCTACATCAAGGATATGATCGCAGACCTCGAAAACAACATGTTCACCGGGTTTCTGCTCGTGCTTCTGGTGACGATATTCTTCCTCGGCGGGCGCAATTCGCTGTTCATCTCCCTCGCCATACCACTATCGATGTTAATGTCATTCTTCGTGCTGCAGATCCTGGGCGTAACGCTGAACACCATCGTGCTCTTCAGCCTGATCCTGGCTCTCGGAATGCTGGTCGACAACGGTATTGTCATCGTCGAGAACATTTTTCGCCACGGCGGTATGGGAAAGGAGCGCATGCAGGCGGCAATTGACGGATCGACGGAGGTTGCTTCGCCGATCATCTCTTCGACGATAACCACTTGCCTCGCCTTTCTGCCAATCATTTTCATGCCGGGGATGATGGGCGACATCATGTCCTACCTGCCCATCACCGTAATCATCGTCCTGATCTGCTCACTCTGCGTCGCCCTGGTGATCAATCCGGTCTTCTGCGCTCGCTTCTTGAAGATCAACCCGGTGCAGGTGCGAAAGATGAATGAGGGAAGCGCAGGATTCGCTCGCGTGCAGCGGTTTTACACCCGTTTCGTAACCACCGCGACCCGGCATCCGTTCGCTACCGCGGGCGTTGTCCTCGCGGTCGCAATTGGCGGTTTCGTCGCTTTCGGGATTTTCGGCAGGGACGTGCTGTTCTTTCCGTATCTCGATCCGGAACGGGTGCGCGTTACCGTGGAAGCGCCGGCCGGGCTTCCGCTCGAACGCACAGACAAGGTCGTCCGAAACGTGGAAGAGATCGTCGCGCATTCGCCCGCCTCGCTTGCGAGCTACGCCACGGTATCGGGACGTTCGGGGGGAACTATCGCAAGCCACCGTGCGTCGGTCGATGTAACCTACATGCCGTTCAGTTCACGAAAGGTAAAGGGGGCAGACGCCGCGCGTGAGCTTCGGAAGCGGCTTTCCTCTGTGTCGGGCGCCATTGTGAAGGTCGAAGAGGGAGAGGAGGGTCCCCCGACAGGCGACGACATCTCTTTCGAGGTTCGCGGTCACGACTATGCCCAGATGGGTGTTATCGCGGAGGAGATTCGTCAGTCTCTTGCGGGATTCAGCGAGTTTCGTGAAGTGAATACTGATTTCGAAACTTCCATGCCGGAGTATCGCGTATCGGTCGATCGAGGCAGGGCCGCGTTCTACGGCATTTCGACCGCGGAGATAGCCAGCACAATTCGAACTGCCATAAACGGAAGCAACATCGGAACCTTTCGATATCAGAACGACGAGTATGACATCATCGTTCGATACACGGAGCAGACGAGGGACTCGCTTTCGGCGCTGCGGAACGTCAAGATCGTCGCGGGGAGCGGAGACCGAATCGCGTTGAGCTCCGTCGCCGACGTCAAACCGGGGTCTGCGGCCGGCGTCATCAAGCGCCGCAACATCGAGCGAGCCGTGAACGTATGGGCAAATTTCGACAAGAACGTCACCAACCGGGATGAAGTGACTAAAAAAGTGAATGCGCAAATCGACTCGATCAAGCAAAGCCTGCCGGCGGGCTACGAAATCGGTGCCGGCGCCGGATTCGATATGCGCCAGGAATCGACCGATTTTCTCCTCCAGGCGTTCCTGGTTGCGGTGTTCCTTATATTCATTGTGCTCATCGTACAGTTCAACTCCATAGCCGACCCGTTCATCATACTTTCATCGGTGGCGCTCTCGCTCGGCGGGGTATTCTGGGGATTCGCGGCAAGCGGACAGAACTTCGTGGTTATCATGTCGGGAATCGGTTGCATCGCGCTCGCGGGCGTCGTCGTCAACAACTGTATCGTGCTCGTCGACTACACCCACCGCCTGGTGCGGGGAGGTACACCGTGGCGCGACGCCATTGTGGAGGCTGGCCGGACACGGCTTCGGCCGGTTCTTTTGACGGCGCTCACTACAGTTCTTGCCCTGGTCCCGATGGCGCTCGGCTTCAGCTTCGACGTCCATACGTTCCGCTTCATCACCACTTCCGAGTCAGGCGAATACTGGAAGGCATTTTCGTGGACCATGCTCTACGGCCTCACGTTTGCTACGGTCATGACCCTGATAGTCGTTCCTTCCCTGCTCACGATGAAGTACCGATTTCTCGACCGACGCCGTAAGGAGGTGCAGTAACCCCGGCGACGCTGCTTGACAGTCGATTCCGACGGGTGTAGGATAAGATAAATCAGTATATTCATATATAGAATAATCGGAGGCTGGGAATGTCACGATACAGCGAGCTCGTGAACGCAGTTATCGACGAAAATCTGACGGTGCTCAAGGCGATCGAAGAACGCGAAATCACCGCGCTTATCGATGAGATCATCAAAGCACAGCAAATTCAGATCTTTGCGATGGGCCGGATGAAAATGTCCGCGCAGGGATTCGCAATGAGGCTGATGCACATGGGCTTTGCCGTCCATTTCGTCTTCGACGTTACCTGCCCGAGGATCGGCCCCGGCGATCTGCTTATCGTTCAGTGCGCGGCCACGACTATCGAGCTTGGAATTATCCAGCTGGCGAAAGAGGCCGGAGCTCGTGTCTGCGTGGTAACCGCTCACCCGGAGAGTGAACTTGGGGAATCGGCCGACATTACTGTACGCGTTCCAGGCCAGATCTTCGGCGGGCGGGACGAGGTCGCCTCCGTCCAGCCGATGGCCTCGCTGCTCGAGCAATCGCTTGTGCTTTTCGAGGACATCGTAGCGATGCTCCTCATGGAACAGCTCGAGATCGGCTCAAAGGATATGGAAGAGCGGCATACAAATCTCGAGGGCGTAATGGGGGAATTTGCGGGGGAGTGAGCGGCGATCTATCGGGTCGTCACGTGCCGGCGATCGAGCGCGCTCGGGCTGAACCGGGCCTGTCGCGAAGGAACAGCAGGTCGCAGATTGCCAGGATGAAAAGAGTCTCGAAAAGCAAAACCTGGGCCTTCAGAGAAAGCACCACACCGAGTACGAAGTTGTTCATGAAGTGGAACAGTACCGCCGCGAGGATGCTCCTTCGGTTGCGATTGCAGAGCCAGGTCACGAGCAGCGAAAGCGAGAGCTGCCACGCCCACCAGATAAACCCCAGAATCAGCCCCGCGGTGAACGGCCGCCACTTGCGCTGAAAACGATCGAGAGCGTACCCTCTCCAGCCCAGCTCTTCGGAGAGCGCGCCAAAGAGTATTCCGGCAACCAGGATCAGCATTACCATAACCGGATTTGCAGCCAGCGTTCTGAGGGTGTCGACCTGCGGCAACCTCCCGCCGCGCACTCCGGTGCACCATGATGATACCGGCAATCGATGGCCCAAATCCGCCGAGAAGAAACGGAACAATCCGGATTGAAGATTTTGAGGCCACCTCCGGGTATCTTGTGAAGCCGAATCCCTATCATCTATCATCGTGCGAAGCCTCGGTCAAGCTATCTGTCTGGCCCTCCCTTCACCTCCGGCCGGGAGGTGCCGCGAACGGGATCTGCGTCGTCTCAGAGCTTCGCCACGAGCGCGGAAGCCGGAAAGCTTGCCAATCGATCCCCCGCAGTGTTGCCATCGCCTCTCCCGTTCCGTAGACTCTCCCTGATGCAAACAATGGGAAGCTTTGAAATGCTGACACCGGAAGTCGCGATTTCCGCGGTGGAAGGTGCCTTTGGCCTCGCGCTCGACGGAACTCTTGCGCCCTATCCCAGCTACATAAACCGGGTCTACGGACTTCGAACTGGCGACGAGCAGAACCTGGTTGCCAAGTTCTACCGTCCCGGGCGATGGACTGAAGAGGCTCTCGCCGAAGAACACCAGTTCCTCCGTGAGCTTGCCGCAGCCGACATTCCGGTTGTTGCGCCAATCGCGGATGACGAGGGAGAGACCCTTGCCGCGCTCTCTGTAGAAAGCGGTGACCGGGAGGAGTCCTTCTTTTTCGCGCTCTTCCCGCGACGTGGAGGCAGAAATTTCGACCCGGAGACCGAGGACGAGTGGCTCCGACTCGGAAGTGTAGTTGGCCGGATTCATGCGGTCGGACTGTCCGGCAGGGCGCCACACCGTCTTGTCTGCCGACCGGACAGCCTCACCGCCGGGTTCATCAAGGAGCTGCTCGACGCCGAGCTCGTCCATCCCGAGCAGGCCGCCGAGTTCGAAGATCTCACATCGGCTGTCCTCGACATGATGGACGCCCGCGTTCCGCGAACTCGGCATGCTGCGTCTCCACGGAGATTGTCATCGCGGGAATATTCTCGACAGACCCGGGGAGGGGCTGCTTGTCATTGACTTCGACGACATGATGACCGGGCCGGCCGTCCAGGACCTCTGGCTCCTTCTCCCGGGGCGCGCGAACGACAGCAGACGGGAGCTCGGTCTTCTGGTGGAGGGATACGAACAGATTTGTATCGTTTGACCGCGAAACGTTACGTCTGATCGAACCGCTGCGCTTCATGCGGCTTCTCTATTTCCTTGCCTGGCGCGCGCGGCAGCGTGACGACCACTGGTTCAAACGTGATTTTCCAGAGTGGGGAAGCAAGGCGTTCTGGATCAAGGAGATGGAGGATCTTCGGGAACAGGCGCTCTACGTACGGGAGGCGCTGGAAAGCTGAGGACCTGCATCGCACTGTCCGACGCTGGACTACGAGGGCCATTCCCGTGTATCCTTGAATAACGCCGCAATGGTGTGAGGTTCCTACGCCCCACCTTCTGCCCCGTCCGGCGGAAATGTCGTGACCCCGCCGTCGTCGAGGCGTTTCCTCCCGACATAAGGAAAACATGTGAACCCAAAAAGTCCGCCGAGCGGAATTCGCAATCTCGCAATTATCGCCCACGTCGACCACGGCAAGACGACGCTTGTGGACGCAATGTTCCGCCAGAGCGGCGTTTTTCGGGACGATCAAGTGGTCGAGGAACGGCTCATGGACAGCATGGACCTCGAACGGGAACGCGGCATTACCATTGCGGCGAAAAACTGCGCGGTTTTCTGGCGTGGCGTAAAAATAAACATCATCGATACCCCCGGGCATGCCGATTTTGGCGGCGAAGTCGAGCGCGCAATCTCGATGGCAGACGGTGCCCTGTTGCTTGTGGATGCGGCCGAAGGACCTTTGCCACAAACGCGATTCGTGCTCAAGAAGACCCTCGAGGCGGGCCTGAAGGTGATCGTAGTTATCAACAAGATTGACCGAAAGGATGCCCGCCCGGCCGCCGTCCGTGACGAGATTTACAGTCTTTTCATCGACCTGGACGCGACCGAAGAGCAGATTGAATTCCCGCTTCTATACGCCGTGGGCCGCGACGGCATCGCCTCGAAAAGTCTCGATGAACCGGGGGAGAACCTCGACGCGCTCCTCGACGCAATCGTTTCGGAACTGCCGCCGCCGGCCGCTCATCCGGGGCACCCATTCCAGATGCTCGTTTCCGACCTCGGCTATTCGGACTATCTCGGTCGGCTGGCGATCGGGAAGACCAGAAACCGCGTAGTAAGTTCGAATGATGCGCTGGTGAGAATAGATCTTCATGGCCGAGCTGCGGCCGTTGAAGGTTTCCCGCCTGCAGGTTTATCAGGGGATCTCCATCGTCGAAACACAGAGCGCCGATCCGGGCGACATCGTGGTGCTGTCGGGGATCGACGAGGTTCATATCGGCGACACCATATGCACGCGCGACGCGCCCCTCGCCCTGCGCAGAATCACGGTTGACGAACCGACGGTTTCGATGCTTTTTCTCCGCAACACCTCTCCGTTTGCTGGACAGGAGGGGAAGTACGTTCAGGCGAGCAAGCTCGGAGAACGGCTCCTCAAAGAGACCCTGCGCAACGTGTCACTGCGGGTCGAGGAGACCGGCGACAAAGAGGGCTTTCTCGTCAAGGGACGCGGCGAATTCCAGATGGCGATACTCATCGAAACCATGCGTCGCGAAGGCTATGAGATGTGTGTCGGTCGCCCGCGCGTTATCACCCGGACCGAAAACGGCATTGTTCTGGAGCCGATCGAGCGAGTCTACGTCGACTGTGCTGAGCAATTCACCGGAATCGTCACCGAGAAGCTTTCCATCCGGAAGGGCCGACTCACCGGTTTGGAAAATCACGGAGGTGGTCGCAGCCGCCTCGAGTTCTCCGTTCCGTCGCGTGCGCTCATCGGTTTCCGGGACGAACTTTTGACCGACACGAAAGGCACCGGGATCATGAACGCCTACCTCGAAGGATACGAACCCTACCGCGGCGATTTTCCCACTCGGTTCACCGGTTCGCTCGTATCCGACAGGCAGGGCAATGCGGTGCCCTACGCGCTGTTCAACCTGGAACCTCGGGGAGCTATGTTTCTGAGTCCCGGTGACCCGGTATATGAAGGAATGATTGTCGGCGAGCACAACCGAGATAAGGATCTGAATATCAATCCGTGCAAAACGAAAAAACTCTCAAACATGCGGGCCGCGGGACGGGATGAAAACGTGATCCTGACACCGCCCCGCACGATGACGCTGGAGGCGGCAATCAACTTCATCCGCGATGACGAATTTGTCGAGATAACGCCGAAGTCGATCCGAATGAGAAAGGCTGTTCTTTCTGCGGCAAAGAGGGACTAGGCGGAGCCTCGGTTTTTCAAACGCCGCCTGATTTGTTAGATTCTATCATGAGAGGCAGGAGGGCCTGTGGGAAAGAAATCATACAAACCCGACAAAAGACGTCGGGAACTTGACCGAAAGGCGAAACAGGAAGCCAAACGGCTGCGCCGGCAGAACAAAGCCGCCGGCGGCGGAGAGAGCTCCGGAGAAGACACCTCCTACCTCGAGTACCTCAACCCTGCCGGAATGGCCGATATCGAACCGACCGATTCCGCAGAGGACGAAGACGGGCAGAACGAAGAGGAACCGGCCGACGAGCCCGACGCACAGTCATAGCAGGCGGCACCGCCTGCCTGGTGGCGCCTGAAAGTCGAGCTCTCTCGGAGAATCGGCGACCTCGGCCGCCTGTTTTTTCCGCGTAATGCCAATCCGTTGCTCTCGCCGTTTTTGCGCCAGTCCACGTTGGCGATGGCGTTTCGGTTTCGGTCACCTACGTGCCCGGATCAGGGAACCATCCTGCGTACCTGGCCGAAACGCGCCCGAGCGCCGGGAGGATGTCGGGGATTCCGCCGTGGGAACCACGATCTCCTCCATGCTGATTTGGCCTCCTCTTCCGCAGGCCGAATCCTTCCTTCAACAGGATCCCGATTTTGATTGCGTACAGATTGGGCGTGTTGACCGGATGTTCACTTCGTCCCCGATCATGGTCCCAATTCCGAAGTCCATCTTCACATTGCCTGCTTCCGGAACCTGTTTGACTGGTATCTGGATATGCTCACCGATTCTCCTAGAAGAGGTTGGGTACGATCCAGTAGACTGCAACGATACCGATGATGCCCGCGGCAAATGAGTAGATCAGCGTCGGGATGAGATTTCGTCTGATCACCACGCCCTCTTTTCCGAGCACACCGACGGTAGTGCACGCCGCGACCACGTTGAAAACACAGATCATGTTTCCCGCAGCTCCGCCGACGACCTGAAGTCCGACTGTCACGATATGCGAAATGCCCGCA
>CAWHUY010000009.1:0-18870 GCA_963832675.1 uncultured Spirochaetota bacterium | reverse complement strand
CCATCCTGCTGAACATTCCCGGAACGCCCGCGAACGCGGCCACCTGTCTCGAGGGGTACCCACTCGCCCGGCAGGGACGAGCGGGACGGGCGATCGGAATTGCAACGACCGGCTCATTTCTCGGAACCATTGTCGGAATGATCATGCTGGCATTCTTCACGCCGCTGCTCGGAAACGCGGCGCTCAAGTTTCAGTCGTTCGAGTTCAGCTGGCTCGCAATTTTCGGAATCATCATTTCCGGGAGTCTTACCGCGCCCAAGGATCCGCTGAAGGGTTGGATCGCGGGATTCCTCGGATTGTTCATCTCGATGGTCGGCATGGAAGGCATTCACGCCTACGTGCGATTTTCGTTCGGATCGGTTGGGCTCTCCGGCGGAATCGCGCTTATTCCAGCTATGGTCGGCGCTTTCGGTTTTGCGGAGATTCTGTACGTCATGAAACATCCGGTCTATGAGGTGATCACGACGAAGATCGAGCGCGTGGTACCGAAGATCTCCGAGATTGCGCGTTACTGGAAAACCATCATTCGATCCGGCCTGATCGGCACCTTTATCGGGGCCGTTCCGGGAGTCGGAGAGGATGTTGCGGCGTGGGTCTCCTACGACGTGGCGCGTCGAACGAGCAAGGAGCCGGAAAAGTACGGCACGGGGAGTCATTGAAGGGTTGATGGCGGCCGAAACCGGGAACAACGCCTGCGTTGCCGGCGCAATGATTCCGGTTCTTTCGCTCGCTATTCCCGGGTCCGCTCCGGCCGCGGTGCTTCTGGCGGCGATGTTGATCCATGGCGTCCGCCCCGGCCCGCTCATCATGGTCGAGTTTCCACAATTCGTGTATCAGGTCGTCGCCATGGTACTGCTCGGCTCGGTCGCGATGGTGATACTGGGTCTCTCGCTCGTGCGGCTTCTCGTGAAGGTGCTCCTGGTTCCGCGAACAAAACTGATGCCGATCGTCTTCACGCTCTGCGTGGTGGGATCCTATGCGATATCGAGCCGGCTCTTCGATGTCGGAACGATGGTGGCCTTCGGCATCCTCGGGCTACTACATGCGCGAAATGAACTACCCCATGGCGCCGATGGTTCTGGGCATCATCCTTGGACCGATACTCGACAACAATTGCGCCGCGCGCTGGTGTTGTCGGACGGCAGCCTGCTCCCGTTTTTGACGCGGCCGGTTTCCCTTGTCCTGTTTCTGATAATCATCTTTGTCATGGTAAGCAGGACCGCATGGTTTGGGACGGCCATTCGATCGGTAAGCGGCGGGGTCGCACAATTGTTCGGCCGGGGGAAAAGCGGAGGGAAGGATTCCGAAAAGAATCCATAACAGAATCGGCAGCACGATAAAGTTCGAGGAGGGATATATGCGTGTGAAAAGAATGGGGATAATTCTCGTCGCGATGCTGGCGACAACAGGATTGCTATTTGCGGCGGGAGCCAAGGAAAAGACCGGACTGGCATGGACACCAAAAAAACCGCTGACCATTATTGTTCCATGGTCTGCCGGTGGGTCAACTGATCAGGTGACGCGCGTTGCGGCCGGCGTACTCGAGGAACACCTCGGTCAGAAGATCGTCATCGTCAACCAGCCGGGTGCTTCCGGCTCGGTCGGAACCAAGGCTGTGCTCGACGCACCAGCACGACGGCTACACATGGTCCGCCGGCGCGGCGTCCGATCTTGGCTCATACAAGGTGCTGGGACTGCTGGATACGACCGTCAAGGATTGGGTGCTTTTCACCGACGTCGCGAACGTCTCGGTAGTGGCGGTGAATGCAGATTCGCCCTACAAGACATTTGCCGACCTCCTTGCGGCGTTCAAAGCCAAACCCGGTGAAATCTCGGTGGGAACGGCCGGAGTTCTCTCAGCGGGCCACAACGCTATTGAGGCAATCAGGAAGTATACCGGGATCGAATACAAGCATGTCCCGTACGACGGCGGCAACCCCGCGGTTATCTCGACGGTGAGTGGCGAAACCCAGGTGACCACGCAGCTTGCCGTCGAAGAGGCCGACATGCTCAAGGGTGGGAAGCTTCGTGCGCTCGCAGTCCTTGATTCGAAACCGCTCGAGCTGCAGGGCTATGGAGAGATTCCACCGGTGACGAACTGGATTCCGAAATTCGAGCCTGCGCCGAACTATTTCGGGATCTGGGTTCCGAAAGACGCTCCGCCGGAGGTGATTGCAACCATTGGTCAGCTTTGGGACTCCGTAATCGTCGGTTCGAAGGCGCTGCAGGACTACGCGAATGCACGCGGCGCCGTCCTCAACCCGACATGGGGTGACGCAGCCCAGAAACAGATTATGCCCTATCTCTCTCAGGTTGCCTGGAACTATTTTACCGCCGGAAAGGCCAAGATCTCTCCCGATACCATCGGTATTCCGAAACCGTAGTACCGGGCCGTTTCCGTTGTCCGCAGAGGGGGCGATGCGAATACTTTGGGGGGCCGTCACCAACCGTGACGCCCCCCTCGTTTTGTGTGCGCCAACACCGCCGGGGAAATTCCGCGCGCGAAGAGGTGTCTTGAAATGAAAGAAAGCAATATGAGCCGCGCCGACTTTATTACGTCGATCTTTCTCATTGCGTTTGGAATCGCCGCACTCGCCATGTCGACGCAGATGCCCTCGTACGCCGCCCGTGGGGCAAGTCCCTACTCGGCTCCCGGGCTGGTACCCGGATTTCTCGGTGCCATCATTGCCGCGTGTGGGCTGGTGCTTTTCATACGGTCGATAGTGAAGAAAGGGTACAAACTTGGCCTCAATGGTCGAAGCGTTCGGGAGTTCTTCTCGATCGTGGAAACCCGGCGACTCTTCGTCACGATTCTTCTAAGTGTGGTGTATGCAATTGTTCTTATCGGTAAGATCACCTACTCAGTCGCGACCGGGATCTATATTCTCATTTTCGTTCTCATATTTGAATACCGGCTCAAAGAGCCGATATCCAAACAGTGGAAGACCCTGCTCTTCGCGGTCGTCCTGGCGGTTCTCGGCGCTGGGATTGTTACAGCGGTCTTCCGATATCTGTTTCTTGTCGACCTGCCCGGTTGAGACATTGTAGTCGTTTATGAAAGAATACCGTAAGGGCGAGATACGATGAAAACTGGATTTGTCGGAGCCGGGTTTGCATCGGCTTTTCATTACGAGGCGGTGAGAGAAGGGGCATCCGGACTCGCGGAACCCATCGGGGTCTTTTCGCTGCGGCCGGAAAGCCGGAATCGTTTTGCGCAGGATCGGAATCTACGCTCTTATGACACGCTCGATTCGCTTCTTGACGCCGTGGATGTGGCGCACGTCTGCGTTCCGGCCGCATATCATGAAGAGGTGACAGTAGCGGCGCTGAAACGAAACGTTCATGTGATTCTGGAAAAGCCGTTCACCGGTTACTTCGGGCCTTCCGGAGAAGCCGATTTCCGAGGAAACGCCTTTCCAAAAGAGAAGATGCGCGGTGAGGCACTCGCAAGCGCCGCTCGAATAGTCGCTGCCGAACAGAACAGCTCGGCGCGCGTGTACTACGCTGAGAATTGGGTTTTCGCCCCGGTGATACGCAAAGAGGTCGAGATAATTCGGAAGACTTCCGCGCAGATACTCTGGATGGTCGCCGAAGAGTCGCACTCCGGGTCCCACTCGCCTACGTACGGAGACTGGCGGTCCGCCGGCGGCGGGTCGATCATGGGAAAGGGAACTCACCCACTCACCACTGTACTCTATCTCAAAAGAATCGAAGGGCTAACTCGATCCGCCAAACCGATACGCCCGGTCAGCGTCACTGCGAGAACCCACGAGATTACGCGACTGCCCGCCTACGAGGACAAAGGATTTCTCCGCAGGGACTATACCGACGTGGAGGACTTTGCCCTCGTTCATCTTGTCTTTGAAGACGGTATGGTGGCCGATGTCTTCTCATCCGAAATTGTCATGGGCGGTGTTCATAATTGGCTCGAGGTCTTCGCGAACAACCATCGCACACGTTGCAACATAAATCCGGTTGACGGACTTGAGACCTACAACCCAAACGAGAGCCAGTTCGACGATATCTACGTTGTCGAAAAGATCGGGACTAAACAGGGGTGGACAAATCCGGCGCCGGACGAAAACTGGATGAACGGCTACGTTCAGGAGCTTCGCAGTTTCTACACGCTCATTCGCGACGGGAAGCCCTCCGACTCCTCGGCAGAGCTGGGCTACGATACGGTAAACGTTATCTATTCCGCCTACCTGTCGGCAGAGCGCAGGGGTGCCGAAGTCACTCTGTAGCAGGAATACCATGCGGAGTATCTCACCATTGGGCGCCCCGGAACTCGTCGAAGCGTACCGGATTTGGGATGCTGCGCGTCACAATGCGTTTACCGATCTGGTCCGCTTCAACGGCCGGTTCTACTGCACGTTTCGGGAGGCCTCAGGACATCTTCACAGCAAAGGGAAGATTCGGATCATCTGTTCCGTCGACGGTCGCCGGTTCGAAAGCGTGGCTCTGTTTGGCGAGCGCGGGGTCGATCTCCGGGATCCGAAACTGTCGGTGGCGCCGGGAAACCGGCTGATGCTCCTGGCCGGCGGCTCGCGCTTCAAAGGAACCCGTTACGTTGGACGGCAACCTCGCATCGCCTTTTCTGCGGACGGGAAACGCTGGGGATCCCTTGCACCGGTAATGGAGGAGGGTGACTGGCTCTGGCGGGTCACATGGCATGAAAGGATCGCCTACGGAATCTCCTACCGGCTCAAAACCAGAAACGTCTGGACAATCGACCTTTTCTCCGGCACCGATGGCCTCAACTTCTCACGAATCTGTCGGCTCCCGGTCGACGGCAAGCCAAACGAAGCAACCGTTCAATTCCGCCCCGGAGGCGAAGCGATGGCGCTTGTTCGGCGAGAAAGCGGGGACAAAGCTGGCTGGATTGGAACAAGTGCGCCACCCTACACCGAATGGAGATGGGCATCCGCGGGTCACCGACTCGGAGGGCCGAACTTTCTGCTGCTCCCCAACGGCGCAGCGTGGGCGGCAGGGCGGCAGATCGTCGGCCAGAACGCTCGAACCGTCGTTGCGCGACTCACCACCGATCGGTACGAGCCAATCCTGGAGCTTCCCAGCGGCGGCGACTGCAGCTACCCGGGGATGCTGCTCTATCGCGGCAGGCTATGGATGAGCTACTATTCATCGCACGAGGGAAGAACTTCGATCTACCTTGCCATTGTCAGATTTGCCGGAGGCACTGCTTGAGACACTCCTCTTCGCGTATGGTATCACTGTTCGCCCTGCTCGCGGGGGTCCTCGTGGCTCCTCTTGCCGCGTTCGCCCAGTCCGGTCCACCTCTGGTGGTAAGCCATAACGGCGCCCAGGTCGATCCACTCGACCTGCTCACTTTCCCCGACACCGCGGTAGGACATGAGAGCAGCGCGATTGAGTTTACCGTTCGGAATGTCGGAGACACCGATCTCACGCTGCCCAAAGTCAGCGCCGTCACCTTGACCGACGGCGATACAGATATGTTCGTGATTACTTCGCAACCGGGCTCAACGCTTGCCATCCACGAGCGAGCTCGGTTTAGTGTCGCGTTCAAACCGATCAGCATCGGCGAAAAATCCGCCACGGTGACAATCACCTCGAGCGATCCGGACTACCCTACCTTCAGCTTCGATGTTGCCGGGAACGGCATTGTCACTCCTGCAAAGTAGCCGGATTACGGTCAATTCAGACTTCTACGTTGCTCCGAGTGCCGCTGCTGCCACGTCATGGACCGGAGTCTCTATCCCCGCCGCTGCACCGAGCCGGGAAACGGCACCCGAAAGATCGTCGATCTCGGTAGGACCACCGGATTCGAGATCGAGAAGAAAGCTCGGTTTCATCGATTCCGGCAGTGAGTAGATAAATTCAACAATTCGCTTCTCTTCACCGGCGTCGAGCGCAGCGCCTCGCTTCCGCGCCACGGCGACCACCTCAGAAGTCGCGCGTTCCACAAGCTGCCTTCCGCGGAACGTGCGTCTGATCGGACCGATCGCCGATCGGGAAAGACCGCATACCGCGGCCATAGTGGAGATAAAGGCGAACTTCCGCCAGATCTCGGTTCGTATGTCCGCAGAGACTTCCGCCTCGACGCCGCACTCGCGCAGCGCTCCGGCAAGCCGGTCGGCTCGCGCCGAGTCCCCGCCTTCGAGCTCCCCAATGACGACACGCTGAAACGGGCTTTTCCTTTCGACAATTCCGGGAGCAGTGCGCACGACGCTGATAGTCGTCAGCCCACCAAGGAGATGGCGGTGCGTGACGCCGGCCTTTTCGAGCATCTCGGCCGCCTCGACTCCGTTGAGAAGTGGAACGATTACGGCGGCCTTTTCCGAAAGAAACACGGCGGCCGGCGCGACCTCATCGATCGAGTAATTCTTCACTGCCACAAGCGCAAAGTCCACCGTGTCCATCCCGACATAGTTCTCGATCGCGGCAGGATGGACGCGGAACGAGCGTTCGGGAGTCCGAACTTCCAGGCCGTTCGCGCGAACGGCCGCAAGATGCGGCCCGCGGGCGAGGAGCGTAACCTCATGGCCCGCCTCGCAAAGAATCCCACCGTAGTAGCTTCCTACGGCTCCCGCCCCAAGTACTGCAATTCTCATGAATCACGCCCCCTTGCACGGGCCGCGGCAATTCTTGCCGCCAGTGCAGCATTGTTGAAAACCAGCTTGATATTCGACTCGAGTGAGTCACCGCCGGTGAGCTCCTTGATGCGGGCGAGCAGAAACGGTGTAGTGTCCTTCCCGCGAATGCCCTGTTGCCCTGCCTCGGAAAGAGCCTGTTCGATGGCCCCGTTGATGATCGTCGGGTCCATCGAATACTCCGCGGGTATGGGGTTGACTACTACAGCTCCGCCGGAAAGACCAAGATCCCACTTGGCCTGAAGGACCCGCGCAATCTCTTCCGGAGAGTCGAGACGGTATTCGAGTCGGAAACCACTCTTCCGGGTATAGAAAGCGGGCAGCTCATCGGTGCCGAAGCCAATTACCGGGACGCCCCGCGTTTCGAGGTATTCGAGCGTCAGCCCAAGATCGAGAATGCTCTTCGCTCCGGCGCAGACCACCGCTACATCGGTTCGGGCAAGCTCTTCGAGATCGGCCGAAATGTCGAAAGAATGCTCCGCCCCGCGGTGAACGCCACCGATTCCGCCGGTCGCGAAGAGGTGAATTCCGGCAAGTCCCGCGACGATCATCGTGGCCGCCACCGTAGTCGCTCCGTTTCCGCGCAAAGCCACGACGAATGGAATATCCCGCCGGCTCGTCTTAGTGATGGCCGTTCCGCCCTTTCCCAGCGCTTCGATTTGCTCCTGGCTCAATCCTGCCTTGAGTCTGCCGTCGAGAATCGCCACGGTGGCCGGGACAGCGCCGTTTTCTCGCACGAGCTTTTCGACCGCGAGCGCGGTTTCGACATTCTGCGGATAGGGCATACCGTGACTTATGATAGTGGATTCCAACGCGACAACAGCCCGGTTCTGGTCAAGCGCCGCCTTCACCTCCGGGGTGATGTCCAACAAGGTTTTCATCGAACCTCCATAATTCGTATCTGCTCTGCGAGCTCGGCGGCTGCCGCCGCAGTGATTCGCGGGTTTACTGTCTCGTCGGCGCCGACGGTGAGCCCCGCAGCGGCTACCGCCAATTTCGCAATCTGGCTGATCGACATCCCCCGGACTACGCCATCAGCAATCGCAGCGCTGGCCGCGTCGCCGGCTCCGCTCACGTTCCGAACCGGAAGCTCCGGTGCAAGCGCGATTCCACGATCCGGTCCCGCACTGCCCTCCCCGCTTTTTCTGTTGCCCGCGGAGAAAAACATCCCACGCTCGCCGAGCGAGATGAACACCAGCGGTGTGCCACGCCGATGAAATTCGTCGGCTGCTTTCACGAGACCGTCGTCTCCGACAATCGGCAGTCCACTCAGAATCTCCGCCTCACGGCGATTTGGCTTGATCGCGTGAAACGACCCCACGCAGGCTGCTGCTCTTCCGGCCTTCGCCTCTGATACCGGATCGAGAAAAAGCCGTGTCCCGACGCCGAAATGAGACAGGCGTTCGATGGTCGGTTGGGGAAGGTTCGCATCGACGACGCAGAGTCCGGCCGACTGAATGCGATCGCTCTGGGCTTCGATCCACGCCGAATCGATTGACTCTGTGCTCGCCATGTCGGCAATTGCCACGTGCAATTTCCCCGAAAATTCGAGGATGCACAGATAGACGGAAGAGTTCGTTCCCGGGAGTGTTATCGATCCCGTCGTGCCCACTCCGAGCGAACGCAGTGTTTCGCGCATTTCGAGGGCAAACTGGTCCCCACCGAATACCGTGACAAGATCGACCGAGGCTCCCATCCGGGCTGCATTTTCCGCAATATTTCTTCCGACCCCGCCATGACTGATCGTGATGCGGCCGGGATTCGAATCTTCGGGCGCCAATTCGGCAAAAGGGAGACCCTGAATGTCGAGGTTGGTGGCGCCGACAACCGCGATGACCGCCAATTATCCTCCGTGGATGGAGAAATCCTATCGGTTTTGACCGAGTTCTTCAACTCACCGGCCCACGGTTGACAGCGGCCGGCGGCGATTCCATACTGCGAAAGGATGGCGCAGGAGAGTGATTTTACTGGACCGACTGAAAAAGTGGGCGACATCGGTGAAGATTGACACATGGACGCTCCTGCTCGCATACCGGGATCCGCTCACCCCGTGGTACGCACGACTTCTTGCGGCGATTGTCGTCGCCTACGCGCTCAGTCCGATTGATCTGATTCCTGACTTTATCCCCGTTCTCGGTTACCTCGACGATCTGATTCTGGTGCCGGCGGGGATCAAAATCTCGCTCAAGCTGATTCCGACCGAGGTTGTGGCCCGCTGCAGAATTGAGGCACGGGCACGGCACGCAAGCGGTCAGCCTTCTGGCCGCGCGGCAGCGGTGGTCGTCGTAGCGATTTGGATTGCCGTGGGATTCTGGATTGTGCGTACAATCATTCGCGGGTGAACTCTGCCATCCCGGTCTGCGTATAATTCCGTATGTTAGATAATCGAAGGATTTCACGGTGACGGGTGATACCTCTTCCACCGAGTCGAGCGGCTTGGACCTCGGGATCCGCGCGCGACGAATTGCCTCATACGCGGCGCTCGCAGTAATTGTTCTCGAGTTCTTCAACTTTCTGTTCGGTCCGTTTGGGATGTCCCGAACAAAGACCATTTCCGACTACCTGTTTCTCGCGCTTCTGGCATTGTACGCCGCCTGGGCAGTCAAGTTGCGCGTACGAGCGGAGAAACGGCACCTTGGCGCCATTTTTCGAACGCCCGAAACTCTGTTCGTGGTCTCTCTGATACTGTTTCTCCTATCTTACCTCTTTGCGTCAACCGCCAACCTCACCTATGCGCAACGCTTTGCGATGACTCACGGAAACCTGCGTCTTGCGCCGGATTCAACCATTCAGCGACTCAATTCCGCCTCCCGCTACCTTCCGCTTCTTGGGATCAACGCCTGGGTTATCGGCTATTTCCGGCTGCGCTTCAAGGATCTGGCGTTCCGGGCGTTCGGTACCGCTGACCCGGCGCGAGTCTGGGGATTGCCGCTCACCCTGTTCTCGGCAGTTATGTACGCCCTCGCGTTTCCCTCGGACGTGAGTCTCGCGGGTTATTCGCCCCTCGCCTTTGTTTGCCTTGTGCCCCTCATTCTGGCACTCGGTCGTTCTTCGCCCGGGCGTGCCCTGTTTTACGGAGTCAGCTTCGGCATCATCCAGACCATGCTCGCGAACTTCTGGCTTGGCACGTTCAGCCTCGTCTCGCTTCAGTTCATCACCGTCGTCTTCGCAGCCGAGTATTCGATCTTCATGGTGCTGCTCGTCTGGCTGATGAATCGCCTTCCCAAACTCGACTGGATAATTGTTCCCATGGCCTGGGTCGCATTTGACTACTTGAGATCCCGAGGATTTCTTGGATATTCCTGGGGAATGCTCGGTTCGAGTCAGTATGACGTGCGGCCCCTGATTCAAATCGCGGCGATTACCGGGATCTGGGGAGTCACGTTTCTGGTGACGTTTGCCAATTCAGCGATAGCCTACACGATGAACGCCTGGTCGCGTTTGGGGGGTGCCGCCGCGTGGTGGCGGACGCGAAATGCGGTTGTCCCGTTGGCAAGCGCCGTGCTCCTTGCCGTGGCAGTCCTCATACAGGGGCTCTTCGCAATCCGGCTGCAGGAGGCAAGATCTGTTCTGCACAGCGTGCGCGTTTCGCTCGTTCAGGAGAATACCGACCCGCGAAAGAACGACTATCAGGCAACCTTCGAGGTCCTCAGGCGTCTCACGCAGGAAGTGCTGCCGGAAAAGCCGGATCTCGTCGTGTGGTCCGAAACCGCATTTGTGCCGAATATCCGTCGCTGGAGCGAAATGGATCCCAGGCAGTATCCGCTGGCACGAATCGTGGATGAGTTCCTCGCCTATCAGAAACAGATTCACACATGGCTTGTCACGGGCAACGACGACTACACGCTTGCCAGCGATAGCAGCGGCAACGAAGTCCGAAACGACTACAACGCCTCGGTGCTCTTCTCGCCGCAGGGGCAGCGGGTACAGACCTACCACAAGATACACCTCGTTCCCTTCACCGAGTATTTCCCCTACAAGAAACAGCTGCCTTCGATGTACAAGATGCTTCAGAACTTCGATGTCTATCTGTGGGAGCCGGGGACGGAGTACACGGTATTTCACACTCCGAAGATAGCGTTCGCGACACCGATATGCTTTGAAGATTCGTTTCCGGATGACGTGCGCCATTTTGTCCAGGGCGGCGCACAGGTAATCATGAATTTGTCGAATGACTATTGGTCTCTTTCGAAGGTCGAGGGCAAACAGCACTACATCAACAGTCTCTTTCGCGCGGTGGAGAACCGTCGTCCTCTGATGCGCGCAACGGCGTCCGGACTGACGGCCTACGTGGATCTGACCGGCAAGCTCATCAAATCGGTTCCCTACTACACAGAGGCGACGCTTACCGCAGATGTCCCCATTCGCGCGGATGCGCTCTCACCCTATACCCGGTGGGGTGACTGGTTCCCGGTGACCATGCTTGTAGGGGTGATGCTGTTTCTCGGCGGAAGCCTCCTGGCAAGGCGGGCACGATCTCCGGGCCACCCGGCAGACCCTCCGGACGCCTAGAAGAGGACAACCACGGAGCGGCGCTCGAGCTCACGAATCGTCGCGGTGTCGAGTATCGGATTTCCGGACAGGTTCACGAACTTGAGTGCCTCGAGGTCGAGTAGAACGGATATGTTTTCCACCTCGTTGGATGAAAGATCGAGTATTTCGAGTGAACGCAGCTCGCGCAGGATATCGATGTCGGTTATGTGGTTGTGCGCGACGAAGAGTTCCTGCAAGTGGTGCAGGAACTGCACTTCGTAGATGTTGTCAATCCGATTGTCGGAAAGATCGAGGACGGTAATGTTCACGCACTGTTCGAGACCGTCGAGATCGGTGAGCTCGTATCCGGCGAGAATGAGCTCACCCTCCAGGTATTGCAGGTCTGCCGCGGTGATCTCGATGTCCAGGTTGCCCAGATGTTCGGCCTTCACCGCGGAGATGAAATCAAACTCGGTTTCCCGTTCATTGTAGAACTCCTCGTCATCTTCGGCGTCCGAAAAAACCCCTTCGCTGTAGGCGGTTGTATCGTACCCGAAGTCTTCCCGGCCGAACGCATATTCCTCCGGAACGTCCGGACGCTCGACTCGTTCACGATGAGGTCGAACGTGCTTCCGGACGTTCATGAGGTTCTGGAAAAACTGGAGCCTTTCTTGATCTCTTCGTCGAAACGCCTCGTCGACGTCACGGAGAATGCTGTTGAGCCGATCCGGATGGAAGTGTTTGATCAAACGGAAGAATAGCTCGTTCGCCGGACGTTCGCCGGACGGCTGCGGACCAAAAGCGTGCTGCGCGTAACGCTCCAGAGTGCGGGTGTTGCGCGCCTTGTAGGCGTCGATCAGCTGGACGGTGAGATCTTTCAAATGGTCGGCAGTGACCGTGCGTTTGAGCTCCGCATACATTTCTTCAATGCTCATTTGTGTCCTTTTTGCGTGTTGGAATGGTTCGCGGGCAATGGGGGTTCTTATTAATCGGCAGGGCGGCGGCAGGCCGCCCTGCCTGGATTATTTGATCAGCACAAATTCGACCCGCCGATCTTTCCATCGATTTTCGAGATCACTGAAGGGAACAATCGGATCGACGCCGCCCTTTCCGACGGTAGTGACTCGGTTCGCCTGGATTCCGCGATCAACCAGGGCCTGCTTGATCGAATCTGCGCGGGCTTTGGAGAGCGGAATGAGAATGGCTTTCTGTTCCGCCGTTCCTTCGGTCGGATTGTTCCAGTTCACCATCACCGCGTATCCTTCGATCCGGATATTGTAGGTTCCATACTTCTTGAAGATCTCGGCCAGCCGACCGATCGTCTTCAGGTTTCTTTCCTTCTCGGACGCAGGCACATCGAGATAGTTCGCCGTGTTTGGCGCAAATACTATGCTCGCGATTCGGATCTTGAGCTGACCTCCCTCACGCACGACGAGCACATCGACCGACGCGACCGCTTTCGCCCTTGTCACATTGCCCAGAGCGTCCCGTACGGTCATCACCATGGGGTAATCGGAGGCGGACTGAACCAACTCCCCGGACGACGACAGCCCGTCCCAGACTATTCGGCTCGTAGGCGTACCCTTGCCGGAAAACTCGTTGAATTTCACGCCGGTTGGATCGAAGATGGTGAGGTCCCACGAATCGATGGGACTCGTGTCCCGCACCGATGTCGAGATTGTCAGCTCATCGTCGACCCCGTCGTTGTCCGGAGAGAAGGGCGTCGGCGATGCGGACAGGCTCACGGATGGCCCGCTCGTGTTGAGAACAAATGGCTGCGTAGAACTCGAAGGCTGGTTCCCCTTATCGTAGTGCAGAGTGAGGGTCGCACGGTAACTTCCGTCCGGCGCGCGGGAACCGTTGTCAGTTCCTCCGTCCCAGGTCACTGTGGGCGGAACTGGGCCGTTGCCGGAATAGGTTCTTACCGGAGTCGATCCGGGTTGGCCGATTTCCAGCGTCCAGTTCGACAAGCCATCGGGAAGCCCGACGACCGTGTTGAAGGTGATGGTGTCGGCGTTCCCGTCGCCGTTGGGGCTGAAGCCGGTCCGGTCCGTCGAAAGAAATACTGGCGTCGGCCGCGTGTCAACTGTTATCCCCACGATCTCCCTGCTGGTCCTGTTCCCGGCCGAATCGGTTGCACGAAGCCGGTAACTGTAGACGCCGTCCGGTACCACGTTTCCACTATTGTCCTTGCCGTCCCATCCAAAGCTGGGGGCTCTCCCCGACCATTCGTAGGTGCGTACGGACCGACCGGCAGCGTCCACTACCTCGCCAAGCCAGCGGTCCTCGGCGCTCGTCTCCTGCATGATCGGTACCGCGTCTTTGCGCCCATCGCCGTTCGGTGAGAATAGCCGATAGGTTGCCGAGATCGCGGCGATCGGCGCCTTCGTGTCCAGAACGAACCCGGGGGTCGTCGCTGCTGCGAGGTTCCCGTTTTCGTAGACGACGGTGAGTACTGCGCGATAGCTGCCGTCGGCAGCGAGAGTTCCGCCCTGGGTGCGGCCGTCCCACGGAACAGCGGCGGGAAGCGTCGTGCCGGTGAATGTTCTGACTACTGTCCCGTCCGATGCTTCTATGCGTATCTCGTATGAGCTGATTCCGTCGGTAACCGCAGCGCTGGGGACGAGTGTTACCGAATCGAGCACTCCGTCACCGTTGGGGCTGAATGCAGCGGGATTTCGCGAGATGCCCACCGGTGTTGCACGAACGTCGAGCGTCATGTTTGCGATGTTCGACACTCCTGAGTTCCCAGCCTGGTCCTTCGCGGAAAGCTGGTAGGAGTAGACGCCGTTGGGAAGCAGTACGCCTTTTCCGTCCCTGCCGTCCCAGACGATCGTCGGATCGGGAGTTTTGCCGAAAATGAACGTGCGAACGGCTTTTCCCGCGCTATCGCTGATGATCCCCGTCCACGCCGGTTCGACAGAGCCGTTTTGCGTGATCTGTACCTGGTCCTTGCGACCGTCACCATTCGGCGAGAATATCGGCGGAGACACTTCTACGCTCGCACGAGGCTTTGTAACATCCAGGACGAGCTCACCGGTTTGCGCGGTTTCGCGGTTTCCCTTCGCGTAGACGACATCGAGCGTCGCAATGTAGGACCCTTCTCCGGCGCGCGCACCGCCATCGCTCCTGCCGTCCCATTCAATTGAAGCCGGCACCGATTCGGAACCTTTCCACGTGCGGACCGACTGTCGCTGGTTGTCGAGCGCAAATACCGTCAACGACCAGTTCGAAATCCCGGAATTTACTTTCAGATCCGGCAGGAAATGCAGGGTATCGAGAACTCCGTCGCCATTCGGCGAGAATGCCGGTGCGTCAACCTTCAGTTTCACCGGCGTCGCCCGCGTGTCAACGCGGATCGCGTCGAGACCACTTGAACCGGTGTTGCCCGCCCGGTCGGTGGCGGAGATTTTGTATTGATAGATGCCGTCGGGTACGATGTTTCCGGCGGAGTCGCGTCCGTCCCACACAAGGTCGGGGGCCCTGCCTTTCCAGGTCCATGTACGAATTGCCGAACCTCCGGCGGCGCTTATTTCCGCCGTCCACATATCCTCGCTGCTCGTTGTCTGACGAATTAGAAGTGTGTCGCGCAAGCCGTCGCCGTCGGGGGAAAAGACCGGGTTGTCGGTTGAAACCGAAACGCGAGGTGCAGAGGTGTCGATGACAAGATCGGGCCCCGCGGCGCTCGCCAGGTTGCCTTTCAGGTATTCAACAGTGACCCGGGATGAATAGGTTCCATCCGGCAGAATCTTGCCTTCGGCGTTCGTGCCTTTCCAGGTCACTGAGAGCGGAACGGTTCCGCTGCCGGCAAAGGTCCGTACGGCGGCCCCAGCCGAGTCGGCAATGGCAATTTCGTATCGGCCTATTCCCTCGTTCAGACCAACCACTGCTCTGATTGTCGTAGCATCGTTCACTCCGTCACCGTTCGGGCTCAAGTACAGCGGATCTGCCGACAGCGTCACCGGAGTGGGGCGAGTGTCGACGGTCACCGCCACCGGCGATGATCCCCCCGAGTTGCCAGCAGCGTCCACGGTTTCGAGCGTATAGGTGTAGCGCCCGTCGGGTACACGCTGCCCGTCGTCACCGGTGCCGTTCCAGATGAATCGTGGATCGACTGTCCCGATAAAGCGAAGTCGCCTGACAGTTTCACCGGATGAATTGCGGATTACGCCGTTCCAGGCGCCCTCTTTGCTCGATTCCTGGAAAAAGGTGACCGTGTCTTTCCGTCCGTCGCCATCGGGTGAGAAGATCGGATACTCGGCCTCGACTTTGGCCGACGGTGGCGTCAGATCAAGAGTGAATGCGGACGACTGAGCTTCCGGGGCATTTCCATTGACGTATAGGACAGAAAGTTTACCGAGGTAATTCCCTTCGGGGAGCACGGCCCCGTCGGAGTTCTTTCCGTCGAACACGACCTCAGCCGGAAGATCCGAACCACCGGTGTAGCTTCTCACTCTCTGGTCGCCGGAGTCGAAGACTGAGAGTTCCCACCGGGTGACGGCCACCGTACGCTGCGCATCGATCTTGAGCGATTCGGTATCCTGCACGCCGTCGCCATTCGGTGAAAAAGCCGTCGAACCAACCGAGAGCCCCAAAGGAGTCGGCGCGGTGAGAACGGTGATATTCGGGATATCGTAGGTGCCGACGTTCCCGGCGCGATCGGTGCTTGAGAGGCGATAGGTGTACAAACCGTTCGGGACTACCTCGCCATTCTCATTCTTGCCGTCCCAGCTGAAGGATGCAGGGACGGCGTTCTTCCAGTTGTAGGTCCGGACGGACTTCCCGCCGGCGTCCAGAATCGTTCCTGTCCAAAGATCCTCACTGCTGCCCCGTTGCTCGATCTGAAGCGTCGAGCGCGTACTCTCTCCCCCCGGTCCGAAAATCGTGAACTGAGTAGTGATCTTTGCCTCGGGTTTCTGCGTATCGACCACAACGGTGCGCGGCCTTGTTTTTCCTACGTTGCCGTTATCATCCCAGGCTTCGAGTGAGTAGGTATAGGTTCCGTCGGGAACCACCGTTCCGCCTGAGCCCATCCCGTCCCATCGCAGGGAGGCAGGAATCGGGATTCCTTTCTTCACGTAGAGCAGCCGACTGATGACTGTCTTCACCGCTGCGTTCTCGGGGCGCGATTCCTTGTTCTCTATTGTGCGCACCACGTTGCCTTGCTCATCCTGAATCAACAGACGATAGCCCTTTACGTAGCGTTGATCGGTAATGGAAATAGGAAGAACAAGATCATCCTTTGTCCCGTCGAAATTGGGCGAAATGTAGCTGGTATCCGGACTATCGATGTGGATCGAAGGTGGCGTCCGATCGATCACGCCGACGGCGACCTGCACACCGCCTCCCGCGGCCCACACCCCGCCCGCGAGAGGCGCTGCTGCGGTCCGAACATCGATCTCGCTCTGACGCCACGCGCTCGCGTCACCCAGTGTTGCCACCGAACCCGGGGCGCCCGCCGCGGCGGGCGTTGACTGCGCGGGAACCGCAGAAGCGGCCGCGTCCGGTGCCGGAGCCGGCCTTCCTGCCCCGGCGAGGTTGACATGGAAGTCGAGGCCAAAACCAAAAGGATAGGTGCGGCCGGTACCGTTTTGCGATGACTTGAGATTGAGGGTGTAGGAGCCGGAAAGCCGGACGGTGTCGAAAAGCGTAATCCCGATTCCCAGGCCCGCATCCAGATCGGCGAGTCCGGGCGAACTGAACGAGAGGGTGGTCGCGAGGCGCACCGGCCTCGTGGCGATGAGCGCGGCGTCGGCCGAAATTCGGGGTGTGATTCCGGGGCCTGTTGAACCGTCGGCGTAACGATACACCTTCCCCAGCCCATCGAAGCTGAGCCCGAATGCCGTGTCTTTGAGGAATCCCAGGTCACCGGGCTGATAGAGAAAGCCGATGTTTCCCCAGATCCCGAAGTCTTCGCCAAAGTAGGACCGAAGTCCGAAACCAATCAGAAAGGTCGGGAACAGATCCTTCGAAAATGACAGCCTTACGCCGCCGAAATTTCCGTAGTTGTAGCCGGACAGGGCCGAAGAGACGAACCGCCCCCCCGCGGAAATTACTCCAAAAGGGAAAGGAAATGCGGCACCGAGATTCGCGAAGTGACCGGACCCGGGTGCCGAATTCGATCCGATGAGCGCCAGGTAGCTGGCATCGAACGTTGTCCGCTGGACAGCCCCCGATACAGCCGGATTGAGCGCCTCTCCACTTCCGGGAAGAATTGCGCTCACGCCGGGACCGGTCCCGAGCATGTAGGGGGATGACAGGCCGTCGAGAGTTGTCTGACCAAAGGTAAGCGCGGCCGCCAGGAAAAAGAGAGAGGCCCCGAAAACGAAACTTTTACTCATATGCGCTATTCCTGCTTTTTCTAAGAAGGTACTGCGAAACGAAGAAAAACACACACATTATAACATTCGGCGCTGCAAGAGGTAACAGTTTTTCGCGATGGCGGAGAAGTGGCGCGTGCGGAATTTCGTTTGACCTCGCGATACTTTTGATTGAAGTTATCGAAGGTTGTGCACAAGGTGGTATATCGATGCCGGGCGAATTCAGACTTCGCGAGCTGGGTTCCGACGACGGACCCGCGATTGCGGCTCTAGACGGACAGAGTCCCGACAGCGGAACGGTCTCCTTCTCGACCGTCTATCTGCAGGATCCGTTCGCGGCCCTGTCGGCGCTCCATCCGGGTGTCATGGGAGTCGCCGCGACCAGCCCGGATCATCCCGGCATCGTCGGAATGGGAGTAATGACGATGGGCCAGTGTCTCTACGAGGGAGACACCCGACCCTATGCCTATTTGTTCAATATCAGTGTGAATCCGGAGCATCGCCGGCGCGGGATCGCGTCGCGCATCTACTCGTGGCTGATCGGAACCGCGCGCGAAAAGTTCGGTGATGATACCATCATTGTAGCCGGGATTCAGAATGGCAATGAGGCGTCGATCCGCGCAGCCGCTGTTTGGAGCTCGGATCTCGTCCAGCGAACGCGGACTGCGATTACCCGCATGCGCAGCAAACCGCCGCGTCCGCTCGGCGGAATGGCGGTACGCATAGCCGAGGACGCCGAATGGGAAGAAATTGCGGCATCCGTGAACGGGTTCTACGGCGAATACAACCTCTACCCGCCGCAATCCGGAGATTCCATGCGGAACCTTCACGCGGCCGTCACTCTCGGTTTTCCCCTTCGCCACTACTACGTCGTAAGCGATGCTCACGAATCAATCGTCGCGGGGATGAGCGTGACCGATGAAGGGTCGATAGAACCGATCCAGATCCAGCGGATGCCGCTGTACATGCGAATCGGAAACGCGCTGCTCAATGTGCTTCCCACGAACGGTACCATGAGGCGCCTGCCGGTTCATGGGCTCTGGTTCGCGGAAAACCGGATCGACGCAGCCACCTACCTCTGGGACACAGTGCGCTATCTCTGGCGCGATCGGGCGGACGCGATGATGGCCTTCATCGACCGACGAAGCCCGCTATCCGACGCAATTCCCCGCACTCCATTTATCCCGCAAAGTGGCGGCTACCTCGCGCTGGCGGCACCGGTGCGTCCGTCACTGAAGCGGTATCTCTATCACCACGCGTAGGCGACCTATTCCCGAAACTTCGGTCGAAAGCGTATACTCAACGCCAGCATATGAGTGTCCACATGATTTGTCCCGGCAATCGCAGGCACCAACGATCCGGGTGCCCGTGGTACCGGGATCGTGCCATCGTCAGAAGGACTATTTTCGGTGTAACGATCATTCTGGGTCTTGCGCTTCTGTCCAGTT
>CAWHUY010000008.1:0-159153 GCA_963832675.1 uncultured Spirochaetota bacterium | reverse complement strand
TTTGGCGGCGGGGGGGGGGGGGGGGGGGCGACCTACTGGTTCAGTTAGCGTGTTGCTCGCCTTGCGGTGGACAACCGCCATATTCTCGCGGCGTTCAGCACGTTCTGGGGAATCTGCGACGATGGGCCGGCCGGACACGAAGATGCGGTTGTCGATCTGCTGAAGAAGATTGAGGTGTGGGGAATCGACCTTTCGACGATTCACGGGCTCCCGGAACACGTAGGAAGTGATCTTCAGGCGATTTGCCGCGACGGCGCATGCGCCGTACTGGGATCTCGGCTGATCTGATTCCTCAGGAACCGGCTCCGTACCCTCTCAACTGGCGACCTGGTGCCCGGCCTACCACGGAATGTCAAGCTGGATGCGTGCTCCGGGTCCGGAGGCCACGGTCAGTTTGCCGCCGATCTGCTCTGCAAGAAGGTCGTACCAGCCTGTAGCCCATGCCGAAGGAGGAATCGGGAATAAACCCTGGCGGAAAGCCCGGCCCGTCGTCTTCGACCCGGAGACGAATTCCACCCACGACGTCGGTTTCACCGCTGGAGAGCGTCACCCGCAATTCCCCGCTATTCCGGTCTACAAACGCGTATTTCAGTGCGTTCGGTGATCAGTTCGTTAAGAATAAGTCCGAGCGGCATTGCGAGCCGCGAATCGAGGCGCAAATCCGCAAGCTCGGTCGTCACCCGGAGGTCTCGCCCTTCGACGGCATACGTTCGAGACAATCGCCGCAACCAGGTCGGTGAAGTAGGAGCGAAGATCGACCGAAACCAGGTCGTCGGACAGATTGAGCTTGTCATAGGCAGAGGAGATCGCACTTATCCTATCCATCGTGTCGCGAAGAATCTGGTCCGCGTTTCCGGGCCGAGAGAGTCCTTTCCGATTCCGATCAGGCTCGCAACGACTGTCAGGTTGTTCTTGATCCGGTGCTGCAATTCCCTCATCATCACGTCTTTTTGCGCGACAAGCAGTCTGAGCTTTTCTTCGGTCTGTTCGCGCTCGGTGATATCGTAATTGACGCCGGTTATCCGGACTCGCCTCGCCTTCTTCGTTCCGCTGCACGACGCCATTCGATTTGAAGATTCTTCAGTGTCGCCGTCCTGCCGCAGGACACGGAACTCATTCTGGAAGTTGTTGTTCCAGCTCGACAGACTTCGATCGACTACCGCGTTGCAGCGCTCTCGGTCATCGGGGTGAATGACAGGCGAGCCACGCCTCATGCACCCCGGCAAATCGATCGCGCTTGATGCCGTACAGCTCGTACATCCGGTCATCCCAGACAAGCTCATTCTTCACAATGTCCCAGTCCCAGATCCCGATCGCGCCGGCGGCGGTAGCAAGGTTCAGTCGCTCGATAAGCCGCCGCTCCACCTCCCCCGCAAGGCGAATATCAGTAACGTCACGGGACACCGCGAGCACCTGTTCCACATTTCCATCTTTCCCGGTAATTGGCCAGAAGCGCAGATCGAGGTATACCGGGCCGTGGACTCCCTCATACTCAAAGAGCTGCTTGGGTCGGCTCTCCCGTTTCGACCACACTGCCAATTTTGTCTTCCCAGTTATCGCACATCTCGCTGTCGAATCCGGCCTCGCGATGTGTCATACCGACAAGCTCAGTTGGGAGATCGTCCGGACACCTGGATTCCGGCGGGGTTCACATAGAGGTGCCTGCATTCCCGATCGTAGAGCATGATGTAGTCTTGACTGTTCTCGGCAAGCGCTCGGAACATCCGCTCGCGGGTAGCGAGCTTCTCCTCGGCCTGTTTCTTCGCGGTGATATCGACGACTGCGCCGACCGCGCCGGTGATCTTGCCGGAACTGTCCCGCATCGGCGACACGGAGACATCTGCCCAGACTATGCGGCCGTCTTTGCGCACATATCGTTTTTCTATCCGATACCCTTCGTTCCGGCCGGCAAACAGGTCCGACAGCGCGTCACGACTGGCGGGCCAGTCTTCAGCAAGCGTAATGTCCTCGTTTGTCAGATTCTCCAGCTCCGCAGCCGAATACCCGGTGAGCTCCTGGAACGCTCGGTTTGTTTCGCCCCAATGGCCATCCGTATCAGACACGGCCATACCCGACACTTGAGAGATTGAAAACCGCACGAAGGCGTTCCTGGCTTGCGGCCTCCGCCAGCATACCTCGCGATGCTCGGTTATATCCGATAGTATGCAGTGCGTTTGTTTGAATCCGCCATGGTCATCATACCCAATTCGCCCTTCGAATTCGACAAGTCTGTGTGACCCGTTCTTGTGGATCATTTCGAACTCGGTGTGAACTTTGCCCGTTGCCTTGAAGAGAGGAAATCTCTGCCGGAAGGCGGCCTGGTACTCCGGCGGCAAAAAGTCTCCGAACCAGGCTCCCATTATCTCCTCTCGGGTGTAGCCGAGTATTGCGAGCCACGCCTCGTTGACCTCGACTAGCCTGCCCTCCGCGTCCAGCGACTGGTATCCCAGCGGCGCCCGTTCGAAAAGTGCCTGGAATCTCTCTTCGCTCGTCCTGAGCGCCTGATCCTTCTCCCGCTCGCTCCTGCGGGCCTCGAAGAGTTTGATCGCCATCTTGATTGAAGCATCAAGGACCGTAATGCCGCTGTTCTTGACCACGTAGCCATAGGAACTAATCGACTCGGTCCTGGCCACAATGTCCTTTTCGGTATGCGATGAAAGGAAAACGATGGGAATCTCCCGTGCGGCCAGTATTCGTCGGGCAGCCTCGGTACCGTCGATCCCGGCTCCAAGATCGACGTCCATCAGGATGATGCTGAAAGGGCCGTTCGACTCTGTAACCGCATCGACGGCGCCTTCGCCGGTGAGGACATGGGTCACATCATAACCTTCGGCCCTGAGCTCCATGCTCACCGCCATTGCCGTGATTGCCTCGTCTTCAACGAGCAGAATGGTGGTGCAAGGGGCCGACATGGTGATCTCCCGATTCGAAATTCGTCCGTGATTGTGCGTGGCTACTGGTGATTTGACTACGGAGACGGGTATTATACGATATTATCGAGTTAATGGCGAGATCTCGCCGCGCCTGCACCACGTGATGCAGGGAGATCGCCGAGAGGATTGTCTAGTCGAGGTGATAGATCTCGCGGATTCCCGTGAGTTTCTCGTCGAAGTCAATCCGAAGATCGGTCAACCCACCGGTGTGAATATCGAAGACCCACCCGTGCACGGTGAGCCGTTTTTCCCGTACTGCAATCTGTACCACGGAAGTTTTCAGGACATTCACGCATTGTTCCTCGACATTCAGCTCCACCAGACGCTTGTAACGATCCTCTTCATCGCCAATCGCGGCGAGCTCATGCCGATGCAATCGGTAGACATCCCGGATGTTTCGCAGCCATGGATTGAGAATCCCTAGATCCTTCGATTCCATGGCCGCTTTTACGCCGCCGCAGTAGTAATGCCCGCAAACGACAATGTGTTTCACCCGAAGAACGTCGACCCCGTACTGAAGCACCGCGAGCGCGCTCAAATCCAGATTGGAAACCATATTTGCGATATTGCGGTGGACGAAAGCCTCACCGGGCCCGATCCCCATCAGCTCTTCCGCGGTGACCCGACTGTCCGAGCAACCTATGTAGAGGATCTCAGGGTTTTGCCCAAGGGAAAGATTCCGGAAGTAGGAAGGATCGGTCGCAATCTTTTGTTTCACCCACTCGCTGTTGTTCCGGAAAATCGCTTTGATGTCCATTTCTCCCCTCCAGGCGACCGCACGACGGAAGACCTTACATGAAATCCCGGGGTACGCCCTACTCCGCGGTGGCAAGTATAGTAAGAGGAGGGGAAATTGTGTACGCCCGTATCAGAAAACTCTTCCGGATAAAGACTTCGCTCGGGAAACGGGTCGATGCTTTTGAATTGAGGGTGACCCAATACCCTAAAAAACCCACAATATTTATTAAGTCTACTCGAACGACCGGGGTATACGGGCGTCCATGCGACCAGCGGCGAAAAACGGATTGAAACTGTTTCTGCCCGGAGGACGGCAGTCGATCCGGAGCTGATGTCTCGTCCACGGTGCCGGTGCCGACGGCACACAGGCCGCCACGGAGATGGTGAAACGCCGTGAGATACCGGTCCTGTTCCTGTCGTCGCGTCCGTATGTTGGGAATCATCGTCAATGAATTTGTTACGAACGCAATGAAATACGGAGTCGCCAGTCGTGGTGAGGGAATTTTTCCGGTCTCGGTGGTCAGGCGGGGAAACCTGGTCTGCTTTGCCGCAGAGGGCGATGGAATAGGCATACTTGAAACCGTTGAATCAGGAAATACTCACAGCTTCGGCCTGTTGCGGGTATCGCTGTTCGCCGAACACTTGAATGCCCCGATTACTATCGGTTGACACAACGAAATCAAATAGATAATCACGTTTGAATCCTGAGCGTGCGGCTGTCAGCATTACCAAGCCGAATGACCAGTCGGCCGCATGGCTCCACGGGCAATCGTTGGCCAGTGGCACGGTTCTCACGATTGTCATCGCCGCCGCCCGTTTCGGCACCGCGGACGGCTGATGTCTCCAATTTCCTGCGCCAGCTGCTCCAACGGGGCGCGGAGACTTGCTGGGCGAGCGTGCAATCTTCGTTCGAAGTTGACGCCGATACTCGTGTCGGCCTAGTTGAACGGCGCAATTTCTTTTTCTCTCAATCTGCCGCGGTCGTATTCAACTCCGTGCGTATCACTCTTGTCCCAGAGCAATGTCAACGTTCGCTTCTCGGGGTCGATAATTCCTTCAGCCAGTTCACGGCTCTCTGCAAGCATTAGCACTCGAATGCCATTACTGGTTTGGTCACGGATGAAGTACACCCCCGACCCAATTGCGTTTCAACAGGCCACATGAACGTATGCACAACCTCTCTCTGACGATATCGTACAACCTAATCGAGATATGCACCGCGGCTAGTGAATCGGAGTAAACTATGAACTTGCCGTCCGAAGTTGATTTGTAATCTGCATACACTTCCGTCAGGTATTCGACGGTTCCGGCGCTACCCGCTTGCAAACCACAGCGGGGCCTTCGCACCCTTTCTGTCGAACTCGATAAAAAAGCATGATTTACGACGATCTGTAAACTGAAGTGAGCCCCACGGATAGGTGTTTTCCCACGTCCCGATCAATCGGCGGCTTCGGTCCTCACCGGATTGGGCAAACAACTGCATAGTTCGTCCGTCTGAGCCTCCGATGTTACAGAAAAGCTGCTCGTCAGCGCGCAAGGGCTGAAAATAAAACGATCTGTACTCGCCGGCCGCAAAAAAGCTGGAATCCTGAGCATACACAATTCCACCAGACAAACTCAATGCGATTGTGCAACTCAAGGTAAGAAATTTAGGAATCACTTTGTCGACCTCCTTACCACAACTATTTCTGATCCTGTGCGCCGCCAAGATTCGTGGTCGGAAGCGGCGGCATTCCAGGTCTGTCTCCGCCAATTCCTCGCCCTGTCTTTCTATCAGCGTGGGCTACATCAATCCTTTTTTCTTGTAAGCACGATATACCCGAAGGTTATCGACAAAGGCACGAGAGTTTCCCCCGCTGCATCGTTGGTCCACCCTGCTCCAGGCCGTCAGGCTCCCATGCCGGTCGTGTAGTCGTTCACCGAAGTAGCTGTTATGGCAGCATAACCGTCTTCCGCGGTCACGCGATTCACCGCAACGTAGTGCACATCCTGGTCGTTACCCCCAACGTAGCCAACTATCGCGATTATCGAGTGGTGTTCAGAATCAGCATGGAGCCTATCGTACGCTTCCTTGGTCAGCGGTCCCTCCACATTCTCGGCGTTCATGCCTGTGGCGATTCCCCAATCGATATTTCCGTTAGAAGTGAAATTGTTCGGATCGGAGATGATATCCATGGGATCTTTCCCGGACACTTCTGCTGCGGCCATGATAGCGCAACCCGCCTCCGGAATCGAGCACGCCACCCGACTTCGGAATGCTGGCGCATACGAACCATTGAGCGCCTGGCTCGTTCATCCATTTGGCAGCGCCAGGCTCATCTACGATCGATCCACTTGGGTCACTGTACTTGGCGGGATTATCCCCTGCGAACGCGTAACTCACGAGGTTCACCGGATTGAACAGCCCGCCCATCCCCGGCAAACTCTGGTTGTGCCTTCGTGCGTCGGCACTGACCGGCGCCACCGGCAGGTACAGCCCCATCGCCGGGTCCGCGCTCATCCACAGGCCGGTCACAGGGTTCAAATACCGTGCACCGTAGTAGTAGAGCCCGGTCTCCGGATCCATCTCCTTGCCGCTGAATTTATAGGTGATCTTCGAAAGGAGATCCGCCCCTCGTTCCCACCACATCTCCCCGTCGGGTGTGTACTCGTAGCATTTGAACTCGTTGCCGTTGTGGTCGCTGATGACGTTACTCGATCCCAGATGGTCGGTGTGGTAGTAGAAAGTGTTGGCCTGCTGATAGGTGATGTCCGCGCTAACGCTTTCCTGCGGATGGACCAGCTTGCTGGCAATCCGCATCTGACCCATGAAGATATGCATTGTCGCCACGTGATCCACCGAGCTGCAGTTCAACTGCCACATGGCACCGGCGTACAGGGTCTCAGAGCTCTCGCTCGTCTTTATCGCCCGGTTTCCCGCTTCGTCGTAGCGGAAGGAGGTATGATTTCCCGCCACTTCTGCATCGACGAGCCGATTCTCTTCATCCCACGCGTAGTACGTCGGTTTCGCGGTGGAGTTTTCACCGCCACCTCCGCCGCTCGGTGACTCGTCACTGCTTCGGTATCGTCCGTAGGCCTCCTGGGCGTACTGCACGGAGCTCGGAACGGAAGTGAGGGGTGCGGACATCGGACGCGCGGGGATCACGCCTTCCGCAACACCCTTCAGGTTGATGATCTTGATCACGTTGGCGTTGGCATCGTACCGGTAAACCTGGTCGCCGATCCGTACCGCCTCATGCGGGTGCACGGGGTCATAGATGTATGCCGACTCGTAATTGAGTTCTGCCGGGCGTATCTGCTGAGGCATCTTCAGGGCGCTGCTGGCCTTGTGTGTGATCCGTCCCAGCTCATCGTAGGCGAAATCTTGCGCGTAGCTAGTCTGCGGCTGGTAGGCGCCGAGGATCGTATCTGTGGAGGTCCCTGTGGCACCGGTCAGCCGGTACAGGTCATCATACCTGTAGCTCTGGGCAGCGCTCCTGGTGCCGGCCTCATCGGCAACCTGCAGGATATTTCCAAGGCGATCGAATCTGTACGCTTTGTCCTGAAGGATTCGCCCGGTTGCGTCCGCGGTTCGAATATTCTCGATCCATCTCCGTTCGGGCTGATACGTATACGTGGTCTGGATACCGTTTCCGTAAACAATGCTGTTGCGCTGGCCAAACTGATCGTAGCCGATGTGTTTTATATATTCAAATGTGTTTCCTGAAATCTCTGAGCGCACCGATTCAATCCGGCCACCGGAGTCGTAGTGGTAGGTTAGCACTTCGGCGTTTGGATAGGTTATTGAGTCCATCCTTCCCAGGTAGTCCCACCGGTAGGAGAAGTTAGTTGAGTAGTCGGATGAGGCGCTGCTGAGCCGGTGAACTGTACGACTCATGCCGGTCTGCTCGCCGAGTTTTCCGTAGGTGTAGGTCTTGACTCCCGAGCCGTTCGAAACACGCGTGAGCCGTCCGGCCTCCGAATGTCCCCGCGCGCCGTAGGTGTAGGTGACATGTGGGCTTTCGGGGTAGACGATTTCTCTCAACCGGTTGTAGTCGTACTCGTACCGAATAGATTCTGCCTTTGTCCGCAGGTTTTCGTCCACCTTTCTGTTGAGGTTACCGGCAACGTCGTAGAAATAGTCAGTTCTCCCGGTGTCCGGGGTGATCAGGCTCGTTCTGCGACCAAGAGTGTCATAGTCGCTGACAATTTCATTTCCTCCGGAATCGGTAACCGAAAGGATTTCACCGATTGGGTTGTACCGGTACGTTGTGTCGATGGACGCGCCGGAAAGATACTGTCGCACCTTTACGATGCGGTCACGAGCGTCACGATACTCCTCGCGGATTTTTCGTTCAGGATCGGTGGTGCGGGTTACCAGCGTTCCACCTTCGAAACGATAGGAGATGTCGATTGTGCTTTTGTCGGGGAGACTCTTTTTCACGACGCGCCCCATATAATCATAGGAGGTTACGGTGGGATTCACAAGGCCGACGGCTCCCTGATACCGGAGTACGTTTCCGGTTTCGAATTGTGGTTGGCCCTGCTGATTCACCCTTCCCATTGAGTCGTAGACGACGCGACCGGAGACGTTCATTCCTTCAGTTGTCTGACCCGTTGCTGGGTTGTAGAAGGCGCCGTCTTTTTTTGTCTGCAGTACGCGATCCAGACCGTCCGCGATTGTCACGGTGCGGATGACGTGGGTATCTGACGAATCAAAACTCAACTTGTTGTAGGTTATCGCGCGACGCGGGTAATCTTCGGGATGATACTCGAAATTCGACGGCGGGAACTCTTGAGTCGTCGTCGTAATCGGTCCGGATTTTCTCAATTCGGCCGAATCGGTCGAACTCCCGACGCACGGTGCTGCCCCCGATATCGACTGCGAGCGTCTGAACGCCGAGTGTGACGTCGTATGACCCAGTGGACTCGTAGCCGAACGAGTCGCCTATCGATGTCGGGTAGGTGTGCACTTCGGTGTCGTAGCCGTAGTTCAGGGTGTAACCGCCCGGGTCTACCCTATTCTGGATGTTGCCGTAGCTGTCGTAGGAAATCCTTGTCACACTATCCCCACCTGCGGAATTGTGCTGGGTCAGCGACTCCAGGTTTCCGTTTGTGTCGTATTCGCCGCTGCGATCACGAAGAAGAATTCCGTCGGAGTCTCGCACAACGATAGACGTGGGACGGTTTACGATATGGCGACTTGCGTCTGTGGAGTAATGCATTCGGATATCGACGTCGTCATCCGGATCATCGACATTGCCTTCATCAAGCAGGTGGACGATGTTTCCATAGGTACCGTCGTAGGTGTAGGAGACCGAGGTCGTGAGACTGGTTCCGTGGTCCGGATCATATCGCGTCACGGCGATCTTGGACGGCCGTTGGAATACCACCTGATTGCGCGCATCGACGCCGGCTGCTCCGTTCATCTGGGTAAGCGGGTAGTTCGTATACCACCTCTGTTCGGTTGATGCCGTTTGAGTCCCGGCGCCTCTCGGTGACGAGGAGCCCTTTGTCGATGGGGCTATTGTTCAGATAGGTGCGTTCGAGTCGGGTGCCGTCGGGGTACAAGGTAACGACCCCGTTGAAGCCGAGAAACTGGCGTTCGATTCGGTCGTAACGGCCGTCGATGTAGGAGTAACAGGTCGTGTACGCTTCCTCCCCGAGGCCGCTGGCGTCACCGTCGAACTTCGTCACCGAGCCGAGGACCCACCTGTTCTGCGGCATAGGGACGGTATTGCCGGCCCGGACGTAGCCAAGCTCGTAGCGTGCGCCCCGTCGGATCGTGGGTTCTGCCTGCGCGAGATGAATCGTCTTGAGCAACCCTACCATCCCCATGATGTTGGACTTCACCCGAATCTTCCCCTCACCGGGAAGTTTCAGCACGTGGTCGGGCAGCCCGTCTCCGTCGATGTCGGTGAACTTCAAGGTGGCCGAGACGGTGGCAACGCTTCCGTTTATTCCGGGCGTAAAGGTGAGCGCAACCAGCGGGCAGAGGATTTTGAACGTGAGGTTTGCTCCAAAGTTGTAACTGACACCGCTTATGTATTCAAGCACGTCATCGACACGGAACGGATCGATGACGTCGCGAACAAATTGAGGTTCTCATCCGGCATTTGACCGGTTCCCGGCAATCTCGTCCCCATGGGAGTCCCGAAACCGGACACCGAGAGATTGTTCAGATCCAGTATGATAGCCTGCTTGAGGACTGTCGACCGGTTGATCTCCCACGCGGGCCGGTACAGGTTCACCTCATCGCCGAAACAGTCGCCCTGGTTGAACCGCACCCGGAAAAAACTTTCTCCCTCTTTCTTTCCGACCTGATCGGGAAGTGAGTCGCCGTTCACATCGACGAGCTCACTGTAGGTCTGGTTGACCGTCCCGGTGAAACCAACCGAGACGCCAAAGCCGGTGACCCCGCCGTTTATCGATAGACCGACAGAACCGCCGAAACTACCGACAGCCGAGTGAGTTATCCCTTTGGGGGCGGTTGATTGTCCCGGGAGTACTTCGGGTATTTGCATGGCAAGTCCGCCGCGCCAGCCCTGCAGACCGACGTCAAACTGCCCGGTTCCCAGGTTAAGGAACACCGAATAGTCCTCGTTGCCTCTGCGGCTCACCTCATCGGGAAGCCCATCGCCGTTGATATCGACAAACCCCTGCTGCTGAACCGACGCACCTCCGGTGCCGTTCGCGCCGAAACTGGCGCCGTCGCTCTGGGCCCCGTTGACCGTCGAAGCAATCGGTCTGGCGTCGGACCGCACCGTGAGCGTTTGACTTCCTACGGACACCCCCGTGGAGGCGCCGAATCCGTAGGTGACATTTTCGTAGCAGGCAGCGCTGCTATTCGAGCCGTGGAAGCTCTGTGGCGAGTCGAATCCGATTCCGGTGCCGGGGAGGACGATGAAATCATTGTGATCGCCGTCCTCCTGGAATTGCACGAGGTCCGGATAGTGGTCACCATTAAGGTCGAAGAGCGCCTGATACTGCCAGGACCGGGAGCTGTTCCTGCCAAGATTAGTGCCCAGCGGCCCCAGGCTCAGTCCGCCATTGATATCCTGCGCTTTTGTCTTGCTGGTTCGTATCGCGGACAGCGTCCCACCCCTGCCCTGCGCCGAGTCCTGCGGAATATTGTAAAATGCGTCCCCGCCGTTACGCGCCGGTGTAAGCCGGTCACCATGGATCATCGGAGCGAACGTATGTTCGGTCGTGCTGAAGTTCCCGTCCTCACCGATCACCATCTTACGGTTGCGGCTCACTTGCCCTATCCACGCATTAGACTCGACCGGAATGCCCGCGGCTTCTGGTCCCATGCAGGTGATCCGCGGTTCCCCGGTTCCCGTATCGTAGTTGCGCTCTGCGCCGACAAAATAGGGAGGAGGCGCCGCCTGTCTGCCGCCGTTGTCGTGTCCCGAAGAGGCATCAGCGGTCAATCGGGCCTCGCTCCATTGATCATAGTACCCGCTCCAGAATCCGTAGTACCAACCGTAGACGCCGCCGCTGAACGGATCGGGGTCGACCGGCAAAGTCTCTTCATACAACGGACCGTCGGGTACCCTGTCCAGGTCGACCGCGGAGTAGTCGGCTCCACTGTCGAAATCGTGGATAAAGACCGGCCGATAGACGGTTTGGCCCGATCCGTCGAAGGAGGGCAGATCGATCCTTCCGGCGCTCGTCTGACTCCGCGGCGCCCCTCCGGAGGGAGGTTTCGGGAACTCGTTCTCCGTCTCAGGCGAGGCGCTTCTGGATACGCTGTAGCTGTCGGTAGAACGGTAATGTATCGAACGCTCAACCGAGGTCCACACCGAAATACCAGCGGCAGACAAAATCATTCGCACGCGGCTTTCGTCGCAGTTGCTCTTCAGGTTCCATCTCTGACCATCACTCGAGGGTGTATAGTCGGGGAACAGCTCCCGGTCTCGCCGAAAGATCCGCATCGCCGCGGATAAAGTGCTCTGCTCGCTTAGATCGAGATTCGGCAGTGGATAGTACCAGGTTGTCGCACCATCCATGTAGCTTCCGAACAGCGCACTGAGGCCCTGCCCGACAGTCAGGAACTGCTCGTACTCGGTCGCCGAGAATCGGATAATCCGGTTCTCCCGCTTGCTTCCGCCCGGCATGAGGGCAAGGGCGATACCTGGCTGCGCGGTGCTCTCGTCAAGAATCCGCAACACGCGGTGAAAGTCGTCGACGGCTATGTCGACTCTCAGCTGGTAGGTGGTTCCGATCGTCTCGTACGCTGCGGACAACAGATCCTTTTCGAACTGATTGATAATGCCGTTCCGGATCGTACTCCACACAGCGCCAGGCATCACCCGGTAGCCGTCGGAAGAAAAACTTTCATTCTTCAATACCGCATCGCTCACCGGCCCTTCGTAGATTGCAGAGGTCAGGCTTGTGAGCAGTCGGCTCTTTCCGCGCAGGACAACGCTTCGATGCACACCGTCCTCAAGATAGGACACGGCAAGAGGGTCGTCGCCGCTCACCAGAAGTTCCGCGTTTTGCATCACCTGCTCCGTGTCATTTGCCTCGCGCACGATCGACCCTTGTCGCAGCCACACCCTTGTGCTCTGTCCGGTCGAAGGATCGTTGCGGCGATCGAGCAGTAGCCCCTTGTCTGCGAGCTCGGTGCCCAGGGCGGCGGGCTCGCCAATCTCGGGCTGTGATCGCAGGCTCGAACCTACCGTCACACCGAATGCGCCGTCGCCGATCGGGCGCGGCTGCATCGGACTTCCGTCTATCCGGCAATATGTTCCAAGCTCCACTCGCTCCTCAGATGTAAGCGCCCGCAAAAGGTCCTTGGCAACAGGTGCCCGTTTTGCTCGTACAAGACCCAAGAGATCGTCGTTCAATTGTCCGCTTTTATTTGTCATTCGGGCGGGAAGCTCGGCATCGGCAAGCGGTACGAACTGGCCCGTCTCCGGCCGATAGAAATATCCTGCATCCAGGAAGAGGCTCTTGGGAACCTGTTCAGGGTCTGCAGCAGCGCTTCGGGTGACGATGATGTTCTCCGAAGTTCCGAGCTCATACATCTTCTGAAACAGCACTTGCGGTATGGATGATGGTACGAAGGCACCGCGGCGAAGCAAAGTTGTGTAGACTTCCTCGTTGGCTGAAGCTGCCCAGTCGGTCTTGAGCGTAAAGACCATGACGTCCCCGGAAGATCGGTAACGGTCGTAGATCGGATCGAGACCCACATCGCCCCACGGGAGACCGCCAAGTGAGCCGGGAGGCGGGTCAAACGCTACGCTCGATTCACCCATGTCCTCAAAGAGCTTCACCGTGGTATAACGGATCTTCACTTTCCAATCGACAAGATCTCCCCGTTCGTCTCTTCCTGTGTCTTCGTGGAAATAGAGCGCCTTCCCGCGCTGAACCGAGTACTCCTTCGAGCTCGCGGAGTCCGCCACGGTTCCTCCCGGCATCAGAAAGAACTCCTGCACCGCGGTATCCCCCTGGTAGGTTCTTAGCGTTACCCCGTCTTCGCTCGCATCCGCATCGAGTCGGGCCTCCTGTGCCACTTCCACAGTCCCGGAGCGGCAGGCCGACCAGCGGCGAAGAGGCTCCTGTTGGAAGTAGGCACGATTGAAGTTCTCCGTCTCGCTTGAGTCGGTTCCACCGCTTGCCTCTCCGTCGAAACTCAGCGATTGAGAGACAAAACGGTCCTGTCCATTGATCGCATTGTTCAGGGCATACGAGGCATCACCGGTTTTCAGATAGTCGATGAACCCGTCGCCGTTCAGATCCGCGAAGATCGACTGTGCCTGACAGAAGGAGTTCTGCAGCGTGAGCTCGCCGGCGGCTACCCCCAGCCTGGCCGAAACGCCGATATGAAAACTGCTCTGATACTCGCGGTCCAACAGGCCCGTCACTCCGTCCCACGCTGGGCCCGGCGTGAAGCTGTTGTCCCCGCTGCAGCCCCGATTGTAGTAGGTTGTCAACAGACTCCCGTCCTTCCGCACCAGGTCCGGCAGCCCGTCACCGTTGAGATCCATGAGGGTGTTATTCGTGATGCCCACACTCTCTCCCAGACCCCCTTTGACTCCGAAGGAGAGCAACTCTTTTGTGGTGAACCCCCAGAATTTGAACCAGGGAATCCACACTTCGACCCCCGCGTAGAGATTTGCGCCGACGGAGGCGGTGCGATCCTGGTAGAGGTACTCGTTCACAGAACCGCCCCAATCCCTTTCCCCGGAGAAGGCCAAATATCCCTGGCCATCGTCGACAGGATCCAGGGCGTAGTAGTCAAAAGCATAGGTCCAGAATACGTTTCCAGCTCCGTCTTTCTGGCTAAACTGCGAAAGCTCCGACTGGCCGAAGAGATTCACCCCGTAGTCAAAGCTGTAGCTTCGGACCGGAGTCGGCCGCTCATCGTAGGTTATCTCGATTTGCGAAAGCCGCTTCGTGAGGTGGGAGAGAAACTTCCCGCGGGCGTCATACCGGTTGTCGGGCCTATCCCGGGTGTAGATGAATTTGATCAAAAACGGACCCGGGCCTCCGGTCTCGGTTCCGGTGTACCGGATCGACGAAATGTAGGTGCAGTTCTCTTCGTTATCGTAGCGGTAATCGACGGAATTGCCATTTGGGTCTCTTTCATGAGACAGATGCCAGCGGTAGATATTCCCGACCAGAGGATTCACCGCATCCGGAAAGCGGCCGTCATTGCCGAAGATTGAGCGCCCGCCCCCGATGTCGATTACCTCCCACCAGTACTCGGCAGCTCCGGATCCGTGCCGAACTATCAGGTCCTGCACACTCTCCTGGCGGGGCCGAAAGACCGCTGTATCGCCTGACTCGGCCACCTTCACCAGATCCTGGCCTGCGAAGGTGTAGTCGTCGTTGCCGTCGTAGGTCGGCAGATGAAACCGCGTGTCGATCCCGATGAACGGAATGGCTATGTCGAAGCCACGACCGACCGAACCGCTTGATCGTTCGGAGTTATAACTGAGCGCAAGCCGCGGAGCGACCCCAAGTCGACCTGGCGGCAGATCGAGAGGGATACTGAATTGCGCCGCGCCGAACGCCGTGGCCTCGAGTCGGTCGGGGACGGGGATTCCGGCCCCCGGATCGGCCGCCGTGATATTCTTCACAGACGTTGGATTGAATTGCAGCGGATTCGGACTTTGCGGGAGCGTCAGCACGGAGTTGATGAAGTCGGTGAAGTGATCGGTAAGACTGACCACAACTCCCGCCTGTCGGTCTACTTCTAGCCGTTCGAGTCTTCGCCAACCTTCGTGCCCCTCGTCGTAGTAGTAGGTGTAGAGGCTTGACAGCTCCGTTCCGAGGAACGTTCCCCGCTCGTAGGGTACGCGCAGGATCACCGGCTTCTCGAACTTCATCCCAAGGGGCAGAAGCCGGAATCCGGCCGTCGGAGATGTCACATTCTCCATGCCGGGATCGAGGAAAGCTACGCTGAGAAGCGGCTCGATCGTTACTTCGACCGATTTCCGTACGGCGCCTATCGGGAACTCGAGCGTAGCGCCATCGTAAGTCAGCACGGTAGCGGAATCGGGTCGGACCACCGTGCGATAGGGCTCACGGGTCGCGTTTGGGGGACCTGTGACGTTCAGGACCGGTTCGCGGAGAAGCCGAGCGCGATTGTCCCTCGCGAACCCACCACGGCGAGATGGTTTACCACCCTCCGGAAGAGCCCAACCAGTAGTTTGACTTCTCTCCGTCCTCTCAGCGTAGATTGGAGCGGCATCCTGGGTACAGAGGAAGATCAGAAGCATGAGGTAGGCGGTTGTCGAAGATCGCGCCCTGCTCATCCGGTCCCCGCTTTCACAGTCCGAGGTCTGCCGGATGCACCGGCCCAAAGCGGACGTCGACCGGGTTGGTGACGGACGGTTCACCGGGTGCGGTTGTAACGATGAAACCGAAAGCGCCGGCCGAGTAGACTATCGAGTCGGTGTCCTGGACAGGCGTGAAAACGGTTCCGTTCAGGGTGACGGAAATCTCGACTCCGCTCGCGATCGCGGTTACCGCAGCTTTGATATTGTTGATCTGGTTGTATCCGCAAAGCAGTGCGCCTCCGCTCGAAGTCCATCCGGATCCCATGGCGTTGTAGACCCTCCCGACAACCTGACCGATCTGCCAATTCCCTGCGGCATCGATGAGCAGTGCGTAGAAATCGGCACCGCCTGGCTGCACGGCAAATACTGTTCCGTACCCGGCTGCGCTGTATCCGGCCACCTTGTCCACTTCCGCCTCCATCACGAGACCGCCCGGGTCGGCAGCGGAGCCCGATGCGGTTCCATACAACCAGAACGAGTACCCGGCGGCACCCTGGTAGGAGGAATCGATGCTGTAGTATCTGATCGCGGTGCCCGAACTTCCCAGCGCGGTTTCCGTGTAGGGGTCGAAGAAGATTGTGTAACCCGGCTCAGTTGGTTGTGGATCCCGGTTTGCGCCGCCCCATCCGTCCGGAAGGGTGCAGGATGCCGACACAGCAACTGCGAGTCCGACAAGACCTGCAAGGCAGTCGGTTTTTTGGAAGCTCGGCGTCCTCACTGCAGTTTCCCCAACCTACGGTATCGCGGCGGTCAGCTCGTACCGCACCTGATAGCTGGCAATCTTTCCACCCGCCGCGCCGGTTACGCCGACGAAATCGTCCTTGCTGACATAAATTTGAAAGTAGACCGGTTGTTCCGTCAGTTCGTAATTGTGAAGTGTCCGTTCGCCACCGGTGGACGCCAGGAGCGCGGCTTCACGTCCTGCGACCTGGAAGTAGAGCTCTCCGATCGAGGTGTTTGCCATGTTTGTAACGGCCACGGTGATGACCGAGCGCGGCGGAACGATCATGTAGTACCAGTCGCGGTCCTCAATTTCGTTGCCGATGCCGTCCCGGTAGTAGTGGATGGTTGCAGGCGTGACGAAGCTGACTCGCGTCGCCCTTTCCCGCTGATCGTTGTCCTGGGAGTCCCTCGCGATTCCGCTCGCCACACCGGGAACGTACACCGACATTTCGAACTCCCGATTGCCGCGGATCTTGGCAAGCCGATAGTAGTAGATGGTGTCTGCGGCTGGCACCCGGTCTTTAAAACAGGTGCCGTTGCCTGCGTAGACCGACATAAGGCCCGCTCCACCTGGTGAGGTCTCGCGATAGAGTCTGTAGGAGTCGGCCCCGGGATCGAAGTCCCAGGAGATCGAGACGCTGCCTTCGATGGCCAGGGAATCGACCGCGGGGGGTGTGACTACGGGGTCGTTGACGGTTCGCGACAGCAGAGACAGAAAACCGTTCGCGCAGGAGAAGGTCGTGACAGCAGCGACGGCGAGTCCGAGAACCCACACCGCCGTCCGAATCGCAGTCACACTGCGACTATCGATTCTTTGCCGCATCGCTACCCGGTTCGGTTGCGCCAATTCGAATCGCTCCGTAGATGTCCAGGGACAAATGAACAAGAATCGGGTCAAGAACGACCGCGCCGATCGCCACACGCGTGCCCACGGCATAGTGACGCCGGCCGCGAGACCAGTACTCGTACCCGACGGTACCGCAGACGCCGAAAGCGTTCCAAAGCCCCGTTGTCGGGTGCGCGTACGCGGTCTGCTGATAGGCATACACAATGCGAAGTTCGGGCGAAAGGCCAAAGCTCACCAGCCCGTGCCGGTCGGATTCCAGGCAGAGCTCGGCCGGCAGAAGCAGCTCGAAGCTGTGGACGCGCGAAGGGACCACCGACTGCGCGTTCACACCGAAGCTGTATCGAACCTCACCGCCGAATCGAAAATAGCTCAGCCAGTCGGCCCCTCTGCGCAGGGGCGCCGCTGGAATCACCCGAATGCCGGCAAAACTTTCTACAACGCCTCTCACCGCGTCTTTCCAGTTTCCCAGCGGAATCCAGCTGCCCATTCCCGCGGTGACGGTTATCCCGCCGAGATCCGTGCCGTACTGTCCGACCTGGTTTGAGAGTCCGAACGCCTGGCGGGCGTACGTGACGAGATGGCCGGCAAGATCCGACTCCGCTTCGGACAGCTCGCTGCGGGCAACCTTGGAGTAAAATCTCTTTTCCACGCGCTGCGCTTCCCGGCTGAAGAGGGAGAGCCCCGAGTCGACGCAGGTGTCCCCCACGGCGACTCGGCCGTAAAGCACATAGTCGTATCCGTAGAGGGCGGCGACCCGCGAGGCCTCTGCGGCCGAGGAGACAGGTCGTTTTTCGGGCTCGGGTGGGATAGACGAAAGACTCAGCAGGCGGTCGCCGTCCTGCTGTTCCACCTGCCTTATAAACGCCTCGGTAAACCGCCTCTCTTCTGCGCCGACGTCGACTGCCGGGTCCGCTGCAATCACCGCAAAGGGAGCTACTGCTATATCGACCGGCCAGCCCGTCCGAACCATTGTCAGCGACAGAAACGCGCCGATAACGGCTTTTTCCCGCAGCTTCATTGGAGCAGCTGCCCCTCGCTCTCATCCCCTGATTGCAGCTCAGCGAGGCGCTTTGCGGTACGAGCGGCCAACACCTGGTTCTCCGTGAGACTGTACGCAGTTAGCAGGTCGCGAAGGACGCTCTCCTCCTCGGTCCGGCTGCGGGTCGTAGTATCCGCCAGCAGTCTCTCCGCATTCTCCAGCTCCTCTACCGCGGCCGACCCATTCCCGGCGGATAGTTCTTCGCGGCCGCTTGACTGCGAAAGCTTCCACGATGTACGCGCTGCGCAGGCCTTCCGGTACCATCCGGCGGCTTCTCGGTGTTCGCCGCACGCGGCGAACATTTCTCCCGCCTTGGCGGCCGCGCCGGCGAGCGTCGGGTTCTCCGTGGCGAGTTCGGCAAATGCTTCAGCTGCCCGCCTCAGATTGCCGATCTTCGCAAGTGCGAGAGCGCGTGCGTATCTCACCTCCTCGTCCCCCCCGCCCGTCGACGCGATCACCCGCTCCAACTGCTGGACCGCTTCGTGCCACCTGTTTTCGGCGCACAGAACGAATGCGAGGTCGCGATTGTAAACCGGGGTCCCCGGCGAGAGACTCACGGCACGTCGGTATTCGGTTTCCGAGGTACCCGCGTCTCCGAAGTTGCGGGCAACTTCCCCGAGAATCGCGTGCGCCGCGGCAGAAAGCGTCGGCTCGGACAAGGCGGTGCCGGCGAGCACGGCGGCACGCTTCAGGGACGAATAATCTTCCGGATTTCTCGCGACGGTCAACTGGGCCAGCATCAGACTGGCCGGAGGATCCGCGGGCCACCGCTGGAGCAGAAGTTCGAGGGTCCGTTCGGCCTGAATGCTGTCACCCGCCTCGATGAGCCGCTGCGCATCTGCGAGTAGTTGTTCGCGGTCGGAGTCGGGCTCGTCATTCGCCCCCGCGGCAGTCGAGTCTGCATCCCGCCACGCGCATAGCCGCGCATCGAGCACCTGAAGCTCCTGCTGCAGAATCTGGATTCTGCGAACAAGTCTGTCAAATCGGGGCGCGTACTCGAGAACGGATCGGGCAAGTTCGTCGAATTGTTCGCGTCGCACGTCGGTCAGCTCGGCGAGCGCTCCGACAGTTCGCGACACCAGGCTCAACTGGTCGGTTTGCTCTGCGACGAGCGGGGCAAGTTCCCGGCTCACCTGATGTAGATTCCGAATAAGGTATGCAGATACCGCGACGGTAACCATGGTAGTCGTCGCAGCGACAATCAGCGTTGTCGTTCGAAACCGGCGGAATTTCACGCTCCGTAATCCCCCTTTTGCAGTCTCACACACCTACACGGGCGGATTGCAGAGTCGATTTCGGTTTCTTGCGGATTGGTTAAAGAAAAACCGCGGCGTACCAAAGGGTGGACGGTGCGGCCGCGCGGGCGCCTCCGCGCGGCCGCATCGGAACCGCCCGGGGAAAGTGCGCCCGGTGGCCATCTTTCGTCCTCAGGTCAGAAAGCCATCACTTTGCCGGACCCGGCGGACTTCACCGAAGGGCGAACAGTACCCGCGTAGTGGAGGTTTCCCGACCCGGTGATCGATACGTCGAGTGACTTTTGCGCGGTGACCCACACGTCGCCGGAGCCGGCGATCGACACCGTGACGTCGTCAGCCGAAACCTCGCGGTTGTCCACCGCTCCGGAACCGCCCACACGAATTTCCTCACTGTTCGCCCTGCCCTGTATGTTCACGCCCCCGGAGCCCATGATTGCAGTCTTCAGCGTCGCGACGTCACAACTGCCTTTGATCGATCCGGAACCTTCGATCGAAACGGCAAGCTTTTCTCCCCTCGCAGTGCCGTTGATGAATATCGAACCCGATCCTTTGATTGTCGCAGACGACAACTTCGGAATCGAAATATTGAACTTGATTTTGTTAGTATTCCTTATGGATATGCCGGGCTTCGAACTGAGAATGAGGACACCCCCGCGCACGTCCGTTGTCAAGTAGGGGAGCACGTTGTCGTCGGCGACCACCTCTACTCGAAATGCCGGCCCCGGACTCAGATTTACCTCGCCGGCTCCGTTAATGGTGACACCTTCGAAGCCGTTGACGTCGCGAACCTCCGAGACGACGTGCCCGGACCCGACAATTCCGTTGAATAATGTCCGTTCGCCGTTTCCCGACGCGAACAGGCCGGTCGCCTGCGACAGAAAGAATAGTCCACAGAACGCCGAAACGCCGGCGCGAACTGCACCCTTGCTCATCTTTTCGCCCTCGCAAATCTGTTTGTGAAGTGTGTTGGTTTTGGGAACTCTCCGCTGCGGGGTCCCGCCAATCCTGACATGATAGTTGAACACCGCGTAAGGAACAAGATGTCACCGCTCTTGGGGCAAGTGCGGAAATTTGACGGGAACCCGCGCGCGGTGTGATCTTCTGAGATGCCGAAGTTGCCGCAAAAGGAGAGCGTTTTCTGGAACACCTCATACACGTCATTCAGCCCTATCTGCACCAATATGGCTATCTGGCCGTTTTTGTCGCGATATTCCTTGAAGATTTCGGCGTTCCGCTGCCGGGGGAGACCATGCTGATAGCTGCGTCTCTTATTGCACCGAGCGGCGCGCTGAATATCTTCTGGGTGGTGACAATAGCGTGGGTTGCGGCGGTACTCGGTGACAATACCGGTTACGCGATCGGCCGGTTCGGGGGACGCAAGCTGGTGCTCGCAATTGGAAAATACGTCTTTCTCACTCCCGGAAGGCTCGAGTACGCGGAAGGATTTTTTCAGCGCCGGGGTGCCGTTGTCGTGGTCGTCGCGCGATTCATCGAAATACTTCGCCAGTTGAACGGCATCATCGCAGGTACCGTCGAGATGCACTGGCTGAAGTTCCTGCTGTTCAATGCGATTGGCGCTGGCCTGTGGGTCGGCACCTGGAGTACGCTTTTCTACGTTCTTGGAAGGCAGGCGGAGAAACTCGACGCGGCGTTCAGAAAGATTCAATTCATTTTTCTGGGACTGATGGGACTCGCCGTCCTCATCTGGATTGTCGTGAAGGTTGCGCGAAGGAAGCGGGAACCGGTAGAGACCTGAGCCCTCAGGCGAGCCGGGCTACCCGAGGATCCGCTCGAGAAATTCGCGGCTTTCGGCGATCTCGGGACTCGGGTCACGGTCTTCCGGTTCGTGCTCAATGCTCACCGTGCCCTCGTAGCCGAGCTTCCGGAGAACATCGACACAGCTCTCGATCGGAACACAGCCGCTGCCGAACCCGCAGGTCTGGTGCGAACCGGCGGTTTTCACATCCTTCAAGTGGACAAGAAACAGCCGTTCCGCGAGTTCCTCGATGGCCCGGTCGGCCGGATAGCCGTTGGTCCCATACCAACCGGTATCAACGGTAGTGCCGACGAGGTCTTCGGGCAGCGCGCCGATCAGTTTCATGACATCGGCCGGAGACCTCTCCGACGGATGATTCTCGAACGCGAAAAGAACCTCTTCGTCTTCAAGCACGCGGGCAAGTGTCGTCGGATCGGCGGTGAGGAGCTCGGTTGAGCCGCCGAGAAGATTGCAGTCCAATGCTTTGATCGTCCGGCACGCCCGTCGCAGCTCCTCTTCACTGCCGCCGAAGGGACCCGCGTAGCTCGTTACCCGCATTTTGTGCCGCGCGAGGATCGCGGCCGCGCTCTCGATTTGCGTCGCGCTTGCCCACTTCCAGTTGAGCTCTCCGGTCCAGATGTCGATGCAGGAAAAGCCGAGCCGCTCAACCTGGCTCACCAGCCCTTCGAAACGGTCGGCAAAGGTCTGTTCCGGTCGATAGTAGCTGTTTGCGGCAGAGTCGCCCTGAGCCCAACCTTCGGTCATGCGGTATCCGATCTGCTGCGCGACGAAATTTGCTCCGTTGCACGAAATGTTCATCTAAACTCTCCCCTGAAGTTGCGCGCTTCACTCTGTCCCGGTTCATATCAGCTGCCGTGCCTTCGATCAAGAGCAGCACGAATCTTCCGTTATCCTCCCGCGCTCTGCGGAGCAAATCCTACCTTCACCGATTGGCAGAGCGGTAACGATTTACGCGGGACTTCGGGTCGAGATATTCATCGCCATACGCGGTCAACCCCGGCCGATTCAACCTAAGCCTTTACCTTGTAGGTGTTCACTATCGTCTGCCACAATTTGGGCAGTGCCGGATCTGCCGGACCCTGAATGCCGGTTTCGCTCAAGAAATCGGCACGCTCGCGAGCGAACCAGGCGACGAGACGGCGCGCTGCTTGCTTCCCGTCCGGCGACGCATGACAGACCTTTGTGATGGCGCGCAGCTCGTTGATATTGAAGAACACCCGTTTTCCTCGGATCGAGATGTTGAAAAAACTGTCGTCTACCCGTTCCACGCTGGCCGCATCCGGAGCTGTCGTCTCGGCCGGAGCTCCCTGGAGCTGCGAGAGCGCACTCATCGTCTTGCGACGGACCTCCTCGAACTCGCCTGCCGTAATGATAATCTCAGCCTGCTGTTTGAGGAACTTCAGCCCGGCTTCGTCCATCTTTCCCAAAAACGCCGTGATCTGTTTCACAAGTGCCGGTTTGCCGTTGGGAGCCTTTACTTTTGGCCGGCTCGTCGCCCTGCCCTTCTTGGCAGCCGGTTTGGGACTCTTCTTCGTTACCGGCGCCGAAGTTTTCGCCTTCTTTGCCGTTTGTGCTGTCCGTTTCCCTTTATCGGTACTCTGTTTCTTCGCCATGATTCACCTCCGATTCCGCACATCAATGTTGTACTCAGGTCGGCCCGAAAATCAAGCCCCGTGCAGAAGCCGGCGTGCATTACAAAATTGTAATGCCGCGGCAACCCTCCGGTAATGTGTGTTCCCTACCTTGGACACAGAGTGATTGGAAATACAGTATCAGGAGGAAAACAACGATGAAATCTTACTTTGAGTCCTCGAAAATGATAATCATCAACTTCGCGCTCGTGATTGTCGCTCTCGTCGGACTGCCTGTTGTATACGTGCTCGCGAGCGGGCATCAGTCAACGGCAACCGGATCGAACGCACAGCTTGTGGCGACTACTTCCCCCGGCAGTTCGCAGGTGCTCGCGAGCGAAACCTCGCTACCAGCGGTGAGCGGCAGCCTTCCGTCGTCGTTCCGGCAGGTGGCTGCAAAAGTCCTCCCGGTGGTCGTGGAGGTCGAGGTGGTCGATATCGTGAAACAGCAGCCAACTGTCTCTCCGTTTCAGTTCTTCTTCGGCGATCCGAACCAGCAGGCGCCTCAGACGCAAAAGCAATATGGGCTGGGTTCCGGCGTTATCGTGCGAAAAGACGGCAACACGGTGTACGTGCTGACCAACAATCACGTCGCGGGAAAAGCGTCGAAGATTACCGTGAAACTCTACGACGGACGTCAATTCGACGCCACGCTCGTGGGAGCGGATGAGAATAAAGACCTCGCCCTGGTGAAGTTCACCACAAGTGAGAATGTTCCGGTCGCCCAACTGGGGAACTCAGCTTCTCTTCGGCCCGGCGATTGGGTCCTCGCAGTCGGAAACCCGCTGGGTTTCGCATCCACTGTTACGGCTGGCATCGTCAGCGCAGTCGGCCGTGAACCCGCGGGTGGATCCAATATCGCAGCGCTCACAGACTATATTCAGACCGACGCCGCGATCAACCGCGGAAACTCGGGTGGAGCCCTGGTGAACACGGATGGACAAGTTGTTGGAATCAACACCTGGATCGCCTCTCCCTCCGGCGGCAGCATCGGGATCGGATTTGCCATCCCGATCAACAATGCCCGGCAGGCTATCAACGACTTCATCACCAAAGGGCACATCGTATATGGGTGGTTCGGCATAAATATCTCCCAAGCCACGCCCGACGTGCAAAAAGCGCTGAATACCGGGGACGCAACCGGAGGGTTTGTGAACGACGTCTTCCAGGGATCACCGGCGGAGAAAGCCGGAATAGAGCCGGGCGACTTCATTACCAAAGTGAACGGTATCGACATCCAGGACGCCTCGCATCTTCTATACGCAGTGAGCAATCTTTCGCCCAATCAGCGTGCGTCAGTCGAGCTTATTCGTCAGGGAAAGACGAAAGACCTGACCGTCAATGTCGGCGTTCGCCAGCAGAACCAGACAATTTCGCAGGAGAGCAAGAAACTCTGGCCGGGCATGTCGGTTGTACCGCTCACGAAGGACATCAGAAATCAGCTCAATCTGAGCGGCAACGAGGGTAGCGTCGTCATAGCCTCCGTCGAGAAAGGCACGCCTGCCGAGATCGCCGGTTTTCAGGTCGGGGACGTTGTGCTCAAACTGGACGGCAAGAACGTCAGCTCTCTGGGCAGTTTCTACCAGACACTTGACAGTCAGAATCACGGAAACGCGATGTTCTCGATTCTGAGAAACGGGTCAACCGTGTTACTCGGGCTGACACACTAGAAACCCGAACTCCTTTACTCACCGGCGGAGGGATCCTCGTAGGACACACCGGATCTCCTCCGCCGGTTTTTTCGCATCCGCGCCAGGGTGCGCGAGATCATTCATGAGGGCTTTTTGGCGGAATTTGGTTCGGATTGACCCAACGTATGGCGGATTCGCACAAGTGGGTCAATTTAACCCAGCACAGTCAAGAGAGCTTCGAATTCGGCAACACCTATGGAATTATCTACTTGTATGAACTATACTTATAGCTCTTGAGTTCTTGGCATGGTTTATGCATGTATCTTCATCGAATGATACCGGACCGATTCGTCCGGCCGACGAAGGAGCTGACCGATGGCGGTTAAATTTCAGGATTACTACGAGACTCTCGGCGTTCCACGCACCGCCGACAAAGAGCAGATTCAAACCGCATATCGAAAGCTCGCCCGAAAGTACCATCCGGACTTGAACAAAGGGAAGGACGCGGAGGCGAAATTCAAGCAGATCAACGAGGCGTACGAAGTGCTCCGTGATCCGCAGAAGAGAAAACGGTACGACCAGCTTGGCACCGCCTGGAATGCCGGCGATGATTTTTCGCCGCCCCCGGGATGGGATGCGAGCAAGTTCGGCAGGCGTACGGAGAGGCCGGACAGCTTCGGCGGGTTCGACATTTTCGACGACATCGGTTCCGGGTTCAGCGATTTCTTCGATTCAATCTTTGGCGGTTCAGCCGGATTCGGTGAGCACCAGTCGCGGCCACGCTCGGGGGGCGGACCCGGGACAGGCGGGCAGGCGAAGACGGGGCAGTTGGACCATCACGCCGAAGTTTCATTGCCGTTGGTCGATGCCTACCGCGGGGGGAAAAAGACACTGTCTGTGCAACAGTCCGCGGGTAACGGAAAGACCGAAACCACAAACATCGAAATTACCATTCCCGCCGGAACTCACGACGGTAAGAAGCTGCGACTGCGCGGCCAGGGAATCCCCGGCCCCGGCGGGAAAAAGGGCGACCTCTACCTCACCATCCGAATTGCGCCCGATCCGGTGTTCCGGGTCGACGGGGCCGACATAGAAACGGACCTTCCCGTATCGCCGTGGGAGGCGGTTCTCGGCGCGCGCGTCGATGTGCGGCTTCTCGACGGCCGGGCTTCGATCAGCGTGCCGGCCGGGACGCAGAACGGCAGGAAGCTGCGTCTGAAGGGTCGCGGATTAGTGGGGGAAAACGGAGACAGGGGCGACCTGTACGCAACGGTGCGTATCGTTGTGCCGGGCACCCCCAGCGAGCGGGAGCGAGAGCTTTTTCGCTCGCTTGCACAGGAATCCTCGTTCGATCCGAGGAACCAGGGAGAATCTCATGGCAACTAAGAGCAGTTACGGTGGACAAAGTAATGATGGAGAGCAATCAACCGATCGCATCCGATCAATCGTCAACACAATTCGGAAGAATCAGTATTCGGTATGGTTTCTGTTGGGCGCGCTCGCGCTGGTGTTGATCTTCAACAGTCTCTCGGGGGCCCCGGGTGTTCAGACTGTCGAATACAGTAAATTCAAACAGCTGATCAGCGACGGGCAGATTGCCACCGTCCAAATTGGTCCGGACTACTACATTGGGACCGCGCGTCCGGGAACGGCCGTCTCCGGCAGCACGAACAGCGGCGCAACGGCAACCAAAGATCAGCCGGATATCCGTTATCGAACCGTCGCGGTAAATGACGCAAGCTTCGTTCCGTTGCTCGACAAAAGCCACGTGCGGTACTATGCAATCCCTTCGAAAATGAACCCGATACTGGCATTTCTCCTCAACTGGATCGTACCGTTCGTCCTCATGATGGTAGTCTGGAGATTCGTCTCGCGCAAAATGGGAAAGGCGGGTGCGGACCTTCTGTCGTTCGGCAAAAACCGCGCACAGGTAGTCGCCGAAGGGGACACCGGAGTTCGGTTCACCGATGTTGCCGGATGTGATGAAGCGAAATCGGAGCTCGAAGAGGTCGTAGATTTTCTGAAACGACCCGAACGGTACACCGCAATTGGCGGCAAGATCCCAAAAGGTGTATTGCTCGTGGGAGTACCCGGAACCGGAAAAACGCTGCTCGCCCGCGCGGTCGCCGGTGAGGCCGGAGTCCCCTTCTTCAAGATGAGCGGCGCGGACTTCGTCGAGATGTTCGTCGGCGTAGGAGCATCGCGCGTCCGTGATCTTTTTCGTCAGGCGAGGGAGAAGTCTCCCTGCATCATTTTTATCGACGAACTCGACGCGATTGGAAAGCGACGGATGACCGGGATGGCTACCAACGACGAAAGAGAGCAGACGCTGAACCAGCTTCTCGTCGAGCTTGACGGATTTGACTCGCGCACCGGCGTGATAATTCTCGCCGCGACGAACCGACCGGAAATACTCGATCTCGCTCTTCTGCGTCCCGGCCGGTTTGACCGGCAGGTGACAGTCGACAAACCGGACGTTGAAGGCCGTGAGGCGATTCTGCGCATTCACACGAGCGGTCTCACCATGGATCCGTCGGTCGATTTGCGAAATATCGCCCGCTCCACTCCGGGCATGTCAGGAGCCGATCTCGCGAACCTTGCCAACGAAGCGGCGCTTCTCGCCGTGCGGGCAAACCGTGACCGCGTGCTTCCCGAAGATTTTGAAGAGGCCGTGGAGAAGGTGATTGCGGGACTCAAGAAGAAGAAACGGCTTCTCGATCCGGTGGAGCGGCGCCGGGTGGCGATTCATGAATCCGGACACGCGCTGGTTGCTCACTTCACCCCGGGCGCAGACCCGGTGCACAAGATATCGATCATCCCCCGCGGGATCAGTGCTCTCGGATTCACCATGCAGCTTCCGCAGGAGGAGCGCTACCTGATGACCAAGAACGAGCTTCTCGCACAGGTTGATGTGCTGCTCGGAGGCAGGGCCGCAGAACAGGTGGCGACTGGCGAGGTATCAACGGGTGCCGCCGATGACCTGAGCAGAGTCACCGACATCGTGCGTCGAATGCTCACCGAGTTCGGAATGAGCGACAAGTTCCCAAACGTCTATCTGCCGGCGGGACGCCCGGCAACGGCGATGTCCCCGGAGACTATGTCGATGTACCGCGAGTATTCGGAATCGACCCAGCAGTACGTCGACGAGGAGACGGCCCGCATCATCGCAGAGCGGTTCGAACGGGTGATCGCAGTTCTCGAAACGAAAAGAATCGAGCTCGACGAGATTACCGAAAAGCTCCTGGTAGACGAGGTAATCGGGGCACAGGATTTCGTGCAAATTGTCGGACGCAACTCGCGACCGACAGTCGAAAAAGCGGGCTGACCGGTCGGCACGCCCTCGCGTCAAGGACGATCGGCAGGGCCGCGGCGGCCACGGGGAAGGCGCCTTGCGGCCGGCCGCCTCCTATGCGCTTCGCACGAAATCGATTTCCCTTACGGGGTACGTCGCTCGAGATCGCTCAGGTCGTGATCCCAGATATTGGGAGCACCCTGAACCCGGGTTACCGGCTTCCGCAGCAAAACCGGATTCGCGAACACCCAGTGAACCGCACCGGGTTCCGCCCACTCGGATTTCGAGTTTTCCACGACATCGACCAGGTCCACCCGCCCGATGATCGTATTCGCGAGAAAAAACGGTTTCGTCGGCTTTTCAATGGTGAAATTGTAGACATCGCTTAGCAGATTGTATTCGCGGATGGTGCGTTCAGAGGCCCCCTCTTCGTTCTTCAGCACTACCTTCACCCCGTGTTCGGCAAATCCTATGTATCTTCCGGTCTCTTCAAGTTTCTCGATCTCGTTCATGAACCGGTCGAATTCGCCGATCACCGGCATCGGATACTGAGAGAAATCAGGCATTCCCGCATAGGAATACTCACCGCTCGAGTGGATGTAAAGCGGTCCCCGATAGTCAGTTTTCCCCCCGCGATTCTCCACGTCGGCGATGCCATAGCAGAACAGGTAGGACTTGGGATTCTTTATCGAGAGGCATTTGATTTTCATCTGCGTAACTCCTTTGAATCAGACTTATCGCACCAGCGTAAAGTGATCCTCGCTGAGCTTCTGTTCTCCATCCCAGGTGTAGGCGGCCAGTGCACCGTTCTTGGCTACACTGTAGTCGAGGCAGCAGACATAGTCCGTCTGGATGTACGGTCTATCCAGACTTAGCCAATAGTGACCGAAAAAGACCGGGATCGGGTCCTGGTATCCACCGAGTCGGTCTGCGTCCTGCTCCGGAATTGCGCTCTCTCCCGGTCCTGCGACCTGTGCCGGAAACTGCATTTCTCCGTGCGTGCGACCGCGTCCCTCGAGCCACCAGGCGACGCGCGATCGCGTTCGGATATTGCCGTCCTTGTCCTGATACGCAGCCCCTTCGGGAAGCTCAATCTCTACTCCCTTCAGAAGTGTTTCGATTGCCGCGTAGGCTTTGTGAGTGCGGTCGGCGCTGTCGAGAAGCAGCCGATGCGTCATGCGGTTGCCTTCCGGGGAGTACCTCTGCACACAGGAGATCGCGTCCGGGTCCCAGGCCGCGTGAACTACACGGAATTTCCGGAAATCGAGGTAGACGGGAAGACCGAGAAACCACGCAAGGTAGTCGAGCCAGAGCGTTCGAAGTCGCCTGAACTGGTACAAGGTCTCAAGATGCTGATGAATGTTTTTGTCGCTCCGGGGACGCAGCCACTGATGCCGTTCACCGGGTCTTCTCGAGTGAAAGCAGAGAGCATTGTACTCGTGGTTGCCGAGTATCGCGTGCGCGCTACCTCGCTCGGTCATCCCGCGGACGATTTCCAGCGTCCGGACAATTTCCGGCCCCCTGTCGATATAGTCCCCCAGAAAGACCGCGAGCCGACCCTCCGACGGATGGGCAAACACGCCGTTTGTCTCCCGGTAGCCGAGCCTCCGCAAAAGCTCCACGAGCTTGTGGGAGTGTCCGTGAATGTCACCGATGATGTCAAACATCACTCGCGCATTATAACAGGAGTCGAGCCATGCGCAAAGAAAGAAAAATGGTGGTTGCGCAGAACGCCGCACGGACGTGGCGATCCCCCTGCCGCCTAGTTGAGTTCGATCGGCATCCCGAGATACTTCGGTTGGGTTTTGAAGACGTAAAGGTCGAGAAAGGCTTTCGTTCGCGCGAGGTACTCTCGCGCACGGATCTTCCAGGAAAGCTGGACCGGAACATCATCGAGCGTTGAAACCGACGGCATCAAGACCGTAGTAGCCGGAAATAAAGATCGCCCGTTCATTTTGAAACTTCTGCGAAATAACCGTGAACCGATTCTGTCCAAAAATCCTGTTAATCCTGACGACCGAATCGAGCGTACTGAATCCGGCGTAATCGAGGTAGATATCGTCTCGAGGAATTCCGCGGCGCACGAGTTCTTCTTTCATCCGGACCGGTTCGTTGTAGGACAGGTCGCCGTTGTCTCCGCTCGCGACAACGATACGGATTTTGCCGAGGCGGTAGAGCTCGACAGCCGCGCGGATGCGGTATTCGAAAAAAAGGTTGATCTCCCCCGGTCCGGTGTATTTCGCGGTACCCAGCAGCAAGCCGACACGGTTGGTCGGAAGTTCAAAAGGGTCAGAAAAGGTCTTCTCGCGCGTCAGGTTCGAGATAATTGCGTTCGCACCGATCATGAACATGAGGAGAAAGAACAGACCGTATCTAATCACGTAGGGAACGATTCGCGGAAACCAGGGCACGGCGAGGCGGAGCGGCAGGAATGCCGAACACGCCTAGCCCTTCTGCTGCTGTTTGCGCAGTTTATAGATGACGTCTATCGCCTTCAACCGAACATCTCGGATGTAGTTGCCGGAGGCGACGTTCAACAGCGAATTGATGACTTCCGGATCGCTTACTCCGCCGTTCTTGGAGCCTAGCTTTTCGATTGCAAGCATACAGGCGAATGCGAGGTTGTTGTCCGGGGCTGCCATGGCGGTCTCATGATTCAGAACCCAGGCAATGTGGCTCGCGGCGTCATTGTTGTCGTTCAGACCGATCTTGCCGAGCGCGTATGCCGCTTCAGCGAGCACCATGGGCTCCTTGTCTTCCAGAAGAACCGTGAGCAACGTATCCTTGGCCGCCTGGCCGCCAACCTCGCCGAGAAGATTACACGCCTCTCGCCGTACATCTGGAAAGTTGTTCGCGACAATGTTGCCTTCCCGGACCTGACGTTGCAACCCTTCGGTCGCGAGCGCCTGCAGTACCGCGGTCACCCCGGGGTTATTGTTGCTTCCGTCCTGCGACATGGAACGGATTGACTGGAGTGCGAGCATCTGAATCTGCCGATCATTTGACGTCGCCTGGCTGCGCAGAATCTGCAACTCGATATCCTGGCTGAGATAGAGTTGCTCGATCGTGACGTCCTTGTTGGACCCCGAACTCTTTCCGGCTGAGTTGCTTCCGCCCGGAGTACCCGATTGGGAGGCCGGGGCCGACTGCTGCGCGACGAGTGTCCCCGCGGCGAGGATCAGTACGACAAATGCAACGACAAACCGTCTTTTTTCCGCCATCTCCGTCTCCTAGCACTCACCAGTATAAACTAGAACAACCCGATTTTCCACTTCCCATCGTTCTTTTCGAGCTGGTACAGGATCACCCTCTGACCCCGTACCACCATGATCGCTTCCACGGTATTTTCATCGAGAAACACAAGATCGTCAAGCCGAGCGTTTGACCGTGAAGGCACGACCACGAAGCGGAAATAATCCTCGAGCGAGTTCAGTACAATATTGTTCCGTTTCAAAATGGGGCTGTCAGAAATCTGTCGAAGCGTGGACGGTTTGGATATCTCCTCTACATATTGTCTGGTGAGATAGGATGTCCATGCGCCGAAACTGCCGGCGGAGATGATCGAGTTGAGCTCCTTTATCACTTTTTCGACTTCATCGAAAGTCTTACTGTAGGTTTCCTGGCTGACCTGGATCGGCTGCCGCTCGCCTGCCGGTTTCGGACTGGCAGGCGTCTCATTCTCCGCGGCGGGCTCGGTCTCCGCAGGCTTGGACGTTGCCTCCGCGGGCTGCTGCGGCGCCGGCGCAGCAGGCTGCGACGCGTCTGCAGACTGCTGCGGCGATTCTGCCGTCTGCGGCGATTCTGCCGTCTGCGGCGATTCTGCCGTCTGCGGCGAGGGTCCGCTCGAACAAGAGACTACAAAGAACCCGACAATACAAGCGAGAACAAAAAAAAGGGTTCGTGCGTTTTTCATGATATCATCAATATAGCACACAGGAGTGATTTTGAGTATAATGTATTCTGCGCAATGGCAACGACTCAAGACGCTCTCCGGTTGTTGAAGACCTATACGCGGCGAACCGGAAATCCGCGAATCAGCTTTCCACGATTTCTGGAGTACTCCAGAAAGTACATGGAGAAATACGCCGAAGAGCATCCCGAATACCGCGATTTTGCGGCAAACACCGAGGGCATGCTTGCCGGGTTTCTCGACGAGCTTGAACAGACACATGTCTGCTCAATAGTTCGAGACAGCGGCCAAATCGATACCGTTTTATACAATCATTACTACGTGGACGCACTTCATACGGTCTATCTCAAGGTGGAAAAGCAGCCCGACGTGCCATTTCCCTCGGACGATTCAACCGAGCTGGATATCCCGGCGAGTGCGATCACGCCGGTGGACATAAAGACCGAGTTTGTTCCATGGATCGCGCGCAGCGAGAAAGAGGACCCGCTGCTTTTGCGGCTGCTCTTCCCCGAGGGAATCCGCAGCGTGGTAATTCCGTCGGATCTCGTACCGAGAAAGCTCATCGAGTACTCGGTGCAGAAAGTGCGCAGCTATCTGCGATCTGCTCGAAACGCAAGCTTCGTCCAACAGAAGATGGCAGCGCTCTTCCGGCAGAGGGACTTATCCCTCAAAGAGATGATCAACTCCATCCTCGCTACGCCGGATCAGGCGGTGACGACGGTTTTCGAGCCCACCGATTTCACCTTTCAGTTCTGGACTCATTTGTCGAGTAACATCATCCGCGAATTTGGGCCAAAGGCCGACAAGCTTGCCGAAGAGCATGCGTATTCACAAGCAGCCTACGTGCTCGGGTACTACAACGTCTACTATCGCGGAATTCAGCAGAAGAATCTGGAGCGCGAAACCGCGCTGAAACAGTTTGAAGTCCGGTTGCGAAAAAAACCCTACGCCTACACGATTGGGGACATGATCAACTTCACCGACTCGAAAGGCGTGCTGCTTTCCAAAAAATACCCTCTGGAAGCGATGCACGATCTGCTCACCAAGAAGACTACACCGCCCGATGAACGAAGTCTCCCGGAAATCATCCGAGTTCGAACGCAGAGTAAGAAAGATTTCTACATCGGCAAAGAGTTTGTGCTTCCGCTATTTGGTGAACGGCTCTTTCTTCTCTCCGAGGACCTGAAGAATCACTATGCGGAGTCCTGGAGCGAGGCACTGCGGAACGACGAAACACTGAAGACGATGACCGATAATGCCGTCTTCGAAGAGGATGTCAAAGCACAGACCGCCAGTCGGGATCCCCTGTTCTTCACGTTGCTGAATTATGACCTTCTCTTTCTCTGCGCGCAGGAGGCGGGGTTAAACCGAAACGCTGCAAATGAAGTGAACCGACTGTTCGATACGAAGGCCGGAAAACTCAAACCCTTTCCTGAACTTCTCGGCCTGGACAGGGAAACGCTTCATCGTGACGCGCTTCTCCTGCTTCCCTTCTGGCAGGCCATTCCGATTCTCCGCGCGATCGTTCGATTCTTCCAGCGGATATTTCTCGGAACACCGGCACGGTCCGGTAAGAAGGTGCGTAGCTCGTCGAGCAGTGCGGTCGAATCTGCCCAAACGGTAAGAAAGCTCGCAGTTTCTGCTGACAGCATCCGGACCGTGGGCGCCGAATCCGGGCGAATCGAAGGCAATTCGACGAGTGATCATACGGACGTTGAGAAACTCTCGCCGGCGGCTCGCGCGGAGGCAATGCGAACCCGAAAGGCGCAGGCCGCCGAATTTCGTGCCGCGATACAGAGACTCGAGAAATCGTTTCTTGACGAAGGCAAGACCCTGGAGACATCGATGCGGCAGCTCGCCGAGCGATGGAACCCGCTCCTCGACTCAGCCGCCAAGCGAAATCTCAACGAAGATGTCAACTCGCTTGTCCGGGACTACATTCGGCGAATCCGGTCCGGTTTTCGTATCAAGGCGCCCGATGCGGCACGTATTCGCAACATGGCTCGCGAGCTCTCAGAACATGAAGCTTTGAAAAAGATCCCGAAAACCGACATTCTTCGCCAGTATATCGAGCTGTATATGCTCAAGCTCCTCGGAAAGTAATCATATCAATATCTCGCCGAGCGTGAGGTCTCCCATGAAACTCAGCGCTCCGACGCACGCGTTGAACAGTTTCATGCACATTTCCGCGTCGTCCGCGGCACGGTGCGCATTGTTCGGTGGAACTCCCAGGAATGCCACGAGATTCTGCAGAGAGTAGCTTTTCTGCCTGGGGAAAGCCCGCTTTGCGAGCACCAGCGTATCGACTATCACGTTCTTGACGTCTTCCATGGAGTAGTCGAGAAGCGCCGCCCGAAGAAAGGCCAGATCAAACGGCGCGTTGTGGGCAACCAGAATGGTGTCACCGGCGAATGCAGTGAACTCGGGCAGGATCTTCCCGACCGCCGGTTGAGCGGCAACCATCGCGTTGGTGATTCCGCTTACCGCGAGCGCCCCTTCGGAGATCGGCATTTCGGGATTGACGAGGCGATCGAAGGTGTCAAGCACTTCAGATCCCCGAAACCGCACGGCGCCGAACTCGACGATGCGATCGACTCCAGGGGTCAATCCGGTTGTTTCGAAATCAAATGCAGTGAAAACGATCTCGGAGATCGGCAGGTCGAAATTCATAGAGGAATATTAGCGGTAAGCGGTTGCACTGTAAAGAAGAGACGGATTTCATGCGCGGTCCGGGATCGACCCGCGAGCAGGACCGACCACCTTGACATCAAGCGGGCACGGCCTTAGGGTGGCTTCGTGGCAAAAACCACCGTTGACACCTTGATGAAAGAGTTCGGTTTCCAGATCGACGACGTGCGCTGGCACCTCTGCTCGGAAATCGCGCGGCGATTTCTGACTCTCCGCGACCGGCCGGATGAGCTCACGCGACTGATCTGGTCGGGAAAGGTCGAGACTGAACTCTACGATATGGAAGAGCGGTACCTGCGCGGCCTGCAGGAGGACCTTGATCGTGCGCTCACCGACGAGGCCCACGTGCGACAGCTCTTTCAGGAGATCCGCCGCTCAAAGTTGCGGCGGACGCGCAGCTGACGCTCTCCGGAGTGACAATCGACGGTGTCAGCCGAGTTTGCCAATGATAGCGTTGATCTCGGCCGCCAGACGTGCCACCCGCTCACCCACCGCAATGCGCGATTGATCCACATCCAGACCGGGCTGGCCCGCTACCGAAGCGTAGAACTTGATTTTTGGCTCCGTGCCCGACGGTCGACAGCTGACCATCGAGTTCCCTTCGAGAACGAACTGGAGAACGTTGGAAGCGGGGATTCCATCAATCGCTCGCTCCTTGCCGGTTCCGATCCCGACCGCGGAAAGCGAAAGAAAATCCCGAATCTCCACGACATTCGCGCCGCCTAGTGCGGCAGGCGGGTCTTGGCGCAGATTATCCATGAGCTTCTTCATGGTCGTCTGGCCCTCCTGGCCCGGAAAGTAGTGGGAAATGGTCTCCTCCTGAAAGAAACCAAGCTCCCGGTATATTTCGTTCAGTCGGTCGAGCACCGATTTGCCCCGGGACACGTGATAGAGTGCCATCTCGGCGGTTAGGACTGCCGCCGTTACGGCGTCTTTGTCCCGGACGTAGGTGCCGATAAGGTAGCCGTAGCTCTCTTCGTCGCCCATTACGTATGTGGGACCGTCCTTCTCGGCCTCGAATTCGCGAATCTTCTGGGCAATCCACTTGAAACCGGTAAGAGTATCATAGCAGTCTACCCCGTACTTTTCCGCGACCAGGCGCTGAAGCTCCGTGGTTACGATGGTCTTCACAAAGGCGGGCCGCTTCGGCATTGAGGCAAGCTCTGTTCGTGTAGAGAACATGTAGTCGGCAAGCAGGACGCCCAGCTGATTTCCGGTAATTAGCCGGAATCCACCCCCACTCTTCTCCGGCACCGCTATCCCCAGGCGGTCCGCGTCCGGATCGGTTCCCATGACAAGATCCGCCTTTTCCTTCACTCCGAGATCGAGCGCCATCTTCAGCGCAGACGCCTCCTCGGGGTTGGGGTATTCGACAGTTGGAAAGTCCCCGTCGGGCTCCCGCTGTTCGGGAACGCTCCGGACCTGGATACCGAGCTCACCGAGAACACGTTCGACCATTGCCGCACCGGTCCCGTGAAGTGGCGTATAGACGATTTTGAGATCCCTTCCGCGCTCGCGAACCAGTTCGGGCCGCAGCGAAGAACCGCGTACCGCCTGGGCGAACGCGTCGTCGATTTCCCGGTCTACGTAGATGAGAAGTCCCTGCGCGGCGGCATCCTCCTTCTTCAGGCTGCGAATCTCCCCGGATACCTTGCGAACCTCAGCAGTGATTCCCTCGTCGTGGGGCGGAACGATCTGGGATCCGTCGTTCCAGTAGACCTTGTACCCGTTGTACTTTGGAGGATTGTGACTTGCCGTAACTACAATTCCGGTGGACGCGCCCAGCGTGCGAACCGCGAATGACAGTTCAGGCGTAGGACGAAGAGTGGGAAATAGATAGGTGCGAATGCCGTGAGCGCACAGAACGAGCGCCGCCTGAAGCGAAAACTCGTCCGAAAAATGGCGGGAATCGTGCGCTATGACGGCGGCAAGCTTCCCGTCCCGTCCCGGAGTACCGTGGTCGACCACGTATCTGGCGAGGCCTTGCGTTGCCCGGCGCACGACGAAGGAGTTCATGCGATTGTAACCACCTCCGATTACGCCGCGAAGGCCTCCGGTCCCGAACTCAAGATCGGTGTAGAACCGGTCGTTGAGCTCGTCCCACTTCTGTTCAGAAATAAGCTTCTCGACCTCCGCACGGAACTGCTCGTTCGACTCTTGTGAGATGTAGCGTCGCGCGGCTTCGCCTATCTTGTCTCGGTCCATAGCATCACCTCCATTTCTTATCGAACGGCCTCCCGGCCGGACAGAGTCCGGCCGGACTCTGTCAGTTGGCAGACCCGGGAACTCCAGGAAGAAGGTCCAGCAGCTCGTAGGGTGTGTCGATTACCATCCGCGCGCCGGCGTTGGCCACCTCGCTCCGGTCACGAAATCCCCAGGAAACTCCAAGCGGTGTCATACCGGCATTCAGCGCAGTCTCCATGTCGACGGCGGTGTCGCCCACGTAGAGCATCTCGGTCGGCTTGAGCCCGAACGAATCGCAGATCGCCAGCGCGGCCTCTGGATCGGGCTTTGGCGGAACCGAGGATGTCTGTCCCTGCACGGTCGCGAAAGCGTCGGTTGGAAGACTCTTCTCCACGATAATCGTCGTCAGCTCGTGGGCTTTGTTTGAGAGTACGGCCAGAAGATATCCGCGCCTGTCCAATTCGCGTACAACGGCGATGATGCCCTCGTATGGCCGTGTCCGTTCTACCGGATGCGCTGCGTATTCGGCTTTCATCTCGGCCACGCAGGAATCGAGAAGCTGCTGATCGACACGCTCACCGGGAATACAGCGGCGCATCAGTTCCGTGAGTCCCCACCCGACCATGCGGCGATAGTCCTCGGCCGTGAATACGGGAAAGCCATGGTGGCGAAGCACGGTATTTGCCGCGTCGCTTATGTCGTCAATCGTGTCGAGGAGAGTGCCGTCGAGATCGAACAGGACACCCCGCAAACCTGCGGAAAATTGATTCATGCGTAGAGAATAACAAAATCCGGCCGTGTCTGAAAGCGCCCTGTGCAGGTGCGGCGACAATTTGCCGCCGCGTGAGTATATTGCAGGGATGAGCCGCCGGAGCAGAAAAGACGGACTCCCTGCGGACGACGGTGGCGAAGGTCAACGCGGCTCGCCCGCGCGCGCTCGTAAGGATGCCCGCCACGGCGCCGATGCTTTTGACCGCTTCTACACCGAACTGCTCGGAGACCGCTGGCTGTCGCTCCGCGAATGTCTGCGCGCGGCGGGAAAACCAATCGCGCTCACCACCGGTCTTCGCAAGCCCTACTATCTCGACGAGGCTTCTCATACTGCTGCCATCAAACTGGGTGTAACCCGAGGAGATCTCGTTCTCGATATGTGTGCCGCTCCCGGTGGAAAGACTCTCGTGCTGGCGCTGTGCGTGGGACTCGAGGGCGCTATTGTGGCAAACGAACGATCCGCGTCTCGCCGGGCACGTCTACTGCGGGTGCTCGATGAACACCTGCCGCCCGAAATCCGGGAACGCGTGTCGGTCACCGGGCACGACGCCCGTCGGTGGGGGCTCCACGAGAAAAACCGATATGACCGAGTGCTGCTCGACGCCCCCTGCTCTTCCGAGTCCCACGTTCTCGCGTCGCCGGAGCATCTGGCCCGATGGTCTGCATCCCGGACGCGCTCCCTCGCCCAGCAGGCGCACGCGATGCTCGCAGCCGCCATCGACGCAACCAGGTCCGGCGGTGTTGTGCTCTACTCTACCTGCGCGGTCTCTCCGCTGGAAAACGACGGCGTGGTCGCTACGCTGCTGAAAAAACGCGGCCGGGCGGTGAATGTACAAAAAGTCGAAGCGCCATGGGGCGAACCCACCCGGTTCGGCTGGCAGATAATGCCGGACCTCTGCGCCGGACGAGGCCCGATCTACTTCAGTCTGCTGCAGAAAGTCGCCGAGCCGGAGACCGGCTGAAGGGCCGGACACGCGGCAGGCTTTGTCAAACGCTCCTATTCCTGATAGGATGCGGGACCTATGCTGAACCCCCAAGATCTACATCTGAACCCCGAGCAGCTGCAGGCGGTGAATACCATCGAAGGGCCGCTCCTTATAATCGCGGGAGCCGGATCCGGGAAAACCCGTGTCGTTACTATGCGGATTGCCCGTATGCTCGAGAGTGGTATCCCGCAGAACGCAATCCTGGCCCTGACCTTTACCAACAAAGCGGCTCGCGAAATGGAACACCGCGTCCGGGATCTGACCGGAAAGAAGCTGTCAAACCTCACGGTCTCCACCTTTCACGCGTTCGGCGTTCATATTCTGAAAGATGCCATCCACCATCTCGGCTATCGGGAAAACTTCACGATCTATGACACCACAGACCAGATCTCGTTAGTTAAGGAGACGGCTCGTGAGATCAAGTTTCACCTCGAATCTGCAGAATTGACCAAGCTGGTCAATCTTTTCTCTTCGATCAAGACCGGGCGCAGTGAGTGGCAGGGCGTAAACGAACACTTTCGGTCACTCTACGAGGAATATCAGAGCCACCTGAAATTATACAACGCCGTAGACTTCGACGATCTGATCCAGTTGCCCGTACGAATCTTCGAAGAGTTTCCCAAGGTGCTCGACGCCTATCGTGCCCGCTTTCGCTACGTGCTTGTCGACGAGTTTCAGGACACTTCGAGGAATCAGTACCGTCTCATGCAACTCATAGCCGACGGTTCGCGGAACGTATGCGCGGTAGGCGATGACGATCAGTCGATCTACTCGTGGCGTGGAGCCAACTACGAGAACATCGTTCAGTTCGAACGCGATTTTCCCGGAGTGCTGGAGATCAAACTCGAACAGAACTATCGCTCCACGGGAACGATTCTTGCCGCAGCGAACGGAGTAATCTCCCACAACACCAACCGCAAGCATAAGAAACTGTGGACCGGGGTGGAAAACGGAAAGCCGGTGGAGCTTTTTTTCCCCGAGAACGAGCAGGTGGAAAGCGAATTCGTCGCACGCATGATCAAGAGCCTGGCACAGCGGGAAAAGGTCCGTTACGAACAGATCGGCGTACTCATGCGCACCAACAACCTGTCGCGAAACGTCGAAGAGGCATTTCTTTCGATGAACCTCCCCTACAAAATCTCGGGCGGCACCAGTTTCTTCGAGCGAAAAGAGGTGAAGGACCTGATAAGCTATCTGCGGGTCATGGCCAATCCCGATGACGACGTGAGTCTGCTCCGCATTCTCAATACACCCCGGCGCGGCATCGGTCGAAGGAGTCTCGAACAGATCGTCGCCGTCGCCGAGCGGCGCAAAGAGAGCCTTTTTTCCGCCATGTCCGCGCTCTGCCACGCTGCGGTCACACCGCTGCCGGAAAAGAACCGAACCGACCTTGTCCAGTTTCTCGAGCTGATCGAAAAATACCAGCCGCTGTTTCGCGAAGGGAAGAAGCTGCTCGCCTCTCACCTCCGCGAACTGGTCGCGGAGATCGACTACTGGGGATACCTCGTCCAGGAGTTCCAGAAGAACGACAAGGTCGCCAAGTGGAAATACCGGAACATCGAGTGGTTCGCCCAGTCCCTTGAAGACTGGGAACACGACCCGGACAACGTGAAACCCTCTCTGTACAACTTCCTGAACCGGATCACGCTGCAATCTCGTGATGATCTCACCGAGGAGGATGATCGCGGCAAAGTGAATCTCATGACGATCCATGCCGCCAAGGGCCTCGAGTTCGACATTGTCTTCCTCGTCGGCGTCGAGGAGGGCATCATCCCCCACGCACGCGCGCTCGAAGAGTCGGAAAAGAATGTTGAGGAGGAGCGCCGGCTATTCTACGTGGCAATCACCCGGGCGAAAGAGAAGCTCTATCTGAGCTCCTGCCGTAAGCGCAAAGTGATGAGGGAAACCATCGAATGTACTCCGTCTCCCTTTATCGAGGAGATCCCCGAGGAGCTGATCGAGATTCGTGAGGATGAGGACCCGGTCGATTCAGTCGAGGCCGATGATTACTTTGCGCAAATGCGACAGCGATTCGCTGCGCCACAGTAGAGTGCCGTAGCGTTACAGACTCTTGAGGTAACAGCGCCGCCGTTTGTGGAGACGATTCTCGTAGTATTTCCAAACCGCCTGAATCTCCGAGTTGCTTTCAAGGTTTCCGGAAGACTCGACCTGGAAGACGTTGGCTGCGATGAGTGCCTCGTGCATGGAGCGCATGAGAAGTGCTGTAACGCCCCGGCCCTGGTAGTCTTTCCTGACCGCTCCCAGGTACATGTCCACGAGATCCGGTTTTCGAAGCGCATGGAGCAGCCAAATGAAGCCGAACGGGAACAGTCTTCCTCCAGCCTTCCGCAACGCCACCGACATCGACGGCGCAGCAATACCAAAAGCGACAAGACGATCGTTCTCGTCAAGAACGAGTTTCACAAAGTCGGCGCGGATGAACCCGAAGTACTGCTTGACGTAGGCGTGTATCTGTTCGGGCGTCAACTCGACGACGCCGTAAAGATGGGAGTAGGTTTCGTTGATAATGTCAAATATGCCTTCGGCAAACGGCAGAATATCTTTCGGCTTCGTCGCGTTGAGCACCCGGAGTTTCAGGCGGGAACGAACCGCGTCGTCAACCCGGACGATCCGACCCGGTACTTCGTGCGGCACTCCAATCCGGTATTCGACCCAGTCTACGTCCTTCCGATAGCCGATGGTCTCCAGATGCATGGGATAGTAAGGGTGGTTGTAGATCATAGGAAGCGTACCCATCTCCTCGAATCCCTCGACCAGCATCCCTTCCGGGTCGAGATCGCTGAAACCAAGCGGCCCGTGAACGCCGGTCATTCCTTCGGAGCGAGCCCAGTCTTCCACCGCGCCAAAGAGAGCCGACGAGACTTCCGGGTTGTCGACAAAATCGATCCAACCGAATCGCGCATATCGGTTCCCCCACTTTCGATGTAGCGTTCATTGATGATCCCCGCCACACGACCGACCGGCTCGTCGTCGTCGAAAGCCATCCAGTATCGCGCCCGGCAAAACGCGGCGGCAGGATTTCTGGTCAGATCCAGGGTATTGAGGTCATCGGAAACGAGCGGAGGAATCCAGTACGGATTGCCGGAGTAGAGTTGAAAAGGAAATCGAACAAACGAACGGAGCTCTCGCCTTCCACGCACTTCCCTAAGTTCAATCATTGCGCCCTGCCCTAAGCTGAAGATTCGGCCATTATAGACCATCTCCACCGCGGTTGACCACGGGGACGAAGATGAATCGCTATTGCCCCGCAGAACGCAGCCGGGCTATCATGAAGTCACAAAATGCTGAATCTCAATCTGAAAGACATCGTTTTCCTCGTTCCCTGCATCATCGCCGGATTTACCGTCCACGAGGCAAGTCACGCCTTCCTCGCGCTGCGCCTCGGCGACTCGACACCCTGTGAGCAGGGCCGCTGCACCTGGAACCCCCTCGCGCACATCGACCTCATCGGGATGCTGCTCATCATTTTTGCGGGATTCGGCTGGGCACGCCCGGTCCCCGTAAACCCACGGGAATTTCCGGAGTCCCAGACGAGACGGCATCGCTGTCGCAATGGCCGGGCCGGCGGCGAACGCCATTCTGGCTCTGCTATTCGTCGTGCTCGCAAAAATAGTGTCGTTCACCGGAGTGTTTATGGTGAATCCCGTCGGGCCGAACCTCTATCAGTTTTTTGGCGAAATGGTGTGGGTAAATCTCCTTCTGGCGGTGTTTAATTTGCTGCCGATTCCTCCGCTCGACGGTTCGACGCTTGTCCTGTCGGCAATCCCCGACCGGTACGCGGCGCAGAAGGCGATCTTCGTCAAGTACGGCGCGCTGCTGTTGCTGGTGGTAATCCTCGCTGGAACCGTGACCAGCGTGAACATTTTTCCCATCGGAAGAGTAATTCAGTGGCTCTCCATCCACCTTTATGGCATTTTCGGGATGTGAATCCGACATTTCGATAGTCTCTGGACGGCCGCAAATTCTGAGTGTATCATGAGTTATGCGGATCGTTGTGCGGTACGGAGAAATTTCTCCGTATGGGAACTCTGCTCCCGCGCGGAGACTCCGCTCCGTACCGGGCGATGCCTCCGTACGGGACATCGCCAGCCTATTGCCGTTTCCTCCAACGCCGGCCTTCCCGCGGAACTTGCATCGTATACGGAACTCCGGAATTAACCGTTCCTCGCAACAAGACATTATCATCGTTACGATCGGTCGCCAGAACGACGCCATGACAGCGCTCCTCTCCTCGCTCGGCGTGGGTGAGCAGACCGGCGAATCAGCGGGCGCTGGAGAGCGCCGCCCGGCAGATGCGTCTGCTCGACGCGGAAGTTCGCAGCCACGAACAGGCACACCTCGCGGCGCTCGGCGCCTACGCCGCAGGTCCGGTCACCTTCGGCTATGCCACCGGGCCGAACGGGCACACGTACGCGGTGTCGGGCGCCATCAGAGTGAATCTTGACCCGGTACTCGGGGGACCCGGAGGCAACGCTGCGCAAAGCACGTATCTATACTGATGCGGCGCTCGCGCCGGGTGAACCATCGGGACCGGACATGCGGGTCGCGGCCGAGGCCTACCTTCTCGAACATCAGGCTCAGCAACAGATCGACCAGGCACAACAGAGCATTTTCGAAAGAGCTCGACGCCGTGCTCGCGCCCGCCACCGATTCCGGGCGACGAATGTTCGACCTGTCCGCGTAGCCCAGAAGACGAACCTTCTCCAACGTTCCCGAAACCTATATGATGTGTCCCGATGAAGCTCTCCGGACTGCGGGTAATCCGACTCTACAGTGAGCTCCCCCGGGAGATCCACGTGCTTTTTTTTGCACGGCTGGTCAACAGCATGGGGGCCTTCGTCTTTCCCTTCCTCGCTCTTTATCTGACGCAGAAACTGGGCTTGAGCGCAGCGACCGCCGGTCTCTACGTTCTCCTGGTCGCCGCGGCCCACGTTCCCGGAGCCATCCTGGGAGGCAAACTCACCGACCGCATCGGCCGGAAGAAAGTGCTGGTATTCGGACAGGCGATGGCTGGGAGCTTTCCTGTTGCCAGGCGCCGTCCTCGGCACGTCAATTCTGGTACCGTGGAGCGTCTTCGCTGCCCAGTTTTTCGCGGCCCTCGCGCAGCCGAGCAACCAGGCGATGGCCACCGATTTGACAAACCGAAACAACCGACAGGCGGCGTTTTCGCTTCTCTACCTGGGCTACAACCTGGGATTTGCGGTTGGACCGCTCCTCGCCGGTTTTCTGTTTACGAATTCCACCTGGCTGCTCTTTCTCGGTGACGCGCTGACCACCTTCGTTTCGGTCGGATTGGTCGCTTTTCTCGTGCCGGATTCTACGCCGTCTGCCGAAGAAATCTCCCGCGTCGACACTATTTCGTCGACCGAGCGAGCCGAGAAAGGGCATACACTGGCGGCCCTGCGGGCCCGCCCGGTTCTCATAGTTTTTGCTCTGCTTGTCTCAGTGCTCACGTTCGTCTATTCGCAATACGGTTTCGCGCTTCCCTTGCGGATGAGGGAGCTGTTCCTGCAGCGAGGGCCCGTCTGCTACGGGACGCTGATGACGGTGAACGCGATAGTCGTGATCGTACTCACCGCGCCGGTGGTTCTGCTTACGCGCCGGTACTCCCCGGCCCGGAATCTCGGCCACGCGGCACTTTGCTACCTGGTCGGATTCGGCATGATCTACTTTTTACGGACCTTGCCGCTTTTTTTTGTTTCGACTGCGATCTGGACTCTCGGCGAAATTCTCGTGTCCACCAATTCAAATGTCTATATCGCAAACCACACGCCCGTCTCGCACCGAGGCAGATTCAATGCGCTGTTTCCCCTTATTACCGGCGGTGGCCGTGCACTCTCTCCGCCGGTGATCGGACGTTTCGTTACCTGGTTCGGACTGACCGCAGTCTGGCCGGTTCTGGCCGGGCTCGCGGCGTTGGCGGGGATTGGACTGTTGGTACTTGCGCACAGAGACCCCGGAGCACAGCCGGCAGTCCAGCAGCGACTTCGGGGCAAACCGACGGCGAGGAGAGCCCCGTTTCTTGACGGGGTCCGGACGAGCCGCTACACTCTCACCCACCATGTCGGACTTGATTCACGGTGTTCAACAGATCGGAATCGGTGTCGGTGACGCAGATGCGTCATTCAGGTGGCTTCGCAACGCTTTCGGAATCGATATTCCGGTCTTCGACGACGTCGGGGAGCCGGTCCACATGCTGCGGTACACCGGAAACGCGCTCCAGAAGCGACGGGCGATTCTTGCGGCCAGCATTCGCGGCGGAAGCGCGTTCGAGATCTGGCAGTATACCAGTCGCGCTCCCGAGTCGCCGGCATTCCAGATTGAGGTCGGCGACACCGGCATCCTCGCTGCCAGGATCAAGGCGGATGATCCGGAGGCCGTATCGAAACGGCTATCCGATTCCGGCGCTGAGCTCCTGGGCGGTTTGAGCCAGGATCCGGCCGGCGTCGGGGGATTTTTCGTTCGCGATCCGTGGAACAACCTGTTCCAGGTCGTCGAATCCGATGAATGGTTCACTTCCGAGCGGGGTCCGGCGGCAAAACGCAAATCGAGCGGCGGGGCGTGTGGCTGCCTTATCGGCGTTTCGGACATTGAGCGTGCGTCGACCTTCTACAGTAACGTTCTCGGCTATGACACCGTTCAGTACGACGGGACGGGGGTCTTTCACGATCTCGCTGTTTTGCCGGGAGGCACACGCCGTGTGCGCCGGATGCGGCTCGAGCGGAGCGCACCTCCCTCGGGACCCTTCGGCCGCTGGATCGGTTCGAGCAGCATCGAACTCCTGCAAGCCTACGAGCATACTCCGCGACGCACCCTGCAGGACCGATTCTGGGGAGATCTGGGGTTCATACATCTCTGTTTCGACGTCCACGCAATGGATGAAATGAAAAGACGTTGTCGGGATTCCGGGTTTCCGTTCACGGTCGACAGCGCAGAGTCTTTCGACATGGGAGAAGCTTCGGGACGGTTTGCGTACGTCGAAGATCCGGACGGAACCCTTATCGAATTCGTGCACGCAGAGCGGATCCCGATCGTGAAGAAGCTCGGGTTCTATCTGAATCTCGGGAAACGAAACCCCGCGAAACCGCTGCCCGACTGGATGATTCGACTGCTGGGGCTCGGGCGCGTGCGCAACTGAGACCGGGCAGGACCGGCCGGGCTCCCTACACCACTGCCGTCGAATGCGATTCCGGGTCAATCTTCATCGCATCCCGCATCGCGCGAAATGCCTCGAGCGTAATGTCCACGTCCTCTTCCGAATGTGAAGCAGTTGGAATCATGCGGAACATGACAATTCCCCGCGGCACCACCGGGTAGGTGACCCCCGAGACGAACACCCCGTGCTCCTCGCGCAGTCTCCGGATCATGTTCATTGCCACTGACAGGTCACCCGCTGGAACATAGACCGGCGTGATCGGCGATGCCGTGTCCCCGATGTCGAAACCGAGCTCGACAAGACCGGCCTGCAGCCGCCTGGTGATCTTCCACATCTTTTCACGCAGATCGGGACGAGTTTCGATGAGGTCAAGCGACTTCGTCAGGACATCGACGTAGATCATCGGCAACGACTTCGCAAAAACGTTGGTACGGGCGTTGTAGCGGATGTATTCAATGGGTGCTGTTTCACCTGCCGTGACTCCACCGATGGCGGCGAACGCTTTGGCAAACGTACCGAAGTAGAGGTCTATTCGGTCCTGTACGCCCAGGAACTCTCCTGTACCCTGGCCGTGATCACCCATCACCCCGAACCCGTGAGCATCGTCGATGAGCAGCCGCGCTCCGTATTTTTCCTTGAGCTCGCAGATTCCCTTGAGATCTGCCAGATCACCTCGCATCCCGAATACGCCTTCGGTAAGAATGAGCAGACCGCCCTTTCTGTCCCGGTTCGCCGCCTTGAGCTGAGACTCGAGGCTGTTCAGGTCGTTGTGCTTGTATGGACGAAACCGTCTCCCGGCCGACGCGAGTATCGTTCCGTCGACAATCGATGCGTGCGACAGTTTGTCCATGAGGATCTGGTCGTCGGGGCCTATCAGAGCAGATATCGTTCCTATCACGCCGAGGTATCCGTAGTTGAAAAGGATGGACGACGGTTTTCCGAGAAATGAGGCCAGCCTGTTTTCGAGGTTGGTGTGTTTGTCGGTGTTGCCGGTAAGCATCCGCGAGCCCATTGGCGTGAACGTTCCGTACTCGGTGACGGACCGGATTGCGGTTTCGTGGATTTCCGGGTTCCCGCACAGCCCGATGTAGTTGTTGATTGCCCACATCACCACCTCGCGGCCCTGAAACTTCATCCGGGGGCCGGGTGTGCCCTCGAGCACCGGCTGATTGAAATAATGATCGCCGCGGACGCGCAGGTTTCCGAAATACCCGCCTTCGGTGTTGCACTTATCGAAAAGATCCGTCACTTCCCCCCTCCTTCAAGGATCGCCATCACACGATGCTCGATCTCATTGCCCGCGGTCGCGAGATTTCGACGCAGCTCCTCTGCGTCGAAAATCAGGTCCGGTTTCAAATAGCGTTTTCGTCCAGTTCGTTCGAGATTGTTCAAGCCGCCGCCGGTGATATTCAGGGCAACGAGGTCTCTCGAACCGATATAACCCCGATCGACCGCCCGGGACAACCCCGCAAGCGCAACCTCCGCGGCAGGATCCAGATCGCAGCCTTCGAGATCCGAGAAGAGTCGCCCCGCTTCCAGCGCGGCGCGGTTGGTCACCGAGTACATGTGACCGCCGGTGTCGCTGAGCGCGTCAAAAACCCCACCGCGGATCGCGTAGGGCGGCTGCCGGTTGCTCAATACCGGAGCGTGCAGCTCGCGGATCTGCTCTCGTGCGCGCGACTCATCCAGATTGCCCAACGCCGGAGAGTGGCTTTCCCACGCGTCGGTCATGATGCCGAACGGAGCATTCTGCACGAGGTGCATGGTCGTCTTGCGCGAACCGTAAGAACCGTCTGCCAGAAGCCGAAGCGTCATCTCCCAGGCGGCAATTCCTCCGGTTCCGCTACCGACCGCCTGTACGTAGTGGTCGGGAAGACGTCCGAGTGACACGGCTGCCTGCAGCATGGTTGCCCCCATTCCGTCCCGGCGCGCAACGTTGCGCGCACCGCCTTCGGTATAGCACAGCTCCATCGAGGCGATCTTATCGGCGAGCCGGATTGCGTCGAAGTAGTCGGTGTTCCCGGCCAGAACCACAAGCCGCACATCGGGGTGCTGCTCCCCGGTGATCCACATGGACTGCAGCGCGAATTCGGGCACAACGACAACCAGCCGGACGCCGAGCTTCGAGGCCACCTGAAGAAAGGCTCTGCCGGTGTTACCTGCGGACGCCACCACCAGGTATCGATCTTCGCCTTCCGGACGTCGACCCAGCACGGCCAGGGCTTCGAGCTCCTTGAAACTGCATGTCTCGATTTGCGCCCCATGCTCGGGCCAGAACCCGTTGAAAATCACGTACAGATTCTCGAGACCCAGACGTGGACCGACGCCTTTGCTGTGAAAGACCACCGGTCCCGGACTTTGCGGAAAGACCCGCCGCACCGGCAGCCAATCGGCAAATCGGAAAAGCCCGTTCTCCGCAACCCGAACAACCAGGTTCCTGTTCCGGTAGTCGCTCCTCAGAAGTGCCGGTGGATGCGCCTCGGAACAGGAGAGAAGAAACCCATCTTCGCTATCCGCGTACACGGCACCGCACCCGAGGCAGCGGAGATCGTAATGTGACGTGTTCATGCGTGCCGGGTTTCCTCGTTGGACGGTATCCGCACTAAAATCCCACACCCGCCCGGGAATGTCAAGTTAGGAATCGGTGAGCGCGGAGCGCTTGCCTGCGGGTCGGAACGGGCGGTATCTTTCCGATACGATGCCCACTCCGGCGTCGCCAACCCGGGTAGCGGACCGAAAGCAGGAGCTGTTGCTACGAATACCACAACATCGGAGACCACGAGCCGACGAGGCCTCGTTCTAACGGGTTTGATGCTGACTACGGGCCTCTCGGCAATGGACGCCTCCATTGTGGCTACCGCAGTCCCGACGGTCGTGGCAAGCCTGGGCGGCTTCACCCGTTTTCCGTGGGTCTTTTCCGCCTATCTCCTCGCAATGGCGGTGACGATACCGTTGTACGGAAAGCTCGCAGATCACTACGGCCGAAAGCGGTTATTGCTCGTCGGGAGTTCGATTTTCCTCGCCGGTTCGGCCGCGGCCGGATTCGCGTGGAGCATGACATCCCTCATCCTCTTTCGCGCCCTTCAGGGAGTCGGCGCCGGTGCACTTCGCCCGCTTACGGTAACGATAGCAGGTGACATATACACGGTAGAAGAACGCGCGAAAATCCAGGGACTCATTTCGAGTGTCTGGGGAATTTCCGCCGTGCTCGGACCGCTGTTCGGTGGTCTTTTCACACAGTTCGTCAGTTGGCGATGGATTTTTTTCGTCAATATTCCGATTGGATTTGCCGCGATGGCGATGATCTGGATGCACTTTCATGAGAAGGTGGTGCGACGCCCGGTGCGTACCGACTATGCCGGCGCTCTGCTTCTCGTGCTGGGAATGGGGACGATCGTCTTCACACTTCTGCAGGCGGGGAACGCATGGCCGTGGGCCTCGGCGAAAACCGTCGTCGCAGCCGGAAGCGGTCTGCTTCTGATGGTCCTTTTCGTCCTCCGGGAGCGGAAAGCGGCTAATCCGGTCTTTCCGTTGTGGGTCTTCCGGGAGCGACCCCTTGCGGGGGCGGTTCTCGCAACCCTTGTGACGGGGCTTGTCACCTTCGGCGTCAGCGCCTACGTGCCAACCTTCGCGCAAAGCGTCTACGGCGCGTCACCGATTATCGCCGGCGGCATCCTCGGATTGATGTCCATCTCCTGGCCAGTCGCGGCAAGCTACTCCGGCAAGCTCTATCTCAAGATCGGCTACCGAGACACAGCGCTCATTGGCGCGGTTCTCGTTATCGCCGCAGCCATTGTATTTTCCGCCGTCGCCGAGACCGGATCCCTCCTTCTGCTTGCAGCGGGCACGGTCGGGATCGGCGCCGGCCTCGGTCTTGTCACGACCCCCATGATCGTCGGCGCACAATCGATTGTCGATTGGGGCAGGCGGGGCGTGGTGACCGGGTCGGTGACCTTCGGTCAAATGCTCGGTGGCACGTTGAGCACCGCGATCTTCGGGAGCGTGTTCAATTCGGGTCTCGCGACCTGGTTTCGACAGGCGCCGGGCGCCGTGAGGTCACAACTGCCCTCCCCGGACCACGCAGCGGATCTTCTGAAAAACGGCCAGTCGGGACCGGTTGCAGATTTTGTCCGAACCGGGCTCTACCTGGCCGTTCACCACGTGTTTATGGGACTTGTGGTGGCCGGTGTTGCCGGGATTCTTGTCATCCTCATCGCTCCGCGCCATTTTTCATATGTCGGTGAGGCAAAATTCAGCGGCGACAGGGCAATTCAGAGTGCCGCGGAGGAATCCGCTTCGAATCAGGGCAACAGCGACCCGTCGACGAGCTCGCCATAGAAGTAGTCCCTGGAAGCCAGGCCTTTTGCGTGGAGCCAGGTAGTCACCTCGGTCACCTCTCTTTCCTTCGGCGTCTCGGCACGCACATACCCCGGAAGAACCAGACTGGTCTTGGCCTGCGCGGGAAATGAAGCGCTTTCGACAAGTGTATCGATGTACGCGTCGCGCGGCGTCGTTTCGAGGTAGGTGACTGCATCGTTGTAGGCGGCGTAGAAGCTTCTGATCTCGGCCGATTTGGCAGAGATGCTCTCTTCGCGAAAGATCAATACTCCCGGATTGATACCGAGCCGATCGCTCGAATCGAGTACCCTGCCTCCGGCGGCAACCGCCACGCTTGCAAGCGGCTCGGGCAGCACAGCCGCATCCAGTTTGTCCTGCTGCAGCATTTCAAGCCGAACCGGCATCTGCGAAACCGGCAGCTTCCTGATCGACCTCGCAGACATATTCGCTGCTTCAAGTATGCGATCGGTGCAGTATTCGATAATGGTGTTTTGCGAAATCCCGACGCTTCTTCCTTCAAGGCCGGCGACGGTAGTCACCGTGGAGTGTGGATTTACCACCAGTTTGTAGGAGCCGTTTGTCGCCGAGGTGATTCGCACGCCGAAACCCGCCTGCCGCGCAAATACAGCAGCAAGCACATCAGAAACTCCACCGTCTATTTCACCCGCCTGGAGCGCCGCATCACGGGTGACCGGACTTCTAAAATCAATGAGCTCCACCGCCGCGTTCTCCTTTTCGAAGAATCCGTGATCGCGGGCAATGAAAAGCGGTATCGAATCCACGTCGGCAAGCACACCAATTCGCAGCCTGCTGTTTGGAGCGGAGGAAGAGCTGCCGCTATCCGAAGAGCCGACCGGGGACAAGTTGACGCCGGACTCCCGCGCACCGGATGCAGACAGCGGAAAAGACGAAACGCAGACGAAGGCGAGCACCAGAAACAATGCTTCAGGACTTCGGGATTTCATTCACTACTCCTCCGGCTCAATTGAATCGTCGGACCATTCGCTCAAAAGATTGTGCTCGATACCGAATACGTTGAGAATCCGCGATACAACAAAATCGACAAGCTCTCGAACGTGGGTCGGCCGGTGGTAGAAACCGGGCGCAGCGGGTAGCACGACACCGCCGGCCTGCGCAATCGCAAGCATATTCGAGAGGTGAATCAAACTGAGCGGCGTTTCGCGGGGCACTACGACGAGCCGCCTCCGCTCCTTCAGCGCAACATCGGCCGCGCGAACTATGAGATTACGGCTGATACCGCCCGCAATTTCGGCGACCGTCGCCATCGAGCAGGGTACCACTACCATTCCGTCGGTAATAAAGGAACCCGACGCAATCGAAGCGAAAAGATCGTCGTAACGATGTCGCACGAGGGCGCCGCGTTCCGGTGCCGCAGCGAGAATGCCGGTCAGGTGCTGGTCGAGCGTGCTGCCGGTTTCGTGGAGCACGACCCGCTCGCTCATCGGCGAAACTACAAAATGGACCTCTCGGTCCGCGGCAAGCAGACATTCGAGCGTCCTAATACCATATGCGCTTCCCGAGGCGCCGGTGACAGCAACCACAATTCTTTTCAAGCCTCACTCCTCCCGGATCTCAGTTCCGGACCCGCAGAAACAGATCAAAAACTACGAACAGAAAAAAGACTACTGAAAGTACCTGATTCACCGAGTAGGACGCAATGGTGACCTTTTTCAGGTGCGCCGGACTCACCAGGCCATGCTGATACGCGAGAAGTAACGCTGCAGCAACGACGCCGACGTAGTAGAGCGGCCCTCCGTGGATCAATATGCCGAAGCCGGCAAGGAAGGGGATGACAAGGGCGTGCATGATGCGTGCGATCGTCAATCCCGCGGCGACGCCATATACGGCAGGGATCGAATAGAGCCCGTCGCGGCGGTCGAATTCGACGTCCTGCGTCGCGTAGATCACGTCGAATCCGGCAACCCAGAGCGCGTTCGCGGTGCCAAGAAGCAGCACTGCCGGATCGAGCCTGCCGGTCACGGCAACCCAGCCGCCGATGGGCGCCGCCGCGCACGCTGCACCGAGCACCAGGTGGCTTGCGGACGTGAATCGTTTCATGAACGAATAGCTTCCGATGAGAAGCCCACCGAGCGGCAGGAGATAGACACAGGTGGGGTTGAGCATGAACGCGGCGAGAATCATCAACGCAAGAAAAAACCCGGTGACGGCCCACGCCTCACCGGAACCGATCGTCTCGGCCGGAAGGTGCCGCGTGGCGGTACGCGGATTACGGCGGTCTATAGCCTTGTCCACGATTCGGTTTAACGCGTTTGCGCTGTTTCGTCCGCCCATGAATCCGATGACCACCCAGATCGCCGTGTCTGGATGTGGTCGTCCGTGTGCCGCAACGAGCAGGCCGATGAGGGCGAAAGGCAGTGAGAACAGGCTGTGGGAGAACATGACCATTTCTCCGTAGGCGCGTATCCTGTCAAAAGCCGTACTCGTTCCAGCGCGCGTCAACACGTTCACGTATCTCCCTGTTCATCTCAATGTCCTCCGGCCACTCCCGGGGATGTCCCTCGGCGGGAAGTTTCTTCGTGGCGTCCACCCCCAGCTTATGGCCAAAATGCGGCAGCGGCGAGGCGTGATCCAGCGCGTCGAGAGGGCCGGTGACTATTTCGAGATCGCGAACCGGATCGATATTGTTGAATACTTTCCATGCAACGGTGGAGAGGTCTTGGGGGTCGACGTTCTGATCCACCACTACCACCATCTTGGTGTACATCATCTGCCCCATGCCCCATATTGCGTGCATGATTTTGCGCGCATGCCCCGGATAGCGCTTGCGAATCGAGACAATCACACAGTTGTGGAATACGCCCTCCAGCGGGAAATTGAGATCGACGATTTCGGGGAGCTGCATTTTGATCAGCGGAAGAAAGATTCGCTCAGTCGCCTTTCCCAGATAGCAGTCCTCCATCGGGGGCTTTCCCACCACTGTCGCATGGAAGACCGGATTGCGCTTGCGCGTGATCGTCTCCACATGAAAGGCGGGATACAAATCAACGAGCGAATAGTACCCGGTGTGGTCACCGAATGGTCCCTCGTGGCGCAGCGGTTCGTTCGTGTCAACGTATCCTTCGAGAATGAACTCTGCATGCGCAGGAACGCGCAGCTCGCTCGAGATGCAGCGCACCGTTTCAACGGGAGCCCGGCGGAGAAATCCAGAAAAAAGGAGCTCATCCACTGACTTCGGTACTGGAGCGGTCGCCGCGTAGACGGTGGCAGGATCGCAACCCACGGCGACCGCAACCGGCATCCGCCCTCCCCGCGCGCGGTACTTCTCCCAGATCTCCCGCCCGTCCTTGTGCAGATGCCAGTGCATGCCGGTGGTTCGGTTGTCGAAAACCTGAAGACGGTACATGCCCATGTTCTGCGTCCCGGTATCCGGGTCTCGCGTAACAACAAGCGGAAGAGTGAAGAAAGGGCCGCCATCACCCGGCCAGCAGCGAAGCACCGGAAGAAGACTCAAATCCGGCTCTTTTTCCACCACTTGCTGACATGCTGCCCTCTTCACTTCGCGGGGAAAGAAACGGGCGAGCTCCGCGAATTTCGGCAGCGACCGCAGCCGGTCCATCACGCCTGCGTAACCGCCGAGATCTATGAGCTCGACGATTCGCGCGGCAATCTCATCGAGCGAGTTGACGCCAAGTGCGAGGACAACTCGCGCAGGAGAACCGAACGCGTTGATGAGCAGCGGATAGGGGGACCCGGCAATCCGCTCGAACAGAAGCGCCGGACCTGCGGCCTTCACGACGCGGTCGGTAATCTCGGTAATTTCGAGGTTGCGATCGACTTCGCATGAAATTCGTTTCAGCTCATGCCGCTCCTCGAGCGTCGAGATGAATTCAGGTAAATCCTTGTACGCCATGTGTGGGTGATGAGCCTCGCTAACAGTATGAGGATTTCGCCGCGAGGGTCAAGAGAAAACGTCAATTGGTGGGGTCAAAACTGTCGTGGTCGCGTCGGAGGTGACAGGGCCACGCACTCGACGGGCCGAAATTGCGCTTTTCCCCTACTGGCGGGCAAACTCAGCGGAAGGAAGTTCCACCTCCCCGCGGATAGCAGGCTCGAGGGCGAGCAGATCGTCCGACATTCCCAGACTCGCCGCGCCGATCAGCCTTGCTCCATGGTAGTACCCGGCCAGAAACGAGCCGCTTTCCGGATCACCCCGAAATAGAATCTCGTCGAAATGGGCCGGAAACCCGATGTACTTTATCGACTTCTCACACTGCCGTGTCCAGAAGAACGGAAGATCTTTGAAGGCGCTCCGATCCCCGAGTATCGCGCGCGCAGCGTGCCTTCCGAGTGATTCGGCTACTACCCAGTGCTCGATCCGGTGCCTTCCAAGATTGCCGGGATAGGGGACGGCGGCGATGTCGCCAGCGGCAAAAACGCCCGCTGCCGAAGTTTCACAGGTGGCGTCGACACGCACGCTTCCTTCCCTGAGCAGTCCCGTTCCCTCGAGGAATGCCACGGCCGGTGTCACGCCAAACGCGGTGACGACGACGGAGGCGTCGATCTCGGTGCCGTCTGAAAGGTAGAGCTTTTCCACCTGTCTGCCTCCGGCCGCGCGCAATGCGACGGCACCCAGGTGAAATCGGACACCGCGTTCGGTGTGCATCGCGCGCACCCGTCGCCCTATCCTTTCGCCGAACTGCATGACCATCGGTTCGACCTCGGGTGCCACGACGTGCACTATCATTCCTGCATCGGTGAGATCAGAAGCGAGCTCCATGCCGATAAAACCGGCACCGAGGAGCACAACGCTCTGCTTCTCGGCTACATGTGCCTTGATGATTCTCGCATCCGCCGCGCTTCGAAGCGTGAAAATCCCATCCAGGTCAGCACCGGGAAACTGGGGTCGCCTCGGGACAGAACCGGTAGCGAGCAGAAGCGCATCAGCTCTGAGTTCAGTCCCGTCACCAAGGGTGACCGATCGAAGGGCGGGATTGACCGTGCGGACGGCCGCGCCGGATCTGAACTGGATGTGCAGATCCCCATAAAACTTCTCGGGGCGCAGCGGCAGCCATCCCTCTTCCGCACTGCCGGAGAAAAATCCTTTGGAGAGCATCGGGCGATCGTAGGGACGGTCGGTTTCCTGCGTGACTATCGTTATTTTTCCAGCAAAGCCGAAGCGGCGAAGTGCCTCTGCAGCCGAGTTTCCCCCGGCGCCTCCTCCGACGATGAGAACCCTGCGCGAATCGCTTCCGGATGGCATACGGATGGCCGGGGATCGTTTTGCCCCGATCATCACATCTCCGTTTTCCACCCTGACGTCGAAGACCGGAAGATCATCAAGAGCCGGCGGAGCAACGAGGGCCCCGTCTTCCAGATTGAAGGAGGCGTTGTGAAGCGGGCAGATTACGACATGGCCGCGAACGATACCCTGGTGAAGTGACCCTCCGTAGTGCGCGCAGCTGTTCGAGCAGGCGAATACGCGATCTCCATCTCTCACAAGGAGGACCTCCTCCTTCCCCACGTCGACCCTCGTCCCTTTGTATGCCGGTGCGTTTCGATCCGTGAGGTTCGGAAGTTCGGCAAAGCGCGCAACTTTTGTCCAATTCTGCGATGTCATCCCTCTTCCCTATTCGTCAGTGGATTCGAGGCAACGGCTGAATCGCCCGGCGGCATGTCTCGGCCACCGGGACGACAGTTCGCCGCGCTGCACTTCATTCAACTGAATTGGCGTCGATGCTTCCTGTTCTCCGCTTGCATACATAGAAAATGGAATCCGAATTCCGGACCGACGATACGCTGTTTGGTCTAATATGCGCATTCGCTCGGACTAACAGAGAGCGCGGAGTAAACTTTTTCGTGTAATTTGAAGTAGATTTGTAACCTATGGAGTCGGAGCGAACAAGGACAGAGGGATGACGGGAAACGGTACAGACAAAGCGGATGCATGGGTCCTCGCAGGAACAATTCTTCCTTCGGCGATGGCGTTCATCGACCAGAGCGCGGTAAACATCACGCTTCCGGCCATCCAGTCCGACCTGCAGGCATCGGGCGCGGAGCTTTTGTGGACAATCAACGGTTACACGCTGATGCTCGCTTCGCTCATCATCGTCGGCGGGACGCTGGGTGACCGGATCGGCCGCAGACTCACCTACCTCATTGGGATCTGCGTCTTTACCGTGGCATCTGCCGCCTGTGCTTTCTCTCCTTCCCCCATATTTCTCATTTCGGCACGCATTGCACAGGGGCTCGGCGGCGCGCTGATGATACCCGGGAGTCTCTCGATAATCTCAGCCCACTTTCCTCGCGAAAGACGCGGTGCGGCGATCGGCACATGGTCGGCGGTCACGACGATTACGACTGCTGGCGGGCCCGTCCTCGGTGGATTCTTTGCAGGGGCCGGTCTGTGGCGGCTTGTCTTCCTGATCAACCTTCCGCTTGGTGCTATCGCCTTTATCATGCTCGTCCTGAAAGTTCCCGAGAGCCGCTCGACGGAACCCGGCCGTGGAATCGATTTGCCCGGCGCTGCGACGATCGCCGTTGCGCTGGCGGGAATAAGTTACGCTCTCATCGCAGCGCCGGACCAAGGCTTCGGGAGCCCGGTTGTCTACGGCGCACTGATCGCCGGAGTACTCTCGTTCGCCGGATTCGTTCTCGTCGAAAGACGCAGCGCGTCTCCGATGGTACCGCTTTCGATCTTCCGCTCTCTGCCGTTCTCCGGAGCGAATCTGCTCACGCTTTTCCTCTACGGTTCTCTCACCGCATTTTCATTCTTTCTTCCTCTGACGATGGTCCAGGCTCAAGGGTACCGAGAGTCTGTCGCCGGAATGACAATGCTGCCGTTCGTTGTAATGCTCGCCGGCATGTCGCGGCTTGCCGGGAAGATCTCAGACCGGATCGGGCCGCGCCCGCTGCTCACCGTCGGCCCGATTCTCGTCGGAGTTGGCTACCTGCTTTCCACATTTTCCGGTCTGACCCGTGGGGCCTCTGCCTACTGGTCGACCTATTTTCCTGCAATCGTCGTCTTTGGCGCCGGAATGGGGCTGACCGTCGCGCCGCTCACCACTACGGTGATGAACTCGGCCGGCGAACAGCGAAGCGGTACGGCTTCCGGTGTGAACAATGCAGTTTCACGCATCGCAGGCGTGCTCGCCATTGCCGTACTGGGGCCGGCAGCGCTTGTTCAGTTTTCACATCTTGTTCATAACGGTGTTGCCAATCTCGACATTACGCACGCACAGGTTGAAAGTCTGAATGCCGAGCTGTCGAATCTTGGAAACGCACGGGTTCCCGCGGACATAGCGGGAGAAACCGCTTCCAGGCTCGATACAATTCTACGTACCAGCTTCGTCGAAACATTCCGCGTTATTATGTATGTCTGCGCCGGCCTGGCATGGTTGAGTGCTCTCCTTGCCAATATCTTCCTCGGCCGCGCTGCGAACCCGGAACGTGGAAAACGATCATGAAGACGCTTCTTGACTTGCGGAACCTCGTCTCGGCCTACCCGCGAAGTCCGGGGTCTCTTCCCGGGGAGGACCAGCGGGCAAGTGGCGTCCTCGCGCCGTTTGTTCGCCTGCACGGCGAGTATCACCTCATATTCGAGAAACGAGCGAAGAATATTCGGCAGCCCGGTGAGATCAGTTTCCCCGGCGGCGGATTCGACCCGGTTTCGGACACCACAACCCGCGACACGGCGAAACGGGAAACGGTCGAAGAACTCGGCGTCCCGACGGCAAGCGTGACTGTCTATCGCCGCATCGGTACGCTCCTCGTAGGTTCTTCGGCGGCAGTTGATATCTATCCAGGCGTGATTCGAATCCAAGGACTTGAATCACTACGGCCGCGGCCCTCGGAGGTGGACTCCGTGTTCGTCGTTCCCTTCAGCCATTTCGTCCGGACCGATCCGGCGCGCTACTCGGTTCGCACCGAAATGCATTCCTACCGGGTGGACGAAAACGGGAATGAGGTGGTGACCTTTCCGGCAAAAGAACTGGGGCTCCCGGTGCAGTACCATCGCAGCTGGAACGGCCGAACCCATGATCTTTTCGTCTACTCCTGGCAAGGGCACCAGATCTGGGGAATGACCGCCCGTGTTGTCCGATCGCTTGTGGAAACCTATCGGACCATAGCCCGCAAATAGTCCGTACGGCCCAAATATTCCCACTTGAATGTGCTTGTGCTAATATCCAATTGCTGAAGGAATCCTCAGTCCCAGGACAGCGAATGAAGTGTGTGATTATCGCGGGCGGAAAGGGCACTCGCCTCGGCCTTTCGGACGTACCGAAGCCCATGGCCCTCGTGGGTGGCATCCCGGTCATTGAGCATCAGATCCGCCTCGCCCGACGATACGGGTACATCGACATCATTATCCTCGCGGGGTATCTGGCGGAGGTTATCATCGGCTACCTTGGCGATGGCTCGCGTTACGACGTCCGCATCGAGTACGTGGTCGAGGAAAAGCCGTTGGGGACCGGCGGCGCGCTTCTGCAGCTGGCGGGAAAACTCGTGGATGACTTCATGGTGCTTTACGGCGACGTTTATGTCGACATGAATCTTCGCGCCTTCGAGGCATTTCACAGATCGGCGCCTGCCGTAGGGTCGCTCGTCGTCCACCCCAACAGTCATCCGTATGACTCCGACCTGGTAGAGGTCGATGAGACCGGAGCGGTTCGCGCCTTTCACGCAAAGCCACACCGCGGCGACCGGTTCTATCGAAATCTGGTGAACGCCGCGCTCTACCTCCTGAGTCCCGAAATCCTGAGCTACATTCCGAAAGACCGACCGAGCGACCTGGGCAGGGACATTTTTCCGGCCGTCACATCGGCTGGAAAACTTCTCCGCGCCTACCGCACGCCGGAATATCTGAAGGATATGGGAACTCCCGAGCGGCTTGTCGAGGTCGAACGCGCCCTGGCAACGGAAAAACCGCGGCGAAGAAATCTCGAGTCTCCGCAAAAATGCATCTTTCTCGACCGCGACGGGATCATAAACACCGAGACCGGTGGAGTCCTCCGCCCGGAATCCTTCGAGCTCACCGTCGATATCGTGCCGGCCCTTCGCAGCATCAACTCGAGCGAATTCCTTGCGATAATTGTGACGAACCAGCCATTCGTCGCCAAAGGCCAGATGACGACCACCGAGCTCGAGCAAGTCCACGCAAAAATGGATACTCTTCTCGGGGAACAGGGAGTCTACGTCGACGCACTCTACTACTGCCCGCACCATCCGGATGCCGGCTGGCCGGGAGAAATTGTGGAATTGAAGGTCGTTTGTGACTGTAGAAAGCCTGCGCCGGGCATGATTCTCCGCGCTGCGCGAGAGTTCAACATCGATCTCGCGCAATCATTCATCCTCGGTGATCACTTGCGGGACACGCGCGCAGGGAGAAACGCGGGACTGCGGTCGTCCCTGCTTATCGGGCCGCCAGACGGCGGACCTCCCGGAATCGCGGACTATGATGCCCGTTTTGCCTCCGTGCCAGATGCGGTGGACGCTATTCTGGAGGGTTCACTGTGATTGTCTGCAGAACTCCGTTCCGCATAAGCTTTGCCGGAGGCGGAAGTGACATGCGTTCATACTATCGACACCGACCCGGAATGGTCCTGTCGACGTCGATCAACCAGTACATGTATATTTCGATACACCCCTACTTCTTCGCGGATCAGACACTCCTGAAGTACTCAAAGAGCGAGCTCGTAAAGTCGAACGCCGAAATTAAACATCCAATTCTCCGGGAAGTTCTGTCAATATTCAACGTCGGCGGCGTGGACATATCCAGCGTCGCGGATATCCCCGCGGGAACCGGGCTTGGCTCATCGAGCTCGTTCACCGTCGGCCTCGTCCATGCGCTGTGCGCCTACACGGGCAGGTTCGCCAGCAAAGAGTATCTCGCTGCCACAGCCTCGGAAATCGAAATCGAACGCCTGGGCGAGCCGATCGGAAAGCAGGACCAGTACGCGGCGGCCTACGGCGGACTCAACTTCGTCACCTTCCGGCCGGATGAATCGGTGACTGTGGAGCCCGTCGCACTCGATGTGGAGCACATTGACCTGCTGCAGCGCAGTCTCCTCCTGTTCTATACCGGAGTCGTGCGCTCCGCCGGCGCAATTCTTTCGGAGCAGAAATCCAACCTCGAAGGCAGCGCCGAAAAACACGGCGGGCTCGAAAAGATGACCAAACTCGCGTTTCAACTGCGAAGTGAGCTGGAACGGCACAATCTGAGTGCGATGGGTGAAATACTTCATGAATCGTGGCGGTACAAACGGGAGCTTGCCTCCGGAATCAGCAACCCGAGCATCGACCACTACTACGATATCGCACGAAGCGCAGGCGCTTCGGGCGGCAAGCTTCTTGGCGCCGGCGGCGGCGGGTTTCTCCTTTTCTATGTCGATCCGGAACAACAGGATCAGGTCAGGGCTGCGCTGTCGGATCTGCGTGAGTTCAAGTTTCGATTCGACCACTCCGGTTCAACGATAGTTTACAGCCACTAAAAAGAGGATCATGAAATGGATAGAAAGATCATCGACGACTATTTCTCTCTGCTGAAAAACGCGCTGGACGGCGTTTCCCGTGAAGAGCTCATTTCCATTGCCGGTGTTATCCGCGAGGCGGGCGACCGCCACTCGGCGATCTACATCTGCGGGAACGGCGGCTCGGCTGCGATGGCGAGTCATATGGCTTGCGACCTGGGCAAGGGCGCGAGCTACGGCTTCGCGCGTCGCTACAACGCCTTTGCGCTCTCGGACAACAGCTCGACCGTGCTCGCCTACGCGAACGATGTGTCATATGACGAGATCTTCGTCGAGCAATTGAAAAACGCCTTGAAACCGGGGGATCTGGTAATCGGTATTTCAGGCAGTGGCAACTCACCGAACATACTTCGGGCGGTCGAATACGCCAACGAGCACGGTGGGATCACGATCGGAATCACGGGCTATTCCGCCGGACGGCTGCAAATGATTGCGAAATACAACGTCAGTCTGAATATCGATCACATGCAGATCGCCGAGGACCTCCATCTCGTTCTCAACCACAATCTGGTCAACCTTCTTGTAGCCGGAACGGAAAAAGAGGCGGCACATCCGCGGTGAAGCGAATACTCATCCCCTACTTCAACGCAGGATTCGGCCACATCTCCTTCGCCCGTGCGATCGAGGCGGAAATCCGTCGCCGCGAGCCCGGTTGGGAAGTGCGGCTGATGGACGCGGGCGCCGAAATACCGGCGGAAAAACTCACCGGACTATATGTCGGCGCATGGCAGTGGATACTGGCCCAACCGGGTTTCATCAAATCGTTCGCCTTCACCCTCAGCAGGCGCGTGCCATGGGCATTCGACTTCTTCAATCGCCGCGCGATCAAGGAGGCGCTTCCCGGCTTGCGCACCTACCTGGAGGCATTTACCCCGGACATTGTCGTGCCGACGCACTGGGGATGCAGCCACCTTTTCGACGCGGGACGCCGGGAATACGGTTTCAACTTCCCCATCGCCTACCTGTATACCGAACTCGCGAGCGCCTACCGGCAGGTTGTGTGCGGAGCGGACCGATACTTCTGCCTGACTGAGGAGGCCAGGGACGCGCTTGTCGAAGTAGGGGTCGCCACCGACAGGATTCGCATTGTCGATCTGATCGTTCAGGCGGACCTTGCGGCGGAGCTTCCCGAACGCCGGGAATCGCGCGAAAGTCTTGGCCTTATGAGAGATACTTTTACCGTGCTCTTCAGCCTGGGCGGAGAGGGAATCGGCAATGCGGTTCCCTATCTCGATCACTATTTCGAATACGGTTCGCGCGCGCAGATTCTCGTTCTCACCGGAAAGAACACCGCGTTTCTTCGGATGCTCGAGAGCCGTTATCCGGTGGCGGAGGGCAGGGCCAGGATCGTCCCGGTCGGGATACCTGCCGAATTTGCGTACTGCATTCGCCGCCGCCGATGTTTTCGCGGGAAAGTGCGGAACAAGCTTTGCCGTGGAGTCGATCAAGACGGGGCATCCGTTGTTGATCAACCAGGTCGGTGCGCCGAACGAAGCGGATAATCGCGACTTTATGGTGAAACACGGGTTCGGCACACACACGCCGCGGCCGGCCGATCTCACTGCGCGAATTGAAACGCTCGCATCCAGTCCGGATCTTTACGCACAGGCCCTTGCGCCATTCGGCAACGTTACCCGTCGCAGCGGTGCCGAAGATATCGTGGAATACCTCGTCGAAGAGCTCACGAACGGAGGAAGCGGGTGAGTATCACGCGTGCGCTGGTTACCGGTGGAGCGGGCTTCATCGGGAGTCACATCGTTGAGCGTCTCGTCGCCGACGGTGTACACGTAGTCGTTTACGACAATCTTTCAACCGGTTTCGCCACCTACCTCGAACCCTATGGAAACGCGGTGACTCTCGTGAAGGGCGACATCCTCGAATCCGCTCGGCTCACGCGCGCAATGGAAGGCTGCGACACAGTCTTCCACATGGCCGCCAATGCCGATGTGCGCGGCGGCGTGGAGAATACCCTTATCGATTTGCGAGAGAACGTACTTGGTACGCACTCGGTCCTGGAGGCGGTCAAGCACTGCGGTGTGCGCACGTTCGTCTTCGCGAGTTCCGCCACGGTCTATGGCGAACCCGACATCTACCCGACTCCGGAAAGCTTAGAACTGGTCCAGACATCCGTCTACGGAGCGAGCAAAGCGTGCGGGGAGGCCTACATTCAGGCCTATGCAGAGTACTACGATATTCGCACCTTCAGCTTCCGCTTCGTCTCGTGGATCGGTGAGCACTATTCTCACGGTGTTATCTACGATTTCCTCAAAAAGCTGCGCGCGGATCCGCGAGTACTGCGAATACTCGGAGACGGGAATCAGAAAAAGTCATACCTCTACGTGAAAGATGGAGTACGCGGAATATTTACCGCTTTGGCAAAGGCCAAGCCGCAGAAGAACACCTTCAACCTGGGACACGATTCCTGGCTAACGGTAGTAAACGTCGCTGACATCATCTGCGAAGAGCTCGGACTTGTCGGGGTTGACCTACGAGTTCGGTGGAGGCAAACGCGGATGGCTCGGAGACAGTCCGTTCGTACACCTCGATACGCGGCGACTGAAGTCTTTGGGCTGGAAACCTGAAACGACGATCGAAGAGGGAATCCGCCGAACGGTGCAGGTATCTGCTTTCGAATCCCGGGATACTCGCGGTCAGGTAATGGCGGCGAGCCGTCGATCCATCTGCGCCTGTAGCGTGTTGTAGATGAAGGTGTGTACCCTCCGGCGCGCCTCACCGATTTCGGGAACCTCGAAAAGAATCACGTATATCGGTCCTTCGGGCGTTTCGCGTCTGCCGGCCAGGGTCCCGGATATTCGTACAATCGCGCCGCGCAAATTGAGCTGAATGTCGGAGAGACGCGAACCCTGCGTCACGTCTTGTACCTCGTCGAACTGGCACGCCATTCCGGCAAGACTTATGTCGCGGATGCGCCCGGAGACAAGCAGGTGACCAATCTTGATGTTGAATGTGATCCGAGAGTCGTCTGACAGAACAGCGCGAACGTGGCGTCGTTTCCCGCGCGCTTCGTTCGCTTCGAGCACTGAGAGCAGGATGCGGGCGCTTTCGGCGAGTCCGATCTTGAGCTTGATGAAGCCGCACGGGACCGCGAGCTTCATCAGGTAGTGCCGGGAGAGCGCCGCATCCTCTTCGTACGAAAGGACTCCCACGCGGACGGATGCCGTCGCCGGTGAGCTCATGAGCTCTTCGACGTAGATCCGCCAATCGAGTTCCCGGATCCGCTCGTCGATGTTGACGAAAAGGATCGAGTCGGGAAAATCGGCGATCAGACTCAGCACTTTCACGTGGTCGCGAATAAGATAGGCCTCATATTCCGCATGAAATATGATCTGAACCAGCTGTTCCTGCATCACGCTGTGCGGATACAGAAAGAAGACTTTTCGCCCCGTCGTTGCGACATCGGCGGCTCCACTGCCGTAGGCACCCTGATCGGACATATCACCTCCCCGCGGACAATCCTAATACCTTCGGCGCCGAACTACAATGATGTCCCCCGACATGTTCGAAGTTCTTGTTCCCAACCATCTGAAATGCTATACTTGCCCTGCAATTTTGCGCTTTGGTGACCCTGTCCGAAAGGCAGGGCTTAAATGGGGAAGTCCGGTGAATCGGCATTGGATTGTCGAGATTCCGGCGCTGTCCCGCAACTGTGATCCGGCGGGTGCTTCACGCGCATGCCGGAGAGCCAGGATACCAGCCGAAGCGGACCTCCAGGACCCTGCGCGGACAGGTTGCGGAGACACAGCCCACCAAACTGTGCCATCCGAGAGCAATGCCTACGTCCGGCGCCACGGCCCACTAGAGGAAAAACGGGGTGCCGATGCAGAGTATACGAGCGACCGGAGGGCCGATACGAATGCGACCTCTCTTGTTGGCGATAATTACCTCTCTTTTGGTCGCTGGAGCAACGATAGTCCCCGCATTTGCAGACAATCCCCCGGACACGCGCCAGACACCGTCACGCGTAGTTTCGCTTTCGCCGTCGAACACCGAGACGCTCTTCGCGATCGGGGAGGGACGACTCGTGGTCGGAGTCACGGCGAACGATGACTTCCCGCCGGAGGTTGTTTCGATTCCAAAGGTTGGTGGCTTTGACGACGTGAGTATCGAACGAGTAGTCGCACTCAAACCCGATCTGGTTCTCGCCAGCAATATCCACATTTCGAGGGTGGTCCCGGCACTTCGACGATTAGGCATCCGGGTGCTTGTTGTCGACCCCCAGACCGTAGATCAGGTGCTTGACGCCATTGTCGCCGTCGGCGACGCCGTAGGCAGGCACGAGGCCGCCTACGCGCTTGCCGCAAGACTCCGCAAGGATATTGAGGCGATCCACCACCGGACGGCGGCACTCCCCCACCCGCGTGTATTCTGGGAACTCTCGCCAGACCTGTGGACGGCAGGCCCCGGGTCCTACATCGACGATCTGATTCGGATCGCAGGCGGCCAGAACATCGCAGCAGACGCGCCGGCTCCCTGGATTCAGGTATCCAACGAAGCGATCGTTGCGAAAGATCCGCAGGTGGTGATCCTGTCGGATCAGGGATACGGCGCGTCACCGGAGTCGGTCGCGGCGCGACCCGGCTGGAGATCCGTTTCCGCAGTCAGGGCACAGAACATCTTTCCCGTGGAAAACGAGGATGTTCTATCGCGACCGGGCCCGCGAGTTCTCGAGGCTCTGCGATGGGTTGCCCGCACGATTCACCCCGGGGAATTCTGATGGAAACTGCCGTCTCACGCGGACGTCGGCTTCGACCGGCCCGCACCGTGTCCGCCGTGACGGCTGCGTCGTTCACACTGGTTGTCGCCGCCGTCGCACTCTCCTGGGGCTCGGTTTCGGTGCCGCTCGATGCGATTCTTCGCATTCTCTGGTCGCAGTTTTCAGGGACACACTTGCACACGGACGCCACCTGGTCGGCGATTATTCTGCAGATCCGGCTCCCGAGAATTGTGCTGGCCTCGATAGTCGGTGCGACTCTCGCCGTTGCGGGCGCGGTCTATCAGGCGATATTCAGAAATCCGCTCGCCGATCCCTACCTGATCGGAGTCTCCTCGGGTGCATCGCTTGGAGCGACTCTCGCCATACTCTTTGTGTGGAAGCTCACCTGGGGAGGGATGAACGCAATCTCGCTTTCGGCATTCGCCTTCGCGCTGGGAACTACATTCCTCGTATACACGATAGCGAGAGTCGGTAAGCGTACCTCGACGACGATGCTCATTCTCGCGGGGGTGGCGCTGAGTGCGCTGCTTTCGGCCGCGACGACGTTTCTCATGCTGACCGGCCGCAGCGCCTTTCAGACGGTACAGGTGCTCGGTTGGATAATGGGGAGCCTGGCGCTCGCCAACTGGGGCGACGTCACCGCGATTCTCCCCTACCTTGCGGTCGGAGGGGTTACCATCGCCCTTTTCGCCTACCGGTTGAACGTGCTTCAGCTGGGCGAAGAGCAGGCTCACGTACTGGGGGTACCGGTGGAGTTCAGTCGGGTTCTCCTGATTGCCGCCGCGTCACTGGTAACTGCGGCTGCCGTCTCGGTAAGCGGTGTTGTCGGATTTGTCGGGCTGGTCGTTCCTCATGTGGTCCGGATGATCTGGGGTCCCGATCACCGATTCCTCCTTCCGATGGCCGCCGTCGTCGGCGCTCTGCTCATGATCCTCGCGGATGCGCTATCGAGAACCCTCATTGCGCCGTCGGAAATTCCGATCGGCGTTGTGACAGCTTGCGTCGGGGTGCCCTTTTTCCTCTATCTCCTGCGAAGACAGCGTAGGGAGGTATTCTAGGCATGGACGCGACCAGCGTGCTGCTTGAAATGAAGAATCTGTCACTTGCGTACGGCGACCACACGGTTGTTCGTGGAATCAACCTTCGAGTCTGCGCCGGCGAGTTCGTCTCGTTGATTGGTCCAAACGGCGCCGGCAAATCTACGCTTCTTCGCGCCGCCGTCGGTCTGGTTCGTCCAATTGCCGGCGAAGTTCTTGTTTTTGGACGGCCACTCGAAGGCTGGAACCGGCGCAAACTCGCGCAAAGATTGACTCTCATGCCGCAGCACGCCCCCGTTCCTGAGCTCTATACGGTGGAGGAGACGGTTCAGCTTGGACGAACGCCCTTCCTCGGGTTCTGGGGCACGGCCGGTTCGCGGGACCGAGGCGTCATCCGACGGACTCTTTCGGATTTCGAGCTCGAAGATCTGGCCAATAACCGCGTGGGTGAGCTCTCCGGGGGCGAGTTTCAGCGGACGATCCTCGCCCGCGCATTCGCGCAGGAGCCGGATTTGCTCCTTGTAGATGAACCGACTGCCTATTTGGATATTCACCACCAGATATCGACCCTCAACAGGCTGCACAATTCAACCCACCGCGATGGGCGGGGCGTCCTTGCCGTGCTTCACGACCTGAATCTCGCGTCGACCTTCTCGCACCGGATCATCCTAATTGCGAACGGAAAAGTCCTTCAGGATGGAGACCCGGAAACCGTTCTCTTCTCTCGGGAATTCGCCGAAATCTACGGATCGAGCGTCCGCATTGTGCGCAGTCCCGACACGCCGCGGCGTCCGCTGGTGCTTCCCGGACTGCCGGAAACAGATGGAGCATTGAACAGTGGAATCCAACCTCAAGCTCGCGATTGACGCTATTCCCCTCCCGGACCTTGAAGCAGCCGATTGGGCCCGTCGGCGTCAGGGCTCGCTCACGAAACCGCCGGGGAGCCTCGGAGTTCTCGAAGAACTTTCTGTCCGGCTTGCGGGAATGACCGCGCAAACACCGCCCGATCTCGCGTGCAAAAGAATAATTGTCGCGGCAGCCGACCACGGTATCGTGGCTGAAGGGGTGAGCGCCTTCCCGAAAGCGGTCACGGCACAGATGGTACGTAACTTCCTTTCAGGTGGTGCGGCAATCAACGTCCTCGGCCGATTTGGAGGAATTGATCTCACGGTAATCGACGCGGGTGTTGCAGCGGATGTGGAGATAACGCGCGAATCGGATTTCGTCGTGCACAAGATCGGCTGGGGAACCGCCAATTTCCGCCGCGAAGCGGCGATGTCTCGGAAGCAGGCATGCGAGTCGATTGAGCTCGGAATCCGTGTTGCATCGGAGAGAATCGAACAAGGGACGCGGCTTCTGGGCATCGGCGAGATGGGAATAGGCAACACCAGTTCTGCAACCGCAATCGCCGCGATACTGACCGGTCGGCCCGTGGAGGAAATTGTAGGCCGGGGAACCGGTATTCCCGAATCCCGGCTTGCGCACAAGGCCACGGTGATACGCGAGGCGGTCCAACGGCATTCAACCGCCTTCGCACGACGGTGTCGATCTACTTGCGAGGCTGGGGGGTTTGAAATCGGCTGCCTTACCGGGGTCATTCTTGGCGCGGCCTCCCGTCGCGTCCCCGTTGTGTTAGACGGATTCATTTCGACCGCGGCAGCGCTGCTCGCCGCGGACCTTGCGCCGCGCGCGATAGCCTTTATGATCGCCGGACACCAGTCGGCCGAATCCGGGCATGCGGTGATGCTTCGGAAGCTCGGCCTTGCGCCTATCCTCTCGCTCGGGATGCGACTCGGCGAAGGAACCGGGGCGGCACTCGCCATGCACGTCGTCGAGGCCGCCTGCCGCCTGCTCGCCCAGATGGCCACCTTCGATGCCGCCGGCGTCTCCACTGAGGAAATGCGGTGATGCGCGGGCTTTTCGCAGCCCTTCGATTTCTCGACCGTCCTTCCGGTTCCCCGCACCGCGGATGAGCGGATCGATTTTTCCGCCGCCATCGTCTATTTCCCCCTCGTCGGAATCATACTCGGCGTACTCGTTGCGGGCACCAATCTCATTGTCGGTGCGCTGCTTCCACGGTTTCTCGCGGCGGCGGCGACCCTTGCGGTGTGGGCGGGCCTCACCGGGGCGTTACACCTGGACGGCTTTGTCGACAGCGCCGATGGCCTTCTCTCCCCGCGGTCGCCCGATCAGCGCCGCCGTATCATGAAAGATGTGGCCGTCGGATCATTCGGAGCCGTCGCGCTGGTGCTGCTCGTGCTTGTCAAATACTCCGCGATCAGGGACCTCTACTCCGGGAGCCCACCGTCCGCCGGGATTCATTGTTACGCTCATCTGCGCGCCGGTGATAGGCCGAGCGTCGATGATCTACGCGATGGCAAGGTTTCCGGTCGCGAAGGATTCGGGCCTCGGGAAGCTCGCGAAAGAGGCGATTGGCTCGCTTCATCTTCAGGTAGCCGGAGCAACCTGCGTGCTTCTCCCGCTCCTGCTCCTGCTTCTCTCCTCGAACGCCTGGTTGATCTATATCGGGATCGCGGCCTCCGCGCTGATCGCCGAAATCTTCGGTCGGTTCGTCGTCAGGCGGGCCGGCGGGTTTACCGGTGACACCTACGGCGCGCTCTGCGAAATCATCGAGCTTTCCGTCCTTGTCTGCGCGGCGGCGCTGACCGCCTCCCGCGCATAGTCCTATAGGAAGGATCTTTAGTCGTATGGGAAAGAAGTTCATTACGATTATGGGAGGAGCGAGGAGCGGAAAGAGCTGGCTCGCCGTAGATCTCGCCAAGAAGTCAGGACGGGATGTCCTGTTCGTTGCAACTGCGCAGCCGTCCGACGAGGAGATGTGCGAACGAATTCGGGCTCACCGGAGCGAACGCCCCGCCAGATGGGAAACGATTGAGACGCCCGTCGATGTCGGCGCGGCGATAGCAGAAAACGGTCGCGGCTTCGACACCGTGATAATCGACTGCGTTACGCTACTCGTTTCCAACTTGATGCAGGACGCCGACACCCCGGAAAGCCGGCTATGGGCAGCCGTTGAATCCGAAGTCGACGCGATTGCCGACGCCTACGTTCAACTTTCTGCCACTTTTCTCGTCGTCACAAACGAGGTCGGTCTGGGTGTCGTTCCCGCGTACCCGGCCGGGCGAGTCTACCGCGATGTTCTGGGTCGGGCGAACAGGGCGCTCGCGCAAATTTCGGATCAAGCGGTTATGCTGATAGCCGGCTTTCCCGTGGACATAAAGCACACCCATCCCGATCTCTCATGGTAGAAAAAAATGCTTGCGGGCCGCCGCGTTCATTGTATAATTGATTCAAATCGTTAGCTTTACGGAGGTTGTATGAGCGAACTCACTACCGGGGGAATTATTAGCCAGGCATTGTCGAGGGGTGTGAAGAATTTTCTGGCGATTGCCGTCAACTATCTCCTTTGGATAATTACGATCTGGATTCCCTACCTCAACATCGGAACGACAATCGGCCTTCTGGTCGGTGTGGTCGCCAAGGCATCCCGAAACGAGCCAATATCCTTTACTGAGATCTTCAATCCAGTCTACCGGAAGAAGATGGGTGAGTATTTTCTGGTTAGCGGGTTTGTGGCCGCCGGCGTTGGATTCGGCTTTGCCCTATTCTTCCTCCCGGGTGTCGTGCTCAGCATCGCGTGGATGCTCGCCCCGCTCTTCACCGTCGACGGTGGATTGAACGCGGTCGAGGCAATCCGCCGGAGCAACTCGGTCACCTATGGCAAGAAAGCGGCGATCTTCTGGGCGATGGTCGTGCTTGGCCTGATCGCCGCGGTGGGCGCGCTCATTCTCGGATGGATTTTCGGGATGATCTCTGGTGTCCTGTCGACATTGATACTGATTGTCTACATGGCATTTGCGGCAAGCTTCTTCGTCTCTGCGCAGGGATACATCTACGAGACCCTCAAGGATGCTCCCGAAAGCGCCGAGTAATCTCCTGCTGATCCGAGATAACCCGCCGGTGCCAGCAAGACCGCTCATCGGCGGGGTCCTCTTGACTGACGTCGTTTGAAAAACATGACTTGGATTAAAGACCCTCTCACTCTCGAACGGCGAGACGGTAGAGTTTCGTTGCGACCGTTGCGGCCGTCCCACGTGGCCGGACTGTTTGCCGCCCGCGGCGATGCCGACACCTGGCGCTACCTGCCGGCGACCATCGACTCCCTGGAAGATATGGACCGGGTGGTCGAACAGGCTATTGCTTCCAGGCGGTCCGAACTCGAATATCCGTTCGTTGTATATGACAGGCTGCAGGATTGCATAGCTGGCAGCACACGATACCTCGATCTTTCGCCGGCGAATAGGAGTCTGGAAATCGGGTGGACCTGGATCGAGCCGTCGGTAAGGCGAAGTTCCGTCAACACCGAGTGCAAGCTGCTGCTGCTCGAACACGCGTTCGAGTCACTCGGATGTATACGGGTGCAGATCAAGACCGACGCCCGCAACATCCGATCCCGAAAGGCCATCGAGCGGATAGGTTTTACTCACGAGGGGATTCTCCGAAAACACCGGATTATGCCCGATGGTTTTGTCCGTGACTCCGTCTACTACAGTATGATTGCAGAAGAATGGCCGGATGCGAAGTTGCGGTTGACCCGTTGGGTGGCAAACTGAATACATTTCCGGACTTCAGCAACGCCACAGGAGGGCATCGTGAAAAACAACATCGGGTCGGAAGAGACAAATCGGTCCTATCTGCTCACCGAGGCGACATACGGCCAATTGCGACAATCACCTCCCTCCGTAGCACTCCTTCCGTGGGGCGCAACCGAAGCACACAACTATCATCTGCCCTACGGAACCGACATCCTCGAGGCGGTACATTTTGCCGAGGAAGCCGCAAGCCGTGCATGCAAGCGTGGAGCCCGTCCCATCGTCCTCCCGGCCGTCCCGTTCGGCAACAACGCGCAGCAACTTGACCAGGCTGCAACAATCCATCTGTCCACGTCCACGGCTGGAGCAATCCTCGACGATGTTGCGATGTCCCTCGTCTCCCAGAACATAGACCGAATGGTCATCCTCAACTCGCACGGCGGGAATGAGTTCAAGCCGCTCGTCCGTGACCTGATGAACCGACGCAAGATTCTCTGCGTTCTGGTGAACTTCTACCAGATGATTCCGCGGGAACACGAGGCCATCTTCGATGCGCCGGGTGATCATGCCGATGAGATGGAGACATCACTGATGCTCTATCTCCGCCCGCATCTCGTCAGACTTTCCGATGCGGGTCCCGGCGAACGCAAACCGTTCGCATTGAAGAAAATCGAACAGCCTGGAGTCTGGACGCCCCGCCCCTGGTCGGCAGTACACCCGGACACGGGAAGCGGTGATCCTTCAAAGGCTTCGGCGGAGAAGGGTCGGCGATACTTCGATGCGGTAAGTGAAGCGATCGCTGAGCTGCTGCTGGAGCTCAGCGAAGCGCGGAAAGGTGATGTCCCCTACGCGTAGCCGCGTTCGCGTAGCCGCGTTCGCGTAGCCGCGTTCGCGTAGCCGCGTTCGCGTAGCCGCGTTCACGTAGCCGCGTTCGCGATATTCATCGCGGCTGGTTCTGGGACGCGCGCAGCACGGTGGCGCAAGATTTCAGATCGCGCACAAAATCGCCGTTATCGGTATCGGCGTTCGTTTGAAAATAGTCGCTCCACTGCTCGCGGAAAATGGTGAAGACCGCCACCGGCATGACGGTAAAATAGAACCACGCGAGCCTTCGCTGTTCGGTTTCGACCGGTTGCCCGGCACGTTCAGGTTCCGTGGCCACAAGATCCATCAGCCTGAATATCCAGTGAGATCGAACGGGAGAGGTCAATGTTTCGAGCATCAGTATTTTTAGAAAGTCCTTCTGGGCCCGCATGAACTCCAGATACTGCCGAGACATGATCTCCGGAGCAGGACGTATCCGCTTCATTTCCGAGCGGAAATTCCGCGTATCCTCAAGTCGCGCCTCGATGACGGCGTTGAACAGTTCCTCTTTGCTCTTGAAATAGTAGTAGATCATCGCCTGGTTCACGCCGGATTCCCTGGCGATCTCCTCCACGCGCGCCCCGTCGAAGCCCTTGCGCGCGAAGGCCTTTTCTGCCTTCGAAAGGATCGTCTCTCGGGTCGACCGATTGTCCGGGGCCGCTCGCTTGCTCACATCTGCCTACTTCGTGGCGGGCGTGGTATTGCCGTTCCAGATCTGTTGACCAAGTGCCTGTTTCAACGCGTATTGACTCATCATTTCGTGGTAGACGTCGCGGAGTTGATCCAGCTTCGCCTGCGCAAGCGTAGTCTGCGCGTCCAGGTATTCGACATTGGTGATGACGCCGATGTCGAATTGAACTTTCGCCACGTTGAGCATCTCCTGCGCGTGATTCAGCTGCACGAGTGACGCCTCGGCCTGTTTGCGACTCGCCGACACGTCTTCAATCGCCTCCCGCACCTGCGTCACGATATCTCTTCTGGTGGCGGCGCTGCTCTGTTTCGCCGCATCCAGTTTTGCCACGGCCTCGTCAATTTTGCGGGCGTTCAGCATCCCGCTGAAGATCGGCACATTGAGCTGGACCCCGGCGGACCAGTTTGCGGTCAATGAGTTCGTGTCGGGCAGAAGTCCATTCTTGAAGCCAAAGGCAGCGTGCGCCGAGAGCGTCGGGAGCCCGCCAACGCCGGCGAGCCGCCGCGCCAGCTCCGCGCTCGATTCTGCCTCCGCGGCCTGTTTGATCTCGGCCCGGTCCTCAAGCGCCTGCGAAACCAGTTTTGCCGAATCATCGGGCACGGTTCCTGCGGTGAAGTCGCCACTCGAGGGCCGGAACCGTCGACGGATCGAGGCCGAGCAGCTGCTGGAGCGCAATAATGGCCTTCTGGTATTGATTCTCGGCAGCGATTCGTTGGCTCTGCATAGACGCCACCCGCACTTCCGTACTGAGCACATCGTATTTGTCGCTGAACCCGTGTCGGCCTTCTTTTGTATCGCCGCAAGGTGTTGATTCAGATCATAGAGCTGATCGTCGAGCGCTTTCTCCTCCTGCTCGAGGAATAGCGCAGTATAGAAAGGTCTGAACGGTCTGGTAGGCGATGTTCATCTTCACCTGCTCAACACCGATCTGCGCCGCGTCAACGCCCGACTGCGCCAATTTTACCTGAAGTCCACGGGCGCCGGACGCGAAAATCAGCTGGTTCAATCCTATCTGGAAGCCGTAATTGTCGACCTGGTAGAGCGAGAACGATCCGAGCCCCGGAAAGGTGATTGACTGATCAGGACCAAGGCGCGTATAGGACGCGGATCCGCTCACATTCGGAAAATAGGAGCTCTGCGATTCCCCCACTCCGGCCCGCGCGGCGGCAACCGCCGCCTCCGCCTTGAGTATCAGAGGCTGATTGGATACCGCACGGGAGACCGCCTCGTCCAGAGTCAGGGACACGCTCGCTGAGGCCGCTGCCGACCTCTCCTGGCCGAATCCCGCCTGCAGGATCGCGAGCGTCAGCATTGTCACGATTACTATCGTCTTTTTTCGAATCATCGTTCCCCTCGTATGTCTGGAGCCTATTCGGCTGACGCCGAGCCGGCATGTTTGGTTCGCTTGCGGTGCGATTCCTTCAGCAAGAGCACCGGCACGAGTGCCGCCGCGATAACGATTGACGCCACCAGGAATATCCGGCCAATTGCCGCCACAAACGACTGGGTATACATGTTGGCAATGAGAAGCGCCTGCGCCTTGCTCGCGCCGGTGCTCACGGTTCCGCCGGTGGCGCGAACGGCGAAATTGGTGAGTCCGGCCATCGCGTGCTTGAACGCCGCAGAATAGCGATCCATCGACTGGCCGAACGTATTGCTGTATATCGCCTGCTGCCGGATGAGCATAGTCCCGAACAGCGCGACACCGAAGCTTCCGCCGATCTGCCGCACCACGTTGATGATGCCGGAAGCCCGCGCCATTTTCTTCGGGTCTATGTGCGATATCGCAACCGACGACAGAGGCGTGAAAATAAACGCCATGCCGACTCCGCGAATGTAGAGCGGAAGCATGATGCTTGCACTCTCGGAGAGCATCGACAGCGACCGGTACTGGTACATGCTTATCGCCATCAACGTAAGCCCGATAGTCAGCGGAATACGCGAGCCGACCCGATCGGTAAGTATTCCGGACAAGCGGAGCGAAGGCCGCGGTCAGAAGGCCCATCGGGAGAAATATCAGCCCCGCCTGCAAAGGCGTGTATCCGAGAGCGTTCTGGAGATAGAGCGGCAACAGAAAAGTGCTCCCGAACATGCCGAGGCCGAAAACGAACAGGACGACGTTGCTGAGCCCGAAGTCGCGGTCTTTGAACAGCTTCAGATCGATAAGCGGCCTTTGCGTATAGAGCGCGGACAGGACGTAGACGATCAGCCCGCCTGCGGAAACGCCAAAGCAGGTGAGAATGAAATGACGAGCTCCACCCGTCGGTATTCCAGGCAGCGTTCCCCTCAGACAGATCCAAGCAGAAGACCGCCGAGAAAGACCGACAGGCTCAAGAATCCGGGCAGATCAAACCTCGGAGTCTCCGCCAGTTTGTGTTCTCGCAGGATGAAAAAGGCCATAGCCAAGCCCGACGATGCCGACCGGCACGTTCACGTCGAAAATCGTCTGCCAATTGAAATTGTCGATGAGATATCCGCCGAGCGTTGGACCGATCGAAACGGATGCCGAGGAGGCGATCGCCCAGAACCCCAGCGCAACACCGCGTTTTTCCGGCGGAAACTCCCTGGTGATGATGGCCATTCCCACCGGCTGAAGCAGCCCGCCTCCTGCGCCCTGAATGATTCTGAACGCGATAAGCGAAAATATGTTCCAGGACAGGCTGCAGAGGAGCGAACCGAGCGTGAAAAGGAAGATTCCCGCCATATAGGTAGCTCGATAACCGAATCTGTCGGCAAACCAGCCGGACGCAGGAAGCATGACTGCAAAAACGAGCATGTAGCCGGTGAGCACCCACGCAACCAGATCGGTTGACGTACCGAACGCGACCGTCAGCTTCGCGAGTGCCACGTTGACTATCGTGGCGTCGAGAACCGCCATGAATGTGGAAATCATGATCGTCGCGAGAACCCACCATTTGAACGAAGAGTTCCCCGGCTGAATCGCCGGAATTCGCGATGTGAACCGGTCCCGGAAGCCGGCCAGCGAGATAGCCATATTTCCTACTTCGAAGTCGTTACGCGGACAGTCGCCGACATGCCGGGCACAAGGCGGGCAGTCGGATCGCCGGCGGGCGTATTTGTGTGGTCTATCGAAATCCGGACAGGCACCCTCTGGGTGACCTTGGTGAAGTTTCCGGTTGCATTGCTCGGAGGAATCAGCGCAAATTGCGCTGCTGCCGCCGCTCCGATGGTTTCCACTTTTCCCGTGAACGTGGTTCCGGGAAATGCATCGATGGTGATACTGACCGGGTTGCCCACAGCCAGGTACCGAATCTGAGTTTCTTTGAAGTTGGCCTCGATCCACAGATCGTTCAGGTCAAAAAGCGTGTAGATCGGCTGCGCAGGTTGCACAACGTCTCCGGGCATCGACCACTTCTTCGCGACCACACCGTCGATAGTGGAGCTTATCGTCGTGTTTGCCAGGTTTGTCTCGACACTGCGAAGCTGAGCCGCGGCGAGCTTCTCCTGAGTCGTCGCGATGTCGAGTTGTGCCTGAGCCGCCTGAAGAGCGATCTTGAGGTGATCGTACTGCTCCTGAGGTATGATCTTGTTCTGGACCTGAACCGTCCCGCGCTGCAGGTCGGTCCTGGCCTGGTCCACTTTGATCGTGGCGAGCGTAATGTTCTGCGCCGCGAATTGCTCGTTCACCTTAGCCTGTTCTTCCTGGGCCTTGAGAGTAGCATCGTCAAGGGTCACGAGCGTCTGGCCCCGAGACACCCGGTCACCCTCGCCCAGCGCCAACAGGGTGATCCGGTCCAGGATAACAGCGCTTATCACCACCTGGTTTCCCTTGACCGACGCGTCATCGGTCGACTGAAAGCCGCTCAACGCGATCCGCACGTAGACGAAAATCCCCCCGGCGACAAGCACCAGGATGACCAAAGTCAGGACAACGCGCCCCGTGCGCTTCTTTTTTGGAGTCTCTTGCTGATCCGACACTGTGTTCCTCACATCGAATTAACTAAATAGTTAGATAGACCCTAGCTGATTCGATTGAAAAGATAGTGATTGACTACATAGGGGTCAAGCGGGTTGGATTTTTTCTCGCATATTTTTGGTTTCATCTCTCGCGAAATGTCCGCAGGGGGTGTACACTAGTGACAACCGAAGACATAGATTGAGGAGAGAATCCATGAGAAGGTTGACTTTGTCGGTGGTGGTCCTCCTGGTCGCGTCAGCAATTCCGGCTTTTGCCGAGTGGCGTGCCGATTTCGGGGTCGATGTTCCGGTCAACCTCGGAGCCGCAGTAACAGATCTTGGGGGAAACACGACGACTGCGAACGTTGATGTCTTGAGCAATTTCGTTTTTCTGCTCCCGGAGGGCAGCCTGCTCTACCAGGTACCCGCCGGACCCGCAAATTTCGGCTTCGGTCTCCGAGCTTTCACCCTGGTGGTCGAGACTCTGGTTTATCCAAATCTGCTTGCCGAACTGAACGTCGGTCCAGTTGCGCTCGACCTTAACCTCGGCGGCACGACATTTCTTTTCTTCGGTCTGTACAATCACCTGTCGGTCACCAGCGTTTTCATCCCTGATCTTTCGGCCTACTTCAAAATTGGGAAGGTGTTCCGGCTGGGGGTCGGCGGCACGCTCTTCTACGACGCCGAACTCTATAACACCGCCAAGACAATCCCGTGGATGATCTATCTGGCGGCGCGATTCAGCCTGAAATTCTGACTCCGCTGAATAAACAGTTCGAACCCCAACCTCTCGGCAACGTCGTGCGTCTATCCTATTGAGATGTACCTCGTGCGAACGAAAAGATCGCCGACAACGAGTCGCTGCCTGACCCTCGCAAGGGCACCGGAACGAGGTTCGTCCTGCTGTGGCGAGCGTAATATGCGGCCTCGCTATCGAGGCGCCGGCAACCCGCATCGCCGCCTGCTGCGCGGCCGAGACTATACCCGCGCACCTTCGCGTGTTCCTGAAAATGTGAGCCGCGCTACGGTTCCGTCTGAAACAAGGGAGGCATCAGAATGAAAAGAAGCTACCCATTTTGGATCCTGGTGTACCTGGGAATTGCGGCGTTCGCGTGGGTTCTCGCCGGTGGTCTGTCCATCTATCTCGACCTTCCGAGCCTTGCGGTGATCCTGCTCCTCCCGCTCCCGCTTCTCATTGCGACTTTTCCCCTCCGGGAGCTCAGAGCTGCCTTTGCCTGCGTGTTCCATAACTCCGTCGACCTGGTCGAGCTGCGAAGCGCTCTGGTCGTCTTTTCTACCGCGGAACGACTCCTGCTCCTCGCTGGGCTTTTTGGCGTAGTTTCCGGGTTGATCGGCATATTTTCCCACGCGTCAGGCGCAGACATGATTGGCAGGGGGCTGGCGCTCGCTTTGGTCACGCCGCTGTATGCGGTCGTGATCATGATGGCCTTTACCGTCCCTCTGCGAGCTGCCGTTCGTCGTCGAATCGCCCGTCTGACTCTCGACGAACTGGTTTAGGAAGCCCGCTGTCGCCCCGGGGATTCTTGTTGACACTCCTCGGCTCTGCCTTCATAATATTCATGACCTTTTTGCTCATCTTCGTATGGTAATTCGGCTGTTTTGGGTCATCGGGGGATTAATGCTGCCAAAACGCACCGGTCTACGCCTATTCGGATTTTTCGGACTGATTCTCTTCAACACCCTACCGCTTTTTTCCCAGGCAGAACTTATGTATGAACAGGGCTCGGTTACCGTTCATCGCGGCAATAGTACGCTCACACCTGACATGGGCGCCACGCTCCAACAGGGCGACCTCGTCTCGACGGGGCCGGCTGCGACTGCGATTATCCGGCTGAACAGCACGACAGAAGTCAAAATGCGCGAGCAGACGCAATTCCGGATTGAGGATCTGGGAACGAATACCACGGTAAATCTCGAGCGGGGCGGGCTTTTCTCGAACATTGTCGGAAAACTGCAGGGAAGTTTCTCCGTTCGCACCGGTACCGTTGTCGCCGGAGTCCGCGGTACGGAGTTTTTCGTCGCCTATGGGCGGACCGTCGACAACGCACCCGATGTCTGGCTCTGCGTCAATCGCGGTACGGTAGCCGTTTCGGTGGAGGGCACCAACCAGGCAGTCGATGTTCCCGAGGGCAAGGGGATCAACGTTCTCGCCGGTCTCAAGATCACTCCTCCGAAGGCCTACGGCTGGACAAAAAAACTCAACTGGAATATGGACCCGGGACAGGCGCCGGTGAAAGATTCGACAAACCTCAATCAGGCCTACGCAGATCTACTCAATCAAGACTACGACTGAATCGGAGACAAAATGAAGAAATCCCTTCTGGTAGTTGTATTCCTGGCAGGTAGTTCGGTGGCGCTCTTCGCCCATCATATTCCGGTACTACCGCACGGGGTGATTGAGCTTGAAGATTTCGGCCGTCTTTTCGTCCAGACGGGAAACTTCGAACCCTATGTCGAGTTGCTCGGAAGATTTGAGGATACCTCCTTTCAATTCAGATACCGATCGCTTACTCTTGGCAGTTACTACCGACCGCTGCGAAATCTCAAGGTAGGCCTGTTCTACAGGCTCCAGGCCGGGGCCAGGCACAACGACGACTGGATTTCCGTGCCCACCCCGTTCGGATGGGAGTGGAAGGATACGCGCGGCCGCTACGAAAACGTCCTGATCGCTGACGTTTCACCCCGATTTGTCCTGGATTTTGTCGATCGGAATCTGGTCTTCATGTTGAAGAACCGGATAGAATACAATTTCTTCAATGAAAACGTGAGCACGCTTGTGCGGCCGGGGCTGACCTATTTCCTGATGGACGGAAGAGAGCCTCGGGCTGAAATTTCCCTTCAGTATGCCATTTATCTCGCGCTCAATTTTGGAGAGGCGACGATCTATTCCCATGCCCCCTATCTCGAGGTGCTCTATCACCTATCCCCCGATTTCCAGCTCGTTGGAGGATTGAGCTACCAAACCCAAACCTGGACTACGTCGACTGACGTCATGGCGCAGAGCCCGGACCACTACGCGGTTAACTACACCGCGTTTCGTTTCCAGGCAGGGTTCATCTACACGCTCCATCTGGAGTGATCGCGGCCGGCACGGAACCAGATCGAAGTTGCGATTACCCATTCCTCTGATCGTGTCGATGATGAAAAACTCCCGGATCAGTTAGACCGCTCCTCGATCCACGCCTTCCAGATCGCATCAAGCGAACGCCCGGCGACCTGCTCCGCCGTGCGTTTCATCTCTGCTCCGGTCAAGACACGCCAGGCGTACCGGTGCACCAGAAGGCGCAAGAATCGGTCGAACGCGTCCGCCCCAAGCTCGCTCCGGAGCGTTTCGAAGAATATCGGTCCCCGTCCGTAGATTATCGAGCTGTACTGCATCGGCGTGTAGCTTCGCACCGGCTGCCCGAGTGGAATTTCAGCATAGCCTACCCGCTGCCATCGAGCCTTGAATGATCGATCGATCCCGTCCGCAGCGCCAACTCCCTGGGTATCAAGGTAGTAGTACCAGGTCGCCAGCTGTGCAAGTGACTCGTCTATCCACGGCTCCTCGAGCTGGTTGTTGCCTACGAGGGCGTAGAACCACTGATGGCCCGTTTCGTGCACGGCCGTCGCTTCCAGAAGCGTTCCGAGCCGCACGCCATCGACGCGTTTTTCCGGGTCTCCGTAGAGCCACGGTGCGAGAATTATCATTCCAGGAAACTCCAGCCCGAATGCATCCAGTCTGGCCTGTACGAACGTCAGGCTTTTGTAGGGATAGGGTCCGAATCGCTTGCGAAAGTCCGAGACCGCACGGGCCGCCTCCTGTATGAGCAGGTCGGACTGCCCGGCGTTGTCGACGCCGGCGAAACTCCTGATTCGGATTCCATCGGATGAAAAACTCCGCTCCTCGAAACTCTTTCCGAGAGCAAAGAACAGGTCCCGCGCCGGACCGTGGGCGAATAGCACGTTCGTACGTCCGCCGGTCGCGATACGGCGTAACTCGGTTCCCGGCGCTGCGAGAACAAGTCCCGTTGGAAAGGAGACGTCGCAGATATAGAACGCGGTCGGGTTGGCCGTAAGGTCTCCCCAGGCCGGCGCGGGTCCCTCTTTCCACTGGCCGCCGTCGGGAATTACCGGATACTCGTACCCCATGGAGAGGACCTCTCCTGAGTAGCCGAAACCGCCGAAACCTACCCGGTCGCCGGTGGGAATAGCGGCGTGGAAGTTCATCCTGATCACCACTCGGGCTCCGGCTGCAAGTCGCCGCGGCAGGCTGACCCGCATGAGCGTGCCGCGATTCAACAGCTCAGTCCCGCAGCTTTCACCGTCGGCGGTCACGCTGTCGACCGTCATACTGTCGGAGATCAAGTTCGGATAGAGCATAAAGTCGAGCGTCTCGAGAATGTCCGGCGATCCATTCGTGAAACGGACATCAAGTTCGCCGTCGAGGCTGCCAAGACCGTCGGATATCGCAATCGTCAAATGGTAGACCGGTGCGACATGCAGAAACGCATTTTCGCGAAGCTGGGCCGGATCCTCAAGATCTGCGGCGTACGGAACGTAGTCGTCCCAGGCCACCGCTTTCCCGGATTCATACCGTTTCTGCCCGGAATCGCGACATCCAGGTACTACCAGAACTGCAGCGAGAAGCGCGGCCAGGAGCGCTTTCATAGGAGACGCCTTTTTCAGACCGATACGGTTCGGCCGGTTCTCGCAGACTCTATCTCTCGAAGACAAACCCGCACCGATTCGGCGGCCGATTCGCCGGTTACCACCCCGGACAGGCGACCTTTCGCGACTCCGGCAACGAAATCGGCGAGTTCGTGATAGTAACCGTCCCCGGAAGGCAGGGATAGGGCATGCCGCTCTTCGCCCTGGGGAGAGACCATGACCTTCGGCTCCTTTGAAAAGTCGAGCTCAAGGGTGGCCTGTTCGAGAACGAAAAATGCCCGCATGTTGAATCCGAAGCTGTCGGCGCAGATCCAGCCGCCGGTTGATGTGACAACCTTGTCCGGATAGTCATACAACGTGGCAATATGCAGAAGGCTTCCATCCGCCGCCGGGACGCCTCGGGAGCTGACCGCTGAAGGAAGACCGAACAAAAACAACACCATGTCCACGTCGTGAATATGCAAATCGAATCCGGCATTGCCGCTCATCTCGCCGTCGACCAGCCAGTTCTGCCACCCCCACCCGGGGGGAGAGGAAAAACGGGCAAACTCGGCGTATTTGACGCTTCCGTAGCAGCCGGATTGGATGAGTTTCCGAACTTCGGTGTAGGCCGGCCAGAATCGGAGACACTGCCCGACACTCAGCAGTCTCCCCGTACGGGTTGCCGCAGCGACCATGGCCGCCGAATCCGCTTCGGTCAGAGCCATCGGCTTCTCACAGAAGACGTGATAACCTGAGTCAAACGCCTGCAGCGCATAGGGACAGTGCATCTTCGTCGGAAGGCAGATATCCACGACGTCAAACCCGCCGGCGTCGAGCATCGTCCGGTAGTTCGTGTAGACGCGGACGCGTGACAGGTCGCTCTTCGAAGATTTCTCTGTCTGTATGTTTCCTGCTGGCTCCAGCTTTGAGATATCGATCGTGTCCGCTTGCAGGTCGCAAACCGCCGTGATTTCCGATTCGGGCAGGCTCCCGTACACACTCAGATGCATCTTTCCCATGAAACCCAACCCGGCTATCGCCACGCGAACCATAGGATCCTCCTCCAGCCGTCAATAGGTCTCAACGAGGCGCATCGCAGCTATCGCCCGCTCGGCGGCCCCCGGACGACCGGGAACAATCTCGGCGGTAAACGGGCCCGCGTATCCGATAGCACGAAAAGCCGCCATCACTCCGGGGAAATTCACGTCCCCGGAAAGCAAATCGACAAAGCCGTCCAGATTGCCTACCTGGACGCGGAAATCCTTGAGGTGAACCGCGGCAATTCTGCGCCCGAGTGTGTGAATCCAGTCCTCCGGATGTCCGTACAGCATGACGTTGCCGACATCGAAGTAGGAGCCGACCGCAGGACTCTTGAAGGAATCGATGAAGTCCCGCATTTCGACCGGGCTCAATAGAAAGCGGTTCCAGACGTTTTCAATGCCGAGGCAGATATGCGCCTTTTCGGCGGCCGGCAAAAGCGCGTCGATTGCCTCTTTTGCGCGCGTGCGAACGGACTCGTAGGGTTGGGCCGGAAAATCGGGAACAAAGGTGGCGGACACCATACCGGGAAGGTAGAGAAGAGTCTTGGCGCCAAGCCAGGAGGCAACCTCGATGACCTTCCGGTAGGTGTCGATCGCGCGTCGGCGAACGGTCTCATCAGGGTGAGTAGGTGAGGTGCCCCACGCAAGGCCGCACGCGACGGTCGTCAGTTCGATACCGAGCCGAGTCGCTTCCGCCCGCACACGCTCGGCAGTATCACGCGTAGTCTCAAGGGATACTACGCCCCGGCTTTCGACGGTGAATTCGAACGCGTCGTACCCGAGCGTTTTTGCGAGCCGGAGCGCCTCGAGAGGGTCGGGCGGCGAACCGTCAGCAGAGGTCGGAAATGCCCAGTAGTTAATGCCCTTGACCATCCATTGCCTCCCTTTTCACCCGAATGAACCGGTTATTGTTTAACGGCACCGCCGGCAAGTCCTGCTACGAGCCGATGCTGAATTGCATAGAACAGGACCAGCACGGGAATGATCGCGAGAAACGCCGCCGTAGTAAGGAGCTCCCACTGACTGGACCAGCGACCGACAAATCGATAGAGCCCGAGGGTCAGCGGCATTTTTGTGTCCGAACTGATAAACGAAAGAGCAAACAGAAACTCATTCCAGGCGTAAATGAAGGTATAGATCATGGTCGTTACCAGACCGGGAGCTGCGATCGGGAGAATGACTCGAATTACCGTCTGGCCGCGGCTCGCCCCGTCAATAAACGCGGCCTCCTCGATTTCCTTTGGTATCGTCCGAAAATAACCGGAGAGCAGCCAAATGCTGAACGCCATGGTGAAAACTGCGTTGATAATGATCAGTCCCAGGAAACTGTCGAGCAGCTGCAGTCGGGCAAAAATCTTGAAGAGCGAAATCACCACGATAACCGGAGAGAACATCTGCACCACCAAAAAAAGGTAGAGCGCGGCCTGCCGCCCGACAAAACGGAGCCGTGCGATGGCATAGGCGGCCGGGATCGCAAGAAGCATGTTCATGACGGTAGCGCCGACCGCGATGACGGTGCTCGACTTGAAGAAGGTTGCAAGATGGTACTGCGTCCAGACCACGATGAAATTCCGGAACGTAATCGCGTGAGGAAGCCAACGCGGTGGAACGATATATACCTCTTTCGAAGACCTGATCATCGTTGTGATCATCACGAGAAATGGAAACAGCATGACAACAAGCAGGACCACGGTGAGCAGAATAAAGAACCACCGACCGCGGGTTCGCCATTTCGACCGCCGAGCCGTCACGCCGTCTGCTCCTCTTTGAAGTAGAACCTGGCGTAGGCTATGCTGATGAATGAGAGAATGACGAAGGTGACCACCGCCATGACCGCGGCCTTGTCGAACCGCAGATAGGTAAACGCATTCTTGTAGATCGAGGTGATGAGAATATCGGTCGAGTTTACCGGGCCCCCCGTGGTGAGGATATAGATGGCGTTGAAGTCGTTGAATGTCCACAAGGCCGAAAGAAGCGTCGCAATCAGGATGATATTTCGGATGCCCGGGAGCGTGATGAAGAAGAACTTCTGAAACGCATTGACTCCGTCCATATAGGCGGACTCATACAGGTCTTCAGAGATCGACTGCATTCCGGAGAGAAACACCAAAGCCATGAACGGGACTCCGATCCAGACATCCACCCACATACAGGCAATGAACGCAGGGATCGGTGTTCCAACCCAGACCGGCGGATTTGCCCAGCCAAACAGTTTCAGCGTGTAGTTGAGAAGTCCGAACTGCGGATTGTAGACCCAGCTCCACAGCAGCACACTTATCGGTACCGAGGAGGCCCAGGGCGCAATGAACAGCATGCGCGCCGTTTTTCGGCCCGGATAGGGAATATTGAGCAGAAGGGCGATGACCATGCCCAGAACGGCCTTGCTGAACACGCCAATGAATGTCCACAGAAGCGATCGCCCTGCGATTGTCCAGAAATCGGGGTCCTTCATCACCGTTACGAAGTTGCGCAGACCGGCAAACGTGGTGAGCCAGCCAAGTCTGTTCGTCTTGTAAAGACTCATCAGCACGACATAGACAAGCGGATAGACCATGAAACCCACGACAACGACTGCGGCCGGGAGCAGCAGAAGGTAGGCAAGGCGTGACTCACGCGTCCAAAGTCGCTGACGAAGAGTGAGCTCGGCTACGGACAAGAAATACCTCCCGAAGCGTCCGCCGGAACCGCAGGTCCCGGCGGACAATTAGGTGCTACCTGTTACATTCCGTTGATCTGGTCAATCTTCGCGGCTGCCTCGTCGAGGGCCGCCTTTGGAGTTGCCTGGCCAAGGAACACCTTGGTGACCGCATCCCAAATCGCGTTCTGGCATTCGTCCCAGGTTGCGATGAGCGGCCAACCTTTTGCATTCTGCGCCGCGACACCCATGGTCTTGTACATCGGCGTGTCAAATGCCGGCAGCTTTCCTGCAGAAGCGGTCACCGGCGGGAAACCGGCAAGCTGGTCGAACTTCCCCTTCCACTCCGGCTTATACCAGAAATCTATGAACTTGCCGGCCGCACCCAGTGCCTTTCCGCCGGAGAAGAAAGCGATAGAGTCGGTGATGATGAGCGGCGTCGACGGATGCCCGGCGAAACCAGGTATCTGCGCGTATGTGACCGGGAAGGTCGCGCCGGCCTGCTTCAGTGCCGAATCGACCCAGGCGCCTATCATGACATAGCCGATCTTTCCGGCGTAGAACAGCGGATGCCCCTGAATACGGGTCAAACCCATGTAGCCGTCTTCCACGACCTTGTCCTGGTTTGCCAGTTTGTTCATGAAGGTCAGCGCCTGAACTCCGGCGGGCGAATTCACTGTACTTTTTCCGAGAGAGCCGTCGGCCTTCTTCGCGAAGAAGTCACCACCTGCGGCATAGAAATAATAGGCGAAGTCGGTGAGCTCGGTGTGCTTCTTGCCCGGCATGAAGAGTCCCCAATGATTGGGGGGATCGTTCACGGCAATGGCATCCTGCTCGAGCTCCTCCATCGTCTTTGGTACCTTAGTCGTGATCGAGTTGTTGATCGCGAGAAAGCGGGCACCGGCCGCTACGGGAAGTCCCCACAGCTTTCCGTTTATCATTGCCTCTTTCGTGCCGGGAATGATGTCGTCGAGCGTCGCCTTGCTTACATACTGGGTGGGGTCTGCAAGCTGTTTCAGATCCATGTACTCGAGCAGCCACCGGGTTCCGATTACCGAAATGTCCGGCGGTTGTCCTCCGGCGAGCGAGGTGGTCAGTTTGTCGTGCAACTGATCCCAGCCGACCGGAATGATCTGCATCTGCACGTTTGGATCGACTTTGTTGAATGCATCCTGCAGGCTTGCCCGGTAATCCTCCGTCACTCCATCGTATACCGCCCAGAAGAAGGTCGCGTTCTGCGGCGCCGCTGCCTTCTCCGTCGCGCCGTTTGCAAAGAGTATTCCGGGTATCACCAGAAGTCCCGCAAGAACCAGTAGAATCGTGAGTAGTCTGCCTTGTCGTATACCACTCATAGCCAACTCCTTTTGTAGAAATATCTCAAGCGGATCAACGACCCGCACGGAACATGGTCCATTTGGATCAGTGTCCCGATTTTGCCTGGTATTTCACGACGTTCACGCCGCTCCCCCCTCGGATACGCCCAACTCCGATGCCGGGCAATCAATTCAATACAGAGGACTTTTCTCGTACCAGCCGGGAGGACAACAGCTCCTCGAGCGGCGCTGACTCTTTCGCACAAAATCCGAGGTGATTGTGTCTTCGCCAACCTTCGGCATAGGCGAACTTTTTTGACATCGTCCCGACTTCGGCCGTCATCTCCCTCATCGTGTTGAGATAGGAGTCGAGGCCCTGGCTTTCGTCGAGCCATCGTTTCTGACTCGCGTGACAGGCGAGCAGCGCGACCTTGTCCTCTATGGTTGCGGAAACGTCCAGATAGAATTCCGGCATGATTCGTTTCCGCAGCATATCGTGAAGACCGTAGGGCAGAGCGTGGTAGAGCACAACGTCTTTGTCGATGGGTGCGGTCTGCGGAATTGAATGATAGTTCGGCATCCCGCGGCAGAATGCGGCGGTCACGGAAACACGCGATGTGTTCATGTGGTCTTCCATGTAATCTTCAGGCGAGGGCAACAGAAGAACGTCCGGTGCGACGCGTCGAACGACTGCCGTAAGCTTTCTGATGAGATCGTCGTGATAGAAGACTTTGAGATCGTCCGCGAGACTTTCGTGGAATACGGCTCCCAGCCGTTCAGCCGCCTTGCGCCCCTCTTCCCTTCTGGTGTTGATAATGTCTTTTCTGGAGAGCTCCGTGGTACCGCAACTGCCGTTTGCAAGGTTCATGTAGTGGATATCGCAGTTTTCCTGCGCGAGAAGAAGCAGCGTTCCCCCCATCATGAATTCGATATCGTCAGGGTGACATGACAACGCGAAAACGCGGAGTTTCATCTGGTCTCCAGTTTCGGTCTAGTGCATTTCCGACCGGCAGGTACCGATACCGTCCCTGACGTAGTTGAATCGCACGTCCGGATGGTCCGCCAGAAGAGACATAGGTACCGATGAGTCGGGCACGCGTTTCGAAATCATGAGAGCCGTAAGTCGCATGCCAAACGGATTATCGTGGCTTCCTGCCTGCCAGATTGATACGCGATCCGCCTTCCATGTTTCGAGCGGCCCGACAGTAAGCGCCCGTGACGGTACACCGGTGACCACCCCTCCTCCGGACGTCCTCGCATTTTGGATGATCGTCATGGGATGCAGGTCTACGACGCGCGTTGGAAGCTGGCGATACTCTGCCGGCGAAGGCGGCGCGTCCGCGTAGCGCCCCTCTCTTTTCGGGGGGTCATTGAACGCCCAGTGCTTCACCTCCCCCTGACCGCCCTGCATCACCAGACAGTGCGCCTCGTTGTATGAGCGTCGATATTCGTCGATGTTATCCGCCCGGAGAAAGTGAAGATGAGAATCATCCATGCGGAGTTTCTTGTCGATACGGTTGAAACAGAGTTCGAGGTCAGCCCGCGCGAAACTCAACGGATGGTCGAGTCCAGCCTCTTTGCCGTCGATGAACCACTCGTCCATTGCCCAGAAATGGCCCGCACGCACGTCCAGTTCGAGGTCGTTTACTATCTGAGCGACGAGCGGTAGCTGTTCGGTGGGACCGATCGGACCGCAAATGCCTGTCGGCCGATCCGCGGTCGCCCGACGCCACGAGTCCACATATTCGAGCGCCTCGGCCACATAAAATGATTCGATAGTGTCGAATATCCTGACGCGGAACCCGGGCCTGGAAAGCGAGACCAGATCGTCGGCAGAAAGGCTCGCCGCATCATCGAGAAGCTCGTCGTCGAGGGTGGTATAGTCCCACCAACCCGGAGCTACCTTACTCACCTTGCGCATCACACCCCCTCAGCGCCGGTCGAGCCCTGTCCGAGTCAAGGCTATCCAAATTCTTCACCACATACCATTTGTTGTCAAGCCAAATCCTTGCTCGCCCGGGAAAGCTGCATGATATTCCCGGGAGCAGCATAGGGCGCAACCGAACAGGCCGAAGAGAGGATGTAGCCGCCTTCGGCGCCCACTGAGCCGATGAGCTCTCTCGCCTGTGCGTATACCTCCATTGGACCCCCGTTCAAGAGTACGTTGACCGGATCAATATTTCCTTTAAGAAACAGACGGTCGCCGAATTCCCGTTTGACCTTCCGAATATCGGTGTCGCCGAGCGGGGCCGGATCCATGGTATCCACACCGTCGTATCCGGACTCCGCAAGAAGATCGATACGGTCGCCAATGCGTCCGCACGTGTGCACGTAGACCGGAACGCCGGTCCGTTTCCGCAGACTCTCGACGACGAACTGTTCGCCGGGATGCACGAATTGCCGGTAATGTTCCCGGGAAATGAACCCGCCGCCGGCAAACGCCGATGAGACGAGAACCGCATCTGCCCCGTGCTCCGCGTATATTTCCGCCAGCCGAGAAGTTCCCGCAGCAAACCGTTCCAGAATGTGCTCGACCTTCTGCGGCTCCGTGACCAGTGCGGTGAGCGCTTCGACATAACCGAAAAGCTCAAGAAGCTGAGTGAAGGGCGAAAAGACCTCCGCGGTCACGTGAAAACGCCCGGCCGAAAGCCTGATAGTCTCATCAAGGGTATCGGTGACAAACGGCGGAAAATAGTCGGCCGCACCGGGAGCCCGCGGTGAATCGAAGTCGAAAGCGAATGGGTGCGTCACCTCGGTTATGCAGTGCGGCTCGATGTAGAAGAGATCGGCCGGGTCGACCGTGTCGATGGTCGGTGAAGCGACTGAATCCGCGGAATTATAGTGGACGTTGTCGTCATCCGGACAGAGGCTTCGCCCGCCATTGTCCCAGTGGATTACCGTCGAAGTCGCATCGCGGTCCATTCGCGCAATGTGCTTTCGCCAGTCCGGAGTGCGGCCGGGAAGGTTCACCAGAACTCCGTCGAAACCGTAGCGTTCGGCAAGCCCGACAAGGGCGCGGGCGAAAACCTGCGGTGAAAACCACACCTCATACGGTGCCGGCCCGGCTCCCGCCTCGCGGCACTGAAGCATGTAGTGACCAAGCGAGAGTTGACAGAACACCGGTACTCGATCGGGTTTTCCCAGCCGCATCGCCGCCTCCACCCGTTCCTTACCCGTCAACCGATATCCCCCCGGCGCATTCGCGCGCGCAGCGTGCTTGACGGAAAGCTTAGTGAAGATCAGCAGTTGTGAACAGACCCGCAAGTCGCAGAAAACGCGAAAATATCAGCCCTTAACACCCGAACTGGCGACCGATCGAACAAACCACTTCTGGAAAATCAGAAAGAGAATGAGGACAGGGACGGTGATCATCGCCGCGAACGCCATGATGCGGCCCCAGTATCGCGGCTGAAGACCGAAGTAGGTCTGCATGGCGACGGGAAGCGGCCGGTGTTCATAGCCTCTGGTTACCAGAAGCGGCCAGAGAAAATTGCCCCATTGCTGGATGAAGTTCAGTATTGCCACAGTGGCGATTACCGGTTTTGACAGCGGGAGAATAATCTGAAAGTAGATGCGATAGCTGTTCGCACCGTCTATCTGCGCGGCTGTCTCGATGTCGCGCGGAACGGAAAGAAAGAACTGATAGAAAAGGAAAATGTAGAGCGGATAGGCAATGAAAACGATGATCTGGACGAGGTAGGTATCGACCCACCCGTAGGAGTTGACTTCCAGCAGTAGCGGGATGCTCACCGCCTGGAAAGGGATAATCATTGCTGCCACGATAATGGTGAGCAGCAGATTTCTTCCCCTCCACCTCAGTCGCGCAAATGAATAGGCTGCCATGCTGTTTACAAAAATGCCGACAAGGACGATCCCTCCGACGACAATCCCCGAATTGAGCATGAATCGCAGAAAGGGCTCTTGGGGTTCCTGGAGAATCTTCAAGTAGTTTTCGAGTGTTGCCTGTCGCGGCACAAACGCCATGAGGCTCGCCATGTCTCGGGAAACCAGCTCATTGGGTTTCACAGAAGATACGAGCATGAAGACAACGGGAAAAACAAAGAAGATCAAGAGGAGAATCATCACGAGTAGACGCAAGGCCGAGGTGACGTGCTTCCGGACCGACATCGACCTGCTGAACGTCGTTATTGCGTCCATCACGCAACCTCCGATCGCGAGTGAAGAAATCGCCTCTGAAGAAGCGAAACCGCAAGAACGACAAGGACGAAAACCAGCGAAATTGCCGAGGCGCCGCCAACGTTCAGCTCCTTGAACCCGGTCTTGTAGATATAGAGAACCGTCGACATGGTCGCGTTGTTTGGACCGCCCTGTGTCATCACCTGCACCTGGTCAAAGAGCTGAAACGCGAGAATCGTCGTCGACACGATAACAAAAATAGTGGTGTTTCGAAGCCCCGGGAGTGTGATATGCCGGAAGGTCTTCCATGGCGGCGCACCGTCTACCCTTGCCGCCTCGTACAGAGAGTCGGGTATGTCCTGGAGACCCGCGAGATAGATTACCATCTGGAATCCGACCCCTTGCCAGATGGAGAGGACCATGATCGCCGGCAGGGCGAGCGTCGGATTCTGCAGCCATTCGATCTGGCCGGTAGCACCGAACGTAATTGTTTCGAGGAATTTGTTGATAAGACCGCGGGACGGGTTGTACATGAAAAACCAGATCACCGATACCACGACCATAGGGACGACTACCGGCATGAAGTAGACGGTTCGGAAAAACCTCGAACCGTGTCGCGTGCGATCCACGAGCAGAGCCAGGCAAAGCGCCAGAGCAGTCTGAATGGGAACCACAAAAAGTGCGAACCGGAAGTTGTTGTAGATGGCATGAGAAAAAGTGTCGTCGCCGAAGATTCGGATGAAATTGCGTAGTCCGACGAACCTCGTCGGAAGCGGAGAAATCAGCCTCTGATTGGTAAAGGCGAGAACGACCGACATGAAAAACGGGCCGACCAGAAACAGCGCAAGCAGAATCAGGGCGGGTGCGGCGAGCACCCATCCGGAAATCGTTTCGTAGCGTTTCTGGCTGGACATCGTGGCTCGCATGTTCATACCACACACTCCTGATGACGACCACCGGCAGCGATATGCCGCCGGTGGTCCTGAAATAGATCACGTCAAAAAATCGGTCGCCTACTTGGACTGGTAGTAGTTGTTGTCCTTAAGGTCCTGGTTAATCTTTTCGGTTGCCTTATCCAATTGGGCCTTCACGTCGGAACCCTGGGCGATGTTGTCGATCACATCCTGGAATGCCTGCGTAATTACCGAATACGCCGGAGTCTGCGGGCGCGGAACCGCCGTGTTCTCGAGCTGGTCGACAAATTCCCACAGATCACCGCCCTGCTTGAAAAGAGGATCTTTTGCGAGAGCGGACTTTCTCGCAGGAACCGCGCCGTTTGCGCCGGTCATGCGCAGAATCTGGTCCGGTTCCATCAGATAGCTCAAGAACGCCCAGGCACCGTCCGGACTCTTTGAGCTGCTGGTGATTCCCCAGTTCCAGCTCCCCATGCCGGTCACCGACTTACCACCGAATGCGGGCATCGGCAGAAGAATGAGATTATCGCCAAGCGCCTTCTTGAGCGGGTTGTACTGCCAGTGGCCCACGAGCGATAATGCAGCCTTTCCGTCTGCGAAATCGGTGTCGTTGCCCGGATTGTATTTCGTATACCCGTTCTTGAACCAGCTCTGGAACATGGTCATCGCCTTCACCGCGGCCGCACCGTTGAGAACACCGCTTGCGGTTTTGTAGCCGTTGCGATCAATCAGGTCGGCGCCGAAAGACTGAAGAATGGGAGAAAAACCGTAGGTGAACCACTCCCCTTTCCCGTAGTTCATTTTGAGATCGAGTGGATAGTCGACCCCGGGAATGGCCTTGAGTTTCTTGAGAGCCGCTTCGAACTCGGCTCCGGACCATGCGTCCTTGGTGCCGGTCGGAATGCGGATTCCCGCTTCCTGGAGGTATTTCTTGTTCGCATAGATACCGAGGCCGGAGTCGAAGGTGCCAAGACTCCACAGCTTGCCGTTGTAGGTGCCCTGAGCGATGATCGACGGCAGGATGTCATCGCGCATCTGTTTCGTCACGTATTTGTCAATCGGCGTGAGATAACCCGCCCAGGCAAAATTGTAGACAAATGGACCGTCGAAATCCAGCAAGTCGGGGAGATCTTTCGACATTGCAGCGGCGTTTACCTGTTCCGTGTAGGAGCCCTCCGGAAGCTGCTTAGCGGTAACGCTATACTTCGACTGCATTTTGTTGAAATCGCTGATCTGAGCTGCCAGGGTTTCCCGTTCCGGACCCTTGCCCGAGTGGAAATAGACAGTCACCGCTGTGGGCCCGGCGGCGGATTTCTGCTCGCTCTGGCCGCCAGCGAAAACCAGTGCCGTCGTCAAAATTGCGACAACGACGAATCCCATTCTCTTCATTCGAACCTCCTGATACAGACATTCTCGAACGTTCGGTCAAATCGACCGTAAACGATCAAATTGTACGTCGAATCTTATCATACGATCGTTTATATGTCAAAGTATTTCGTTAATGATCGGATAATCAAGATTATTATCCATATGTTGAACATATTTGATCGCTTTGGGGTCGAATTCGCTTGATAACAGACCTGATCGATGCTACAATCCGGAAAGACCGACGCGAAGGGATCAACATGAGACGGCAGAACGAAGCGGTGAGCTCACGGCACAACAGGATTATCAATCTTCTCGCGAACCATGAGTTTCTCACGGTAAGGGACCTCAGCACCATGCTCGCTATTTCCGAGGTAACAATTCGCCGGGACCTTGAGACTCTCGACCTTGAGGGTAAGATCAATCGGCGACACGGCGGCGCATTCAGGAGCACGGAGCGTTCCGGGGAATCTCATCGGGAGGGGAGCGAGGATGCCGCCGCCGAGGGACAGATAATTCGAACGAAGGCAATCGCCGCGTGCGCGCTGGGACTTCTCGAAACAGGAAACGTCGTTCTGCTGTCTGCCGGGCCTATCAGCGAGGAAATTTCGCGTGGAATGCTGTCCATCAAGGACCTTACCGTCGTCACGAACAGCGTCGCGATATTCGATATCCTTCGGGCAAACGCCGACATCCACCTCATTGCTACCGGGGGCGAGCTCCGTAGGACCCAGAACACTCTGATTGGGCCACTCGCGGAGGCGTCAGTTCGCGAGATTCGGGTCGATAAGCTCTTTCTCGAACCTTCGGGCATTTCTCGTGGATATCAGCTGTTTCATTCGAGCATCCCGGATGTCTCAATGCAGCAGGCGATGATCCAGGCGGCTCGGGAGATCATTGTCGTCGCTGAGCATTCGGTCTTCGGCCGCGAAGGAATCATGCAGATCGGATCAATTCAGATAGCCGGAAAGCTCATCGCAGATGCCGCGATCCCGGTGGAAATCCGGAACGATATCGAGTCCAAAGGAGTTCAGATTGTCACGGCGCAGGGATGATACAACGGAAACCTACGATCTCCGGAAAGCGCGCGAGAATGCGGAACACGCGCTCGACGAAATGGCGACCCGGGCAGCCGGAGACCCGACCCGGCCAACCTACCATTTTCTCCCCGTAGCCGGCTGGATGAACGATCCTAACGGAACAATTCACCGCTCCGGCTGGTTCCACCTCTTCTATCAGCACAATCCGTACGCAGACGTATGGAACACAATCCATTGGGGCCACGCGAGGTCTCGAGATCTGGTGAATTGGGAACACCTTCCTATTGCTCTGTTTCCTTCGAGGGATTTGGGCGAAGACAGCTGTTTTTCCGGATGCTGCACGATCACCCCTGCCGGTCAACCAGTTATCTTCTACACCAAGGTGGGGCCTCGTCCCGAGCATGCCCCAAGGGAGCAGTGGGCGGCGCTCGGTGACGAAGAGCTGCTCGCATGGAAAAAACACCCGAGGAATCCCATATTGACGGTCGACAACCACGGCGGCCCTGCAATCAAGGGTGACTGGAGGGACCCCTACGTCTTCCATACCGAAGGGCGAACATTCATGGTGGTGGCCGCGACGCTCGCCGACAAGGCGGGCGGAGATTTCGTCGTCCTGCTCTATGAATCCGCCGATCCGGAGCTTTCGCGCTGGACATTCAGGAATATTCTCATTCGCAAGCCAGGATATGAAATGAGCTTCTTCGAGTGCCCCAACTTCGTAAAATTCGGTGATCGCTGGATGCTCCTCGTATCACCCTACAAACCGGTCGAATACTACACTGGCACCTTCAATCTGAGCACCTACACGTTCGCTCCGTCGACCCACGGCCGTCTGGACAGCGGCATGGACTACTACGCGACCAACACCGCAGAAGCGCCCGACGGCAGGATAATTCTTTTTGGTTGGGTCCGAGGTTTTCGACGCGGGCATGGGTGGGACGGATGTCTCGCTCTTCCCCGCGAGCTCGATGTTGACGACGCGGGAAATCCGGTTCAACGACCCGCTCGGGAGCTCGAACGCCTTCGATCAGATCTGATCGAGCTCGAACCCCAGCGTGTCGACGAACACGAGATCATCGTCGGCCGCGGACGGGATTACTCATGCGCAGAAGTGGAGTGCTCTTTTTCTCTCGGTCCGGCCTCCGCGGTCGAGCTCAGGCTGCTCCGGGCGGACGACGGTCGAAGTGCGGTCGATGTACAGTATGATGGACACGTCTTTGATGTGCACGGGACCAAGGTCCCGTATGATACCGACGGAGAAATCTCGCTTCATCTCTACATCGATCGCACCGTCATTGAAGTATTTATCGACGGTGGCAGAAAATGTCTGACGAAGGTGGTATACACCGACGAGGGCGACACCGGCCTTTCACTGCGGGCGCTCGGTGGGGAGGCCCGACTCATCGCGTTTCGAGCATGGACACTCAAGGCGGCCCGCATTTCAGTCTAGCCGGCTGTAATCTGTTTTCCGGTGATTGACGTTTTGATCGACTCAGGATTCACTCGAGAAGATGAAATGCAGACCTGGCTGTGGCGCCTGTTGTATAGCCATGTCGATATCGTCGCCGGTTCCGGGGATGACCCCGGTGGAAATTGACGGCCGCACCGTGGGGAAGCCGGCCGGGGTGCGTTGCGTTCAGCTCACGCAGGACAACCGCTGCATGCTTTTCGCAAAGCCGGAGCGGCCGCAGGTGTGCGTGAATCTGACACCTGGTCCGGAAATGTGCGGCGCGACGTTCGAAGAAGCCTACCTCTACCTCGAAACCCTCGAGCGAGTCACGCGCCCCGACCCTGTACGAGGGTGACACGTTGTCCGAGCCGGCTTCACTCCGCCGGCTGAATATTCGTTTTCTGCAATCGCCGCGAGTTGGTTACCACGTTTATCGAACTGAACGCCATGGCAATCTCGGCGAGCACCGGATGCATCACACCCACGATCGCAAGCGGCACCATGATAATGTTGTAGAAGAACGCCCAGAACAGATTCTGTTTGATCTTTCGAAAAGTCGCCCGGCTGAGTTTGATCGCTTTCACGACCGCGCTCAGTTCGCCCTGCACCAGGACAATGTCGCCGGCTTCAATAGCGACGTCGGTTCCCGTCCCAATTGCGATGCCCACGTCGGCCTGTGTAAGCGCGGGGGCGTCGTTAATGCCGTCGCCCACCATCGCTACCGGTCCAAGTTCCTTCTGAAGCCGCATTATCTGGGCGGACTTGTCCTGTGGCAGCACATTGGCGATGACGCGCGTAACCCCTACCTGCGAAGCGATCGCGGCCGCGGTATGTTCGTTGTCGCCGGTCAGCATTGCCACGTCGTAGCCAAGAGCCGTAAGTTCCCGAATTGCAGCCGCGCTGTCGGGCTTGACCTGGTCGGCGACCGCAATCAGGCCGGCAACGTTTCCATCCACCACAACCCACATCGCTGTCTTGGCTTCGATCTCGAGCGCATGTTTGGCATCGCGCTCAGTGGACGAAAGAGTGACGCCTGCATCATCGATCAGAGCGGAGGTCCCGACGAGCACGCGTTTGCCTTCGACGCTTGCACTGATCCCGCGTCCACTCGCAGCGGCAAAGTCGGTAACTTCCGGCAGGTCCGCGCGGGCCAGAGCTCCCTCAGCTGTCGACCGCGCGACATAGTGCTCGACGACGGCACGGCCAAGTGGATGTTCGGACCCCGTCTCGGCGGCGGCGGCAAGGCGCAGCAACTCCTCTTTCGTACTGCCGTTGAATACGATCACGTCGGTTACTCCGGGACGCCCCCGCGTAATTGTGCCGGTCTTGTCCATAACGATGGTCTTCACATCCTTCAAGATCTGGATTGCAGCTCCCTTCCGGATCAACACCCCGTTCTGCGCACCCATTCCGCTTCCAACCATGAGCGCGGTCGGAGTCGCGAGTCCAAGAGCGCACGGACAGGCGATTACCAGGACCGCTATTGCCGCGAAAAGTGCAAGGGCAACGGTCCCCATCGTTGGATCGACCCACGGAAGAAAGCCTGCGGCCCAGACAACCAGATTGTGGAAGAATAGGGGAAATATCATCCAGGCGCCGAAAGTGAGCAGCGCCACTGCGATCACCACCGGGACGAAAACGGCAGTTATACGGTCGGCGAAGACCTGTATCGGGACTTTCGATCCCTGCGCCTCCTCTACCAGCTTGATAACCTGATTGAGGAAGGTATCCTTGCCGACCTTCGTCACGCGGATCTTGAGAAACCCCTCCGCATTGATCGTCGCACCCACTACCGGGGAACCGACCGACTTGTCGACCGGCATGGACTCTCCGGTCGCAATCGACTCGTCAACGCTCCCTTCGCCCGCAATGACCACGCCGTCGGTGGGGATCTTTTCTCCCGGTCGCACGAGAACTATGTCGCCCACGACGAGCTTCGACACGGGCAGCTTCGCCTCGATACCATCGCGTTCAACCGTCGCTTCCTTGGCCTCGAGCGTCATGAGCCGCTTGATAGCCTGGGAAGCGCGTCCCTTCGCCTTCGTCTCTATATATCTTCCGGTAAGGTGAAACGCCATGATCATACCGGCAACGCCCGCGAAGTTCGCAAAGGCCGGCCCGATCCCGAACTGGTGCAGAACGGCGACCATTCCGCTCGCGACGGAAGCGAACGTGCCCATGGCAATGAGGGCGTCCATGTTCGGAGAAAAGTGCGCGGTAGATTTCACCCCGGCGCGAATCGTCGCCCACCCCGGTACGAGGACTGCAGCCGCACCGAGCAGCAACATTCCCACGTTGTAGCCTGTTGCCCCCAGAAACATGAACCCACCTATCATCTCGGGTAACATCCAGAGGACGATCGGCACGGTGATTGCCCACGCAAACCACATCTTCCGGCCGGCGTCACGAATCCTGCGCTCATCTTTCGCCAACTCGTCCTCGATCTCCTCCACGTCGCTCGATTCGACGACGAGCCGGTAACCCGCATCGTCAACCGCACGCGAAAGAGCCTCCGTCGTGGCGGTCATCGAATCGAAGCTTACAAAAACACTCTCCGTGGCAAGGTTCACCGTAGCATCCGAAACACCGGAAACGCTCTTCAGTGATTTTTCAACCGCGGCCACACAGCTCGCGCAGTGCATTCCTTCGACCGTGAAGGTAACCTTCTGCACGGGGACAACGACCTCGTAGCCTGCGTCTTCAACCGCCTTTCGCAGCAGGGCGATATCTACGGTCGCGGAATTGAACTTCACGAGGGCCGATTCGGTCGCGAGGTTCACGTTGGCCTCCCCCACACCTGCGACCCCTCGCAGCGACTTCTCCACTGCTGAAACGCAGCTTGCACAGTGCATTCCCTCTATTCTCAATGTCTCGATCTTGAGACTGTCCTTGTCGATTACTGCCATTGGTCGTCCTCCTACCCATGCTTGCGAAACTTCGTGATTACCGTCATTACCTCATCAACCTTTTCTCGTTTGCGCTCGGGGTCATCGCTTTTCATCGCGTCCGCCACGCAGGTATTGAGATGATTTTCCATCACGAGATCTTCGACGCCGTGAAGCGCAGCAATTACGGCGCTCGTCTGCGTGAGTATATCAACACAATACCGGTCATCCTCCAGCATTTTTTGGATCCCGCGAACTTGACCCTCGATTCGACGCAACCGGGCGAGCGCTTTTTCGGTATGTATGGCAGCCATGTTCACCCTTCCTTGCGCCCATCGGCGCTCGACTGTAGACACAATATACCCTACCAGGGTATGATATGTCAATAGTGCAAAGGCCGAACGGGAGAACCAGTGTCCCCGAAAGGCGATGAGCAGTATCTTTGTTTGAGACGAGAAAGGAGCGGACGATGTTGAACGTCGAAGTGATGAGCATTCCCGGATGCCCGAATGCCGAGCCGGCGGTGCGTGTCGTGCACGAGATCGCGGCCGAGTTGGGCGTACCTGTCCAGATCACCCGAATCGTCGTCGAAGACCGGGCAGACGCGCAGCGCCTCTCGTTTTTTGGCTCGCCTTCGGTTCGTATCGAAGGCGAAGACCTGGAAAAAGACCGAGGTTCGCTCCCTGTTTCATATGGTTGCCGCATATATCGTGACCGCGGAAAACTCGTAGGAACTCCCCCGGAGGATCTTGTACGACAACGACTGTTTGATTTAGCAATTGAGCATCGAGAGTCCAGGACGGGGTGAATCGAATGATTGACGCACCCCACCAGGGCATGGTCCTATGATGAGAGGCGTGAGATGATGCACCTTCCCACAGACTACGCGTGGATATTTCTGCCACTGATCGTCTACATTGCGGCACGCACCGTCCGGCGACTCCGGGAAAGGTCCGCACACAGGCGGATCGACGGGGAAGATGCGCCGCTCGACCTGCGCGGCCCCTCACATCAGGACATTTTTCGGGCTGCTCGGGCGCATGGCGGTCGGCTGACCGTCTCAGAACTGGTAGTGGAAACAGGGTTTTCGGCGAAAACGGCGGAAGATACCCTTCGTGAACTCGCCGACGGTGTGCGGGTACGCATGGAGATCGATGCAGAGGGGGTGGAGTGGTACGAGTTCCCGGAGCTTCTTCCCCGTGAAGCGAGAAACAACAATATGGAAAAGGAGATAGAAGATGGCAATTGACCCGATCTGCAAAATGGAAGTCGACGAAAAGAGCGCAAAGTGGAAGAGCGACTACCTCGGGAAGACATATTATTTCTGCGCACCGGGCTGCAAAAAGACTTTTGATGCCGACCCGGCGAAATACAAGGACAAGGATAAGAAGTAGCGCAAGGGCGTCGATCTGCGCCAGCGACCTCGGCGTAACCGGGAGCTCAACCTGGTAATGCCTGACCTGAAACAAAGTAGTATTGGACGCGATTGATTGGTATAATGGGAGCTACCCATTTGAACCGCCGGCACCGGAGGACAAGCATCAGAGCCCGAAGTTTGGTCCCTTCGCTTATTGTAGTCTTGGCCGCCGGATACGGATTTGTTCCGGTTGCCACGTGGGCCGGGGCGAATGCCGAAACGACGCCGTGGACCGAATTCGACGGCAAGTGGGCCTATGCATGGGTTGATCCAGCGTCTCCTTCGGAAGCGCCTGCGCAGTGGACTCCGATCGACCACCCCAGCAATCCGCCTGACAGGGGGAGCCGTACCGCCGTCCATTTCCGTGCCGACCTGCCCGCTTCCCTTCCCGCCGACCCTGCGCTTTTCGTCCCAAGCGTCGATACCGCTTTCTCTGTAAGCGTCGACGGGAATCCTGTCTATTCCTACGGCCTTGCGGGTGGAAAATTCGATAACAAGTTTCACGGCTGGCCGTGGCATCTCATCACGTTGCCTCCTGACTCCGCGGGAAAGCAGCTGGACTTCCTCGTCCACTCCGGATACCGCGATATCGGACTCTGGGGAAAGGTCTTTTTGGGGCCGAAATACGGGCTTTTCCGCTACCTGGTTGCTCGTGATGCGCCGCGCCTCTTCGTCGCTGCCGCCCTTCTGACCATTGCATTGCTCGGGTCGCTCGTATTTCTATTCGGTTCACCTCGACGAACATATGTCCTCATGGCCGGAATCACCCTGCTTATGGTTATCCGCGTCGTCGCCGATACCTATCTGAAACAGGCTGTCCTTCCTGCACCGTTGTTCTGGGAATACGTGGAGGCGGCTACCGCCTTTGCGATTCCGGGCATGATTGCCCTTTTTCTCATGGACATTGTCAGCCGCCAGTTCGTAGCTCCCATGCGCATTGCGGGCTTCCTCTACCTGGTCGTCGGCGCCGGAGGAATCGGGCTGAGCCTCCTCGGCGCCTTTCCGGTCTATGTCCTTTTCACTCCCTCGGAGATCTTTTTCGGAATCTTTGTTGTTCTCTTCATCGTCGCTACTTTCGTCTCGTTGCGGAACGGCAGCCGCGAATCCGTGATACTCCTCTCAACATTTCTCGTCATGGCCGCGCTCAACATTCACGACATTCTCGTGGCACGCAGCCTGCTTCCATGGACCGATACGACCGAACATTACATGATCTTCTTTTTTGCAGCTGGTCTCGCGACGGTCGTCGCAATGCGCGTCGCATCCATGCACACCGAAATGGGTGCGCATGCGGCCCAGCTCGCCGAACTCAACGCCTCGCTCGAACAGACAGTTTCACGCAGGACGCGAGAGCTCGAACAGACGAATCTCCTGTTGGAGCAGGAAAAGGCCCGTCTCGAGGTGGTCTCGAACACCGACGAGCTCACGCAGCTCTGCAACCGGCGCTACCTGCAGGCAGCTCTCGGCAGGGAGCTGCGTGCCGCTCAGCGCTACGGTCATGCCCTGACGGTAATCATGCTCGATCTCGACTTCTTCAAAGCGCTGAATGACTCCTACGGCCATATCGAAGGCGACGCGGTTCTCAAAGCAGTCGCGACGATCATCACAAACGAGCTTCGCGACATTGACTACGCGGCCCGCTACGGCGGCGAGGAGTTCCTTGTGGTCCTTCCCCGCACGGACATGACTGGCGGGCGCAAGGTCGCCGAACGCATCCGCAATGCGGTGGAAACTCACGATTGGCCCGAGGGGCGCCACACGACGATAAGCGCAGGAGTCGCAGCCCAGCTGCCTGAAAGGACCGCGCTCTCGATTGAAGAGCTTGTCAGGGCGGCGGACGACGCGCTCTACCGCGCAAAAGCAGGCGGACGCAACCGGGTGAATTGGTAGGCTGTCGCCGACGCGGTGCGTAAAATTGGCGTTGCGCGGGACAGGTTACTACCGGAGACGGGACTTGAACCCGTACGACCCTTGCGGGTCAGGGGATTTTAAGTCCCCTGTGTCTACCATTCCACCACTCCGGCAGGTCGTTCGTGACCGCACCGATTCCGGGAGTTCAACGATCCGGTCATGTTACCAGCCCGCTCCGTCACGGGTCAAGCAGACCCGGTTGTCTCGAGCAGAACAGAACGGAAACCGGACGGTCAGGAGGACCGGAACTCGCCCTTCCCCTCCCCCAAAAAAAAGGAATCGTCTGAAATGGAGAACTGAATCATGAGCAGTTCGACGACCCGAGAGACGCCGATAATTGCCGGTGCAATCGACTCACACTGCCACCTCCTCCATATGAAAAGGAAGGGGACCGATGTCCGCGGAGTCCTTGGCGACTGGTTCGATACCGGCGCAGCCTGGATCGTTGACGTAGGTGTCGACCTTGATGACGTCCAGGAGCGCCGCGAACTCGCCGCCGGTTTCCCCGGGGTGTTGCGGACACACGGGCTTTATCCATCCGTTGCCGCGGAACCGGAGGCCACCGATCTGGTTTCCCGGCTCGAGTCTTTGTGCATGGGTGACAGACCGGCTGCAATTGGCGAGATAGGGCTCGATTACTACAGGGACTACGCAACACGGGAGCGGCAGCAGGACCTCTTTCGCCGGCAACTCACGCTCGCGCAGCACCTCTCGCTGCCGGTGGTCGTTCACAATCGAGGCGCCGACTCGGATCTTCTCGCGGCGCTTGCTGAGTCAGATCCCGAACGTTGCGGGGTCATGCATTGTTTTTCCGGCGATGTTTCATTTGCCCGGAAATGCATCGACGCCGGATACTACCTCTCCTTTGCCGGAAACGTCACATTCAGAAATGGAGAATCGCTGCGCGATGTTGCGCGTTATGTTCCCGGCGACCGTCTGCTCGTCGAAACCGATGCACCCTACCTTGCGCCGCATCCGCTCCGTGCGCGGACAAATCACCCCGGTCTGATTGGTTTTACCTATGAATGCATAGCCGAGACCCGGGGGATATCGGCAGAAACACTCGTGCAGTCGGTGGAAGCCAACTTCACCCGGCTATTCCGTCCCGGGGAATATAGCGAGACGTGAGGAAGACCGAGACGATCCCGGACGGTATCGCGGCCCAACGGAAACAGTTTCGCCGCTGCGACCGTGGTGATATCCCCTTCGGTATCCCCCGGACACGCCGGGTTCTTCGGCCGAGGATCCAGCACACAATAGCCCATAGTCTTGAAAATCGATCACAGTGAACCGTGACCGGTGCAAAGGGTGCGCTACATATGCGGTCTTCCGCCGCATCCAGATCCTCGACCCGAACGATGAGCAAATAGTATCGGTTGCGCGGATGTCCGACTGCAACTTCTGCAAGTCGAGTGAACAACGCTGTCCGAGTCGAGCTACCACCGGTCGGGCCATCGACACGCACGAATCTTCTGTTTATAAATACGAGCCGCGTCGCGATTTGTCTACGTTGCGGAGAGACTACGCCCGATGCGGCAACCTGATTTTGACCGTGGTTCCGACGCCGGGTGTGCTGGAAACATCGAGGCTGCCGTGATGGGCTTCGACAATGTTCTTCACGATGACCATACCCAATCCGGTGCCCCCGTTCTTCGACGACGAGAAGAACGGCTCGAAAATCATCTGCAGAACCTCGGTGGACATTCCCTCCCCGTTGTCGGTGACTGCGAAGTTGAGTGTGGCCCCTTCCCGCGCCGCATGAATCGAGAGCACCCCGCCGTTCGTCATCGCCTTTCGCGCATTCTCGGCAAGGTTGATCATCACTCTGAGCAGGCGCTCCTCATCAAAGATCACCGGGCCGACCTCCTCGGTGGTGAAGTTCATCTGGAGGTTTCGCGAAGCGTAGCGGTCTGCCAGATATCCGCGGAGTTTTTCGAAGAATCCGGACAGGAGAACAACCGACATATTGAGCCGTATTTCTCCGCGCGAATAGTCGAGAAGTTCACTCGCAATGAAGTTCAACCGGTCGGCCTCGCGAATGATCTTCGATGCATGTTCCCGCGTCTTCTCGGCGTCATTGGCGGTCATGACGATCATCTCGCCGTAACTTTTCACGATCGAAATTGGATTACGGATGTCATGCAGAATCAGCGAAGAAAACTTGCCGAGGTTCGAGAGACGCTCGGCCCTGAGCAGCTCCTCCTGTGCCTCGCGAAGCTGCCGGTTGGCCGCCTCCAGCTCTACATTCTGCCGCCGAAGATCCTCGACGAAGCTGTCATTACTCTTGCGAACCATCGCGGAAAGGGAACGCAGAAGAGAGAGTGCGACATTCGAGTTGTTCTTGAGAACGCTGATGAACGCTTCCCGAAGAAGGTAGATTACCCGCACATTTGTGCGAGCCACTATGGTCGCGCTGCGCGGCAGATCATCTATCAATGCCATTTCGCCGAAAAGGTGCCCCTCTCCATGTACGGCGAGCAGATCCCGTTTCGCGTCGTCGAAGTCCTTCCAAACCTCGACCTGACCTTCGCGCACGATGTAGAACTTTTCCGCGCGCGAGGTCTCGCGAAATATGACCTCGCCGGCACGGAAGGATTCTTCGTTCGCGAGCTCGGCAATAACACGCACTTCCTCTTCGGTGAGATCCTGAAAGAAATAAGCCTGTCGAAGAAATGTGTAGTAATCTGCCATGATCCGCCTAAACAAAAAGAGTCCTCAAGCTTCCTTGAGGACCCTTATTTCTGACCCGCGCAATCCATCGGGCAGGGTACTTCACCAGGTGTCGGGAATATCGTCTTTGTCCCGAGACTGGTCCGCAAATAGATCGGTCACCGCGGTCAAGTCGTCGAAATAGGCGTAGTAAGAACCATATGTTTCCAGAAGCGCCGGATCGATCATAAACCCGAGTATTACGATCCCACCGCGACCCGGATAGTGGATGTTCCGCTGCTGGATGTTTGGGGGAATCGCGCAGGTGAGTTGCCGCCATCCGGAGTAGTTCAGCGTCCCCATGTCGATTACGTCGATATTCCCGAACTGGTCACGAACTACCAGTTTGAGCACGTGGTTGAAATTGCGCCCGACAACCCACACCGATACGGTCTTGGTGATCCCGGGAACTGCCAACGGCCGGATGGGCTGGACGAAGATCTCGGTATTTCCTCGCCGGAAGAACTGCACCTTTACACCAAGTACATACTTGTCTTCGCCGGTAACCCCGAGTTTCTGCTCGTCGGGAATAGGTTTTCGCTCCGCGGGGGCACCCTCGAAGCGTCGGCTCTCGATGATGCCCTGATCCACCGGCATGAACACCCGCCACATTCCGGGGTCCTCGAATTTGGAGATGGAGATTTCCTGCAATGCCTGCTGCGCCGTATCGACGCCGATCGTGGCGGCGTTCGGCGGCGCCGTTGCCTGAGCAAACACAGGGATCGACAACACCAACAATGTAAGCGCTACTAGACCACCCTTCTTCATCTCACACTCTCCTGTTTACTGTCCCTGTGTTGGTGTGCCGGAGGTGCCCGGGGTCTGCTGTCCACCCTGAGAATTTGTACCGGCCTCCGACCACAACTTATTCACGTAACTCGAGTTGGTGAGATTCTCTCCATCCCACGGGGACTCAAAGGTATCCGTAAGAACTTTTATCTGATTCATATAGACGTAGAAATTGTTCACCGGTTCGGTCGGGGTCGTCCAAATAACCAGTTTCAAGAGCTGAAGATTTTGGGTCGCGGGCAGATAGATCGCCGACTGCGGAATGTAGGTGGGAATATCAACGGTGAGATCTTTCCATCCTCGAAAGGCCAAATTGCCGAGACGAAGAACATAGACCATCCCACGATAGTCGCGTATCTGGGCTTCAACGTAGTAGTCGTGGTACGAACCCCACATCCAGACGTCGAGACTCCTGGCCCGACCTGGAATGTCAATCGGTGTCGGGACGAGTTTCCCGTCCTGTCCCTTCGCGGCCGGGATGATTTCGATGTAGTTGTAGGCCAGCCGGTCGAATTTGGCGTGAATACCGAGAGAACGTAGGTCCTTCCCTTCCGGCTGCGTGCGGTACAATGCCTCGGGCCAGGTCTTTACGACCGCCGACTGCGGATAGTCCTTGGTCACGAACTTGCTGCCCGTTACAATCCACTGATGTTGCGTCGGCTCAATGAAGTTTTCCAGGATTATCGATTGAATATTCTGCGTGACGTCGTCGGCAAACGCCGTGACACTCGCAAGAAGTAACAGCACGGCAAACAGGCTTAAGGAGAACAGGCCGCCTCGTCTCATTATTCGCTCCTTCGTCGACGTAACTTGGAACGGTCCAAGTCACAGTGAATTATATTTCTATCGAAAACCTTTGTCAAACAGTTTTCTGGAAACAATTTATGGCGACGATCCCGATAGACAACCTCGTGCTGCACGCGACAACCAGACGACGAATCGCCCACTTCGTCACTCACTTTGTCGGCAGGACTTCGCGGAAAGTTGAGGGCCGAATCACGTTTCCGCCGGAATTTTCCAGCATTGCCTGAACATTGATGGTACCCGGAAGCGATTCTCCGGCCCCGATTACCGCCTGAACCGCAGAAGAAAGCGGCTCCTCGACCGAGCAAAGAACTTCATTTGAAAAGGCGTCGGTCCCCATGAGATCGGAAGTCACTACTTTTGCCTCTGTACCGGCCAGAAGCTCAAAACAGTAGGGGTTCTGACGGCCGACAAAAAGTGCATAACAGGTCGCCCCTGCCGATCTAGCCTCCTGAATTGCCGTGCGTAATTCGTCCCGCCCCGGCGGCGAATCGTAGACGGCGAAGTGCGCGTGGCTTGCGAGTCCGGCGCCGAGTCCTTCCGACAACCCCTGACGAAAAGTGGAAAGCTCTGAACGCAACGATGCAGAATCTGCAAGAAAGAACACCCAGACCCCGGCCGCCGAGGGAGCCGCCCCGGCGTGCCGGGGATTGTCGTTGCCAGCCGCGTATTTTCCGAGCGTAGCGCCTGCGGCGAACAGTGCGGTTGTGCGGTCGAAAAGGATCGCTGTTGCGCGCTCGACGGGAGACCCTGCGGAACTCTGAACCTGTCCTATTACGGCGAAACTGGATTCTGGAAAGAGGCGGGCGAGTAGCCCGACGTCCGGCGCGAGCAGAGGGGTGAGGACTACGGTAGCTCCTGCAAGAGGGAGGGTCGCGAATAGTTTTCCGTCTGCATCCGGAGGGACAAGTATCCCCCTGACTCTTGCCCCCGTTCGACGCTCTGTTACCTTGAGAGATTCTTCGATTGCGCCGGCCTCATGTGCCGCAGCGTAGTAAGTGTCAACGAGGACGACATAGTGCGGAGTGCGCGCGCACGTGGCGGCGAGAACCACCGCACACACCGCCACCGCCAGCGTCCTACGCATCGAATTTCATATCCGAAGCGGAAGGTACAAACGTACCATCCCGTAGCCGGCTCCAATGCCAACAAAAAAGAAACCGACGGTGATGAGATAGGGAACGCTGCCGGAGCCGATAATGTGGGTCATGGCAACCAACGCTCCTACGAACGGACCGGCGGCCGCGGCCGCAAGATAGATGAACCGCATGAACATGCGTTCTTCCCGAAAAGCCACAATGCCGCTGGGGATGAGAATCATCAGGACGACCCGAATTGTGGGTACGAGAAACAGCCGGTACGGACCCAGATAATAGGAGTGAGTAAAAAGATCGACGAACCCGCCAATCGCGTAGTAACCGGCGAAGAACGCCATGAGTCCGAGGAACCGGTCGGTCTTCGACTCCTCCCACAGGGTCCGACTGAAAAGGAAAAAACAGCCGATCAACAGCGCAGCCGGCAGAAGAAGCTCGTCCATCAGGTAGTGCAGATAGATGATCGGCGCCCGGTAGAGGAGTGGGAAAATGCCGGAAATGATGCCCATGACTGCTGCGACGACCGCATAGCTGAGCGCGCCCTTCACGGCCGGAACAACCGTGATCCGTGTGGGCAGAGCGTGCGCCTCGAGAAGCATGATCACGAACACATAGGCGATCGGAACGGCAGTGAGCAGATAGACAACCATGATGTCGCTGACGCTATCACGAACGATGCCGCTTTTCAAGCAGACGCTCAGATCCGATGGGCCGGACGATAAGTGCGAAGCGCCGGTTTCAAAGGTGATTCAGCTTGACAGAAATTGGCGAGGCTACTAGGATTGCCGCAGCATGGCCGAATCAGCTCGTACAGAAACCGGGGGCGTAGCGAACTCCATCCGGAAAGAGACAGGAATCGTGGAACCGAGAGATTTCACCTTCGGGGTCACCGGCCACGGGGTTCGTCTCGACAGCGGTAAAGACTTCGGCCCGGTTACGGTCCGATACGAAACCTACGGCAAACTGAATAGCGCTCGCACCAACGCGATATTGGTGCTGCACGCATTCTCCGGTGATGCTCACGTCGCCGGACTTCACGCCCCCGAGGATCGCCATCGCGGCTGGTGGGATTCGATGGTTGGGCCAGGAAAAGCGTTCGACACGAACAGATACTACGTCGTCTGCTCAAATGTGCTTGGAGGATGCCAGGGAACAACGGGCCCGGGATCGACAAATCCGGAAACCAACGAACCGTATGCGCTCACCTTTCCGGTTATCACCATCCATGACATGGTTGAAGTTCAGCGCATTCTCATGGATCATCTTGGCATTGGAGAGTTGATGGCGGTGGTCGGTGGATCCATGGGCGGGATGCAGGCCCTCGAATGGGCGGTCAGCTATCCGCGGCGAGTAAAATCGGCAATTATCCTCGCGTCCACTGCGCGGCTTACCGCGCAGGGAATTGCATTCAACGCCGTGGGAAGAAACGCCATTATGTCCGACTCGCGATGGAACAACGGCAATTATTATGGAAAAGAACCACCGGCGACCGGCCTGTCGATCGCGCGCATGGTCGGACATATCACCTACCTTTCGGACGAGTCGATGGGATTGAAGTTTGGCCGCAAACTGCGCGAAAGAGCGCAATACGGATTCGACTTCGACGATCAATTCGAGGTCGAAAGCTACCTCGAATATCAGGGGACCAAGTTCGTTGACCGTTTCGACGCGAACTCCTATATCTATCTCTCCAAGGCCATGGACTACTATGACCTTGGGGAGCGGTACGGCGGGCTCGATTCCGCTTTCGCGCGTTGCGAGTCCAAATTCCTCGTTGTCAGCTTCACCTCTGACTGGCTTTACCCGTCGTACCAATCCAAGGAAATGGTGTTCAGCCTGGTGCGAAATGGAAAAGACGTATCCTACGTCGAGCTGAACTGTGCATTCGGTCACGATTCCTTCCTTCTCGAGACGGACCGTCAGACCGGTATAATCGCCTCGTTTCTGGAAACCGTACATGGAAAAGAGTGACAGACAACACTTTCGATACGAGGATATCGTGGACCTCGTAGAAGCGGGGAGCCGCGTACTTGACCTGGGATGCGGCAACGGAGAATTGCTCGTAAAGCTGCACGAGGCAAAACAGGTGCGCGGACGGGGTGTAGAAATCGAGGAAGATCTGATCCGGGAGTGCATATCAAAAGGGCTCTCGGTCTTCCAGGGTAACCTCGACGAAGGGCTCAAGGACTACGGAACAGCCACCTACGACTATGTCATCCTCAATCAAACCCTTCAGGTGGTTCACAATCCGATTCTTCTCATGAAAGAGATGCTGCGGGTAGGACGGCGCGTGATTGTAAGTTTTCCCAACTTCGGCTTCTGGTCAAATCGACTTCAGCTTCTGCTCACCGGGCGAATGCCGGTCACGAAGACGCTGCCGTACGAGTGGTACAACACACCGAACATTCACCTCTGCACTCGTCGAGATTTTACCTACCTGTGCGGCGATCTCAACACGGCGATCCTGAAGGAGATCAGCATTCGGCGTGGCAGGCCCATTCACGGCCCTTTGCTCAATCTGCGGGCGGCGGAAGTCTGCTTTGTGCTCGAAGGACACTCGGAAGGTCTGCTGGACGAGGCGTCGCAAAATCTAGTATAGTTCCAGACACGTGGATAGGGATATTTGACTCTTTCGGGTAACAGTGATACAGTGTTCACCCTGTACTCACCGACCGGTAGCGGTCACGCAAAGCCAAAGAAGGAGGTCGATTGGCTACAAATAGAGATCTGCGGATCAACGGAATGATTCGTGTGAGAGAAGTGCGCCTGATAGACGACGAGGGAACTCAGCACGGCGTTGTGCCGACTCTCGACGCGGTTCGGATGGCGCAGGAACGCGGACTTGATCTGGTTGAAATTGCGCCACAGGCGAGCCCGCCGGTGTGCAAAATACTCGACTATGGTAAGTTCAAGTTCGAGCAGGAAAAGAAGAACCGAGAATCCAAGAAAAAGCAGAAGCTGGTCAAGATGAAGGAGATTCGGATGCAACCGAAGATCGAAGAACATGATCTCCAGTTCAAGACCAAGCATGTGCGTGAGTTCCTCGACGAAGGAAACAAAGTCAAGGTTACAATCCGATTCCGCGGACGCGAGCTCGCACACACGGAACTTGGGAAGGATGTTCTGGATCAGGTTCTCGTGCTCCTTGAGGACTCATACGTGATGGATCGTCCGGCACTTATGGAAGGCCGGTTCATGTCGATGATCGTCAGCCCGAAGGTCAAGAAGTAAGCCAGCCGACCGCAAGTGGAAGATACGATTTGTCAGCGCGCCGATGCTCCGAGAAAACCGGTGGATCGGCGTACGTACAAACAGTGAGGTGTGAAGATGCCAAAGATGAAGACACGCAGAGCCGCCGCGAAGAGATATAAGTTCACCGCGACGGGCAAAGTAAAGTACAAGAAGCAGAACCTCCGGCACATTTTGACCAAAAAGAGTCCGAAGAGGAAGCGTCACCTGCGCAAGACCGGTATTCTCAGCGCTGCTGAGGTCAAACGAATCCGTGTCTTGTTACCGTACGGTTGAAAAACCGGAGAACCGCGTTTGAGCAATCGCGCGGTCAACGCATACGACGCAACGGAAGGAGTAAGCAGCGATGCCACGAGCAGTAGACGGAACTCGACGCAAGGATCGACGTAAGAAGATCCTTAAACAGACAAAGGGATTCTGGGGGAAACGCAGCAAACTGCACCGCGTAGCCAAAGACGCGCTCGCGAAAGCCCTCAGCTATTCGTATCGCGATCGACGCGGCCGCAGACGGGAATTCAGAAGACTATGGATTGCCAGAATTTCAGCTGCCTGCCGGAACGAAGGGATGACATACTCTCGTTTCATCAACGGGTTGAATCGAGCGAACATCCAAATGGATCGAAAAGCTTTGAGCAATCTGGCAATAGAAGACGCGCAGGCATTCAAAGCCCTGGTGGAAAAAGCCCGGGAAACCGTGGGAGTGTAATGCTATGGTGAACCTGGAACAGATACGGCTTCTCGAGTCCAGGGTTCAGAAAGCCATCCAGTACATCCAAAAATTGCGGGAGGAGAACAAATCTCTTCGCGCGTCTCTCGAAACGTACGAAAAACGCATTGGTGATCTGGAAAGCATGGTCGGAGACTTCAAGTCCGGCCAGCAAGAGATAGAGTTGAGCATCACCAATGCGCTCAAACAGCTCGACCAGCTCGAAGACGCCCTCATAGAAGACCCGGACGAGGCCGGCACTCCCGCAAAGAGGCATGCTCCGCCAAGTCAACCGCCCGGTGGCACCCATACCAAGACGGCGCCGAAGGATCGCGGTACTGCGGGCGCCGTGCCGGTCGAGAACGCCCACCCGGCCGAGTCCAGCGTCACGACAGAACACCGGAAGTCGAATGAGCTGGGGGCGACGAACGGAACCGCGAACCGACGAACCGATAAACCGCAATCCGATGATGACTTTGAGGCGAGCCCGATCGAGGCCGGAAAGAACGGAAAAGACGATCTCTTCGCCGGTGAGACGACATCGGACGAAGAGAACGCCGAATCCGAACTTGACATATTCTAAAGACCGGAGCCGGCAGTGACGGTCATGCACATTGAATTGCTGGGCAGCTCTTTCACACTTCAAAGCGATGAGGATTCTGAGTATCTCGCCGATCTCCTCGACTTCTACCGCACAAAAATCGAAGAAATCTCACGAAGCGTTTCGACGCGCGACAGTCTGAAACTCGCCATACTGTCGGCCCTGCTCGTAACCGATGAACTCTTCAAGGAGCGCCGTCGCTCCCAGGAGATCGCGGCTAACGCAACCGAGGAATTGAGCCGTATTACTGAAGAGTTAATCGCAAAAATCGACGCTGCGGTGCCGGATCCAAAATAGGGTCAATCACGGAGGATTTCGGCCCGATCGAGAAGGTTGTAGTCGCAGCCCTGCACGGTAACCACCCGGGAAGCAAGGCGGTTGGCAAGGCGCCCGCATTCGGTGAGCGATCGGCCCTGAAGATAGGCATAGAGAAATCCCGCCGCGAAGGAGTCCCCTGCGCCGGTTGTGTCCTTCGGATCGACTGCTTCACCTGGTACCCGGATTACCCCGCCTGCACTCAAGATCATGCATCCCAGCTTGCCGTTCTTCATGACGATCACCGGGGCGAACTCGGCGGCAGCCCCGAGGACATCTTCCGGATCTCCCTCACCATTCGTCATGGCACGCAATTCTTCGAGGTTGGCAAAAAGAATGTCGACCTTCCCGGGCAGCCACTGCGTGAGGCTGTCCCGGTACCGACGGGCAACGAAAGGGTCTGCAATATCGAAGGAAACCTGAACGCCCCGTTTCTGTGCTTCCATCATTCCACGTTTCGCAGATTCTTCCTGATTCTTTGTGTCCCACATGTATCCGGTGGTGTGGAAAATATGGGCTTGCGAGAGCAGGCCATCGTCAAAATCGGTCACTCCGTATTCCCGGCAGGCGCCGAGAAAAGTGAACATTGTTCGTTCGAAGTCCGGCGTCACGAGGATCGCGGAAGTTCCGGTGGGGACTTGCTTTCTCGCAAGACGGGTGTTGACTCCCTCGGCCTCCATAGCGCGCTCGAATCTTCCGCCATTCTCGTCGCGCCCCACCGCACCCGTGTAGGCTGGAGAACCAAGATCCCGTTCATCGGCGATCAGCCAGGCGAGTCCGCGGATGGTATTCGCGCAGCTTCCGCCCGGCGAGAAGACAGGGTCGCTCCCAAGTGATATCACCTTCTGCTGATAGGCGTAATCGACCAGGTTCATCGTGCCGGGAACTGCCTCGAGACTCTCAAGTGTTGAATGATCTGCCCGAAGTATGATATCCATCAACGGGTTGCCCAGACCGTACACTGAAACCATAGTCTCTCCTTGGGAGTATTGCAGCAGACACGCAATTGACATCCGGAACGCCGATATCCTAATATCATCCTTGGGTCATGTCTATAACAACAAGCCAGCAGATCGCGCGCTACTTCGACCAGTTCAGCACCGTCGATGTTACTTTCACCAAGGAAGTAATCAAGGCTACTCTGCTCTATCCAAAGCAGGTATTCATCAAGTGCCTGGGCTACCAGTGGCCGTGCATAGTCTACGCGTCCTCGATGATCGGCGCGAAAATCGTCGTTAACCGCCAGGGAAGCTTTACCGAGACCGTCCGGAGAGCGAACAACGTAATTCAGCTTCGATTCAGCTTTCTCCAACCCGACAAGCCCGATCCGATGACCTTCTTCGTCGGTGCCAAGATCACCGGGTATTCGCCGTATGGACCGCAGAAGCCGGAACTCACATTCCTTACGCTGCAATACACCCAGCGGCCACCGGACGGCCTGATCGAGATACTCGGCGAGCTTCTCGAAGCGAATGTTAATTCGAAGAAACGAAAAGAGGAACGCGTGACTATTACCGCGGACTCGATTCGAAAAATCGGAATCAAGTCGAAAGAATCCACCGTGCTTATCCAGGGCATTCCTCGGCGCGGAATCATCCGCGACCTTTCCTTTTCGGGGGCGAAGGTAGTAATTTTCGGTATAGCGCAGTTTATCGTGAACCGCGACGCAATTCTCAAACTTGAACTCGAAGAACCGGAAGAGCTTCTCGAAATACCCGGAAAGGTAGTGCGTTTCGAGCCAGTCGAGGGAAGAAACGATATCGCGGCCTTCGCAATTCAATTTATCGAGGACCAGGTTCCGATGAAATACAAGCTGCGCATCAACAACTACCTGAAGACCTTTCGGGTAAAGGCAGCAGACCCCTCCTATGAGTGACGACTTAAAGAATAACCCTCCCTCGAATATTGTGTTCATCTCTCTTCCGGATCACCTGGAACGGACCATCGGCGATTTTCGAGTGGACCCTTCACGACCGCTTCCAGTCGAGAAACCGGAAAACCGCGAAGACTGGAAGATATCCGACCTGTCCTGGGAGATGATCATAGCAGGGATGCTGCGCGTCCTTGCGCAGGCCCCGGATCATGGGGATGCCGACTACTACCGGGATTTTGTGCGCGCCGCCCGCCCTTCGATCATCGACGACCTGACGGAGACAGCTGTTCTCAAAGCGCGTAACCGTGACTTCGACCTCGCCGAAGATATCTTCAAGGCGCTCCGGGGGTTGTTGCCGGACGATCCGCGCACGAGCATGAACCTCGCTCTCGTTTACGAACAGCGTGCAGACGCGTACGAGACAATCGGCAACGACGAGCTTCAAGGCCATTATTCCAACCTGGCTTTCGAGACATACAAGCAGCTCTTCGCCGCAGACGAGGTGCTTCCGGAAGCTCATCTCAACGGTGGTTTCTTTTTTCTTAAACTTCGAAATTTTGAAAAGGCGCGCTTTCATCTCGAGTCGTATTTGAAGGTAGGTGACGATCCCGAGAAACGCCGCGAGATCAAACGGATCATCCGGGAAATCGACGGTCAGAACCTTCTCGACACCCTGTTCAAAGAGGCCTACGATTTCATTCGCATGGGAAAAGAGGAAGAGGGAGTAGAGAAGATCGGACGCTTCCTGGAATCCTATCCAAACGTCTGGAACGGCTGGTTTCTGCTCGGCTGGGGGCAGAGAAGACTCCAACATTACGCAGAAGCGAAGCGGGCCTTTCTCAAAGCGATCGAAATCGGACCTGAGCAGGCGGATACGCTCAACGAATTGGCTATCTGTCATATGGAACTCGGAGAAATCAGCGAAAGCCGTCGCAGGCTGAGTCGTGCTCTCACACTCGAACCGGAAAACGTGAAAATCATCTCCAACTTCGGGATTCTGGCCCTCAAGGAGGGGCACGACGCAGAAGCGGTCTCGTTCTTCAAGACGGTTCTGGAAATCGAGCCGGAAGACCCGATAGCAATGCGCTATCTCGAACAGATCGGGCAATAGCACCGTCCCCTGGACCGAAACCTCTGCGCACCGGGACGTCACCGGCCCGAGAGCGTTTCGGGGGGGGCCCGCGTCTGGTACCGCACCCTCGCTTTGCTCCCGAAGTTGCAGGTTTCGTGTCCTCATTGCGCACACGACAAGTCCCTGAAGCCTCAGCACCATGCACTTTTTTCGATAGTTATCTCGTTCAGCTTGAGTCTGCGCTCCACCACGCGCACCGCTGCGCAAGAGCGCAACGTGCTCAAAAACCTCAGTTAGATCACGGCGGGCCGGATGCACTGGCGGACTTCGAGAGAACCAAGGAGCAGTCGGCACGGGCGCTACACCGTCGACTTCCGGGATCTCACCGGCACGGGCGGGGCCCGCGACGGCTCCGCGAATCGCGTAACTCGTCGCAGAAGTTAAAGATTATGATCAGTGTTGCCGATAGGCAGACCGGGACGAGGTTCGATTGCGCAGTTCGGAGACGGAGACTACTCGCCCCTATTCTGAATATCGGCGGCTGAATATGAGCCTTGAGTGTTTTTTTTTCGGGTTCGTTCGGCAGCCGGAAAGGAGGTGATGCGATCAGGAAGTTCCAGGCAGCCGTTTGTGGTCGCCGTGCCCGCGGCTGGTAATACCGAAACACCCCAAAGCCGTCCGGTTCGAACGGGCAAGGATGTTCGTTCCCCCGGCACGGGAATTCCCCGGCTCACGGGGAAACTCGCGGACGAGTGCCCGCGAGAAATCATCATTTCATGGAGGAAACGATGGTCATCAATCATAACCTCAGCGCAGAGTTCGCCGACAGGCAGCTCAACATAAACAACGAGAGCTTGCAGAAAGATATCGAGAAGCTATCGAGCGGTCAGAGGATTAATCGCGCGGGAGACGACGCCTCAGGGCTGGCAGTGAGTGAGAAACTGCGCTCTCAGATCCGTGGCCTGAAGCAGGCTTCGACGAACGCATCGAACGGTATCTCCTTCATTCAGACCACTGAAGGCTATCTTCAGGAGAGTCAGGACATTCTGCAGCGGATTCGCGAGCTTTCAGTTCAGTCTGCGAACGGCGTCTATACGAACGAGGATCGGATGATGATCCAGGTTGAAGTCTCGCAACTTGTCGACGAAATCGACCGGATCGCCTCCCACGCACAGTTCAACGGCATGAATATGCTCACTGGAAGATTTGCGCGCGACAGCGGCCAGAACGTCGTGACCGCCAGCATGTGGTTCCAGATCGGCGCGAACATGGATCAGCGAAAGCGTGTGTACATCGGTACGATGACGGCCGCGGCTCTCGGAGTCAGAAACCCGGGCGACAAGCAAATCCTGTCACTTTCCACGCCGGAAAGCGCCAACCGCGCGATCGGAACGCTCGATGCGGCGCTCACGATCGTAAGCAAACAGCGAGCTGACCTCGGTGCGTACCAGAACCGGCTTGAAATGGCTATCGGCGGACTGGACAGTGGCGCCGAGAACCTGCAGGCGGCCGAGTCTCGGATTCGTGATACCGACATGGCTTCGGCGATGGTCCAGTTTGTAAAGAATCAGATCCTGGTGCAATCAAGCACGGCGATGCTGGCCCAGGCAAACCAGAAACCACAGTCAGTGTTGCAACTTCTCAGATAACGGAGTATCATTGTTATCTTGAGTAGTTCTGCCCGGAGCCGACGCTCCGGGCAGTGGTCTTCTTTTGTGCAGATCAGATTTGGCGATCTGCGTTGGTCTTTGAAAAACACTCTCCTGAACAAACGGGAATCCTCGCGCGGGACTGACTTCGATTCTCTTAGGGTTGAGGTTCTGCGGCGCCGATTCGGAGAGGTCGCTCATCCGGCACAGGGAGTGCCTGGTGAGGAGATCTCTCTGTCGATGGGGTGAACGAACGGAGCAGAAGAAGCGCGATCTCTTCTGGGACGCCCCCAATCGGCACAGGTAGGCAATGGATGCCTAAAACCACCCGACAAGGAGAGTCATATGATTATTAATCACAACATGAGTGCTGCCTTTGCTTCGCGTGAGCTCAACGTTCGGAATCAGTACGATTCAGAACAACATTGAACAGTTGAGTTCCGGGTTGCGTATCAACAAGGCAGCAGATGATGCATCGGGTCTCGCCGTTTCAGAAAAACTGACGAGCCAGGTTCGCGGGTTGGATCAGGCGGGTCGCAATATCCAGAACGCCGTTTCGTTTATTCAGACGACGGAAGGATATCTTGGCGAAACGACCAACATCCTTCAGCGACTCCGGGAGCTTGCAGTGCAATCTGCAAACGGTATCTACACTCCCGAGGATCGCATGATGATTCAAGTGGAAGTCTCGCAACTGGTCGACGAGGTGAACAGAATCGCCTCGCACGCTCAGTTCAACGGGATGAACATGCTCACCGGACGATTTGCCGCGAACTCTGCTTCCGGACAGATCATGCAGTTTCAGGTGGGTGCCAACATGGATCAAAACAAACGGGTCTTCATCGGGACGATGACGGCGACTGCACTCGGACTGCAGGGAGCACAGGGCCAGGCGGGCGGAACAGTCTCGATTTCGACACCGGAATCAGCAAACCGCGCAATTGGTACAGTGGACACTGCCCTCCGCATGGTGAACGCCCAGCGAGCAAACCTCGGCGCGTATCAGAACCGGTTTCAGATGGCACAACAGGGTGTCGCGGTCGCCGCGGAAAACCTGCAAGCAGCCGAATCGCGCATTCGAGACACGGACATGGCCACTGCAATGGTTGACTTCGTGAAGAACCAGATTCTCATGCAGGCCAACACAGCCATGCTCGCGCACGCGAACTACAAAGAACCAGTCGGTACTCCAACTGCTCCAGTAGGCAAGCGACCCGATTACTCCGTTCAAAACTCGTACATAGACAGCTCGCGATAGGCGATGCATCTCATGTGCGGAGCGGAAAGAGATCTCTGGACGTCGTCTCTATTCCGCAACAAAACCCGGTGGGAGGGGTCGCGCTCTCCTCCCACCTTTTCCTTCTTACACGGAGGTAAGAGTATGTCCATGGAAATACGAGGAGTTGGATCCTACTACGACATTCCAACCGCGACACATTCCTGGAGCCGGTACTCAACAGGTCGCCGCGCAGGCGGCCAATGTCAGGACGTCGCAACCACAGCCGCACATCGACAAAGTTCTATCGGATCTCCAGAAAGTCTCGCAGGCGTTTGATCGCCGGCTGCAATTCAGTCTCGATCGCGACATCAATCGGGTGGTCGTCAAGGTGATTGACACCGAAACCGATAAAGTAATCAGGGAGCTTCCGCCTAAAGAGATTCAGGAGCTGTATCGTAGAATTCGGGAGGCAGTCGGATTACTTTTCGACCACAAGATCTGAGTTACAAGAATCTCGCATATTTTGCTGTAGCGGTTTTTCTTGCAGTTGCCGTTCCGTTGTCATTTGCACAGTCAACAGGCTCATTCACAATCCCGGGCGTAACCGACCAGTACAACACGGACCAGATGATCAACAAGATCATGAAATACGAGGCGGCACCGGTCGACCGCATGAAGGGGAATGTCGACGGATATAAGAAGGAGAAGACCGTCTGGTCCGATCTGGGTCAGAAGCTCGGCAAACTCCAAGACAGTGCCAAGAAACTTTACGGGTTCCAGAACCCATTCAATGAAAGGATGGCGAGTTCTTCGAATGACGCTGTTCTGACTGCGACGGCGACCCGTCAGGCGCAGGAACACAAAGACACCATTATCGTAAAGCAACTCGCAGGGGCGGACTCCTTTCTCTCAAAGGATCTGCCATTGGACTATCACGTTCCGCCTGGTACCTACTCGTTCAAAGTTGGCGAAGTGGAAAAGACCTTTTCCTTTCGGGGCGGCAAACTGAGCGAATTCGCAGATGCAGTGAACAGGTATGCTTCCGCAATCGTGAGTGCAAATGTCGTCCGAAACACTCAGGACACGCAGGTTCTCATGGTGGCGTCTCAGAAAACCGGCGCCAAGAATCGACTCCAATTCCTCAAGGACGCCGCAGCACTGGCGGTCGATGCGGGAATTCTGCAGAAGGTGCTCAGCAACAGTCGCGACATTTCGATTTCAGATAGCACTGTCGCCGGGTGGACTACTCCGTTGAATCGAACGAGCGTCACCGTCGCTGACGGAACGGTGATTCTGCAGCCAGGGACCGAAGTTTCGCTTCCCGTTACGCCACCTGTAGCTTTCTCGAACAAAATGGAGCTTTCGCTCGAGATCAGCGTCGTCAATCTCGGCGGTGCTGCAATCGCAGCGCCTGCGCCCCCGACGGGCCCCGCTGTGCCGTCTCCGGGCGCGACCACACTGGGCGGCGTGACCATACAAAGCGACAATTCCCAAGCGCCGCTTCCGCAATGGAAACCGCCAGAGCCCCCGAAAATCATCGAAGATCACCGAATACTTTTTGCACAGAACGGCGCAGACACGGCCTCGCTTCCCGAAGTTCCGGACACCGACGGCTTCAAGCAGCTAACGATACCCATCACCGACTACGTTCAGGGCATGACGGCGTTCGACATTCGCAACCGCAATACCGGGCGAAGGGTCGAGGTTCGCAATGTACGCATCTACGATCCGCAAAGCCGGGGCGACTACCGCGCGGTGAACGCAGTATCTCAGGCGCAGGATGCGAAGCTTGCCGTTGACGGAATCGATGCCGTTCGCGAGAGCAACACGATCACGGATCTCGTTCCGGGCACCACCCTGCAGCTCCAATCGACCAGCAGCGCGCCGGTCACGCTGACAGTCGAGCCGGACCGGAAATTAGTCAAGGACTCTATTATCGAGTTTGTAGGACGCTACAATCAGCTTCTGACGCAAATCAATATCGTCTCGAACAAAACTCCCGACGTCGTGGACGAAGTCACCTATTTCACGCCCGACGAGAAACGACAGGCGATGGACCAGCTGGGGCTTCTGCAGGGAGACATGACGATGAGTATGCTGAAATCCCGGCTGCAGAATGCCATGATGGGACCCTACCCTACCGACCTGGGCCATCAACTGACTCTTCTCGCGCAAATCGGGATCTCCACGAACACCAGCGCACCGGGCCAGCAGTCCTATGACGTTTCTCGTCTGCGCGGTTACCTCGAAATCAACGAACAGGCTCTGGACGCCGCGCTCAAGGACCACCTCCCCGAGGTCAAACAGCTCTTCGGCTCGGATACCAACGGGGATCTCGTGATGGACAACGGTGTGGCAGTGAAAATTGACGGACTTGTCACACCCTACGTTCAGATCGGCGGAATTATCGCAATCCGAACCCAGGGGCTCGACACACGGATCGCGAGTACAAATAAGGAGATCGACGATCTCAACAAGCGCCTGGACCAGAAACGGATTGATCTGAAGGATCAGTTTGCGCGTATGCAGGGAGCTATGGGAGATCTCCAGAAGCAGTCGCAGACCCTCAATGGTCTCGGTGGACAGTCGAGTTCCACGGGCGGCCGGTGAACCTGCAGGGACGGAGGAATAACCCTTGGAAATTCTGGTAAACAACGAGCCGATACAGTTCACGCTCGAGGGTGAAGACAACCTGGGCGAGGTGGTGAATCAACTGCAGGCGTGGCTCTTCGACAATCGGTTGACGATTTCCGGTCTGGTCGTCGACGGGAACGATCTACCGCTTTACGCGCCCGAAAGATGGAGAACTCACCCGCTCGGCAACGTGTCAAATCTGCACGTCACCGCGTCGACCTATCGAGAGATGAAGCTCTCCACGTTCCAGACAATGCTGCAATACGTCATGCTGCTGCACAACGGAATCGAAGAACGCAGGTACGCCGATCTCAAGGAACTGCTGGCCGAATATCGTTACATTCGAAAGAGCCTGATCGAGCTCATCGGGCCGGTTCGCTCTGAACTTGGCGAATTGCCTCTGGATGACCTGATGGAACGGTCCGGACTTCTCGACGGGAGGCAAATCGACGAGGAACAGCGGGAACTCCTGCTTGCGCACCTGAAGAATCTGCAGCTTCTGGTGATCGACCGTATGAAAGAGATCACTCAGCCGGAAAGGGAGGCCGCGTCGGCCGCGATGCTTCTCCAGCAAACCGTTCCTGAGATCTCTGAAGTATCGCTGTTGCTGCAAACAGGCAAGGACAGAGAAGCGATGGCCGCAGTGGTTCGATTTACCGAGCTTCTCGGCAAAGTTGTTCGAATCGTCCCCTACGTCTACGAATCAAACCCCGGAATCCGGGATCGCGTCACGAACGGCAGGAGTCTTTCCGACGTAACCGGCGAGCTTAATCGTTTTCTCAACGAACTTGTGGATGCATTTACCGCGCAGGATTCGGTGCTTATCGGGGATCTGCTCGAATACGAGGTTGCGCCACGAGTCCAGCAGGTCGTGTCGCTCCTGGCCGAGGGAGCGCCGCCGCCGGCATCGTAACAACCGGCGGACGGAACGAGAAAAGAGGCAGCGATGATTCTTCTGCAAACTGAGTACAACTTCTTTTCTCAACCCGATCCCACGACCTCCTATGTAGCCGTCGGGATCTTCGCGCTGCTGATTCTCGTTGCCGTTATCGGCTCGATCCTCTCAAATCGCCGACGCGGACGCACCGCCAAGAACCGCCGATTCAGCAAGCGCTCATTCCGCCGGCGGGCGAGGAAAGCCGGCCTGTTTCCCGCGCATATTCGTGTACTCGAGCATATGATCAAGGAGCAGAAACTTCAGGCGCCCGATCGACTGCTCGAGGGCGGCTCCTATCTTGATCGAGCCATGCGCGATGAGCTTGAGGCACTTGAAGCCTCCTCGATCGGCGAGGGCGAAAAAGACGGGCGAAAGAACACGGTGCTCCAGATAAAGGCGATTCTCGACTCGAATCGCGGGAACCTGAATATTATTTCCAGCTCCCGAAACTTGCGGATAGGACAGGATCTGCGACTGGTCTTCGAACGCGGCGGTTCGTTCGACACGGTGGTGATTTCGAACCTGGCAAACATGCTCGGCGTCGAGCTTCCACAGGACGAGAAAGGCCCAGTCCGGCCGGAGAAGGGACGGCGAGTGCAGGTAACATTTTTTCGGGACATCGACCGGGTCTACCGATTCATTTCCCGCGTCCAAGGAATTCACAGCGTGCGTGGAAAGGGTACGCTTTTCATCGAACACGTGAATGATATCAAGCAGGTTCAGAAGCGAAAATCTCCCCGAAAAGAGTATGGGCGACCGGCCTACTTCTTTCCGGTACAGGTCATGGAGACCGGCACAGGGCGAAAACGTGCGCGCCAGGCAGTCGTTCAGAAGAATCACCGCATCCTCGGTCGCGTCGAAGACATATCCACCGGGGGCTGTCTGCTGCGTTCCCAGCGCCCGTTGAAGAAAGGCGGCCTCATTCGCATCGATCTGCAAACAGACGATCGAAAAACGATGAGCGTTTTCGGCAAGGTCTGCGGGGTCGAATCGAAGCCACCCTACGGCGGCGATATGCACGTCATGTTCACCCGGGTCTCCCAGAAGTACATGAATGAAATCATGGCATTCGTCTATGGGTTCAGTGACTAATTTCTCTATTTACTCTTTTAACTAAAATATTGACGCGGTTGCAGAAAAGGAGTACAGTCTGCAAATGGAACTGGTTGAAATCCGGAATATTGTCCGCAAGGATGCTCCAGTCCTCTATCGGCGAACGTTCGCCGCAGAGGCGGTACTCAAATATGACGACGTCACGACGCGTTCTCGGCGCATTTCGTTCATCCTGGAACACACACCAACTTCCGGCGTTCAGATTCAGGCGGAATTCCTGGAGGTTCCTGACTACCCGCTCGTCCCCGCACTTCGTATGCTCAAAGACCACATTCTGCAGCTCGACAAGAAGGGACTTCTCCCCTGAAAATCGACGCAAGTTATCTCTGCAATACCCCCGAAGAAACAGCCGAGCACGGAAGGTCTCTTTCCAGGCTGCTGCGACAGGGCGCGGTAGTTGCACTTGAAGGTCCACTGGGAGTCGGAAAGACTACGTTCGCGCGTGGAATCCTTCAGGGTCTCGGCGTGGATGAGCCGATCACGAGCCCCACGTATACTCTGGTAAATGAGTACGAAATACCGGCGTCGAGCGACGGGAATCCTGGCGTGGCCTTCCACGTCGATCTGTATCGCATAGAGCGGAGTATCGAGTTCGAGCTGGCCGGAGCAGACGAGTTGCTTTATAGCGAGGCGATCACCGTCATTGAGTGGAGCGAGAAAGCGGCATCGCTCCTACCACCCCACACCATCTTTGTCCGGTTCGCAATTGGACCCGAGGGCGCACGACATATAGATGTGACAGGACCGGAATATGCGGATACTGGCAATTGATACGGCCACAGACCTGATGAGCGTTGCCTACCTCGACGAAACACGGCGGTTTCTGTTTGCCCGTGACGGCGGTCTTCGACACGCGGAAACGCTCTTACCAGCAATACTCAATCTGGTTGCGCTGGCTGCGGCCGAGACCGGCGATCCGGACACGAAACCGGAAACCGAATCGGGCACCCGGTTGGTTCCCGACCTCGTGGTGTGTACCAGGGGGCCGGGCTCGTTTACCGGCCTTCGCATCGGTATGGCAACTGCGAAAGGGATCGCTGCCGGAGCCGGATGTCCGGTTGTCTCGGTCCCCAGTCTCGAGGTATATGCGTGGCACGCGCGCTATTTCGACGGAACCGTCATTCCCGCCGTCGACGCGAGAAAGGAACGCTTCTACTGCAGAATCCTGACGGAGTCCGGCGGACTCGCACCGGACCTGGATGTCGATACCGCGACTATATTGCGACTACTCAGCGGCGCCCGACGCGTGCTTCTGACCGGGCCGGATGGCGGTGCCCTCGAGACTGCGCTGACCCGAAGCGTCGCAGGCGATGAAACAATCGAGTTTTTTCTCGATCCTTCTTCTCGGTCCGGATACGGTGATGCGCTTCTGGCGCTCGGTCTGGAACGGTTTCGGGTGGGTAATCTGGATGCCGATGAACAGGGGCCGGTCTACGTGCGCGAAAGTGACGCGGAGCTGGGGCTGCGAATCGATCCATCCTCGGACAGAGCGAACTAGGGCTGCTCTTTCGAGTCTCCTCGCCTGCTCTGCGAATCCTCGTCCATGAGCCCGTTCAGTGAGGGAAGCTCCCCGCGCGACTGTGCCGCTTTGCGATTCTCTTCCTGGATCGCATCGAATATCTCCTGCCGGTAGACCTTCACCTGCGGCGGTGCCTCGATTCCCAGTTTTACCTGATCGCCCTTTATGTCTACCACGGAGACGAAGATTCCATCGCCGATGATGATTCGTTCGTTTATCCGGCGCGCGAGTACGAGCATCGCTATCCCCGGATCTTTGCAAGTTCGTCAAGGATCCGGTGGCGAACCTGCCACTGAGGATCTATCGATATCGACTGTCGACCCAGTCTTCGCGCTCGATTGATGAGGATCGGCCCCTGGAGATTTGCCGTCATCTGGCGGTGATCCTCCGGGACCGTGACGATGGCAAAAACGAGCATCGCGTCAGGACTCTCGATACCGATTTCTTCAAGATCCGAATCCGGAACGGTGATTTCATAATCCGGCCGAAAGACACGGGGTTCGATGAGAATGAACGCAATTTCCTGCACGTCGAGGCTCTGCAGCCAGTAGAACGGCGCCTGGGTCGCGTCCATGAGCGCGTAGTCTTTCAGTCCTTCGAAACCGAGCACTCCCAGCGGAAAATAGAGCCGCTGTCGATCGTCTATTTCGATTTCGCCGAAAGGTTTCGATCGTATCAGCATTTCTCCTGCACCTCGATCATTCAATTATCGCATGAAGTCCAGAAGCGTCGGGGGAAGAATTCGCGCTGCCGTCTGCAGTGCGGCCTGGTGCGTGTATTCGAGCATCCGCAGATCGGTGATCGCCTTCGTCATATCGAGGTCCACAAGATGCGAGTTCTGTCCGGTCACATCCGGAATCTCGGCCTCGGTTCGTTTCAGGGTGAGGTCGAGTCGCTCGGATTCCGCACCAAGTCTGCCCAGGTTGCCCAGGAGGTTGTGGAGACCGTCGTCGATGCCGCGCAACGCCGAACCTCCGACGTCCAGTGTGTTTCCACTGTACAGCGCATCGCGGAGTCGGATAACCATGTCGAATAGCGACCCGCCGTAGACACGCGCGTCGGTAGCAACATTTCGCGGCGGATTCCCGTTCGTGGCGTTCGCAATTCCAAGATCCTTCAGCACACTGCTGTTCGGTCCGTCTTCCAGCCATATCTGGTGCGGCGTCGTGCTCTGGAGCACCATCGCGTTCGAAACCGGATCAAGTGAAGCTTTGACGGCCGCCGCGGAGTCGTTGATCTTCTGCATTATCGCGTAGACGTTGTCTCCAGCTTTGAGCTCAACCGGGACGTTATCCAGGTAGATTGTCGAATCCTGCTGAACCACGTAGCCGGTTGCATTGACCGAGGGAATTATCTGTTGTTGTTCGGCCCAGAAGACGCGGTTGCCGGGAAAGTTCACGTTTGCCGTCGCGACGTCGGATATGTCGGTATTGTTGTGGCCGATGTCTCCCACATACTGCACGTTGGTGATCACCTGCCCGTCAGCGCCGGGGACATTCCCGTTTACCGCGCGGAATGGTTCGTTGCGCGTGAGGAGTCCTGCGAAGATGGTCGTGCCGTCCGGACTCCGTGAATTGGCGACTTTCACCAGCTCGCCGAGCAACTGGTTCACCTCTTGTCCCATATTCTGCAGATCGCTCTTCGCGTAGGTGCCGTTCGCACCCTGTACGGCCAGCTCCCGGATGCGCTGCAAAATGTCGACGGACTCTCGCATGTAGCCTTCGGCGGTCTGATGCTTGTCCATTGCGTACTGAATGTTGTTCGCGTACCGGGAAAGCCGCACCAGATAGGATTGATAACGAGTGGAATTGGCGGCCGCAGCCGGGTCATCGCGCGGGTTGAGAATCCGTCTCTGCGATGCAATCTTGTTTTGCATGTCGTTCAACATCGCTTCGCGGTTACGGAGCTGATATTGCATATCGTCATTCATCATATTGGTGCTGATCCGTTCCATACGCTGTTACACTCCCATCCTGTTGATGATCGTATCGAGCATCTTGTCGATCGTGGTGACGAAGCGGGCGGCCGCGTCGTACCCGTGTTGAAACTTGATCATCTGAGCGAGTTCTTCATCGACATTCACGCCGGAGATCGACTCTCGCAGATTTCGCAGGTTCTGCATGACCAGCTTCTGCGTGTTCAGTGCCTGCGATGCCTGTTCCCCTTTCAGCCCGATATTGGCAACCGAGTTTGCAAAATAGTCGTCGAAGGTTGCGATCTGGCCCACCATCACGGGTTGATTCCGAAGATGGGCGATTGCGAGAGCTGCCGACCCGTCTCCGGGCTCGGCCGCGCGGCCGTCTTTCCCCAGTCCCGCCGCAATCGCCGCCGGTTCCTGGCGGATCTTTTCGTTGATGGCCATCCATCCGGCCGGATGAAGAAGCGGCGCAACCTGATAGTCGACCGCAGGCTGTCCCTGCGCGTTTCCAACACCCGGCGCACCGGCGGGAGTTGGAAACGCTGCGCCTCCGTCACCGCGCAACGAGGTCACCGCGTTCGCGCGGGCCCAGTCGTAGGCACCCTGAGCACCGCTCGCCTGAAGGATACCGGCGTACCCGACCAGGAATTGCCCGGAATCCTCTACGTGGCGGATTACGAAGTCGGGGTTGTCGGTGTTCGCGGACGGCGCCGCCTTCATGGAGAGGTGTCCATCCCCATCCAACTGAGCCACAACTTCCGCGCCGGAGTTGTTCACACGGGCCAGAATGTCGTGAACGGTATCGGTTGGATAGTACTGGACGCTTACCGATCCGGAGGCACCAGGCAGCGTGATCGTGCCGCGCAGTCCGACCTGTGCCTGCGCATCCAGCGCGTTCGTTCCGGTCATTCGAAACAGATAGGTATGATCGAAGGTTCCGTTTCCGCTCTGGTCGAAGTTCCCCTGTGCATTCAACACGCCGGGACGTTCCACAAAAAAGTTCAACCCGGTCTGTCCGTTGAGGCCGTACCCCTTGCGATGAATTCCGTTCACGAGGTCCACAAAGTTGACGGTCATGTTGTCGAGGTTCTGAATTTCGCCGCGAACGTCCTTGTCGCGGAGGTCGAAGAACGCCGCTATCTTTCCGCCCTTGAAGTGTACCGTCTCATTGGTGTCTGCCCACACAACTTTCGAAAATCCCTCGTTGTTTTGATCCGGGGCAAGCTTCAAAGAAAGGGCGACCCGTCCCTGCACGAGCTGAAATCCCGCGGTATGAATATTGAACTCATCGGGATCTTTACCGCTGACGGTGATATTGATGTAGTTCGAAAGTTTCTCCACCAGAAGGTCGCGCTTGTCCAGAAGATCGTTTGGATTGTCTCCCGCCGCCTGTGACTTTGCGATCTCCTCGTTGAGTTTCGCTATTTGGCGGGTGAGTCCGTTGACCTGGCTCACGCCGACCTGAATTTCGGTGTCGACCATCGTCCGAATCTGGTCCAGGCTCTGATACTGCGCCTTGATACCATCAAGGAGTGTCTGACCTCGTTTCAGGACAGTCTGTCTTGCCGCGACGTCCTCGGGATAGAGTGACAGCTGCTGCCAACCGTCCCAGAACTTGTCCATCAGAGTTCTAACCGACTGGTCGGTTGGCTCGTTGTACACCTGCTCGACCATCTGGAGATACTTGTCTTTCTGTTCCCAGTATCCCTGGTTGTTGTTCTGAGCAACAATGCGCCCCTCGAGGATCTGGTCCCGCACACGGGCAATTCTTTCAACCTCAACGCCTTCCCCCACCTGTCCCGGCGTTACCGGTCGGGTCAAACCAGGAATCGTGAGCGGTTCGGCGGCCTGCAGCTCGACCCGCTGTCGGGAGTAGCCTTCTGTGGAGGCGTTTGTGAGGTTGTGACCCACCGTGTCGAGGCCGACTGTTGTGGTAATGAGGCCTCGTTTTCCAATCTCGATCCCGGTGAAGGTTGAGAGCATATTGTTCTCCTAGAGCCGGTGGTTCACCACCATCGACGATGTGTCCGTCGACGCGGCTGTACCGGATCGCGAGTAGAGCTTTCCTTTTCGCTCCGGAAAGAGCTCATCAAGAATGTCACGCATCGTTCCAACCGTCGCGGTTACGTAGGCGTCAATTCCGTCGGTGATACTCCGAACCTTGGCGATGCCGATCCGAAGTCGGCGGTAGAGTTCGGCAAGTTCCTGGCGCTCTTCGATCGGAAGCCGCGCCAGGACGTCATAGAAACTGTCTCCCGATTTCAGACCGAGGGAGCTTTTGAGCGAACGGTAAGCCTCGTTCCGACGAGTTTCGCACTCCTCTACCCCCGTCGCAAGACTCTTCATCTCCCGGACGCAGGCTTCGAGCGCGATCCAGTCTTTCTGGAGGACCGCGATTTGAAGGCGTGCCTCTTCCCGCGAAAGACTATCCAGAAGGACTCCCTGCAGCTGGAGAGCCTCCCTGAAGTAAATTGTCTTCTTCGTTGCATTCATCGGCGACTCCTTCTCGAGCCGGTCACTTTGACCGATAGCCGGCCGCGGCCGGCGCGGACCGGGATTCTCTTCTTTATTTTCGGCGGAATCCGGCCTGCATTGAGCGGAAACCGCGCCGGGTTCACCCGAATCTCTCTTTTCGGGCCTGCTTCGACCGTCTATCCGGGTTTGACAGGAACGGACATCCCTTTTGGAGCAGACAAAAATCTGGTATACTGCGCGCGATTAACGGAGTCTTATGGACGGTCGGCTTCCCCGAACCTTTTTCAGTTTCTTTATCTCGGTCTTGTTGAGCGTGGCAGCGGTGTTCATAGGGGCCCAGGATGCGCCCGCTCGGCCGGACCTCGCACGCCGCCCGGCGACAATGGCTGCAACGTCGCCGGGAGAGTCACAACCCGCAGAGGCACCGGCCTATCCGGGAGCGTTCTGGTCGGCAGGAACGGACGAAGAGACGGCCGACCGGTTGTTGTCGATCATGTCTGACCAGGAGGTGGTTGCGCAGTGCTTTCTCGTCGGCTGGCCGACGGAGCACCCGGCCGCGGGCATCATGGAATGGATACGGTCGAGGGGCATCGGGGGCGTGAAGGTATTTGGGTGGAACGGTGAAAATCCGGACGTCCTCGCCCAAACGGTCGCCACATTTCAAACAACAGAGATCGGCGGACACCATGGAATCCCGCTGCTCGTCGCAACGGATCAGGAGGGAGGCATCGTCCGCCACATCCGGGGTGACACCTCAATTACCCCCGGCAATATGGCGATCGGGGCGAGTGGATTGCCCTACGACGCCTACAGGACCGGTTTCTACATCGGTCGAGAGCTCCGCGCGATCGGCGTCAACATGAACTTCGCTCCGGATATCGATGTCACTGTCAATCCGAAGGATCGGGTCATCGGTCCGCGCGCGTTCTCGAGCGACCCGGTAAAGGTGGGGATCCTCGGCATCGCCTACATGCGAGGGCTCGACCAGGCACGCGTAATCGCGACAGCCAAGCACTTTCCTGGCCACGGAAACGCCGCCGGTGATTCGCACGGGATGCTTCCGGTGATTCCGGACACATTCGATACGCTGTGGAACAGAGACCTTCTCCCCTACCGGATGCTGATAAATGAAGGTCTCCCGGCAATTCTCGGCGGTCACCTCAATTTCCCTCGAATTACCGGCGATGATGCGCCCGCCTCTCTTTCGCGCTATTTCAAGACGGTGGTAATGCGCGAGAAACTCGGGTTCAAGGGTGTAGTAGTCACCGACGACATGTACATGGAGGGTGCCCTCATCTATGGCGACCGCCACCATCTGAGTTTCGGTCAGCTGTGCCTCCTGGCGCTCAAGGCCGGAAACGATATGATCATGCTCTCTCGCACACCCGGCATCGACGACGAGGTGTGGAGGACGATCTACAACGCCTACGAGAACGACCCGCAGAGCCGTTCGATTATCAAGGCAGCGGTGCGGCGCGTCCTGCTGATGAAGCTCAGATATCTGAAACCAGCGGGTCATGTTCCTTTTGTTCCGAACGCAAAGGCGTTGAAACTGGCTCTTCCGGACCGGGACGGCGAACACTTCTTCCGGGACCAGGCGGCCCGCGGAGTCACGATTATCCGTGATGCGTGGCTCCCGCTTAAGCCGACGCCCGGGAAAGAAAGTTCTCTCGCCGGCGATGATCAGACATTTCTGCAGATCGGCAGGAAGACCTATCCCGATGCGTCGTTCTTCAGCTTCAACTCGACTGCCGATGGACCGGCGCTGATCGCTGCGGCTCGGAAAGCCGACACGGTAATATTCTGCCTCTCCGACCCCTACACAATCGATCTCTTGAACGACCTTCGGGGTCTTCCGGCGCACGTTATTGTGTTTTCCATTCTGACGCCGATGTACCTGCGGGAAGCTACCTGGGTTCAGTCCGCAATCGCGGTGTACGGATGGGGCATCGAGTCATACGATGCGGGTTTCGCGGCGCTCGCCGGCGACTATCGGCCGACCGGGAAACTCCCGATCGACATCGGCTGGCAGGGAGCCGGACCGTGACATGGCGGCTCGTAGGGGAGGACACCCTCCCTCAGCTCGTCTCATTTCTTGCACCGATCGAGTGGGGTTGCGTAACCTTCACCTCGAAACTCATTCGAGACGGCGCCCCGGCGCTTCCCGCCCGGAGGGCGGCGCGCATATGCGCTGTGCACTTCGACCGGTACCGAGCGTCTGACGTACGTGCGGCCATACTCCAGTCAAACTACGGATTCTACTTTCCTGTATTCGACAATACGGACCTGACAACGCGATCGGTGCCTCGCTGATGATCTTCGACGAACGCTGCGCCTTTCGGCCGCAGACGTCTATTCGGTAATGGGAAGAAAGCGCGACGCGCGTGCATTCGAGGAGTTGCTCGGGAAGAGACCGGTTCACGAGATTGAATACTTCCTCATGGTGCAGGAACGCAAAGGCAGCTACGATTCTTCACGCCTCCCGGACCGCCTGTCCATCCGGCGTGCGGGGATAGAGGATACTGAATCTCTGTTTCCGCTCCAGCGCGACTATGAGAAGGAAGAGGTTCTTCTTCCGGGGGATCGGTTTGATTCGAGCACAAGTCGGCACCACCTGCGTATGAATCTCATTGAGCAGATGATCTTTGTCGCCGAACTCGACGGAGAGCCGGTGGCAAAGGCCGGAACCAACGCCCGCGGTTTTCTTTTCGACCAGATCGGGGGAGTATTCACGCGCTCCGATCTGCGCCGACGGGGAATTGGAGCGGCACTGATGACACGTCTGATGAATGCCGTCTCAAGGGAAGGAAGATCATGTTGCCTCTTCGTAAAGCAGCATAATGCGGCCGCTATAGCCATGTACAGACGTCTGGGATATCTTATTCGCGACGAATTTCGAATCACCTATTACTGATTTCGTGGAGAAATGCTGGAGGTGTGAATGGCCAGGAGTGAACCGCTGAAGATACTGATGGTTTCAAGCGAGGCCGTACCGTTTGCGAAAACCGGAGGCCTGGCCGATATGGTTTCGACTCTTGCGGCCGAGCTTGCACGCATGGGTCACGACGTGCGAATAGTCATGCCGCGATATTATTTTGTGCCGAGGGATCGACTTTTCAAGCACTGGCTTCCGCTCGGGGTGCCGATTGGACCTGAAGAACACTGGTCCGGCCTGTACGAGTCCAAACTCCCTGGCACGGAGGTCTCGGTCTATTTTCTTGATTTCGAGGAGCTCTACGGACGTGACGGCGTATACGGAACCAAAGCAGATCCCTTTTTTGCGGATAATGCGCGCCGTTTTGCGCACCTTTCCAAGGGTGCTCTCCAGATCTGCCGTTTCCTCGCCTGGACACCGGATGTGATCCACGTCCACGACTGGCCGACAGCACTTCTACCGGTCTACCTGCGTGATGAGAGCGGTGCCTATCCATTTGCGGGGACCGCCACGGTACTCACGATCCACAATCTCGGCTATCAGGGAATCTTCGAGCAAAAGGACTACTTTGCACTCGGCTTGATGCCGGCGACTTACCACGATTCCGGTCTGGACGACCACAACCGAATGAACATGCTCAAGGCGGGGATTCAGAACGCCGACAAAATCACGACTGTTTCGCCGAATTACGCACAGGAGATCCAAACGCCCAAGTTCGGGTTTCATCTCGACGAGCTGCTGCGCTCCCGGGCAACAGATCTGACCGGAATCCTGAACGGGATGGACTACGATGCGTGGAATCCCAAAACCGATCCATTGATTCCCTTCAACTATTCGCGGGAACGGCCGGAAAACAAGGCTCTGGTGAAAACGGTTCTCCAGAAGGAGGCTGGGTTGGATGTCAATCCGAACACGCCGTTGTTCGGGATGGTATCGCGACTGGCGGAGCAGAAGGGATTCGATGAGCTGTGCGCACCCTCTCACGGCTCGCTCTTCGAAATCTGCAGCAAGCTCGATCTTCAATTTGTCATTCTCGGCACCGGCGATCCCTGGTGTGAAGAGGAAATCCGGCGTCTGTCTCACCGCCTCCCGAACCTCAAGTCGTTCATCACCTTTGACGAACGGATGGCACACCTCATCGAGGCGGGCAGCGACTTCTTTCTCATGCCGTCCCGCTACGAACCCTGCGGGCTGAACCAGATGTACTCGCTTCGGTATGGCGCGATTCCCATCGTTACGAAGACCGGAGGCCTCGTCGACACGGTCGAACCCTATGCCCCGCGGGGTAGCGTCGGCACCGGATTCACCATAGGAGAAGCGAGTCCGCGGGCGATTTACGATGCGGTGGATCAGGCGGCGAAGTTCTACTACACCAGAAAAGATCAAATACAGGCGCTCCGTTATCGCGGCATGGGAGTGCGATATACCTGGAAGAAATCCGCGGCTGATTACGAATCGGTCTACCGCGCGGCGCTGAAGAAAAAGCGGGCAAAGCGGGAGAAAGCTGGCGGTACCCCGTCGGCAACTGTGGCCGGGCAAACAGAAACTGCGCGGGCGAAGTAGGCGCCTACCGATCGTGGTCGCCGGATCGGGAAATCCGTCGCTCGAGGCGGGCCAATCGGTGGCGGAGGAGTTCCTTCCACGGTTTGATTCGTGCTTCCGGGTACGCGAGCATCTTATCGACCACCGCAAGGGCCGCCCGCAAGTCCCGATGCCGGTGCTCGAGGAGCTTCGCCAGTTCTATCCCCGCCTCCACCGACCCGCTTTGCTCAAACTCCATCTTCCAGAGCGCATCGAAATCATCGAGCGCTCCGGCTTTCAGGTAGAGCCGAGCGAGCAGCATCGTTTCCGCCCCGCCGGATTCGCCGGTCGCGCGGTTCCGCTCGAGCAGCTCGCGGGCACGCTCCGAGTGTCCGTGGCGAATGAGAAGGCGCGCCGCCTGATAGACGTCGATCCCGGAAGTTTGCGCCTCCGGGGACAGGTCTCTCTCAATGCGGGTCATAAGCCGCAGGAGCGAACAGATATCTTCGAGGTGGTGCGCGGCGACCGGTTCCAACGACAGAATGTCGGAGCTCCGCAGAAACGCGAAATAGATCCCGGGAATCATGAATCCAGGCACATCCAGCTCACGTGTAACCTGCAGCAGTTCTCTCTCCATGTCGGAAAGCGCGCAGCTCCCGATTTTCGTGCGGTAGAGGCTGCGCGCAGGATAGAGAAGATCGAGCTGCGCCGGAAGAGACACGCTGCGGCGGTTCATGAGAAATCGCGTGGATAGAAGGTGCGAATCGAATGCCTTTCCGTTGTAGGAAACGAGAATATCGAACTGGGTTAGCCGTGATTCTATTCGCGCGATGAACTCGGGTTCTCCCGGGTAGTCCCCGAGAAGGTACTGTTCGACGACAAAACTATCGCCTTCGACGCGACCTGTGCCAAAAAGAAAAATGTAGCTCCCCGCGCCGCCGGAGAGTCCGGTAGTCTCGGTGTCGTAGAATCCTATTCGGATGCCGCGTCGCGGAACGCCACGCTCACCGATGCCGCCGCCTGTACCCGCATAAGCGAGTGCGGAGGCCGCATGCAAAACCGAAAGAAGCACCGATTTTCCTGCCAGGGAATCGAAATCCCGCACCTCCGCCGGCAGCGGCAAGCTTGTCTCACGGCGATAGACCAGCGGCGCGACTTGCTCCCAGCCCGGCAGCGCGATGCCTTCGGGTTGCGGAGGAACCTGGCCCGTCTGCGATAGTTTGCCGGCTGCTGTTTCCGGCTGGTCCCCCCCCCGGAGACCGTCTGTTCCCCTTTCCCTCAGCCGCCGCAGCCTCTCGTAGAGCTCATGGCTCATGGACTCCCTCCGCGATAAGTGCGTCGATCCATCCGGTCAGAAAGTCGTCGGTCCCTCTTTTCGGATTACCGTCCAATTCTTCCTGAGGATCCCGTGGACCGACACAGCTCGGACACCCCTCCTCGCATGGACAGTCGTGAACGAGCTCGCGCGCTGCCCGCAGTATCTGCGCGAACTTGGTTAAGAAAGCCTCGGCGAGGCCGCTGCCCCCCGGATAGGAATCGTAGATATATAACGCGGGACATTCGAAGTGCGGATCCCGGACGCGCTCTGCAACCCCGATGTCCCTGGGGTCACACATGAGGAAGACCGGGGCCACGTTCTTGATTACGGTTCCAAGCCTTGCGACAACCGCCCCGGTGAGCTCCGTGGGCAGCGCGTCCAAAGAAGCCCCGGCCGCGCCGTCGAGACCGAACAGCAGCACGACGCTTCGGGTGTGCATCTCCTCTTCGGGAAGCGATATGTCACCGTACCCGATGTTCTCATGCGTGTGAAACCGGATCTTCTTGAATTTCGCCACCTGGTTGCGGACCAGTATGTCGCCGATCACAGCGGTGCAGCCTTGCACCACTGTGCGTTCGTCTTCGTGCAGCACTTTGAGATCGCGTTTCACCACTGCGTCGGTATAGTAGTTTACCGTAGATTCCTCGACATAGCACCTGCGATTTTCGAGATCGAGTTTGGTGACTACAAATTGATCGCCGCGGTGAATATATATCGCGTTATCGAAGATGAGCTCTTTCGCACTCGGGCGGTCCATCTCACCAATAACAGCATTTCGCCCCTTGGTGGTGTCGATGATGACCACGTTGTCCGACGTTGCGCTTCGCAGGCTGATCTGCTCTGCCGGATAGGACCGATCAGACCAGTAGTACTTTCCTGCCGAAAGACGGACGACGCCGCTTTCCTCCAGGATCTGAAGACCCTCCGCCGTGTCTCTTCCGAATTTCTCTCCGACAGCAACCGGGAGCTCGAACGCGGCACATTTGAGCTGGTCGAGCAAAATATAGAGGTTGTCGGGATCGAGGAATCCGGATTCCGGTGCTCTTCCGAGAAAGTACTCGGGATGCTTGACCATGTACTGATCGAGAGGGCTCGAGGAGGAGATCATGATCGCAAGCGAGAGATTGTTGCGTCTTCCGGCGCGGCCGGCTTGTTGCCAGCTCGATGATATTGACCCCGGGAATCCGGCGAGAACTGCGGCGTCCAGTCCTCCGATATCGATCCCCAGCTCCAGCGCATTTGTGGAGACAACACCGCGGATGCTCCCGTCCCGAAGCCCCCGTTCGATCGCGCGCCGCTCATTGGGAAGATATCCGCCGCGATAGGGTTCGACTCGAATTCGATCGTTGTCGGTGTACATGTTCGCGAGCGATTCGTTGATATAGGTGGCGATCAGCTCCGTTCGCACGCGGGAACGGGAGAAAACGATGGTCTTGATACCCGCCTTCAAGAGCTTCAACGCGATTTTCCGGGATTCGAGGACCACCCCGCGGCGGATCCCCTGGACGCGATCGACGAGTGGTGGATTGTAGAGCACCAGGTGCCTTTCGCCGGAGGGCGCACCGTTTCTGTCCACCAGCTGCGCCTCCTCTTCGATCACGCGTCGCGCGAGCTCGAGCGGATTTCCGATCGTCGCTGAACAGCAGATGAACAACGGATCAGCGCCGTAGAATCGGGCAATCCGCTTGAGTCTTCGGATGACGTTGGTCATGTGCGAGCCGAACACGCCGCGGTAGGTGTGCACCTCGTCGATAACGACAAACTGCAGGTTCCGGAGGAACTTGATCCACTTCGGATGATTCGGAAGAATCCCCGAATGAACCATATCCGGATTGCTTATGATAATCTGACCCGTCTCTCGAGCGGAAACACGAAGACTCGCCGGGGTGTCGCCGTCGTAGGTGGCGACCTTCACCGGTAACGAGCCGAAGATGATCGACTCGTTGAGTTCCGCCTGCTGGTCCTGCGAGAGAGCCTTGGTCGGAAAGAGGTAGAGCGCACGAGCTTCGGGCCGCTCGAGAAGCGTCTGCAATACCGGCAGATTATAACAGAGAGTTTTACCGGACGCGGTCGGAGTGACGACAGTGACATTTTGCCCACCGCGGACCAGGCGGTAGGTTTCCGCCTGGTGACTGTACAGGTTCAGTACACCGCGCGATGTAAGTGCGTCCCGGAAACGACCATCAAGATCACCGGGAAGCGGCGCGTAGCTCCCCTCCCGTGGTGGAATCACCTCCCATTTGCTGACGCAAGACATGAAGTCGACATCTGTTTGGAGATCTTGCAGTACGCTTCTCAATGAATCCATACGGGCTCCGCGAATCATATCACAAAGCGACCCTTTTGTTTCAAGATTTTCTTGACCGTTTGGAATTCGTTCCATACAATTAGCAGTAAAGGAATCCCACTGCATGCCAAGAGTCCTGTCGATTATTATGGGCGGCGGAAAAGGAACGCGTCTCTATCCGCTCACAAAAGATCGCGCCAAGCCGGCAGTTCCGTTCGGTGCCAGATATCGGCTCGTGGACATTCCCCTATCCAATAGCATCAACTCGGGTTTCAAACAGATCTACGTGCTGACGCAGTTCAACTCCGCCAGCCTGCACCTCCACATCGGTCAGACCTACATCTTCGATTCGTTCACTCGCGGGTTCGTCGAAATCCTCGCCGCGGAGCAGACGTTCGAGCATTCCGGTTGGTATGAGGGAACCGCGGACGCAGTGAGAAAGAACTTTATCCACTTTCGCACGCAGGAGCCGACGCATTACATAATCCTCTCCGGCGATCAGCTCTACCGGATGAACCTGGCGAAAGTATTCGAGCAGCACGTGGCCAGTGGCGCGGAGGTCACCGTCGCGGCAACGCCGGTGACCCGGGAGCAGGCGGTCGGCTTCGGCATTCTCAAAGCAGACAAGAATGCTCGAATAGATGAGTTCGTGGAGAAACCGCCGCTGGGTATCGATGTATCACACCTGCGAATTCCGTCGGAGATTCACCCGAACCGGGAAAAACTGTCTCCGGGAAAAGAGTACCTGGCAAGCATGGGAATCTATGTCTTCAACGCCGCAATCCTCGAACGAGAGCTCGACAATGAGTTCACCGATTTCGGCAAAGAGATCATCCCGCGTGCAATCGAGCACAGTGTCGTCAATACCTATGTTTTCGACGGTTTCTGGGAAGACATAGGTACCATCAAGTCTTTCTACGAAACGAACCTCAACCTGGCAAGCACGAGACCGGATTTCAACTTTTATGACGAAACGATGCCGATCTACACGCACCGCCGTGATCTTCCGGCTTCCAAATTCAACCACTGCACCATGTCTCATGTTCTTGCCGCCGATGGTTGCGTCATCACCAATGCGGAGATTCAGAACGCGATCATTGGAATTCGCACGTTCGTCGAATCGGAATGCAACCTGGAAGGCGTCGTCTGCATGGGCGCGGACTACTACGAGACGGACGATGGACGCACCGAGAATCGCCGGCTCGATAGACCAGATATTGGTATAGGACGAAAATCGAGGGTTCGGGGAGCGATCATCGACAAGAATGCGAGGATCGGCGAGGATTGCCTTATCGGCATCGACCAGGTTGAAAGGCCGGATGCGGACTTCGAAAACTACTACGTTCGCGACGGGATAATCATCATCCCCAAGAATGCCATTATCATGCCGGGAACGCGCATCTAGGCGCGATCAGCGCCACGATTCCGTCGAACAAACTCGAGAATCGCAGGCACCAGGCCCCGGTCGGAATCGGGCAAATCAAGCTTATGCAGAATGTCGGCAGGGAACCACTCCAGTGATACGTGTTCGCTTCGAATCCTCGGACTGCCCTCAATCGTTACTTCGAATGCGGTGACTACAAACTCTCGCGTTCCACTGCGAAACACGCATTCCCCGATCCGATCACCTACGGTGACCTTCACCCCGAGCTCTTCGTGGAACTCCCGAACCAAAGCATGCGGCCGGAGATTCACCGGGTTCCAGCTTTCCGCCGGGAAACTCCCATTTACCACCAATGTTTCCGCCCGCAATGCGCTGAGCGAGAAATACCCGGTCGGACTGGACAGCAATGCCGGCAACGGACCGGGCGACGCGCCGCGGGCCGGTGTCGGGCTGGCTCACAGAAAGAGCACCGAGTGGAAGAAGAAGTGCAGAACGGCAGTGATGAGGGCAAGCAGGCCGATGACGGTCCGATTCTTCACGAAGATTGCCTGGAGTGTCTCGCTGGTCGGCGAATTGACGGTCGAACGATCCTGGTAGTACATCAGAATAAGGGTAAATCCGGCAGCCAGCCCGACCACCGCGGGCAACAGATCGCCGACTACCGGGACATTACCATCGGTGACCGACAAAAACTTGAAAAACCCGACGATCGCAGTGATGATACCAACAATTAGCTGAAACGACGGCCGGATAAGCAGCTCCGGGTTCAGAAAGGATCGGATCGCCATCCGTTCTTCGAGTGATTCGTGCGCCAGCGCGAGTCCCGCGAGGAGATTCATGAATATCGAAAGAAAATAGAACTGATACATATTGGTGCCTCGTCAAATCACCGTGTCAGAGTCTCAAGCTTCGGTGGTCACAGAATAGCGCAACGGTTTATCGCGGTCAATACAATCAACCGTTCCGATCCCGTGGCCGGCGTCACTCCGGTTTCAGTCCAGTCGAAAGCTTTCTGGTGACATCCCCCGCGGACAGAGTCGCACTGCACCCGGACGGATTTCCCGCCGGATCCACCCGGCAATGGCTCAAGAATAAAACGAAAGGTTCTGGTCTGGCCGGTCTTGTCCGGCAGGATGTCCTTTTCCGACGTGCGCAAGCTGGTGCCCTCGATCGCGACCATCGCCTCGACTATCTCTCCGGAAAGATCGTCTTGTCGTTTGTACGCGTGATTCTCAGCACGACGAGCGCCTGAGAGCCAAACTGGACTCCGCTCAATGAAACAGAGTATCCCGAAAAACTGGAGCTTGACTGACCGCCCGTGATGAACAGGTAGAGCGCGAACATCCCGATGATAACGACGACGTCGAAGAAAATGAAAAGAGGGCCCCTGTATCGCTTAAAAAAACTCTGGGGTGCGCCGCGGGAATGGAGATCGGTCGACGCCATGGCGAGCCGCTCTTCGCGATCGTAGTGAAACTCGTAACGACCCGGCTCTCTCGTTTCCTCTTGGCCTCGATACTTTGTCACCGCTCTATCCCTGTTTCTGGTACACCGCGAGTACGCGTGAAAGCAGCGAAAGCAGATCCTCTGAGATGAACCATCCACGCTCATTGAATGCGATTCGACCGGCCTCCTGGTGCAGGAGAACCCCGGCGTTCGCGGCGTCCACCGGGGCGATACCGGAAGCGAGCAGCCCTGCTATAATGCCACTGAGAACATCACCGGTACCTCCGGTGGCCATCGCGGCGTTCATCCCATCGACGATCCAGTACCGCCCGTCCGGCGACGCGATGGTGGTGACATGACCTTTCAGCACGACAACTGCGTTCAATTCGATCGCCGCCTTCAATGCCTCCTCGACAGGGTTGTCGAGAAGCTCGGCGGTTGATTTCCCTCTCATCCGGGAGAACTCTCCGGGATGGGGGGTAAGAATCCATCGCCGCTGAAAGTTGAGCCCGCTCAGTTCAGTCGGAGTGAGCGAGGAGAGGAGATTCAGACCATCGGCGTCGAGCACCCCAGGAAGTTCGGAGGCGACGAGAGCCTTCAGCCACCTGGCGCGGTTTGCGTCCCGGCCCCATCCCGGTCCGACAAGACATGCCGTATAGGGCCCCGGCAGCAGATCCTCGGGATGTTCCCCGTCGGCGGACCATGGCCGTGCCATTACCGAAGTGCAGGAGGAGGCGACGGCATCGTAGGCCGCGCGCTCGATGTACAGAGTGACGAGCCCGGTGCGGCTGCGTGCGGCCGCCGTCGCCGAAAGAACCGCGGCTCCCGCAGTTCCCGGCGTACCCGCGAAGACGGCAAGGTGGCCCCTCTTGGTCTTGTAGGTCCACGGGTCAATCGGCTGAAATATGGACGGCAGATCGGCCGTCGTGATTATTTCTCCGGAAAATCGCTCATTTTCGGTGAGCGTTCGGGGAAATGAAATGGGAATCGCGATAATCCGCCCGCAAAGGGGCCGTGCAGCCGGAAGAAACAGACAGCGCTTGGGAAGCCCGATTGTGGCTGTGACCGAAGCTCGCACGCAAGGATACTCATTTCGGAAAGAGTCGCCCATTCCGCTTGGTGTATCGACCGAAAACACCGGGCGCCCGGACCGATTGATTGCCTCCACAAGTGCGCCAAGAGGCTCTCGCAGCCCGCCCCGCAGTCCTGTACCGGACAACCCGTCAACTATCCACGCCGCCTGGTCGAGCGCTGAAGCGGCTCCCTCGCGGTTGTCGTCGTAGACGGAAATCGGCAAACCCATCTGGGCGCAGCTGCGAAGCTGCTGGCCGGTCACACCGCCCGGGTCCTTTTGGCCGAGAATTATGGACACCGGGAAAAGTCCGTCAATCTCGCAAAGGCGGGCCATTGCCAGCGCGTCGCCGCCGTTGTGTCCCTTGCCTGCAACAAATACGACCGGCCGCGCCGCGGCATTTTGTCGGTGGTATGCGGGTCGCGGGGCCGATCTGCCCGCGGCGAGGCACGCGTCGAACTCGGAGAAGCTGGAAAGGTTCTCGGCGGAGAGTCTGCCGGTCACGAGCTCTTTGAGAACCTGCGCGCAGCGGATTGCCGCGCCTTCCATGAGCACAACTCCCGAAATGCCGTACCGTTCCTGCGCGTCCCGGTCGATCTCCGACATTTCCTCCGTCGAGACCAGTCTCATGAACCCTCCCGGTCGAAGAGCTTGTCTGTCCGCCACCAGACAACTTTCGCCTTGTTGTCCCACACCAATAGTGCGCACAGGATCCCTTCCGGAGACAGTGCGAACGTCTTGTATACGAGATCGCTGTCCTCGACGCTGATGTAACGTCTGCGGACCACGCGCCCCCCGGTGTTCATGACCAGGAGCTGCTCGCGATTGTTATCTTCCTGGCTCAAAAATATGAGATGCTGCCCGGGGGCCGCCCCCACAAGTTGGTACTGGTAGGTGACGCTCTGCCGCCCAAAGATGTTTCCGCCGCCAACGCGCTGCGTGTTATCGGGTACCTGCACGTAGTCTTTGGCATAACTTCCGGTTTCGAGGTTTATCCAGTACACGCGCGAAAATACGCTCTGCATGCCGACCCTGGCGCCTGTTGTCACGTCGACCGACTGATGATAGTAATTCAGCTTGAGATAAACCCTCCTCTGGTCCTGGTCCGGAACGACTGTCTCCAGCGTGGGAATCACCTGCTGGTTCTTCGGCACCGGCAGCTTGTCGAGGCTGATCGTGACGTTGTACCGAAGTGAACCTTTCGGCGTGAACCAGAAGACAATCCAGGAATCGAGCGTTCGGGTAACCACGACAATATCGTCGCTGTGAGTCACGTAGATTTTTTTGATGAAGGGGAAAGGCGTTCCCCCCACTCCCTCCTGGCCGAGAAAATCGATCAGATGACCCTCATCATCGAAACGAAGCACCACGCGATCGAGAAGCACACCGAGGTTTTTGTCGTAGATCGCCCGCTCTTCGGGAAGTCGGTCTTCAACGAGAAGGTATTTGTCTTTCGTTACCGCTATCTGGCTGATCTGATTGAAGTAGTATGGGAACGCACGACGGTTGGCAACCTTGCCCTGGCTGCTCTCCGGCTGCAAAAGAACCGGTTCCGGATTCTGTTCCGGATTGTAGAATAGAGATATGAGATCACCGTAGCTGGTGAATTCCATCACCTTGTTCGCGCTCCCGTTTGCAACGTAAAAGATACCGTCCCGCATGCCGAGCGTTGTGGTGCTGCTCATCGGTGAACCGGGAACCTGGAAGAGATCAAGCTGATCTTCCATTTTTCCCAGATCGAGTGAGAAGAGATCTTCCCGTTGAATGTTGACAACTTGCGGATTTCGGCAGGCAATTGCGGAAAGTGCCGCCAGGACGATAATCACAGGAAGAAGAGCACGCGTTCGCAGAGTCCCGGTTTTCATTGAGTCATAGTAGCTTTCGCAAAAGGCCAATGTCAATCTAACCCGTCTTCGCCGGGCGGAGATCGGCAAAACGGCGCGAACGCTTCGCCGACGCGTGCTGAAACGACCGAAATCTTGACCCTGAGGTAAGAAAAAGTATACAGTTTTCATATGATCCAAAACATCATCGAATTCTTCTTCGGATCGAAGAACGAAAGCGACCTGAATCAACTCATCCCGATCCTTCACAAAATAAATGAGAAAGAAAACTGGGCAATGAGCCTGAGCGCCGAGAAGTTTCCCGATATGACCGCGCAATTTCGGCAGCGGATGTCCGACGGTGAGCAGCTCGACGATATCCTTCCGGAAGCTTTTGCGCTCGTGCGGGAAGCGGCGCGTCGTGTTCTCGGGGAACGACTTTACGACGTTCAGCTGATGGGCGGCATCGTCCTTCATCAGGGCAAGATAGTAGAAATGAAAACCGGCGAGGGAAAGACAGTCTCGTCGGTCACCGCCGCCTACCTCAACGCACTCACCGGGAAAGGTGTCCACGTCATTACGGTGAACGATTACCTTGCCGAGCGCGATGCGGAATGGATGGGCGCGATATACAGCTATCTCGGCGTCAGCGTCGGAGTCATACTTACGCAAATGGACAACGACGCGCGGAAAATCGCCTACTCGAAAGACATCACCTACGGTACCAACAATGAGTTCGGATTCGACTATCTGCGCGATAACATGCGGTTGGATGCCGAAAGTAAAGTCCAGCGTGCGTTCAGCTACGCAATAATCGATGAGATTGATTCCATTCTCATAGACGAGGCGCGAACTCCGCTGATTATTTCCGGATCCGCCGAAGACGATACACGGACCTACATGCATGCGACCCGGATCGTCAATGATCTCGTCGAATGCGCGAAGGATCCCAAAACCGGGGACTACCCGGAGGAGCTTGAGGGCGACTTCAAACTCGACGAGAAGGGTAAAAGGGTCATCTTCACCGACGAAGGGTTGAACCACGTAGAGGCGCTTCTCCAGCATCGGGGTGTGTTCCGCGGATCCCTGTTTGACGATCAGAACTTCGAGTACATCCATCATGTCACTCAGGCGGTGAGATCTCACAAACTTTTCCACCTCGACACGGATTACGTCGTCCAGGACGGTCAGGTTCAGATTGTCGATGAGTTCACCGGACGCATCCTCTACGGCCGTCGTTACTCCGACGGGCTGCACCAGGCGATAGAGGCAAAAGAGGGCATCAAGGTCGCAATGCGGAACCGTACGCTGGCCACCATCACCTTTCAGAACTACTTTCGCATGTACGGCAAGATATCAGGAATGACGGGAACCGCGGAAACCGAAGCCAAGGAATTCGGAAAGATCTACAATCTCGATGTGGTCGTAATCCCGACCAACCGGCCGGTGATCCGCGACGATGACGACGATCTTATTTACCTCAATGAACCGGACAAGTTCGAAGCCATCTGCGACGAAATTACCGAGGTCAACAAGAAGGGGCAACCTATCCTTGTTGGAACTGTTTCGATCGAAAAGTCAGAGAAACTTTCCACTCTGCTCACCCGCCGCGGCGTTCGCCACGAGGTGCTGAACGCCAAGAACCATGCGCGTGAAGCGCTCATTATCGCAGAGGCAGGGGCGAAAGGCGCGGTTACCATCGCCACGAATATGGCCGGCCGCGGAACCGACATCAAATTGGGCGGAAACCCCGAGTACCGGGCGCGCCGGCGCGCCGGAACCGAGGCCACGCAGGAAGAATACGAGCAGGCCTACAGGAAGGAACTTGAAGTCTGGCGCGATCAGTACGCCGAGATTCAGCGCGTCGGGGGCCTCTATGTGCTGGGCACGGAGCGGCACGAATCGCGACGAATAGACAATCAGCTCCGCGGACGGTCGGGCCGGCAGGGAGATCCCGGGCTCTCCCGCTTTTTCATCTCGATGGATGATGAACTGATGCGGCTATTTGGCGGCGGGTCTGGTGGGCTGAAGAACCTTATGTCACGCGTGGGGATGCAACCAGGCGAGCCAATCAACAGTCCGCTCATCACGCGCAGCATTGAACGCGCGCAAAGACGCGTCGAGGATCGCAACTTCGAAATAAGAAAGCACCTACTCGATTACGACGACGTGCTTAACGAACAGCGGAAATTCATCTATCAGCAACGCGACGCAATTCTCGAGGACGTCGATCTGACCGAGCGCGTTCTTCAAACCGGACGCGACATCATTGACGATGCGATGCAGCCCTATCTGAAGAGCCGCGGCGACGACAAGCAGCTGTTCACCGAGTTCATGAACGTGCTTCGGGACAAACTGTATTTCTCTTCGGAGCAACCGGAAGAAGAACTCATGCAGGCTTCCCCCGATCAGCTCCGCGAGACCATCATCGCGGAGATGTCGAGAGAGCTCCTGGAAAAGTCGGAAATTGTCGGCACCGAGATGCTCAACATGGCTATCCGCTATGAATACCTGAGAAACATAGATGCGAGGTGGCAGGACCACCTGGAAAACCTGGAAGCGCTTCGTGAAGCTGTCTACCTCCGCGCCTATGGCCAGAAGAACCCGCTTCTGGAATACAAATTGGAAGGGTTCCAGATTTTTGACGAACTGCTTTACGATATCCGGATCGCCATTGCGAGAAAACTCTTCGCCATCAAAGCGGAAGGAATGCGGACACCTGCGCCTGACATCCGCGCCGGTGGCGCGCGTCACGTGGCGGTTCATAGCGAGGTGAGCATGTTCGCCGGCGGCGGAGCGGCCACTGCAACGCAGACGGCGGCTATGCCCGCTCAGGCCCAGATAAAACGAAGCTATCCGAAGGTCGGAAGGAACGATCTCTGTCCCTGCGGAAGCGGAAAGAAGTACAAATACTGTCACGGAAAGTAGTGGCGCGACGCAGGGCCGCCAACACCGCGGCTCTGCACGTCATACCTGCAGGATATTCCGGCTACGGGAGATACTTCAGGGGATTGACCGGTTTGTAGTTGTGATAGATCGTGAAATGCAGATGAGTCCCGGTGCTGTATCCGGTGCTGCCCATCAGACCGATAGTTTGACCGGCCGTTACATGCTGTCCTACGCGTGCGAGCTGCTTTGACATGTGCCCGTAGAGAGTCTGAAAATTGTCCGCGTGGGATATCACCACGTAGTTTCCGTAGATGCTGTTGTAACCGACGTCCTTCACGATACCGTTGCCGGCGGAATGGATGGGGGCGCCATAGTACAGAGCGAGGTCGATGCCGTTGTGAAAGTCCCGTACGCCGGTAAACGGATCAGGACGAAATCCGAATGGGGATGTCATGGTTGCGCCGAGAACGGGCCAGCGGAACGCCACGCCGAGAACGAGGTCAAGCTGAAACGGATCCATTCGCGCGCCGGGAATGAACAACTCCTGGCCGACACCGAGAACGGTACTGGTGAGATTGTTCGCGTCCAGGAGCTCATTCACCCCTACGCTGAATTTCTTGCTGATCCCACTCAGCGAATCACCGCGCCGCACGGTATACCGAAGGCCGTTCTTGTTCGGGATTTGGAATGTTGCGCCAACCTGGATGCGTCGCACGTCGGTAATATCGTTGAAACTGATGAGCGTGTCTTGATTCAGTCCGTGGCGTGACGCAATCCCGGAAATGGAATCTCCGGGCTTCACGGTGTAGGTCTGAAGTTTCAATGACTGAAACTTCGACAGATCGACCGGCGGCGCCACCGCCTGTCCTGCGTCGGATGAGTCGCCCGAATTGTCGACCGACGTCGCGGTATAACCGGGAAGCGCGAACTGCATGAGCAGGGGATCGATCTGCACATCTTTCGGAAGCTGAATCGTTCCAGAGGGTGAATAGACGAAGTTATTCTCGAGCTGCCATATGTGCGGGAGTGCGACAGCCAGAAAGAGGACCGCCGCGAAGGCAACAGGCATGAAAAGTCCGGGTTCCGTCCCCAGAACGCGACGGCGGATAGTAGCGAAAACGGGAGTCATGGCCTGGGCCAGAAGGATGGAAGTGCTCCGAAGATTGGGTGAATGCCGAGCGGACCGACGATCGCTCCGACTTTTTGATCGTGTCTCCGCCGGCCTGCGCTGCATCACCGGCGCCGCGGCCACGCTGCCGGCTTCTCGCGGAAAGAGATCGATTCCGTCGTTTGAAACGACGAATTCTGCATTCGGGAAATAGCGACGGTCCATATCATCGACACCGCCGCGGAGCTTTGCCGATGACCGTCTGCGAAGCATTCCCGGTCTTGAGCTGCCGGGGATTGTTCGGAAATCGTGGCGAGGAAGAGGTCGCCCGCCCCGTGCTATCACAACATCCGTACCGGGGTACTCGCGCGATGGCCGATTCGTTTCACCGGTGGAAGCCTTTCGTCTTGCTACATGTTGTTCAACGTCGAAGGTGACCATAACACTATAAGATATCGACAAGATAGCGAGGGCATATTACAGTGGAAGTGCTATCCCCTTGGGGAATGCCGGTTTTTCGCCGATGACACCATTTGTAGGGACATTTGCGGTTTTCTTGCGGCATGGAGAAGACAAACATTAGGCTTCGGTACCTCATCGTTTTTTCGTTGACCGGCGTTTTTGCTGTTGCGCTGATCATCCAGTTTGCCACGGTCATGCTTTCGGCGCACAAGCGGACCGACGGCGCCGCTTCTGCGCCCATTGCGGTGGAACGAGGACCGATTCTCGACCGAAACGGCAAGATACTCGCCATCGAGACGCGACTCAACACGGTAAGTATCTGGAGTCCCAACGTTACCGCGCCCGAAGAGACTGCAACGCTGTTGGGGGAGGTGCTCGACCTTCCCGCGGAGCAAATACTCGAAAAGATCCGGGGAAGCAGCGATTACGCGATAATCAAGAGAACAATCTCGCCCACCGAGACCCAAAAGATCAAGGATCTGCAGGCTCGAAACAAACTCCGCGGCGTCACCCTCCAGCCTGCATATGGACGGAGTTACCCGGAAAAAAGCCTCGCGTCGCATCTCATTGGTTTCGTCGGAATCGACAATCGCGGATTGTCCGGCGCGGAATATCAGTTCGACAAACAGCTTTCACCCTCTCCTTCGGGAATGAATTCGGCGGTAGCCTTCGGCGATCAGGTCTTCCTCACCATCGACGCAAACGCGCAGTTCAAGATGGAGTCGCTTGCGCGTCAGGCCTACGACGAACACGATGCAAAGGCGGTCATGCTGCTCGCGATGAATGCGAAGAACGGCGACGTGCTCGCCTACGCGGCTTATCCCGACTTTGATCCCAACAAGTTCGATCAGGCCTCCGAGGAATCCCGCCGCGATTTTCCCATCAACTACTTGTACGAACCAGGATCGGTATTCAAAATGTTTTCGATCTCGTCGATCTTCCAACTCGGCGGCATCACGGAGAACGATTACTTCAACGCGGACGGTATCTACGACAAAGTCAGTCCGCCGATCACCGACCTTGGAGTCTACGGACGAATAAACGCCGAGGGCATTATCAAGTACTCTTCCAACGTCGGCGCCTCCTACGCTTCCGAGACGGTTTCCCGCGACAATTTTTATCACATGCTCCGATCCTTCGGATTCGGTGAGGAAACCGGGATCGAACTCCCCGGCGAGGAAAAGGGCATTCTCCGGACTCCGGAATTCTGGACCGACCGCTCAAAACCGAGCATATCCTTCGGGCAGGAAATCTCCGTGACCGCAATGCAGATGATAACCGCGGCAACTGCGATAGCAAACCATGGCGTGCTGCTCAAGCCGCACATACTGCAAAAAGTGGTGTCACCCGACGGTCGCATACTCATGGAGACCAAACGGGACCCGGTGCGCGAAGTGATCTCTCCGTCGATAGCAAACAAGATGATCTCCTACATGATTACCGCCACTCAACCCGGCGGAACCGCCGTACGGGCATTCTCGGAGCAGTATGCTATTGCCGCAAAGACAGGAACCGCAGAAATCTGGGATAGCAAAGCCGGCACCTACTCCAAGACCGCCTTTCTGGCGTCGTGCATGGCAATGCTTCCGGCAAATGACCCTCAGATCATCGTCTACGTAGTCCTGGATGATCCGCGTAAGAACGGCTACCTGGGCGGCATCATCGCGGCGCCGATCATAAAAAATGCCGCCGAATATCTCGGCAACTATTTCGGGGTCCCGAGAAAGGGCGATACAACCGCGGACAGCGAGAATCGCATAACGGTCGTTCGTCCGCAGCTTCCGTCGTTCACCGATACACTTCCGGACTTCACCGGGCTGCCGAAACGCATTCTCATGCCGCTTTTTGATCGGAAAGACCTGACCGTCGATATTTCAGGCGACGGATGGGTAACATCCCAGTCACCGCCTCCAGGGACCAGGATTCTTCCCGGAATGAAGCTCCATCTGGAGCTTCATTAACCCAATGAAAAAGCTTACAAAAGAGCTGTTAAAACTGAATCTGAACGCGCTCGCGCGGGTTCAGCCGAAGCTCGCGACCTATCTCGCCGAGCAGTCGGCACACGTTCCGGCAGGGTGCGAACTCGAGATTCTCGCAACCCGAAGCGGTGACGTGAGCGGAAAGTACGCCGGGGTCACGCTTCATAGCCTGCATAATCCAGAGGAAGAGGCTGAAAGGCTTCTCGCTCAGGCGGGTAACGGGATGGCCTGCTACATTCTTCAGGGATTCGGAATGGGATATCTTGCACAGGTCATCGCCGAACGGGAACCGCGGGCGCACATTATCGTAATCGAACCAGACCCCTATCTTTTCATCCGGATCCTCGATTGCCGCGACCTGACCCGCCTTCTTTCCTCCCGGCGGGTCAGCTATTTCTTTGAGGTTTCGCAAGACTCCCTCGCCGATGTCCTCGGCAGCTATTCCAGTGCAGTGATCGGGATCATCCGCTTTCGTCCCCTGTACGAGCGCCACAGCGACTTCTATCGGGAGGTCGACGCCTTCCTGACGAATCATCTTACCCGTATCGAAGTGAACCAGAACACTCTCGCGAGGTTCGGGAAACTGTGGGTGCGCAACCTCACTCTGAACCTGCCCCTCTTCGGCCGTGCGCGTCCACTATCCCGGCTCGAGAATCGATTCTCCGGCATACCGGGCCTCCTTGTCGGTGGCGGACCGAGCCTCGACAGAATTCTTCCCGTGCTTTCGCAGCTTGCGCGCCGGTGCCTGGTGGTCGCGGTGGACACCAGTTTCGGTGCCTGTTTGCGCGCCGGTGTGGAACCGGATTTCGTTGTGGTTGTCGACCCTCAGTACTGGAATACGCGCCATCTCGACCGGTGCCGGAGCGACGACACCATCTTGATCTCTGAATCCTCGACTCATCCACATGTCTTCCGCCAGTTGAAGGGACCGCTCTACTTCTGCAGCTCGTTATTCCCCCTCGGCGAATATATCGAACAGCAGCTAGGTCCGCTGGGTAAACTCGGCGCCGGAGGTTCGGTGTCGACGAGCGCCTGGGATTTTCTTCGTCTTGTCGGATGCGCGCCCATCTACACGGCCGGAATCGATCTCGGCTTTCCGGATCGGCAGACTCACTTCCGAGGCAGCTTTTTCGAAGAGAGAATTCATTCGATAGGAGCACGACGGGCACCCGCCGAGCACCGTCTATTCCGCTATCTGACCGATGCCGGACCATTCCGGGTCACTGACAATAGCGGGGGAACTGTACTCAGCGACAAGAGAATGATCATCTATCGCTGGTGGTTCGAGCGGCAGGCGGAAACCTATCCACTGACCCCGACTCGTTCTCTGTCGCCGCACGGCGTAAAACTCACCGGCATCCCCCTGGCACAAACGGACGAAATACTCGGACATCCGGATCTCCGGGGGCAGATTGAACGCACGCTCGACGAGGTTCGTACGGAGGAGGCCGAAGAAAGCACCACCCGCCCGAGGTCCCTCCGACTGGCTGCCGCGGTAGAGGCGCTCATCCAGGATCTCGGAGAAATCGAACGTATTGCGCGGCAGGGGAAAGCGATAGTCGCCTCGGCCCGGCAGGTTGCGAGTACGGGAGGGAACGCCGTTTCGTTCCTTGACGAGTTGAATTTGGTTGACGACGAGATATCGCGGTCCGAGCACCGAAACATCCTCGGATTCCTCCTCCAGAAGGACGCACAATCCATTGTCGATCAGGCGCACAGGGAGACGACAGTCGGAGACGTCCTCGAAAGCAGCGACACAATCTACCGCGGGCTTCTGGAGTCGACCGAATACCATCGACGCTGTTTGCAGCAGGGTCTGGAACGGCTTGTATCCTCAACGACAAGCTAAAGCTTTTGGACCGTGACACCGATACTCTTAGGACGGGGTTGAACGACTCCCTAACGGTATGCAGTCTGATCCCCGGGGCCAGAAGCCTCCGGGGTTTTCGACGTCCAGGCATACCGTTTTTTTTTACGCGCACCCTGAACTTGCCTTCTGACGTTTGCCCCACCGCCTCATCCGTTGGTAGTTTAGGCTGTTACGCTTATGGGGGAGAGATGTCATGCCTGCCAGCACGCTGCCGATCAGCCATGAAGATTTCGTAAGTGCTCTCACGCTGGACCAATACGTAAAAACAATGCGGACAAACCAGGATATCGTTGAAGAGCTGCGATCGCGCGCGAAAATCGATGAGACTCAAAGAGCTCGGTTCAGTCAGATAGTCGCGCGACTTGGCGGCAGACTATCCATTTCGGTGATGACTCAGGAACGCTGCAGTGATTCGGCGGTAAACTTGCCGATTGTGGCAGCGATTGTTTCCGCCGTTCCGGAAATCGAATTGAGAATTTCTCCATGAACGACTACCCCGGTCTGAACCGAGCATACAACAAGGCGGGAATAGACCACATTCCCGTGCTTTCCTTCTTTGACTCGGATTGGAACGAAGTCGGTCGCTGGGTAGAGCGCCCCGCCGCTGCTACGCAGCGGATCTACGAATGGAAGCGCACTCATCCCGATATTCAACGCCTCGAAGCCTCCGACTTGCTTGAGGACAAGCGCAGGCTTCGTGAAGTTTACCGCGGTCTCACGGGGGAGATGGCGCGATGGTACGTAGATGGGCTGTGGCAGGAGACGATAGCAGAAATTGCCGGAAATTCTTGATCAGGGCTGAAGCCCGCTCTACCTGTTCTCGTTCCTTTTGAAACTGAGCGCCGACAAGAGCTGAGACGGGAGGAACAGCCGTACCTCCCGGTTGAGAACCTGAGAGAATACCACGTTTCGCCGGTTTCTATCCTGAACCACGGTCTCCTCCGAGACGAGCCTATCCGCGACGATCACACCCCGTTCGTCGGCGATATCAATCAGGACTCCCATCCGTTTTGCTTCAAGGGAGAGCGATTCCGGAAAGTTCTCATGAACGGTGTACATGCGAACATTTTCTCCGCTGTAGCGGTAGTAGGTGGTCTCGTTGCTGTCGGTAAACACGAATCTGCGGTCCAGCTCGAACGTCGTCGAAATAAAGACGCGCGGCAGCGCAAGGTACTCATCCCCAGCTTGAAGCACCAGAACCGTCACCAGATTGGTGGACAACGGGAGAACCAGTGAAAACGCGCAACCGCGGCCCGGTTTGTTCTCGAGTTCGATCCGCCCGCACAACAGCTTCCGCACCGAATAGCTGACGACGTCCAGACCGACGCCACGTCCGGACACTTCGCCCGGTTTCGCACGGGTTGTGAATCCCGCTCGCGAAATTATGGAGAGCAGGTCGCGGTCGTCGACCATGGCATTAGTTTCTGACCCGCCCTGCGGAAGGGACTCCGGCCTTTCATCGCCCTTTTCCAACGATCGGACGAGGCTTTCCGGGATTCCGTTTCCGTCGTCTTCGACCCGGATCGTGAGCTGTTCCCCGGTGCTTGTCGCCGTTACCCGAATAGTGCCCGCCTCCGGCTTGCCACGGCTCTTGCGAACCGACGGAGTTTCGATTCCGTGATCGATTGCGTTTCGTATGAGATGAAGCAAGACGTCGGTCAGTACATCGGATACCGGCAGATAGACCCTCTCGTGCTCTCCTTGAGTCTTCAGAACAACCCGTTTTCCGAGCTGCAGCGCGAGCTCTTCCACCGCACCCGAGAGGTTATGAAACACGTCCGACAGAGGAGCTGTTGAAAAGCCTGCAATTTCATTGCGCATCCAGCCGACGAGCCTGATTCACCAGGAAAAGGTTCCACTGGATTCGTGAACGGATTCCGCTCTCGATCGGTGCTTTGCTGAGTTCAGTCCACTCGATGCTCAATCGACTGTGGATTTCGTCCGCGTTCAGACAGAGTTCCTCGTACAGCCGGCCGGGCATACTCACCGAAAAAGACCGAACGGGCGACCTTCGTCCCGAATCGACATCGATATCTGTGTCGCTGCCTCTGAGCAACGGGTCCGTATTCGAGCGGCTGAAGCTTCGCTTTCTTGATCTGATCCACGTTGACCGCGCGCAGGATGCGCTCTTCTGGTTCTCCAGAAGCAACGAGAGCCTGAAGAAAACTGCTCCGACCCGCTCGAATTGTTTCGATATCCGGGTAAATACTTGATTACGTGGACACTCTGCTCGAGATTGCTTATTACCAGATACAGGCGCGCGTACGCCATCGGCTCGGCCGAGTCGATCTCGCAGTCGAGTCGATAGAGTAATTCGCTCCTTCCCTTCGATTCGCGCAGGAGTTGACGCTGAAACGTAGTAGCGTGGATACCGAAATCCGGATCCGGAACGGCAGTCTTCGCCTTCGAGATCTGGTTTTTCTCATTGCCGACTTCGGATCCCTTTGTCGCGGGAATCCCTGTTCTTCCGCTACCGCCCCGGTTTGCCGGAACCTGCGACTGCGGCAACGCGACATCCCCTGATTCGGGGTTTACGCTTCTGAACTGCTGCTTGAGATCGTGCATGGCATTGAGAAGCTCGTTCAGTTCATCGTTCTTAAGCGCTCCCTTTCGCTTTCTCCAGACGTCGAACAGGTCCTCGAGTCTGGAGGTGGTCTCCGTGAGCGCCGAGTGGCCGAGGAAAGAGGTCTCCGACTTCAAAGAGTGCACGGTCCGAAACGCCTGGTCGAGAAGCTCTTGATCGAACTTGCGCTCTTCCAGACGGCTCACCACGAAGTCGAGCGTCTCGATCATCTCGGCTCCATCCTTTGCGAACATTGTTTTCAGTTTATTTTCCATGAGACCCTCTTGTACTTCGCGTAAAGACAAACGGCTTGGCGGCGTATTGAAGGATCCGCGTCCTCCATGGCCGCAATCGCGGGCGATACAGAATCGGCAGGGAGGCGCACAACCTCCGCGGCGTGACGCCGCAACGGATTGTGCCGCGTTGCTGTGCGGCGAACCGTTGAACGGCCCACCCGGGCAGCCAGAGGCGCCTCGTAGGCGGCCCGGACACGCTGAAACCCGGACCGGCGGCTCTCAGTCTCGCTGGCGTCGGGATGTAGCTTCTTCGCCAGCGCACAGTAAGCGCGCTTGATTGGGGCGGCATCGGCACCGATTCGCGGTTCGAGGGCCGCGTAACGTTCACCGAGACTAAATCCTGGGCCTCCACGGTTCTCATCGCCGCGTGCAGCTCGTCCGGGATCGTTTCGAGGGCCAGACGGCATTCGCAGAAAGCTCGAACATCTCGTTTTTGAACCGCTTTGTTCGCGAGTGTGAGAAGCGCTTCTATCTCACCCCGGAACCCGGAGTCTGTTGTGCCAGGATCAACTCCGACAATCGTCTTCAGGAAATTCCTTCCTCGTCATGTCCTGCCTGTCCCTGCCTTCGACTTCCCTGCAGAGAGATGATAAGCTCAACTTCACCGATCGTCGACCCGACTCGACCTGCAATTACCGATGGAGATATTCCTTTTCGGTGCAGGTCGAGGACCTGTTCCCGGGTGTCGGTCCGTTTTGTCGGGGTCTCGTCGGCCGGCTCGGCAATCGGCAGGTCGTGCGGGTGACCTGAATCGGTCGCTGGCTTATCCTCAGGAGCAGCAGGAAGCGACTGTTCCGGCCCGCGCTTCCGGTTCTGCTGCAGAATCGACGTGTAGACCGCGGTGCTCAGCTCGTGCTTCTCCGCCTCTCGGCGGAGCACCGCGAGCCGTCGATCGGTCGATTCCAGGAGGTTTTTCAGGGACTCCACGCGGTCTTCAATGAGTCCGATGTTCCGTTCGGTTGTGTGATTGAGCTCTTTGATGATGTCTTCTACTTCGCCGCGTATGCGATCAAGCATCTCCTTGGGATTCAATTGCCGATCGATCTTTTTATTGAGAACGATGTAGAGAACTGCTGCGACGAGTATATTGAGCAGGATAGCGAGTAGAGTGGACATAGATGAGTGACGGCTCAGCCCGAAATATCGATGTTTTGCCCAAGGTCAGGATCGCGAAACAGTTCGGTTTCCGACCGCTTCTTCTCGTCTTTGCGTTTTTTCGCCTGTTCACGTTCCCGGTTGCGGCGTTCGTCGTCTCCGATCTTTTCCAGCTGGTCTTCCTGCAACTCGGGCGTCTCGCTGATGCGGGACTGCTGCTGAGTGCTCTTCTGAGCAATTTCCTGCCCTGCCACGGTTTGAGCCTGTGCGGCTGAGTCCTTTATGGCTGCCTGATCCTGCCCGACCTGCTGAAGTCTCACGAACAGAGTCTGTAGGTCGATGGGCTGAAGCGGCATCATCCCCTCCTGTTCATACTGATATCTTCGTCAGACTCTTCGTATTTCGTGACCCTCACGGTACCGCCTTCAGAAAGGAAGGTCACCGATTTGAATTCGTTTCGGACCTCCAGACTTGCGTCTTTGATGCTGATCTTGACTCCCGGATACACCGTCCCCGAGGCGGATATTTTTCCCTGGAACTTCAATTGACTGAGATAGCTCTGCAGTGCGGCAATCTCCTCACGGACCTTCTTCTGCTCTCCGATCAGCGCGACCTTGTGCTGTTTGAGCTCATTATAGGACTGAACCTTGTCCTTCGGCAGCTCCTTCCGGGCTCTCAGCTGGTGTTCAAGCGTCTTCATGTTCAGCGCGATATCGCCCTGTTCCGATGAAATTTCGCTGTCACGTTTCTGAAGCGCGACAAGCTGCTCCTTGCTGCTCGGATCGTAACCAACTTCGAGGTAGGTCTCCATGCCCGCCACCGATCCAAGGGATTTCGCGTTGATCTCCTCTGCGGCGCGCAGCCTTCCTCCGACGATTGCGGCCCGCTTTCCCTTGCAAATTATCCGGCGGTTCGCGAACACTTCAGAGTTGATAATACCATCGCTTACCACAATGAGCTCACCCGCTTCAACGCGTGAGTTCTCGATGAACTTCGACCAGACGCTCTTTCCGGCCTTAATGATCCCGGCAGACTTTCCGGTAATCCCCTGATGAACGATAATGTCGCCTTCTGCGTCGAGATTGCACTTCCCGACGCTGCCCATGACTTCGATGTTGCCCGCTGCCTTCACCTCAAAACCGTCCTCGACGTTTCCTTTGATGAGCACAGTGCCGAGAAACAGAACATGCCCGGTTTTGAGATTGACGTCGCCGGCAACCGTGTAGACCGGTTCGACGTGGATGCGACCGCCGGTTAGGATCACTTGCCCGTTCATCTCGGCCGTTGCAGTCATGCCGTTTTCCGACAATCGTATGTTCTTCCCAATTTCGATGTCGGCGTCCTTCCCGTCCTTCGATGGGAGAAGCTTTCCGGTGACGGTGCGTCCCGGTTCGCCACGCTCCGCCGGAACCTTCCGCGCGAGCACCTGCCCTTCGACCACGTTCTGGACAAGATTCAACTCCTTGAAGTCGACTCGTCCATTGACCTCTTTGAGCTTCACCTTTGTCGGATCCGTCTGGAAATTGTAGACGATCCTTGCGTCGGCGCCATTCTTGGGCGGAATGCCTTCGGCAACGACGAATGGCACTTTGTACTGCGGGCGATCCACGTAAGCGGATATGGCCTCGTCGATCACACCCTCGACCACCCCATTGTCCCGGATGAATGCATGGATCCCTTCGAATGACGGATCGGCTCCGCCGGGCCCCGGCGGAAGAGCCGTCAAGTATGCTTTCATCTCCATGTCGGCAATTTCGATGGTGAGGATCGCATCGTTCGACGGGTTATGCTCGTAGGCACCGACACGAATGAACTCGCTCTCGGCGAGTCTGACCACTTTGGCGACCATCGCTTTGTTGATCTGTTCTCCGGAACGCACGCTCAGAAGCTCAACAGCCTGTCGCTCGCTTGCGGGCACACCGTTTCCACGAGCGGGTGTTACCTTGAGAAGCACGCCTTCAGGTGATAGGCGGACATAGACCTGTCCATCGGAATTCGGATTTTCCTGGTCGGTTGCGAGAGGGGTGAAATCGAGATCAGGAAATTCGGAGCTTCCCGACCCGGCGTCCCCGGTTTTCGCCGGATAGGCAAGAACAATAAAGGGCTTCTTACCTACCCCCAGCATGCCCGGTGAACCGCGCTCGAGAACTTCATATTCGATCTTCTTCACCGGCACACCCAGCTCGATGGAAGCCTGCTTCAGCGCATCCTGCAGCGTCGGGCCCGAAACGTTCACGTAACTCTGTTTCCGGTCCTCTACCACCTGCTGTTTCATGAAGCTCTGAATCTGTTCGAGGCTTACCATCGGCCTACCCTTGCCCGACATGTCTTTTCGCCGGCGTATCCCGGCCGTCAGTGCTGCTATACTATCCCTTTTCTTATGTTCGTCAGCTTTCCGCGCAGTCGCAGAATCGCTTTCGTATGCAACTGCGAAACGCGGGACTCAGTGACCTCCAGGACCTGGCCAATCTCTTTGAGCGTGAGGTCTTCGTAGTAATAGAGCACCAGAACTTTCTTCTCTTTCTCCGGCAGCTCGTCAATGAAACGGATGATTACCTGGCGGATCTCATCTTTCTCCACTATCGTATCGGGGTTGAGGCTCTGCGGCGATTCTATGCTTTCGGCTATGGAGACTTTGTCATTGTCGTCGCCGGTGTACCAGACATCGTTGAGGGACAGCATCGAAGTGCCGCTGATTTTGAGCATAAGTTTTTCGAATTCGCGTACGCTAATCCCGAGGGCGCCGGCAACTTCCCGATCGGATGCGGCACGCCCGATACTCGCCTCCAGTTTCCGGACTGCCTCTTCGATTTCCCTCGCCTTCTGGCGGATGGATCTGGGAACCCAGTCGATTGACCGCAGCTCGTCGAAGATAGCACCACGAATCCGCGTTACCGCGTAGGTTTTGAACTTGACGTGTTTGTCGGGATCGAATTTCTCGATGGCATCGAAAAGACCGAAAACCCCATAGCCAACAAGATCGTCAAACTCCACGTTGTGCGGCATCCCGATGGCCACTTTTCCTGCGACGTATTTCACCAGAGGAGCGTACTGCTTAATGAGCGCATCGCGGATGTCGGGATTGTGACTCTTCCGATATCTTCGCCAGAGTTCCTCTTCCGTCAGTTCCGCCAGCACGTTGTCGCCCATACCGTTCCTTTCCTTTCTACGACTGGTCACGTTTCAAAACCGTCCGCAACGCGCGCGCGATCATTTCCGGGTCCATGTCATCCCTGCCGGTCGAACCGCTCCGGCGGTTCTCCTCCGACTCCGGCGCGATCTGCGAGGTCTCCCCGTCGAAGGATCCTGCAAGCCCACCGATGTCCGGCAGTCTTTCTGCGTCTGCGTCGAGGAGCTCTCGGCTCTCCTCCTCACTCACCATCTCGGCCGCCTCATCCGACGAATCCGAGGATTCACCCGGGGATACCTTTGACGGTCGCCGGCCCGGAACGTCAGGCGGTTCGTCACCCGACAACTCTTCAACCTCTTCTACAAGCGCATCGGCGACGAAATCGTCGGTCTCGTCGGTTGCCGCACCAACTTCCCGCCGTCCGGAGAATTCCGCACTCTCGGCCGCGTCGGCAAAGCCGGCTGCCGGCTCTTCCGGGATGACTATGTCAACCATTCCACCGATACCCCGTCCGGAATCAGCCGGTTCTTCAGCGCCGCGGAGGTTTCTCAATTCGGGGAGATATCTGGCGACAACAATCGAAACACCAGCGCCGACGACCGCAAAAGCGATGGCCCCGATGATCGCGCGTAAGAGCAGAAGGCCAAAGCCCACACCGGCGAGCGCCCCGCTCAGTATGGAAAGGAGGAAGGCCGCGGCGGCAAAGGCAGCGCTTACTTTCCAGTTAATTTCCATATCGCCCAGTTTGCAAACCCCACTACAGATTAGGCCAAATATTCCGCCCCGTCAACTCGCGGGCCGACCGAGCAACTTCCGCAAGAACCGTGCGACCCCGCCCTCCTGACCGGCAGAGACCTTTTCGAGCCTCCCGACCATGTGCTGGACGCAGATCGACGCTTTGCCCTTTGGATCCATTGCCAGAAAGGGCCGCTGTCGGAGGACAGCCTGATGCACAGCCGGATCATCGTACACGTAACCAAGATAATCTACTTTGAGGTTAAGAAACTGACCAGCGATGTTTATTACGCGTTCAGCCACCTTTTTTCCTTCGGCAACCGATCGAACCCGGTTCACAATCAGCTTCAGGCTCAGGCTGAGATTGTCGATCTCAGTTGCTATGATCTTGATGATTCCATAGGCGTCGGTGATTGCGGTAGGCTCCGGAGTTGTTACGATGATCGCCTCGTCGGCGGCGGCGACGAAAGAGAGCACATTGTTGGAGACACCGGCGCTCGTGTCGATTATGATCACGTCGGCGCTCGACAGCGCTGAAAGTTCCTGCACGAAGACCTGACGCTCCTCCTCGGAAAGGTTGGCTATCTTCGCGAACCCGCTCGCGCCGGCGACAATCTGAATGCCGTAGGTCGTGTCCATCAATATCTCACGCATTGTCTTCTGCTTGCGGATAAGATGATACAGATTGTACTTTGGGATAATTCCGAGCACCACATTCACGTTCGCGAGCCCGAGATCGGCGTCCATGAGAACCACGCGTTTTCCCAGCTTTGCGTACGCGATGGCCATGTTGGTCGAGATATTGGTCTTCCCGACACCGCCTTTACCGCTGGCTACCGCAATGATTCGCGTTTTGTGCGGCGACGAAGCGACATCCGGGCCACGCCCGGACGTCGGCTTGTTTTTCATGATTTCACGCAGCGTTTCCGCCTGATCTGCCATGTCCCTCTCCAACTCTTTCCGGATCAACCGAACCGGGCGTCTACGTGATCCCGGTTGATCCGGAATCCTTCCAGATTCGTGAGAAGTTTCACTACCGAGGCGCGGGCGATGTCCTGAGGAACACCCTGCCCGTCGGTGATGAATGAAATCGATTTCTGTTTCTCGGCGAGGACGCTCACGACGTTACCGATTCGTGTGGTTTCGTCGAGTTTCGTCAGCACAACTGATTGGTAATTGAACGGTTCAAACTGCCGCAGAATTTCATAGATGTCGCTGGTCTTGGTGGTCGCACTCAACGCGAGATGCACCGAGCTCCCCGCACCCGACTCCCGGAGCAATTCCCGCATCTCTCCGAGTTTGGCGAAGTCCTTTGGACTTTTTCCGATCGTATCAACAAAGATGAGATCGGCATCGCTGTGGAGGTCGAGGTGTTTTTTGAAGTCCTGCGGGGACTCGGCAAACGCGACCGGAATGCCCATTATTTCGCCATAGATCTCGATCTGCTGCTTTGCGCCGATGCGGTAGTTATCAATTGTAAGGATCCTCACGGTTGCCGGTTTGGTGCCGTTCCCCGTGATTCCGTACATCGCCGCGAGTTTCGCAATCGTCGTGGTTTTGCCAACACCGGTTGGACCAACAAGGATGAACACCTCTGCACGGGAGCGCCGCTTACCGTCTGGATCGGACGGAGAAGCCACATCGCTGCACAGGTTTATCGACTCGCCGATCCATTCCACGACCCGCTTCTGAACCTGTTCGAGGTCCTCGAGCTCGTCTACAGAAAACTCCCGCCGGAGGCGGTTG
>CAWHUY010000007.1:37500-39734 GCA_963832675.1 uncultured Spirochaetota bacterium | reverse complement strand
TCTCCCACCCCATCACGGGGCAGTACCATCGGCGCTGGAGGGCTTAACTTCCGTGTTCGAGATGGGAACGGGTGTGACCCCTCCGCTTTAGTCACCAGGCTATAATTTACTATATTTGCCGGCGGTGCCCCTGTGGCGGCTGACGGCTGCCCGCCGCCGGATAGCTTTCCCGGCAGGCTTAACAGTGAGGGAGATGGAAAGGCAAGCGGCAGGGCCGCGATGCCTGAAGGAAGCAGGGGTGAATAGTGAATATGGTCAAGCCTCACGGTAAATTAGTACTGGTCAGCTGAATACGTTACCGCACGTACACCTCCAGCCTATCAACCAGTATTCTCTCTGGTACCTTCAGGGGGCTTATATGCCCAGGGTTGCCTCATCTTGAGGTGGGCTTCCCACTTAGATGCTTTCAGCGGTTATCCCTTCCGAACTTGGCTACCCAGCACTTACCCTTGGCAGGATAACTGGTACACCAGAGGTTCGTCCACTTCGGTCCTCTCGTACTAGAAGCAGCTCCTCTCAAGCAACCAACGCCCATGGCAGATAGGGACCGAACTGTCTCGCGACGTTCTGAACCCAGCTCACGTACCGCTTTAATTGGCGAACAGCCAAACCCTTGGGACCTGCTCCAGCCCCAGGATGCGATGAGCCGACATCGAGGTGCCAAACCTTGCCGTCGATGTGAACTCTTGGGCAAGATCAGCCTGTTATCCCCGGAGTACCTTTTATCCGTTAAGTGACGGCGCTTCCACTCGCCACCGCCAGATCACTAAGACCTACTTTCGTGCCTGCTCGACTTGTACGTCTCGCAGTCAGGCTCCCTTATGCCTTTACACTCATACGCTGATTTCCAACCAGCGCAAGGAAACCTTCGCGCACCTCCGTTACTCTTTAGGAGGCGACCGCCCCAGTCAAACCGCCCGCCTGACACTGTCCGCTACCCGGATTCACGGGTAGCGTTAGAAACCTAATCTAACAAGGGTGGTATTTCACCGACGACTCCACCGATAGCTAACGCACCGGCTTCACTAGCCTCCCACCTATCCTACACATGTCAGACCAAGTCCCAATGCCAAGCTACAGTAAAGGTTCACGGGGTCTTTCCGTCTAACCATGGGTAATCGGCATCTTCACCGATACTTCAATTTCACCGAGTCTCACGTTGAGACAGCGCCCAAGTCGTTACACCATTCGTGCAGGTCGGAACTTACCCGACAAGGAATTTCGCTACCTTAGGACCGTTATAGTTACGGCCGCCGTTTACTGGGGCTTCAGTTCAGCGCTTCGCTCTTGCGATCTAACACCTCCTCTTAACCTTCCAGCACCGGGCAGGTGTCAGCCCCTATACGTCCCATTGCTGGTTCGCAGAGACCTGTGTTTTTGGTAAACAGTCGCTTGGGCCTTTCATCTGCAACCTCTTCGAAACGCTTGCTCATCCGCCGAGGCCACACTTCTCCCGAAGTTACGTGTGTATTTTGCCGAGTTCCTTAACGCGAGTTCTCTCGAGCGCCTGAGAATACTCTTCTCGCCTACCTGTGTCGGTTTGCGGTACGGTCTCCGTACACCTAACCTTAGAGATTCTTTCTTGGCACCGTGACTACACCCGCTTCGCCTCTCCCGTAGATCAGCTCGCCTTCACAGCTCACCCTCAGGAGGCGGATTTGCCTACCCCCTTCACCGGACTCACTGCTTAGACCGGGACTACCGTCGCCCGGCCGGGATTCACCTCATGCGTCATCCCCTCGAAATGTACAGAGGTACGGGAATATGAACCCGTTTCCCATCGACTACGCTTTTCAGCCTCGCCTTAGGGGCCGACTAACCCTGGGCAGATGACCTTTACCCAGGAAACCTTAGGCTTTCGGCGGAGGGGGATCTCACCCCTCTTTTCGTTACTCATGCCTGCATTCTCGCTTCCGTTACCTCCAGGACCCCTCACGGATATCCCTTCTTCGGCATCCGGAACGTTCGCCTACCGTCTCTCCTGACCCGTGGGTCACGAAAGGCCCGCAGCTTCGGTACAATGCTTAGCCCCGTTGTATTATCGGCGCATGACTACTCGACCAGTGAGCTATTACGCACTCTTTGAAGGAATGGCTGCTTCTAAGCCAACCTCCTGGCTGTCTGGGCAATCACACTTCCTTTTCCACTGAGCATTGTTTTGGAGACCTTAGCCGACGGTCTGGGCTGTTTCCCTTTTGACCACGAACCTTATCGCCCGTAGTCTGACTCCCATA
>CAWHUY010000007.1:0-35000 GCA_963832675.1 uncultured Spirochaetota bacterium | reverse complement strand
CGCCTCAGCGTCAGTTCATGGCCAGAAGCTCGCCTTCGCCACTGATGTTCTTCCAGATATCTACAGATTTCACCCCTACACCTGGAATTCCAGCTTCCCTTCCTGAACTCGAGTCGTACAGTTTCCAGCGCGTCTCCACAGTTAAGCTGTGGGCTTTCACACCAGACTTGTACAACCGCCTGCGCGCCCTTTACGCCCAATGATTCCGAACAACGCTCGCCCCATACGTGTTACCGCGGCTGCTGGCACGTAATTGGCCGGGGCTTATTCCTGCGCTACCGTCATCAGGAGAGCATTTCCTCTCCCCCTTATTCCTCACGCAGAAAAGGGTTTTACAACGTTTCCGCCTTCCTCACCCACGCGGCGTCGCTCCGTCAGGCTTTCGCCCATTGCGGAAGATTCTTAGCTGCTGCCTCCCGTAGGAGTCTGGACCGTGTCTCAGTTCCAGTGTGGCCGATCACCCTCTCAGGCCGGCTACCTATCGTCGCCTTGGTGGGCCTTTACCCCGCCAACTAGCTAATAGGCCGCGGGCCCATCCAGGTACGGCGCAAACGCGCCTTTCATCCGCTCTCCAAAAAGTGCGGATCGTATGCGGTATTACCCTGTGTTTCCACAGGCTATCCCCCATCCCTGGGTAGGTCACCCACGTGTTACTCACCCGTTCGCCGCTCTTGGTACCCCGAAGGATACCTCCCGCTCGACTTGCATGCTTAAAACGCGCCGCCAGCGTTCGTTCTGAGCCAGGATCAAACTCTCCGTGATATAATATGTGGTCCGAAGACCACACTTTTTCACTAAAGTAGTGTTTCCCGGCGCGACTCCACTGACTTTCGTCGACAGTTGCCTGCCAACTTTGTTCGTAAAGTGCTCCGTTGCTCCATCAGACTTGCATCCAATGAAGCGGCAATAACTCACCCCCCGGTCTCCCGAAAGGCTTGTCTTGACTTGAGCCCGCTTCCAACATACCTCTCCTCCGGCAGCCGAAACCACCAGTCTCAAAGTACGCCTTTGCGTTCCTTCCCTTCTCTATTCAATGTAAAAGATCAATTGGCAGTCCGATAAGCCGGTAATGCCGATCCGCAAGGCAAAGTGCCGGACCGATTCATGGACAAAAATGTCGATCTGCGGTCTGCACGTCTGTTGCGTAATTTTCGATGCGGAGGATATTTGTATCAAATCCGCGATTTTCTGTCAAGCGCCCACGGTACTGAACTGCCGGCAAACCGACTGAAACGGAACACCCGCAAACGCACATCGAAATGTGGTGGTAATATAACGAAACGGGCCCTGCGTGTCAACAGAGTTACAGCGAATTCCGCAATTCAATTCGCTTTGTCGTCGCTGGATTGCTCTGGCTTTTTGCCGCCGTCCTGTTGCATTTTGGCAAGCTGAGCCTCTTTTTCTTTCAGACGTTCGTGCACCGCCACGATCTCATCGATCAGTTCGTGCATTCCCGCTGTTTTCCGGCTCACGGTCGTTTGACCTTCGGTCACCAGAACTTCAAAAGCTCGAGACCCCAGTTTTGCAATCAGTTTCTCGGCCTCGCTATCAAGCTGGTTTATCTCAAAGCGCAAAATGCCTCTGTCGGTGAGATCCTGTGCTTTTTCGCGAGCCCGACCGTAGAGGTCCCGCGAGGTCTCTATACCCTTATCGAGCGTATCCTTCATTCGTGCCCAGAAATCCATGAGGCCTCCCTCTGCAGAAAAGAACACAGAATTGACCAACGCCGGGCGTTCTGCATAAACTGTTGTGCGTTCAACGTACTACAACGATCCCGAAAAGGAAAGGAGCATTCATGAATTTGATATTTCTCGGCCCGCCTGGTGCAGGAAAAGGAACCATGGCTTCACGGCTCGCTCAGGACGAGGGTATTCCGCACATTTCGACCGGGGACATTTTCCGTGCGAACATCAAGAATCAGACTGAACTGGGCAAGAGGGTGAAGGCCATTCTGGACCGCGGCGATCTTGTCCCGGATGAGCTGACGATCGAACTGGTGAAAGACCGGCTCGCCCAGGGGGACACGAAGAATGGCTTCATCCTTGACGGTTTCCCGCGGACTATTCCCCAGGCCGAAGCGCTCACCGGTTTCGCGAAAATCGATCGGGTCGTGAACTTTGTTCTCTCCGACGAAGAGGTTGTCAAACGCCTGTCCGGGCGACGCATGGCTCCAACATCCGGGCGCACCTACCACGTGTTGTTCAACCCTCCGAAAAAGGAGGGCATTGACGACGAGAGCGGAGAAAAGCTCATCATCCGGCCGGACGATGAAGTCGAAGCAGTCAAGAACAGACTTGACGTTTACAACCGTCAGACTGCGCCGCTCATCGACTACTACGAAAAATCGAATCTCCTTACCGATCTCGATTCATCGCCGAGACCGGACTCGGTCTTTGGGTCGCTGAAAAGCTTGCTCAAAAAGTAAGATTAGACGGGGCGCCGGTACGCTATTTCGGCGCTGCCGGCCTCGCCCCGGGCTCGTCACCGGATGGAGGCCCGCCCGCGGAAGGCGTTGCGCCCTGCGGCGGTCTCTGCACGTCCATCAGCTTGTACTTTTCCAGTAACGCTTCGACCTCGCTTCGGCTTGTAAGATCAGGCGCCGCCAAAAGTTTGGTTATCTCTTTCGGTTCGTTGAAACCTCCCTTCAAAGCCTGCTCGAGATCCTTCACTCCGCCGGTCGCATCTTGCGCCGCAGTCAATTCTATGACGGCTTTCTTGAAGAAGAGAGTTGCATCCGGTTTCTTCTCGATGGAAGCCGAATAGGCCTTCAGGGCCTGATCGTAATAGTGTTCCTTCGCATACAGATCGCCGAGAGCGACCGTGGCGGCCTGATCGTCCGGTTTGAGCTGTACATAGTCCTCGTAGTCCTTGATAGCCTCTTCGGTTTGATCCGCGTCGGCCGCAAACTTTGCCAGGAGCAGAAGGATATCGGTATTGTCCGGTGAAATTCCATGAGCTTTCCGTACGTTGTCGTAGGCGTCTTTAAAGTGGCCAAGATCGTGTTCAACTACGGCCAGATTGTTAAGCAGATCCGACGAAAACGGATCGAGTCCAAGTGCGCGCCTGTAGGCGTCGAGCGCGTTTTCCTTTTCCCCTGAAACGAAAAGCGCGTACGCTTCGGTTTCCAGCACGGTAACATTCGACGGGTCCTTGGCAAGCATCGTCTGCAAAATCTTCAGTGCGTCGGGGATACGGCCCTGCTTGAGATAGATGCGTGCAAGGTTGTAGCTCGCACGGACGAGATCGGGCTTCAGATTAATGGCTTTTCCATAGTACTCGAGCGCCTTATCGTCCTTCCCCAGATCGGCGTAGGCGTTGCCTAGGTTGAAATAGTCGACGGCCAGATCTGAACGCGACATGCCGGTTACGCATGAAGCAAGCAGCACGGCCGTAGCGACCAGAATCAAGGTCACGGCGATGGGCAGCCGATGCGATCGCGCTGAACACGCTGTGCGAACCCTCTCTGCGCCCATGTTCCCCCAATTCCGTCGACTACGAGCGGAGAACCGTCTCTTCAATCTTCCTGACCTGTGAGCGATACAGATTTGCTATATTGGTCCCGTAGTCTGCGATGAGCTGGATAATATTGCGCGGAGATTCATGGGTATCCTTCCCATTCAGACGATCTCCGGCATCGCCGAGTCCCGGAAGGATGTAGGCCGCCTCATTGAGAACCGGGTCCATCCAAAGGGTGTAGACCATCGCTCCCTCGACCGCCCTAACGACACGCAGCGCGCCCTTCAGCGCGGATATCACGTTGAAAAAGCGTACGGATTTTGGTTTGACCCCCTGGTTCTGGAGATACTTCACGATGGTCACGAGGCTCCCGCCGGTTGCATTCATCGGATCGGCAAAAATGAGGTCTTTCTCGTCGAGTGAGTGAAGGTCGAAAAACGATTTGTCGAGGTTGAGAATGTATTCCATGTCGGCCTCTTTCCGCGTGTCATCGCGCGAGATTCGAAAGAGGGCGAACGGCGTAACGTAACCGGTCGACGTGTACTCCTGGATCTCCTTGGACATGATCATGGACGGTAGAAGAGCGCCGCGAAGCATCACGCACATCACTGTGTTTTCGAGCTCCGCGTCGACGTCCGGAATCTTGTGTACGGCGAAGTTCTGCACCGGAAAGGTCACCGGGGTACGCACAATGAGGTGATTCTTCCGATGGTTTTCCGGATCGGAGAACGCAAGATTGAAGAGCAATTCGTAAGCTCGCTGAATATAATAGACGAACTCGTAATGCTGCGTTCGAACATCGCGAAGCTTCGCAATCAGCCGGGATGCTTCGCCATGAATTGTGCGGGGCGTCTGGAAGGAGTAGACCTTGATCGCCGGTTCAGCGGCGGTGATCTGTTGCATGAGATCTCCCATATCGCTGTAGAGACTGATCAGCCGATCCTTCTCGGCCTTGAGACGGCTTTCGTTCTGAGACGAGGAAAGCACTTCGAACGCCATTCTGGCCTGCTCGTAGTGCTTATCCATTTCCCGAAGGTGATCCTTGTCGGCGTCATTCAGGTAGCCGTCCAGATCCGTCGCCCTCAGTACAACCCTCTCCATATTACTGCTCCTGTGAGGTCACTATACTTTGCGCTACGCGCTTCGCCAACCCGCGAAAAAAGCTCTTTGTGACTAGCTCCAGTCATGCTATCTTCTCTGAGTATAAGAAACACGCAAGAGGAGCGGCTATGAAGAGAAAGATCAGTATCCTGGTGCTCACTGCACTTGTGCTCACCGGGGCACAAGCGTTCTCCTGGGGAATTGGGGCGGAGGCAGGGATCGATGCCTTCGGTGGTCTTCCAGGCCAGTCGGTGATGTTGACTATCCAGTTTCCCAAACTGCCCATTCTGTGGGGAATCGGTGCACATCTGGATGGGAACCAATCAAACGTCGGATTGACCGCAGACTGGTGGCTGGTCAATCAGCATCTGGCCGGCATTCTGAACATATACGTCGGTCCGGGTCTCTATCTTGCAGCCCCGAAGCCGTTGGAAATCGGCGGACGACTGCCGGTCGGTCTGAACATCTTCCCGCTCAACTTCCTCGAGCTATTCATCGAAGCGGCGCCTGCCCTTGTGTTCTATTCCTCGGCGAGTGGAATTACAATTCCAAACTTCAGGCTGCAGGGCGCTCTCGGCCTCCGATTCTGGTTCAAGTAGCAGATTCGGACCCACAAAAAAGCCCGAAGGATCTCCTTCGGGCTTTCTCTCTTGGCATCTCCTACGGGAGTCGAACCCGTGTTGCCGGGATGAAAACCCGGTGTCCTAACCACTAGACGAAGGAGACGCGCCTCGCGCATCCGGACCGGCGGAACACACCACAGTCGCCCCTCCAGACCCGCTCATACGCGCTTGGAAAGTACCGCAAACACACTGGTTCGTCAATACATCTTTTGGGACTGCTGTGGACGCGTCGTATGATCCGCTGCGTTTCATGAGCCGCACAGGATTCGAACCTGTGACCCACGCCTTAAAAGGGCGTTGCTCTACCACCTGAGCTAGCGGCCCAGTATCAGGGAATCTATCAGGATAGCCGACCAATGTCAAGCAAAGCCTAGTATACGAACTCCAGACCGAAAATGATGTGATAGACCGATTTGAAGCCGGGCTCAGTCGACAGCTCATCACCATAGATTGCTGCGTTCAGCGTGAATGCGGTGAGATTGAGGCCAAAGCCGAATGCCGGAAGACCCCGGGCAAACCCGGCGCGGAGCGAGAGAATATCGAGCATCCTGACCTGGGCGCCAACGCTGAATTTCAGTACGATGTTTTCCGCAGTCCCTGGATAGAGCAGGAAGTCGAGAATATCCCGATAATCGAGATAAAGGCTGATGGCATTGAAATAACGGCCGAGATTTCCGAGCGGTGGATTGTACTCCATTCCAAATGAGATGTTTGCGGGAAGCACGGTGGTCGTGGGAGCGGCAACAGTACTCCCGCCGCCTGAAAACGATGAGAGAGAAGCGTAGTGGTTGGTCATAGCCGGTGTGTAGATGTTCGTCCCGGTGAGACCGAAGGCCAGCACATTCTTCCAGAGCGAGAGGCGCACGCCCGCATCGAGACCTATACCGGTTGTCAGATCAAACGGATTGTTGAGAAAGGTCGAAACATTCAGAGACGACAAGAGGCTGTCTATGGCGAGAATTGTCCCCGTCACCGTGACTCTGCCGATCATGAAGCCCTTCAGCAGTGCGCCGATGTCGAGCGCTCCATCGATGGGGGCGAGCGGAATTCGAAACGCATACCCGCCCGAGAGCAGCATGCGTTCAGAAGCTTCGAGACTCAGATTTCCCGGCGTGGTAGTCCGCAGAAGGATGTCTGACCCATTGAAGATTCCCACTCCGAGTCCGTTTCCGACGTATCCGAATCCGATCGGACCGACGACGCTCAATCCGGCATAGAGATTTGTAATCAGCGTTGCGAGGGTCGGAGAGGAGAGAACGTTGCCCTTCCCTTCTACAATAAGGCTCGCGATCGTGAAAACCGGGCCCTTCAAATCGAAGTTGAGTTCCGCAATTCCGAGCGTAGGCTTGACAGAAATGAACGAGGCAGGATTCGTAAACAGCGTCGCGAGGCCCTCGGTCGATGCCGCGTGAATCCCACCGAGGGCGGACGTCCGCGCAGACGCGAAAAGCAGATCTCTGTTCGTCACTGACTGCGCCTGCATCGCCGCAGGAATGAGGAGAACAATTAGACCTGCCAGAAGACTCCGTCTCATCGGCGTGCTCAATTCCTTGATCTAAGTTGGCGCACGATCCACGCTATGCGTTGAAAAGCCCGGCTATTCCATTGACAGTATCGGACGATTGACCGGTGTTGCTGAGAATCGTCTGCGAGTTCGCGAAGTAGTTCTGGGCATTTGTTATCGGGCCGTCGATCGCCGGGTCGCCATACGTTCCGGGAGTCTGGTTCAGATTGACGACGCCGCCGGCTGCTTTCGCCGCTATGAGTCCCTGTGTTATGGCAGCAAGCGCATAGTCATCCGCGGTGATTCCAGGAGTCGAAATGGAGAGTTGGTCGAGTATGTTGGCAGTGGCCGCCGCCAGTGTTGCATCGATATTTTGCGCTAGTGAATCAATGGACGAGTTAGCTGCTCCGGTGTCGCCTGCGCTCCACTGCGCGGCTATAGTCGCCGCCTGAGACTGGATACTGAGCGCACCGTTCCCGCACTGCACGGCGAGTACCTTCTGTTCAGTTGTCATTCCCGATGTTCCGCCGCTCGTCAGTGCGTCGAAGGCGCTCTTCATTGCGGCAGCATCGCCTGAGCCCAACGCTGCCTGGGCGAATTGCACCTTCTGTTCGGCGCTCATTGTTGCAGGATCGCGCCGCAGACCGGAGAGTAGATTCGTCGTAAAGAATTGTTCGCACCCGAAGAGCGCCCCTGCCGCGTACGCCAGAACAAAGTAAACACCAAGCCTTGCGAACAAGCGTTTTGGTCTCATACCTTCAATCATCGACATCTCCAGCCATTCCCTCAAATTGGTGCGAAGTGTTCGAGTCGCCGGCCGCCGGCGATTTCAGCATTTGCTCGAGCGGGGGAGGACCGTCAGAATCGCAGGGCAAACTCGAAGGAAATGCCGGAGCTCCGGGGGACTGTCTGCCCGAACTGCTCGAACCCCGATATCGCGAGGTCCACGAAGAAAAGATTGACCCCTATTCCGGCAGTGTAGTAGTTAACGCCGATTCCGCCCCACAAGCGCAGCCCCGATAGAATATTCAACTCGACACCGGCGCGGATCGCATCAAAGAGTGCGGTCTGCCCACCAAAGAGGGGAATAAGATCGGGAACCTGCAGATAGAGACGCGGGTCGAAATATCGGGCAGCGCTTCCGAGATCCGGATGATAGGCCAATCCGATTGCAAGACGCATTGGAACAATATAGTCGTAGCTCGACACGTCGACAGTCTGGGAGGAGGTTGGTGGCAGCCCGCCCTGCCCAAGGTATTGCAAAACGGATTCGAAGTTGTGAACTGCGTAGTTGATTCGTGTTCCCCCCACATCGCGCGCAGAAAATCCAATAATCAGGTTGCCTGCGGAGATCTGGACACCTGTGTCGATTCCGAGCCCATAGCCGTTCAGGGTAGGAACTCCATCAAGCACGCTGAGCGAAACGTTTCCGGCCGCAACTTCCGGCAGCACCCTCGCTGCATCGGCGGCATCGAGCACCGCATGGATGCGCGCAAACGGCCGGGCATCGATGCCGACCGAGACTGCAGCTCCGAAAAGGTGCGCGGTCAACGCGAAGCCGCCGACAAACGAAATCTCGGACTGGACGTGTCCGGCGATTCCGCTCGGATAGGGGTTTCCCAGGAAATAACCATCGGTGACGAAAGTCAGTCCGAGGCCCAGACCCTTTCCGACCACACTTATTGTCGCGGACGCCCCGCTGCCAAGGCCCTGCGCGCCGTATTCAGCAGGAAGGCCGTCGGTCATGCCGGGAATTGACAGTTTTCCTTCCGACAGAAGGTTCCAGAGACCGTTTGACGCTTCAATCGGACGCAGATAGAGCCATCCATCGAGGGCGGGCGCGGTGATCTCAAGTTTCGGACCCGCAAATCCGGCGGGGTTTCCGAAAAGCGCTTCAGATCCGGAGGCCGTGACGCTCGCGGCGCCGGCGGTCGCGTCGTTGGCCGGCCGGTGAGGTTGAAGCGGGGCTTCGTAAATGACGTTTCCCGTGGCGGTATTACCTAGGGGAACGACGCTTTGGGCCCACGAAGGCATGCGAACGATTGCGGAGATGGCAAATATGAAGATGATGAATGGCCTGAACCTCGTGAGCACAAAAACTACCTTTTCGAACGGCCTGGTACGCAGCGACCAGACTTCGGTTATTTGAGGGATATATCAAAAAACTCTATACAAAGTATACACCTGAAAGAGAAAAAAAACCATGCGCGAAAACGCCATACGGTCAGCGATTCGCCAGAGATTGCACGCGGTCACGTCCGGCTACCGCGTCGGCGAGATTCGGATTGAGGTTGAGTGCGCGCGAGTAGGCGTCGAGCGCGAGCGAATATTCCTTCAGCTGCTCTCGCACATAGCCCAGCCTTGTCCAGTACAAAGGCTCGTTTGGCTGGAAATGGATCGCCGCGCTGAGCGCGATGTCTGCGTGATTGAGCTCACCGAGTCGAACGTAGGTCTCGGCCATGAAGTAGTAGACGTCATCGATGAGCCGGTTGTTGCCGCCCGGTACCAGGCTCACGTACTGTTCGAAATACCTGAGAGCTGCCTGGTTCTGGTTGAGCCGGTAACTCGCCTCGCCCAGAATTTCTATCACACGGTCATCGTAGGGGGACACCGTAAGCGCCTTTTTTCCCCAGTCGAGCGCCTCCTGATAGCGACTGAGGGCCAGCAGGCTCCAGCCGAGAACGACGTAAGAGTCGATGTTCCTCGGCGTGGCCGCTATCTCGGCAAGCGTTTCATCGACTGCCGCCGCGTATCGTTTGTCACGGTACATCTGCAGCGCGTCCTGAGTCGTCAGCGGCGCACGTTGCGGGGTCGTCTGTACCGGAGCGGTGGTCTGGGTTTGACCGGTGGTCTGAGCGATAAGATTCGTTCCGGCGGAGCGCGATGTGACGGCGGACTGGTCCTGACCCGCTGCCGAGGAGATCGCTACCACGACAAGAAACAGAAAGGCGGCAACCGGGTGGGCCCACCTATTCATGTCGAGCATCCTCGCCGGGCGGGTCCATCCTGCACGTCCCGTTGAACAGGCAGCCACTCTGCATGATCAGGTCCGGCGTACGAATGTTTCCCGCGAGCGATGATGAGGAGAATAGCTCCAAACGCGTGCGAGCGTGGACGTCACCAGAAACCTGCCCCTGGACCGAGACCACCATGGCTTCCACAGTGGCGTCGACGACCGCTTTCTGGTTGATGAACAGGTCCCCGGTGGCACGGATGTGTCCCTGGAACCGCCCTTTGATAAGGACGGGCCGTTCGAATGTCATCTCGCCATCGAACTCGATGTCTTCGGCCAGTACGGTATCAATTTCAGATTCGTCTATATGCTTTATGCGAAGATCCGACATAGATTTTGCCTGTCCGTATCCTAATCGCGCGTCGACGCGGTGTCAACTGTGGCCGCATCGTTCTCGGCACGATCAGTCGGATTCGCCGACCGTCGGCCGTCGATCACCGAAATGTTCAACGATGCGATCGACCGATGCCCGAAGACTCTTCCGCATTTCCCCGGTGTAGGGATTCAGCCGCTGGAGGTCGACAAAAAGCTGCCAGGGATCGTTGCAAGTCTGTTCCATCACCTCCAACAGCTTCTTGTAGCCGAGCGTGGAAATGGCACTCGGCTTCAGTTCGAGGTCCCTGAGTACGCGGCCGATGAAGTGCGTGACCCCTTGAGTGTAGGCGGCTTCGTAGTCGTGCTCCGCGGGAGTCATTCGGTGAACGACAAGGCCAATCTGCCGAAACGTCTGCTCCCAGGCCGAAAGCGTCTCGAGCGGCGCGCGAACCGGCGTGACGATAAGCGGGAGTCCCTGTACCCCGCTCCTCGCGGAATCCGGACCGAACATAGGGTGCGTTCCGATGAGCGACACGGTCGTCGGCAAAATCTCCTCCATCAGGCGAACCGGGTAAACCTTTACCGAGCAGGTGTCAATTACCGTCGTGCCAGCTCGGAGGAGCGGTGCGATCTGTCGCAGTACCGGCTCCGTAGCCGATATGGCGGTGCAAAGAAAAATCGTGTCCGCCTGCATCAGACTGTCGAGGTCGACTTCCCGGACGCCTTCCGGAAGCCGGCGTCCGGGCGTGCGATTGTACGCAACTACCGGAAAACGGGTGGAAAGAAGCTCCGCCCAGAAAAGGCCGAATCGGCCGAGGCCATAGACGCCCACACTCATGGCGCCCATCATACCGGTTTTCGTACCGGCGGACAATCGCGCCGGAGTTTTCCATCGGCCTCCATTGTGATACCATGACCGAAACAGGCAGAAGTTTCGAAGGAGCTCTCTATGGATTTCATAAAGACAACGCATGAACGCGCGAAACAGATCAGAAAGCGGTTGGTGCTGGCCGAAGGAACCGAGGCACGAACGCTCCAGGCGGCGCGCGTGCTGATGGACAAAGAACTCGTCGGCGAACTGGTTTTGCTCGGCGGAGAGGATGCGATCCGCGCCGCAGCGACAAGGGAACATGTAGATCTTTCCGGTCTGAAAATCGTCGATCCCGCGAAGTCCCCTTTGCGTGCCGGATTTGCCGCAGAATATCACGAACTTCGCAAACACAAGGGCATGACGCTCGAGCAGGCAAACGTCGACATAGTTGCGCCGCTGCGGTGGGGCGCGATGATGGTGCGAAAGAGTGAAGCAGACGCCATGGTCGCGGGAGCCGAAAGTTCGACAGCCGATGTGCTCCTGGCCTCTTTCACCATAATCAAGACCAGGCCGGGTACGAAGTACGCATCCTCCTGTTTCGTCATGAAAATGAAGGATCCCAAATGGGGCGTCGACGGCCACATGATCTTTTCCGATTGCGCGACGATTCCCGATCCAGACCCCGAACAGCTTGCTGCGATTACTCTGGCGGCAGCCGAATCCTGCAGAAACTTTCTAGGCGCGGAGCCGGTGGTAGCGATGCTCTCCTTTTCGACAAAGGGCTCCGCATCCCACCCATCGGTGGACAAAGTGCTCGCTGCCCTTCAGATCGTCCAGCAGCAAGACCCAAAACTCGTCGTGGATGCGGAGCTGCAGGCTGATGCCGCGCTCATTGCCTCCGTTGGAGCAAAAAAGGCTCCCGGCTCGGCGGTTGCCGGAAGAGCAAACGTGCTGGTTTTCCCGGATCTGAATGCCGGAAACATTGGCTACAAACTGGTGCAGCGACTCGCCGGCGCGGAAGCGTACGGCCCCTTTCTCCAGGGATTTGCGAAGCCGGTAAGCGACCTCTCCCGCGGCTGTTCCGTGGAAGACATCGTCAATACTGCCGCAGCGATTCTCTGCTCGGTCCGCTAGCCGAAATGGCGTCGGGAGATGGTCGGTCTCCCCCGCGCCAAACAGATCGGGCCCGCCTTACTTGCACGGCCGTCGATCAGCCTTTATTATCTATACGCATGAGACTGGCGATAGTCGGATATGGAAAGATGGGCAAAGAGGTCGAGGCCGCGCTACTGAACCGAGGCCACACGGTCGCTGTGCGGGTGGACGCGGCCGGCGGCGCGGATACGCAGTGGCTCGACGAGCAGACGCGAAATGGCGCGGAGGCTGTGATCGAGTTCTCTGCGGCGCCCGCAGTCAGGCCGAATGCCGAAACCTATACAAGGATGGGCATTCCGGCAGTTGTTGGGACCACCGGCTGGGAGTCAAGCCGCGGCGAGGTGCGCGCTCTGATCGAAAGCGCTGGAATCGGCTATGTGGCCGGGTCGAACTTCTCGATCGGAGCGCACATCTTCTTCGCCCTTGTTCACAAAGCCGCTTTGTTAATCAACCTGGTACCCGAATACGATATACTCGGTTACGAGATTCACCATGCCGCCAAGAAAGACAGCCCGTCGGGGACTGCATTGACGATGGCTGAACGAATTCTCTCCGGGACCGGGCGCAAGAAGCGCATTCAGACCGAGACTGTCCACCGGCAGATCGAACCTGACGAGCTTCACGTCGTCTCGCTTCGGGGCGGTTCATTTCCCGGCACCCACACGGTAATCATCGACTCGCCGGCAGATACCGTCGAAATTCGTCACGTAGCGCGGACGCGAGGCGGTTTTGCGCTCGGCGCGGTTATGGCCGCGGAGTGGATCATCGGAAAAAGCGGATTTTTCACGGTGGACGACTTTGTTACCGATCTTCTGCGGTCGGAGGAGAAAGCATGAATCTTGAGGGAGCCTATACAGCGCTCGTTACGCTGTTCAATGAGGACGGAAGCATCGACGAAAAGGGGATGAGGGATTTCGTTGAGTTCCAGATAAGCGAAGGAATCACCGGTTTGGTGCCGATGGGCACTACGGGTGAGAGTCCCACGGTGACTCATGAGGAAAACATCGAGGTGATTCGCATCGTGGTCGAGCAGGCAAAAGGCCGGGTCCCGGTAATTGCGGGCACCGGATCAAATTCGACCGACGAGGCGATTTCCATGACCCGCCGTGCAAAGGCCGTGGGCGCAGATGCCACCCTTCAGGTCGCGCCATACTACAACAAACCCAACCAGGAAGGCTTCTACCGCCACTTCACGGCGATTGCGGAAGCCGCGGACCTTCCAATCATCGTTTACAACATACCAGGGCGGACGGGTAAAAACATTGAGAACGATACGATGCTCCGGCTCGCGAAGCACCCGAAAATCGTTGGGGTGAAGGAGGCGAGCGGCGACCTCAATCAGGTTATGGACCTGATCGCCCGAAAGCCGGCCGATTTCACCGTACTTTCCGGCGATGACAACCTCGCTTTCCCGATCGTTATGCTCGGAGGCAGCGGCGTGATATCCGTTGCAAGCAACATGATTCCTCGGGAAATCGTCGACTTCATGAAGGCTGCTGTCGCCGCCGATCTCCAGCGGGCACGCGAGACACACTATCGCCTGCTCCCCCTTTTCCGGGCGCTCTTCACAGACACGAATCCGATTCCCGTGAAATACGGTCTGAGTCTTATGGGAAAAGCACGTGAGGTGTACCGCCTGCCGATGTGCCCGATGGAGGATGCAAAAAAAGCCGCGTTCAAGAAGGTAGCGAAGGAACTCGGCGTTATCTAACCGCGGTGCCGGCGATCGCGTTCGCCAGGGCGACGAATTTCTCCGGAGATACTCTCTCGGCCCGGTCACTGAGATCTACTCCCGCAGATATGCAGGCTTCCCGTATCATCTTTTCGCCTCGCTCCCGCGCAAGCTCACTCGCAAGAAGGTTGTTCTGCAGCTTCTTTCTTCGTGAACTGAAAGCTGCCCGCACCAAACCGGCGAAAAGCGCCGGGTCGACCACCCGCCGGTCGGCGATTTTTTCGAGGATGACGATCGTCGAATTGACTTCCGGCGCCGGATAGAATGCTCCAGGGGCGAGATCGCCCGACGGCCGAACGCGGCAGTGAGCCTGACAGAGAACAGAATAGCCCGAATAGTTGGCGGTCCCCGTTTGGGCGGCCATGCGGCCGGCGACCTCTTTCTGCACCGTGAAGACCAGACGGTTGGGCACAAGCCCGGACTCGAGAAGTGAACCGATTAGAACGGCCGCGGATCGATACGGAAGATTCCCGAAAAGTGCCGCAGGAAGTCCCTCCTCTGCCGACACTTTTTTCCACGTAGTCATCACGTCACCGGCCTGGATTCGCACGCGAGAATTGCCGGCGAAAACGGATTCGAGATGATGAACGAGGGCCCAGTCAATTTCAAAAAGAACGAGCCTTCCTGCCCGTGGAGCAAGAAGCGTGGTCATGGCACCGAGACCCGGCCCTACCTCCCACACCGTCTCATCCTGTTGCGGCTGCAGTAGATTTACGATCTTCTCGCGAGCGGCGCGGTTCACCATGAAGTTCTGACCCCACCGCTTCTTCAGGGCGATATTGCGCTCGGCCAGGAACGCAGAAATCGCCCGCGGTGAATCGAAATCGAGAGGCTCACCTTTACCGATCATCCCGCGCATCCACGATATCGCCAACGGGTTTCAAGGAGCGCTCCGGGAAGAGCCACGGACCGAGATTCGACCCCGTCCCCGATAATCCACGTCGCCGGAACCAACGCTCGGACAATAGCAGGAGGATTATCGAGCAAAGACTGACTGAGAGCGCGGTGCCGATACCAAGCCTGATTCCCGGAACCGTGGCAGCCGCATCCACAACCGCGGACATCGCCTTCGCCAACGATTCGGTGACGGCGATCGCTATCCGCTCGACCGCTCGCACTACAGTCGCCGCGAAGTGAAGGCGGTCAGCCGTTCCATTCACCAGTCCGCCCACAAGACTCAGGACCACGGTCGACAGGCCGGACCAAATGAATAGTGTGACCAACGGTCCAAGGACTATTCCGGCGGCGAGCCCGATCGGAAATGCCTCGCCGAAGCTGCCCGCGACGAGCGGGAGAACAGCAAACTGCGCGCCGACCCCAGCACCGACAAGCGCTGCTGCCTGCGGAGTCAGACAGTGCGACGCGATGCGTACGACGATTGGCGCGGCGAAGAGCACACCGGCGATCGCAAGATAGGAGAGCTGAAACGACAATTCCATTGCCGATTCCGGCGCAAGTAGGAGCTGCATGCCAAAACAGACCGACAGGATCGCTTCGGGGGTCGTTCGGCGGCCGCGAATATTCGCGTAGCCGGCAACGGCAAACATCAGTGCCGCCCGGACAAGCGACGGTTTTGCGCCGGCAATCCAGACGAACCCGACGATGAATAACAGCCCGACGGCAAACGCGGCACGTCTGTTGAAAAACCGTGAGAATAGCAACGACACCAGTGCCGTAAGAATGCCGAGATGCATCCCCGAAAGGGCCAGAATGTGCGCACACCCGGCCCGTCTGAATTGTCGTGACACGAGGGGATCAAGATTGTCACGGTTTCCGGTGAGGAGCGCCTGCAGGAGCGGCCCGGCCGCGTCACCTGTCCGCGCGGTCACCCGGAGAACCGCGCCGACTGCGCGAGAGCGAATCCGGTTAATGTCGCCGACCCATCCATCCCGCTGAATTCCGGAGGACGCAACCGTGGCTGTGTAGAGGATCGGCCCCGATCGGCCTTCGGGGGCTGACCCGCTGAGCGTGAGCTCACGAATCCCGGCTTTTAGTGAAGCTTTTTCCCCGGCCGAAAACGAGGCGTCGGGGGACGACAGGACGAGAACCTCGGCACGCGCAGATGTCGACTGGCCATCGCCCCTCACGACCGAATCCACCGCGAAACGCGTCATGTACCCGCCGTTAGCAACTCGGGACGAATCCCCGAGCGCCCGGCCGCCAAACCGCGATACGGCTTGAACCGGGAACCCGAAATAGCAGGAAGATTGGGTGAGCACAACCGTTTCGACGCACAGGGTCCCGATGAGGAGCCCGGCCGCAAGCGCAGCAAAAGGAGAGCCGCGCAGATTGTTCGGGGAACCTCGAAGGACGAACCCGAATGCGCAGGTTGTGCAGACTACCACAAGAACAAGGAGCTTTGAATGAGGCCCGAAATGGAGCGGCAGTGCGTAGTAGCCCACCACCATTCCGGCGCAGAAGAGCAGCGGGAGCTGACAAACCCGTGACGCGCGATGGGCGCCTGGAGCTGCCCCCGACAGGCTGGAGACCTCTGCACTACTTCTGCAGGGCACCCAGAGCGTCCTGCGCTGCCTGCAGTACTCGACTCGGGTATTTCAGTAAGGTGGCATAATAGACCGACTGATACGCAAGCTGTTTGCCAAGAATCTTCAGGTTGTTGATCACCGCGAGAACTACCTGCGTATCATACGATCTGTCGCGTTCCGTGTAGGTATTAAGCACGTTCAGAAAATCGGAAAGTCGCGCCGCGGCTGGATCCGCTCCACTCGCTCCGAGTGATGCGATCGATTCGAGGAGCCGGTCGCGCGTAGTTCGACCTGCGTCAAACTCCTGGACTGTCAGGTTGAAGTTCCGAACCAGCGCGTCCACAGCTTCGGGCCCCGGATACTGCGTGAGATTGCGCACGAGCGCTGCGCGTACATCTCGAAGCATGACACTTTGCTGTTCGTCTGCAGTCCGGAAGGCCACTGCCAGAGTGAGAACCCCGGCGCCAATCTTGGTTTTTGTCGCAGCGTCGGTTTTCGAGCTCGAAAAAAAGTACTGCGCAGCATAGGACCATTGCGAGAGATCGAGATGCCCGACCGCGCTCACCGCGAGCGCTGCCGTGTCGCCTTTGATCCCAAAGAGTCCGTTCTCTGCGGCCGCGGTAATCGGATTCGACAGCTGCGCAAGAATGACATGGAGAAACACCGGGAACGAGGATTCCTCCGCTATTTTGGCCAGGTTTGCAGCGGCGGCGTAAACCACCTCCAGGTCGGGGCGAACACCACTCTGGGCGCTGAGCGCGGTGCCTTGAATCCAGCCATTCAGATTCACTACTGTCTGGGTGTACCCTTTCCCAAGCGCGCCGATAGCGTTGAGCGTCTCGATTCGGATCGTGTTGTCGTCGACAGAAACGAACAGGTGCCACAATTGCTCAAGAACCGACGCTTGGCCTGCCTTCGCAAGATTTCGGACCGTCAACAGGGCAATCTGATTGAGCGCTGTGTCGGTCTTCACCTCCGGGCCGTTGTTTACAACGAAGTCAAGCGCGTGGACGTAGAGAGGAACCATCTGCCCGGCCGGTTGGGAATCCGCGCGCTTCATGACCTGAAGTTTGGTCTGCGAATCACCCCGGTCGAATGCCGACGTGAGTGTCGTAAGAATGGGCGACGGTTGGACCGCCGGAGCGGAGGGCGTCGACTGCGCTTGCTCTGTCTGGGCATACAGCGCCGCGGCAACAAGAAACATGCAGATCGACAGAATACGGGTACTTTTCATAATCCGGTCCCTCCGGTAAGCTGTGTATCAATAACAGTATACTATCCATTTCGTCGTCGGAATTCAATTGAGACCGGCGGGTAGTCGCGGCGTTTAGCCGGCCTGATTGTCTGCGCCCTGCTCGTTGGGAGGCGCTGCAGGCGTCGGTATCGAACTTGACCGCTCGTGCTCTCCGAAAATCCCGTACACATAGGTGAGAATTGTGTTCTTCATTGCGGGGCTTGGCGGGGCAGCCTGAATGTGAAGAATCGAAACGTTGTTCTTCTCTTTGTAGGTTACCCCTCGCACTGTCCCACACACAACGACATCCTGGGCGTTGATATCGGTGACAATCTTGATAGACAGTCCCGGTTTCGCTCTTCCGCCGACGAGAACGGCCGCACCGTCTTCCGAAATATCGACCAGCTTGCACTTGTACCCGCCTACTCGTTCGGGGTCCTCGTTCGCCTGTTCTATCGATTGGAGCGGATAGACCCGCCCGGAGGAGTGCAGCTCTGCTCGAATCGAACCCCGTTTCTGCGCCCGAACCAGCTGATCCGAATGCGACAGATGCAGGATTGGGAACTTCCGGTCGAGATAGTCTCCGAGAATCTTAGTCTCGAAGTAGTAGCCTGCATCCTCCGGACGCCAGAAGTATACACTCACCTTCTGTCCCTGCCAGCTGAAGCCAGGCGGGAGTTGTTTGCCCTTCGGATAGGAGACGGCCATGTACTTTCGAATGTTCTCGACGACACCGGAGGTGTAGACAGTGCTACCCGGAAAGGTAACCTTCAGCCGCTGACCGGTAGAAATATTGCGTGAGGATCGGATCCCAAGACGGTACTTGGGAAGATTAAACTCTACCCGTTTTCGGAACTCGAAAAGTCGCGACAGAAACTCTACGGAACCAGGATCACTCTCCTTGTTGAGCGAACGGAACTTGATTATCGTGCCGCGAATGCAGCGATCGAGCGTTCTTTCCGACCAGAACAGGGAAGTGGGGTTTTTCAGGTGATTTTCGACGGCAACCTTCCGTAGAAGATTGAGTTCGGTGAATGTGTAACCCGATTCTTTTCCCTTTACGTAGAATTGCACCCACGGAAAAGAGAAGCCGCCGCTCCGCTGCACGAGTATCACGAAGGCGACGATGAGAATGAGGACTATGATCAATACTATCCACATGGCGCCGGCTATACCCTTTTTCCGATCTCTCTTCTAGATGTCGGCGGATCCGGATGAAACATTGAAGCGTGCTTTGTATAATGTCGCAGCATGGATGACGGCAAAAAAAACAACCATTTTGTGTTAGCTGAAAGTATACATAGCCGCTCGCGTATCTGTAAAGAGATAATCCTTGTGTTCAGCGTCTTTTTCCTCCCGGGTATCGTGATACAGTCCGGAGGATTTGATCGCCAGCTTTTTGGTAGTCTCACATTCAATCTTCAGATCCTGATCCAGGCGGTTCCCCAGATTCTCTTTCTGCTCTACCTCCTCGATCTGCAGTCCCCGGCTGGCAGCCGCGCTCTCGGACTTGCAGCCTCTCTCGGTCGCATCATCCCGACGGCGCTCGTCGGTGCGGCAACACTTTTCATAATCGCGGGGGCGATCGGCCTCGTTGCGGCTGCTCTGCCGGTTACAAAGGCGACTGCCGGCCCCATGCCGGGGGCAACCTGGGTAATGCGGTCACCGGCGGTAATTCCGCTCCTTTTCGTCACATCGCTTGCCGTGGGCTATCGGGAGGAGATCTACTTCCGTGCCTACCTCATCATGCGGCTTGACCAGATAGGGGCGGCGCCGGCTGTCACTGTCGCAATCAGCGCGCTGCTTTTCGCTGCAGGTCATTCGTACGAGGGATTCGCCGGCATGATAATTGCCCTCTTTTCGGGCATTTTTCTGGCGCTGCTCTACCGCCGCAGCCGAAATCTGCATCAGGTCGCCTTGAGCCACGCTCTCTACAATTTCGTGGTGCTCTTGCTGAGCGGAACGACATTCATTCATTAGGGCGGATTCGCCCCGCATCGACTTGAATGCACAATTCGGATCAGTTATATTGGGGCAGAGGCGAAAAATGAAGAAAATCATATATACAGTTGCATTGATATTTATAGTAGCATCCCTCGGTTTCGCCGGTGGAAAACGGGAACAATCCCCACCGACTCCGCCTGCAACAGAGCCCAGCACTCCTCCGGCATCGACAAGCGAAGCTCCGAAGCTCACCGAGTTGCAGCAGGCCCTTGTGGATGTGGGAATCACGCCATTCCACGACGGCGTCCATTCGATCGACTTCACTATTCAAACGCTCTCGGGGGAAAAGAGATCTCTCTCGAGCTACCAGGGAAAGGTGGTTTTTCTCAATTTCTGGGCAACCTGGTGTCCTCCCTGTCGGGCAGAAATGCCGTCGATGCAGACGCTCTACTCGAAAATGAGCGGCGAGGACTTCGAAATTGTCGCGGTCAACGTGGCGGAGAAGGCAGATGCAATCCACAGCTTCATGAAGTCGGAGAACACCAAGTTCACCTTTCCGATCCTGCTTGATTCATCGGGAAGAGTCGCTGGCACCTATTCGGTTCGGGGCATTCCCACCACCTACGTAGTTGGAAAAAGCGGTGAAATGCTCGGGATGGTAGTCGGCGGCAAAGACTGGGCAGATCCGAAGGTTATCGAGACGATTACCCGACTCGCGAAGGGCGAGCTTGCGGTTGCTGCCCGGTGAGCAGTCCGACTGTTTTTCTCGCTTTTGCCGCCGGAATTCTCTCCTTCCTCTCACCCTGCATCCTCCCGCTTATTCCCTCCTATCTGTCCTACATCGGCGGGGTGACGCTGGCGGAATTGCGCGACACTCAAGGCCCGAAAAGCGCTGTTGTCGTCCGTACGGTGCTGTTCGTCCTGGGTTTCTCGGTCGTTTTTATCGCGCTTGGAGTGCTCTTTTCCGGTACCGGCTTTCTTTTCAGCAAGGCTTCGGCGGTGATCAACCTTGTGGCCGGCCTCGTCGTGGTGCTGTTGGGACTGAACATGGTGTTCGATTTCTGGAAATTCCTCAATATTGAGCGCCGGGTCCATTTTTCGGGGCGCCCTGCCGGATATCTCGGATCTGCGGCAATCGGCATGGCGTTTGGTGCCGGCTGGACCCCATGCGTAGGCCCGATTCTCGCGGGAATTCTGTTTCTGGCAGGAAATTCCGGCAGTGTCGGTCTGGGGATCCTCTTTCTGTCGGCCTATTCGCTCGGGCTGGGTGTTCCATTTCTCCTTGCAAGCATCTTTTTCCGGCAGGTCACCACTCAGCTCACCCGGCTAAAGCGGCACTTTGGTACCATACGGATAACAAGCGGGGTCCTGCTCGTGGCCGTGGGGCTTCTCATTGCCTTTGGACGATTACAGCAGTTCAATAACACAGTAGTTTCTATAGGGGTCGCCGTGCAGGCGTGGCATCAGCGCGCGCCTTTCACCGCTCGGACTGTGTTCGGACTGGCGAGCCTTCTCCTGGGACTGCTTTTCCTGGTTCCCGGCACCGCAGCCCGACTCCGATACCGCGGCTCGACCGACGGGACCGATATTGCGCCTCCCCCTCGAATCATCACACCGGTCCGAGGAGTGTTTCTCGCGCTCTTCTCCGTGGCTGCGTTACTGGAGCTCACCGGAATCGTGAGCCTCGAGGGCATGATCTATCGCTGGTTGACCTTTCAAGGCATCTGAGCCTTCGTAACATAGTCGGTCGCAGACCGATTTCCTCTTGCCAACCGCAGAATGCACCTTTATAATACCCTACACATCGCAGATCGAGGATGGCCATATGCCCGAAGACATTACCAACATCCAGGACCTCCTTCCCCATCGCGACCCGTTTCTCTACGTAGATCGGCTCGAAAAGGTCACCAAGGATGAGATCATCGGATTCAGGCGGTACGGCGAAAACGAGTACTTTTTCAAAGGTCACTTTCCCGGGTATCCGGTGGTTCCCGGCGTAATCCTGATCGAGACGATGGCGCAGTGCGGAGGTGCGGGGATGCGCGTGCTGAATGGCGCAAGCGATTCGCTTTTTTTTCTGGCCACGGTCGACAAGGCCAAATTTCGTCGCCAGGTGCGACCGGGCGAAGAGGTACGGCTCGAAATCAAGAACCTGCGCATTTCGACGCGAATGATCCGGCAGAGTGGACGCGCAATGGTCGGTGACGAGGTCGCGGCAGAAGCCGAGTGGCTCTGTCTGGTGGGTGACGCACCGGCGAGCTGAACTTTCGCGTCCGAGCCGAGCGCGGCGTGCGGACGGCGTGCACGGGTGAAAAAATGGTCCGGTGTATGCCGTCCGGTGTTCACGGATCCGCTCGTCGGCGCATGCCGACGAACAGTTCGAAAAAATCGGGACCCTTTCCCGCGCTTTTGCGGGTAACTATCTTACAGGACACAGGAGGCGACTCATGCCTGGACCGGAAGAAACGATACCGAAGCGCGTGAGGAAAATTGTCGCCGGATACCGCGACTGTCCTGTGATGCACGCGAAGAACACTCTGGGCGAGTTCGAGGTCGTTTCCTACGGCGCAATGTGGGCGACGGTAGAAACCCTCTCCCTGGCGCTTCTGGATTTTGGGGTGAAACGGGGCGACCACGTTGGAATCATGAGCGACAACCGTAGGGAGTGGCTCTTGACCGATCTGGCTCTTCTTTCGATCGGCGCCGCCGATGTGCCGCGCGGAAGCGACTCGACCGAAGAGGAGATGGGTTACATTCTTGCCCACTCCGATTGCGAACTCGTATTTGCGGAGGACGAGATCCAGGTCCGGAAGATTCTCAATCAATCCGCACGCATACCGGCATTGCGAAATATTGTCGTCTTCGACGAATCGTACGATAACGCCGACAAGAGTGGCTCCATTGCGACGCTTCGGTTCACAACGCTTCTCGATCGCGGAAAGCTTCTGCTCGAAAAGCAGATGGGGAAGTTCGATCGGGAGATCGACGAGGGACATGGAGACGATGTCGCGACCATCCTGTACACATCGGGGACAACCGGGGAGCCAAAGGGCGTTCTGCTGCCGCACCGAAGCTACATTTTCCAGATCGACCGCATACAGAATATCCTCTTTCTCGACGAGAACGACATTTTCCTCAGTGTTCTTCCAATCTGGCATTCATTTGAGCGAGCCGTGGAATACGTTGTGCTTGGATTCGCCGCATCGATTGCCTATTCGAAACCGATCGCGAAAGTAATGCTCGCGGACATGGCAAAGATCCGACCAACCTGGATGACGTCGGTGCCGCGGATCTGGGAGGGAGTTCGGAGTGCCGTGTTCCGGAACGCGGCGAAGGAACCCCCGGTCAAGCGGGCACTGTTTCATTTTTTCGTCGCCGTCGGTGTGGCCTACGCAAACCTCAGCAATATGAGCCGAGGGCTGATCCCGAACTTTTCACCGCGCTCCCGTCTTCTCGACAAAATCGTCAGCGCCGTTCCCCTCCTCCTGCTGCTTCCGCTGAAGATGCTTGGCAACGCCCTCGTCTTCAGTTCCCTGAAGGAACGGCTCGGGGGGAGGTTCGTTGCCGGTGTATCCGGCGGAGGTGCGCTTCCCCCCTACGTCGACAGTTTCTTTCAGGCCGCGGGGATCAAGCTTCTTGAAGGATACGGACTCACCGAGACCGGACCGGTTCTCGCTGTTCGCCACGAAAAGGGGCCCGTACCCGGCACGGTAGGGCCGCTCCTTCCAGATATAGAGTATCGAGTGGTCGGAGAGAACGATGCGGTTCTTGGCCCGAACCAGAAGGGCGTGCTACACGTTCGAAGCCCGCAGGTCATGATCGGCTATCACAAGAAGCCTGCAGAGACCGCTCTCGTACTCAAAGAGGGATGGCTGAACACCGGCGACCTCGTCGTCTTCAGCCATGACGGTCCGTTCAAGGTGCTCGGCCGCGTAAAAGAGACAATCGTGCTTCTGGGCGGAGAGAACGTCGAACCGACACCGATCGAAGAGAGTCTGGTACAGTCCGAGTATATCGAGCAGGCGATGGTTGTGGGGCAAGACAAGAAGTTCCTCGCTGCACTCATAGTTCCGAGCTTCGAACGAGTCGAGGAATTCGCGTCGCGGGAGGGAATCGGTTTTGCGAAGCACGAGGATCTCGCGAAAAACGCTCGCGTACAGCAGCTGATCCACTCAGAGATACACGCCCTGGTGAATCGGAAACGAGGTTTCAAGACTTTTGAACAGATCTACCGATTCCGCATACTCGCAGATGTCTTCGAACCCGGCACCGAAATGACACAGACCCTCAAGAAGAAGCGTGACATTATCACAGAAAGATATCGCAAGGAGATCGAGGCGCTGTTCAAGCAGTAGCTTCGCTTCGACATTGCTCGCTGTGCGATCCCGGCCGATTCTGCCCGCGGGGGCGGGCGGTTGTGCCACGGCGATGAGCTGCATTCCGGTTGCCGGAATCGGGCCTCGTCGTTATTATGTCTTCGGAATGATTGACTACACGAAACGCCTCCTGCAACTCGGAAGGGCGCTCACTGCGGTTGAACGACAGAACCGTCTCATGGCGACTCCCGACCGGGAGCTTGCGCTGTCGATGATGTACATGAATGACGATGATCGGAAAGAGTTTCTTTCAGTCGTCTCCAGCGCGAAGCGCCGGCGGATTGAGGAAGAGTTGCGCCTCGAGAGTCGTCTCGTCATACGGAATGAACATTTTCGCAGAGCGATCGAAACGGTGATCGGACGGCTTGGTCACGCGGCTCAGGAGGAAGGAGGCCAGGGACCAGATTCGCCGAGCGGGCAGCCACCACCACTTCGCAGCTACCTGCGCCCGAGGCACGCTCGTAGCCAGGAGTCCAACCGATAGAACCGGGCGGCCACGCTACGCTATTTTCCGATCATACTCAGAAACTGTGACTCGTCGACTACAGTGACGCCAAGCTTCCGTGCACGTTCGAGTTTTCCACCCGCACCGCTACCGGCGAGCAGGTGGGTGGTGGCGCCCGATAGGTCCGAGACCGCGCGTCCGCCACGCCGTTTCACCTCTTCCATCGCGGTAGATCGCGGCTTGAAATAGGAGAAGCTCCCGGTGACGCACCAGACCTGCCCATTGAATATCTGCGCCGTCTCGGGTCCCGGGCCCTTCTTCTCCTGTTCCGCGAAACTCAGCCCCGCTTTCCGAAGCGCTCCGATCTGTGCCCGGATTTCCGGGTCGGATAGCTCGGAAAGGATGACACGCGCGGTTTTCTCTCCCAGTCCCCGGATCGCGATCAACGATTCAACATCACCCTTTCCGGCGGCTTCAAAGAGCTGATCGATCGACCGATACCCGGCGTCTAGGAGAAGTTCCGTCGCCTTCGGCCCAAGCTCCGGGAGGCCGAGAGACTGCAATACCGTACGAAACGGCCGAAAGCGGCTGCGCTCGACTCCCTCTTTAAGCAACGCTATCTTCTTGTCACCGAAGCCGGGGTATCCCTTGAGACGGTCATAGTCGAAGGTATAGATGTCGGTGATATCGGTTATGAAGCCTTCGTTGAACAGCGTATCGAGAGTTTCCGGCCCGAGATTGTCGATATCCATCTGGCCACGAGCGACAAAGAAATTGAGTCTCCCTCTTCTCCGGTCGGGACAAGCATAGTTGGGACAGAAGTGGTGCGCACCTTCACGTACGAGTCCGGTGCCGCAGGTCGGACATGCTTCGGGCATTCGCCACACGGGTCCGGAGCCTTCGTTCTTTTCGAGAACTCGTTCTATTGCGGGTATGACGTCGCCACGTCGCGAAACCGAGACCGAGTCCCCGACTGAGAGCTCGAGGCCGTCGATGAAATCCTGATTATGCAGCGTCACGTTGGAAATACGAGCTCCACTCACCGTGACCGGTTCGACGCGTGCGACCGGCGTAATGCGGCCGGTGCGGCCAACCTGCACATCAATAGACCGCACGGTTGTCGCAGCCTCCGGCGCTTCGAATTTGTAGGCAATTGCCCATCGGGGATGATGCCCGGTGAAACCCAAATCTTCCCGGACCTGAAGTTCATCCACCTTGACGACGAGGCCATCCATTTCGAACGGGCGGTTTCGACGCTCCGCGGTTTCCGCGACAACAAAGTCGGCCATGCGCGCGAATCCTCCGAATGTCGCCAGCGGAAAAGCGCTCCGCACCGCCGAAAAATCGTGCGAATCGCCAAAGAAACCGATGTGTTCATTGACCGTGAAACCGAGAGTGACCAGCTCCACGAGCGTTTGGTGGTGTGTCGAAGGCTGCGTCCCATAGTATCCCTCGTAGGCGAACATCTTGAGCGGAACCGCGGCGACATCGACGCTCTTGATGCGTCGCAGAGTTCCACCCGCGAGATTTCGCGGATTGGCGTAGGGTGTCTCCAGGGCCCGGTTTATTCGATCGAACTCCGACAGCGGCAGGATGATCTCGCCGCGCACGGCAATGTCGAGCGGGCGATTGAGGCGCAGAGGAACGGTCCGGATCGTACGCGCATTTGCGGTTACGTCGTTCCCGATGAATCCGTTTCCGCGAGTTACCGCCCGATCGAGCAGACCCTCTTTGTAGTAGAGAACAATCGAAATTCCATCAAGTTTTTCTTCGATGACAAAACTGAGCGGTTTGCCCGCGTTGTTCACTACGCGCTCGGTCCACTGCTGGAGCGCCCCGGCGTCGTAGGCCTTATCGAGACTGAGAACTGGAATGGTGTGCGCCACATCGGCAAAGTCCGCGCTGAGATCCGAGCCTATCCGGTGACTCGGCGAGTCGTGGGTCAGCAGGTCCGGAAAGTCCCGCTCAACGGAACAAAGCTCGTCGAACAGTCTGTCAAATTCCCGGTCGGATACCGAGGGACGTCCCTCGACGAAATACTCGCGCTGAAGAGTACGAATCCGTTCCCGGAGTTCGGGAAGGATTCGTTTTGCTTCGTCTCGGGTTATGATTCGCCCCCTCGTCTGACGAAGGCATCGTTGTACCCTTTCGCTTTGAACCAGTAGAGCACTGCGCCTTTTTCGTCGTCGCGGAGCGGACCCACGAAGAGCCGGTAGACAATCCGTCCCTGCTCTCTGACCGGAAGAACCACCAGCGGGTATCCGGATGCTACGCGATCAAGCGCTTGTTTCGCTCCTTCCGGGCTGGTGTACGCACCGATTTGCAGGTAGTAGTAGTTGCTCTGCAGCGCGTTTACCAGAGGAAGGTTGCTCCGGGCCCACGACTCGCCCGCGACGGACGCCGGGATTGCGGCTGCGGTAGCGGTCGACGCGGCAGCCGGCGGACGCGGTTCAGCAGGCACTCCGGCAATCTGGCCGCCGGATGTCTGTCCTTCGGCTGGGGACGTGGGTCCGGTTTGCGGCGCGAGAAGCTGGTCCTTTATCGATGGCTGTTCCTGCGGGACCGCAGTCACGCCCGCCGCGGTGCCGCTTCCGTTCCTCGGCAGTTCCGGCGAACCCACGGGTGTTTCCGGACCTGCGCCCAACGGCACCGAGGAAATCGTCGCCGCTTGCGTCGAAGCCGTGGAGGGTGTCTGTGCCGCGGCAACCGCTTCCCGGGGCAACGGTGGAGTGACGGTTGCGGCAACAAGCGACTGCGGCTTGGGCGGAGCCACCGGTCCGAGGTCGGCGATCTCAGGCCGTTCGGTGCCAGGAGCGACCGCGACCGGAAGTGTCCCGGGACTGCCCGACTCCGTGGCGGCCTGGAGCCGCAAGTCGGCGACCGACGGTGTTTCGGTGCCCGGCGCCTGCGCGATCGGAAGATCTCCGGAAAGCGAGGGTTCCTGGTATCGTTGTGGCGGGACAATTTCGCTCGCGACCGGACTGGTTTCCACGGCTGCCGCAGCCGGATTCAACGGAGCTGCTTGCGCCAACTGAGGAGACCCGGGAGCCACCGGTACCGAAGAGGCCGCAGCAAGCGGTTGATCTGAGGGGGCTGACAGCGGCGGAAGCGTCCCGGCGACGGGGTTACCGCGATCCGCCGGAGTTGCTACGGCGAGCGCGTCCGGGCTTATGGACAATCCCTGTGGCGGCGCAGGAGGTGGCGAGAGCATTGTCACCGTGTCCTCCGGACGAGGGGGAACAAAGAGCGACGACTTCGGAGTTCGCGTTTCCAGTCGAGATATTTCGGCCGATGCGGGATTCGTAGCGTCGGGCTGGGAGTACAGGCTCGACGAAGCGGGAGCAGTTGCCGCGACAGCGCTGCCTTCGGGTTTCCCAGGAGTCGGCGGAATCGCAACAACGCCTCCGAAGAGTGTCTCCGCGGGTGGTTTCAACGGAGACGATGAGGCGTCCGCGATTGATTGCGGTATCTCGGGGGGCGACGGACTCGCGATTTGCGAGCCATTTGCCTGCGGGGGGGCTGCCTCCGGGAGCGGCACTGCCGGCCCTGCGGCCGCCGTACCCGTTGTTACCGGCGACGCCGAGGATGGCTGCGCGAGCTGACTCGGGACCGGCCGCACTGGTTCACTTGCGGGCGGCTGCACCGGTGCCAACTCCGCCTGAGGTGCCGCAGCGACGCGCGGTACCACCCCGCCGCCGGTTCTCGGCGCCATAGTTCCCGTAATCTGCGCCGCGCCCGCCGCGCCGGGAGCGATGAGATTCTGCTGCGGTGTCTCCGGTCGCGTGGGGACCTGCTCCGCCGTGGGCTCTATTCGTGTCGGCGGCGCGGCCGCGCTGCCCGTGGTTTCCGATCGCGCCGCCCTGACGGCGGCGTTGGGATCCGACAGGCTCGCCACGGGATTTATGTCGGGGTCGGGACTATACGGAAGATCGCGATTCGGGTTCAGATCCGCAAGTCCAGGAAGCATTACCGGGGTCACCCGCAGGCGCGCCGTTCCGGTCCCGCTCATGCCGAGGTTCTTCGCAGCTTCCGGCGAGACAAGCATAAACAGTCCCGGAGCATCGACTCTGCGGACAACGATGAGACGGGCGCTCTGCCCGCTATCCATGTTCATGACATCCACGATGGAGTTTCTTGGGAACGTGTCCGAAGCAGCATACAACCCGGCCGGCGGAAACTCACCGACGCTACCCACTGCGCCCGCTCCCTCCCAGGCTGAATTACCTCCGTTCTGCGCGAACAGGGCTCCGACGAGAACTGTCATGTATACCAGCCAGAGGATGCGCACGAACACGGACTGCGCTCTGCGTATCATCATAGAATCACTCCTTCTTCCGGATGCCGGGTCCCACTACCAGGCGTTGAGCAGATCAATGGCAATTGTCTGCCCCATCAACTTGCTGACGTAGTCCTCGCCTTCGGCGGCTCGGGCTACCATTGTGGCGGCGTCGACGGCGCCGGATCGCAACAGCCCCCTGGGTTTCAGCTCCCAGAGACTGTACCGGGCATCGACCGGACGCGCCTTCTTTCCCGTTTCGTCCGGCACGTAGACAAACATAACCTCAACAAGCCGGGTGGCCCCTCCACTTACCGCCGTCCGTTGGACCTCATACCATTTCTGGATTTCCCCCGAATTCCTGCTTTCCCCTTCGAGCGCGACTGTTTGGGCCTGAGCACCGTCGGCCGGCTTCGCCGGCGGTTCGTTGAACACGATGTGTCCGTTGGAGAAAAACTCATCCATAATGCCTTCTTCGAGGGCAGACCGGAGCGCAGCTCCGTCGGTGACCACCGCTTCGGGAACCACGCCGGAATCTTTCGCGGGGACCGCCTCGACATAGATCATGACCGTGTCTGCCGCCGCGAATGCCCCGACGGACAGACAGAAAATGGGAATCAAAAAGATGCCATGTCGAGCCTTCATGACTACACTCCGCGAAAAACGGTTTTCTCTATTGATTGTCGGCACTTTTTCGATCGGAAAGAAGGGGTGTTGCAGTTGCGACGGGCGCCGTGCTATTTTCAACTAATACAGGAGGACACATGGATACTCGGGAGGACAAGCAACTCCAGCCTTACAACGATGAAACCTACGTGCCCCGCGAAGATGCAATTTCTCTCCTCGACGTGGTTCACGGCCTGGCCAAGCACTGGAGGCTCATATTTTTTACGACCGTGATCGCCGGTGCGCTGACTCTCGTCGTTCTTCTGCTGGCGAAATTTCTGCCGCAGGATTCCCCGCTCAATCCTTTGCCAAACATATTCGCACCGCAGGCGCTCATTCTGATCCAGAGCTCATCAGGAAGCAGCGGCCTGAACTCACTCCTCGGAAACTCCGGCGGCAGCGCGCTTTCGAGCCTGCTCGGAGGAGCTGCGACAAACCCCACCGCGTTAAGCGCCGCTCTTGCGCAGGAGCTACTAAAGGAAAACACGATCGTCGACCAAATAATCCAGGATTTTCACATCATGGATAAGTTCAAGGACAACAAGTTTGCATTGACCGGTGCGCGTAATAGCGTAACAAAGAGCTTGAGCACCTCTTTCGATCTGACAACAGGAATTCTTACGGTAGGTTTTAATAATAGTGACGCGGAATACGCCACTGCCGTCGTGAATCGAATGGTGACCCTCCTCGAGCAACGGTTCAGGAATCTCACGCTTGATCGTGTGCTCCGCAAGAAGGCGTTCCTCGAAGACCAGCTTACCCAGGTGCAGTCGGACCTGCAGAACGCCGAGAACATGCTCGTTGCGTTTCAGAACCGCTACAAGATAGTCGACATTGGGACCCAGACGGCGGAAGCCGCCAAGCGAGTTGCAGACTACCAGAATCAACTCTACCAGCTCGAGCTTCAACGGCAGGGCCTGCTCATGTACAGTAAACCCGACTCGCCGTCGGTCATCCGCATCCAGAACCAGATCGATCAGCTTCACAAGTTCATGAACGAGCTGGAGAGTGGTTTCAAGGTCTATTCGGCTGACGCAATTCCGCTCGACAAGGTCGCCGAATTGGGCGTTCGATTCCAGAATCTCCAAACGGAGGTACAGATACAGGGGAAACTCTACGGTACGCTCCGTCAGGAATACGAGACGACCAAGATCGAAGAGCAGGACAATTCGGGGACCTTCCAAATTGTGGAAAAGGCCGAAGTTCCCGAGCTCGCTGCACCTCCTTCCAAAAAGACTGTCGGAATAGTTATCACCGTGGCGGCGTTCGTGCTCTCTTTGCTGGCCGCGCTTGTCCTTGAGTACATCGAAAAGGCGAAAAACGACCCTATCGAGGCGGAAAAATTGCGGTCCATAACGCAGGCGTTCCGCAGGGTTCCTCGCTGACGCGTCCTGGCGAGGTCGCATGAATTTCTACGTTATCCAGGTTCAGACAGGATTCGAGGGTGAATACCTCGAAATCGCGAAAAGAACCACCCCGGAAGACGAGATACGCATCTACTGGCCTCGCAGGAAGCTGAATATTCGAAAGCGGGGTCATACCGTCGAATCGCTTGCACCCCTGTTTCCGGGGTACCTTTTCATAGAAGCCGAAGAGATCAATATCGAAGTCTATTGGAAGCTAAGGCGGACGCCGGGCTTCTTCCGTTTTCTCGACAGCAACACCAATATCCTCCCGCTGGGGCGACCGGATCAGGAACTGCTGGTTCACTTTCTCTCTTTTGGCGAGGTCGTGGCGAAATCCCAGGTGTTTTTCGACGATCGAAACCGCATCCGAATTATAAACGGACCACTTTCAGGACTTGAAGGACTCATCGTAAAGGTCGATAAGAGAAAGGGGAGGGCAAAGGTACGCCTTGACCTGTACAAGGATTCGTTTCTTGTCGACCTAGGGTTCGATATTATGACACCGGGATCGCCGCCGCCGGAACAGCGCGGGAGGGTTCCGGAAAGCGAAACGGCTGAAAGACGTTTCGATATCAGCTGAGCCGAACGCTTTGAGTGCGTCGGTCCGGCGCGGAAAGAGGTCGCACAGGTGCGGGCGGCGGACCGACATCATATGAAAACCAAACGGAAAAACAGAATATTTGTTATCGGCGCCGGGTTCGCCGGCACCTCGATTGCACGAGAGCTGCGCACAAAGGGAATTCTGGGCGAAATAGCCGCCTTCCTTGACGACGATCCAACAAAAATCGGCAAATCGATCGACGGAATTCCCGTTCTGGGACCCATCGCGGACGTCGCCAATCTGCTGGAGAAGAGCCCGACCGACGAAGCGCTCATCGCGATTCCAAGCGAAAGCCGAGAGAAACTGAAACGGATCTACGGAATCCTCGAACACGCAGGCTTTTCCCGTATCCGCATTCTCCCGGCGATTTCACAGATTATCGAGGCGGACCCTCACTTCATCCAGACCCGAGAAATCGACCCGCAGGATCTGCTCGGCCGCACGCCGATCCGCATCAATCTTCGGCAGAGTCTCAGCTACCTGCGCGGCAAGCGGGTTCTGATTTCCGGCGCAGGCGGCAGCATCGGCAGCGAGCTGTCGAGGCAGCTGCTTTCCGGAGGAGCGGAACGGCTCTACCTTCTCGGGCACGGTGAGAACAGCATTTACGAAATCGACCGGGAGCTCCGGCTGCTGCAGGAAGAAGGTGTGGGTGAAAAGGCGCAGATCGTTCCGATCATCGGAGAATTGCAGGACCGCGAGTACGTGATGTTTCTCCTGAAACGGTTGCGGGCGGACGTCGTATTTCATACGGCCGCGCACAAGCATGTGCCGATGACCGAGACCAACCCGGTCGGCGCCGTTCAGAACAACGTGTTCGGCACGCGCAACATCGTCGACGCGGCGGCCGCGTCGGGAGTAAAACGGTTTGTTCTTATTTCCACAGACAAGGTGGTCGATCCGGTAAGCGTCTACGGTGCATCCAAAAGGCTGGCCGAAGAGATAGTGCTCAGCACCAGCACCAAGGGCCAGGAATTTATGGTGGTGCGATTCGGCAACGTGCTCGCCTCGCGGGGAAGCATCATTCCTCTCTTTCGCAAACAAATACTGAAAGGGGGCCCCATCACGGTCACCGACCCGAAGATGAGCCGATTCTTCATGACGATTCCCGAGGCGTCATCGCTCGTCCTGCAGGCCGGCGGCGTCGGGCAAGGGGGTACCCTCTATCTTCTGGACATGGGAGAACCTCTCCTTATCAAGGACCTCGCTGAACAGATGATACGATTCTACGGATTCGTTCCCGGTGACGAGATACCGATCACCTACATTGGCGCTCGGCCGGGCGAGAAGCTCAACGAAACCCTCGTCGGAAACGACGAGACCGCGGTCGACACCGAGTACCAGCGACTGCGCCGCGTGAACCGAAACGGCAGTGCGGCCGCTCTCCGGGCCCACCTTTCAGAGGCGCTTGCCGCGCTCGAGCCAATCTGCTTCAACGATCCCACCCACCCCGAATGGTATAGAAACCGCCATCGGCTGCGGGAGGTGCTGCGCACCTACGTTCCCACGGTCATGGTGCCGTCCGATGAACCGGAGTACTGATTTCATTCCTTTTGCAAAACCGTCGATCGGACCGCGCGAAGAAGACGCAGTGCTACGCGTGCTTCGCAGCGGCTGGCTCACTACCGGACCGGAGTGTCGGGCGTTCGAGGAGGAGTTTCGCTCGACGGTCGGGACGAAACACGCTCTCGCGGTCAACTCGGCAACCGCCGGCCTGCATCTCGCGGTCGATGCGGCACAGATTGCCGCAGGAGACCGCGTCGCCATGAGCCCCTACACCTTCGCATCGACGGCGGAGGTGGTGCGTTACGCCGGTGCCGAACCGCTTTTCGTGGATATTGCTCCGGACTCCTACAATATCGACGTGAATCGCCTCGCCGAGGTTCTGCAAAAAACGAACCGGGTTCGCGCGGTCGTTCCCGTGCACATCGCCGGAGACCCGTGCGAGATGGATCGCATTCTCTCCCTTGCCCGGGAATACCACCTGACTGTGATCGAAGACGCCGCCCACGGTTTCCCGGCAAGATACGGGGACCGCATGGTTGGAACGTTGGGCGCAGTAGGTGTCTACTCGTTCTACGCTACCAAGACGATGACCACCGGCGAAGGCGGGATGGTAGTAACCGACGATGTCGGGCTCGCCCGTCGGATGAGCACTATGAGACTTCACGGCATCGACCGGGAGGTATGGGACCGCTACAGCGCGCGAGGCGCCTCATGGCGATACGAGGTTGTGGCGCCGGGTTACAAATACAATATGACCGACGTCGCCGCCGCGATGGGTCGGGTGCAACTTGCACGAACCGGCGAGTTTCAGCGTCGGCGGACGGCGATCGCCAGACGGTACGACGACTCGTTTGCCGGACGTGACTATCTCCGGCTGCCCCCGCGCAGCAACGATCATTCCTGGCACCTGTATGTCATACGCGTGGTTTCCGAGCGGCTTTCAATTTCCCGGGACGAGTTCATCGAACAGCTCGCCGAGGCCGGCATAGGCACTTCGGTTCACTTCATTCCACTTCACACAATGCCCTACTATCGCGAGCGCTACGGATGCAAACCCGACGATTTCCCGGAATCGGTGCGGAAGTTCGCTTCCTCGATCAGCCTGCCAATCTACCCGGGATTGACTGACCCGGAAGTAGAAAGGATAATACAGGCGGTTTTGACCGTCGGCGATTTGCACTACAAGGGCCCCTAAGAATGTCCAATTCTCGTTCGATACGGCGACTTCTGCGCACCAAGAATCCATTCATTACCGACATGTACGACGAGGGAATGCTCCACTGCCTGACAATTCGTTCGGAAAGGTCACACGCACGCATCATACGAATCCTTGTCCCTGATCTTCCCGACGAGGTCATTCTGCTTTCGGCGGACGACATCCCCGGCGAGAACTTTCTCGACATCCGGGGCGAGCGAATGCCCGTCCTGGCGGTTGGGGAGGTGCGGTACATTGGAGAACCAATAGCGATTCTGGCCGGGCCGAACCGCGGAATCCTGGAAATCGTACGCGAGCAAATACAGATCACCTATGAAGAGATGGACCCTTTTTTCACCTTCGAACTGCCGTCAGATGAGCAGATTGGCTTGAGAAAGGTGAAGCAGCAGGGAGACCCGGACGAGGCGCTCGCGAACGCTTTTCAGGTGGTCGAGGGAGAATATCGCACAGGCGCTCAGGAGCACATGTACAGTGAGCCCCAGGGAGCCTATGCAACCTGGGAGGCCGCGTCTGACTCCGACCCTTCCGGAACACTCACGGTTCACACCCCCTCCCAGTGGCCCTATCATGTTCGGGCCACAGTAGCGAGGGTTCTCGGAGTCTCACCGCAGGCGATCCGCGTGAAAGCTAGCGAGACAGGCGTCACGCTTGACGGAAAGCTCTGGTACCCTTCCCTTGTTGCCGCCCATGCTGCGCTTGTGGCCAGCGCCGCGAAACAACCGGCGAAACTTCTCTACTCACGCGAAGAAGATTTTCTCTACACCTCAAAAAGAGCACCGGCGCATTTCAAGCACGTCTCGGGACTCGACCGAGAGGGTCATCTTGTTGCAATGAAAGTCTGGCTCACCTTCAACGCCGGAGCCTATCCGATATTCACTCAGGAAATCCTCGACAGAATGATCATGAGCTCCACCGGTGCCTACTCGTGCAGCAACATCCGTGTGGAGGGGAGTTGCGTGTGACCAACCTTCCCCCTATGAATGTCTTCGCAGGATTCGGTGCAGCGCAATCTTTTTTTGCCGTGGAGACCCATGCGTTCCGAATAACCGAGGTAGCGCAACTCGATCCCTGCACGTGGAAACGCCATAATCTGCTGAAGAAGGGACAACTCACCTTCACCGGCGTTCCGATGCGGCA
>CAWHUY010000006.1:0-43329 GCA_963832675.1 uncultured Spirochaetota bacterium | reverse complement strand
CCCGGTCAGCGCCAAAAGGTCTCACGGGTCGGACAGATCACCAGCGCCTGGGGAAAGCGGTCTGCGAGCGTCAATGAGTTCAGAATTGGAAGACCGAACGCCGCGGTTTTACCGGTGCCGGTCTGCGCGAGCGCGGTGAGGTCCACATCGTTTTCGAGCATATAGGGAATAACGCGTTCCTGAATGGGCGTCGCGATTTCGAAACCTATCTCGCTTACCGCCTGAATCAGCTCACTCTTCAATGCGAAGTCGTTGAATGTCAATATCATACCTTCAATAGGGGAAATATGGGACGGATGCCCACCGAGCGGGTTGTAAAAAGAACTAAAACCGTATTCAAGAGTACGAAAATTCGGGAACAAAGTCAACGGGCGCCCGGCCGCACACTGCACCATTCCCCGGTCCGGTTCGGACCTGCTCGGTAAATAACAACGGCCCGCGAATGCGGGCCGTTTCTCAGATACTATGTTGCGTCGATGTTGCCGAGGCAGCGGGTTGCCCGGGACCTCAGCTCGCGGCACTCTATCCAGTACCGCCGCGACCTCAGCGCGCGGCCGCCGGCACTTTGGACTGCTCCCGGATCTTCTTCAACACCAGCTCCTGATCCACCGGTATTCGGTCGAGCCGTACGCCCACTGCATTGTAGAGGGCGTTGGTCACCGCGGGCGCGGTAGGAATCGTCACAATTTCCCCCACGCCCTTTCCACCGTAGGGACCGGTCGGCACGCCGTGCTCCACTACGATCGGAATGATCTCGGGCGTCATGGTAATGGGCGCCATGCGGTAACGGGATAGCCGGTCGGTTATTACCCTCCCCTCCTCCACCATGAAGTTCTCCGAGAGTGCGTGGCCGACACCCATCATCGCACCGCCCTCGATCTGTCCGCGAAGATCCAAGCGGGTTGATCGCAGCCCCCACATCGGTCGCGCTAACGAGCCGAAGCACGCGGACCTCTCCGGTTTCGGTATTGACCTCAACCTCTACTCCCTGCGCAGCGAATGAGAAGCCGAAGTGCATGTCCCCGCCTTCACCAAGCGGCCTGGTCTCCGGCGCGTTGTAAACGGTGGTCATACGAAGGGACTTGCCGGCAGAGGTCAGTTCCGCAGCTACCTCGGCCGAGGGTGAGCGCCGAACCGTTCACGAAAACGCGCCCGTTTTCCCAGCGGACAGACTCTTTTGCGACGCCATGCCGCCCGGCGAGCAGGTCGGTCGCCATTTCGCGGAACGCCGCGGTTGTCTGCCGCACCGCGTTGCCGGTCACGTAGGTCTGGCGGGATGCGGTCGTCGGCCCGCCGTCCGGAGTGAGATCAGTATCGGAAAGAAGCACGCGCACCGAGTCGGGTGAAATTGCCAGCTCCTCTGCCGCGATGAGCTGCAACACGGTCGGAAGTCCCTGGCCGAGCTCGGCCGACGAGCTGCGAACTTCGACGTTACCGTCGGTGTAGAGCTCGATTTCGGCGGCTGCCTTGTCCGGCGCACCGCCGCCGAGACCGGTGTTCTTGTAGGCAGCAGCGATTCCCCACGCGGTAACCAGGTGGGGCGATCCGGGAACCATCTTCGGCTCGAACGGCTTCGGTCCGCTGAAACGAACCATTTCCGCTTCCAGCTTGTCGATGCACTCCAGGAGGCCGACGCTGCTCGACAGAAGCTGTCCGGTATTTGTTATGCTTCCTTCGCGCAGCGCGTTAATTCGACGCAGTCGATCGGATCCATGCCGAGCTTTTCTGCGAGCATGTCCATTGCGCTTTCCACGGCAAACGCCGATTGAACGACACCGAATCCGCGGAACGCACCGGCCGGCGGGTTGTTGGTGTACATCGCGTAGCAGTCGGCCTTGACGTTTGGCACTTCGTAGGGGCCCGACGAGTGCGTGGTCGCGCGCGTCATGACTTTGTCACCGAGCGACGCATAGGCGCCGGTATCGCCATAGAGCTCGGTCTCGAACGCGACGAGCTTCCCGTCTTTCTTTGCGCCTGCCTTGATCTTGATCTGGGTCGCGTGGCGTTTGGGATGAACCAAAAGGCTTTCGTGCCGGTCGAAAAGCAGCTTTACCGGGCGCTTTGTCACCCAGGCAAGGAGCGCTGCGTGGATCTGCCCGGCGATATCTTCTTTTCCGCCGAATCCGCCGCCGACAAGCTGACCGAGGATGCGCACCTGGGTTTCCGGTATCCCGAGAGCGTCGGCCACCTGCGTTCGGTCCTCGTAGGGAATCTGGGAGCCGACGTAGACCTCCACGCGTCCCTCGTCGGTCATGCGAGCGATACTGCACTCCGGCTCGAGAAACGCGTGGTCGTGCATCGGAGTGTAGAAGGTATGCTCGACAATGACGTCCGCCTGAGCGAAGCCGGCGTCCATGTCACCTTTGCGGACCTTTATGTGCTTGAGGAGGTTTCCGCCCTGGTGAATTGCCGGCGCGTCCGGCCCGCGCGGCCTGAACCGGGTCGCTCACCACAGGCAGCGCCTCGAACTTGCACATCGACGAGCTCGAGCGCGTCGGTAGCGATTTCGCGGGATTCTGCGGCGACTATCGCGACCGGGTCGCCGACAGTGCGGATCTTCTCGCCCACGCCGACCAGCACCGGCCAGTCGGTGTAGACGACGCCGTGGTCGTGCTTGCCCGGAATGTCTTCTGCGGTGAGCACCGCGATGACGCCGGGAAGCTTTCTCGCGCGGCTCACGTCGAGCGATTTCACGATCGCAGATGGAACCATCGCCCGCTTGACCCGCGCATGCAGCATGCCGTCGAAGGTGAGGTCATCGGTATATCGGGCACTTCCCGTCACCTTGTCGACCCCGTCCATCCGCGCCCGGATCGTCCCGACCGACTTTGTGCGGAACCGCCGAGCTCGGAATGTCGGACGGCGGCTCGACCGGCAGCCCGGTACGGACAGCCTTGGCCGCGGCGTGAATTGCCTTGATGATCGTCGGATAACCGGCGCATCGGCAGAGAGTGTCTTTCAGCGCGTACTTGATTTCGTCATCGCTCGGATCGGGATTTCGTTTGAGAAGCGCATAGGAGGTCATGAGCTGGCCCGGAATGCAGAAACCGCACTGAACCGCGCCATACTTCACGAACGCGTCCTGCAGCGGATGGAGATGGGCCGCCGCGACGGAATGACAGGTCGGTTGCGATGAGCCGTTGCCCGCCGCGTGCCCGTTGCCGGTTGCATGGCCGTTGCCGTGTGCCGCGTGGCCGTTGCCGGTTGCGTGACCGTTGCCGGTTGCGTGCCCGTTGCCGGCGGGAATCGCCTCGCCAGCGTACTGCCCGGCCAATCCCTCAACGGTGACCACGCTGCATCCGCGCACTTTCGCCGCCGGGTAGCTGCAGGAGAGCACCGGTTCGCCGTCGATCAAAACCGTGCAGGACCCGCATTCGGCCTCGTTGCAGCCGATCTTCGTACCAGTGAGCCCAAGACGATATCGCAAAAGGTCGGAAAGCATTTCACCCGGCTTCTCTTCCAGGGAGACTGACTTTCCGTTGACCGAGAATTCAATAGCGTGTTTTTTCATGACACCTTCACCATTTCCGCCCGTTGCCAGGCTGTTTTTATGACCTCTTTCAAGAGAACCTCGCAGAGTTGATACCGGTAATCGGCGCCGGCGCGCTGGGCGCTGCTTCGGAAGCGGAACGCGGCAGGAATCGCTTCCCGGATTTGATCCAAAAGATCTTCGTCGAGAGCCCGCCCGATGACCAGCTCTTCGATGGCGGTTGCGCGAAGCGGCACCGGACCGGAGGGGCCGACGGCGATACGACAACCGGTAATGATCTCTCCGTCACGTTCGATCCATACCGCTGCGTTCAGGATCGGCAGCGCTACCCCCTGAGGGCGCATAACGCGGCTGAAGGCGGAAGCCTGTCCCGGCCGGCGAAGGGGAACCCGAAAACCGACCAGGACCTCCCGGTCGGACTGAAGTGCAGACTTTCCGGGCCCGAGGAAGAGCTTGATCAACGGTTCGCTCCGCGTCCCTGCCGCGCTTGCTATATCGACCCGTGCGCCGAGCGCAATCAGCCCGATCATACCGTCCGCCGCGGGAAGCGCATGTGCGACGTTGCCGCCGAGTGTAGCGGTGTTGCGAACCTGCGGCCCGCCGATGAGACCGGCCGCCTCGGAAACTGCCATAGCGTGCTCGAGAACAAGGGGTGAGTTGGTAATTTCACGTACCGGCACCGAAGCACCGATGAAAAGGTGATCGCCGCGCACCTCGAGCTTTGCCAGCTCCGGGATGCGAGTAATATCGACCAGGGTGTGAACGGGAGCGTGATGCCCCTGCTGCAGCTCCAGCAGGAGATCGGTGCCTCCTGCTACCGGGCATGCCTGTCCGGGTCTTTCGCCGAGGGCCTCAAGGGCCTCGTCAAGCGATTCCGCCAGGATGTAGTTGGACCAAAGACTCATGAATCGAGTCCTCCTTTTCAGGGGATAACGCCAGAGGCTCAGGCGACGCCGATTCTCCAGCGCCGGCTCTTTTCGACGGGTCCAATATCCCGACGCCGGCATGTAGGTGCCGACCGGCATTCCGATACCTATCTAATATTGTACTCTATTTTTCCGGATCACGCCACCCGAAAACAGTTCCACCTGGGACTGTTACCGTATCTCTTTCAACAATCTGCGTGGCAGTAGTCAGGTTGTGGATTGAAGAGCCTCCGCCATCGATACGCCCGCCATCATCAGCCCGATCTGCTCCACAGTGCCCTGCCCGCGATCCACAATACCCACGATCTTTCCTTCATACATGACCGCGATGCGGTCGGCAAGTGCGCGAATCTCGTCCAGATCCTCCGAAATGAGCAGAATGCCGGTTCCCAGCTCGCGCTGCATCAGCAGGCGCTGATGGATGTACTCGCTCGCGCCTATGTCCACTCCACGGGTCGGCTGCGCGGCAATGAGGATCTCGGGCCGACGCGAAAGCTCTCGTGCCATAATGAGCTTCTGGATGTTTCCGCCGGAAAGGTTTTTCAGCGGAGTGTCCCGGCTCGGCGTTTTCACCGCGTACTCCGCAATTAGCTCGCTGGCGTGAGCGGCCATTCGGCCGAAGCTGAGGAAGATGCCTCGGGAAAACTTCACCGCCCGGTGATCGTGAAGAAAAAGGTTCTCCTGAACGGAAAACTCTCGAATTGCGCCGTCGCGCATGCGCTCTTCGGGGATGAAAGCCATTCCGGCAGCGATACGCGCATTGAGCGTCGCCGAACTGAGATCAACCTTTCCGACGAGCATCCGACCGGCGGAGATCCTGCGGACCCCGGCGAGACACTCGGCTAACTCGCGTTGACCATTGCCGGACACTCCGGCGAGCCCTACGATCTCCCCGGCGCATATTTCCAGGTCGACACCCCGCAGCGCTTCGGTTCCACGATCCCCGACGGCCCGCATTCCTTCGACGGCGAGCCGGACCTCGCCCTTCTGAACCGGGCGAGCATGGAGATCCGACAGTTCGCGGCCGACCATCATCCGTACCAGCTCCTTCTGGGTCACATCGGCCGTGCGGCGCGTTCCAATCACCTTCCCGTCGCGAAGCACCGTTACGCGGTCGCTGATCGCGAGAACCTCGTGCAGCTTGTGAGAAATAAAGACCAGCGAGTGGCCTTCGCCGACCATCCGCTTGAGGGTGGAAAAAAGATCATTGACCTCCTGCGGCGTGAGGACGGCCGTCGGTTCGTCAAGAATGATGAGTCCCGCTCCGCGATAGAGCGCCTTGATAATCTCGACCCGCTGCTGTTCGCCGACCGAAAGCTGCCAGACGTAGGCCTTCGGGTCCACCTGCAGTCCGTAGTCCTGGGAAAGCTCGATGGATCCGCTCGGAGACGCGCTTCAGATCCAGCAAAAAACCGCGCGAGGAGCGTTGCCCGAGCGCCACATTCTGCGCAACGGTAAGGGTGGGAACGAGCATGAAGTGCTGGTGGATCATGCCGATTCCTGCCCTGATGGCATCGGCGGGCGAACGGAATTGGTGCGGAACTCCGTCGATGACGATTTCTCCTTCGTCGGGGCGATACATTCCGTAGAGCTGACGCATCAACGTGCTCTTGCCGGCGCCGTTCTCCCCCAACAGCGCATGCACCTCGCCCGCCGTTACGTCGAACGAGACCCCCGCGTTCGCCACTACGCCAGGAAAACACTTTACGATATCCCGCAGCTCGACGCGCTGGATTCGTCGTGTTTTTTCGGTCACGGAACTGTCAGCCATGGATACCGCCGCGGGTGCAGAGAAGGCGACCCGCCCGCACGGCGGGCAGATCGCCTTCGAAAAACCCGGTTACGGGTTGACCTTGATCGATCCGTCGGTGATGCCTTTGATTGCTGCATCACCGGCCGCCTTCACGTCGGCCGCGAGCTTGTAGCCGGGATTATACGCGATCTTCAACCCGCTGTTTGCGAGCGTCAGCGTATAGGTGATGCCGCCAAGCGTTCCGGCCTTGTGCTTCGCAATGATGTCTTTGAGCATTGCAGTCCAGTCGTAGACCTGGCTCGCCACCACGAGGCTCGGGGCAAGCGACGCCTGATCGGCCTGTGTCCCGAACCAGAGCACGCTTCCGTTGTCTTTCGCCGCACCGATTGATCCGACAACCGACTGGGAAGATCCGGTGAGGATGTCAGCTCCGTTGGCGATCTGGGTCTTGGCGGCCGCAGCCATGAGAGCGACGTCCGAGAAGGACCCCGTCCAGGTCTTGGATATTGCAATCGATTTATCGGTCGCCGTGTACTCCCTGAACAAATCCGTCGATATAGGTTTTCGCATCGCCTACTTCGACCGGGCCTGTCACACCGACCTTTTTGCTCTTCGACAGCTTCGCTGCGATTACGCCGTTCACGTATCCACCCTGCTCGGCCGCGGCCGTGTAGGCATAGACGTTCGGCATGCCGAAGGTGTTAACGTCGGTGCCCCATGCGAAGGTCACTTCGGGAAAGTCCTTGGCGATCTCCTGGACCGACGATCCGTACTGGGAGCCGTGAGCAATGACGATGTCAAAACCCTGGCTCGCATAGTCGCGAATAGCGGCCGCCGCGTCGGGAACGTTGTACATGTTCTCCGAGTACTTGAGCTCGAGTTTCGATTCGCCGCCCATCTCTTTCTGGATCGCCTGCAGCGCGCTCCACATTGACTGGCTGAACGCCGCGTCGGTGGTCGCACTCGGCATCACTACCGCAATCTTGAACGGCTTCGCCGCCGCCATTGCGGGTCCACTCGCTTTCTCAGTGCTTCCGCCGGCGAACAGCATCCCGGTCGCCGCAAAGAGCACTACCACAACAATCAACAGTCGTTTCATGAAACCTCTCCTTTCACGAAGCGCGAACGCTTCGGTTGTTCCCGCATTATACCTCATGAGACGGTTCTAGCTTTCTCCCCGCTCGAACGGTTTGTTCAGCGCCGCCGGCTGGCGAACACGGTTTACCGTTACGGTAAGCGCGGCAATAGTGAGAAGATAGGGAAGCATAACCGCCACGCTTGATGGAATTTTCGCTCCGAGCACCTGCATCCAGAGCTGGAACGAGTTGACCACGCTGAACAGGAGCGCACCGGCAAGGACGCCGAAGGGACTCCATCCACCGAAATATACGAGCGCCACGGCGATAAAGCCCTGCCCCGAGGTGAGATTATCCTGGAAAAGATTGAGCTGAGATATGGAAAGCGACGCGCCGGCGAGGCCTGCGAAAATGGCACCGAGGCAGACGCTGAAGTAGCGTATTCCATCCACGCTGATTCCCACCGAGTCCGCCGCAGCCGGATTCTGGCCCACCGCTTTGATCTTCAATCCCAGGGTCGTCCTCTCCAGAACCCACCAGGCAATCGGCACCAGCAGGAATGCTCCGTAGACCGGAAGGCTGTCGCGGAAAAAAATCTGTCCGATGATCGGAATGTCACCGAGCAGTGGAACCTTTACCTGCGGAAATCCCACAACGGTCTTCACCGTGCCGATGGTGACTTTGAAAAGCAGGCTCGACATACCGAGGCCGAACATGTACAGACCGATACCGCTCACGCCCTGTTCGGCTTTGAGAGTCACGCTGACAAACGACATTATCAGCCCCATACCCAGGCCGACAATTGCCGCGGCAAGCACACCGAGCCACAGATTGCCCGAGATGAGGGCCACGTAGAACGCCGCATATGCGGAGAGCAGCATGATTCCGTCGACGCCCAGATTGACTACTCCCGATTTCTGCGCAAAGGTTTCGCCCAATGCCGCATAGAGAAAGGGGGTCGCAAGGCCCATCATGGTATTGAGAATTCCGGTGACAACCGCGATTGAAAATATGCCGCTCATGACGATGATGTCTCACTTTCGGGGTGCTGAAATGTCATGCGTCGCGCTGCCCATTTCCGGGACCAGAGAGCCGCACCGGAGACAAAGAGCACTACCAGCCCGAGAATCGCAGTTATGAGCGCCGAGGGCACCTGCACGGCTCTCTGCATGGTGTCGGCGCCTACGAGTAGCCCCCCGAAAAGAACGGAGGCCGGAATCAGACCGAGGGGATGAAGCCCACCCAGCAGCGCCGCGACGATGCCGGTGAATCCGTAGCCGCTGGTAAGCCCTTCGAGGAGCCGGTGCTGGACGCCGATCACTTCGACCACTCCGGCCAGACCCGCGAAGCCGCCTGCCAGCGTCATGGACAGAGCCTGCGCGGTCGAAACATTGATTCCGGCGTAGCGCGACGCGTCGGGGTTCAATCCCACCGCGCGAATTGCATAGCCGATAGTGGTCCTCCAGAGGAAGAGATAGACGAGCCCGGCGAAGACGAGCGCCACGATGGCCCCCGAATGCAGTAGAGTTCGCGGTACAAGCCGCGCAAGCCACACCTGATGCGGAAGCTGCGCCGACTGGGCAAGGAAGGTCCCCTGCTTCACCGCCGCCGGATCCATGAGCGGGCCCTGCAGCAGGAGGTTCATCAGCTGCAACGCGATTGCGTTCATCATGACCGTACTGAGTATCTCGTTTACGTTGAGTCGCGCCTTGAGGATTCCGGGAACAAAACCCCACATCGCGCCCGCCAAAAACCCGGCGAGCATAGTCGACGGGATCAGAAGCCAGCCCGGGGCGGAGTGGAACGTGAGCGGAAACCAGGTCGCCATAATCGCTCCGGCGATGATTTGACCTTCACCGCCGATGTTGATCATGTTTGCCCGAAAAGCTATGCAGATTCCCAGCCCGACCAGGAGCAAAGGCGTCGCTTTCACCAGGGTCTGGGTGAGGCCGAAGGTGGTACCGACCGCTCCCCGTGCCATCGCTGCGTAGGCAGCCAGCGGATTTGCTTTCAGAAGCAGGAGAAATACCGCGCCGATAAGAAGCGCCACAATCACCCCGGCGATCGGCAGAAGAACATTGAGAACTACCCGACCCCAGTCGAACCGTGATTCACGCAGCGGGTGCACATCGGCTGAAGCACTCATGTTAGGCAAAGACTCCTTTCCCGGGGTTGCAGCGATTGCGCAGAAGGGTCAGGCCGACCCCGCATTTCGCAGGCTACATTATACGCTCCGAAACACCATTTGCACCACGATTTTCTTCCCCGATTTCGAGCGACGCCTCGCCACACGAAAACCGGACCGGGATGTCCACCGACCATAGAACGCGATGTACGTAGATAGCAATTACCGCGCCACTATTGCCCTGATCATCGCCAACTTTCTAATTATTTTCCCTATAAAGATTAATCGTATTCCATAACTGAAATCTCTTCTTCGGATAGATCGAGCTTCTGCTACCTCGATGTAGGAAAGTTAAAACTCGACCTACAGAAATGTACCGCATCAAAAGAGGTGCGAGCGACCCGGAGAACGGAGGCCCACCGGGGCATTTCAGGCAATCACAACTCGATTGCGTCCCTGCTGTTTTGCCCGGTACATAGCCGCATCGGCCGCTTTGTTCAGCGCCATGACCGTCTTGTGCGCCGGATAGCCGGCGACTCCGCAGCTGAATGAAACGTAGAAATCCGTACCGCCGGACCGGTGGCGGATGTGCGAAAAGCTCGTCCGGATCTCGTCGAGAATACGTGCCGTGTGTTCGGTTGTGGTATTAAAAAAAACCACACCGAACTCCTCCCCTCCATAACGACCGATGCAGTCGGTCTTTCGCAGCCTGTCCTGCAGAATGCGGGCGAGGCTCTTCAGCACGCGGTCGCCGGTGAGGTGCCCGTAGGTATCATTCACGTGCTTGAAATGATCGATGTCGATCATCGCAAAGCATAGATCATTTCCGATGCGTTCTGCTCTGCGGACTTCACTCTGGAGTCCCTCCATGAGGTGGGTATGGTTCAACAGACCGGTCAGCGAATCGCGCTCCATGAAGAACCGAATGTTTCGCGTTCGCTGCACCCGCATTTCGAGCGAGGCCACGAGGTGTTCGGGTTTTACCGGCTTGGTGATAAACTCTTCGCCGCCCGACTTGATCGCCTCGATCTGGATCTCCGGATCGACTTCAATCGAGAGAAAGACGATCGGAATCCCGATGAACGCCTCCTGTTGGCGGATCAGCCGTGCAAGCTCGCGACCATCGCAGTGTTGCATATAGAGGTCGACGAGAATGATCTCCGGTTTTGCCTCCACCAGCACCTTGAAAATATTCCTCGGGTCTGTCGCCACCGACGTGATCATACCGGCGTTCTGGAGCGTGAGCGCGTTGTAGGCAAGCTGCTCGGGATCGTCGTCGATGATAAGAACGTGGTAGGGAGAGTGGTCATAGTCTGACGTTATCTTGTCGATGGTGTCGACCAGGCGCGGCACTTCGACCGGAGTGGAAAAGAACGCATCTCCGCCGAGGCGAACTCCAAAAAGCCGCGACGAGAAATCATCCGAATCCGAGAGCAGAACCAGAAATACCCGCCCAGGATGTTGCGCACGGATCTCGGATAGCCCCTGTGCGACCGACGGGTTTTCCAGAAGGTACCGGGTATCGACGATGATTATGGCCTCATCGTGCTCATTGTCGAGCTCCGTCGCCGTGGCAAGATCGGCAACGCGGCGGGTCGGAAACCCGAAGAAGCCGATCTGGCGGGCAAAATCCTCCGAGATGTTCGGATCGTCCTCGGCAAAATAGATGAGTCGTTTTTCGTGTTCGATTGCAACCTCAATCTTTAGCTTCTCGTCGACCGCGTCAGAAACCTCCCGGTTCGGCTCCTGTCCCGTCGAACACTCCGCCTCCAGCAGCGGTGATATGCGTGCGCAGGCGAGTGTGCTGTTCATCGTCAAGATCCGCTCGCTGTTCGATGAGTTGGTCGAGGTAGAGCTCCATCTGCTTGGCCAGCTTTGAAATCTGCTCATACCCGAATGTGGCACCGGAACCGGCAAGCTTATGAGCGTGGTTGCGCAGGATAAAAACTTCTTCGCAGTCCGACTTCTTTCCGACAATTTGCGATGCGGCAGTACGAAGCGCAAGAATTCTTTCCGGCAGCGACTCCTCGAAACGTTGGGCAAGCATCTCGAGCTTTGCCCGTACACGGTCAGACATCAGCTCCATAGACTCATCGTCTCCTTTTTCGCTGTGGCGAATCTCACGATCGCATACTCCAATCATAGGTGAATATCGGGAGGTCCGCAACCGAGCGCCACGACCGGGCAAGAAAGCTGCTCTTTCCGCGCGTGGAGGATTTCCGTATGATAGGCGGCGATGGAACACCACGCAACGCTGGTACTGCGAAACCGGTCGATCGCGCACGACTATTTCCAGCTGCTATTTGCCTGGCCGGAACGGCTCGATGCGCCGAGGCCGGGGCAATTTCTGACTGTCCGCATCGCCGATACTGCGATGCCGCTTCTTCGGAGACCGTTCGCCATCTCGAGTTACGACTCTCGTTCGCGCACAGCCGGGATTATCTATCAACGCCGGGGCCCGGGCACTTCGATTCTCGCGGCCGCAAACTCCGGCGAGACCATCGACATGCTCCTGCCGCTCGGGAACTGGTTCCCCGAACCGCCTGAGAACGTGGTGGTTGTCCTTGTGGCGGGCGGAGTTGGAATGGGTCCAATCTTCTTTTTTGGCCAATGCCTGATAGATTCCGGTCGGCACCCGCTCATCATTCTGGGCGCCCGAAACGTCGCCTACATCCCTTCCGGCGATGTGATCGACGTGCTTGAGCCGGTCCTCTGTGACCGATGACGGATCTCGCGGCTTTCACGGGACCGTTATCGACTACCTGCTCGACGCGGGAATCGGCACGAAGACGCCGGCTCTTTTGTACGGGTGCGGCCCGGATCCTATGCTCCAGGCGTTGGCAGCATTCTCCGAAGAGCGCCGTCTTTCAATATGGGTATCTATGGAGCAGACCATGGGCTGCGCGGTCGGCGCCTGCATGGGCTGCGCGATTCCCGTGCACGGACCTGCGCGCTTCGCGCGGGTCTGCACCGAAGGGCCGGTGTTCGACGGCCGGGAGATCGTATGGACCTCTCACTGACAATCCGGGGGAAACGACTCTTGAACCCGATAGGCGTTGCATCGGGAACGTTCGGCTATGGAAGTGAATATGAGTCGCTGATCGACATCGACGCAATCGGGGCGCTCTACACCAAGGCAGTCACGCTCGAGCCTCGAGCCGGCAACGCGATTCCCAGAATAGTCGAAACACCCGCGGGAATGCTCAACTCCATCGGCCTCGCGAACGTCGGATCCCGGCGGTTTGTCACCGAGAAGTATCCGTTCCTCTCGCAGAGGCGTTGTGCGGTGATCATCAATGTTGCGGGGTCGGCCGAAGAGGACTACTGCGAGACGCTCGCATACCTCGAAGAGCACGCGCCGCTATGGGGCTACGAAATCAACGTCTCCTGTCCGAACGTGAAACACGGCGGGATGTCCATAGGGTCCGACCCTCACCAGGTCGAAAGCCTCACGGCGGCACTTCGAAAACTGACCGACAGGCCGATCATCGTCAAACTTTCGCCCAACGTCACGGACATCACCGAACCGGCTCGCGCCGCTGAGGCCGGCGGCGCGGACGCGCTGAGCTGCATTAACACGGTGGTTGGCATGATGATCGACACCCGCAGAAAGGCGCCGGTAATTCCGGGGGTAACCGGCGGTCTATCCGGCCCCGCGATCCTCCCGATCGGTCTGGCGGCGGTATACCGCACTGCGCGTGCAGTCCGGATACCGGTAATAGGACTCGGCGGAATCATGGAAGCCGATCATGCGATCCAATATCTGCTTGCCGGCGCATCGGCCATTCAAATCGGGACGGCAAACTTTGTGGATCCCGATGTGACCGGGAAGGTACTCAGCGGAATCACCCGGTACGCCGAAAACGAAAACCTCGTAACGATCGAGGATTTTCACCAGTTCCTTCGGTAGACATCGGCGCATCCGCCGGCGCCGCCCGCTCAACCTCGTCCGGCCCGCAACTTCAGCCTGGACGCCGCCCACGCCGCGTGCTCCGCAACGAGGCTATCGCCGCCGTTCGCAAGCTCTTCAAGGATCGGCAACAGCTCAACCGCGCCGCTGTTGGCCGCCGCGACACACGCATTCCGCATCAACCCGCGCCTTCCGGCGCGCGCGAGCGGACTTCCCGCAAATCGGAATCGAAACTGCTCATCGCTTTCCATAGTGAGAACATCCTGCAGGCTGAGTGCAGGGCCGGCCCGATGCGCCGTGAAGTCCGCCTCGCCAGTGACTGCCACGCGGATATTGAGTGGACACACCTCCTGGCACAGATCGCAGCCGAAGATCCAGTCACCCATTTTTTTGCGAAGCGGTTCGGGAATCGAACCTTTATTTTCAATGGTAAGGTAGGAGATGCACTTTGACGCGTTTATTCGAAAGGGCGACTCGAGCGCTCCGGTTGGACAGACGTCGATGCATCGCGAGCACCCGGAGGGACAGGAGCCATTCTTGCCTGTCGCCGGCCCGGTGGCGGCAAAGTCGCAGGTAGTAAGGATCTCGCCGATCAGAAACCAGGAACCGAACCGACTCGAAATCGTCAGGGTGTTCCGCCCGGCGAAACCTATTCCCGCGCGCTCGGCGTAAAACCGCTCGGCAAGGGGCGTGGCATCGGTAAATGCGCGGAACCGCTCTCCGGTGTAGTTGTCGGACAGCGCCTTAATCGCTCTCTTCAGTCGTTTGCCAAGCGAACGGTGATAGTCCCTGCCCCACGCATAACGGGCCACGCGCCCGGCGGCTCCCCCTCGCCGGATGCAGCCGCCGCCTCGTCCCTCGCCGTCTTCCACGGCGCTTTCTGGTAGTAGTTAATCCCAACCACGATGACCGACCTGCAGCCGGGGAGCAGCTTCTCCGGGTGAAACTTGAGCGGCGCATGATCTTCGAGATAGCTCATCCGTCCGTGGTAACCCAGGTGAAGCCAATGGTCGTACTCGCTTTGAACCCGGTCGGCCGCAGGCAGATCGGCGACGCCGAGCAGCTCGATGCCGAGGTCTCGAAAAACAGATTCAAGCTCAGGGGGTACCGGCGGCCGAAAGGGGGTACGCGCGATCATCGGGAGCTCTCCGATTCCGGCGCCGGCGTCTTCGATCCGTATTCGCACAGGTCGCGAACGACGCAGCGGAAACACCCCGGTTTGCGGGCGGTGCAGCAGCGGCGGCCGTGATAGTTCACGCACATCGATAATGCGGTCCACGAATCCTTCGGCAAGTAGGAGGCAATTTCCTGTTCGATCTTTTCGGGAGCAGTTTCCCCGACAAGACCGATGCGTCGGGTAACGCGGGAGAAATGGGTGTCGACGATGATCCCCGGCAGCGAAAAGCAGTGGCTGACGACCACGTTCGCGCTCTTTCTGCCGACGCCAGGCAGTCGGACGAGCTCGTCTATGCTGTCTGGGACGGTTCCGCCAAACTCGTCGGCAATCATCGTGGCCGTCGCACGGATGTTCCGTGCCTTGGTGCGGAAGAACCCAACGCTATGGACGATAGACTCGAGCTCTTCAATCGGGGCGGATCCGAGCTCCACGGGCCCGGGAAAGCGGAGGAACAGCTGTTCTGTCGCGCGGTTCACCTGTTCGTCGGTCGTCTGTGCCGAGAGAATAACCGCGATAAGAAGCTCAAACGGATTCTGGTAGTGCAGAAGGGGTCGCGTTTCGGGGTACTCCCGCCGGAGCGCGGCGAGAACCTTCGATGCACGGTCGGCGCGGGTCATGGTGTCACCATGCGCGACCGCTTACCGCCCTGTCAAGGCTCATTCCACCCGCCTTCCCTGCCACCAAACCCGCGAAAGCTTGACCTCGGCTCGGCAAAACCGATATACTTCGAACCGCTCCCGCACCAACGCCGACGGTTAGCTCCTCGATGGTGACCCTTCGCGTTCGGAACGGAATCCTCGGGATGTAGCCTAGCGGCTAAGGCGCCTGCTTTGGGAGCAGGAGATCGGAGGTTCAAATCCTCTCATCCCGATATCGCCGCGGAAACGCTGCAGGCCGGAATCCAATGCCGCGACATCAGGCGTGATTCACTCCGGACTCGGCGGCAGCGCTGTCGTGTTCGCCCGCCCGGGGCGAACAGACTCCGCGGCACCCAAGCGTCCATAGCTCAGTTGGATAGAGCAACGGCCTTCTAAGCCGTAGGTCGAGCGTTCGAGTCGCTCTGGACGCGATATTATTTAAGCTATTGTAAGAAGTTAGACTGTTTCAGCTGTTCTATTTGTCCGTTTTTCTTCACTTGCAATCTATTTGCAATCTATTTTTCTTTTACTTATAATCTGTGTATGGGTCGCAGAGCAGAGCCGTTTTCCCTTGTTCGCCGTCCCGGGTCACCTTTCTGGTACTACGAGCTCGGAAGCTGGAAGCGCTACAAGAGTACGAGAGAAACCGTGAAAGCGACGGCGATGAAGCTTGGCCTGTACTGTCAATGGTGTACACGGACGAATCACGCACGGCCCCTGCGTGGAGCACTACGTTCGAATAGATGAAACGTAGCGAGAAGTGTTCTGACATGGTGTACGTAAGATCCAGTTCCTGACCAACGCCGCTTTTTCTCGCGATGGAATCGTGATCACTCTCGACGTAACAGCCAGTAAGGCCACCGCCAAGCATAAACCTTGTCAATTTTGGATCTGCCGATGCTGTTGTTGCCAATCCAACCATGAAAGCCATTGATGGAATCCACAACGGAAAGCTTATCGGCGGTCGATCGGCGCACTGATGTTTGACTCGCTTTCTACTCGATGTGTCGAAACTTGGAATCTCACCGACCGAACGCCGTTGGAATCGCGTCTACAGAACACCCTAATTGCTTTTTGGCCCATTATCCCTCCCGCCGACAGAAAACATATTGTCGAAAGCCCTACAGCGTGGTCGCTGGATATCCAGAGGCCCTAAGCGAGAATGTGTCACGGATAGATTCCTTGCTGCCGCTATCCCTCCAGTCATTGAGTTACCTCGAACGTAGCCTATTGCAGTCCCATAAGGTTTGCGGGTATCCAGCATCCGAAGGCAAAACTGTAACCCGAGTCCAGAGTCATCGAACCGTACCAGTTTCCGTTCGAGTAACCGCTGGCGCTGACCTTGCGGATGGACACGCTGTGGGCCCCCTTCCCGCAGTCCCACGCGATCCGCATCGAACGAGCGCTGAGCTCCTGGGACCACGTTATGAATTCCGAGTCCTCAAAGATCCATACACGGGAATAACGGAAGAGGTACAGAAAGTAGTAGTCGGTATGCCCGTCGAAACTGTTGTACTCGTCAACACCGTTGTAAGAAGACGAAATGCGATAGTCCGAAAACTCGGCGGACACGTGACATTTGCCGTGGCGCCCACTCGCGAAGTCCTGGCTTACCGCCGAGCCGGTATATACGACATTGCCGGTCATGCCACTCTTTGTCAGCGAGTCATTCACGACTGTGGCTGGATATGTCGGCGGAATCAGATAGTCAACCTGCTGCAATAGGATCCTGAATGCATCCACCGCCTCGTCATCAGGAGGATTTTTCCCATCGCTGGGAATGAGATCACAGGAGGTAAGAACTGCAGCCAAGCAAAGACACCAAGTTGACAATGAAACTCCCAGTCTTCTCATGGAATCCTCCTTCATTCAGCGGGTATCGATTCGGGCACAGCGCCTCAAAAGAGTTCTCCGATTGTGAGATTCACGGCAACACTCTTGGATCGCCGTCCTAACGCTTCAATTGGATGTTGGGAAGTTGTCTTAGGCGCTGCTTCGAGAGGTGTGTATGGTCGTCGGGGGCGGGTATGAAACGCTCGTAGATTACCGTTCCATCCGCTCCCACTCGACTACCCGACATCCGGGCAGTCTGTCGAAACAAGTGTGCTAGACTCGGCTGCCGGTCGGCAGACGCTTTGTACCATTTTATATCCGTCTGGATCGCCTGTCAAATTTAGATTACGGCGTGGGTGCACGACAATTTCGTGAACAATGTGGGAAGACTATTGTGTAGAGCCGTTTCGCGTGGTGGTCTGAAAGTTGAAGCACTGCCAGAATGGAGGTCCTATGGCTGATCCCGCTATGCTTAACAAGCTTCGCGAACACAAGGCCGCCGTGATCAACCCGCTGGTGTCCATCGCCGACTTTCGCCCCGGCTCACCCCATAGTCAACGACTGGCCACTTCCCGCCTTGCCGACCATCGGCGTTCTCGTACGCCCGATCCCGCAGAGGATGACAAACACCCGCTATAGTATCCCCACCTGATCGGTTTAACTGACCGGATGCCGCTTGGTATGTCTTTATGGAAAAGTAACCACCCGAATCGCGGGATTCTTCGTCGGCACAAGTTGATATGGCGGAACGTACTCCGGCTCCCGCTCCGCGATCACATCCGGGTCAGCATCAGCGGTCTCGATCCCTTCCGGCCGTACCACGAGTGATCCGCAGTGGTAGCCGACTGCACGGTCTACCGCAACGACCATTCGAGCGCCGTAGTTCCGGTTCCGGTATTCGGGCAGCAGCGTCACAAAATCAATTGCAGGCAGATCGTTCGACATCACCTCGCCGATCTTTGTCTCCTCACCAGCCGTGCCGGAGACCAGGAACACCGGACCAGAAAAACGCCGGACATAGTTGTCGTCGTAGTCGATGAAGAAGTCTTCGCTCTGAACGACGATAGACTCTTCAAGGGAAACGAGGAGCTCATCGGAGTTGCTGCTCCCACTTTCGGCCATACACGGCATTATGAAGGGGAAAATCGCAACCCTCAACGTCAATCTTCGCCTTCCTTTCGGGCCTTCTAAGCCGTAGGTCGTGCGTTCGAGTTTTCATATGCGGGGCGTCAATCGACGGTGCGCTGGAGCAGGGTGCTCGGGCGGGATTGGCGCCGCAGGATCAAGCCGTCGAACCGAGCTGCGCTCGACCAGCACGGGGGTGATGATCGTGCGTGTCACGAAACGAACTTCAGGGTGGAAGATCTTGTCGAGGAGGATATTTGCCGCCTTCTCCCCGATCTCGAAGCTGGGATGGTCGACCGAAGTGAGTGAAATCTTCTCGAGCTGGGCGATATCCGAATTGTCGAACCCGACCACAGACAGATCGTCGGGAACCCGTATTCCCTGCCGTTCCGCCGCCTCGATCAGGCGCAGCGCGTCTTCGTCATTGCCGCAGACAAAAGCGCTCGGAATCTCTTTCGCTGCTTTCAGGAACCGTTCAGCGACGGCGGTTGCCTCGCTCATGGGCCCCTGGCCGTTGAACCCCACGATCCAGCCGGCTCTCACCGGGGCTTCCTTTCTCCCCAGAAAATCAAGTACACCTTTCATCCTGTTGGCCTTGACCAGGAAGTCCTTCTGATAAAAGATACCGATCTTCCGGTGCCCCATCTCCCACAGATGATGCTGCTGCCCGTTCTCCGCAGGAGTAGTAGTCGAGGGTAACGCTGCTGAAGTTTCTGCCGGGAAAATAGTCGTCGCAAAGCACGACCGCGGTGCCCTGCTCCTGAATTTCCTCCAGAAGCAGCGCGTTGGATTGATCCCCGGCTCCATAGATCGGAGCGATGATGATACCACCGACCTTTTTTCTCCGAAGTTCATTGAGGATGGTTCTTTCCTGCTCCAGATTGTATTCGGATTGGTTCAATAGAAGAGAGAAGCCTTTTCGGGAGAGCGTGCTGTAACATCCCCTGATAATTTCAGGGTAGATATAGGACCCGATGAAAAACTCCACCACCCCGATGTTCGATGAGAAGGGGGACGAAGGAAGCTTGGTCCGGCAGAATGTGCCGACTCCCTTGATGCTTTCCACTTGGCCCTCGCGGATGAGGTTCTGAATTGCCATGCGTACCACGTTTCGCGAGAACCCGAACTGAACGCAGAGCCGGCTTTCGGAGGGAAGCTTGTCTCCCGGGACAAGAACTCCTTCGTCGATTCTGCTTCTGATCCAGGTCTCTATGATTTTATGCTTCTTCATGCACAAATCCCATAAGATACAAGTTGTACCATATCATCGACGAAGTGTCAAAACCCACCCATATCGCCAAATTTACCGTGTTCCATGGAGCAGCCGGGCGAAAAACGCGCTCCTGTCCCGTCCTAGGTCAATTGTGGCACTTTCCCACAGTATGAGCCTCAACTTGATAGAATGCAACACATATTCGCGGAACTGCCTCACGAGGGGATTGAAAAAAAACATTGCGGAGTCAATTCCGCCATGCTATGATACAGATGCCGAACAGGAATAGTTTGTACCTTTTTTGGATCTGGCATGGTTGAGCTCGTACGATCGGGCCTCGGTACTGAAAGGAGATCTCATGGCGGCTGAACCTCCGGTGGAGCGCACGGCGTTGCGCATGGTAAACATCGAAAAGTATTTCGGATCAGTCTGTGCGTTGAAAAACATCAACTTTGAGGTTGGCCGCAATGAGATTGTCGGGCTCATCGGTGACAACGGCGCCGGTAAGTCCACGCTGGTCAAGATACTGACCGGCGTCTTCCCGCCATCGAGCGGAGAGCTGTACATCGGTAAGAACAGGGTCGACACAAACTCCTATACCGTCAAGAAAGCACATGCATTGGGCATCGAAACTGTCTACCAGGACAAATCGCTCGGGGAAAAACAGGCTCTGTGGCGGAACTTCTTCATCGGCCGGGAAATTACCTACCCGTTCGGCTTTCTGAAGGTCAAAGAAGAAAAGAAGATTGCCAACGAGATCATGGTCAACACCATCGGATTCCGGGGACGGGGAATCGGCGTCGAGTCGAGAGCGAACAAGCTTTCCGGCGGCGAACGCCAGGGCGTGGCGATCGGAAGAGCGATGCATTTCGAGGCAGATCTGATTATCCTCGACGAACCGACCGTCGCGCTCTCTCTGAAGGAAGTGCGGAAGGTGCTGAACTTCGTGCACAAGATCAAAGAAGCGGGTAAGGCCAGCATCTACATCTCGCACAACCTCACTGATGTGTACGAGATTTCCGACCGCTTCATCGTAATCGACCGGGGGGAGATCGTCGCGACCATCGAAAAGGCGAAGATTTCGCTTAAGGAGCTGGACGAGTTTCTTCTTGAATACTCACACGGCTTGAAGGACAAGGTGCAGCCATGAATCGTTCGTCCTCCCGTATTGCATTCCTCGGCCGCATCGAGGGCCTGCCCATCGCCGTCGTGCTCGCGGTCCTCTACATTGTATTCGTTTTCACTGCGCCCACGGTGTTCACGGGTTACCGGATCTACATGTCTTTCTTCATGACCGTACCCCCGATGCTCGTTCTCGCGCTTGGGCTCACATTCGTCATCACCGCGGGCGAGATCGACCTGAGCTTCCCGGCAATCGTTGCGCTCTCGGGGTTCGTGTTCACCTGGTGTTTCGTGCACCTGAAATCACCATGGATCGGTTTCATTCTTGCCATTGCCGCCGGAGCCCTTGTCGGCTACATCAACGGCATCCTGGTCGCGAGATTGAGGGTGCCTTCCATCATGGCGACGCTCGCGACCCAATTCTTCTGGTACGGAGTAACGATTCTGATCGCCGGAGGACTCCAGATAAACATCGAGGACATCACGAAAACGACGATCCACACCATTTTCGTCGGCCGACTGTTCGGGATTTTTCCTGTCCAGGCGCTTTGGGCGCTGGGGCTTACGGTGTTCCTCTGGTTCATGCTGAACCGGCATAAGTTCGGTGAGGCCATCATGTTCATTGGCGACAACCCCGAAGTCGCACGGGTGATGGGTATCAACGTGCCGGCGACGCGAATAACACTGTTCACCATGCACGGAGTGATTGCCGCATTCGCAGGGCTTCTCCTTACCATGGAAATCAACGTGTTCTTCCCGACACAGGGGCAGGGCATGCTTTTGCCGGTCATGGCGGCGGTTTTTATCGGCGGCACTTCGATCGCGGGGGGGCAGGGCATCCTTGTGGGAACGTTCTTCGGCGCGTATATCATCGGTTCACTGGAAGCAGGCGTTGTGGCCACAGGAATCGGAGGTTACTGGGTGCAGCTCGTTGAGGGACTCGTCATGGCGGCAGTAGTAATCCTCAACGTGATCCTCGGAGAAGAAGGAATCTCGGTGCTGTCCCGTGCAGCCCGTAAGTGGGGTGTGCCCGCGAAAGGGACTTCCGCGAAAGAGCCGTCCGAGAAAACGCCGAAGCTTCAGGACACTACGTAAAAGCGCGCGCCGTTGGCGCGCGGTCTCATAGTCCGAAAAAAGGGGGGTATGCGGCATTTCGGGTTTTGAGGCAAATGGCCGCGCGTCAATCACTGCGGGGCCATAATCACTATTCTTCGGGAGGATACCGTGAGAAAACTGAGATGGATTATTCTTGCATTCGTTGGCGTTGCCATGTTGCTGTCGACCCAGGTCTGGGCCGGGGGAACGACGGAGGCGACCACTGGCAAGCAGATCGTCATCTACATGCAGATGGGTGGCACCGAAGGCGACGGCGCGACGCTGGCGCGGACAAACGGAGCAAAAGCGGCCGCGGCTGTGAACGGCGTAAAGCTGATCGAACAGTATTCGAAGTGGGATCAGCAGACAATGATCGACCAGTTCAAACAGGCCATGGCGGCGAGGCCCGACGGCATCGTCATTATGGGGCATCCTGGAGAGGCGGCGTTCGCACCCCTCGTCGATCAGGCCGAGGCGCAGGGCATTATTGTGACGAGCGGCAACAATCCGCTCCCGAACATCGAGGCAAAGTACCAGTCCAAAGGCTTCGGTTATGCCGGGGCGGACCTCTATCAGGGCGGCTACCTGACCGGACAGGCGATGGTCAAGGCCGGTCTCAAGCCGGGCGACAAGGCACTCGTGTATGACATCTGGCACCAGGAAGGCCGCAGCAGAAGCAGCCAGGGCGTCTATGATGCGTTGCAGAAAGCGGGTCTCCAGGTAGACAAGCTTGATGTATCGGCGGCCGTGGACAGCGACACTTCGCTCGCCATCCCCATCCTCACCGCGTACCTCGAAGCGCACCCGGATCTTAAGGCTATCGGTACCCAGCACGGCAGCATCACCGCGATACTTCCGAAAGTTCTTCAAGCCGCCGGCAAAAAGCCGGGCGACATCATCTGCGGCGGTATCGACCTCTCTCCCGCGACTGTCAGCGCCATTCAGGCCGGATGGATCAGCGCGAGCTTCGATCAGGTCCTCTACCTTCAGGGCTATATTCCGGTCATGCAGATTCTCATGACCAAGCGCTACCTCATCCCCGGTTTGCACATCGATACCGGCGTGGGAACAGTGACCCCTCAGAATGTCGGCTCAATCAAACCTTTGATCGATCAGGGAATTCGTTAATAGTACTTCGTACGCCGTCTCCGCGTTTTGCGGAGGCGGCTGTTTTCAGGGAACAAAACCCGATCTGAATGAATCCTTATCAGTTAAAGCGGTGGACGTAACCTATCTGCAGAACCGGAACGAAGATGTCTGCGAGTGCCGAGAGTTCGAGTGCACCGCTGCGACCGTTGGCCAGCCCCAGCCCGCCTTCGAAAAAGAGGCCGTAGAAGTTCAGATTGAAGGCAAAGCCTTCGTAGGTGTAATAGGGTCGGAGTGCGCCATTTCCGAAATGTGAATACGCCGCGAAAAAACTGAATTCGCTTTCGAAGTGCGGACGGTCAACTGCCTTGATTCCCAGATCTCCTTGAATACCCCAACTGAGCTCAGCGGAATCGAAGCTCGTCGGACCCGCCCCTCCGGAAAGCCGCGCTTCGAACATTCCGAAGCTATAGCCGACAACGCCGTCTATTGACCCGCTCGGGCTGCCGATTACGATACCTAGAACCGGGTAGTTTTTCCTTGGCGTTTTCGCGCCGGTATCCGCACCGGCAGCCCAAAGCGGTATCGTGACCAAATAGAATAAAACGGTAAAAATGATCACACAAAAACTGTTTCGATGCATTCAGTATCCCCCGCACGTCTTGGATTAAAGGGAACTCGTACCACGTCACAGTGTATCCAGAAGATCCTGCTCTGCCCACATTTTGGAGCGACGGTAAGCCGCTCGTGTTATACTTTCGACATGGTCACATGTCGTCGAACTGCTTGTAACACCATTGCGAAGATAGTCGTGCTGGCTGCTCTGTCAATTGTGTCCTCAGCATGCGGAGTCGCCAGCAATTCCGGAACTGCTTCCAGCCTGCCTCGGAAGATCCAGGTTATGGCTTCGGACGGGTGGATCTACGACGTCATGGGAGAGAACGCGAAGCTGTTCGAAAAGGAGAGCGGTATCAAGGTCTCCTTCACAATCTACGCTCCCCACATCTATGATCGGGCACTGCAGACCATGCTCGCCTCAGGCGAAGCAACGGATATCTTTCTCATGCAATCGACCCGATGGTCTCTCGGCGCCGAGATCGACCCGGAGAAATCCTGCATCGATCTGACGAACCAGGAGTGGACCAGGCGGCTGAAACCGGATTGGCTTCCGGCAGTTTCGTACAAAGGCCACGTGTACGGCCTTGTCATATGGGACGACACGGTCGGGTGGGTCTACACATACAACAACAGGATTTTCCAACGCCTGGGACTCAGCGTTCCGCAGAATACCGAGGAGTTCATGGCCGTCTGCGAGCGAATCAAGCAGGCGGGGATTGTCCCGATCTATGAGCCGGGCGCCAGTCGGTGGCACTCTGCGCTCACGTTCTTCGAGATGGGCTCCACTTTCGAGAACAACGATCCAGGGCTATACGATAGGCTCAACGCGAACAAAGTCACCTTCGCCGGATATGAGCCCTTCCGCCGTGCACTGGACCAGATCCTCCGCGCGGTCGGCAGCGGCTACTTCGGCAGCGATTTCATGGCCAATACTATCGAGGGGTCGAAGACCGCGCTCATATCGGGCGCCGCCGCAATGACGCTGGACAAGATCGGGTTCGCGAGGAGCGTCCTCAAGGCGAACCCGGACTCGGGTGCGCAGTCCTGGGGAATGTTTCCCATTCCGTGGCTCGACAACCATACCGTGAGCATTGAACGTTCCGCACCGACATGGTTCGGAAACGCAAATAGCCACGACCGCGCGGCAGTTCTTCAGTTTTTCAGTTTTCTCGCGCGGCCGGACAACCTGGATCGGTACGCTGCCGAACAACCGGAAGGAACAAGCCTTTCCTTTTCCACCCGTAATGTAGCGCTGCTGCCCAACGAAAAGTCGTTCCTCAGCTCCGCGCTGCTGGGCGGTGAGCCCTTCCAGGGCGGCGTCAAGTACATCATGGGACAGTGGACACCGTTAGAGGCCGACTTCGAGCAGATGCTGATTGGCGCGATGACCCCGCGTCGGTTTCTGGCCAACGTCGACGAGCGACGGGCCAACATGGCTGCCGCGGCCAAAGATGCCGCCTGGCGACAGGCTACGGCCGGCCCAACCCTTCCCTGAACGCGGACGGATTGAGCCCGGCTTCTTTCTTGAACAGGCGGGAGAAATACAATGCGTCCTCGTAACCCACCGCCGCGGCAACCTGTTTTATCTCGAGATCGGGGTGTCCCAGCAGCAGCCGCTTTGCCCGTTCGATTCGGAGGCGGATGACCTCCTGTGTCGGCGTCTCTCCCGTGACCTTGCGATATAGCCGCAGGAGGTAGGCCGGCTTGCAGCCGAACTGTTCGGCCAGGCGCTCGAGCGAGTAGGGTTGACGGTATGTCGCCCGAAGATAGACTTCCACCGTCTTCACCAGCTCCGCTTCGGGCGCGCCAATGCGGTCAAGGCCAAACTCGGTCTCGACAAGCCCTGCCGAGGCCTCGAGACGGATTCGTATCCGTCGCAAGATCTCCCGAAATTTCACAATTTCGACTGGCTTGAGAATGTAGTCGTCGACACCTAGCTCAATTGCCTGTCGCGCGTACTCGAACTCGCTGTAGCCGGAGATAATGAGAATGCGGAGGTCGGGGTTCGTACGGCGAATACGAGCGATAAGCTCCAGGCCGTCCAGCACGGGCATCTTGATGTCGGTGATGAGCAGATCCGGAAAGAAGCGCTCCACCAGTTCGACTGCCTCTTCTCCGTCGGCTGCGGCCCCGACGCACTCGAGGTTCGGGTCGATCTCTACGGCCTTTCGCGCGAGATATTCGCGCATTCGTTCCTCGTCCTCGGCGACTACGAAGCTGAGTCGTCGCTCACCCATTGTGCGGCACTCCCATGGTGATGCGCGCCCCTCCGTCGGGACGGTTGGCAATTTCAAAAAAGGCCTTTTCCCCGAACGCAAGTCTGAATCGTTCGTAGGAATTGAGGATTCCCATTCCGGAAATCGACATGGCGGAGCGGCCATTTCCATTTGTCCGGCGGGCCGCGAGTTTTTCACAAACGTGGGCGAGTACCGTCGCCTCGAATCCGGGGCCGTTATCGAGGATCTCGACCGTCCAGCGACCATCCGAGCAGCCGCCACGGAGCTCGATCCGCCACGGCGGCCGCGTAGAGGTGGCATACTTGAAGCAATTCTCGATGAAAGGTTGGAGGATCAGTCGAGGAACGGCGACATCTTTTATGCTCGAAGGGACGTCGATAACATATTCCAGGCTCTCTCCAAACCTCGCGCGCATGGCCGCGAGGTAACTCTCTGCGTACTCTATCTCGGTTCCGAAGGTAGCCGTCGTTCCTTCAGTGGAGGACGCGTAGCGAAGGATGCGGGCCAGGTTGAGGATGAGATCCTGAATAGCCAAGGTTGCCCCCTCCTCGGCCATGATCGCGACAGTTTGAAGCATGTTGTGAAGAAAGTGCGGATTGAGTTGCGACTGCAGTGCCACGAGCTGGGCCTCCTTTTCATGAGCCCGCAGCGACACCGCCTCCTGGATCGATTCGTTGAGCTTCACCCGCATCTGGTGGAAGGCGAGTCGCAGCTCATCGATTTCGCCGAGGTCGGGCGTCTGTGTTCCTTCCACAGCCTTGTCGAGGTTTCCCAGGTCCAGCGCCTCAATCTCCGCGTGCAACGCTTTGATCGGGACGGTCACTCGGCGGGCGATGAAGAACGATGCCGCAAGGGAGCTGACAATTGCCGCAAGGGTCATAAGCGCGATCCGCGCCGCGTACTGAAGCACGCTGGCCGTCAGCCCTGCTGAAGGTTCGCCAATGAGCAGTGTCCACCCGGAATCCGGAGAGACCGCTGCCGCGAAGATCTGCGGTTCCCGTTTCCCTGGAAGGGTGCCGCTCGCTGTGGCGCCGTGTCCCGCTCGATCGGCGAGCCCTCGGAGCGAGGCGACATCGTACGAGACTCCCTCGTAGGGATAGATCTGATATCCATCACGATCGAATACGAAAATCGATACTGCGGATCGGCTCAGCAAATCCAGCTCGCTGAACATCGCGTCGCAATACTGCTCCACTTCGATGATTCCTTTCGTGGATAGCTGCGGGTCGCGAAATGCCCGCAGAAGCGACACGTATTTCTTTCCCTTCACGATAACTGAGGTCTGCTCGAGAAGCGGATCCATGTGGGGCGGGAGAATCAGACTTTCGCCTTCTCTTTGCATCACCCTGGTGAACCACTGCTCACGTGTCACGTCTCGCTCTATGAGTCGGCTGTAGTACCCGGCTCCGATCATCTCACCCCGGAAATCGAATATGTTCACCTGCGGCGCGGTCTGATTGGGCCCGAGAATGGTTTCGGTGATCTCGGTCAGAGCCTCCGTATTCTCTATCCTGGCAATTCTCTGAGCGCTCGACACAGGCGTCCTTGGCAGGGCGAGATGGCGCGCGTAGAGGTTCTGGAAAACCTGGGAGTAGATGAGCGTCAGGCTGAGGCGATCCATTTCTGTCACGCGTGTGTCGAGGTTTGTAAGGATTGATTTAGAGAGCGTGGTCAGTGCGTTCGCGAACCGCTCCCGCGTCGTGGCCGATGCATAGTCATACACGACCAGCGAGACGGCGATGAGCACACACACCAGGAGTATCGAGACGGAAAGGAAGATCGATGCGCGTACGGTGCGGCTGCGCGACATAGGAAAATCATAACACAGGCGGGCGCAGGTAAGGTGTGGAATTTAGTCCATGATCCCGCGCAATCCAGTCCATTTACGGCACCTCAGGGTCGAGTGATACTGGTTGCAAGTTACAAGCGCGAAGGAGGAGTCCATGATCAAAAGATCTTTTCTCTGTTTCTTGCTTTCGGTCGTCTTTGTGACGGCGGGTCTCTTCGCCAACGGCACTTCGGAGACCTCTTCGAAGAATGTGAACCTCACGGTCTGGGACTTCAAGTACAGTGAAGCGCAGGCGGGCGGAGCTCAGAAGCCCATGAAGGAGATGGACGCTCTGTTCATGCAGAAGAACCCGAACATCACCATCAGCCACGTAGCGCAGCCTCTCGAGCCCCAGTACTATCAGATCATTCAGGCCACAGCCGCTGCGGGCAAGGGACCGGATGTCGTGATGTTCCACCCCGGTACTCGCGCCTACCAGTTTGACGACATTCTCGTCGACCTCACTCCCTACATCCAGGATGTGAAGGACCAGTTCACGGCGGCAAGCCTTGTCGCGTGCTCAAAGGACGGGAAGGTCAAGGTCCTGCCCATGACCATGCAGGGGTTCGGCATCTACTACAACAAGGACTACTTCAAAAAGGCGGGGCTTGATCCGGAGGTCGCCCCCAAGACTTCGGCGCAGTTCCTGGCCGCCTGTGAAAAGCTGAAAGCGGCCGGCATTGTTCCTATCACAGTGGGCCAGACCTACACCCTCGACTTTTTGCTTCGGTGCTTCGTAGCAAATGACTTCGGACCGAACGTCACCGGGCTCAAGGACGGCTCGGCGAAGTTCACGGATCCCCTGTTCAAAGAGAACGTGCAGTTTATCAAGACCCTTATCGACAAAGGTTATGTGGAGAAGGAAGGCTACTCCCGACCCTACTTCATGGACGGTATCGACAAGTTTGCGGCCGCAGGCGGCGCGATTTTCGTGGGACTTCTGTCGGACGTGGGTAACTGGAAGGTTTTCTCCGACAAGCTGGGCGCGGCCAACGTGGGCTATTTCCCCACGATCAACTTCCCTGACAGCAAGTACAAAGACATTCAGGTCGCCCAGCCGGCGGGAATCGGCTACGGCGTCATGACCTGGTCGAAGAACCCGGAAGCTGCCGCCAAGTTCGTGAAGTTCTACACCACCGGAGAGGCGGCGAAGATATACGCCAGCGGCACCGGTGCAATGTCGCCGCTCACGGCTTCAACCGGTCTCGAAGCGACCTATCCCTCCCTGAAGGTCATACAGGGGTACCTCAAGAACACGGCTGTTGACTACCTTTCCGGCGTCTTCACCAACTACGGGGGGTACGAGGATGACTCGAACCGGCTCCTCGACCAGGTGTTCGTCACCGGTCAACTCTCTGTAGACGATTTTATTACCCAATATCAAAATCTCATCGCAGGTAAGAACTAGTCACATGGAGAAGGACGGGACGCAAGTCCCGTCTTTCCAACTTCATGGAGCATCGAACATGACCCACCGACGTCTGGATAATGACGGTATTGCACCCTACGCATTCCTGGCGCCGCTGTTGCTGCTGCTGGTCGCATTCATACTCTATCCCGTCGCGATGAACGTAGTAGCCAGTTTTACCCAATGGAAGGGGTATGGGCCGATGAAGTGGATCGGCCTGGCCAACTACCGCGCCATGTTCGCAGACCGGTCGTTCTGGACCTCGATATCGAATACCGCCATCCTGGTTTGCTACATTCCCGTGAGCACGGTGATCACCGTGTTTGTCGCCGCGCTTCTGAGTGAAGGACTTCGCGGATGGCAGGCCTATCGTGCAATACTCTTCATCCCGAATCTTCTGGGTCCTGTCATTATTGCCATGGTCTTTTCCATATTCCTGCGCGGCGACGGCCCCATTAACCTCGCACTGAAGTGGATGACGGGCTCGACGCGGCCCTTTCTGACCTCCCCGGTCTATGCTATCAACGTAGTCGGTACTGTTCAGGTCGTCTGGGTCCATCTCGGGTTCGGGCTGATCTACTTTCTGGCGGCAATGAGCGGCATCGATCGGTCGATGTACGAGGCAGCGCTCATCGACGGCGCCAACTTCTGGCAGACGCTTGCGCGAGTCACCATTCCGAACATTCGGTTTGCAGTGGAGTTCTGGGTGGTGTTCAGCTTCATTGAGGTCTTTGCCCGTATGTTCAGCTTCATCTACACCCTCACCCAGGGTGGACCCGGATATGGCACGTTCACGCTGGAGTATGGGATCTTTGTCCAGGGGTTCGCGAACTTTCGCTCCGGCTACGCCGGCGCGTGGTCCGTGATCCTGTTTCTCTTCTGCGCCGCCATTTCAGTTGCGCAGATCCGATTGATGAGAAAAAGACAGCCATGAAAAATGCCCAGGCGATCCGGGGAGGAGCCCGCGTGCTCGTCCAAATAGTGATGGTCCTGCTGGTCCTCGCGTCGCTCCTTCCTCTCTACGACGTGGTGGCCGCAAGCTTCAAGTCCGGGGATGAGTTCCTCGACAATACGTTTCTCCCCCCGAAGTCTCCGATAGTCGACAACTACGTATACGCTGCCACCAGTGGACGCCTGCTGCAGTTCACCGTCAACAGCCTCATTCTGGTCCCTGTTGGTCTGGTGTTTTACATTGCCGTGTGCGTAAGTGCGGGATACGCGTTTGGAAAGATGCGGTTCAGTTCGAGGCGACCGCTCCTGCTGTTTGTGCTTTTTCTCATGATCTTTCCGCAGCTTCTTCTGGCTACCCAGGTGTTCAGGGTGATCTCCCTGCTCAACCTGACGAATACCGGCCTCGGGGTAATCCTGACATGGGTAGCCTATTTCGCGCCGTTTGGAACCTACATCATGACGACCTATTTCACGGATATGCCCTACGAGTTGGTGGAGGCAGCGCGCATGGACGGCGCGTCGCACCTGCGCATCCTGACAACGGTAATGGTACCGATTGCGATGCCAATGATCGCGACGATCGCCATTATCGGCTTTCAGTCAATGTGGAACGAGCTTCCGTTTTCTCTCCTCATCCTCCAGACCGAGGCGTCTCGGACTGTCACACTGGGAATCGCCATGATGAAAGGGCAATATGGCCTGCGGGTTCCCATTCAGAGCGCGGCACTCGTCATTGCCATGGCGGTGCCGCTCACTATATTCCTGGTCTTCCAGCGCTACGTTACGCTCGGCGTGACAGCCGGTGCCGTGAAGGGTTGAAACTTTGAAACAGTCAAACCGATTCCGTGAGGACATGCTCGATCTTGACGATCCTGCATCAAGCGCCGACAGAGTGATGATCGCGGGGCCTGCCACTGCCGCACGTGTGGAAGGCGATTCGGTGGTTTTAACGGTTCCCATGTTTGCCTGCCGTCCGTCTTCCTTTCTTCGTGATCCTGACGTTCCGCCAGTGACGGTGAAGCTCCGGATTGAGGCGTGGGATGAAGGTATCGTGCGGACCACCGTGGCGTTTGGCGGTGGTGACGCGGAACGAGTCGACCACCTGGATTCGAGTCCCATGATCGAGCTCGACGCCGGTCTTCGGCGCGCGCGACTCACCATTACCCAGGGCCCCGCAAACGGGGAGTACGCAATCAGGGACACGTCGGGAGGGGTGGTGTTTAAGACGGTGCCGCCCCGTCCGCCCTCCCATCCATGGAGCACACTGCAGCCCGATCCGGCCCCGGTCTTCGACGCCGTCGTGTATCCCGGCGCGGAGACGGAAGTGCCATTCATGGCGCATGATACCTTCTTTCCCGCGCATCGCGAGTCGATCGGGCTGGGGTGCGTCGTCCGCGCCGGGAGTCCCCGGCTCTCCCTTTTTTCTCTTCACGCCGGACCCGGTGAACGGTTTCTGGGAACAGGTGAACGCTTCTCGCGGTTCGGGCTCGCCGGTTCCACAGTCGTCCTCGAGAACACGGACGCTCTGGGGGTATCGTCGCGCAGGGCATACAAGAACGTGCCTTTCTATGTTTCCAGCGCAGGCTACGGTCTTTTTGTGCATACGTCGAGCTGCACGCGCCTTTCGTTTGCAGATCTCTCCTCTCGCGCGGTCCAGGGTGGAGTTGAATCGCCCGATCTGGACCTCTTCTTCATTGGTGGAGGCTCGGTCCAGGCCATCACAGCAGCGTATCGGCGCCTGACGGGGGTTCCGCCGCTGCCTCCGTTGTGGAGCTACGGCACCTGGATGGCCCGCATGACCTACTTTTCCGCCCGAGAGGTAGCCGAGGTGGCGGACGGGCTGCGGAAAGGCGGCTTTCCATGTGACGTTATCCATCTGGATACGGGTTGGTTCAAGACCGACTGGCGGTGCGAGTGGGAGTTCAGCCCGGAGCGATTTCCAGACCCGGAAGGTTTTTTCGCGCAGATGAAACTGAAGGGGTTCCGCGTGTCACTGTGGCAGCTGCCCCTCGTAACGGAGGGTACGAGTCTATACTCCATGGCGCGGGAAAAGCGGTACGTCGCCCCCGGCTCCCCGCCGCTGGAATCGAAGTTCGACGATGCGCGCGGGTGCACGATCGATTTCACCAATCCGGAGGCGGTCGAGTGGTACAAGGGACTCCTCCGACGCCTTCTGAAAATGGGTGCGGCGGCCATAAAAACCGATTTCGGCGAGACAATCGACATGCAGGCGGAGTACCACGGGCTCGATGCCTGCAAGCCTCAGAAACATCTACTGCCTGCTTTATCATCGCGCAGCATTCGAGGTCACGCGGGAGATCTATCCCGACGGCATCATCTGGGCGCGGTCGGGATGGGCGGGCAGTCAGCGCTACCCGATACACTGGGGCGGCGATGCCGCAGCCACGTGGGACGGGCTCGCCGCCACAATCCGCGGTGGGCTTCAGATAGGGCTTTCCGGCTTCGCGTTCTGGAGTCATGACGTTCCCGGATTCCACTCGCTTCCGAGTTTCATGAACGACCGACCCGCCGACGACCTGTTCGTGCGTTGGACCCAGGTCGGTGTTTTCACGTCCCATCTGCGCTTCCATGGCTCTTCCGCTCGTGAGCCGTGGGAGTATCCAACGATTGCCGAAGTGGTACGGGAATGGCTGAAGCTGCGCTACGCGCTAATACCCTACTTTCGCCGCGAGGCGGAGACGTCGGTTGCCGGCGGTCTACCGATCTTTCGATCACTCGTATTCCATCACGAGGAAGATCCAATTGCCTGGACCATCGAGGACGAGTTCTACAGTGGCAGTGCCTTTCTGGTGGCTCCGGTGCTTAGCTCGTCAGGAGTACGCGACGTCTACCTTCCAGCCGGACAGTGGATCGATTTCTGGACGGGGGAGAGTATCCACGGCCCGATCATGCTGAAGCACGTGAAGCAACCGCTGGCGCGCCTGCCGCTTTTCGTGCGCGCGGGCTCTCGAATTCCATTCTATCCGGAAGCAGTAGCGTGCACCGATGAGATGGATCTTTCCCGGGTACAGGAGCTTCTGGTGGACGAAAGCTATCGCGGTTTTCAATATTCCGCACTCGGGAAACTGGTCGCGCTTTGAGCCTCTTGTACTTTCCGCATTCTACTTTGAAATGGAGGCCATTTCCCAAATGCGAAAGATCGCGTTCATAGGCGCCGGCAGTTTCGATTTACCAGACGGCTCGCTCGGGATCTCCTGTCATTCCCCGGCGAAGATTACCGCCACCCTCGATCGCGCGGACGCCCTCAAGAGTGCCGACGGAGTAGTCGTTACAATACTGGCCGGGGGAGTTCAGGTCTGGCGCCACGATATCGAAATTCCAAAGAGATAGGGCGTTGATATCAACGTCGGAGGCACCCGGGTGCCGGCGGGAATCCCGGTGCCTACGCCTTCACACTGCGCGAAAACGAACGACGCGGGAAAGAATGGCTGCACGACGTTGAGGCGTGGATTTCGGATCTCCGGGTCGACCTCGAGCCGCGGCATGAATACGCCGCCCGGATCTTCAACGCGCCATTTGGCGACCATACGATGTTCCACTTCAACGGCAACGTACGGAATCCCTGGCCATTCCCAACACCATCATCGCGCGCATCGAGGAGCTGTCCGTGGCGGCGTCGTTCGAAGGAAATCCGCGGAAGGTCTTTCACGCAATCTGCATGGATCCCCTGACATCGGCAGTATTGAGCCTCGAAGAGATCAGACAGATGACTGACGAGCTGTTTGAACGCAACCGCGATTGGCTTCCGCAGTTCAAGCATATCTCGTAGGTAGCGACCGATCGGTGCCTCGACTAGACGCGATTGAACCTCGCTAATAGTGTCCGGCAGGCCACGAGAATCGGTTCCGCGTGAAATCGCTTCAAAAGCGAGCCCGTCTAAAGTACAATAGGAGGCGCGCAGGGGGTGATAGTGGCCACGATCAAGGACGTAGCCCGCGAGGCGGGAGTGACGGTGACGACGGTCTCCCGCGTACTGAACAACCGCGGGTACATCAGCGAGGCGACACGCAAGAAGGTCAACCAGGTGATGGACAACCTCGGCTACAGTCCGAATGAGATTGCCCGGTCGCTTTATCGCAAACACTCCAGGATGATCGGATTGATCATCCCAACGGTCTCCCACCCGTTCTTTGGCGAGCTAGCCAGTGCAATCGAACTTTCAACCTATGAAGCCGGCTACAAGACCATCCTCTGTAATTCGCACCTGGACCAGACGAAAGAACGAATCTACGTAGAGATGTTGAAAAGCCACAAGATGGACGGCATTATTATGGCCAGCCATACCCTCGAGGTTGACGAATATGAAAACCTGAACATGCCGCTTGTGACCGTGGATCGGCAGATTTCCGATTCGATCCCTTCGATCGCCTCCGACAACTCCGAAGGCGGCCGCCTCGCGGCGCAGCTTCTGATTCGCAAGGGCGCAAAAAAGGCGGCCTACATCTGTGGCAGCTTGAAGCTCAATCTTCTTGCAAACAGACGCTACGATGCATTTGTCCAGGTGATGAACGCCAACAATGTTTCCCATACAGTCATTCAGACAAATATCGACGTGTTCGATACCACGCAGTACGCGACCCTGGTGAATGAGCTCTTTTCCGACCACCCCGATATTGATGCTGTATTCGCGAGCGACATAAAAGCAGCGCACGTCGTACAGACCTGCAGCCGACTGGGGAGGAGGGTGCCGCAGGATGTGATGGTGGTAGGTTACGACGACATAAAGCTCGCAAATCTGCTCGTTCCGCGGCTCACCACGATTCATCAACCCATTGCTGAGATGGGACGGAAGATTGTCGAGCTCATTCTCCATCAGATCAATGGCGAGGAAGTACCGATGGCAACCGTCCTGCCGGTGACGTTGATCGAACGAGACTCTACGTGACGCAGAAAACAACTTCGCGGCGGCAGGTTATGTCAACCGGTTGACGTATCAAGCTGGTCGCGGTAGACTGCCCCGGATTCGAAAAGAAGGGAGCGTCACATGCCGCTTCAGAACACGATAATGCTCATAACATATTCCGACTCCATGGGAGGTAACCTCGGCGAGCTCACAAGACTACTCGAAAAACACTTCGACGGAGCGATAGGCGGCGTACACCTTTTGCCGTTCTTTCCCTCATCCGCAGACAGGGGATTCGCCCCGACACGATACGACATCGTGGACCCCGCGTATCGGTACCTGGGATGACATCCGAAGGCTCGCCGACCGCTACGATCTAGCCGCAGATTTCATGATCAACCACATATCCCGCAGCTCGGAATGGTTTCAGGATTTTCTCCTCCGCAAGAACGACTCTCCGTACGCAAAGCTGTTCATCCGTTATCGAGAGTTCTGGCCGGGAGGTGAACCGAGTGACGAGCAGCTGGACCGCATCTACAAGCGTAAACCTCGCCCGCCTTTCGTCGAGGCGCGCTTTTCCGACGGTACGAGCGAGAGGTTGTGGTGCACGTTCGACGACGAACAGATCGATCTGGATCTGAGACAGGAGGTGACGCGGCGATTTGTGGAGAAGACCTTGCTCAGCCTTGTCGACCGCGGGACCAGGCTCGTGCGTCTCGATGCTTTTGCGTATTGCGTCAAGAAACCAGGAACGAGCTGTTTTTTCGTCGAGCCGGATATCTGGGAAGTTCTGGACTGGTCACGGAACACCCTCGCTGCCCGGGGCGTAGAGATACTGCCGGAAATACATGAGCACTTTTCCATCCAGCTCAAGCTTGCGGCCCGTGGTTACTGGGTATACGACTTTGCGCTGCCAATGCTGCTGCTCCACGCGCTCTATTTCGGCACGGCCCATCGCCTGCTCGACTGGCTGCGCATCTGTCCCCGCAAGCAGTTCACCACACTGGACACGCACGACGGCATCGGGGTCGTCGACGTGAAGGGCCTGCTCACCGAGCAGGAGATAGCAGGCGTACAGGAAAAGCTCTTCTCGTGCGGCGCAAATGTGAAGCGCGTCTACAATTCACCGCGAATACAATAACCTGGACATCTACCAGATTAACAGCACGTACTATTCGGCGTTGGGATGCTCCGATGACGCCTACATCCTGGCCAGGACGATCCAATTCTTCGCTCCCGGAATACCGCAGGTCTACTACGTCGGCCTTCTCGCCGGCGAGAACGACGTGGACCTTGTCGAGAGGACGAAAACCGGAAGGGACATCAATCGTCACGGCTACACGGTGAGCGAGGTTGAGCAGAACCTCTCCCGTTCGGTTGTCCAGCGGCTCCTCAGCCTGATGCGGTTTCGGAACAGCTGCCGAGCGTTCTCCGGAGATTTCGAAATCAAGGAAGGAAACAGCGATAATGTGTTATCCCTCTCCTGGCGAAATGGCGCCGAGGTTGCGACGCTTTCCGCAGACCTGCGTGATCTCTCGTTTGAAATTCGATATTTTGACACAAAGAGCGGGAAATACGAACCTCTCGCGGGGATATAGGTCAGAACCCTGTATGCTGACGATATGTCAACCGTTCAGCACTTTTCGCCGGTTTGATATATCAAACGGTTGACATATCAAAAGAACGGTCATACGATGTTTCTGTGCGTCGATTATCGATGACCGAAACCGAAACAAAGGGGGGTTCAAACGCATGAAACGTACGGTCTTTTTCCCGTTGTTGCTGCTGCTCGTTGGTGCGACTCTGGCATTCGCATCAGGGTCGAAGGAGTCTTCGCAGCCTTCGTCCGCCGCGAAAGCGTCCACAGAGAGTGCCGCAACCGTGTCCACGAGCATCGGGACGGCTCCTGTCGTGCTGAATGCCTACTTCGAGACAGGGTTTGATATACCTTTCAAACTCGCCGATGAGTTCACCAAGCAGTTCCCAAATGTGACCTGGAACACCAAGCAGGACCAGTTCACGAACCTCATCAACGAGACACCGCGCCTCCTGTCGGGAGACAACCCGCCGGACCTTATACGGCTGCCGACAATGGTCTCGTTCGCAAAGCAGGGGCTGCTGAAAAACCTCGACGGTTATGCCAAGGCATACGGCTGGGACAAATGGCCCGTGCCGCAGCTGAATCAGAATCGCGTAGGTGCCGATGGCATCCGCGGTTCCGGTCCGCTCTATGCCATGGGCCTCAACTACAGCATGACCGGCGTATTCTATAACAAAAAGCTGGCTGCACAGATCGGTATGACCGAGCCGCCGAAGACGGTAGCCGAGTTCGACTCTTTGCTCGCAAAGGCGAAGGCCGCCGGGCTCCAGCCGATCATGCAGTGGGGCAGCGCGAAAAGCGGCATGGGCCTTGCATTTCCACTCCAGAACCTGATGGCCGCCTACGGCCCCGTCGGACCGATCAACGACTGGATCTTCCAGATGAAAGGCGCCACCATCGACACTCCGTCGAACCTCGTAGCCGCGCAGCATCTGGAGATGTGGATCAAGAACGGTTACTTTCCTCCCGACGTCAACGCGATTGAATACACCGACTCCAATGCCCGCTTCGTGAAAGGCGAAGGCGTTTTCACGTTCAACGGCGACTGGGAAAACGCCGACTACGACAAGAACATGGCCGGCAACGTTGGGTTCTTTCTCATGCCGCCCGCCAAGGCCGGTGGCAGCCCGGCCGCGATGTCTGCGCCACTGACCTTCGGTATTGCAGCGAATGCCAAGCACGCAGACGCCGCCGCGTTCTTCCTCAACTGGGTTGCCACGAATCCGACGGCTCGCCAGATCGATGTCACGGTTGGCGGGTCCAACCCAGGCGGACCGGCAGATGCTTCGACTCCCAACGTTCCCGCCGGATCGGTGACCCGCGAGACGCTCGCTGCCGGGCTGGTGGTTGGCAAGGCCGGCACGTCGATGGACTTCATCGCAAACGCGACAAGTGCTATTTTCGCGCAGGGTTGGACACCCGAGCTCCAGAAGATGGTCGGCGGCAGAGAAGACGCCGCGGGTCTCCTCAAGGCCGTTCAGGCAGAATACCAGAGAGAGCTCACTCAGTAGCGGTAATGGCCGCGGGAGCTTCCTGCGCCTGCCAGGTCGACGGTAGACTATGATGATGACGCAAGACAATCCTCCCGCGGCACCTGTGCTCCCGCGGCGGACCTTCCGCTACAGGTTGGCCCGCCGTCGGGAGAGCAATATCGGCTGGCTTTTCGTAATGCCTGCCCTCGCGATGTACGCGATGTTCGTGCTGCTTCCCCTCGTGCTGAGCATTCAGTATTCGTTCGTTCGCTGGAACGGGATCGGTCAGATGACCTGGGTGGGTCTCAAGAACTACCGGACCATATTCGACGTCCCCGATCTGCTCGGAACAATCTTCAACGCGTTCGAGCTCGTCGTGTTCTTCAGCTTCATCCCGGTCACGCTTGGTCTCGTTGTCGCGAGTCTGCTTCACCGGGTTGCGCCCGGGCGGCTCGGAGCGGCAGCGCGGACCGTTCTGTTTCTGCCCCAGGTCATTCCGCTCGTCGCGGCCGGGATCATCTGGGGCTGGCTCTTGGCGCTCCCGGGCCTCATCAACCAAATTCTCAGAGGCGTCGGCCTCGGCGCATTTGCCCGTGCCTGGCTCGGCGATTTCAGCTGGGCACTCCCATCGGTCGGCCTCATTGGGGTCTGGGTCGTGCTGGGCTTCTGCACGGTCCTGTTGTCGACGGCAATGGCGAAGATCGACCCCGCACTCTATGAGTCCGCAACAATAGACGGTGCCGGTTGGCGCACGGAGTTCGTCAATATTACTATCCCGCTTCTGAGGCACGAGATCGGAGTATGCCTTACCGTCACGGTGATCGCTGCGCTCGCCGCGTTCGACATTGTCTACGTGACGACTGCCGGCGGACCTGGCAACTCAACAGCGGTCCCCGGAATCCAGATTTACATCCTCGCGTTCACCCAGCAACGGATCGGTCTCGCCTCTGCTCTGGCCGTCATGCTGATGATCCTGGTTCTCGTCGTCATCCTTCCCATCCAGCGCCTGAGCAGGGAGTCCACGCGATGAAAGTTGGGCTCGGCGAACTCGTTTCAGGACGGACGTTGCTCGTAGGGCTGATGGTGTTGACGATCCTGCCCTTCATCAGCATCTTCACGACTGCGCTCTATCCGTCGGGGACAGTGCCCAACGGACTTGGCTGGCCCGCTCACCCTCAATGGGGCAACTTTGTCCAAGCGTTCAAAGTGGCGAACATGACGGCACTGCTCGGTTCGAGCACCTATATTGTGATCGCCGTGGTGCCGGTTTCGCTGCTCATCTCGACGATGGCAGCTTTCGCTATTGGCCTCCTGCACATTCCAGGCTCACGTGTGCTCCTGTTCCTCTTCGTATTCGGCCTGACGCTCCCATTCGGGGGAATCATCGTCCCGCTCTACTACCTGGAGCGTTTCATCGGCATCTACAACACCCGCTTCGCGATCGTTCTGCCGCTTATCGGCCTTTACATGCCCTTCGCCGTGTTCTGGATGCGCGCCCACTTCGTCACCATGTCACCAGAAATATCGGAAGCCGCCCGCCTCGATGGGGCAACCACCTGGGGCATGTTCTGGCGCATCCACCTCCCGCTCGCTCGCGCTCCAATTTCGTCGCTCGGAATCCTGATGGCTGTCTGGACGTGGAACCAGTTCCTCCTCGCGCTGGTCCTCGTCGAGGACCCGACACATCGAACGATGGCCGGTGCGCTGGGAGCGTTCCAGGGCCATTACGCGACCGATATCCCCCTGCTGTGCGCCGGCACGATTCTGATCCTGGTGCCCACGCTCGTCATCTTCGTGCTATTCCAGCGCCAGATCATCGCCGCGCTGCTCCAAGGCTCGGTCAAAGGATAAGAGGCTGCGCGTCTGGAACCAGTTCATTGAGCCTCTGACCCCTTTTTGACGTGCCCGCAAGGCGGCCGCATGCACGTTCGCCGAGTCTCCCGAAAAATTTGAAATTGAAAGTGGCTTTTAAAAATGATTTGACAAACAAAACCGCCGGCGTTAGACTGTGAAATCACCTGAAATAGTCCGGCGGTTACGCAAATACGAGCTGCTCGCGGGGAGCGCTGAGTGAATTCATGCGCGGTCCGTTTTAGCATATAAGAGCGAAAGTTCGCGATAGCTTTTGTTTATAAGCAAAATAACAGAAATTTATTGACAAAACGCAAGAAACGATCATATAATGACAATCGAATCTGGCCATAGGGTCCGAACTCAACTCGATCAGCCGGAGTTGGCGAACTACAACGATTTCCGGCTTCCGCTTTCGATGTGAGAGTCGAATCGGAGGGGCGGCCGGCCTCAATGTCGACCGTCAACTCAAAAGGGATGCGAACATGCCAGCAAAAATCGTCGCCGATCGCAGGATCCAGGCCCTCCGCTTCATTCCCGTGGCGCTCCTCTTTGTAATCCTGATTCTCTTGAGTATTTTCGTCCCGTATTTTCTGTCACTCAACAACTTCATCAGCATTCTCATGCAATCAGCCGCTCTCGGTCTGATGGCGGTAGGACTGACCGCCGTGCTCATTACGGGAGGGATCGACCTTTCAATACCGTCCCTTATGTCGTTTAGCGCCGTACTCGGAGCTCTCTACATGAAGGCCGGAGGCAATCCGGTGGTAGCCAGTCTCCTGATGATCGCAGTCGCCGTCCTCGGTGGAACGGTAAACGGGCTGGCAGTTGCGTACCTCAAGATGATCCCATTCGTCGTCACACTTTCGACAATGGCCGTCTTCAGCGGCGCAGCGATCTGGGTAACCAACGCCGTCAGCGTAACCGGTATTCCGCGCAGTTTTATCACAACGGTGATGGGGGATATCTGGATCATCCCGATACCGGTGATCGTGTTCCTGGTTGTGACAGTCATTGCTCAATTGTTTCTTACCCGAAGTATTTTCGGCAGATGGTTATACGCGGTCGGGACTAACCTCCGCGCAGCGAGAGTCTCCGGCGTACCGGCCCAGCGCGTGCAGTTTGGCGCCTACGTTTTCTCTGGATTCATCGCGGGCCTTGCAGCAATTGTTACCACAGCCTGGCTGGGAACGGCAGGCGGAACGATCGGGGCCCAGGGCGTCGTTCTCGATGTCGTCAGTTCCGCCGTCCTTGGCGGTGTGAGCATATATGGGGGAGCGGGAACGGCGGTTGGCGCGCTCATCGGAACGATTCTGATCAAGCTCATCAGCAATAGCCTCAACTTTCTCCAGGCGTCCTACTACATGACGCTGGTCGTGAAGGGAATTGTGATCGTGGCTTTCGTCGCGATCGACTCCCTGTTTCGAAGAAGATCGTAGGAGGCGGGAGAAAAAGCGTGAGCAATGCATTCATGCGCATGGTCGACATCAAGAAGACATTTCCCGGTGTGGACGCTCTGAAGGGCGTTTCGTTCGAAGCATTTGCCGGCGAAGCAACGGCTCTGATCGGCGCCAATGGCGCGGGAAAAAGTACCCTCATGAACGTGCTCGGTGGGGTACTTCCCGCCGACAGTGGTCACATTGAGATCGATGGCAACCGAGTTGCGATCCGGACGCCCACCGATGCGACCCGCTACGGTGTCTCCTTCGTCCACCAGGAACTCGCCCTTATGCCTACACTCAGCATCCTGGACAACATGCTGATAACGGCATTTCCTGCTCGAAACGGTCTCATCGACTATCGCGCCGGCGAAAAGCTCTGTCGGGAGGCGTTGTCTCAGCTCGGTTACGAGTTCGCGCTTCACACCCAGGTTCGCGATTTGAGCCCGGGAGATCAGCAGATTGTCGAAATCGCACGGACGCTGCTTGGCAAAACGAAAATCGTTATCTTCGATGAGCCGACATCCTCACTCACCTCCCGGGAAAAGGATCGACTATTCGAGATCATCCGGATCATGAAGGGACGTGGCACCGCGATCATCTACATTACGCATCTCCTCGACGAGGTGTTTACCGTCTGTGAAAGGGCAGTAATCATGCGAAACGGCGCGAAAGTGGCCGAAGCGATGATCCGTGACCTCACCCGGAGTGACATTGTTGAGAAGATGATCGGGTCCCAGGAGATCGTGGAGTATTTCAAACACCAGGAGCGCAAGCCGGGCGAGCTGCTTCTTACGGTCGACAATTTGCAGCGCGAGGGCTTTCTCGAAGATATCAGCTTCACGCTTTGCCGGGGGGAGGTTGTCGGACTGTGGGGACTGCTCGGATCCGGACGGACCGAGCTGTTCCGCGCGCTGATGGGTCTTGATCAGACACACGCCGGTCATGTGCGAGTCCACCAGGGCGGCAGCACAGTCGACATGAACTCGAGAAACGCGTGGAAAATGATGGGGTACCTGACCGAGGATCGCCGGACGGACGGTCTTCTCCTTCCGATGTCGATCCGTCTCAACATGTCGCTCGCCAATCTCAGGAATCTGCTGTCCCGGTTCTGGCCCTTTGTTTCGCGATCCAAAGAGGAACGGATTACTGCAGAGTATGTCTCGAAGCTGAACATCAAAAGCACGTCCGCAGAGCAAGCGGTGAGGACGCTGAGCGGTGGAAATCAGCAAAAGGTGGTCGTCGGCCGCTGGCTTCAGACAAAACCGTCCATCTTTCTTCTCGATGAGCCGACGCGAGGGCTCGATGTGGAGGCCAAGGGTGAACTGCATGAGATTGTCGGGGACCTGGCCGACAGCGGGGCCGCGGTAATGGTCGTATCATCCGACCTGGATGAGATCATGAGTCTGTGCGACCGCTTCCTCGTCATGGTTCGTGGTCGGATCGTCAATGCATTTCCGCGCGAGATCACCAAGAATGAGTTGCTGGCTGCCGCGTCCGGTATCTCGTCGCCCGCCGACGAAGGAGTGAACTGATGACAGCCAAGCGGCGCCTCACACCCGGAAATTTCTTACTGTCCTATGGTTTTGTCATTACGCTTGTCGCAATGGTTGTGCTTATCTCCGCCGCGGCACCGTCGTTTCTTACGATCAAGAACGGCATCTTCATCCTTCATGCCGCCGCCCCGACCATGATCCTGGCCACCGGAGTAGCTCTGGTTCTGATGACCGGCAAGATTGACATTTCAATCGGATCGACGGCGTACCTCTCTGCCGGCGTTGGCGTGATGCTGATGACTCATGCGCACATGAGTCCGCTGCCCGCGTGCCTTTCATTTTCGTCGTCGGAGCTATTCTGGGTGCAATCAACGGATTCATCGTGGTTGTCCTTCGAGTCAATCCTCTCATTACAACCCTAGGTACTCTCTTCACGTTTCGCGGCCTCGCCCTGCAGATAACCAACTCCTTGACCATATCGATTCCCGAGGGACTGGGCAACTTCGGAAGCATTCGGTTCGGGCCGGTTTTTCTCGACATCCTGCTCGCCGGAATAGTGCTCACCGTCTACCAGATTGTTCACACCAAGACGGTTTTCGGTCGACAGGTCATGGCGGTGGGAAACGGAGCGGAAATTGCTCAAAAGGTGGGAGTTCCTGTTGACAGGACCTCCTTCCTTACCTTCGTGCTCGCAGGTCTCATGGCCAGCATTGGTGGAGTTCTGACCATGTCTCAGGTCGGCACAATATCACCGTCACTTGGCGACGGCTACGAGTTCACTGCCATTGCTCTTCTCGTAATCGGCGGGGTAAGCCTTTTTGGTGGAGAGGGCACGATATTGCCGGGAGTCCTGCTCGGCGCCGTGACCCTGACGATTATCCAGAGCAGGACTGAATTTCGTCGGTGCCTCCCCGTTCGTATATCCACTCGTACGGGGCGGGATCATTTTCATCGCCATGTACGCAGACTCCCTCAAGAACTCGGTCGCGAGGAAAG
>CAWHUY010000005.1:0-30383 GCA_963832675.1 uncultured Spirochaetota bacterium | reverse complement strand
GTTGTTGCATATGCCCAGATGAGGGCAATCGAAAGCCGGGCCGGATCGCCTACCTCCCTCGCAATCCTCACGCCCTCTTCGACCAGTTGGGTTCCGCGCGAATAGTTGCCCGTAAATCGTTCGGCTACCCCCAGGTCCGACAGGGCCAGTGATTCGCCAAACCGGTCTCCTGCGCTTCGAAACAGGGTCAGCGCCTGCGCATAAAGTTCCCGTGCCCCTGTCCAGTCTCCCTCGACGAACGTGATCCATCCGAGCGCATGCGTTGCACGTCCACGTAGCGCAGCGGAGCCGACAGATCCGAGGCGCTCGAGCCCGCGGAGCAAATGGCGGCGTCCGTCGGCGAAGTGACCGCGCAGGAACCAGAACCATTCCAGTGCTATCGCGAATCGGACATAATCCTGCCCTGGTCCGTCGCTCTCATACCATGCCATAGCAGCTTCTATGTTCCCGTAATCACGTTCGAGGCGACCAAGCCAGCCGGCCGCATCGGATCCGTGAAGCCCGGGTTCCGATTGTATCGCCAATTCAAAAAAGTGTTCCGCGTGTCTGCGTCGAACTTCCGTTAGTTCCAATGCCGCACGCAGCCGGTCGTAGGCGAACTCTCGTATTGTCTCGAGCATTCGGTAACGCGTCTCCGGCTGCCCGCTCTCGGTGACCACCAGGCTCTGATCGATCAGGAGCCTCAACGCGCTCACCGCGTCCAACTCGGGGGTATCGGGTCGAGCGGAACAGACTGATTCCACCGCCTCGCCTGCCCAGCCTCCGACGAACACCGAGAGCGCCCGCAGAAATCGCTGCAACTCCTCGCTGAGCAGGTTGTAGCTCCAGGCAATAGCTCCATCGAGTGTCTTCTGGCGATCGGGAAGGTCCCTGATGCCGCTCTTCAGCCACCCCAGTCGGTCATTCAGCCGCGCGAGAAGCTCCTCGGGAGTCATGAACTTCAGTTGAGCAGCAGCCAGCTCGATGGCAAGTGGCAGAGCATCGAGTCTTCGGCATATACGTGAAACCACGGCGAGATTCGCGTCGGTTGCGATGAATGGCGAATGGTCCGCCGCGCGCTCGACAAAGAGCTGTACCGCTTCGCTTCTTGCGATGACGGTGACATCGCTGCTCTCCCCCGACGTTCCCAGAGTTCGAAGCGGGTACTCGTGTTCCGCCGCTGAGCCGATCGGCGATCTACTCGTTACCAGAATCTTCAATCGCGGGCAGGTCTGAAGCAGTCTGTCTACAACTGTCGAAGCCGCCAGCAGGTGCTCGAAGTTGTCGAGGAGGAGAAGAAGCTCACGGTTCCGAAGATTTTCCTCGATGATCTCGGCATAACTCCGCCGCTGACGCGCTGTGTCCCGAAGTCCCAGGGCCGTTGCCACCGCTTCCGGAACCTCGCCTGCGTCGCCAAGCGGAGCAAGGTCGACAAAACAGACCCCATGCTCAAAACTACGTGATACCATCGCTGCGGCATGAATCGCCACCCGCGTTTTTCCGGTTCCCGCCGGTCCCGTCAGCGTAAGCAGCCGAATGTTGTCACGAGTCAGAGTTTCCGCCAGCTCACCTATAACACGTTTTCGCCCAATGAGCGTAGTCGAAGGAACCGGAAGATTCTTCAGCCGTGACCCGACCCAGGATATCTCCTGAATATCATTCGCCGTTACGGAGTCTCGCATCCGGTACAACGTATCCGGAGGACCGAGATCGGCGAGCATGCGGGTGCCGACGGATTCCATCACGCATCGATCGGGCAACGCGTGGAACAGATGTGCCGCAGCGGATCCGGACACCAGAAAATCGCCGGATCCGCCGGCTTCGAGCATTGCGAGCGAATGATAGATTTCTGTCCCGGACGGAGCATGTCTTCCTTTCTCGGTTGCGTGGACGGCAAGAATGGCGCCGCGAACAGCGGATATCCGGAGTCCGGCTTCAACCGCTCCGGCAACGGAGGGAAAAATCGCGCACGGGTCTTTCCACCAGCCGGAAATGGGTCTGCCACCGCACTTCTTCAACATGGTGCCAATCTCGGCATCAGATCCGGTCGACCGGACCAGACAGATCGCGTTTGCACCGCCCCGCGAAGGCTCATCCGTTGCCGCGAATGGCGGGATTGTATCGGCTGCCCCCGCTGGCGACGGATCGGAACGCTGGCCGATCCGCCCGCTGCGGATCGCCGCAATGAGCTCCTCAGTTTCCGGTTCCGGATCGACGTCGAGCTCGGTGTCCAGTATCCTCACACATTCGCGGTATTGCCGTTCGGCTGCTGCTCGCTGCCCGGAAAGCGCCGAAATCCGCATGAGCGTCCGGTGTGCATTCTCTTCAAGCGGATCCAGGCGGAGAAGATGATGAGCGTGAAAAATCGCGCGCTCCCAGCGTTGTTTCGATTCGTATGAGCGGATGAGTCGGCGCAGTACAGATCCGAGAGTCACCCGCAGTTGTTCCGCCTGCGCCAGTTGCCATTCGTCGTAGAGCGAGCAGTCCGGCAGGCTGAAACCGGAAAGGAAACTGTTTCGGTAGACAGCAGCCGCACTTTCCAGAAGCGGCACGCAATTGTCGCAGATCTCCTCGCGGGCATGGGATCCACATCCCGCCGAGAGGTTCAGGAACTCGTCGAGGTCCGTAGCAAGTGACGATGCTTCCACGGCAATGGTATCCTGTTCGTTCGCGAGGATTTGAGTGCCGAGCACCTCGTTCAATGAAAAGATGCATCTGCGGAGATTCGCCCTCGCTCGGCTCTGACCGTGTTCCGGCCAGAGGAGCGCTGCAAGTTCGTCGCGACTGTGGGGGTGCCGTTCCACCACAAGGTATGCAAGAAGCGCGGTCGATTTGCGGCGGGAGAGAGAAACGGACTTCCCGTCCGAAGTCAGGATTGGGGGACCGAGAAGCTTGAATACAAGCGTAGACACCGGCGACTCCCAGATTCGTCTCGCTCGCGAACGGAATTTCCGGCAAACGTCCGGTTCGACTCGCGCAGCGACGTCGAATCTCCACGCGCAAGGCTCGGCCCGCCACCTCACGCTTCGCGGGTATCTTATTATTATAGGTAAAGAGTGCCATTGCGCGCAAGAATCAATAGTGATCATGCTGATGCGTGGCCGTCGGGGGATTGTCGCAACTGTTTTGGCGGTGGGGACAGGATGAACTGAGGTAGGCTCGAGGGGCAGAACCACCGGAGCACTATCCGGGCCGGCGCGTTGCTGTCGGGGCCCGGTAGACGACCGCTTGTCATCCGCGTGTGTAGACTTCGGATATACCGGCCTGCCGCGCAGCTTTCAGATAGGCTGCGATCCTCTGGTCTCGCTCGAGGCTGGAATCGTGCCCGATTGTATCCAAAGACTGAGCTAAAGTGCTGAGCCGCCGGGCGTCCAGGTCGCGCATCAACTCAATGGCGAGATGATGGGGAACTTCACCGCTTTTCGGGCCGCGAAGGATGGGTCGTCCGACGATGTTCGGCAGCACGGTCCATTCCGACCCACCGGGCGTTGCCTGGCAAGTCCATATCCCGCTCCGATCGATGACGTGGAGAGCCAGGCTCAGGTCGAATCGCAGCCGAAGGTCCCGTTCCATGGTCACGTAAGTACAGATTTCCGGCACCCTTGGCGGAGCGATCTGATCGGATTCCGAAGCGCGCACCGGATGAAGGAGATACAGATGAAGTTCCGACGGCGGGATCGGCGCGGATTCGAGCGCCTCCCGTACCGGGTCGAAGTTGGTGACTACGGAGTCAGCGTCAGGATTCTCGCCAACGTCGATCCAAAGCGAGTAGGACTCGAAATAGACCCACGCGTCCTCCGGGACAACTGTGCCCGCAAGCTCCTGAAGTTGGCGCTCACCCTCCGTGCGGGACGCGAAGTATTCGGTCCCCGCCGGGCAGCCGGTTTCGATCCTGTCGTACGGTACCCTGCTCGCCGGGACCGGCGAATCGCACTTTTCAGGCTGTCGAGGCCGAACTCCGCGGAGCGTAAATGAGAGATCGTGCACACGCGGGGGCGCACGATCCGACGGCGTCTCCCCAGCGACGACCCGTGGTGTTCCGCTTCCGGTGCCGCATCCGGATAGCGGGATAGCGGCAAGAATGACCATCGGAATTGTCCAAATCGACAGCCAGGTGATCGTATGCTTTTTCATACGATTGAGCCTACGCGTCGCGCGTTGCTCAACCGTTTCCGAATCGTTGCAGACTTCGAATCTTTCAAAATTTTTTGTTGTGCAGATAGCCTTCCGGCCTTATTATAGTAGACGAAGCACGTACATCATGTGCAGGGGTAACACTTGAGGGCTAGGAGGATAAAATGAAAAAGTTCGCCCTGGTATTGGGAGCACTTCTGTTGTTGCTTCCGTTTGTAGCAACAGCGCAAACAGTTCTCCAACAGGACAATTTCTCATCCATGAGCGGCTGGCAGGTTGGAAGCGGCAGTTGGGCGGTCCAGGGGGGACGACTCGTACAGTCGGATACCCAGGCGCCGATGGCTCGTGTCGATCACATGCTGAATCAAGGTGGATCCTATCAGATTTCCTTCAACGTTCAGTATGTCGGCGGCGGGTACATGAATGCGATGGATCTCCAGAATATGAGCCTCCACGCCGGTTTTGGAATCCACATCGCCGTTGATCAGGCCGAATCTCGGCAACGTGGCCTGGGGAAACGGGAAATCCTATCTGTTGTGGCTGAACCTCGACACCCGGCCGCAGACGGCAAAAAACTTGCCGCAGCACTACGGTTTTCGCGCGCAGGTCTATGAGAGCACGAGCAATAGCACAATGGAGCTGGTTCCCGGTCTCAACGTGGACATTCCTGCGGCGCTCGGAATCAGCCTGCAGGATCTGCTGAACTACGTTCAGAGCATGGGACTGACCACGATCGTTCCAATCCGGATTCAGGTCAACACAAACACCGGCCGGATATTGGTCCAGGATCCGACGGCACCCACGCTGTGGTACTACTTTGATCTGCCGGCATCGAAGCTCGCAGGCAAGTACATATCCTTCCGCACGAATGGTTTAGCGGCCAGTTTCGGAAACTTCGTAGTAACCGCTCAGTAAAGTCAGCAATAGAATTCGAATCTTTGTATCTAATGTTGCAGAAGTTCCTGTGACACCGCCCAGCGGATGCTGGGCGGTTTTTTATCCACCGAAAGTACGAGATTATCACAGCCAGTGAACGAGGAGAGACCACCATGGAACCCACAATTCCGCTCATGTTCAGACGGGTTGTACGTGACTACCCCGATTTTGCGGCACAATACAGCAAAGACCAGGCCGGGGTATTTCAGCCAACGGCGTTCAGGAAGATGTATGCAGAGGTCCAACGTTGGGCCGCCGGACTTCTGGCAATCGGAGTCGTACGCGGCGACCACGTGGGACTCATCGCAGACAATCGGAAGGAGTGGTTCATCGCCGATCTTGCGCTGTTGTTCATTGGTGCAGCCGACGTACCGCGCGGCTGTGATTCCACCGTGTCGGAAATCCAGTACATCCTCGGTTTTGCCGACTGCAAGTACGTTATCGTCGAGAATCAGAGTCAGTTTCTCCGGCTGCACAGCATCCGAAGCGCGCTTTCCAAACTTGCGACCGTAATCGTGCTCGATTCCGAATTCGCACCGGCCGAGGTCGTCGAGCATTTGCAGGGATGGGAGGTGCTTACCTACGCCGAGGTGATGGAACGGGGTGAAGCGGAACTGGCAAAGGATAGCGCCCGCATTGAACGGGAGATCGACCAGGGCAAGACCGATGATCTGGCCACCATAATATTCACGAGCGGCACTACCGGTGAGCCGAAAGGCGTCATGCTGTCGCATGCAAACTTTCTTCACCAGGTTGAGCACGTGCCGGAGTTGATCGAGGTCGGCGCAGGAGACATCTGGCTCTGCGTGCTTCCGGTATGGCATTCGTTTGAGCGGATCATGCAATACGTCGCGCTGGGGACGGCGTCCGCCCTCGCCTATTCAAAGCCGATCAGCAAAATTATGCTGCAGGATTTCCAGGCTATTCATCCCACCTGGATGGCCTCCGTTCCTCGCATCTGGGATGCGGTCAAGGCCGGCGTCTATCGCAACGTTGCCGCACAGAGCGCGGTAAAACGAGGATTGTTCGCCTTTTTTGTCGGAGTCTCTTCGCTCCACGCACAGCTTACCTATATGATCCGCGGTCTTCGTCCGCGCTTTCGGCCGCGGTCTCGGGTTCTGGAGATCGTTCTGGCCACGATACCGTTTCTGGTTCTCGCACCGTTTCGGGCACTGGGAAATGTCCTGGTGTTCAAGACTATTCACGAGAGACTTGGTGGACATTTTGTCGCCGGAATATCGGGTGGTGGAGCTCTCCCCGAGGGCGTCGACTCCTTTTTTTCCGCCGCGGGCGTACTGTTGCTCGAAGGGTATGGACTGACCGAGACGGCTCCGGTACTCGCGGTGCGCGCGCAGCGCAGGCCGGTTCCGGGAACCGTAGGACCGATTTTTCCCGGCACCGAAGTCAAGATTGTCGACGAAGAGGGAAAGACGCTGCCCCCGGGGAAGAAGGGCCTCGTGCTCGGTCGTGGACCGCAGGTGATGCTCGGGTACTACAAGCGACCGGAGGAGACTCGCAAGATGGTTTCGGAGGACGGGTGGCTCAATACGGGTGACCTCGGAATGCTCACCTACGGAAACGAATTGAAAATTCTCGGGAGAGCAAAAGACACGATCGTGCTGCTCGGCGGTGAGAACGTTGAGCCGCTTCCTATCGAGCAGAAACTTTGTGAGTCGATATACGTCGATCAGGCAATCCTGGTGGGTCAGGACCAGAAGTTCCTGGCGGCACTCATCGTCCCCAATCGGGAAGCCCTCGAAGAGTTCGGACGCGCAGAGTCTCTTCCTGACTCCGGCTTCGAGGTCCTGATCGAACACCCGCGGGTGATCGAACTGTTCAATGCCGAAATATCGGACCTCGTCAGCGCAAAAAACGGATTCAAGAATTTCGAGCGAGTGTTCCGTTTCCGGCTTTTGAGCGACATTTTCGAAATAGGCAGTGAGCTTTCGATCAAACAGGAAATCAAGCGCCACGTGATCTACGAAAAGTACCGAGACATCATAAAGAAACTCTTCGAATAGCGACAACTATTCCGCGGCGGCAGCGTAGAGCACCTGCAGTATACGGATAAGCGCCATGGTGTCCATGGCGCAGTACTTCTCGAGGCCGTCGCGAATTCCCGCTACCTTCGCCGTCGGATACACTCCGGCACCCTCGCGAGCGGCATGCGAACTCAAATAGTAGGCCACGCTCGCATCCAAGCCGTCGGCGAATTCCAGGTCGCTGTAGTCGTACCCGGTCAGCGCCGGAAGAATCATCTTCAGCGACATTCTGCCCCGCTGTCCGGGGTGATAGTAGTCGAAACGCTGGAAAGGCCGCGAAAGATCGACAATCCGTTCGCCTACGGCCGACACCTGCGCGTGAAACTCCGGATAGAGCTGGCCAAGGTAGCTGAGCATGGAACGCTCGAAGTTGCTGCCGAACACGACAACTGAACCCCTCTGTCCCAGCGCCGAAAGAAGGGACTGGGTAAGGACGAACCGACCATCTGTCCCGGTCGCCTCAATATACCCGAATTGTTCCGGCAGCGCAGCAGCAGCGGCAAGACGGTGAACCGAATATTGAAACGGCACATGCTGCCACGGCCGAATTCCATCGAAAGGGGGAACCGCAACAGCGTAGGTTTCGAAGTCGAGGAACGAAAGCGGATACTCGAGTCTGCTCAGAAACTCGCGTAATCGGTCCGCCCGCACGTGCGGCGCCCCCCTCCTCACGGTATCAATCTGGATCTCCTGTTCCGTGGTCAACCGCAGACCCGCCGGGGCAGCCGCGAGATCTGTAATTCCTTCGCCGAGCAGCGAGCGTGCCGTTTCGCCGCCGCGGTAGAGGGTGTAGACGTGGTGCGCGGGCACATTCGCGAATGTGGTACTGCAGACCCGACAGTCGAACGGTCTTCGACAGAGCGGCAATTCTTCCGCGCCGGGTTTTCCGGATGCCAGCAGATCCACGGCGTCCAGGATACTCGCGATCCTCGCACGGACTTCAGTTTCGTGAACATGGACCCATGCCGTGCACTCCTCCTGCTGAAAAAGCGCGTGCGCCTGGACCTCTCCGGAACGTACGAAGGAGCGGTTGACTGAGACAAGGACTACCCGGGCGGCGTTGATCCCGGCATCTTTCAAGCAACAATATGTGTAGGCAGCCTCCCGGCGATGCCGCTCTTTCGTGCGCGCGGCGGCGGAAAGCAGATAGAGAGTCCATTCAGCGTCGCCTTCGGTGCTCCCCTCCGGCAAGAGCAGAGGGACGTACGCGAGGCAGTGTCCCGAGCGCACCCATCCTCCGGCGATGGGCTCGCGCAGTTTCGCGGCACGGCGGAATTGCGCATCGGCAGCTTCGAAGTCGTCGGGTTCTTGCCAGGGGAGGCCATCGTCGGAGTCAAGTCGGTCGATCCCGGGAAACATGCCAACGAGGAGACCGGCGAGCTCCCGGTATTGAAGCTCACGGAAGAGAATTTCATGGGATTTGGCATCGTCGCCCCGGGGCCGGAGAATTCTGTCGCACGCCCGCCGCAGGCAGGAATAGCTTTCGAGCAGAAGGTCGGCGATGATCACGGGAGCACTGAAACCGCGATCGAGGGCAGATTCGTGTGGTCGATCCAATAGCGGGTCTCTTATGCGCCGATGAGCTCGTGCGTGTCCATCGCAATCTGCAGCTCTTCGTTGGTTGGAATGACGGCGATGGCGGTCGGAGAGTAGTCCGCGGAGATCACGCCCTGTCGAGGTCCGTTTTCGATGTTCTTGTCGTAGTCCATGACAATGCCGAGATTCTCCAAGCGGTGACAGATGCGTTCCCTCATCTTGACGCCATACTGGCCGATGCCGCCCGTGAAAACCAGAATATCGACCTTCACGATGTTCGCGGCGTAGGCGCCGATATAGTTCCGGACACGATGAGCGTAGACGTCAAGCGCGTCAATGGCGCGCCGGTTACCCTCGTCGGCGGCGCCTTCGATATCGCGGAGATCGCTGGATATTCCCGAAAGGCCAAGGAGTCCGCTTTTCTTGTTCAAAAGCTGATTCAGCTCGGCCGCCGAGTATCCGCGTTCGAGGAGATAGAGGAGAATCTGCGGATCGAGATCACCGCTGCGAGTGCCCATCACCAGGCCTTCGAGCGGCGTGAAACCCATGGATGTGTCGATCGATTTCCCGTTGTTGATAGCCGTGATCGACGCCCCGTTTCCCAGGTGGCAGGAAATCACATTGGTGTTCTCGGATGAACGCTTCATGTACCGCACCGCCTCGGTGGAAACGTATCGGTGACTGGTTCCATGAAAACCGTAACGCCGGATTTTGTACTTGTCGTATAACTCGCGGGGAATCCCGTACAGGTAGGCCGAAGGAGGCATCGTCTGGTGAAAGGCAGTGTCGAATACCGCGACCTGTTTACGTCCCGGGAAGCAGCTTCATCGCTTCCAATATGCCGGAGAGATTCGCCGGATTGTGAAGCGGCGCAAGCTCGATGTTCTCTCGGATTGCTGCAAGCACGGCGTCACCAATTACCACGGAGTTGGCATACTTTTCGCCGCCATGAACCACGCGGTGACCGACTCCGGTGATCTCGTTGATATCCGACAGTATCCCCAGCTCTGGATCGGTGATTGCGTCTCCCATCAGTTGGATCGCTACGCTGTGATCGGGGATTTCCAGCTCCTTTACGTAGTCTCCGCGAGGAGACTCCTGGGTGATGTTGCCGGATGCAAGGCCGATTCTCTCAACCTGTCCTTTTCCGAGGCTTTCGCGCTCCGGCATGCGGTACACCTGGTACTTCAGGGAAGAGCTTCCGCAGTTGATAATCAGGATGGTGTTCTGCACTAAGTTGCTGCCGTTCATGTAATCCTCCGTGTTGTTTCCCGTCATCCTCAGGGCAATTTGCTCAATGCGTGCCGGTCCTGGAGCCGTAGAAGATCGCTTGGATTATCCGGGCACTACTGCGGTTTTTTCAGTGTTTCCGATAGTTTGATGTACGCGAGACCGAGGTTATAGTACGCGTCTGCGAAACTTTTGTCGATACTTATGGTCTTCTGGAAATCGGCAATTGACTTCTGAATATCGCCAAGACGATAGTAGACGTTTCCAAGGTTGTAGTAGGCGTCCCGGTATGTCGCGTTCAATGAGACAGCCTTCTCGTAGTCGGCTGCGGCCTCTGGGAGCCTTCCGGCGTCGTAGTAGACGTTGCCGCGATTGTAGAACGCCTCCGAATAGTGCGGGTCGGTTTTTGCCGCAGCGCCGAAATCGGTAATTGCTTTGTCCGACTGTTTCAACTTGAAATATGCGACTCCACGATTGTTGTAGACGGAGGCTACCTGCGAAGCAGGCGTATCCTTCTGCGGGTGATCGACGAGCCAGCTGTAGTCGGCAACAGACTTCGCGTAGTCGCTTACCAGCGAGTAGGCATTCGCGCGATTGAAGTAGGCTTCGCGATAGTCGGGGGTCAGCGCAATCGCCTTGGTAAAGTCGTTGATTGCCTCACCGAGCATCCGGAGGTCGTAGTAGACGATCCCGCGGTTATAGTAGGTGCCAGGTACGTCAACCTTTTGCTGAATGGCTTTTGAGTAGGACTGAAGCGCGTCGTTGAGTTTGCCTGATTGATATTCATTTCGCGCCTGCGACACGAGATTGTCGTAGGACTGCGCGGAAACGGTGAATACCGCGCCGCACAAGAGCGCCGCTGTCAGGCAGAGCACGCCAGCATACTTCATCGGTTTCCTCCATTTGAAGAAGTTTAGCCCGAAATCGCGCCATTAGTAAACAGAAATTGGGCTCGCACAGCAGCGCAGAGCTCTCCGATTGTGGTTCAGCGACCACCATGATACGATACAGGCTATGCCGTCCCATGTGGCTCACCTGGTTTTCGCGGAGGAAGTTGTGATCCGTGCTTTCGGCTCAGACACTCCGCTGCGAAGCAGATTTGGAAATTTCCTGGCATTGGGCGCACAGGGGCCGGATGTTTTTTTCCACAATCAGCGCACAATGCCGACCGGTATCCATTACGGGGTTCTGCTTCACCGGCACGGCTACGGAAAGTTCGTCGCAGGCATGATCGATGAGATACGCGCCCAGAACGTTCCGTTCGAAACCGAGGCGGGCGCATTCGTTGCCGGTTTCCTCACCCACGCGATCCTGGACCGCCATGCTCACCCGTTTGTCAACTACTTTTCGGGGTGGTTTGACCCCGACGAGGCGGCTTCGGCCCGCTACAGGTCGATGCACCCATTCTTCGAACGAATAATAGACCTTTTTGTGCTCGCGCGATTTCGTGGCCTCGATATGAATGCGTACAACTTCTTTTCCCGAGTGAACTGTGGTGATGAGCTGCCTGAGACGGTGGAGACTATGGAGGCCGCGGCGATGCGACTCTGCTACCGCCGCGCTCGCAAGGATGAGGAGCTGCTCACACGGCTGCGTAACGCCTACCGCGACACGATGGGCTACTACCGGTACTCGAACCGGATCACTCCGGCGCGCCTGAAGGAGGCTATGCGCCGGGAAAAATCCGGCGAGCTCGGCAGTCGCTGGCTTGCAATCCTTCACCCGTTTGCCCTCGACCCGGCAACAGACTACCTGAACGAGAAGCACGATCGTTGGACCGATCCGTGCGACGAATCGCGGCAGCTTACCGACTCTTTCTGGGATCTTTTTGATCGCGCGCTGGGATCTGCTGCGGGACCGATTGCAGCTCTTCGCGAGGTTTGGGCGGGTACGCTCCCCCTCGAGACACTTGAAGACACGATCGGAAACGGCGGGCTCAGCGACACGAGCGGAGAGGCCGTCCCCTGCCACAAACGCCACTCTCGGCCACTCGCGCTTGCCGATCTGCTGCTCTATCTTCGGGCCTGCATTGCCGACGACCGGATTCCCGATTCCCCTCCGCTGGTCGGATAACCGGGCTTACCGGCCTCGAACCCCGAATTTCTCCGCCATCACATCGCCGACAAAATTGAAACTGAAGACAGTAAGGGCAATTGCTATTCCCGGATAGATCGCCAGCCAGGGGGCCTGGAGCAGATACGAGCGGGAATCCTTGAGCATCAATCCCCAGCTCGCATTCGGCGGCTGCGTACCCAGGCCCAGGAACGAGAGGGATGATTCGATAACCACCGCAAGGGAGAATGTAGCCGATGCCTGCACGAGCAGCCGCGGAAGCATGTTCGGAAGGATGTGGCTGCCCACGGTTCGCAGCAGCGACGAGCCGAGCGCCCGGGATGCAAGAACGAAGGTTTGCTCCTTGAGCGAGAGCGTTTCCGCACGCACGATGCGCGCAAAAACCGGGCTATAGATTACCCCCACAGCGAGCATCACTTGAGCGACACCATACCCGAGCACCGCCACAACCGTAATGGCCAGCAGCACAGTCGGAAAGGAGAGAACGCTGTCCATGAGCAGCATTATGCTGTTATCCATCGCCGCGCGGCCGAGCCCGGCAGCGAGGCCGAAGAGCAACCCGAGAATCAGTGCCAAACCAACCGAGATGACACCGACCATCAAAGCGGGACGAGCTCCCCAGATGATTCGCGAAAGCACGTCTCGCCCGAAATCGTCTGTTCCAAGAAGGTGAGCCGTGGAGAACGGCGCACGGAACCGGCTTTCCAACCGCTGACCGGCCGGATCGTAGGGTGCGACCGCCGGCGCGGCAACCGCGCAGCATACCAGCAACAGAAGATAGACGCCTACGATTCCGAGAACGATCCGCCGCCCGCCGCTAGTTACTGCCCGATCCGCCGCTGCTATCATGGACTATTTCAGCTCTGTGTATCGAAAGTCGAAGGTGTCGAGTTTCGGATCCATCCGAAACCCGGATACATTCGAGCGCAGTCCGATGTAGCGATACGGCGTGCCGACAAAAACCATCGGGACCTCTTCGGCCATGATTTTCAGCACCTGGTCATAGAGCGGTTTTCGTTTAGCAAAACCGACCGTTCTGCGCGCTTCGGCGATCAGATTGGCAGCCCTGCTGTTGTTCCAGTGAACATAGGATTTTCCCGTACCGTATCCCGCCAGCCGACCGTCTGGATCGAGCTTACCGGTGTGCCCAATTACCGTGAGGTCATAGTTGCCGCCCTTGTATACGTCGCTCAGCCACGTCGACCAGTCGACCAGGCGGATCTTTACGTTCAGGCCGACCTTCGCAAGCATCTGCTGATAAATCTCTCCCGCCTTCACGTGCGGATCGTAGTTTTGCGGCAGGGCCAGATCGATCGGTCGGTCTATCGGCGCCCCGGATGCGGCGAGCAGCTCACGTGCCTTCTCAGGATTGTAGGGGTACAGCCCTGAGTAGTCGACGTAATAGGGATCGGAATAATCCATGAATGTCCCTACGACCTTCCCGCCCCCATAGGCGACGTCGAGAGCCGACTTCTTGTCGATGGCGTAGCTGATTGCCTCCCGAACCATCAGGTTGTTGAACGGTGCACGGGAGTCATTCATCGCAAGAACGCACACGAGGGAGGTGAGATCGGTCGTGTAGGTTGTTTGCGGGTTCGACTTCAGCTGATCGAGGTCCTCCTTGTTGACGAGGTAGCTCACGTCGATCTGCCCGCCGAGGAGTCCCTGGATCTGCACTGCGTGCTCGGTGATGATATTCATCGTCACCCCGTCGAGTTTCGGGTACCCGGCCATCCAGTAATCGGGGTTGCGTGCGAGAGTAATGCGGTTGTCCCGCACCCAGCTCTTCAAGCTCAAATGGACCGGTACCCACAGGCTTGGCATCGAAGTCGTGTCCGGCGGCAATGAGCGAGGCGGGAAGCATCGCAGCCCACCCGGACGCGAGCGAGGCGAGAAGCGGCGCGTAGGGTTCCGAAAGATGCAGCACGACGGTTTGCGCGTCGGGTGTCCCGATCGAAGATATGGCACTGAACTCACTCGCCTTTGGCGAGGCGGTCGCCGGATCGCGGATGCGATCGAGCGTAGCCTCGACGTCTTTCGACGTGAAAAGATCCCCGTTGTGGAAACGGACCCCGGGCCGGAGCTTGAACGTCCAGTTCAGATTGTCCGCCGAAATCTGCCAGCTTTCGGCGAGCGCCGGAACAATTCTCCCGTTCTCGTCGGGCTCGACCAAGGTATCGTAGATGCTGCGATCCACCTGGAAACTGAGCGTTCCCGAGGTCTTCTGCGGATCGAGCGTGTCCGGGCTTCCGGAAAGCGCGAATTGGAGCACCTTCCCGTGCACTTCCGTTGATCCGGCGGCCTGGGCCGCCGGCGAAAGTGCGACGAATAGTACGGCGATGAGCATGCCGGCGATTGTATGGTATCTCATGGTTCCCTCCTAGCATTGGCCGTGAACTGCAGCGATGCATCAAACAGCTCTCTTGTATAAGGGTGGCTCCTGTTGGTTAGAATTTCGTGAGTAGACCCGTTTTCCACAATCCTGCCATCCTTCATGACTGCAATCTCATCACTTAAGTATGAGACGAGGTTCAGATTATGACTTATGAACAGGTAGGTCAGACCGAGCGATCGCTGAAGTCCGCCAAGGAGATTGAGGATTTGCGCCTGAATCGATACGTCGAGATTCGACACAGGTTCATCGAGCACAAGAAACTCGGGCTCCATCGCGAGCGCACGCGCGACGACGACTCGTTGCCTCTGTCCACCGGAGAACAGTCCTGGTCGGACTCGCGCGAGGTCCGGATCGAGCCCTACGAGCTCGAGAAGCTCATGCGTCCGTTCGGCCCAACGGCCGCGAGATACCCCGCGATTGAACAGGGCCTCCTCCAGGCTTCTGCGCACCGTCATTCGGGGATCGAGCGCACCGTTCACGTCCTGGAAGATGAGCTGTGCGCGGCGCCGGAGTTCGCGCAGCCTCCGGCCACCAAGCCGAGCCGGGTCGATCCCGGCGATCGAAACGCTACCGGAGGTGGGAGGGTCCAGGTAGAGAACCGCGCGTGCCAGCGTGGTCTTGCCACAACCCGACTCACCGACGAGTCCGAGGGTAGTTCCTTTTTCGATGGCGAACGATACCCCGTCAACCGCGAGAACCTCCTCTTCCCGCCTCCTTCGCAGTCCACCCGAAACGAATCTCTTGGTAAGATTCCGGACTTCCACAAATGCGCTCATCTTGATTCCGCCCGTTCGCGAATCATGTGACAGGCGGCAGTTTGCAGTACCCGGTCGCCGTACATGCGGAGTTCAGGCTCGGTACGGGAGCAGATCTCTTCAGCAAGCGGGCAGCGCGGATGAAACGCGCATCCGGGTGGAATATTCCGGCTGTCCGGCGCGCGACCGGGAATAACTACGAGAGGAGTTCCCCGACGATTCGCGGACGGAACCGCGCCAACGAGGGCCCGGGTATAGGGATGCAGGGGGTTTGCGAGAAGCTCTCCGGCGGCGCCCGATTCGACAATCCTTCCCGCGTACATGACCGAAATCCGGTGTGCAATAGACTCCACGACGGCCAGGTCGTGGGAAATGAAGAGCATCCCCATCCCGTACTGTGCGCGCAGGCGCGCGAGGAGCCCGAGGATCTGTTTCTGAATCGTCACATCAAGCGATGTCGTCGGTTCGTCGGCGATGAGAAAGTCGGGGTCGCAGGAGAGTGCCATCGCAATCATTACCCGTTGAGACATTCCACCCGAAAGCTGATGTGCGTATTGTCGTGCGACGCGAGGAGGCAACCCTACCTCGTCGAGAAGTTGCATGATCCTGGACCGAACTTGCGCCGGTTTGAGCTCGAGGTGCGCTTCGATCACCTCTCCAATCTGCTCTCCGATGCGCAGGGAGGGATTGAGGTAGCGGGCAGGCTCCTGGAAAATCATGGCAATCCGGCCGCCGCGCAGAGAACGCAGATCCTCCGCCCGGAGCCGATAGATATCAGATCCGTCGTAGAATACCTCTCCCTGGATTTCCGCGCCCGTGTCGGCGCCGTCGAGCCTGAGTATCGCCCGTGCCGTGACGCTCTTTCCCGATCCGGATTCCCCGACGAGTGCGTGTACCTCTCCGCGGCGAACGGAGATGCTCATCCCGCGAACGGCGTGAGATGCGCTGCCCCCGCGCGGCAATGGGGGGAACCGGACTGAGAGATTTCGAAATTTCGAGGTTCACCTCTTGGCGGATCATCGGACTCTCACCTTTGGATTAGCCACCGAATACAATACGTCCACGGCAAAGTTGACGAGAGAAAAGACTACCGCCACAAAGATAACACCCCCTTGAATCAGGGGAAGTCGCGTGCCGAAATCGCCTGAAGCAGCAACCGACCGATTCCCGGAAGCGAAAATACCTGTTCAATGATTATTGCGCCACCCAGGAGGTATCCGAATTGGATCCCGGCAACCGTGAGCGCGGGGAAAAGGGCATTCGGAAGGGCGTGCCGCAGAACGATGCGCGATTCAGAAAGCCCTTTCGCCCGCGCAGTGGTAATATAGTCGCGCTGAAGCTCCTCTACCATAGCCCCGCGGACAATTCGGATGAGCAGGGCGGACCTTCCCACACCGAGTGCAACCGAGGGAAGTACGAGATGCGAAAAGCTTGCCGGAGCCAAAAAGCGGGAAGAGATGCAGCCGCACCGAAAAGAGAAGCAAGAGGATAATCCCGAGCCAGAATCCGGGGATGGCGAGCCCGATCTGGGTGTAGGCCATTATCGTGTAGTCGGCAGCTGACCAGCGGCGCACGGCAGAAATAACACCGAGGGGAAGAGCAACCACGACGGCAATTAGAAACCCCAGCAGCGCGAGGGACATTGTGAGCGGGAAACGGATGAAGATCAAACGAGAAACAGATTCGCCGGTCGAGAACGAGGTGCCGAAATCCAGACGAACCAGGTGCCACAGCCAGTCGCCGTACTGCACGACAAGCGGCCGGTCGGTGCCAAGCTTCGCCCGTATCACGGCGATGTCGGCAGGCTTCGCATCGACACCCGCGATCACCAGCGCCGGATCACCCGGAATCACCCGGACGATAACGAACACGAGGGTAGCCACCATCAGGACCGTCAACACCAACCGTCCGACGCGCCGAAGCAGGAAAAACATCACTAGGGTCGTCTCCGTCTTGCCGGTCGAACGTTGCGCGATTCGATGCGCTATCCGGTGATCTCGAGCGACGCGACCGCATCTATGCAGTCTACTCTTTCAGCGCAAGAACAACGCGTTCCAGGACTTTCGCTCGGTCGAGCGGCTTGATGATGTAGTTTTTCGCCCCTGCCATCAATGATCGTTTCACCAGATCGTTCTTTCCTAGAGCGCTGATCATAATAACGACCGCCTTGCGGTCGAACTCCATGATCTTCTCCAGCGCCGTCACACCGTCCATTTTTGGCATGGTGATGTCCATTGTCACCAGGTCGACTTTCGGATGAAGCTCCTTGTACTTCTCGACCCCCTCTTCGCCGTTGGAGGCCGTTCCGGCTATCTCGAAACCGGCAGAGGTCAGGATCTGGCCGAGCTGTTTCGCAATGAACATCGAATCGTCGACAATGAGAACGCGGTACGCACCGCCATCCGGCCGCAGCCCGTCAGGTTCCTTGTTATTCAAGTTTGGAAAGTCTCCTTTTGTTCGCATCGATAAGTCTCCTCACCGGCGCCGCCGAAGAATTTTTCGGCGTGTGGCATGACCCACTTTGTACTGCATTTTCTCCAGTTTATCAAGAGAGCTTCCGCGGCAAAAGGTCCCGTGCGATTTGTCAACAAAAAAGGGATTGCCGGCGTTTCGCACCGCAATCCCCAATGAGGGATTTTACCTCTGTTTTTACCTGTCTTTTTACTTGCATTTTTACTTCTATTCTTACATTTCTTCCTTACATGCTTCTTTACCTGTGTCTTTTACCTGGTCCGGTCAAAAAACTTCGGCGACGCAGAATCAATCCCGCGTTCCCATCATGCTAAAAGCAAGAGACGAGCCAATCATGGAGGAGGAGGTTATGTATCTTACCTGTAAGCAATTAAAGGATTGGAAGGATCAGGTTTCCGATGCGAACCGTTATGCATAATTCATGAAATGCAGTTTGCATAGCTCGAAATGTGCGTTGAGCATAGGGTTGAGGCGGAGTTTCGCTAGTTTTTGTCGGATTGATCGTCGTCGGGAGGACTTTTGCGAAGTCTTCGGCTCAGAGTTGACTGGGAGACACCGAGCATTCGCGCGGCAATTGACTGGTTCCCCTGCGCTCTTTTCAGTGCCTGCGTGACAAAGTAGTCTTCAACCTCGGCAAGGGAGGGGAATGGACCGGTGTAACTGAAAACCCTGTCAAAACCGTCCCCGACCGTCAACGAATCGGTTTCGGCAGGCAGGTGATGCCCGGTCTTCGCCTCTTCCTCGGAACTTATGTCCGAAACGACCGAGACGAAGGGGCGCGACCCGAGCACTCTCCGTTGATTTTCGATATAGGTGTTGAAGTGCACAAGTGACAGGACCCCGCCCTCATGCCGGCTCACTGCATCGAATATCATCGCCTGGAGCTCTCGAACATTACCGGGAAAGTGATAGGTGGACAGAAGCGTATGCAGCTCCGGTGGCACCGTCGGAACGCGCTTTCCCATGCTTCCTGCGGCTTCTTCGAGAAAAGCCTGCAGCAATGGCTGGATGTCTTCCGGCCTGTCCCGAAGCGGTGGAAGTTGAACACGGTGCGACATGAGCCTGAAGTAGAGATCCTTGCGGAAGGTGCCTTCGTTTTGTTTTGCGGCAAGATCAGCGTTTGTGGCCGCGACGATGCGCACGCGGGCCCGTTCGGGCCGATCGGAACCGAGCGGATAGAACTCGTTTTCCTGCAGCAGCCGCAGCAGTTTCACCTGCGCGCCGGTTGGCAGGTCTCCGATTTCGTCCAAAAAAAGCGTGCCGTCCGCGGCGCGATCGATGAGTCCGCGTCTCGCCGAATCGGCCCCGGTGTAGGCTCCGCGTAGATGACCGAAAAGCGTGTCCGAGAACATCGTATCGTCGAGGCCTGACACGTTTACGGCCACGAACTCCCCTTTCCGGCCCGAAACACGATGAATCGCCTGAGCGATCAGCTCTTTCCCTGTTCCGCTCTCGCCGGTGATGAGCACCGCCTTTGGACTCGCAGAAACCGCCTCAACGTATCGGAGCACCTGCAGCATGCCGCGGCTCGCCGTGATGATGCTCCGGAATGCATCCGGGTCGCGGAGGCTGGCCGAGCTGGTTGTGAGCACCGAAACTTCATTGCGCAACTCGCGAATCGTGGCTGCAAGCCGAACGGCGTTCACCAGGCGGTTCGGTTCCACCGGTTTTGCAATGTAGTCGAACGCACCCTTTTTCATGCAGGCGACCGCAGTCTCCACTTTGTCTTCACTGGTAAGAACGATGATGGAAATGTCCGGGTACTCGGCACGGATCCGGTCGAGCAGCTCCTGACCGGTAATGTGCGGCATGTTCAGATCCAGGAGAACGGTGGAGACCGGGTTTTCGCCGGCTATCTTCATTACGTCGCGGGAATCGGCACAGACGATAAGGCGTTCAAATCCGGCGTCCTGAAGATGCGCCTGATACAGTTCGGCCGTAAGCTCATCATCATCGACGATCAGAATTGCCGGCTCCCGTACGTTCATAAGCTCATCCGGAGGTGCTCGTGATAGAGCGAGTCCCGCAGTTCCCGCACCCCGTCGTCCTGAAGATAATCGTCAAACCGCATCAGTCGATCGATTGTACCGCCCGGGGCCAGTTCGACGACCCTGTTCGCTATACTATCAACAAACTGGTGATCGTGGGAATCGAAAAGCACGACGCCGGGAAACTCGATGAGGGCGTTGTTCAACGCACTTATCGACTCGAGATCGAGGTGATTCGTCGGCTCGTCAAGGATGAGAACATTTGCCCCGGAAAGCATGAGTTTGGCGATCATGCAGCGCACCTTTTCGCCGCCCGACAAAACGCGTGTGCTTTTCAGTGACTCATCACCGGAGAAAAGCATTCGCCCGAGGAACCCCCTGACGTAGGTTTCGTCCTGATCGGGGGAGTACTGCCGCAGCCAGTCGAGAATCGAAATATCCGCTTCAAAGTACCGCGTGCTCTCCTTCGGGAAGTAGGCGGTCGAAATGGTCTGCCCCCATTCATACCGCCCTCCGGTCGGCTCGAGTTCACCGGCAAGAACCTGGAAAAGGACCGATTTTGCGAGCGTCTGTGGACCGACGAACACGATCTTGTCGCCGCGATTGACCGTAAGTGAAAATCCGCGTACCACCTGCTCCCCATCTATTGCGCAGCTCAGATCATCGATCTCCAGGACGTTTCTTCCGCAATCGCGCTCCGGCTTGAAGTTCACGTAGGGGAATCTTCGGGACGACGAGGGCAAGTCGTCGAGACTGAGTTTTTCCAGTTCCTTCTTTCTCGCTGTCGCCTGGCGGGATTTTGCGGCGTTCGACGCAAAACGCTGGATGAACTCCCGAAGTTCCGTCGCTCTGTCTTCGGACCGTTTCTTTTCGTCGCGACGCTGTTTGGCTCCCAGCTGACTTGCCTGGTACCAGAAATCATAGTTGCCGACATACAATCGGATCTGACCGTAATCGATGTCCGCGACGTGGGTGCAGACGCGGTTGAGAAAATGGCGGTCGTGGGATACGACGATCACCGTGTTGCGAAAGCGGTAGAGAAAATCCTCCAACCAGGAGATCGACTCAATGTCGAGATTGTTCGTCGGTTCATCGAGAAGAAGGATGTCCGGATCCCCGAAAAGAGCCTGGGCGAGCAAAACGCGGACCTTGAACGCAGGTTCGAGCTCCTGCATTACAAGCCCGTGGAGATGTTCGGGGACACCGAGGCCCGAAAGCAGCGATGCCGCCTCGTTCTCCGCCTCCCACCCATTCAGCTCTGCGAAGTCGGCCTCGAGGTGCGACGCACGAATCCCGTCCTCTTCGGTGAAATCGTGCTTCGCGTACACCGCATCCCGCTCCGTCATCACTGCGTAGAGCCTGGGAAACCCCATGATCACGGTATGAATCACGGGAAACGAATCGAAGGCGGCCTGATCCTGACGAAGCATCGCGATCCGCTCTCCCGTGCCGACAACCACCTCCCCCGCATCCGAGTCGAGCTCTCCGGAAAGGATTCTCAGAAAGGTTGACTTGCCGGCACCGTTCGCTCCGATCACTCCGTAGCAGTTGCCCGGCGTAAACTTCAACGACACGTCCTTGAAAAGCACTCGGGTGCTGAAAGAAAGACTCACATTTTGAACCGATATCACGTCATCTCCTGTTACTGTGTCGAACCTTGTGCCCGGATTCCATTCTATATCCTGGAAGATAACGAATTACGTCCGCGGTTTCACGCATTTGGACATTTCGCAGAAACGTTCATGCATCTTTTTGTTTTGCAACGAAATGGCGTATCATCATCAACAGGTTTTGAAACAGTAGTTGGGGTACAGTGACCTGCGGGCGCCAATCGTGTCAAGGTCGCCCTCACCGCGCGTGCCGCGCTCTTTCCGATTTCACTAATCCTGAGTATCTTACTCACATGAACGACACGGACGAGCAGAAAAAGGCGATTTTGGATCTCGAAGGGGGCACGTGCACATCCTGCTCCATTGCAATAGAGCACTACGGGAAAAGACTCGTAGGGGTCTCCGACATTTTCGTCGACCGCGGCACAAGCACGATTCAACTGGAATACGATGGGGACCCGGAAACCATCAACAAGCTTGTCGGCATGGTGCAAAAGATCGGTTACTCTGCGGCGCTGCGCGTAAGCGAGTAACTGAGCGGCGACGAAGCGAGGTCACCGCCGGCAAAATCGACGTTGCAGACGGTTGCGCCGGGCATCAGGTTTGGGCTTCGACCTCCAACGGGAGATCCACCGTCTTCTGAAGGGACGCAACATGAGCGTTCAGACGAGACAGCCGTTGCGCAAGAAGCCGCGCCAGAAAGATCCCATAGTGGGGATTTTTTTTTATGACGGATACAAAGTCGTTTTTCGATATCTTGATTAATGTCCCGCTTCCCTGGGACACGACGGTCGCCGAACGCCGGTTGTTCAGCAGAAACGACATCTCGCCGAGGAATATGTCATCCGGGGAGAGAGTCGATACCAGCTTGTTCGAAGAATAGATATTGAACCGTCCCGACACTATGTAGTAAAGAAAGTTGGATTCCTCTCCCTCTCGGAATACCACGTCGCCTGCCTGAGCTATTACCTCTTCCTGATCCGCAAAAACTCCGGGAACGACGTTGGCTTCGCGGTGCTGATGATCGAGCTCGAACGAGACTTCGTTTCCCTTTGCATTATAGTGAAGATTGTCCACGTAATGCTGGGTCATCCGGATGCCGTGACCGTGGAGACTGAGATTTACACCGGTTTCGAGAGATTCGATCTGCTCCCGCCAGTTGAACCCCTCCCCTTCGTCCCGAATTGTGTAATAGGAGCGTTCCGGCGTGATGCGATAGGAAAAGAACACACGTTTTGCCCGAACCTCGGGATCACGGCATTTATCGCGGATAAGATCAAGAATAGTGTCATGTTTCTCGAGCCACCGCGTCTTTTCCTCATAACTGATGTCGCAGTTTCCATGTTCAACGGCGTTCATGAGCAGTTCGAAAAGGCTTACATGCAGCCGCTCCTTTCGATCCTGGTTGATGTGGTTCATATTGTAGAGATAGTTCGTTACCAGGTTCGCGTAGGTTCGGACATTGAACGGATCATTGTCCATGACAAAAGAGCCCGATATTGTCTGCAGCAGATAGTTTTGAAGGTCCCGCTGAAATAGTATTTGCCGATTCTGTATGAGAATCTTCAGAACGCGGTAGAAACTCGACACAAATTCACCGCGCGGAATAAGACTGATTATGTTGGAATCAGGCATCTGCTCTGCAACGACCTTCCGGTCCTTGCGCAGATGGATCCCTATGATACCACCATAATGCAGCCACGGGTCCGCCTTTATCGACTCGAGAACGCGCGCGGTGTCCAGACGCTTGTCCGAAAAGTTCACCACGTTTATCTCCGGCAGTTCGTACTTCAAATACTCCAGCGCTTTTCCCACGTCGTCGAAAAAAACAGGAGAAAAGTAGTTTTGAAATCGGTCACAGATATTGAGTATCCGCTCGTTTACCTGCGCATCCGTGCAGAAGACGGGCATTTTTCGCATACTAATTCCCCGTTTCGAATCCCTTCACGCCTTATCATACTCTTTTCTTTATCGGCAGGAAACCGATTTTCTTGCAATTAGCTCCATTCTGTGCCAAGATTGACGCCGCGTTGGGAGATGTTCAGTGACAAGACAGGAATTCCAGGAGCGCATCGCCCGCTCGATTCTTCTATTCGACGGCGCCATGGGTACGATGCTCTACGCCCGCGGCGTGTTCATCAACCGATGTTATGACGAGCTCAATATTTCGAGCCCAGACCTCGTGAAGAGCATTCACGAGGAATATGTCGCCGCTGGAGCAAAGTGCATCGAAACAAACACCTTCGGAGCAAATCGCTTCAAGCTGCGGAATCACGGCTACGGTGAGCAACTCATTGCCATCAACGAGGCAGGAGCGAGGCTTGCACGCGCGGCCGCGGGCGGCGAAGTTCTGGTTGCGGGTTCTATCGGCCCGCTCGGCGTCCGCCTCGAACCGTTCGGTCCCATACACGAACGGGAGGCCTTCGATGCATTTCGCGAACAGGCGGAGGCGCTCGCATCCGGCGGTGCGGATCTGTTCATCCTCGAAACTTTCTCCGATCTTCACGAGATTTCAAAAGGCGTCGCTGCCATCCGCAGCATCGGAGATTATCCGATCATCGCTTCCATGACTGTCCTCGACGACGGGAACACCGCGTATGGGACCACCGCCGAACAGATTGCCCTCGAGCTTGACGAAATAGACGTGGATGTAATCGGACTCAACTGCAGCGTCGGCCCACCTGCCATGCTCGGGGCAATGGAAAGGATAGTCGAGGTCTCGGGAAAACCGCTTTCGGTGATGCCGAACGCCGGTGTTCCCCGGATGGTCGAAGGCCGCAATATCTACCTCGCTTCCAAAGAGTACATGGCCACCTACGCGCGGCGCTTCATTCAGGCCGGCGCCCGAATTGTCGGCGGATGCTGTGGAACTACGCCTGAGTACATCCGCGGAATGCGAAACTTCATCGCTGCTATTCAGCCGCAGACACACCCGCAGATACATCCGCCGCGGAAAGAGGCCAGCGTCGTCGTCCGGCCGGTGCCGCGAGAGGAGAAGTCCGAGCTTGCGGCGCGTCTGTCGGAGGGAGTGTTCGTCACCTCAGTCGAGATTACGCCGCCACGGGGCTGCGATCCGGCCAAAGTCATTGCAGCGGCAAAGAGTCTCCGCGAGCACGGCGTAAATGCAGTGAACGTGCCCGACGGCCCCCGCGCTCTTTCGCGGATGGGCGCGCAGCATCTGAGCGTCCTTATCAAGAGTGAGGCCGGCATCGAACCGGTTCTGCACTACAGCTGCCGGGATCGAAATCTGCTGGGGATGATGTCCGATATGCTCGGCCTCCAGGCGCTGGGTATCAGAAATCTGCTCATCGTCACCGGCGACCCGCCGAAGATGGGCGATTATCCGGACGCCACTGCGGTGTTTGACGTCGACTCGATCGGGCTGACCCGGATGGTTCACACGCTGAACCAGGGATATGATCTCGCCGGAAACCCAATCGGCGCCCCGACCTCATTTCACATCGGCGTCGGACTCGATCCGGGTGCGATCGAGCTCGAACGGGAAATCGACCGCTTTCACCAGAAGGTGGAAGCCGGCGCAGAATTCGCGATCACGCAGCCGGTGTTCGACCTGGAAATTCTCGAGAGGTTCCTGAACCGCATTGGAGGAAGTCCGGTTCCGATTGTCGCCGGCGTCTGGCCCCTGGTCAGCCTGCGAAACGCTGAGTTCATGAACAACGAGGTTCCCGGGGCCTCGGTTCCGGAAGGAATCATGGCCCGAATGCGCGCCGCCGACTCGAAGGAGCGCGCACTGGAGGAGGGAATTTCCATCGCGCGGGAGGCGGTCAGATTGCTTCGCGATCGGGTCCAGGGCGTCCAGGTATCCGCGCCTTTCGGCAATGTGCGCCATTCGCTGAAGGTGCTCGAGGCGTTGAAGTAGATCTTCGCGCGCACTCCTGTGCAATCGCAGGCCACCGTCGTCAGAACCTGCTACAATGCTCGGGATGCGGCATCTATCCGGTCAAGCTCCTCTTTCGTCAAAGAGAAACTCAAGGCGCCTGCGTTCTGCGCAGCTTGAGACTCGGAGGAGGCGCCAGGAATGGCAACGACTCGCTCGCCGTGGAATTGCACGGCCCATCGCAAGGCCACCTGGGCCGCCGAAACACCGTGGCCGGAACCAACCCGCTGGAGAAGCTCGATGAGAGGTCGCGTACGGTCGAGCCCCTCGGGCTTGAACCCTTTCATGAATTTCCGCGGACCGGGGCGTCGTTTGATGATTTCCGGATCAGCGTGGAACTTTCCGGTGAGAATTCCCTGCTCGAGTGGTGAATAGGCAATAATAGTCATACCAAGCCGGGCGGCGGTATCGAGCACACCGTTTTTCTCTATCCTCCTGTCGAGGAGATTATACCGCACTTGATTTGAAACGAGCGTGTGCCCGCGCTTCTTCAGCTCTCTGTAGGCCTGCTCCATTTGGGGCGCAGAGAAGTTGCTGACCCCCGCTCGCCGAATCTGCCCCTGATCGATCAGCTTTGCGAGCGCGGTCATCTGCGTCGGAAAACGCGAGAAGCTCGCCGGAGCGTGGATCTGGTAGAGATCGATCGGATACTCTCCAAGTTTGCCGCGGCGAAATCCGATGGTCCTCTCCATCGACGACGCAAACCGAAAGAAGGGAAACCATTTCGTCGCGACGTACCTCGGGTTGGGGGTGGATTCGATGTTCGGGGCCACACCGACTGATTCCAGCGCACTGCGCAGTGCCTCTTCCGATCTGCCCCAACCGTACGCCTCGGCTGTATCGAACCAGTTTATCCCGCCGTCAATGCTCGTCTTTACTATTTCCCGTTCAATCTCCGGGTCGAGCCGCTGCCAGAAGCCGCCGATTATTCCTTTGCCGCCGGAAAACTGCCAGCAACCAAGACCAATAGGACTCACTACCATATCTGAATTACCAAGTTGATACTTTTCCATGGGTTGAAATTACTCTCGTGCGGGCCTTTTCAGCAACGACAGCCGTGGATACTATTGTCACAGGAGGTTCTCCCGCGTGGACGTCGCACTTATCGCCTTTTTCGCGGTGCTGATCATTTCGATGCTGATTGTCCGAATCGCAACGGTCATGCTCAAGCTTACCGGTATTTCCCAGGACACGGCGCGCTTCCAGACCCGCTCCGCGTTTACGGGAACCGGGTTCACCACCAGCGAATCCGAAAGCGTCGTCCACCACCCGGTCCGCCGCCGAATCATCATGGCGCTCATGCTGGTCCGTAGCGCCGGTTTCGTCACGCTCGCGACCTCTCTCATCATCTCCTTCGTGGGGAGCCAGTCCAGGAGCGAAACGTATATCCGCGGGTTGTGGCTGGTGGGCGGACTCGTGGCGATTCTGGTTCTTGCGCGCATCCCTGCGCTTGACCGCACATTCGGGCATATCATCGAATGGGCTTTGCGACGATGGACTCGAATCAAGATTGCAGACTACGAGAGCCTGCTCAACCTTTCGGGTGATTATGAGGTTGTGGAGATGCTCATAAGCGACGAGAGCTGGCTCGCCGATCGGGCGCTTTCGGAGCTGACACTGTCCGACGAGGGCGTCCTGGTTCTCGGAATCCGCCGCCCGGGCGGCGGCTACGAGGGCGCGCCACGCGGTTCGAGCCATATCGCCAAAGGTGACATGGTGGTGATATACGGTACCGAAGACCGGCTGCGAGATATTCGTGCCCGTCGTCCCGGACCGGCCGGTGACGAATCACATCGGGTGGGGGTCGAACTATACGAAAAAACGACCTCTCGGGAACCTTCACCGCCGAGCAAGCGGACCGGGCGAATCTTCCGCAGAATATTTGGATCGCGCGACCGACGCAAATAAAAAACCCTCGAGACCTGTCCGGTTTCGAGGGTTCTTTGGTCGATGCCGAAATCTACTGCTTGGCGTAGTACTCTACGACCTGCTGCTCGTCGGCAACTGTCGGGATCATCTCCCGCGTCGGCAGCGCCACAATCGTCCCGGTCAATTCGTCTTTTGAAACGTTCAGCCAGGGCGGTATCGGCCGCGAACCGTTGTCGGCGACAAGGCGGCGAACGAGGTCTCGCGTGCTCTTCTTCTCTTTCGCGGTGACCGTGTCGTTCACACGGACCAGCGCCGAAGGGATGGTCACCTTGCGACCATTCAGAAGAACGTGTCCGTGGCTCACGAGCTGCCGAGCCTGCGATCTGCTCGATGCCATCCCGATGCGATAAACGACATTGTCGAGTCGCCGCTCGAGAAGAATGAGCATGTTCAAACCTGTTACGCCTTTGATCTGTTTCGCTTTGAAGAAAAGGTTCGCAAACTGGCGCTCTGAAAGACCATAGGCGAACTTGAGCTTCTGTTTTTCGAAAAGCTGCCGCCCATATTCGGTCTGACGGACACGCCCTTTTTTTGGCTCCCCCGGACCACGTGGTTTCTTCTTCAAGAGCCGGTCATATTTTTCATTTCCGAAGATGTTCACGCCAAAGCGCCTCACAAGCTTTCCTTTGGCCTTCGTGTTTCGTGCCATTCACCTACTCCTTACCATTATGGCATCTGCACGTCATTTGGATCAGACTGCATTCGTCTTACATACGTGCACAAGGCACGGATCGTACTGAGCTTAGACCATACAACTTAAAGAACCAGCCGGGCAGTGTCAAGAGCCGCATGCGGCGGTGCCCGGCCGTGGGATTCTCGCGAGCTTCGGTCCCGCCGACGTTGCGCGTGCCCGATATTCCGACCGTAGCGGCGTGTGAATCGCTGGTGCCGCTACATTCGAAAACGGAATATTCTCACTGTTCGGCACGGCCGAAAAGCCGCCGTAGCTTTCCGAAAAGCCCCTGTTTGGCGCCCTGGGGCGCGGGCTGCCCTGCGGACATTTTCGGATCTTCGGCGACTATCGGCTTCGCATCTACGTGTCCACTGCGCTCGGGCGCTCGCGGAGCCCTTTGTCCCGCAGGGCTCCGACTGCCTTTGCTGCTGACCGGCACTGGCTTGCGGCCCGGTTGCCGCTTCTCCGGCTGCCGCTCCCGCGGATTGTGGGCCGCCGCGGGTGCCTTTTCGCGCGGAGACTTGCCGACCGAAAACTCTTCACCGTATTTCTTTCGGTAGTAGTCGAGCCGTTCTTCGACCGGAGTGCGCTTGTCGGGCCGCGCCTGCGCCCCATCCGGGGATTCGGTTCGATTGCGCGCGCCCAATTTCCCGTCTCCGGCAGGTTTCGCCGCTTTTGTCGGATGCGGTCTCTCATCGCGCCTCTGCCGCGGTCCGCCGCCTGAGAGTTGCCCCTCGGGTTCACTTCGGTAGGGATGGCGTCCCCGTGGGCCTGGACGCTCCGGTTGTCTGCCCGGCCCGCTCCGCCTCGCACCGCGGCCCCGAGGTCCGCTCATCTCGGAATCCCGGCCGATCGACACTCGCTTTCCTGCGCTGGCGTCCACAACTATGAGCTCGTCGGTAACCCGCTCCACCGGGATTGGATAGCCGATGAACTCTTCGATCGCTTCCAGGCCGAAGACGAAGCGCTCGTCGGCAAGCGATATTGCCCTGCCGGTCTTCCCGGCACGCGCGGTCCGCCCGATGCGGTGCACGTAGCTTTCCCTGTCCTCGGGGAGATCGTAGTTGATGACCATGTCCAGGTCGTCGATGTGAAGACCTCGGGCTGCAACGTCGGTGGCGACGAGCAGTTTCACCGTGCCGGCCTTGATCCCTTCGATTACGCGAAGTCGTTTGCGCTGCGGCAGGTCGCCCATGATAAAGGTGCTATCATGACCATTCAGCTCGAGCCTGCGGGAAACCTCTTCGGCCGCCCTTTTGGTATTGGTGAAAATGATCGCATTTTCGGGCTGAAACTTTGCGAGCAGCCCGAGCAGCAGCCGGAACTTTTCGTCGCGCGCGACGTGATACAGGGCCTGAGTTATCCCTTTGACCGTAACCTGTTCCGGGTGGATCTCAACCTCAGCGGGATTGTTCATGTGCTCCCACGCGATGTTCCGGGCGCGCGTGCTCAAGGTCGCACTGAAAAGCATGGAGATACGCTGTTCGCGCGGGGGCATTCGTTTCAGCATCTTGCGAATGTCGGGATAGAACCCCATGTCGAACAGGCGATCCGCCTCGTCGATTATGACGATGCCGACTTTCGAAAAATCGAGCTTGCCGGACTGACTGAAGTCGATGAGTCTTCCGGGCGTTCCGATAGCCACATCGACACCTTCCGCGAGGCTCTGTTCCTGGTCAGCGTACCCGACACCGCCGTAGAAACAACCGATTCGCAAGGGCACATGCTTTCCGAGCAACTGGGCTTCCTGCTCGATTTGAACTGCAAGCTCCCTCGTGGGCGCAATGATCATGGTCATTCTTCCCGAGAGATCGTCCCTCTGGGTCATCAGCTGGAAAACTGAAAGAAGGTACGCAGCGGTCTTGCCAGTGCCGGTTTGAGATTGCACGCAGACGTCGCGGCCCTGGAGCGTGTAGGTGAGCGTGAGTTCCTGCACATCCGTGCAGTCGGTAAATCCGGCGTCTTTTACGCCGTGGGAGACTGCTTCTGAAAGTGGTAGTTCGCTAAATTTCATATATATAATAACATATAGAAAAACGTCACGAATGCCAAGATGCCGGGACGGTCGGCTTGACCGCAGATGCGCTTCGTCGTTACCATGACACGATTCGGGCGGATTCGGGATCCGGTCGGAGAATAGAAAGGAGAGTGCATGAATCTGGAGTCTGTTGTCGAATTGAACAACGGCGTAAAAATGCCCTGGGTGGGATTCGGCGTCTTCCTCACCGAACCAGGTCGCGAGGTGGAAGAGTCAGTTGCGTCGGCCATCGAAATCGGCTACCGGCACATCGACACGGCGGCCTACTATGAAAACGAATCGGGAGTCGGGAAATCCATACGAGCGAGCGGCGTGCCGCGCGAAAGGATATTCGTTACCACAAAAGTGTGGAACAGCGATCAGGGATATGACCGGACGCTCAAAGCATTCGCGGCGAGCAAGAAATCGCTCGGACTCGACTATGTCGATCTCTATCTGGTTCACTGGCCGGTCCGTGGCCTCTACACCGACAGTTATCGGGCAATGGAAAAACTCTACCGCGACGGTGAAGTGCGTGCGATCGGCGTCAGCAATTTTCTCATTCATCACATTGAAGAGCTTTCCCGCGAATGCGAGTTGGTTCCCGCAGTGAACCAGATCGAGTTCCACCCCTTCCTCCAGCAACCCGAGCTTCTCGCCTACTGCAAGAGCCGCGGAATACAGGTCGAAGCGTGGAGCCCGCTCACGCGTGGTGC
>CAWHUY010000004.1:0-17915 GCA_963832675.1 uncultured Spirochaetota bacterium | reverse complement strand
GAGATACAAAATGAGAAAACTCTGCATCTCCCAGCGCATTCCCGATCAAACCAGCACATTTTCCACTTGACTTTCTCTATTATACGGCGCCAAATGATCACGTAAGATCCTCTGGGATAACGACTTGCGTCGCTATCATAATCCGTGGGTGAGCCCCTCTTGGTTACCGAACAATAGAGAATGAACTTCGCGGCCAGCTATGGAAGGATGGCCGCCGGTTCAGATAATGTTAGAGAAAAATTGTAGACTATTTGTAGACATAGCATGGATAGTTGCGGTTTATTAATTATTGGGTAATGACTTAACTAATTTTAGTATGTGAGAGTCCTGCCGCTGCTATACGGATTCTCCGTGACGGAGAATCCGTTCTAAAAAGCCGGTTGGTTAAAGGCCACCGGCTTTCTTTTTTTCTTCTCTTACAACCGCCGGGTGATCGCGCGCTTCACGCTATCTCACGCCAGATCCCTCGTTCTGGTTCCGCCGCGACGCGGTTCTCGATCGGGTATCTTCCACTTGATCGCTTGACAACTGCGGGCAATACACGTATTTATCTAGTATACTAATAATATAATCTGGACTGCCGAATGGAAACGAAATTGAACAAAAAGGGCTGGGTTTACGATACTCTCAGAAGACAAATCATCAATGTCGAATTGCAGCCGGGCCTGCCGATCAACGAGGCCGATTTTGCCGCCCGCCTTGGTGTGAGCAAGACACCGGTGCGTGAGGCTCTCCGCCAGCTCGAGCGGGACGGCTTCGTCGAAAACGTTCCCTCGCGCGGATCGACGATATCTCACATCACCTCGCAGGAGATCAGCGACGTATTCCAAATTCGTGAGATCATCGAGTCAGGCGCAGCGAAGCGAGCGGCACACCTTCAGGGCAATGACCTGTTCCGCAAAATGCGCGAAGATAATCAGCGATACCTCGAACGAGTAAACACTTCGGAAGAGTATGTGCACGAATGGGGATCCTGGGAGGATATGCACCTGGTCATTGTCTCCTCGCTCGGAAATCACCTGCTCGTAAACGTGTATGGGGGCCTCATCGATCGGATCTTGAGAATACGCAACTATTTTGGCAAACGGCTGACGCGGCGGCGCATTCTCGATGTTGTAGCCGAGCACACGGCCATTCTGGACGCGATTATAGACGGTGATGCAGAGCGCGCCGAACAGTCGATGCAGAGGCACCTAAAAAACGCAAGCGTCTTCCTCATTGGCCTCTCAGGTGTACACCGGGATTACGACCCTGCAAGCTCGGCTGTCTCGGCATCGCATCCGTAATTTCCCTGATGAGCTCTTAAAGAAACGCGATCAATGGATTGGCGGCGGCGACAGGTTTGCTTCCTCGGCGGCCTTCGTCGAAGCTGAAAATTCATGTGGCGCCGGAGGTCGAACGGGTCGACCTGGTCAGGCCTTCGCCCCCACTCGATTCGCCATTTCGATTGGCGCTACTATTGGTCCGAATTGAGCCTTCAGGTCAAGTAGAGCCGTTCGCTGTTCTGCGTAAATATCGAACAGTCGGCCGGGTATCTTCTCTTCCTCCTTGTATGATTCTTCCTGCAGGTCGATTCTATAGAGAATCTTGTCGACGTAGAGCGAGAATTGCTGATCGTACACGCCTACTGGATAATCTTTGCCGAGCAGCTCGGAAAAGAGCACTTTCAGATTCTTGTATTGCGGAATATAACCGATCGGCGTCTCGATAATGGGCACCTCTCCGTGACAATAGCGCTCGAGCCACGACAACCAGACGATTACGTCTCTCTTTTCGCCGAGCAGTCCACCACTTTCACCCCCCCGGGCGGCGTGCGTGAGAAAATAGTTCAGGCCGGCAATTGTAGGTTTTTGTTTCAGATTGGGCGAGTTAAAAAACGCAAACTGTGATTTCATGTAGTGAGCCAGCGGTCCCGGGATAAACGCGGCGTTGGCCCACGGTTGCCGTTTCACGCCGGAGACGCCCACCTCCGTCGCAGTCGCTACCGAAAGAATCGACGCGCCGATGACAACCCCTGCGTCGGACGTCTTTGCGACCCACACCGGTGGCATCGTGTCGCTGTCCCTGCCGGAATAGGTGATGACGCTGATTGGAACACCCGCGGGGGCGGCGGCCAACGCGCGGCTGTAGTTGGCAATAAAATCACTGCGCATGGTGAACCTTGCATTGGGGTGGGACATGGGGACCGGCTTTCCCCGCTCGTCGACCGAGTCGGGCGTCCACTCTCCAAGCCAGTTTCTCCCGTGAGCAGGCGGCGCCTTGCCGTCTCCGACCCACCGCGGCCGATTATCGTCGTCTATGAGCAAGTTCGACCAAATAACTTCGGCAGAATCCCGTTCGAAGCTTTCCATCAGGATGGGATCTCCCTCCCAATTCACATCCTGCACGATTCCGAACACGCCAATCTCGGGATTTATGGCCCGAAGTGAACCATCTTTCTCGATCCACAGTTGCGCGAGATCATCACCAATCAAATCTGTTCCGACCATGGCGGTGGTTGTTTTCCCGCAACCGGACGGCGCGGCTCCTGCGAAATAGGTCTTCCTCCCGGCGGGTCCAGTCAACCCTGTTATGAACATGTGCTCGGAAAGTTCGTTTCCTTTTCGCATGTAGGTAGCCCGGTCAACGGCGAATCGATGATTTCCCTTCTTGAGCATGAGCGTATTGCCGGCATATGTACAGTGCATGCTGAATGTGGTCAACCAGCTTCGATCCATGAAGATTCGGGCTTTCGGAATGTCGGAGGAGCTGAACCGGCCCAGAGAATGCAGATTCGTAAAGAACATACCTGCTCGCCTCACCTCGCCGGCAATCTCTCCAAAAGCGCTTGCGTATAACATGTCTGCGCTGTGTATGACGTAGAATGAATCGGAAATCTGAAGCGCGGGAACCGCGGCCCGCGCGCCAACCGGACCACGGCTGTACATGCCCACTACCATGGTCTTGTCCGCCATTATTCCGTTCATCTGCCCAGCCACGTATTCACGAGCCTCCTCGCGTGCGATTTTCCGCGAAAGGACACTCACCTCTTCTCTGTCATTGACGATATAGAACGTCTTGTCGACCATTCGGCCCTGGTCCTCAGGCAGATCAAAATGGCAGGTGTGATTGCTCAGAGCGAGAGGGGACTCTTCCCCATTCTTGATCGCCATGGACCGGACAAACTGCATATCCGATTCCGAGCCGCTATGAATGAATACTGCCGCCGGCCGGCATAGCGCGATTGCGTTGGCAATCTTCAGAATCACTTCGCCATTCTCAACGCGGTGAATCTTGTCGAGATTCTCTTCGTCAAGTGATGTCTCAAGTAGATGTTCTGCAGCCTGTCGGGACTTCACCATCCCGACATCAGCAAGAATATCGATACCCTTTTGAAGCTCGAGCATTGTGCCCTCCGAGTCACCTGAACTGGCTGTTGTCAATTTCTGCTCCGGTCTATCCACACCCGGATAGGTCACGAAAAAGTTCTCATGAAGGAGAGATGCTCCAGGAATCTCCGCCCGGACTGATCACTTCGCTGCCGTCGTTCGTGACAACGACCATGTCTTCAATTTTGATATGTCCCGCCTCTGGATGGCGAAACTCCATTTCAACCGAGACAACCATGCCCGCCGCCAGCAGCTGCGACGATTCAGGACTTATGACCGGGTCCTCGTGGTGGACCATCCCGATCCCGTGCGCAATGAACTTCCCGTAATCGCCGAAACGGTTTTTCGAGAGAAACTCGCTGGCGTGAGCATGCAGCGTCTTCGCTTCTACGCCGGGCCGCATTTCGGCGAGAACTGTGGACTCGAGCTCGCGGCACGCGCGAAACAGATCATCGACCAGACCGGCAGGACGCCCGAGACATCCCATTCGGCACACTTCTACCACGTAACCGTCAGTCAGAGCACCGGAATCGATATGCAGCGGCCGTCCCGCGTTCCATGTACGCTTGCGCGATGGAGCTCGAAAGTAGCTCGGTCCGGCACAGACAAGCGCGTAGAGAGAGTGCAAACCTCGTACTGCACTTTGCGCTTTGACCTGTTCGGCCACTTCGAGTGTGGTCTCCCCGTCCAGGCCGTTGCTCAGCGTATGCGTCACCGCCTCGAGAAGCTTCGCGGTTCCGTCGCGCATGAGCTGCAACTCTTTCGGGGACTTCACGGCTCGAAGTGGATCAAAAAGGTTGGCGGCCTCTACAAATTCGATTTGCGGGAGTTCGCGTCGGAGCAGGTTGAAAGCGTCGGCGGGAAGCGTGGACAGCTCGACAGCGACACGTCCGGAATCGAGATGACGCGCTTTGAGAACATCAACTGCCCTCTCGACCGTCGACAGGCTACCGATCACCCTCGCCTCGAAGCACGGCTCTACCCAGACGTCAGCCTCCTTCATTATTTCCTTCTCACCCGGCCGTCCGATGAAGAAAGAATCATCGACGGAGCCGCGCGGAATGCCGAGGAAAGAGAGGTGCTGCGTCCGCTTTGTGTGCCCATCCCACATGTAGAGCGGGTAGTAGTACCCACCGGTGAGGTAGCGTATGTTGTGCCGCGAGGATGCGAGGATAAGGTCCACCCCGGCGTTTTCCATAAACGCGGTAAGTCTTGCAGCGGCGAACGGAAATCGTGCAGATTTTTCGGCGGTGCCTTGAGTTTTCATTTACTGGTTTCCCCTGTCCGGTCAGTCTATTCGCCCCGAACCGCGACAGCGATGTCAGCCGATGAAGATTCCGCCGTTGACGTCCAGGGTTATGCCGGTCACCCAGTCTGAACGTTTCGATGCCAGAAAGATGACCGCATCGCCGACGTCTTCAGGCAATCCATCTTTCGGAACAGCCCGCCCGGCGTTCCAGGTCGCGAATACCTCCGGCGAATATTGTTTGGTCTGATCCGTGAGGATCGGGCCGGGACAAATCGCGTTCACGTAGATATTGTCCGGACCAAGCTCTTTTGCCAGCACCTTTGTGATACCGAGCAGGCCCGCTTTCGAAGCGGCATAGTTCACTCCTACACCGGGGCGCCCGGTCCTCGCGCCAAGAGACGCAATATTCACAATTTTCCCGAACTTCTGCTTTTTCATTACCGGAGCCACCGCCTTGCAGCACAGAAATGGTCCCGTCAGATTCACGCTGATCACCTGCTCGAAGAGCTCAAGAGACATCTCTTCGAGAAGCGCGTGGCGGGAGATCCCTGCGTTGTTGACAAGTACATCGATCCGTCCGAACTTCTCCACGGTTTTCGTAACAGCCGCCCGCACTTCCGGTTCGTTCGTGGTGTTGACTTTGACGGCGACCGTCCTTCTGCCGCTCGAGTCAAGCTCAGCAGACAGCTTCTCCACCGACTCGAAGTTCATGTCCCAGAGCGCAACCAGAGCCCCTTCAGCATAGACTTTCTCCGCGATCGCCTTTCCGATTCCAAGACCCGCTCCGGTAATGATCATTACGCGCTTTTCGAGCTCCATACTAAATACTCCTACGCCGTTCGTATTGAGGATTCGGGCGCGCACAAGTCACGAGTACTTCACGTAGTTGACCTTGTGCGTCGTGAAAAAGTCCTTGTTGGTGACGCCTTTGGAGAATGGGCCGATTCCGGAGTGCTTCACGCCTCCAAACGGCATGGTGCTATCGGTTACGGTGCCATGATTGACGTGCGCCATTCCGGACTCGATGTTCTGCTGGAAATCGTAGATGTATGACAGATTGTCCGAGAATAGAGACGCGGCAAGCCCGTATTCGGTATCGTTGGCAACCTTCATCGCCTCGGCAAATGAACCCACTTTGATACTGACTAGTACGGGGCCGAAGATTTCCTCAATGGAAACCTTCATCGCGGGCGTTGCTTCGGTAATCAGCGTTGGCTCAATGTAGAACCCTTTGTCGAAGTCACCGCCCCGAAGCTGCGCGCCGCCGGCCTTCACGGTGGCTCCCTCGTCCCGGGCACTCTGTATGTAAGCCATAATGCTCTCGCCCGCAGTCCGATTGATTATCGGCCCCATGGTCACCTTCGGATCTGCTCCGTTTCCAAGGACGTAGGATTTCATCTTCTCGATGATCTTGGCTTCCAGTTCCGCGGCGTGTTTTTCGAGAACGATCACCCGGCTGATAGAGGTACATCGCTGCCCGCTCACCGCATAAGCCGCGGTGGCTATCTCCGCCGCCGCCCGATCGATGTTCGCGTAATCGGCCACGATACAGGGGTTCTTGCCTCCCATCTCGAGTTGGACCTTGGTGAAATTCTGTGCCGCCAGCTGATTGATCCGCCTGCCTACCGCAGTCGATCCAGTGAAGGTTATTCCCCGCACCAGGGGGTTGCCGGAAATGGCATCACCCATCACGCTACCCTTCCCGATAACCATGTTCACGACGCCGGCGGGGAGCTCCGCCTTCTCGAACATTTCCATGAGAAGCACACCGCTCAACGGGGTATCGAAGGCAGGTTTGAACACCACGGTATTGCCCATCGCGAGCGCAGGAATGATCTTCCGAAGCGGCGTCAGGAAGGGAAAGTTCCACGGAGAAATCGCCGCAACTACCCCGATCGGGACGCGGGTCGCCACGCTCACCACGCCCTTGCGGTCGCTTGGCATGGTGATTCCGTCGAGACGCTGCGCCTCTCCGGCGAAGTAGCTGCACTCGACGACGCCGCGCGTCGGCTCTCCCAGGGCTTCCTTCATCGTTTTGCCCTCTTCCCGGCAAATCGCCGCCCCAACGCGCGGGACATTTTCCGCAAGGTGCGCGACAAACTTCTCGATGTACTTCGCCCGTTCCGCCGGGAGCAGCCTGCTCCAGGAACCAAATGCGTCGTTGGCACTTGTTATAGCTTCGTCTGCGTCTTCGTGTGTAGAAAGCGGAAACTCACCGATGAGATCCTTCTCGTCAGCGGGATTGTAATCCGGGTAGTATGCTCCGCTTCGCGGCGGCTTCCATCCGCCGCCGATGAAATTGTTGTACCTCGTTGCTCCGCTCATTCTGCTTCTCCTTTCGCTGCCAAATCCGGGGCGCTGAGCATCCCGGTTCTGATTTGTATGTTGTGGTATTCCTCATCGCTCAACTGCATCTCTGTTGCCATGAAGATCGCCTTCGTTGCCGTCTCGTACTGGTGCCAGGGATAGATGCAGTTCTCGTCATACATCGGCTCGTGAGTGCAGCCCGGCGCCATTGGATCCGCGCGGTAAAGAGTGCTCGAGATCCTGTTCCCGGTATTGCTGCATTTCCCCGTAGCCGAGGATCTGAGTGTGCACTTCGCGGAACGGGCGGTCTCCCCAATGTGTTCTATGGAGGCCGACGTTCAGCGGAATCGAAGCGGCGTAGCACATATTGACCTCCGTATCGTCGAGTTTGACTTTCTCCGATCGCCAAAGCTCAACTCCCCGGTGTCTTTCGACCTTCGTTGCCTCGTAGACAAGTGTCCATTTCTTCTTGATTGCCTCGAACAGTGCCTCGTGGTCTCGGTTGCGTTCGAAGTCTTCGATTACGAGGCAACGGTCAACATCAGATATTGTGATGTTGGTGAATACTGCGGAGCTGTAGAACTCCAACAACTGATGGTTCACGCGTATCGGTTTCCGCGAAAGATTGAAGACGATGCTCCTCTTGCCGATCGCGCATTCTTTCTCGCTGCGAACATATTTGACGGAAAAAAACGGCTCGACAAAATTCAGGCTGTCGACGCTCATGACGGCAACAGCTCCTTCACGCGCCTGAATGCGTCGGCTCCTGCGTACAACACAGGCACCTTCCCCGCGCGATTACGCAGCGTTTCATCCATCAGCGCGAAGGGTATCTGCCCCATCAACACGCAATCAACGCCCTCTTCTGAAAGCTCGTCGATGTTTTTCATGACAATCGCATTGTGCTTTTCGTAGTCGCCCGCATTGAAAAGAGTCAGCGCCGTAGGGTCGCCGCCGAAAACGAGCTCTATCTTTTTCCCGGCACCCGCGGCCCGTGCCTCGAGTCCCTCCACGACGTAGGGGGTTGTATATTCCGTTGTCGTCAACACTCCGATTCGCCGGTATCTCGCCACCGCCTGATCGAGAATCACCGAATCGAGCTGTATGAACGGAACCGATACCGCACTGGCCGCGTAGGCGGTCGCCCTCGGCATCAGGCTGCAACAGGAGACGATGAGCTCGCATCCAGCAAGCTCGAGCTGCTCCGCGAAGTTGGCCCACCGCAGAAGATTGACCTTCGGCGTCCTGCCTACCGGCGACCTGAAGTTATCAATTTTCACTCTTCCATCGTAGATATGCACCGGATCGACGCCGGGAACATAGGTCCCCATAAAACGATCTGCCATGCCGATCGTGGCCGGAGTGGTGTGGAGAAATCCCACCTTTCGATTTTCGCTTCTAATTTCCATCGCGGGTTTACCTTTGCATCCGGAAGTGGGCCGTCAGGACTTCGGCCACTCGAAGAACTCAATCAGTCCAAGCTGTTTGTGCCGGAGGAAACAGATCTGGTTCTTCTGGAACACCCCGCTCGTGATCGGTTCGTGGATGGTGTACTCACCGGTAGCCATCAGATCGTTCACCGTCTTGTGAATGTCATCAACGTCATAGCAAATGTGTTGCAGCACAACCGGAGCTTCGGACCCCGCTAGCGTTTCACCGGCAAACGAAGGCTTGGATGAGTCTGCAGGCTGCATGATCTCGATTATCGTTTCGCCGAGTCGAACCCGCTGCACGTACATGTTCTTCGGTTCATGGTGCTTGACATCCTCGTGGACCTTGACGAACCCCATGTGCAGGTACCCGTTCACAGTTTTTTCCAGATCCCTCGTGACAAACCCCAGGTGGTTCAGTTTCATTTTGCCTCACGCCTCCTTCGGTTTCCGCATCATTTGTTGGTCAGAATGACCTTGATCTCACTCGACTTGCCGGAGACGAGCTCTTCGAAGATTCGCGGACCCTCCGACATCGGAAGCTCGGCGGTGATGATCTGTTTGACGTTCAGCTTGCCGTCCGCGATCATCTGAAGCCCTTCCCTCATCTCACTCGTATACATGTAGCTTCCCTGGAGCCTGAGCTCCTTTGCTACCGCATGTTTGTACTCGATTTCGAAGGTTGGCGACGCGAGCCCTATCATCACAATGGTTCCGCCGTTTCGCACGATCTGGATGCCAGTATTGATTGTTTCGGCGACCCCGGCCGCATCGAAGACCACGTCGATCCCGGCGGCACCTGTCATCTTGTGCGCGAGCTTCGGGACGTCTCCACGCGAGTTGAGAGTATCGGTGGCTCCGCACTGTGCAGCCATTTTCAACCGCCCATCCACCAAGTCGATCGCAATGATCCGTTTTGCGCCGAACGCTTTCACGCACATGATGGTGAGCAGGCCTATCGGTCCGGCGCCGAAAACCGCAACCGTCTTCCCGGTGAGATTTCCGGCGTGTTTGGTGGCCCGCAACGATATGGAAAGAGGCTCCACCAACGCGCATTCGTTGAAGGAGACGTTGGCGGGAAGCCGCATGATTTTCTCGGCAGGAGCCACAACGAAGTCCGCCATGGCGCCGTTGTAGCTTCCGGCCTTCATCGTGGTGCCGATGATGAAGCGGTTGTCACAGACGTTCGTAAGACCGTCCCGGCAGTCCGGACAGGTACCGCAGTACAGATTGGTAACGACACCTACTCGGTCTCCGACATTCACTCCGGAAACGCCTTCGCCCACCTGCGCAACTTCTCCGGAAAACTCGTGGCCCATGACTAGCGGCGGCACGCGCATCGCCGAAGCCCCCTTGTATCCGGAGAGGTCGGATCCGCAGATCGACACCGATCTCGGTCTGACCAGCACCTCACCTTTCTTGAGTTTTGGCGTGTCGATATCCGCATAGCGCAAATCATGGGGACCGTAGTAGACCAATGCTTTCATAATTCGTACTCCCTTGCCGTACCTTAGTTCCGGTACGGCACTATTCCGTGCGCGGCGAAGAACTTGATTCCCTCCCCTATTTCCCGGGGAAAATCTGTGAAAACCGAAGCCTCTATCGAGATGATTTCCTTGTAGGCGATCTTTTTGAGCGTCTCGAGGAAAGGCTTGTAGTCAAATCCGTCGTCGAGCCTGGGAACCTGCCTCGTCGGGAACGTAGTCAATGGATTGTCAATGTGCACGTGCTTGATGTAGCGCTCGTACTGCTCGATTTCCTCGAGTGGTCTCGCGAGCTCGACCATGTACCGGTAGTCTATGAAAGTCTTGAGGTTGGGTCTGCCGAATTTTTCGATAAACGCGACAGCTTCCGGAAGATTATTGACGATATTCGACAGCTTTTTCCCGAGAGGCTCTATGAGAACAGTGATATTGTACTCCGCGGCAATGTCGAGCAGCATATTGAAAAACTGGTCGAACTTAGCTGCCGCTCCTGCTATGTCCCCCTCTGCCGGGAGGCTGCGGGCCTTTCCGTTTCCGAACACAAAGTATCGGGCGCCCATTTCCGCGGTACGATCCGCCGCTTTTCGCAGAAAGTCCCGGTAGTACGTGAGATCGAACGACTTATCGGATACGCGGGAATCGAGCGGAATCGGATTGTCGAAGACCTCCGCCGGGATCCCGCAGGATTTCAATCGGGTCAGCGCCTTCCCGAACTCTGCATCATCGAATCCCATAATCTCTTTGACATGCAGCTCGGCGCAGTCATAGCCTGCAGCCGCGATATCATCGAGATCTTTGATGAATCCGAAACAACCCAACCGCATTTTCATCTGATGTAGCCAAATAGTCTCGGGAGAAACAGACTGATCGGTTCAATGTAGGTCACGAGAAAGAGAACCACGACTTCGACGACGAGGAATGGCCAGATGGCCTTTACCAGCTTCTCCAGAGTAATCTTGGCGATCCCGCAGGCTACAAACAGGCACAACCCGACGGGCGGAGTAATGAGTCCGATCATGAGATTGAGAACCACAATCGCCCCGAGCATGACCGGGTTGATCCCGAATATACCGGTCATCTGCATAAGGATCGGCACCGTGATTATCATCGCCGCAGTGCCTTCCATGAAAGTGCCGAAGAACAGGAGGACGATATTTATCGCCAGAAGAAGCAGGGCCCTGCTGCCGAAACTCTGGGAAACAAAAGAGGTTATCGTTTGCGGCACCTGAGCCACCGTCAGCATCCAGTTGAAGACGTTCGAACAGGCGATCACCAGAAAGACGATACCGACCGTTTTCGCCGTAGAGAGAAAAATATCGAGCAGCTGCCTGAGCGAGATGTTCCGGTAGACCAGGAACCCGATCACCAGACCGTAGACGACGGCAATTCCGGATGCCTCGGTGGCAGTCACGATGCCGCCCAGAATACCGCCGAGAATGATCAGCGGCATCATGAGCGGAATGAGCGCCGGAACGAATGCCCGCAATATTGCCCGAATGCTCGGAAATCCCGGCCTCTTCGGATAGTTTCGTTTTCGGGCGATAATGTAGGTGACCAGCATCAGTCCGGCCGCGAGCAGAACACCGGGAATCACGCCGGCAAGAAAGAGGGCCGCCACCGACGTGCCGCTGAGAAGCGAGAAGATCACGAACGGAATGCTCGGCGGAATGATGGGCCCCATGACCGAGGCTGATGCGGTTACGGCCGCGCTGAAGTCCGCATCGTAACCCTCTTTTTCCATGGCGGGGATGAGCATGGAACCGATGGCCGAGGTGTCGGCGATTGCCGATCCGGTTATGCCGGCGAAGAACATGCTCGTGATGATGTTGACGTGCGCGAGGCCGCCCTTCATGTGACCCACGAGCGTCTCCGAGAAAGTCACGAGGCGCTTGGTGATTCCACCGGTATTCATCAGCTCACCAGCGAGGATGAAGAAGGGAATCGCCATGAACGGAAATGAATCGAGCCCGTTGAACATGCGCTGCGCGACAACTTCAAACGGAATACCGCCGAGGACAACCAGAAATGCAATCGAGGCAACGCCAAGGCTGAACGCGATCGGGACCCCGATGAGCAGACACGCAACGAAAACGATAACACTTAAGAGCATCTACTTCCTCCACCGTACTTCCGGATTCTAGTCATGCCGCGATTTCAGGTCTTCCCGAATCATCTTCGCCATTCTGCGGACTGCCTGCAGGAACATGAGGCACCCCCCGACAGTCACGGCAGAAAGGGGAAACGACATGGGGATCACCAGCGCGGCCGTGGTCTCGCCTTCAGAGCCTATGATCTGTCTGACCGAGAGGACGATGAGAAGAAGAAGAAACGCGACCACCACTGTGTCAGCGAGGTATCGGAGGATTTTTCGAATAACCGGGGGCAACGCATTGGTCACGAAACTTACCCCGACGTGTTCACGATCCCGAGTGGCGAGGCTCATCCCGAAGAACCCCATCCAGATCATAAGATACCGCGAGACCTCTTCCGACCACGAGAATGCGTTTCCGAGGATATATCGAAAGAAGACGCTAACTGCCGTGTTGAGCACCATGATCGACAGGAGCAAATACACCATGCCGTTTGTCAGAGCATCCACTACCCGAAAAAACTTGCGCATGACCATATGTTGCGCCTCCCGATGAAGTTCTCGTTTGAACCGGCATATTGTGCGCGGAGAGGCGACCTACGCCGCCATCTCCGCACTTGAAACTGACCAGTTACGTTACTGAGCGAGCCTTTGAGAATCCGCGTATGCCTTCTGGACCGCGTCCATCTCACCGCTAATCCACGACGGGTCGATCTGAGTCTTCAGCCAGTCGAGAACCGGCGGCTGGGTCGCATTCTTGAACTGATCGATCTCAGCGGCCGACGGTACATAGACTTTCATCCCCTGGGACTGCAGCTGCGAAATTCCGACGGCCGACAGAAGCTGCTGAACGCCTCGTCCAACCGTTGCGCTTATTCGCGCCGAGTCACTTACGATGTACTGCAGATCGGCCGGCAGAGATTTGTAGAACTTCTCGTTAATAACAAACCAGTCGACGCCATAGACGTGCTTGTCAAGCGTCAAGTACTTCTGCACCTCGGCGAACTTGGCAAACAGAATGGTCGAGACCGGGTTCTCCTCACCATCGACAACGTGGGTCTGGAGCGAAGTGTAGGTCTCGGGCCACGCGATCGGAGTGGGGCTTGCGCCCAAACCTTTCACCATGTTTGTGTAGATGGGATCTTCCTGAACGCGGATCTTCAATCCCTTCATGTCGGCGGGGGACTTTATCTCGCGCACGCTGTTCGTGAAATTGCGAAAGCCAACCTCGGAGAACGTGAGATTGCGCATGCCGGTCTCATTAAGAAATGCATCCGACAGCTTCTGACCAAACGGTCCATCAAGCACTTGCCATGCAATATCGGCCGATGGAAAAACGTAGGGAATCGAAGTTACCATTGCCGGTTTGAAAAAGTTGGACATGACACCCGACGCGATTCCGGCTTGAATTGAACCCTGCTTTATAGAGGCAACGTAGTCCTTCTCGCCGCCCAGCGCACCGGCGCCGTAGATCTCCACATGGATCCTGCCATTGCTCCTGGCGTTCACAAGATTGGCGAACGCGAGCGCCTGATCCTGTTTCCGGGATGTGTAGGGGTCGGTCGAGTCCGCATGCGCAAGCTTGAGGATAATCGCGCCCGGTTGTGCCGTGCCGGTAGAGCTCGGTGGTGGTTTTGGAGCCTCGGTCTGGCCGCCTGCCATCGCCATCGCTGCGGCAAATGCCATAACAATCATGGTTGCGAAGATCTTTTTCATCTTCACGCCTCCTTCAAAAATAATCTGTATGAAGCAACGCTTCACAATCGCCTGTTCAATAGGCGGGTTGCGCCGCCGCTCAGGCTGGAAGACCCAGCATGTCAGGAATCTGACGGCCTACGAGGGCCAGGCGACCGTATAGATGTGCCTGCCGCCCCGATCCGGCCCCTTGAGCAGGAGATCGATTTCCTCCTGGCTCCTCTGCGTCATATATTTGGCCTCCGGAAGCACCCCCGGAGGGAACTTCGCCCGGATGTCGTCGTGGAGCTTGACCATGTAGTCCAGGTAGTTCTCTATCGCCTTGTAGGCCTTTTCCGCCTTTGCGAGCGAAGGCTTGCCTAACACGCCTTCCGGATAGAGGGCGAACTCCACGCCGCCGCCGCCGACATGGCTTTGACCGGGGATGGGGTAGTTGTAGATGTCACCACCCTTGTCAATGTGACCTTCCGGCAGAAAACCCCATGTTTTGGTGTCCACGGCGTTCTCCATCTGCACGAACTCGGGAAACAGCGCCAGGCAGATGGAGTTCTCCGCCTCATCCCCGTGGCGGAACGGAGTCTCGAACGGGCCGCCGTGGGCCTTGTCCTTCAGGGCGTCGCCCATGATCTTCATCACGTCCAGAAAAATAATCACCGCGGGGACCTGGAACTTCTTGGCCCACTCCTGGATGGCCGACGGGATGATGTACTCCTGTCCGTGGCTGCTCATCAGGATCTGCTTCCGGAATCCGGCGTTCCAGTACCCCGAAATTATCGAGCGCACGACCGCGGAGGTCACGTCGTCGGGGATGGGAACCGTTCCTGTCTGCCCGAGGTGGGCGAAGGGATGCGATGCGTACCAGAGCGGCTCGGCGACGGTGCAGCCGGTCTTCTGGGCAACCATCTCGCACATCCTGGTCACAATGAACACGTCCTCGCCGAAGGGTTGCGAGTCCCCGTGGTTTTCGGTCGATCCGAACGGGATGAGCAGGATGTCGTTCACCTTCAGGCGCTCCTCGACGTCCTTCTTGGTCATCGTTTGATAGTAGATCTTGTCCGGCTTCTCCATGTGTCCACCCTGCGGTGGAAAATTCCAATTACCCATGATTTCTTCCGCTCCTTTGTCCGTCAATCATTCACTTTCGGTGACTTTTGAGTTGAGGCGAGTAGATCCAGACGAATCTCAGCACCTCGTCGCCCGTGTTCAGGATCTTGTGCTTCCCGCCGGGTGGATTGTAGACGCAAACGCCGGGCTCGATCGGGATCTCTTCGTCTTCGGTGACGAACGTCCCACGGCCCGAAAGGAAAAGCATTACCTCTTCCTCGTCACCGTGCTCGTGTTCGGGAACCATGCTGCCCGCCGCAGTCTCGTTCAGTCCCACGGCGAGGTTCTTTGCCCCGACCGTCTTTTCGGAGACGAGCACCCACGAAGTCCGCGGCGGATCGCGCCTTTCCCCTTTGACATCCTTGATATGAATAGCAACAGTCTTGGACATTTCCCTCTCCTTTAGCTCAGATCGAGCGGATTGCGTTCATATTGTCCGACGGCTATTCCGCAAGAGCCGCGTCCGACAGCCTGAGATCTACGCCCCGTTCGCTCAAGAGTCGGTCAACAGACTCGAGAACGTTTGCATCGATTTGAATTCCCTGCTCCAATCCGAGTTTCTCCCTTTCTGCCTCAATCTCGCCGGGGAGGTATATTCTGTCGAAATTCCTGGCCTTCGGCGATTCCCGAATCACGCGAACGTGTTCGCCCACGAGCGCGTCGAAAACCCGCCGCGGCATGAATCGTCCAATGTCGATGGCCATCGTCATGACGCCGACGCCCGTCGGGCTCAAGGGCTGGTGAAAGGTGCTGACTTCCCGGGAGTACTTCGATCCCGACAGCAGTCCGCTTATGAGGTCTACAAAAAAAGCCAACCCATACCCTTTCGGGCCGCCAATCGGAAGCAGCGTACCTTCCATGGCGGCCGCCGGGTCGTCGGTCGGCGCACCGCTCGCATCGAGGGCCCAGTTGAGCGGGATCGACTGTTTCGTCTTTACCGCCTTCCGGATCTTCCCGCGCGCAACGATGCTGGTCGACATGTCGAGGACGATTGGTGATTCTGTCCCCGAAGGCGCCGCAATGGATAACGGATTGGTGCCAAAAAAAGGCTCAGCTCCTCCCCACGGGGCCATCGCCGCTGCGCTGTTGCACATGCAAATGCCGATCATGCCCTGCGATGCAACCATCTTTGTATAGAACGCAAGCAGCCCCACGTGATTGGTGTTTCTGACGAGCGATATGCCAACGCCGAAACGGCGCGCCTTTTCGATTGCTTTACGCGTGGCTTCGGTGGCGGCAACCTGACCGAGCCCGTTGCCACCGTCGATGTGGGTCACCGCCTCATCGTCGGAAATTACTCGAATTTGCGTCGGCACCGTCAGTACACCCTTCTGGATTCGTTCTGCGATCATCGGTAGGAAGTTGATCCCGTGAGTCGAAATTCCACGCAGCTCGGCCGCAACCAGGTTATCGGCGACCAGGCGGGCCTCGACTTTCTGCGCCCCGAATGACACAAGAAATGCTTCGGCGACGGATTTCAGCTGTTCCGAAGAGACTCTCACTGTCGCTCCTCGACGAGGCCCAGCGATTGAAAGACCTTGTCGAGCTTATTGAGCTCGACGCTGCTGATACCCGCCGCGAGTTGTGCAGCCTTGTCTTTCTCCTTCTCGATCCGGGATTTCGAGGCATCGAGAACTTTTTCCAGGTCGCCGGCTCCAACGATGACCATCCCGTCGTCGTCTCCAAGAATGAGATCTCCCGGGTTCACAACAATGCCGCCGAACAGAATCGGGTGATTGATGGTGCCGAGCATCCGCTTTCGTCGTTCCTCGAATGCAGGTTCCTCGGCAAAATACCGGGAATCGCATTTCGATGATCTCGGAGCTGTCGCGGACACATCCGTCAATCGCCAGTCCCGCGATCTTGCGCGCAATGGCTGAACCGGTCATCAACCCTCCCCAGTATCCCGCCTCGTGGAAATCGTCCATCACCGCGACTATGACGTCTCCCTCTCCGGCAATCTGCAGTGCCTTGTGGAGCATGAGATTATCCTTCGGGTGGCATTGCACGGTAATCGCGGTGCCGATGATCCGGACGCCGGGCGCCAGTGGGCGAATGCCGGGATCGACGGATCCGACTCGCCCGGACGCCTCATAGACCGTCGCGACACCGATATTCGACGAATCCCTGAATAATCTTTTTGTCCGGCCGGGAATCTCTTGTTCGTACGTGAGTCATTTCAGTATACCCTTCTTGCGTTGTTGAGTTCTTAAGAAATACATTCGCATTGTGCAAATGGCACTGCATCGTGTGTTCTGCGAGTTCCGCGTCCCCGGCGACTATAGCGTCGAGAATTGCCGCGTGCTCGGCGAGAATATCGTGATATCTCCGCGTTGCAAGGGAATGACGATAGTAGTTTCGGATTCGGGTAATTCGATCGATCAGCCCGGAGTAAATCTCCACCAGTGCCTGATTTCGGAGTGCGGCTACGATTGAAATGTGAACGTCCTCGGATGAACCCCACTCGTCAACCAGCTCGAAACCTGCTTCGTTGTTTGCGAGAAGTCGCATGTCTTCATCCCGTTCCCGAAGCAACGTTTCGTTCCCCCCAAGCAAAGCGACACGTCCTGCGGCACCCGTTTCGAGGATTTCTCGAATCTCGAATACGTCGTTCACCTCCTGGGATGTGATGTGAGAAACCATAGATCCGCGGGCGGGTACGTTCACCACCAGGCCGTCGCTCTCGAGTTGTCGCAACGCCTCTCGAACTGGTGTCTTGCTGACTCCAAGTTCTTCCGCGAGATCAGCTTCGTTGATCGGATAGCCCGGTGGGAGATCGAGGTCTATGATTCGTTTTCGGATGATCTGGTAGACCATTGTCTTCTTGTTTTCGCTCATAGGCCGAATATTTCCATTGCGTACCGCAGTTCCACCTAGGATATGTTCACATTATAATATAGTTATACGATCTGTAAAGGAATTTCTTTCACTTTCGGTCGAAAACTTCAGGTGTACACTGGCGCGGGCGATTGCCCCCCCGCGACTCCGGCGAGCCCGGTCGCGTCTGCGAGGAGCGCTATTTTACGTTCGCTGCCTGTTCCGCCAGGTCTGTCTGGCTCCGCGCCCGTTCGGGAAGTGACTTCTCCCTGGCCGCTTGCCCTTTCATGTCGGAAGCATTGGCAGCCTGCAGTGCGGAAATGCTGTCGATCACCTGTTGGACCAACTGTTGAGCCGCTGCGTGATTGGGAT
>CAWHUY010000003.1:0-89718 GCA_963832675.1 uncultured Spirochaetota bacterium | reverse complement strand
AATACACGAGGCAAGCTTCAATATAATTTTGAGATAGCCAGCCGCATCGTTTCCATGACTCGCCTGACCTACCTCGTACCAATCTTTGTGGTTGAATCCGGCTACGGCGTGATGGCAATTCGAATAGAGCTTGTAGGTGTCATAGTTGTCGATCCAGTTCGCCGTGTTTCGAAGGAACGTCTCATCCACCTTGATTCCTTCAAGGAGTTTTTCTACGGAAGCACCTCTGGACTGCACGAAGTAGTCGATGAGGTCAACTGAGTTCATACAACTTGTGCGAATTTCCTGATGCAAGTGAATGTTGAGCCCGATCTTGGTCAGTAATCACTCTCCATGCGACCCCCTCACCAAAGTTGTATTAAGCTACGGCCCTATAGGAATTGTAGTATATTCTCCGAATCGATGCAAATTTGAGTCAATACCGGACCACGATCTTTCTCAGCCTGGCGAACCCATCTGCGAACCCTGTCGGCAGTGCATCCTATCTTCTCGGCCACCGGGCGAATCACCGCCCATTGAGATCCGTGCTCTTCGGCCCCGTCGAAGAGCAACCTTGGCGCACGCTCACGAAGCTCTGCAGGATACCTGTTTTGCTTCCCCATAACGCCACCCTCGCATAGACTGATGTCTCCGCGAAACTCGGGGCGGTTCAGCGAACCGGAAGATTGCCCGTACGTCTTGATCCGATAGTGGCTGAAGCATTGGTTGGTACGATGCGTAAGTCGCTGGAAGACATACGGCTTGAGGAATTACGGGTGGATGGGGCGACTCTTTAGATAGAATTGAGCCAGTCCGGATGCACAAGGCAAACCCACCGAGTGCAAGGCGTAAACGGCTGATAACGAATTAGTCATCGGACGCGGTCTCTATCCTTCTCACCAAGTCGTCGATGAATCGCCTGGCGGGGACTCCGTCAATCACATCATGGTTGAACGAAACCGTGAGGTGAAGGATTTCCCTCAGTTCTATCCTACCCTCCACACCCCAAGGCTTCCTGGTAATCGATCCGAGCGCCACTGCAAGGTTGCATGCGCTGCGAGTGGGAAGCGCCCATCCCGATCCTCGCCCAACTGCGTTCACCGTGGTGACGTAGACCGTTCCCGTGTACTTCTTCGCCCGGAAGGGGCTCGCAATCATACGCCGCATTATTCCAACCCGTATTGATCGCGGAAGGTGAGTGTAAAGCCAAAGGAAGATGACAGGGAGATCGTGACGCTCATGGACGTAGTCCGCCTCATCCGTTACACGCTGATCACGAGTCGAAAGTATCTCGGCATTGATCTCACTTACTGACTTCTTGTTTGCTCCCCGGATGATGACTGGCATCGGGGAGAACACTCCATTAACCTCCTTCTCGACCGGGAAGACAACATCTACATCATCGAAGACTACAACTTCAGACTGGCGACGCTGAATTGCCTGTACCTGCGGGTTACTGGCGACAGACTCCCCTACTGCTTTGATGATCCAGGAGGTGAAAGAAACTGACTCTCCTTCCCGATTGAGCGAGCGGACTCGTCTTCGAAGAATGGTTACGTCGACCTCAAGAAGACCAGACATGAAATGCTTGTCGACAACAGAAGCCGCACCATCCATGGCCGCAAGTCGTGACGGAGGGAACGAGATAGTTTCAAAATCCCCGCAAGGCTCTGATTGGCTCACGCGAGTATCTCAACTCAAAGGATGGATCGATTCTATTGGATTAACCGCGAGTCGTCTACGGAGTGCCAAACGGTGGCAATCAACTGGCTCCTCAACGGCAGTATACTAATCAGAGAAGGAGACCACCCGGAATGCCAGCAGATTCCATTCAAATCAACCGCGCCCCTGTACTGACCCTTTGGGCCACCGTGGTCGCGACAACTCTTGGTTATGACCCGAACGAGGCATTGAGCCTCGGCAAAGCCGTGGCCGGTCAGACTGCACAGGCAAAGGGACGAAATCTCGGTATCTTTCATGCCCGACGAACTGAGGACGGGAAGCCCGCTCCAAAGGTCAACATCGGTGAGGACTTCTGGATCAGGCTCTGCGGGAAGAACATCCCGGTCAAACAAACGGCTGATGGGGTAAGAGCGGTCGTGAAGGATGAGCCGGTGGAACCCGCAAGTGTCCAGAAATATCTTGAGAAGGCATTTGGTGATGTTCTCGGGGATGTCACAGACCTGATGGGTGAACTGGCATCTTCAATTGAGCCTGGGAAACTGAACGACCTGGCATTCAGCCTTTATGAGAAATTCAGACCTGCAGTCGATCCGGGTGTTCAGGGGTGGGGGCAGAAGGGGAAATTGGAGTTGGGAAATATCAGGAAGATGAGCAAGATGGCACGGTAGCCGACGGAGGCGCTGCTCCTGCTAACGGCGGAGAAATCGATCCTTGAGTGTGTAAAATAAACGGGACAAATGGGCGCAAACGTCGGAAAACGTCGATTGACGATGGAAGTGGATAACGCTGCAATTTTATATAATGCCGATATTTTCGGACAATCCCTACCAGCAGCGGTAAATATCGGAAGAGAATCCCCTTGATTTCGGGGCTAGCGGGTTAATCCCCGTGGAGGTTCAAGTCCTTTTCGCCGCAATACCTGACCTGCTACATAGTAAGTATTTACGGAAAGCGGTCGCCGAGCCGCTTTCTTTGTCTCTGCTCCTGACGCACAACTTGAGACACGATTTTGGGTGTTACGCCTCGTTCAGGAAACCAGTTGGGCGTGAGGCGGCCGTTTACCCAGGGACTGTTTGATGAACGCCAACGACGTTCGATGGCCGATAGATGAACGATAACGGCGTATATCGAAAGTAGTTGTTCGAACGTGTGAGCCTCACAGAATCCTTGTCGCCATTCCTCCTTGACGCGGGAGAAGAACGCGTCGTTGACGGCGTTGTGGCCCGGTTCACAGGTTTTCGCGTAGCTCAGTAGACGACCTGCCGTACATACAGTGTTGACATGCCGCGGAGCTGTGTAGGCGTTTCCGCTGTCTTGGTTGCCGATGAGCGGTGGCGCCGATTTGCCCAGTCACTTCACCTGTCCGGGAGCCATCTATCCGAACAGATCCAATGATATTCCGGTCGAATCTATCTGCCGCGTCACGCGGGGCGGCAGTATTGAAATATGTTCCGGTTTTGCACAGAAGTAACTATCGCCTCGAGCCACCGCCGGAACCTCCCTACACAACCACGATGGTTACGACGACCAGCAACACGACGCAAGGAATAGCGAGTATGCTCATCACAACCTCCTTCTTTGGTTCTGACCTGCTGGTCTGAGTGCGAGAATCGACAGGCAGCGTGTGCCATTTCTGTGCGGTAGCCCACCCGCAGACCGTTTTCCCCTTGCCTACCGCACCTGAGAGGCTCGGCACATCCCGCGTTACAGAAAGAATACAAACTAGATCTGCCTCCAAAATGGAGAGGATGGCGATCTCTGAATCTATCGGACACGGGATTCGGCGGAGCTCAATGCCGAGGCGGTCAATCAGATGACAGATCGGAGTCACTCGGTGGCCGTGGCATTCTTTGCAAAGGAGGCCGAGTGAAATATGTCCTCATCCGCGATCAGCGGACGGAGCATCTCGATCATCATAATCTGCTGGGTCGAAAAGACCGGTTGTTCTCCGGGATTCCCCGCGGAGCCGATGCTTCCCATCCTCTGTACTCGATAATCGAAACCGTCAACCGGCAGTTAATCGCAATGGCACGGTAATTTCGACGGTTACGGTTCTATTGTCTCCGCTTGGGATTCATCCACAGGTCTTCTGTTTACCGGCCGGAATCAATTTCACGCTTTCGAGAATCGCCAATTCTGAGGTACTCTGATTGTGCGCCCTGCACATCGGCACAATGTAGTGGTCCGCGTCTTTTGTCGAGGGAGACTTGGTCACGTGCGCACCGACTTCGCCCTTGGAGTGGCAACCATATACCGCGCACGACGCGGCTTTTGTGTTGGTGCCGCGTTCCCAATGTCTAAGCCAGGTCCCGCATCCGCACGACAACTCCGAAGTTCCCTTGAGATTTTTCACTTTCATCGCGCTTGCCTCCGTTTCTGACATTATTGTTCAGATTCAATCTCTCTTCCAGTCCGGATTCTGCATCGTGGACGACTCGCCTACCTCGTCGTCTTCTGCCACGCCTGGCAATGCGTTGAACTGCACAGGAGGACGGCGGCCGAAACTTCTTTGCCGGCAGCCCGCACGGAGCGAAGGCCGCGTCGAGGCTGTCGTTTCTGGAGATGTTGTTCACGAGTTGTGCTATCTCCAGCCGAACCAAGCGCCGAGTCGAGACCGTCAGGGTAGTCTGCCAAATCGCCAGACTGCCGTCGGCCAGGACCAACAATACCGCCGAGAATCCCGTACGTCCCTTCGTGTTGCGCAGGAAGAACGAGCTACTCCCCGACACCACCCGCTGAGCAGATGCTTCCTGTCCGCAATATTCGATCCTAGAAACTGCGAAGGCAAACCGATTGAATCCGTTCGCCTACGTCCACTTACTTTTCGAGCAAGCACCACTCATTCGCGAAAGTCACCAAGGGGAACCGGTTCTTCCGGAGAATCTCAATGCAGAGCCTCTCAACAATCGGCAGAGTGCGACCGTGCGGTGAAATTGACGGTCACTTAATAAATGCGAGCGGAATAGGGAGAATGTCAGACTCGCTTAACGGTGACATTGCTTCGCGGACTGGAGGTACTTGGACACGTCGAGGGTCCGTTACGTGTGTTTTGCGAGGCACCTGCTCATTTTTGAATTCCCAAATAGGTCGCCCGTAAACTATGAGACAAAGAACTGAGAAAAACGAGGAACTTCGGGGAATATTGGCACACGTGCAGCAACAAGCGAACAAATTCAGGTCGCAGTATGTTAATTCTCCGTATACACTTAAGAACGATTGTGAACAGACAGATACAATCCGGAAGCGCGCTCTTGACCCGGAGGTTTCAGGTTCAAGTCCTGCCTTTGCTATACGGATTGCTCCGTGACGGAGAATCCGTCCCAAAAAAGCCGGTTGGTCAAAAGCCACCGGCTTTTTTTCCCTTCTCCTGCAACATCCGGGCAATTGCTCGTTTCACACTATCTCTCGTTAGCTTTCCAACGACGTCACCGCGTTCAGCTCCCGCTGGGATCGGTGCATCGATCTTATCCGATGCGGAGACCGTTCTTCCCGTAGGCCCTCGATAGGAACGCGGGTCCGTTGCCGATGCGTAGGAAATGGCAGGCACCCCCGCCACCGGTGTTCTGGTCTCAGCCTGCCAGATTGCAAATATGACGGGCAGGGACGCCGAGGCTACTGTCCCGATCGACGCCGCTGTCGTGCCGACATGACTCAATCGATCCATTCTGAAGGTCGGCGTCCCCAACGGCTTCGCAGAAGGTCGATCATTGGTGCAATGGATGACTCTCCCTGCTCGCGTCGCCTCTCGGCCATATTAAGGAGAATGTCCTGTCCGAGGTCGCTGTGGCTGAGTGGCTTATCTTCGGGCACTTGCATCAGGAACATCATCCCGCTGTTTCTCTATTCAAACCATATACCGTCGGACAAGCCGGGATCGCAAGTACTGCCGGCGACTGAGAGATACAGACAGACGATCCCGCTTGGGTTTCGAATTGTTCAGGGGGGCGATGATGCCGAGTTCGCGGACCTTCCATTTCCTTTTTCCAAGTCTGCTCGTTCTCTCACTCACAACGACGCACGCAAGTGGCATGTGGGACGGCGAGTGGAATTCTCCTGAACTCGTAAACACCTTATAGTCTCAACAGGAAACGAAGAAAGGTGTGGGTATGGGCGATCCAGGAACTCGGTATTCGAAGGAGTTCAAGGACAAAGCGGCAGGCCGGGTCATCGATCGTGGCGACCGACCGATAGGGCTTGAAGATCCCATAATGCTTCTCTCAAGAGATCATTCTATGTGGACACCCATAACGGCCCCAGCGTCTCGATCGCTTTGTGATAGGCCGCATATTTTCGGGCATAGACCTCTTTTTTTGTCAGGTCCGGGGTGTATGTGTGCGAGACGTGGACCATATTGGCGACGGCATGTTCAAAGGATGTAAATTGCCTGGTCGCCACGCCACCACAGATTGCTGCGCCGAACGTTCCTAATTCGGTCCCGGCCGTGATTTCTATCGGTAATTGCAGGACATCGGCGAACATCTGCATCCAGACCGTTGACCGTGCCGCGCCGCCTGTCAACCGAATGGCCTGAGGAGGCTCGCGAAACGCGAGAAGTTTTTCGATATGAGTTTTGTGCGAAAAGATCACACCTTCGTAGATTGCGCGCAGTAGATGAGCGCGATGATGCCAGCCTTTCACTCCGAGAAAACAGGCGCTGGCATCGGTGTCGACGTTGCTGCCATATAAGAATGGGAGAAACATCACCTGCGAATCTTCGGGGGCGACTTGCGCCAGCCACTCATTGCAGAGCTCATAAATCGAACGCCCGGCACGCCCAGCGAGCGTTTGCGCTTCTGCCAAAAACTCCGTCACAAACCATTCCAGATTGCTGGCGGAGGTCGGACTTCCCTCCAGGACCAGCCAGTATCCTGGAATGCAATAGAGCGATGTCATGAAGATGGATTTCGACACGACAGGCGCTGAACTGATATATTCGTTGATACTCCAGGTTCCGACGACAAGGCACAGCTTTTCAGGCGTGGTAATTCCGGTGGCAATGGCGCAGGCGTCAATGTCAAACAGGCCACCTGCCACAGGGGTCCCCTCGACCAACCCGGTCCGTTCAGCAGCAGCTTTTGTCACATGGCCACAGATGTCCGCCGGATATTTCAGCGGCGGGAACATGGCCGCATACTCTTCGATGCCATAAGCCCGGAACAACTCCTGATCATACGTTACGTCGCGGACATTCATGACGCTCGAGCCGGACAGATCGGTAATTTCGGCATACGCTTCACCAGTCAGACGAAATCGCAGGTAGTCTTTGCACGTCAAGATCCAACGCGTTTGCTGTAGGACATCCGGTCGGTGATCGCGAAACCAGGATAGTAGGGCGACAGGCTGCCCTGCCCAGAGGGACTGCATGGTTTTAGGCAACACACGCTCAAAGGTCCCGTCGGCGTACCAGCGTTTCACGTATGCCTGGGCGCGCGTATCGGTCGAATAGATACCAGGATAGACCGGCCTGCCCCGCTCATCAACCAAATACAGACCATTGCCGTGTCCGGTTGTGGCAACAGCGCTAATTTCATGGGGATCAACGCCGGATGTCCGGATGACCATCGAAATCGCCTGGACGTTCGCAGTCCACAGCTCATCGGCATCGCGTTCGGCATAGCCGGGACTGGGCATCAGCATCTGCGTCCTGGATGTCGCCACGGAAACTTCACTACCGTCGAGATCGTAGAGCCCGGCTTTGATGACCGTGCCTCCATTATCGATTCCCAGCAGGTATCTTGCCATTGCGACTCCTCATCCTTTCAAAAAAGTTCCGGATGTGCGGCGATGAAGCGGTCAACAAAGAGCCCCGGACTATTCGCAAAGGCATCACTCGTCGAACCGGCCATATGACTGGTCAACGTAACATTATCAAGCTGCAGTAGCGGGTCATCCGACGGAAGAGGCTCGACATCAAAGACATCGAGTGCAGCCCCCATAATCTGGCGGCGCCGCAAAGCGGCAATCAGGGCAGTCTGATCAATAACCCCGGAACGCGACGTATTGACAAGCACCGCGCTCATTTTCATCAACGCCAATTGTTGGGCGCCGATGAGATGAAAGGTCTCTTCACTCAAGCGGAGGTTCAGCGAGACAATATCTGCGGTCTGCAGAAGCTCTGTCAGACCGACAGATTTCGCCCGGCCGGTATCGCCGGTCACAAACGGATCGTAAAATACTATCCGGGCGCCAAAGGCTTGTAGATACCCTGCTACCAGGCGGCCAACGTTGCCAAAGCCGACGATGCCGATGGTTTTCCCGTAGAGCTCCGGGATCGCCGCGCTATTTGGATACTCTTTGCGCCACACGGCCTGTTTCATGGCGGCATGCGCCCGCCCGATATTCCGGGTCTCGGCCAACATCATTGCAACCGCAAATTCCGCGACGGTCCGGGCATTCCGGCCTGGCGTATTGATCACTTGAATTCCGCGCGTCGCTGCGTAGTCGGACGCGATGTTTTCGACGCCGGCGCGCAACACGCCGATAAATTTCAATTTCGTCGCGCGGCTGATCACCTCCTGGCTGATCGGGGGAAATTGAACGATCACCAGATCGTATTGCGCGACATCCGCGGTCAACTCGTCGGGCAGGCAGACGGCATTGGGTCCGCCCTGCTCAATCAGCAGATTATCGCGCTGCAATTCTTTCAACGAGGGGTGGTGCCATTCACGCACCGTCACGCTCGCGCCGTGCTCTTTCAATCTTTCGAGACCGGCGGTCATGATATCCGCCGGAATAAATCGGTCTCCAATCGCTAAGACGTTCATGCGTACAAGCTCCTTATGCCTTGGTTGGCACTCTGTTGTTTGCCCCAAACATCCTGATTCGCTCGGCGACTAACTGCGCCAGAGTTTCGCGGATCGGACCGAAGAGTACATCGGGCAACGGGTCTTCGCGGATTTGGGTTTCCGCCGACCGCTTCAGCCCTCGCAACATGGCAACGCGGGAGTCGGCATAAACATTCAATTTGGTGATCCCGTGCCGAATGGCATTCTGCACCTGATCTTCAGGGGTTCCCGATCCACCGTGCATGACTAACGGAACTTTGCTCACGGCTTCGATAGACTGCAAACGTTCGATGTCGAGCTTCGGCGCGGCGACATATACGCCATGCGATGTACCGATGGAAACAGCGAGCGCATCGACACCGGTTTGGGCAACAAACTGAACCACCTCATGTGGCTCGGTCAACAGGCTTTTCCCGGCTCCCGGATAATCGGTGCCGTAGATGTCTTTCCCGGCAACAAAGCCTAACTCGGCTTCAACCGCCACCCCATGAGCATGGGCAAGCTCAACCACCGCCCGGGAACCCTCGATATTCTGCTGGAACGACAATTGCGAACCATCAAACATCACGGAGGTAAAACCGTGATCAATCGCCCTGCGGATAATTTCCAGGTTTTCGGCATGATCCAGGTGGAGCACAATTGGAACCCGGTAGGCATCCGCGACCGCATGAACCAGACCGCTGATATAGTGCATGCCCCGGCCCCGCAAATCATGCTCCAGAGCCATCAGAATGATCGGGGCCTGTTCCTGTTCCGCCGTATCTAGAATGGCACGGATCATGACATTTTCTATACAATCGAACGCCCCAACCGCGTAGTGTCCTTGACGCGCCTGGGGCAAGACCTCATTGAGCGTGACTAACATGGATCGTTCCCCTATTTCAGATATTTTGAAATGTTGCCGCCGGTATTCATTTCAAGTTTGGAATACGCGGAGAACTGGCTAAGCGCATCAGGATTCCTCCGTTGACGTTCAAAGTCGCCCCCGTGATATACCGCGATCGGTCAGAGCACAGAATGACGACGGTATCGGCGATTTCGGCGGCCGATCCCAGCCAAATGGATCGTCCTGGTCGATGCGAACCGCCGGAACGTTTGCTTCTACTACATGCAACAATCGTGCCAACGATTGACATTTACCATGACATTTGTTAGTCCATGTGGAATATAGATATAGCTCGATTCAGTCTGTGCCGCACACGTCCGGAAGCGGCCGTGAGGAGGGCCCGTTTTTGGGTCGTCTACTCAACTCGGGTAGTTTTGAGTAACCGGACGAAGGATCCAAAACTAAATTTCTTCGTACTGTTGTAGAGTGCCTTTCTTGAAATCTGAAGCGCGCGTGCTCGATGTGTCGGGCCGATATTTGGGTCAGGCGACAAAGAAGTTGTCGCGCACCGTGGATCTTTATGAGTGTTACACTTCTGAACATGATTTCCTACCTGCCCGCCTTACTGGTTCTCATCGGCTTGTCTATTCAAGTGGCAACGCTTTTCCCGCTACGAAGGCTGATAGCGATGCTGCCATCAGGAGGGCTGCGCGGGAAGCGGCTTGCGGTGATGGATCTGATTGTTTTCTTAATCGCCGGTTACTTTGGTCATCGCTTCAGTTCGCCCCCGGCGAGAGACTTCAGACCGGCGATCATCCGAGAACCGACATTTCCGCTCCTGACGGTTAGGCCGAAGACTTCAGTCGCTTCGTATCCGGGGAGTTCGTTCGTGTTGGACTTCCTGAGCATGTCACGCTCGGTGGAACGCGCAGTCGTCCGTCGTTGGTTCCTCCTCAAAAGCGATCTTGAAGTGTCAACTTTTTCCTTGACACCTGGCGAAGGACGAACATAATTGACACTATTGAAGGCATTGCCCTCGCTATAGGGGCTAGTGGGTTAATCCCCGTGGAGGTTCGAGTCCTTTTCGCCGCAACAAGAACCAACCGGTCGAAAGACCGGTTTTCTGTTGGGGGGACTGCGGATATGTTTCGCAAAGACTGATCCCTCAACCGGCCGAAGGTCTTTCTATGTGCCTGACGAGGTCGTCGACAAACCTCCGCGCCGGTACTCCATCGACGACATCGTGGTTGAACACCAGCGTCAAATGAAGAATATCCCGGACTACAATCTGGTTTCCGACAACCCACGGCTGCTTGTTGACCGAACCGAGGGCGACAAGCAGATTGTGCCAGGCCCGCGTGGGAACCATCCACCCCGATATCCGCTCGACTGCGTTCACGGTCGTTATCGCGACGGTTCCGGAGTTGCGCTTCGTAACGAACGGATTGCGAAATATCCGCCTGAGGACGAAGACCCGGAACCGTTGCGGCAAGAGGTAGTAGAGCGTCATGATCGAAGGTCGAAATCGGTTCTCGTTCAACACGTAGTCGTGCTCAGCGGCGATCGGTTGTTCCCGTGCCCGGGAAAGCTCGCCCTCGATCTCTTCAACCGGTTTCCGATTTACGGATGCGATTCGCAACGCAAGCGGGACTCTCTTTCCGTCTACGGTCCGTTCTACCGGAAGCGCGATGTCAACCTCTTCGAACGTCACAAGTCTTCTCTTGCCGTAGGGCAACGCGTGTACGAGCGGGTTCCTCCCTGCTGCCTCTCCCACCACTTTGATCATCCACGAGGTGAATGAAATTCTGTTTCCGGACCGTTTCAGGCTGCGTATGTGGGATCGGGCTTCAGTTACATCCACTTCCAGAAGACTGTACATGAGATGTTTGCCGAAACTGAACTTGCCGAAATCGAGAGTCGCCAGCCGGGACTTCGGGAACTCTACTGTCGCGTGACCAGGTTTCTGCATTTTTGCGCTCCGGGAGTCTGGTTTCAGCATGGCGCGTCTGGTATCCCGCGGTTTCTTGCGATGCTCGATCTTTTGTGGTTCATCGCGCCGACAGCACCAGAATTCCGTTTCGGTAGTATTCCGCAGATCGTGACTGCTCTGCCGGGCTGAGAGACCGGAGCCACTTGCTCCCATCGCCCGCCGTTCTTCGGCGGGCCGATGGTAACCAGAGACTTCGCTGTAACCTCGGAATCGCCATGCAGGATCCGGCTGCCTGTCAGAGGCCTACAACCCCTTCGCGAGGTAGTAGTACGCCTCGTTCCAGCGAAGTTCCTTCTTGAACTCGGAGACCTGTGTCTCGGCACCGATTCGCAAATACTCGATTCCCGCCATCTCGGCGTAGTCCTGCATGTGCTCGGCGGTGACGGCCCGGCTGAAACCGGTGTGGTGGGCGCCTCCGGCGTGGATCCAGCATGCTGCGGCGACCGGCAGGTTCGGTTTGGGAACCCAAACGACCCGGGCGACCGGAAGCTTGGGAAGTGCAGCGTCGGGGGCGACGACTTCCACGTCGTTTACTATCATCCGGAATCGGTTGCCCATGTCCAGTACGGTCGCATTGATTCCCGAACCTTTTGCCACATTGAAAAGCAGCCGGACCGGATCTGACTTCCCCCCGATTGAGAGTGGGTGCAGCTCAACGCGCTCTTTGCCATCGCTTATTGACGGGCTTACCTCCAGCATGTGGGCACCGAGAACCTTCATCCCCTTGGGATCGAGATGGTAGGTGTAGTCTTCCATAAAGGAAGCTCCACCGGAGAGTCCCTCCCCCATCACCATCATAGCCCTCACCAGCGCCGCGGTCTTCCAGTCGCCTTCTGCGCCGAATCCGTATCCGTCAGCCATCAGCCGCTGGACGGCGATGCCGGGAAGCTGCGTGAGTCCATGGAGATTCTCGAACGTCGTGGTGAACGCCTTGAAGCCTCCCTCATCCAGAAAACGACGCATACCCAGCTCGATCCGCGCCGCATCGCGCAGGGACTGCCGGTGTGGACCACCCTTTCGAAGGTCATCGGCGATGGTGTACTGATCTTCGTAGGTCTTTAACAATGATTCCACTTCCGCATCGGTAATGCCGTTCACGGATTGGACGAGATCCCCGACCGCGTAGCCGTTGACAGAGTAGCCGAACTGGATCTGCGCAGCCACCTTGTCTCCCTCGGTTACCGCTACCTCTCGCATATTGTCTCCAAATCGAGCGACTTTGAGGTGGCGGGTTTCATGCCAGGCGGTTGCTGCACGCGTCCAGGTCTCGAGCCGTGCCTGAACCGTTTCGTCCTGCCAATGCCCGACGATGACGGTCCGTTCGATCCGCAGACGTGAAACCATGAATCCGAACTCGCGGCCACCGTGAGCCGACTGGTTCAGATTCATAAAATCCATGTCAATTGTTGCCCATGGGATATCCCGATTGAACTGCGTGTGAAGGTGGACGAATGGTTTCTGAAGGGCACGAAGCCCACCGATCCACATTTTGGCTGGTGAAAATGTATGCATCCAGGTGATGAGCCCGACACAGTGCGAAGATGAATTCGCTTCGAGACAGAGATTCAGGATCGCCTCGGGTGTGGTCAGTACCGGTTTATAGACTACCCGCAGCGGAATCTTCGGCGATTCCGAAAGCCCCTTCGCTATTGATTTGGCGTGCTCGGCAACCTGTTTAAGCGTTTCTTCCCCATAGAGTCCCTGGCTGCCAGTTGCAAACCAGACCTCGTACTGATCGAAATTCGACATTCGTTACCCTCCTGTGGTGATGCGCAATTGCAGACGACACCGGCGTCTGGCCATGGTACCACGGGACACAGACTTCTTGAATACGTCTGCTGCGTGGTAGACTACGCCATGGAATCAGTCAACAGCCCCCCGAATCGGCCTGCTCGTTGGGTCGAGCCGTTCTTTGTCCACTCGTTCGACGTGGACCACGCCGGTCAGTGCACGACGGTGACGCTCCTCAAGATGATGCAGGAGGCGGCGTGGCGCCACGCCGAGTCACTCGGGCTCGGATTCTCCCACATGAAGACTCAGAACCGCCTCTGGATCCTGTCCCGACTGAAGGTCATAGTCTACAGGTATCCTCCGTGGGGTGAAGAGTTCTTGCTCGAGACCTGGCCTTCGGGCATGCACCGCCTTCACGTGACCCGCGATTTTCGCATCACCGACGATGCGGGCGTCGCGGCGGCGGCGACCAGTTCCTGGATAGTGCTTGATCTCGGGAGCCGACGGCCGCTTCGGCCGGAGACGGCTCTCAGGGATCACGAGGAGATGCTCGCCGGAGAGCTCGTCCTGGGCGATACCGCCGGCAAGGTCGAACTGGAGGAGTCCGTCGATCCAGACGAAACGGTCGAATGGAATCGTTCGATGCCCTTCATCGTGAGGGTGAGCGCCCTCGACAGCCAGGGTCACGTGAACAACGCGAAGTATCTGGAATGGTGCCTTGACGCCTTTTCGCTCGATCACTACGCGCGTTGGGAGTTGCGGGAGCTGACGGCGAACTTTCTCCTTGAAACTCATTACGATGCGGAACTTCTCGTGCTGACGCGCGAGCTGCCGCCTACGAATCCGAACCAGGTGGCAGGCGCTGAGGTAGAGACGATCCAGGCCGTACAGACTCTGGACGGTGCGTTTGTTTTCGCCTGCCGCGCGAGATGGGAGCGGAGGAACTGACCCGTTCGAATCCGGCATGAGAATTTCATTGCCAGCAAACTTGACTAGTCGTACAATACGGTCAGGGGGACGGAATGGGCGTAGTTACAATTTCGCGGCAGCTCGGCAGCCGCGGTGACGAGATCGGCCGCATTCTCGTCGAAAAAGAGGGCTATCGTTGCCTCGACAAAGAGACTCTGGAGCAGACTTTCAAACGGGACGGGATATCGCTCCTGAGCGTCGAACGCTACGACGAACGGAGCCCCCGCTTCTTTCGGCACTTCTCCCGCGACAGGAACACCTATCTCCACTTTCTCAAGAGTGCAATGTACGATTGTGCCCGCGACCGGCACGCGGTGATCTTCGGCCGCGGCGGACACGTCATCCTTGAAAACCTTCCCGCCGTGCTTTCTCTCCGGTTCACCGCGCCGAGGAGGACCGCGTGAGATGGGTCATGCACGAACTCGGCGTGGCCGAACCACAGGCCGAGACGATGATCGGTCGAAGCGATGCCGAACGCGCCGGCTTTCACCGATTCTTTTTCGGTAGGAGCTGGGACGACTCGGGGTCGTACGATCTCACTTTCAACGGCGGCCGGCTCGGTAACAATTGCATCATGGACATTATTCGACGCACCGTGGAAGAGCTCAACCAGCCGGATATCCTGGAACGGACTCGAGTGGAGCTTGACGACCTGTTTCTGGAGCAGGAGGTGATTTCCCAGATCGTCTACCGGGACCGGATACCGGTGCAAAATCTGGAGGTGGCGTGCAAGCGCGGTGAACTATTCCTGCGTGGGATGGTGATGATCGAAGAGCATATTCGGCTTGTCACGGAGTCTGCCGAAAAGGTCAACGGGGTAACGTCAGTAAGGTCCGAAGTCTACTTTATTCCCTCATATACCTATGTAATGCGGTAATTCCCGGTTGTTCTTTGGACGTTTTTGGTTCATATTTGTGGTATGTCATTCCTGGGCAAAGCCGAGCGCATCCAGATGGCCATGTCGGCTTTCGCTCAGGCATCGCGAGCTGAAGAACTACTCCTCGTCATCGAGTCTATTTCCCGCATAAAAGATCTTGAATCCCTTCTGGAAGCAATTCTCAAAGAGGCTCGAAAGTTCGTCGGTGCGGATGCTGGCACGATCTACCTTGTTGCGAACGGCCGTCTGTTTTTTAGTTTTGTGCAGAACGATTCCCTCGAGAAAAGCGGAAAGGTAGCTATATTTCAGCCTCGGCGCTACGCGTATGGCTATATCCCGGGAGATCAAAGTCTGTCGATCGACCGTTCAAGTCTGGCTGGTTACGTCGCATCGACTGCGGAGCCGCTGCTCATAGATGACGTCTACGATATTCACACCGGGGTGTCCTACTCCTTCAACCCGGATTTCGACCGCAAATCGTCCTATACGACACACTCAATTCTTGTCGTCCCGTTGAAGACTCGAGACGACGCAGTCCTCGGGGTGCTCCAGCTCATCAATAAGAAGACCGACGACGGCGTGATTGTCCCATTTTCGATGCGGGATCAGTTCTACATAAACCAGTTTGCGCAAAACGCGGCCGGAGCCGTCGAGAAGGCGAAACTCTCCCGGGAGATGGTGTTGCGCCTGATCGAGGTTGTGGAGCTGCGTGATCCATACGAAACGGGCGCTCACGCGAAAAGAGTTGCCGCATACGCGGTTGAATTGTATGAAACGTGGGCCCGCAAGCACGGCTTTCCCGATCGGGAAATTGCCGAGATTCGGGACCCGCTGCGGACCGGCGCCATTCTCCACGACATCGGTAAAGTTGCGGTAAGCGATCTGATCATGAAGAAACCCACTGAGCTGAACGACGCGGAACGGGACCGTATCCGGCTCCACACCATATTTGGAGCGCGGCTATTCCGCCGCGCCAACTCTGTTTACGACCAAATCGCCTCGGATATCATTCTCAACCATCACGAACGTTGGGACGGTCTCGGATATCCGGGCCACATTGCCGACCTCGACGCTGAGCCGATCAGGCTCGGTCCCGGCAAGAGAGGAGAGGAGATTCCCCTCATGGCGCGCATGGTGACGATTTCCGACATCTTCGATGCCCTTTCGTCCAAGAGAACATACAAAGATGCGTGGCCGGAAGAGAGGGTACAAAAATATCTTTTCGATAACCGGGGAAGGATCTTCGATCCGGAACTGGTAGAGATATTCCTCGACATGATGCCGGTCATACACTCGATTCAGCAGAAGTACAATTACAGCAGAGGGGATTCAAATGATAGTGCGAGCGGTGACGGTCTGGGTGAATTCTGATTCGATTCCCGCCTTTGAGGAGGCGACTGCCGCGAATCAACGTGCATCAATCCTCGAACCGGGAGTCCTTCGCTTCGACGTGCTTCGAAGCACAGAGAGGCCGGGAGAGTACCTGCTATACGAGGCGTATGCCAACCCGGAGGCCGCGGAAGATCACAAGAATACTGCGCACTACAAGCTGTGGCGCGACGCGGTCGCGCCCTTCATGGATCGCCCGCGGGAAGGCCGTTCGTTTTCAGTTGTCGCACCCACCAGCCCCGAATCGTGGGAAAAGAAGCAGACCCCCGCTCGATAACGGTTATTCCCTGATGCTTTCAAGAAGGAGAGCATAGGACACATTGACGCGTTTGCTCATTTCCAGTCCTGCCGGGTTTACGTCGGGGTGGAGATTTCCGAATCAGCTGTTTGTACCTTTGACGAATCGACGACAGTGTTATCTCATCGTTCTTCAAATCAAATAGATCTCGAGCGCTCCGCAACTCTTCATGCAGGCCGTCTCCCGCACGCCCATCGTGTGACGAAGCCTGCCGGTCCGAGCCGTCAGTGTCTTCCCCGGCGGCCGCAGAACGGATGTAGCCGGTGTCGCGAGCGCGGCCGCGGAGAAGCTTCATAAGCGGGGAAAGAAGCGCCTCTCGGTCGAGAATGTGACGTCGGAAAAGCGATTTCAGATAGATCGCGGCTGTGTACGCCATCACGGATGAAAAGCCGCCGTCTTCGGCGAAAGCGTCGGCAGCCGCCCGAATTAATGTGGCGAGCGGGAAGAACTCTTCCACATAGAGGTGTACCGCGGATTCAACACGGCGGGTCGAGCGGAGCATTGCGTCAAATGTCGCGATATCGAGAGGGTGAACCACGAGATCCCGAACGAACTGTCGAATAAGTCGCTCCTGAAGGTCCACGCGCAGATTGTGAGGGGAGAAATAGTCCCGCCCGGGTAAGTTCCTGCTCCGCGTGGGACGCTTCAGGCGCAGGCCCGGCCGACTCGAGGAGCGCGACAAGTTCGCCTGCCGTTTCCGGCGTGTAGATCTGTTCAGTCATCGCCGCCCGGCTTCCCTGCCGCAGCGCGTCACGATAAGCATGCCGTAAGATTACCGTTTCATCGATCGACAGCAGTCGGGCAACCTCGTCGACGGTAAGGGACCACCGCCCGTTTTCGTCTATGGACCGGACGATGTGATCTATCAAAGGTTGAAGCGTACTCATCAGCCGCAAGGATATCGAACAATTGGCATATGCGTAAATATCGAACGACATTGACCAGTCGAGAACGGGTCCGTAGTTTCTATCACGCAATGACTACGGAAAACCTCGCGAGGCGCATGAAGAGCTACTTTGGCTCCGGATTTCTCGGACGCTTTTCGACGGAAGTGGAAGTACGCGATCGGTACTCAACTGACATGAGCATCTACCGAATCCGACCCGCAGCGGTGGTATTTCCCAGAACGGCCGAAGACGTCCGCAAGGTGCCTCGAATTTGCCAGAACCGAATCGATTCCGGTCACTCCCCGAAGCGGCGGAACGAGTACCGGCGGAAGCGCAGTGGGGACAGGGATTGTGCTCGTGCTCACCGAGGCCGACGGACTGTCCCACGTCCGGATCGACGGTACCGCCAATGACCGACTGATCGTGGCCGCCGGGGCTTCGGTCCGCCACGCTGCCCTTCAGGAACACCTCCGCAGACAGGGTTATGTCCTTCCTTCCGACCCGACGAGTGGACCGATCTCATACATCGGCGGAAACGTCGCAACGCGAGCGAGCGGACCCCACGCCCTGCGGTACGGTTCGATAGATTCCTACGTCCGAAGCATAGAGGCAACTACGATGGACGGGGAGCAGATTGACACCGCGAAACCGACCTCCATCCCCCCATCGATCCGTCGTGGAATCGACGCGCTCGGCCTGGAAATCCGCAGCAACCCGGAATTGGCGGCTCTGATCACACGAAAATCCTCCTTGAAGAGTGCGAGCGGTTATATCCTCGACACCTTTCTCCACCGGCACACAGTCGAAAAACAGATAGCGAAGTTGATGTGCGGGCAGGTTGGCACCCTCGCAATCGTGACAAGCGTAACCCTCGAAGCCCGACCTCTCTTGCACGGGGAAGCTAGCGCGCTTCTTGGATTCGACAGTAGTGAGGAAGCCCTCGCCGCCGTCCCTTTCCTGCTCGAGTCGAGCCCCGCGGCAGTCGAATTCATGAATCGTGCCGCTCTGCGGATCGTACGCGACAAAGGGCGTTTCCCGGCCGCCGGGCGCCGGTCGGTCGAAATAGCTGCGGCGTTCGGCGGCGTACTCCTGGTGGAGTTCCTCGGCGCTCATGCCGACGAAAGACTCACCTCGGTCACGGAAGCGGCACGCGACGGGGCAATTCCAGGAGTAGTCGGGATTCGCGTTGCACGGAGCGCGGCGGAGCGGGACGCCGTGTGGGCAGTACGCAAAGGACTCATGCCTGCGGTACAAAATTACGGGGAGACGCAACGCGCACTGCCGGTCGTGAACGATGTCGCGGTACCCGTCGAGCGACTGGTCGAGTTCGTTCACGCAGTCGAAACTGTCTTCGAACCGAGAAACTTGCCCGTCCCGATCTACGGCCACGCCGGGAACGGGAATCTTCATTTACGACCAATCTTCGACTTGACTCACGACCTGCTCAGGAATCAACTCCAGGAGACGGCAGATGAGATATACGAGCTCGTAGTTCAAATGGGTGGAACCGTGACCGGCGAGCACGGAATAGGCAGACTGCGCGCCCCCTATATGCGGAAGGAGTGGGGCGACGAGGCCTATGCCGTCATGAAGCGGATCAAAAAGCTTTTCGACCCGCAGGATCTTCTCAATCCCGGGACGATGTTCAACGATGAACCTCTCCCGGCGAAGCTTAACCTCGGACCCTGAGGCGATGATGGGTTGCCACAGTCCGACGGGATGATCGGTCAGGCTATCCCACCTTTTGCCGATACCTCCCGCGGTACCGGGTAATGATCTCCATCTTCAGTTCCTTCAAGGCCGTGCTGAGCGAGACTTTATAAATATGGGGATTCAAAAATCTTTTGTAGGTCTTGTCCAGAGTCTCAAGACCCGCGAGTGTCCGGGCGCGAATTTCTTTCAGCAACGGAGTTGCTGCGCAACGCTCGCCTGCCCTCATCTTCATCGAAAGAAGCGGTGAATAGCCTTTCCAGTTCCGGAGCATGAAGTTGCCGCGCTCCATGATCGCGGGGTGATGGAAGGCAATCTCGGGCTGGTCCAGCATCCATTCGTCCTGGTCCTCGAGCACCAGCAGGTCGGCAATCGGCCCGTCGTTCCCGTTCACGAATCGATAGATCTGTTTGACGCCGGGATTGGTCATCTTCGCCGGATTATTGGACATCTTCAGTACAGATTCCCAGGAGCCGTTGACCTGCTTCGCGGCAAGTTTGTAGACTCCGGTGAGTGAGGCGGATGATCCGCCGGTCACCAGATGCGTTCCTACTCCCCAGAGATCAATCGGGGCACCTTCCCGGACGAGCTCGTGGATGATGTCTTCGTTCAACTCGTTTGAAACCGCGATGCTGGCATCTTCAAGACCAGCCTCGTCGAGTCTGGATCGCACCTGGTTCGACAGGTACTGGAGGTCGCCGCTGTCGAGTCGCACGCCGAAGCGCTTTCCCAGTTGTCTCAGCCGCTTGCCGACTTCGATGGCGTTTACAAGACCGCTGTCAAGCGTGTCGTAGGTGTCTATCAGCAGAATCGAATTGTCCGGATAATATTCCGCAAACTTTTCGAACGCGGTAAGTTCGTCCGGGAACGCCATTACCCACGAGTGCGCCATGGTCCCGCTTATGGGGATGTCATAGACCTTTCCTCCCAGCGTGTTGGATGTGGCCGCGCAGCCGCCGATGTAAGCTGCACGAGTCGCGGACATTGCTCCGTCCAGGCCCTGGGCACGGCGCAATCCGAACTCCAGAACTTTCCCTTCGCCTTCGGTGGCCACCGTGATTCGTGCGGCTTTGGTGGCAATGAGCGTCTGGAAGTTGAGAATGTTCAGCAATACGCTCTCGATCAGCTGAGCTTCGATAATGTCGGCGTGGACACGAACGAGAGGTTCATTGGGAAAAACGATCGTACCCTCGTCGACCGCGTAGACATCGCCGCGGAACCGAAATCCGGCGAGATAGTCGAGAAACTCCTTTCGAAACCCGGTTTGAGAGTCGAGGTAGTCCAGTTCGTCCGGGGAGAAGCGTAATCCCTCAATCTCAGTCAATAGATCGTCGAGTCCGGCGAAGACAGCAAATCCGCCGCCAAAAGGCTGTTCGCGGAAAAACATGTCGAAGACAACGGTGTTTCGCATGTCCTCGAGAAAATAGCCCTGAATCATGGTGAGCTCGTAAAGGTCGGTGAGCAGCCCACTCTTGATGCTTACCACGCTCCACCTCCAGTTGGCCTGGATCGGACTCCAGAATGAATATGTTCTACACTTCTTTCGCCGTTCAGTAAACCGTACGTACAACTGCCAGCGCGCTTTGTCTCCCTGTTGCACCGTCTCCCGCACGCAGCGCCACAGGATAGGCGCGATGGAGATCTGATGCACGAGCGTGTCCGTTAACGCCAGGCAGTTTCGCGACAGGGGACGAATGCGGTTCTGCACGACACGGAAACTCACGTGGGTGATCCCTCCCTGCTGGCGCAAGCCGCTTCCCGAATACAGTTTCTCAAATGGCTCGCGATAGTCTGCCCCGCAATGAGTCGAATAGTGCGGCGAAAGCGGGCAATCTCACCACGCGCCCGGGAGTGGAATCAGCCGAAATGGGAATACCAATGGATACCGGCTGCCCGCTTGCGGTTGAAGTATGTGCATTCGGACCGCGGACAGCACTCAGGGCCATCGATAGACCGGGTCATCTGTCTGCCTCCACCAATGCCTGCCGTGATTATTGCGTTCCCGATTCAATTTCAACAATTTTGGCGGCAGTCCTTAGTAACTTCGAGGAGAGGTATCACATGAAACCAAGAAAGAACAAAGTAGCGATCATCGGAGCCGGATCGGTGGGCGCGACTATTGCATATAATCTCTTTGTCCGCGGAAGCGCGAACGAGATTGCGCTGATAGACCTGAACCGGGAAAAGGCGGAAGCGGAGGCTCAGGACATTCAGCAGGGGATGCCGCTGGGGCGATCGGTCAATGTTTATGCATCCGGTTTTGACTCCTGTGGCGATTCGGAGATGGTTATCCTCACCGCCGGTGCAAAGCAACGGCCCGGCGAAACCCGGATGGAGCTGCTGGACAGAAACGTCGCCATCACCCGATCCATCGTCGAATCGGTCGTGGCGACCGACTTCGCAGGGATTCTGCTGGTTGTCACGAATCCGGTTGATGTCCTCACCTACTTGACCTGGAAGTTGAGCGGCTATTCGCGCCAGCGAGTGTTCGGCACCGGCACCGTGCTCGACACATCCCGGTTGAGGAGTTTTCTCAGCGAACGGTGCGACGTGAATCCCCAAAACGTTCACGGTTACGTTCTTGGCGAACACGGCAACACTTCGTTTCCCGCGTGGTCGACAGTCTCGATCGGCGGATTGCCGATTGATCAGTACCTCGTCATGCGAAGCGATCTATCTCCGGGCGCCTCCCTTTCGGACTTGAAAACAGAGGCAAAGAACTATGTGCGCGAAGCCGCCTACGCGATCATCAAGGGAAAAGGTTCGACATACTACGCAATCGCTCAGGCGGTTGCTACGATCGTGGACTCAGTTCTGCGAGACGAACGGCGGATTCTCCCGGTTTCAACGGTTCGAGACGACTACCCGGCGCTCGCGGACATCGCCTACAGCTACCCTGCAGTTGTAGGAAGCGGCGGCATCGTCTACCAGCTGCACTACGGCCTCTCCGTCGACGAACGCAAAGAGCTCATTGACTCGGTGGATTTCATAGCTTCAAACGTCCGCAAAGTGGATGAGACTCTTGGTACGGATAACAGGATTGGCGGATGAAGGATTCTCGTCACGTTTTCGGGGATTGCACGAGGCGTCAGGATTCGTGCTCCGACGAGCTCTCAGGCGGATGCGGCAAGTGTGAACTGTTGCCCGCGCGCGTGAGAATTCGCTCGATCATTGCGTCGATCATCGGGGCGTGGGAACCGCGCCAGTAGAGCTGGCCGCACGAGTTGCATCGTGCAAAGCGGGTCGCGTGGCCCCGGCTCCGCGGCGGGATCTGGGCCGAGACCATATCCGAGGGCGCGGGCTCGAGTAAATCATTGCATCTGGGACATCGAGTCAGGGGCTTTACCATTCGCTGCAAATCGAAACGCCGGATCACGGCAACGGCCTGTTCCTCCGGTTCCTGCGACCGCAGCCAGTAGCCCCGCTGTACGATGCTACGCTTGAGCAGTCCGAGGTCCCGAGTCAGGACGATCCGACGCTCGGCGACTGCGCGTCGCGCGATCTGGGCGTCGTCCTGCTTGTTCTCGTACCACGAATCGAATCCGAGGATGCGCAGGATTCGGGATAACTTCCCGAGATGCACGTCCAGAACGAACTTGACTTCACGCAGAGGTTCTGTACGCAGGGAGCTGGATGATGCCAGATCAAAGCTCTCAAAAACCGGATAGACAGCAACCCGGTCGTTCGGTTGCAGCTGATAGGAGAAATCGACGGTCGTCCCGGCAGCTGCTCCGCGGCTCACGATGATGAGATCGACTTCGGTGTGGGGGACGCCGGTTGATTCTATCGCGTCTTTGACCGAAGGATTGCCCGAGAATTGGTAGGTGAAGGCCTGCTTGCGCTTCTCCGCGGGCAGAAAATCATTTAGCTCTTCATAGAACCTGAAGATTGCCTCGAATTGCATACGCGCCGACCTCGACCGGATCCGGTTGATTTCATGCCTGTTTTCGGCGATACTATATGTGTGGACCCAACAAATTCAGTTGACATTGGCCGTAGCGTACAGGATCTGACACAGGTTCTCCTCATGGCGACTCAACAATCGACGAGTCTGACCGAAAAACTGGTAAGAATGGGTGCGGAGAACACCATAAACGAGAACCAGCTTTCGACCATGGGAAATCTCGTAGATACCTACGCCTGAGCTGACTCTTCGCTATAGAGCGGGTGAATACGGCGGCGGTAGTTTTCATACTGCTCCCCGGCGTGGTAGCTCGACCTCACCAGCGGCCCTGCCTCGCAATGGTGGAATCCTTTAGAACGCGCAATTTCCTGAAGCTCTCCGAACTCCTCGGGCGTCCAGTATTTGACTACGGGAATATGATTCCGGCTCGGTTGCAGATATTGCCCGATATTCATCATTGATGCCCCGACCGAAAGAAGATCATCCATGACTTCGACGACCTCCTCCTTTGTCTCTCCGAGTCCGAGCATGATGCTCGACTTCGTGACCGCGTCGGGATCGATTTCGCGACAAAGCCGAAGGAATAGCAGCGACCGGTCGTAGGTGGAACGCGAGCGCACAAAGGGGGTGAGCCTGCGAACGGTTTCGACGTTGTGACTCAGAATGTCAGGGCGGCTTTGGGCCACTGTGCGGATGCTCTCCTCCCGACCCATGAGATCGGAAGAGAGCACTTCAATTGTACAATCCGGCGCCGCATTTCTAATGGCACTGACGGTGTCTGCCACCACCGACGCGCCGCCGTCGGAAAGTTCGTCCCGGTTTACCATGGTGATTACGACGTGGCTGAGTCCCATCTTCGCGACCGACTCGGCGACACGTCCCGGCTCCTCCCGGTCCAGGACTCGTGGCAGGCCGGTCTTGACGGCACAGAACCGGCAGCGTCGAGTACACGTATCACCCAGAATCATGAAGGTAGCAGTTCGATGCTCCCCCCAGCATTCGTGAATGTTCGGACACTTCGCCTCTTCGCATACAGTGTTCAATCGATTATCCCGCATAAGGTGCTTGAGGTACTTGAAGTTCTCGTTGGTGTTCAGTTGTATCTTGAGCCATTCCGGCTTTCGGTTGACCGGCGGCACGGAAGTGTGTCCCTGAGTTGAAGCGGTGTCAGCCATGGTGTTCTCCTCACGCAGCTACAATTTACGAGAAATGCCGCCAAATGTACAGTTATACGGCTCGCCGGGTCCCTTGTCGCTGAGTTCCGTCGCGCGCAACCCTTTCTTGACTCTGGGTGTCATGTTTCATACTATGTGAGTGTATCGTGACAGCGCAGGTAAGAGAATGATAGAAACAGATGCGGCATCACGGCAGTCGGATTTCGCCCTGGCTGCCGGCGCACACAGAGTCATCGCGATCCGGGATCTTTCAGCTACCACCTACGTTCTGCGCGTTGACCGCGGCGGAATCCATTTCCAGCCCGGGCAGTACGTCAGCGTTGGAGTGGACGGCGATCTGAACATGCGCGAGTACTCGGTCTACTCATCTCCGAATGAGCCATTCCTCGAGGTGCTCGTCAAAGAGGTCGAACACGGCCTCGTGTCCAAACAGCTGAGGAGACTCGGGCCGGGCCAGACCGTTCGAGTAGACGGGCCTTTCGGTTTTTTTCTCATCGAGGACGACTGGGTCAACTCAAAGAAATTCTTTTTTATCGCGACCGGTACCGGAATTTCTCCGTTCCGCTGCTTCGCCCAGAGCTATCCCGGATTGGACTATACGGTGATCCACGGAGTGCGTACCCTCCACGACCGAGCCGAACGTGGAGTTTTCGATCCTGCGCGATATACGACCTGCGTCACCCGCGAAACGGGTGGAACATTCACGGGCCGAGTGACCGACTACCTTCGGAATGCGCCGCCGCCGAAAGAGGCGCTCTTCTACCTTTGCGGGAACTGCGATATGATATACGAATCGTTCGATATCCTGACGGGCCAAGGGGTCGAACCGACACAATTATTTGCGGAAGTCTACTTCTGAACGCGAATCGAATGAACAAACCCGGGAAGAGAGCAGAGATCCCATGAAATATTGTCTTGTCCCGCTTGGCTGCCAGATGAACCAGTCGGACGCGGAGCGAATTTGTGCCGTCCTCGAGCAGATCGGCTACACTGCCACCGATTCCGAGGAACAGGCCGACCTTCTCGGAATTGTTGCCTGTTCTGTACGGCAGAAAGGCATTGATAAAGTATATTCTAAAATAGAAAAATGGAATAAATGGAAAAACGAACGCAGCCTTCTGACTTTTGTCTCAGGGTGCATTCTTCCGGCGGACCGTGAAAAATTCCTCAAAAGGTTCGACCTCCTTTTCCAGATCAACGAGCTGCCGGATCTTCCGGAGATGATTCGGCAGTACGGGATAGTGACGCCCGCGAGTGTTGGATTGCAGAGCGGGGTGTATGCGCGCTCGCCAGCGTCGCCTTCGGCTGCCGCGGCTGCCGCACCACTTTCTGCGGCAACACTCTCGCGCCGGACCGCGCCGATCCCGACGCCGATATCGCAACCCGGGACGAGCGATGGATTCCAGAACTCGGTGCCCGGCGCGCAGATCATTCCGCTTTCTCGACTTCGCGACCGGAAGTCGGATTACTGGAAAATCGCCCCGCACTACCAGTCTGCCTTTGAAGCGCACGTTCCCATTCAAAACGGATGCGACAAGTTCTGCACCTTCTGTGCGGTCCCCTATACCAGGGGCAGGGAGGTGTCCCGCTCCTCCGAGGAAATTCTCGCCGAGGTACATCACCTCGTCGAAACCGGATACCGTTCGATCACTCTGCTCGGACAGAACGTGAACTCCTACGGCCTCGACCGTCACGGCAGCGAGATTCCGTTTGCTGAACTGCTGAGAAGAATCGGTGAGCTCGGCCGACGATCCGGAAGGCATTTCTGGGTCTATTTCACCTCACCGCACCCGCGCGACATGACCGAAGAGGTGCTCGAAGTCATCGCGGAGTACGACTGCCTCGCAAAACAGATCCATCTTCCTATTCAGAGCGGCGACGACAAGGTGCTTATCAAGATGAACCGCAACTACAGACTCGACCATTACCGGTCTGTCGTGGGTAACATCCGGCGCATCCTTCCCGGCGCAACGCTGTTCACCGATATTATCGTGGGCTTTTCCGGCGAGACCGAGATGCAGTTCGAGGCCACGCGCAGCGCAATGCGGGAGTTTCGGTACAACATGGCCTACATCGCCATGTACTCGCCGCGGCCGGGAGCGGCGAGCTCCCGGTGGGATGATGACGTCCTGCTCGAAGAGAAGAAACGTCGTTACCACGAGCTCTCCGAAGAGCTTCAGATCACCTCCGGCGAGCACAACCGGGCTCTGGTTGGCCAAAGGCTCGAGGTGCTGGTTCAGGGACGCGATCGAAAAGACGGCTATCTGTCGGGCAAGACCGAAGGACTCCTGACGGTTCGTTTCCCTTCGCGCGACGAAAAACTGGTTGGCGGCTTCGCCGAGGTGGAGATCACCTCATGTGCACCGCTTTCTCTTTCCGGAACGCTGGTTACCGCCGACTCTCCTGCCCCCGTAGGCGCCCTATGAGCGGACGACCACCCCTTCGCATCGGGTTCCACACCCTCGGGTGCAAGCTCAACCAGTATGAGACAGACAGCCTTGCGTCACAGTTCGTCCGCGGCGGCTACAGTGTCGTTCCCTTCCATGAGCCGGCGGATGCATACGTAATCAACACATGCACTGTGACGAACAAGAGCGATCGCAAGAGCCGCAACACCATCAACCGTGCCTTGCGAAGCAGCCTTCCGAAAGCGGCGGGCGCTCTTGATGGTACGCAGATCGGCACCGGTTCCGCGGATGACCGCACCGGTTCGCGGAGTGTGGGCGAGCCACTCGTGGTCGTAACCGGCTGTTTCGTCGGCACCCACAGGGATGAACTCGAATCCATGGGGCTCAATTACGTCGTCGACAATGAACGGAAGGCCCATATCTTCGAGATGGTGGATGCACATTTTCGCGGAGAGATGCACCATCCGGCGGAGATGGCCCGAGACCTGTTTTCCTTTCCGGTCGCCGAACAGATTTTCCACACGCGCAGTATGGTAAAGATCCAGGATGGCTGTGACAACTTCTGCACCTTCTGTATCATTCCGTTCGTTCGCGGTCGCGCAGCGAGCAGACCGGCGCCGGAGATTCTCGCAAACGTGGAGGCGACTGTTGCGGCGGGTTCGCGGGAGGTGGTCATCACCGGCGTCAATCTTTCGCGATATTCGGACGGAGCTACGGGTTTCGGTTCACTGCTCGAAAAGATTCTCGAGCTTCCCGGTGATTTTCGCGTGCGAATATCCTCGATGGAACCCGATTCGCTCGACGACCGATTCCTCGACGTCCTCTCCCATCCGAAAATGTGTCCGCATCTTCACCTTTGTCTGCAAAGCGGTTCGGAGCGCGTTCTGCTGCAGATGCGCAGACAATACACCTACCGCGAATACCGAAAGATTGTCGACGCGATCCGGACACGGCAGCCGGACTTCAATCTGACGACTGACGTCATAGTGGGCTTTCCCGGCGAAACTGAGGCCGACTTCGCCGACACCGAGAACGCGTGCAGGGACATCGGCTTCTCGCACATCCACACCTTCCCCTACTCCCGGCGCAGCGGCACCCGTGCCGACCGGATGGAGGGACAGATCTCTGAGAGCGAGAAGAAGGAACGTTCCGCACGGATCCGCCAGATCTCGGAGGAGAACAAGCGCAGCTACCGGCAGCGATTTGTTGGACGGGAGCAGCGGGTTCTTGTCGAGCGCGCCGGCACGCGAACGGCGATCGGATCGGGTTACGGAGAACACTACCTTCCGGTGGAGTTTCATCTCCCCCAGGTGCTGCACAACGAGTTCTATCGCGTTCGGCTGACGGCCCTCAGAGAGGGGGATGACCCTGCGCTTGTCGGGCTCCCGATCCTCGTCGGATAGGCGGGCGCCCCGGTGCTCGCAATAATCGCAGAAGACACTGCGCTCGCGCGTCCCCTCATTCGCCACTTCAGGCTTGTACGGCCTCAGCGTTTCATGAGCCTGTCCTTCTACCGATCACGATCGTCGGCTTCTCCCGTGATTGGCCATCTGGAAACATCGGACACCGTGCTCATAGTCAGCGGCAACCACGAGATCGAAGTCGCCGCGTCGGTTGGTTATCTTTGCGGAGCGGCGACTGAGAGTTCAAGCGATACCCGAAGCGGCCGCTCGGCAACCCCTATCGGACTCATTGCCGGCGTGTTTCGTTTCGGGAATCCCAACGAACCAACCGCGCCGATCGCCGTCGTTTCACGAACTGCGGTACTCGCCGGTTCATCAGATCGGCCGTTGTTCTCGCGCGACGCAGGCAGGGCGGATACGGCGACGGCCGGAAGGGGCCGAGAAACGCAGGCCCACCTCCCTGACATCCTGTACCGTCATGCACTTCCCGAAATAGCCGTCGAAACGGTTGCTGGCGACCAATCGGCGCTGTCCGGATTCCTGCGTTCTGCGCTCACCTTCACGGGCCCGCACCGGGTCCTGGCCGTATGTGCGGAACCGGGAGCCAGCTCTCTCGCGGAAACCAGCTACGCCCGAACGTTCGCGGGACTGGTCTCGAGTGCGTTGACGGCAGCGCTGCCGCGTGATCAGAGCGCTCTCGATGCGGCACTCGCGACCGCCCTTCGTATTGGGCGATCGCTGCGTCTGACGCGGAGCCAGCAGCATGAACTGGATAGGCTCGCCTGCGAGCACAACAGCCGCGAGGGGACCCTACCTGCAGGCCTTTCGCAGTTCGAAGAACTGGCGCCGAAGACAAAAGCGGAATCGTCGGAATTGTTCGCTGAGCTTTGCGTTCTGCTCGGCCACGACGGGGAGATCCCGTGACGGCCGGGACGACTTTTTCACGGGTTTACGTTGAGTCGGCCGCACGCGACTACCCGATCTGCCGGGAAATCCTTGCGCGAATGCCCAACCTTCCGGTGACCGAAATATCAGATTACCAGGAGATCTTCTCCCGGCCGCGACAGAGTTTTGCCGCTCAGAAGCGGATGCCGTCGTTGATCCTTGCGGTCAAGGAGGGAACGTTCCTCTACCGGGGCGGAGAGCGGATCAACAGCTGGCAGCAGGAGATTGTGCATTACAACGACCTTGTTCGCAACTGCGTGTACGATTGCGAATACTGTTTTCTCCAGGGAATGCATCCGTCGGCCAACGCAGTGGTTTTTGTCAACGTCAATGACTACTTCGCGGAAACAGAGAGGGAGCTCGAAAGGGCGGGAGGCCTCTTTTTGAGTATCTCCTACCTCACCGATCTTCTCGGTTTCGAACCGATAGTCCCCTATACGCGAAGATGGATAGAATTTGCGCGCAGGCGGCCGCAGCTCGAGCTGGAAATTCGCACCAAGAGCGACAATTACCCGGCGTTGCGGGGAATCGAGCCCGCCCGGAACATCCTCTTTGTCTGGTCGCTCGCCCCGGCAGAGATCGCCGCCTCGATCGAGCGGGGAACGGCCAGTTTTCCCAATCGCCTGTTCGCCGCGCGCTGTGCAATCGAGGGTGGGTTTCGGGTGCGGCTCTGTTTCGACCCGGTGATCGTTCGAAGCGGCTGGGAGGAGGAGTATCGCACGTCGGTGAGGGAGACGTTCCGGCGCCTGCCGGCAGATCGGATCGAACTGGTCAGCGTCGGCGGATTGAGGATGGGGGCCGATCAGTTCTCAAAATTCCGTAAAGACAATCCGTCGCGAGCGCGTTTGTTTCCGCCGCTTCATTCCGGAGACCACCTGATCGGCTATTCTGCGGCGACTGAAGCGCATGTAGCCGAAGTAATGGGCGAAGTGATAGGCAGGTACCTTCCCGAAGATCGCGTCAAGTTTCTCACTTCGCTGCGGCCGGGGCGGGAGGTAGGTGGATCTGAGGGTAGGTCACCCACTGAAAGGCCGGATGTGTCCCGCCGATTGTCGCGGTGACGGTCTGATCTCGAATTGACATGCCGAATACGCTGTTTGCAAAATAGACTACGGCGATTTTCCGCGCGGGGTAGGCCACCATGTAGGCCTTGAAAACATCGTTGTCGCCCCAGTGCCAGAGGGCAATCCCTTCATCGTGGGTATACTGCAGCGCAAACCCGAGTCCCCACCCGACGTAGTCGGGGTCCTCTCCTTTACCGATCCACAGTTTCACGGCGGGTTCCATCATCCGTTTCGAGATCGCACGATTGAGTCCTTTCCCCTGCATCACCGCCGCCAGGAACTTGCCGTAGTCCGCCGCTGTGGTGTGAAACCCGCCGGCGACATTGGCGACCGTGGGTTTGTACTTCGGCACAGGGTCCCCTGCTGCATCAGTTCCAACCGCGTAGTCTCTCTCTGCCCTCTTGTTCCAAACGAAAAAGGAATTTCGCATGCCGAACGGTGTGAGAACCTTATCTCGTACCACCGTCTCCACATCTGCACCGGTGATTTTTTCCACCACCCGCTGCAGATACAGAAAGGCCTCCCCGGAATAGTTGAAGCTCTCCCCGGGATCCGCGACGAACTGAAGCCCGGCGTCTTCTCGCCAGTTCTGCAGTCCACTCGTGTGGGAAAGCACCATAGCGGCAGTGATCCTGGCCGACCGAACGTCACCGGCGATGTCGGGATAGACCCAGTAGCGTGCGAGCGGGCGGTCCAGATCTATCTTGCCTTCGGAGGCGAGGCGCAGTACCGCGTAGGCGAAGACCGGCTTACCCAGTGATGCGGCTTCGAAGACAGTAGAGTCGGTCACCGGAGCACGAGATTCGACATCGCGCACGCCAAACGACCGATCCCACGCAACGCCGTTGCCCTGTACCACCGCGATCGAGAGGCCGGGAATCTTGGCAACGCGCATTGCCCGGCGTATCTGAGATTCCACCGACGCCGAGTTGGCAATCGGGGCATCGATCCGTGCCCAGAACGTGCAGGAGGCCAGGGAGAGCAAGACCACGGTGAGAACAGCTGCGCGGCCAATCGGGCGGTCAGGTTGAAACCGCGCCATCACCAATTCTCGATTCGGGGTGCAGATTTCGTCGTTTCGATCAGAAGTTCCAGAAGCTCCTGCGCGTTTTCTACGACGATTTCAAATCCGGCTGCGAGAAGCTCAGTCGCATCAAAGGTCCCCCATGAAACCCCGATGGAACGCATCCGAGCGGCCCGCGCGGCATCGCAATCTGCAGGAGCGTCACCCACGTAGACGCATTCGGTTGGGTCTGAACCGAGCAACGTCACCGCTTTGAGCAGTCCGTCGGGTGCCGGCTTTGCCGCGGGGACGTCCCCTTCACCAAGAACAACCGAAAAGAGGTTTCGCATCGCGTAACGCCGTAGAATGCCTTCGATAAAGACTTCGCTGTTGTTGCTTACAATTCCCGTGGCCGTCTTGTGCGCGGCAAGCGCTTCGAGCAGCCGCGGAACGGCCGGAAACGGAACGACCGAATCCTGCGGGTACCGTTGTGCCCGCAGGTAGTACTGTACGGCAAGCTCGTCCTGAGTGCGCCGATCGCGGACGCCGCAGTGAAGCCCCATCCGAAGGCCGGTGGCGTGGAGCATGCCGCGCCGCACTTCGTCTGCACCAACTGGTGCATATCCCCGGTCGGTCAAGACCTCGTTTGTTACCGAGACAACGAAGGAGATGGTGTCGAACAATGTCCCGTCAAAATCGAACAGTACTGTTTGCAAGAGTCATGCCTCCGGAACGACAGCGCAGATTATAGGAGGGAGCGAAAGGTATGTAAATGATATCGACTGCGCCACCGGAAGCAGAGGTTCGGGTCGAGGTGGCACGTCGGGCCGCGGGCACCTGTCACCCGCCTCCGACCTTCGATCGCATCACGGACCGCAGGCTTTGGGGGCGGAACACGGTATCAGCTTTCGGACGCTCCCGGGGCAGTTGAGCCACCCTTTTCGCCGGAACGCTGAACGTATTGCCGGAGCGGCTTCAGGAATTCCATCAGCTCCATCGGAAAAAAATACTTCGCCGAAGGACTTGCACCGATCTGTTTCATCGCGTCCAGATACTGAAGAACCATTGTCTTCTCGTCGATCTTGCTTGCCGAACCGAAAATTCGTTCAAGCGCGAGGGCGTAGCCTTCCGCCTGAAGGATTGCGGACTGGCGCTCGCCTTCCGCCCGCAGGATATTCGACTGTTTGTCGCCCTCTGCAACGAGGATAGTCGACTGCCGCTTCCCTTCCGATTCGGTGACCATTGCCCGCCGATTCCGTTCTGCCGACATCTGCCGGTTCATCGCGTCCTGAATCTCTCGCGGCGGAACAATCTCCCGTATCTCGACCGTGGTAACCTTGACTCCCCACCGTTCAGTTACCTCGTCGAGCTTCGACCGGAGCACGCGGTTTATGTCCTCCCGCTTGGCCAGCACATCGTCAAGTGGAATATCGCCGATTACGGCACGGAGCGTCGTGGTCGCGATTCCCTGGCTCGCGCCGGCAAAGTTGTTTACCTTGACCACCGAAAGGGAGGGATCGACAACTCGCGAGTAGATAAGAAAATCGATGTCGATCGGCGCGTTGTCTTTGGTTATGCAGGTCTGACGAGGTATCTCCAGATAAATCTCGCGAAGATCCGCCCACACCGCTTTATCCACGATAGGAATGAGAAACACGATGCCCGGACCCTTCGCGGTAAGCACTCTTCCCAGTCGAAAAACCACCAGGCGCTGATACTCACGTACGATCTTGATCGAGTTAAACAGCGTGCTCAACAGAACAACCGCGGCAACAGCCCATACTACCAGGTCGACCAACATAGATCCCTTCCTTTCAACTAGTTGCGTTTGACCACCACAAGATGAATTCCCTCTGCGGCAACAATGATGACCTCGTCTCCCGATCTGATAGTCTCTCCCATGCTCACCGCAGACCACTCTTCACCGTCGACCCGCACAGTTCCCGAAAGCGACAATCCCTCTCCACGATCGTCGGATGAGTGGAAATCGTCCAAAGCGGTTCCTGCATCACCGAGCAGCGAGTTTGGCCCCGTGACGATTCTTCGCCGTTGAGCGTCGACCCCTTTGAAAACAATGAATATCATTATTGTCGCCAGCAGGGCGGTCATCACCAGTATCGTGACCGGCGAAACCCGAAGCGCACTGTCACCAGCAATCGCCGATCCGGGTGAGGTCTGAAAGAGCAGAAACGATCCGGCCAGGATCCCCGCGATGCCGAGTGCCGCGGGCGCGCCGTGCGACGCAATCTTGACATCAGCCACAAAAAGCAGAGCTCCAAGAATGATTGCCGCCAACGCTACCGGGTTCACCGACAGAATCGCGAACGCGGTAACGGACACTATAAGACTCGCTACCCCGACCGCGCCCGGAACGCCTGCACCCGGGGTGGTGATTTCCAAAAGCAGTCCAATGATCCCGAAGATGAGCAGCACGTAGGCATTGTCGGGACGCAGCAAACCGGAAAGCAGATCGGCGCCGGCGCTCATCGACTCTCGCGTGATGGAGGCTCCGTCGGTCTGCAGCGTGATCTGCCTGCCGCCTACGACTACCGTCCGCCCGTTCAACTCTTTCAAGAGTTCGGACACATTGGCGGAAATGAGATCGAATCGAGTTTTCGGGTCCCTGCCGGCAGCCGCAGTAACCTGGGACACATCCATGAGCCGATGTACGGCCGGGCCAACACCCGTTCCGACCGGACGGACATACAGCGCAACGGGAACACGCGATCCGGCAATCGCCCGCGCAACGCTGCCGACTGACGGAAAAAAGCCGCCGGGACTATTCAACTCGAGCACAATAAGGGATACGCCTTCGGCGCTGGCGTCGGCGATGCCGCGAGACAAAAATCGCGCCACAACCGGATCGATCGTCCGTTCGATACTCACCACCTTGACGATGCGCTGAGAGTTTTGCGGGTAAGCCGACGCGGGCACAAAGATCCCGATGAACGATATGATGAATGTCGCGGCAACGAAAGAGGTGTGCCGCGGCCAAACGGGGCGCCACCGCGTCGAGGGGCCGTGGTGGGCACCATGGCAGCCCGAACTGAGGGTTCGCATTACCCACCTCTCCAATAGTCTCTCGCTTTTTTGCGGGTGCGTCAACTCGCAAACCGAAGATTGACAATTATGAGTCATTTCGTTAGATTTTTTGAGTAATCCTTCGCAAATTGGAGGCGGGCAGTGACGACAATTTCAACAATCGCAATCAGCGAAAGGGCAAAGACCGAGCTTACCAGCCTCGAAGTGAGCCGTGACAATTTTCTGCGCATCTGGGCAGAAGCAGGCGGCTGCTCCGGGATGACATATCAGGCGGCCATCGACCAGGAATACTCGTCGGAGGACCTCACACTTTTCGAAGATGAGTCGCTTCGGATTGTAACAGACCGCATGAGCGCGCCGCTTTTTGCAGGGCTGCAGATCGACTATTCGGACGACCTGGTCGCCCCGGGATTCCGATTCTTCAATCCGAACGCCACGCGCACCTGCGGCTGCGGTTCGAGCTTCAGCTGCGAGGCTGGAGCCTAGTGCAGATAAGCAAGAAACTCGACCTCTCTGGAGGCGAGTCGGTCTACTGCATAAACGAGGCGCAGATGCGCCTCGCGCGAAGGCTCGCAGAGAAGGATCCCGACTCGTCGGCCAGAATTCAGGCGCTGTTCTCCGAGATTGAGACAAAACTCTCCCGAAACGAACAAGCGGCCGTGGCTTTCCTCCTCATTGAACGGCTGAACCTCGCACAGAGAAGTTGACAGACCTTCCGGCAGGGTGGCCCTTCACTACTGCCACGCAGATTGTTGAAAGGGATAGGGTAATGTTCGCCGGGAGAACTGTTTTAGGGTGGCGTATTCAGGCACGGGCGTATTTGGGTACCCGCTCGGCTCGTAGCTTCAAGGGAGTGGCGATCCGTTTCAGCCATAACTGCCGGTAGAACGGGGAAAGCAGCTCCCGAGTGAGAAACCTGCGGTGACTCACCATCCCGATCGCCATTGCTTTCTGGCGTTCGGGCCGAATGCCGGCGAAACTCGCGTGCGACTCGCGAATGGTTTCACTCGGTCCCGGTGATCGGGAACCTCGTATCCGGCGTTTCTTCAACAGGTTGTGATACGCGAAGTAGATCGAAAGCCTGCCGAGCATCATCGGCACGTTGCGCGCGAAGCAGAGGGTTTCCCGATGCTGATCAGCACAATCTTTGCGAATCTCACGGTCGATGTAGTTCACCGCCCGCAGCGGATTGGTCGCGGTGCGCGCCGCCTGAGAGCTTACCCTCTGATGAGCCGCCCACTGCCGGTGGGCAAGATGCTGGATATGAGGATGCTGGTTCCAGGCCGCCTGATACCCCTTGTGTTCATCGGTGTGAAGCACACACGGTCTTTCGGGCCGTTTCACCCACAGCCTGGTCACCAGGTCCAGGATCCGGGAGAACGACTTGCGGCTTGCCTGCGGATCGAAGCTCACCCGGCTATCGAGCATCGCCCGTGTGCGCTTCTGCTGCCTGGTCATCGAGCCGCAACGGCGTAGCAGTGCGTAATCAACTCCATATACGGTGTCGCTTCGGTCTCCGACAAGGATCGTCAGATCGCAGGGAAAGTACTGCGAGACGCAGAAGGAGCGAAACCCATCGGCACACAGATCTTCGGCCCCCGCCGACTCCCCTGCGATGTCAGACAGGGTCACCAGAGCCTGACGCATGAGCCGGTCAGTACGGTTTGCGACTGTGCCGGTACTGCAATGATACAGCCGTGCGATGGCCCGAACGCTTGCGCCCGACTGCTGAAGCTGCGCGAAGATCGGCAGCTCAATCATGCGCTTGATATGGTAGTGAACCGAGAACGTCTGGGTGCAAAAAGTGGAGCCGCAGCTTCTGCATCGGTAGCGCTGTACGCGGCCAAACAGACGATCGAAGAAGAATCCCCACTTCCAGTACCATCGCTCACCGGCCGAAGGGTGTCGATGGTGTCTGCATCGACTTGAAGGGCAGAAGGGTGGAACAAACTCTCGACCGGCGGAGGTTCGGTCCCGCTCATCACCGAAGCGGCGCAGAGCCGGAGACTGTGCCATCAGCGCAGGCAAACTCATGCACACCTATACCCACGGATCTGCGCGCTGATTTCCGGTCCGATAGGATTCAACAATCTGCGTGGCAGTTTTCAGCCAACAACGTGACCGCCGCTCGCTCTGGTCAGTCGGTCCCGGACTGCCACGCCGGTACCTGACGCATCCGGGAGCTCCGCGATGATCGTCTGGACACCCTGTGCGTCGAACCAGACGAGCAGCCGGTAAAGATCGCGGGCGTACTCTTCGGAGTTTTGCACATCCACGCTGAGAATATTCTCCTCGGTTTTTACGTGCCTGCCGCTCCATCCAACGCGCGGCGCAGGCTGCCCGGGGAACTGTGCAACTCGAATTACGCCTATCATACCCGACTCCGTGTTGGTCTCCTGGAAAAGACGCCGAAGCGCTGTCGCAGTCATCACGCCATGCAGGCGGGTCGCGTCGACCGCGACTACCCGTGCGCGCGGTTTGTAGTGAGCATATTTCATGCCCGGAGATCGTGGAGCTACGACTGTCGCCGCGTGCACCGAACCGGCCGGTTCGGTCATACCTTCACCCTCCTGCAGCACGTTGCGCACCATCTCATCGGTGATCACCCCATGTCGGAGGATTCGGATCGTACCGGGGCGGATATCGATGACGGTAGATTCGAGCCCGTATTCGCAGTCACCACCGTCGAGGATTCCCGCAACTCTTCCTGCCATATCCTCGCACGCCATCTCGAACGTAGTCGGGCTCGGCCGGCCGGACAGGTTCGCTGAGGGAGCAGCGACCGGAACTCCGGCAGCCCGAAGAAAAGCGGTGGCCGCCGGATGTCGGGGGATGCGGATCGCAACAGTGTCGAGACCGGCCGTCGCGACATCCGAAATCCCGCACGAGGAAGCGGCATCGGCCTTCGGCACTATCACCGACAAGGGGCCCGGCGAGAACGCTTCAAGGAGCAGACGCGCCCGACCGTCCAGCCGCGGGAACGCCGCCTCGATCAACTCGAAATCGGCGAAATGCACAATGAGGGGATTGTCGGCCGGACGGCCCTTGGCGGCAAAAACGCGACGGCAGGCATCGGCGTCGAGAGCGTTGGCTCCGAGCCCGTATACGGTTTCGGTTGGAAACACAACCAGCTCGCCGTTCGGGATCAGCCGCCCGGCTTCCGCCGCGCGGGTAGGATCAAAGAGTGCTGTCTCCCGAGTCGCGTCCATCGCAACTATTATATTCTTGCGCCGCTTTTCTGTACACGCAACGTCAGGGGTCGATATACTCTCTATTCGTATGAAGGGTTTCGACATGGCGGAGCTTCTCCGTCTTTCGGCACGACCGCGCCTCTTCTCGGAAACCGGAAGGGAGTTCTGGACCGACCCCTACATTGCCGAGCATATCCTGTACGCGCATCTCGATCCCGCGTCGAGCGACGCAAGCCGCCCACATAAAGAGATACTCCGGAGCGTAGCGTGGATGTCCGCTCTTATTGGGGGGCCGGTGATTGCGGAGCCCTCATCCCTGCGATTGCTCGATCTCGGATGCGGCCCGGGTCTTTACGCGGCCCAGTTCGCACGGCTCGGATTCGCAGTGCATGGAATCGACTTCTCTCGAGTCGCCATCGAGCACGCCGAGACGCAGGCGAAGGTGCAGAAGCTTTCGATCAGCTACGAGTGCTGCGACATGCGGACGCTCGCAGCGACGGGCGCCTATGAGGCGGTCACGATGATATTTGGCGGCTTTTGCGTACTCTCGAATCGGGATCGCCTGCAGATGCTGCGGAAAATTGCCCGCGCTCTGGTCCCCGGAGGTCTCTTTATCTTTGACGTTTTTCGGCGAAGCTACGTCAGGCGCACGACGATCGAGGAACGCTGGTACACTTCCCCGCGAGGTGGATTCTGGATGGGAAACCCGCATCTCGTGCTCGAGCGCAGCTTCGAGTATCCGGATCAGCAGGTGAATCTCAATCGGTACATCGTCGTCACCGGAGCGGGGGAATTTCGCGCGTACAACGTGTGGCGTCACTGGTATGACGAAGCTTCCGTCCGTAGAGTTGTCGAAAACGCAGGTTTTGAAACTCTGGGCACCTATGGAGACCTGTGCGGGTCTCCCGCGGGAGACGAATGGATCGGTGTCGTGGCACGGAAGAAACGCTGAACCGTTCGTCGTTAAATCTTGATCCAGACGTATCCGTCTTCTATTTTGACCGGGTAGGTGCTGACCGGGCTGGTGGCGGGAAAATCCTTGACGGCGCCGGTGCGAATATCGAAGCGGGAGCCGTGCTTCGGGCAGCAGACTTCCGCATCACCGATGATCAGGCCCTCATACAATGGGGAATACTCGTGCGAACATGAATTGTCGATTGCGTACACGCCGTCTTCGAGCTGGAAAATCGCAATTTCCTTCCGCCGGTGCACGAACTTCTGCGCCCTTTTCAGCTCCTCGAACCTCACTGCCTGGACCCATTTTGTCATGCCTGAAAGTCCGTTTATTCGTCATCACCATTGCGGTACGGCTCGGCCAACAGGCGCTGCATGATGACGCCGCGAAGGTCCGCACGAGCGGGCACAGGCGCATGGTCAATCAGATCGCCGAAAAATCCTTCTACCAGCAGTTCCTCCGCTTCTTCCCGCGAATAACCGCGCACCATCAGGTAGAAGACCTGATTCTCGTCGAGTCGGCCGGTGGTTGATCCGTGGCTGCACTTCACATCGTCCGTGTTGATCTGCAGACTTGGAATCGAATCGGCCCGTGCGCCGTCGTTCAAGATCAGGTTCTTGTCGCTGAGAAAGGCATCGGTGCGCGTGGCTTCGTGTGCAACCTGGATCAGTCCCTGATATATCGCGTGCGATTCGTCCTTCACCGCGCCTTTGTAGTAGGTCCGGCTCACGGCGTGGGGAGCGTTATGATGCTGGACGGTGCGAACATCGAAATGCTGATCTTCGTGGCCGAAATAGATGCCGTTGAGTCGCACGTCGGATCCTGGTCCGTCGAGCACGCAGTCGAAGCGGTTCTTGGCGAACATTCCACCGAAAACAGCCGCGAAATGCACGAGTGAGCCGTCGCGGCTCACCCACGAGCTTCCGTTCGAGAACCAGGAGCTGTCGATGTTGATGTTCTCGACCGAAAGGCAGGAGAGGCTGGCGGCGTCCTTCACCTGGATGTCGCTCGCTTCGTTGAACAGCAGCGCACCTTCGGAATCACCAGACACTTTCTGCACCAGCTGCGCCCGCGCGCCCTTTTCGAGTACGACAACCGTCTCCGGCACCAACAACGCCTCTTCACCGGATCCGTAATATTCGACGAGCACCGGCTCGGATACCTCTACGAAAGCAGGCACAAACAGATATACACCGTGAGTGATCGAGCAGTAGTGCCAGGCCTGTATTCGATTGTCCACGTTCTCGAGCGACCTTCGGAGCAGATTCTCGAGAGCCTTTACTTCTCCAGACGACGCACCAATGGTGCCGGTTGAAGGCTTTTTCCCCTCCTCCTCTGCCGAAAGAGCGGTAAAAAGCTCGGTCAGGGAGACAAATCTGACCCCGCGCGCAACGAGTTCCGGTTTGAGAACGATGGTAGTGCATTGACCGTTCTCAAAGCGCGCAAAGCCTGCGTAACCATCGGGAATCGTTCCGGCGGTCTGAGCCGGTACCAGTTCGCCGGCCGAAAAGCCGTAGCTGTAACTGTCGAAATCGTAGTTCGAAATGTCGCTTCTCCGCCACTCCTCCTGGTGGGTGGTCGGCCAATCAAGCGCCGAAAACCGTTTGAGGGCCGCTTCACGAAACTTCCGCATCCACGCAGGCTCGATTCGTGAAGCGAGGAATGCGGACAAGTCACCCGTCCCGCGAAAAGCCCGCGTCTCTGTCGTGCTCAACCTCTGCTCCTTGCTAACTGTTACCGCTGAGTCAACTCAGCCGGGCCCTGGGTTCTTACCCGACCGACCCTTCCATTTCGAGTTCGATCAGTCGATTGAGCTCGATCGCATATTCCATCGGCAGCTGTTTCACGAGCGGATCGAGAAAGCCGTTCACAATCATCACGCTCGCCTCCGCCTCATCGAGGCCGCGGGTCTGGAGATAGAACAACTGCTCTTCACTTATGCGGGAAACTCGTGCCTCGTGCTCGATGGACACGTCGTCCGAAAGGATGTCCATATAGGGAAATGTGTTGCTGCGCGACTCGGGATCCATGATGAGCGCATCGCACACAACCTTGCTCTTGATGTTGTGCAACCCTGGTTCGACTTTGATCTGGCCCCGGTAACTCGCGACGCCGCCGTCTTTGCTTATCGATTTGCTGGTGATGATCGAGCTGGTGTTGCTCGCCGCATGGATGCACTTCCCGCCGGTGTCCTGCTCCTGCTTCTTTCCCGCAAATGCGATTGACAGAATCTCGCCGTGGGCGCCGTCGCCCATGAGCCATACCGACGGATACTTCATCGTACGCTTACTCCCGATGTTCCCGTCGATCCACTCAACGGTGGCACCCTCATAGGCGACCGCCCGCTTGGTGACGAGGTTGTACACGTCGCTCGACCAGTTCTGGATTGTCGTATACCGAACGCGGGCACCCTTGAGTGCCACGATCTCGACGACCGCACTGTGCAGGCTGTCGGTGGTATAGATCGGGGCGGTACAACCCTCGATGTAGTGCACGAACGCACCCTCATCGGCGATAATAAGCGTCCGCTCGAATTGACCGAAGTTTTGCAGGTTGATGCGAAAATAGGCTTGAAGCGGGATGTCCACTTTGATGCCCTTGGGGATGTAGATGAAACTTCCCCCGGACCAGACTGCGCTGTTCAACGCGGCAAACTTGTTATCAGAATAGGGGATGATCGTTCCAAAATATTTGCGGACAATGTCCGGATGCTCGCGAATGGCGGTTTCCGGGTCGGAGAACAGCACACCCTGCTTCTCCAGATCTGCCCGGATGTTGTGATAGACGACTTCCGAATCATACTGAGCCCCAACGCCGGCGAGAAACTTCTTCTCGGCTTCGGGAATTCCGAGCCGGTCGTAGGTATCACGGATTTCGGACGGCGAGATCCTCCCACCGCTTTTCCTGCTTGTTGACGGCGGTCGCATAGTAGTACATTTCGTCGAAATTGAGGCTGGATAGATCAGCACCCCAGTTGGGCATCTCTTTTCGGTGGAACTCTTTGAGGGACTGGAGGCGGAACTCCAGCATCCATTCCGGTTCTTTCTTGTGCTCCGATATGGCTCTGACCACCTCTTCGGTCAGGCCCTTTTCGAGCGTTCGGTAGACCGATGTGTCCGGATAATTGAACCCATATTTATAGTCGCCAACGTCAACGACCTTGGACTGACTGCTCATTTGCTTCCTCCTCGATCCCATACTGCTTTCGGATCCAGTCGTACCCCTTCGCTTCGAGAGTGGTCACCAGATCTTCGCCGCCGGAGGTGACGATCCTGCCTTTGTACATGATGTGGACGAAATCTGGCCGGATGTAATCAAGGATGCGCTGGTAGTGCGTTATGACAAGCGCGCCGAAATCGTCGCTGCGCAGCGCGTTGACTCCTTTTGCGACGACCTTCAACGCGTCGATATCCAGGCCGGAATCGGTCTCGTCCATTATCGCGAAATGAGGTTTCAGGAGGACCATTTGCAGTACCTCCATCCGCTTCTTCTCCCCGCCGGAGAATCCTTCGTTGAGGTAGCGATTGATGAACTGCTGATCGATCTCCATGAACTGCATCGCTTCGCGCAGCTCCTTGATGAAGGATGCCGCTTTCCTGCCTTCTGCCGCACCTGCCTTTGCCTGGATTTCCGTAGCACGCTTGAGAAAGCGGCCGACGGTGACCCCGGATATTTCCACCGGGTACTGGAAAGCCAGAAACAACCCCTTGCGCGCCCGCTCGTGCGTCGGCATCTCGAGGATATTCTCGCCGTCGACAAGTACCTCCCCGGCGGTAATTTCATAGGACGGGTGACCGAAAATCACGTTGCTGAGGGTGCTCTTTCCGGAACCGTTCGGCCCCATGAGCGCATGAATCTCGCCGGTGTTCAAAACCAGATCGATTCCGTTGAGTATTTCCTTGTCTGCGATATTCGCATGCAAATCTCTTATTTCAATCTTCACAACTATTCCTCACGCTCAGATAGGGTACCCGAGCTCCAGCCGGGCTTCTTCGCTCATGAAATCAATGCTCCAGGGCGGATTCCAGACAAGGTTTGCTGTCACTTCCGCGAAACCAAGCTTCTCTTTGAGCACACGGTTGATGTCGTATACGATCTGGTCACCAAGTGGGCAACCGGGAGATGTGAGGGTGAAATCTACCTCCACGCGTTCTGCGCCCGGCTCGACCCGATAGATCAGTCCAACATCCACAATGTTCATTCCGATCTCCGGATCTACCACGTCCTTCAGAGCGTCCAGGACCTCCGCTTTCGAATGCATGATTCACTCCCCCTATACATTATCAATTTAATCATATATCCACCATCGATCAAGGCTTGCCAATGAGGGTCTGTTAATGAATGATAGCAACAGGCTACCATAAATAGCCGACGCCGCCAACTCCGCGGCTACCGGGCCGAAGAGGTGCGTGCCTTCCGTAGTACGTTTCCACAGAATCGTTCGATTGATACAATGAATCGAGACCCTGCCGCTCGGAATTGTGAGGACCCGCAGATGTCCGTGCTCGTCATTCTCTGTCATCCGGCAGCGAACAGTTTTAACCACGAAATCGCCCGGGTTGCCATGCAGGGACTCGACAGAGTGGGAGTCGAGGCCATCTATCACGACCTGTACCGCGAGTCGTTCGATCCGGTACTCGCCGAGGAAGAGATACGGCGCCGTTTCAGCTTCGACGAGAAGGTACAGGCCTACTCGCGTGAGGTGACGAAAGCTGATGGGTACTTTTTCGTGCACCCGGACTGGTGGGGAATGCCCCCGGCGCTCTTGAAGGGGTGGCTGGACAGGGTTTTTCGGCCGGGAGTGGCGTACGATTATGAGGGGCAGGAGTTCGTTAAAAAGGAACGAGTGCCGCTTCTTGTGGGCAAACGCGGATTCGTGGTGTGCACGACCGAGCGCGTAGATCGCGATGGAAGCGACGGAGGATCCGGGGGTGCTCATCCGGTGGAAGCGCTCTGGCGGGAAGCCATTTTCGAGTTCTGTGGAATAACGGAAGTTTCGGTGCGGGTGCTCGACAATCTTCGTACCACTACTCTGCGCCGGCGGCGCGCCTGGCTCGCGGAGATAGAAAAGGAAACGGCGTCATTCTTTTCCCGTATGGAGCCGAAAATTTGATACAAGGGGATACATAGATGAAAGAGCTTCTGCTCTATCGGCACGCCAAAGCTGAAAAATCCGCTCCGGGGGGAAGCGACAACGAACGCCCCCTTTCACGCAAAGGCGGGTCTCAGGCCAAATCGATGGGCCGGATGCTCAAAGATGCCGACTCGATCCCGGATCTTATTCTCACTTCCAACGCGACCCGCGCGGCCGATACGGCGGCCATCACTGCCGCGGCCTGCGGCTGTACGTCACCGGTGCGCCAGGCGGCCGCACTGTACGACGCCGAGCCGGAAAGTTACGCGCAAGAGCTTCGCGGCGTGGACGAATCGGTGAATCGGGTGATGCTCGTTGGACATAATCCAACCATCGAAGAGTTCGCGGCGCGGCTTCTCGGTGAGCGAATCGAAATCAAGACTGCCTATCTTGTGCGTCTGTCACTCGATATCGGTTTTTGGCAGGATTTCCAGCTTGATGCCCGCGCGAAGTTGAGGGCGGTTCTCGTGCCCAAACCTGCCGGGGTCTGATCGTCATGCTCGAGTTTACGCGGATCGCGGAAAGCCTGGTTCTTCCTCCCGGAGTACTCATTGCGCTTTTCCTCCTTGGGCTGATTCTGTTGGCTGCACATCGTAAACGTGCCGCGGTCGGAGTTTTTGCACTCGCGTTCGCAGCGACCTACGCGCTTTCAATGCAGCCGGTTGCGGATGCGTTCATGGTTCCGCTTGAGAACGCCTACCCGGCGTTCAGCGTGAAAGATGCGCAGGGTGCAGACGCAGTCGTCGTGCTCGGCGGAGGATCGATTGCCGGAGCCCCGGATGCGGCGGTTCTGAGCCGATTCGTCGCCCAAAGAAGATCGCCGGCCGCAAACGGCCCGAACACGGGGCCCGATACCGCATCGAGCACTGCAGGCGCGGACGCGTCAAGCGGCAACGCCGTGAGCGCGGACGCCGCAGATGCGGGCGCGGACGCTGTCAGCGTAAGTTCGGATGCCGCCGCCCGGCTTTTTTTCGGCCTCGCCCTCTCCCGGGCCACCTCCCTCCCGATGATCCTTGCCGGCGGGGCTCCTCTGCGGAGGGCGGGGACTGAAAGCGAAGCTGACGCCGGGAAGAAGCTGCTCGTCGCCGTGGGAGTCGACCCGGCGAAGATTCGCACGGAAACCGGTAGCCGCACAACATGGGAGAATGCGGTCAATGTCGCGCTTGAGTACCGTCCGCGCAAGATAGTCCTCGTAACTTCGGCATATCATATGCGCAGGGCGGTCTATTCCTTTCAAAAACAGGGCATCGCGGTGGTTCCCGCGCCAACCGATTACGAGGCGGACCGCGGCCCGACCACGACTTTCTCCGGCTTTCTGCCCTCCGCCTCCGCGCTCGAAATGACCGCTACGGCAATTCGAGAGCGACTGGGAATGCTTTTCTATCGCCTGAGGTACGGTCCGGTCCCGCCGTGACCGGTTCGCACATCATGACCGGCTGTTCATGCGATCGATGACCTTGTAGAGCGCTTGCGTGCCCAGATTTTCCAGCCCCTGCGCCATCGCCGCGATGTAGAACTCTCGAACCATGGAGAGACCGGGAAGCGAAAGCTGCATTCGTACAGCCTCGTCGAGCGCAATACCCATATCCTTCACAAAATGCTTGATGAAGAATCCGGGATCGAAATTGCCCGCCGCTATTCTTCTTCCGAGGTTATTGAGTGACCAACTCGAGGCTGCGCCCTGGCCGATGACATCGATTACCATGTCCAGGTCGAGACCGGCCCTGCGGGCGTACAGCAGAGACTCGACGACGCCGATCATGGTGGAGGCGATGAGCGTCTGATTCGCCATCTTGGTGTGCTGACCGGCTCCGGCTCCGCCCATCAGTTTGATATTCCTGCCCATGAGCTGAAAAAGCGGAAGAATCTCATCGAAGGCGGCCTGCGGCCCGCCTACCATGATGGCAAGCGTTCCCTCGCGGGCGCCGAGATCGCCGCCGGAAACCGGTGCGTCCAGGGTGGCTATTCCCCGCTCGCTCGCGAGTACGGCAATCTTTTTGGCGAGCGAAGGCTGGGAGGTCGTCATGTCGATAACGATCGCCCCCTTCTTAAGAGCGGCAAGGACTCCTCGTTCCCCGAGATATACCTCCTCCACATCGGAGGGAAATCCGACGATTGTGAACAGATAATCCGAAGTTCCCGCAACTTCCGCCGGGCTGCGGCACTCGATCGCGCCTGAGTCGACCAGTTCGCGGGCTTTCGCGGCGGTCCGATTGTAGACCGCCACTTTGTGCCCGGCCTTGATGAGATGTCCGCACATGCTTTTCCCCATAATACCGGTACCGATCCAGCCGATGTTCTTCGCCATTTGTCTGCTTCCTTGTCGTAGAGGGTCCAAAACCCGGGATTGTATGATTATCTGTGAACTCCGGGTGGGGAATCAACCGCCGAAACGGCGACTGATGGCGAAAAATCGAAAAAAAACCCTCGATTGACAGCGAATCTCATCTCCGCTAAGGTGTCTGCACGTACATACCTGAGGAGGTGCAACCTTGGTACAGGTTACCAATCTCTCAAAACGGTATGGGCCCCACAAAGCAGTTGATGACGTCAGTTTCTCCATTCAGAAGGGAGAGATTGTCGGGTTTCTGGGACCCAATGGGGCGGGCAAGTCAACAACTATGAACATTCTGACCGGGTATCTGTCGTCCACCGAAGGAGACGTGGTAATCGACGGTCAGAATATTCTGGAATATCCGGAAGATATCAAAGCAAGAATAGGATATCTACCGGAAAACCCGCCGCTCTATACCGATATGACCGTCAACGAATACCTTCGCTTCGTCTGTGAAATCAAACGCGTTGCGAAAAAGGACATCGCCGCCCGCGTGGAGCGGGGGCTCGAAACCGTCCGTATCACCGACGTGCAACGGCGGCTCATCAAGAACCTTTCAAAGGGTTACCGGCAACGGGTCGGCCTCGCCGGTTGTCTCATGGGTGACCCCGATATTCTCGTTCTCGACGAGCCGACTTCCGGGCTGGACCCGAAGCAGATCATCGAGATCCGCGACCTCATCGTGGGATTGGGAAAGGATCACACGATCATCCTGAGTTCCCATATTCTCCCGGAAGTCAGCGAGACCTGCGAGCGGGTGCTCATCATGAACCTTGGCAAGATAGTCGCGGACGGCAAGCTCGACGAGCTGGCCCGGGATCTGGCGGACACCCGTGAGCTTCTCCTGCGCGTTGCCGGAGATCGTTCGGCGACACAGACCGCGCTTGGCGGACTTTCCGGCATGAAACGGCTGGATATAGGCGATTCGCCGGAACCGGGAACCGTAGATGTGGTGGTCGAAGCGGAGGAAAATGTCGATCTCCGCAAGGATGTCTTTTTCGCACTCAGCGGCGCAAAACTCCCCATACTGCAGATGCGCGCGCGCAACACGACGTTGGAGGAGATCTTTCTCCATCTGACGAACGTCGAAAAGGGAGCAGAATAACATGTTTGCAATCTTCAAACGGGAGTTCCGGGGATTCTTCGAAACGCCGATCGGGTATGTTTTCATGGGCCTCTTTCTGCTGATTTCGGGGTTCTTTTTTGCCTACAACCACCTTATTACCGGAAGCGCCTACTACGCGACGTTTCTGGGCAGCATCTTTTTCGTCTTTATTTTTGCCGTGCCGCTGCTGACCATGAAGCTGCTCTCCGAAGAGCGGCGTCAGAAGACCGACCAGCTGCTTCTCACCAGTCCAATTTCCATATTCGATATCGTTCTGGGCAAGTTTCTCGCCGCGTCGGCGGTGTTCCTCATGACGCTGCTGGTCACGGTGCTCTACGCGCTGGTTGTCGGTATTTTCGGAGACCTCGCGGTCGCCGAGACCGTGGGTGCCTACATCGGCTTCTTTTTGCTCGGCCTCTGCTTCATTTCGATCGGATTGCTCGTCAGTGCGCTCACGGAAAATCAGGTCACGGCCGCCTTTTTCACCTTCTTTTCCCTGCTTTTCGTGTGGCTCATCAATCTGGTGAAACAGGTAGTTCCTACCGACAACCTGTCGGGCATCATCTTCGCGGTGGTCGGCGGTCTGGCGATTGTCGCCTATCTCTATTTCAATACGCGTTCCTGGATTGTTTCGGCGGCCGCCTTTGTCCTTCTGGCGGCAGCGATAGTCCTGGTCGCGCTTCTTTCGAAGGGAGCGTTTGCGGGCTTCATCGGGCAGGTGCTCGGATGGATATCTCTCATTGACCGGTACAACAGCTTCAACCTGGGAATCCTCAAGCTCAGTGCGGTTGTCTACTACGTCAGTTTCTGCACCGTGTTCCTGTTCTTGACGATACGCGTAATCGAAAAGCGGCGCTGGGCGTAGGAGCAATCAATGAACCAACTGTCACTCAAGAAACTGATGCAGTCCAGAGGCGTTCGATACGGCGGGTACGCATCGCTCATCACCCTCGCCGTGGTGGTCGGCGTTATCGTCATCAATCTGATTGTCGGACAGCTCAGCGTGCAGGCCGACCTGACCAGCAGCAATCTCTACACCCTCTCCGATCAGACGAAAAGCGTGCTGAAGAAGCTGTCACATGAAGTGACCATTTACGCGCTCTATCCGCACGGCGGGGAGCAGCGCGAGGTCATCGAGGGCCTCGATCGTTACAGCGCGGCCTCGAGCCACGTGAAGATCGAAGTGGTGGATCCTGAGCAAAATCCGGGATTCGTCAAGAAATACGACAAAGGCGGGAACGGTATTCCGAATGGAAGCCTGATCGTCGTCGGTCCAAAGGATTTCCGCGTGGTAAAACAGGCGGATCTCTTTTCCATTGACTATCGCAATCCACAGAATCCTCAAGTTCTCGGCCTGAACGTGGAAAAACAGGTGACGAATGCGCTGCTCTACGTCACCACCGGCGTTACCCCGGTGATCTACGAGCTCACCGGGCACCGGGAGTCTTCGTTGCAGGAAATGGGAATCGCCGATAGTGTGACGCAGGAAAACTTCACAGTCAAAACACTCAATCTGCTGCAGGCGGGTTCGGTTCCCGCCGACGCCTCGATTCTGATAATTGCGAATCCGACGATCGACCTCGCGCCCGGAGAGGTGCAGGCAATTCGTGCTTATCTGGAAAGAAACGGCCACCTTTTCGTCATGCAGGATGTCGGTCCCGGGTCACTCCCGAACCTGAACGGGCTTCTCTCGTACTACGGGGTCACGTTCCAGAACGGATTTGTGGTCGAAGAGGACCCGAATCACTACGTGGCCAACAACAATGTACAACTGATGCCCATCCTCCAGAACCAGGAGATACTCAAACCGATCCAGCAGGCGGGGACGCCGATCATCCTCCCCTACTCCTCACAGGGCATCCAGGACTCCCAACTGAAGACGCGGGACGTGAAGGTCACGCCGCTTCTCACCTCGTCAGCGAAATCATTTCTGCGGACCGATCTGACCAGCCAGTCCCGTGCCAAAATAGCCAGTGATGTAAGCGGACCGATTACTCTCGCAGTCGCTATCGATAACCAGATGGTGCTGCCCGACGCGCCGCAGTTCCGCCTCATAGTGATGGGAACGGCGCGATTTCTTCAGTCCGTCGCTCCTTACGGCACAATTCCGGGAAATCTCGATTTCTTTCTGAACGGGCTCTCCTGGCTCGAACATCGAACTGATACCATCGCCATCCGCACCAAAACGATTCTGCAGTTCCCGATGAGACTCACCGGAGTCCAGGTGCTGATCTTCTCGCTGCTGTTCGTCATCGTGATTCCCCTGATCATCATGATCAGCGGGCTCGTCGTCTGGCTGCGCAGGAGACACCTCTAATGGCAGTTCGCCCAAAAAAGCGCGGCATGAGGCTTGTGGTCGCCGCCGCTGCACTCATCGTGCTCGTCGGCGCCTACTTCGTGGTCAAGACGGTAAATGCATCCCAGAAGCCGAAGACCACGGGAACCGCGGTGAAGATCGAGGACCTGCAACAGGATCAGGTGGAAAGCGTCCTGCTCAAGACGGCCGAATCCAGCCTGCTGCTCAAGCGAAATGGCGGCAAGCTGGCACCCGAGACACCCTATCCGATGACCATCGATCAGTCGGCCGTAGAGCGGATTCTCGGCAACGTCACAAACGTCTATGCCGAGCGGGTAGTGATCGACGCGGCGGCAGCGAAGAAGAGTGCGCCGGATCTTGCGAGCTTCGGCCTGGACCAGCCGCGGAGCGTCGTGACGGTCAAACTCAAGAGCGGAGAACCGGTGGTCTACCACGTGGGAAACCAGACTCCGTCAAAGAACAGCTACTATTTTCAGAAGGTGGGCGACCCGCGAGTTCTCACGCTCGACACCTACTCGGCGCAATCGATGATGCTGACCCTTGCCGATTTGCGCGACCACACCCTGCCCAGCATCGACGATCAGAAGCTGGTCTACATCAGAATCGACAACGGGAAACAGAATATTGAAATCACGAAACCTCCCAAGGACTTTAATCCGGTAGAAGCGTCATTCTCGACCATGATCATGACCTCGCCCTATAAGCGTATCCGGCCGGTGGCGAGCGACAAGCTCAGCGAGCTGTTAAAGAAGATTCCTGCTTTTACTGTTGACACCTTCGTCGATGATCACCCGGCTTCCGTTGCAAAATACGGCCTCGGACCCGGGAGCGAGACCCTCGTGCTTCAGGACGATAAGCAGACGCTCCACCTCGTCTTCGGCAACAGTGCCGGCGACGGAAAGGTCTACGCGAAGCTCGCCGACAAGCCGGCGGTCTTCACCCTGGCTGCCGATATCAGCTTCATGAATGACTATACCGCGTTCGATCTGGTGGACAAGTTCGCGCTGATCGTAAACATCGACAAAGTGGACCGGCTGCAAATTTCCGCACCAGGGAAAACCTACACCGCGATTCTCACCCGGACCGGCACCGGGGACAAGGCGAAGACGACCTACGAGTTCGAAGGCAAAGAGGTCCCCGACCAGTTCTTCAAGAACTTTTATCAGAAGACTATCGCGATCCTCTTCGACGCCGAGAACCCTTCGCCGCACCCTGGCGCACCGGAAATCACCATCAGTTACACACTGAACACGGAAGGCCATCCGACGCTCTCGGCGCAGTTCGTCCCGTTCAACACCAACTTCTACCAGGTCTACCGGGACGGTGTGTCGGAATTCGTCGTATCGCGGGATCAACTCAAGCGGGTTATCTCCGCTGCCGACCTGCTCGCGCAGGGAAAGGACCCCGGCAAAGACTAAGAGCTTTCGGAGAGCGCCAGATACTGCTCGCGCCGACACCGCCCGCCTCAGGCGGGCGGTATCAGGCGTAACGCGCGAGGATGGATCTTACCGATCCCTCATAGGAACGCCCGAAAAGATTCAGATGGTTCAGCAAATGATAGAGATTGTAAATATCCCGCCGCTCAGCGTATCCGGGATCGAGCGGGTACGCGCCATTATAGGCTGAGTAGAATCCACGATCGAACGCGCCGAACAGTTCGGTCATCGCGAGATCGGCCTCGCGGTGACCGTAAGAGACGGCCGGATCAATGAGCACCGGTTCGCCTGACTGCCCGACCAGGTAATTTCCACCCCACAAATCCCCGTGCAGTAGCGACGCTGCTTCGGGTTCCGGTAGAAGCGACGGAAGGCGCGCGATGAGCCGTTCAACCCCCGCGGCAATCGGGTCTCTGACCCCGGAGACAAATCCGTTCTTTCTTGCTAAGTCCAGCTGCCGACGAAGCCTCATTTCTCCGAAGAACTCGGTCCAGCTTTCCGTCCACCGGTTTTCCTGTGGATTGGTTCCTATGAAGTTGTCGCCGTCAAACCCGCAGCGACCGCGCGTATTTGTCCTGTGGAGCTCTGCGAGCTCCTGCCCGAAGCGTTCCCAGAAACCGGCGGATTTGCGCCCCGCGTCGATGTACTCGAGAAGGAGAAATTGGCCGGAGGAACTCTTCGCCGTAGGCGAGGGGCTCCGGAACCCGGGGACCGCCGCCTCCACGCAACGCCGAAAGGCCGAGAGCCTCTGCACGAAACATGTGCGCGAAACGCGCCGAGTTCTCCTTCAGAAAGATGGTGGTTCCGTCGCTGAGCCCGAGGATGGACGTCTGATTTATGCAGCCGCCTCCGGCGGCACGTCGCCGGCGAATTTCGGCACCACTACCGAAGATCAGGCGAACGGCCTCCTCGACACTCGTCGCATGAACCACTACAGCTCCTCTGGCAAGCCAGCTCCTCCGTCGCGGAAAACACTCCGTGTCTGGGGAGCGGGTACGCTCTGTCGACCGGCTCCGGTCCGTCCGCTTTCTAGAGCGTCGAGAAGTGCCCGGTTTGTCCGGTCTACGATCCGGAACACCTCTTCAAAGCCATCCGGACCGCCATAGTAGGGATCCGGGACCGGCGCGCCGGGATGACCATGGGGATCGAACTCGCGAAACATGCGAACTTTGCCCACGACATCCCCACTGCGAGCGAGCCTTTCGACCGCCGCAAGATTGTCCCGGTCCATCACCAGAATTAGGTCGTAGGCATCGAGATCGCGCCGTGAGATCTGGGTCGACTGATGGCTGAACGGCACGCCGTGTTCGGCTGCAGTTCGACGCATTCGCTCGTCCGCGTTGTCGCCGACATGATAGGCGGTCGTTCCGGCCGATTCCGTCTGGTAGTGAGTCGAGAGTCCGCGTCCGGCCGCGAGTTTTTCGAAGACTGCCTGCGCGAGCGGACTGCGACAGATATTGCCGGTGCAAACGAAGAGAATCTTCACGCGCCCGTTCCGTTATATCTTTTTCGCGTTTGCCAGAAGATACTCTTCCGCTTCGATACTCCAGAGACCGTTGTTTACCTCGGTCAAATCGGCGAGCCTGGCAAAAAGTGGATCGCTCTTTCCTCTCTCGCGGAAATCGGCGATGGCGGTGAGCTCCATTTCGATGTTCGTATACATCAGTTTCTTTCCGCCCGGAATGTTCGGGAGGTTGAGTGTCGTGCCGAGAACCGCATTCAGTCCGCCGACATGAGTGATCATTGCCACCGGGTTGATGGTTCCACGGCCCATCATCTCCAGCGCCTCTCTCATGTCGTCCGTATTGCCGCCGCTCGTCCCAACGAGGTGGTGAGACATGTAGTGAACGTTGTAGAAGTTGAACATCGCCGAGAAACTCGGATCTGTCGGGCCCGCAAAAAAGTTCAGACAGCCGTCCTTTCCCAGAAATTCTGTCGCCCTGTTCGACCACCGGTTTGACCGGAGCAAATACGAATACGTCGTCAAACCCTTCGCCTCCGGAAAGCTCGATGAGATGATCCTCGACGCTCTTCGCGGCGCCGTCAGCGGCGAGTTTCTCGCCAACCTTTTTTGTATTCAGGTAGAGGAGCTCCACACCCTGGCGCTTTGCCTCCGCTACCGTGTAAATCGATGCTGCCCGCTCGAGGCGCGCGTCATCGATATCGGTGACGACGAGCAGGCCAGGTTTGCGCGGATTGTGAATGGCGTAGTCGATCGCGCCGATTCCCATCGGACCGACCCCGGCGAGGATCGCCATCTTACCGCCCTCCACAATGCCCATGTGGTGCTCGTATTGGCCCTGGGTAGTATGGTAGCTGGCGTGGAAGGCACCCACAATGCAGGACATCGGTTCGGAAAGCGACCCCATGAAGAACGCTTTCCCCTGGTAGGGCAGCAGGCAGTCCATCTCCATCACTTCGTTTGGAATGTTGATGTAGGTGGCATCCCCTCCGATGTACCGGTAGGAGTACCCCGGTGCCGCGAGCGACCCCTTATAGTTGAGCGCGGGCTGGATGGAAAATCGATCACCGCTTTTGAACTTCTGCTGCCACTTCTTTCCGACCTGCACGATTTCCCCGCAGAACTCATGCCCGACGATAACCGGGTTCGAGGCAATATCCGCGGGGACCCGTTTGTGGTCGCTCCCCTGCACGGCCGCTTTGTAGGACGACATGCATATACTGTCAGATATGATATGGGCAACTATCTCGTCGTCCCCGGCAGGCGGGAGCTCGAACTGTTCAAGCCGCAAGTCCTTCTTACCATACATTCGGACCGCTGTAGTCTTCATTGAGTGTTCCTTCCTCTGGCGAAGTCCGGTCCCTGTATCGAGCACCGGCTTCCGGACTGTGTCTAAAAGGTCGCCATATTATACCGAACCGACAAGATTTCATCAAATGTAAACGATTGCACGTCGCGTGGAAAAATCGTACTCTCAGGGGCATGAAACGAAGTACGGCGCTGTTTGTTATGAGCGGTTTTCTCGTGGTGGTGGCGCTCGCGATACTCATCTACACAATGGTTCGTTGATGCCTGGCAGGAGGCGCGTCGACAGGCTCGCGAAACCTGGGAGCCCACGCATCCTCGCGACCGGGCCCGGCCGACTATGGTACCGCGCGAATCACCAGCAACAAACCGTGGTCAGCCATCTCCAGGTACAGCAGATCGTTTCGACGATAGACCGAAAGCGCGAGGCCCCGTTTTTCCTGGGCTGATCCGGGCGCGGCACTACCCGAAACGCTGATCGCGTTCGCGGACCCCGTTGCGGTCTGCGCGGCGCCGTTCAGCGGGGAGTTCGATCGTAGTGCCCCGACCAGGAGCTCTACCGGATCGTCGATGGTTATTCTTTGATCCCGCGCCGAACCGGGTGATTGGAGCATGCTGAGAAATCCAGCCAGGGAAAAGGCAAGCGGCGGAAGCGGCGCCGGAGTGCGTGCGGCCTGGGAAGCGGCGCTCCCCGCGGAGGTCGGAGTTGTCTGCACCGTCGGACTTCCGACGGCGGCGGGAATCCCGGACGCAGCAGCATCTCCGCCGACCGTCTGCGACCGCGCAGCCATTAGCTCGTCCGCGTTCATTCCCGGGCCCGGAATCACGGTGTAGATGTGGCCGAATGCGGCGGAGCGCTCCACCTGCATGTAGGGACCGTTCCGTTCGACAGGTTCCGGCCGCAGCCGACGAACGGAACGGCCGCGACAACAGTCCGTAGGAATCGACTCACCGAACCGTCGACGGTAACGGAAAACTGGGAATCGAGAATCCCGCCGCGAACGACGTCGATGCCGAAGTGCGTCGTACCCGGGGCTCGCCGAGCCCGAGGGTCGCAACCAGCGCGAAAATCAGGTATCCGTTCATGGACACCATCATACCGCGGAAATTGGTCGGGAGGTCAAAACAAGGGCCGCCTGAGAAAGGTGAACTTTCCCAGGCGGCCCGTCCCGGTCGAATCTCTGATGGTCTATTCGACTTTTACTTCGATCGCCCGCGGCTGGGCCTCGGGTGACTTGTGAAGCTCGAGCCGAAGGATCCCGTTTTTGAAGTGAGCCTCGATCTTGGTGTGATCGACATCTTTCGGCAGCACGAAGCTCCGCCGAAAGCTCGAAGCAGCGACGCTCACGGACGATGTAGCCGTTCGGCTTCTGCTCGCTCGCATCCTTTGTCTCGGAAGAGATGGTGAGAAGATTGTCTTCAACCTTTACGTCGATCTCTTTCTGCGTCATTCCGGGCAGATCCGCTTCGAGAACATATCGATCGTCGAGTTCCTGAACGTCGACGGCCGGTACGCGCGAACCAAGCGACGGGCGTATCGTCAAAGAGTTTCGCGAAGTGCCGATCAAAATCGCCAAGAATGCTCGGCGTGCCGTTTCTCATGTTTCGTACCAGATAGTTCATATCATTTCCTCCGTTCCACAAATATCTTGACTATGTATTAGCAATTATCATGCCAATGTAGAAACTTGTTTATAAATTGTTCTAATGAATAAACTTACACTTGTCATGACGACCATTTTTGGGACGCAATACGACCGGCAGGATCCCAAGTGGAAGTCATTATGACACATCGTATCATAATGACTTTTTCAATGTATCATAATTACCCATCTATAGGAGTCTCGGACGTTCCGGCGTGCCGTGGATTACCGGTGAGATCTACGCGGGAAATTTCTTCACGACCGAGGTCGGCTTTTCAGCGTTGAATGGCTTGCCTATCAAGCCGCTGGTGCCCGCAGCTGTCCCCTCGTCTATTTCGCTCGTCTATGATTCGGTGTTCCGCGCGAAGACGGGCACAAACTTGTGTGCCTCGAGCGCACGAGATCGGCGAACACTGCCGATCCCGTCCATCCCGGGCGTGTTTAGGTCGGTCACGCCGAGGTTCGAACTATCCTGCCTAATATTTGCCAGGAATTCGCCACCGTCCGCGGCCTGATCCGGGATGTAGCCGTCCGGTTCGCGAATGGTTGACACGCTCTGCCGAATTGCCGTGACTCATCTGCGATCAGGATATTCTTCCCCATGAGCCTCTCCATCGATCCAAACCTCACCTATTTCCATTTATAGCCAATTTAACAAATGAGGCCGACCGTATTCGGCGGGTTGCCGGGATTTCGTCAATAACGTCCGTGGAGAAAGTCGCTGGTAACAAAGAGGACGCCATCGGCCTCCATCTTCTGGCGAGCTGCGGTGAGCGAACCGGCTGGAATGTCGACGCCGCGGACGGCATCGGCGACTACAAACGTCCGCAAGCCAAGTCGTTTCGCATCGGAAGCGGAAAAGAACACACAGACGTCCTCGGCCAGTCCGCAGAGACATACCTCTGAATAGCCGAGCCCCTTGAGGTAGAACTCGAGTCCGGTGGTGGTGGTGCGATCGTTTTCGAAGAAAACGGAATAGGAATCGAGATCCCGTCTCATTCCCTTGTTGAGGATGAGGTTGATCGGCCTCAGATCGAGACCGGGATGAAAATTCGCGCCAGTCGATCCAGCTACGCAATGATCGGGCCACAGAAGTTGTTCGATTCCGTCGATTTTCACCGACTGAGCCGGTTTTTTCCCCGCGTGGCTCGACGCGAAGGAGACGTGCCCTTCGGGATGCCAGTCTCTGGTGGCGACGACAAGCGGGAAAACCGGCATGAGCCGATTGATAACCGGCACCACGCGGTCGCCGTCCGGCACAGGCAGAGATCCGCCGGCGCAAAAGTCGTTCTGAACATCCACGATGATAAGCGCACGTTTCGATTTCGAGTCATTCGCCATACTCAGCTCCTTTGGAAAGACTACTATCGCGAGGCCTGAAACGTAAATCGAAGCCGCAACGGCCGAATCACAACCTGCCCGAAACGCAGTATAATGCATCTATGCTTCACGAGGCTATGTGTGGCACCGCCCGGCCGGACGGGTCAGCTGAATGCGGGCTCTGTGCGCACCGTTGCGTCATCCGTCCCGGACACGCGGGAATCTGCAGAGTGAGACGGAACGTTGACGGGACGCTCTATTCTACGGTCTACGGCGAGCCGATTGCGATGCACGTCGATCCGATCGAGAAGAAGCCGCTCCGTCATTTTCTCCCGGGGACGATGACCTATTCGATTGCCACGGTGGGGTGCAACTTCCGGTGCGGATTCTGCCAGAACTGGCAGATTTCGCAATCGTCTGCGAATGGATCGACTTCCCGAACCCGGAGTCAGGCCATTGCCCCGCGCAGGATCGTAGCGCTCGCGCAGGAGAACCGCTGCCCGAGTATCTCCTATACCTACACCGAGCCGACGGTCTATTTCGAATACGCATATGACACCGCGCAAATCAGTCACGCGGAGGGGCTGAAGAACATCTTCGTCACAAACGGATTCATGACGCGAGAGGCGCTGGAGACGATTTCCCCCTACCTGGATGCCGCGAACGTCGACCTCAAGAGTTTCAGCGACTCCTTCTACAGAAAGCAGTGCAAGGGAAGGCTCGAGCCGGTGCTCGAAACCATCCGGCTCATGAAGCGCCTCGGAATCTGGGTCGAGGTGACCACGCTGGTGATTCCGGCCGAGAACGACTCGGAAGCTGAGCTGCGGCAAATCGCCGATTTTCTCGCGTCGGTCTCGCGAGAAATCCCGTGGCACATCTCGCGATTTCATCCCGACTACAAGATGACCGACCATGACGCTACGCCGCGGGACACGCTTTCACTTGCGGCCGAGCTGGGGTCAAGTGCCGGCCTCACCTCCGTCTACATCGGAAATGTACCCTGAAAAGGTGACGCATCGTTTCATTCTCACCCGCTAACCGTTATACTTTGGTGATCGAAGGAGCATCTTCATGAAGCGTACCATGACAGCGTCAATTCTGCTCGCGGTGAGTTTGCTGGCGCCCGGCCTCGTCTTTGGGGCAGGCGCAAAGGAATATCTGCAGGCACATGCGTCAGGCGCGGCCGCAGGCGACGATTCTCCGGTTTTGCCGCTGTCACCTGAAGTCACCCGCGGCAAACTGCCGAATGGTCTGACCTACTACATCCGCAGGAACAGCGAACCGAACAAACGGGCCTCGTTTCGGCTCGTTGTGAACGCAGGCTCCATCCTCGAAGACGATGACCAGCAGGGCCTGGCTCACTTTCTCGAACATATGGCATTCAACGGAACGGAAAAGTACGCCAAGAACGACGTAATCAAGTTTCTCGAGTCCCTGGGAATGGAGTTTGGACCGGACACAAACGCGTTTACCAGTTTCGATGAAACCGTCTACCGGCTCGACGCCGCTACCGATAGACCCGATACCGTCGAGAAGTGCATTGACGTGCTGGCTCAGTGGGCCGGCCACATGACCTTGAGCGGCACCGAGATCGACAAGGAGCGCGGCGTGATCATGGAGGAGTGGCGGCTCGGCCGCGGCGCGCAGACTCGAATGCAGCATGCGCAGTTCCCGATCCTGTTCAAAGGCTCCCGCTACTCGGAACGGCTTCCCATCGGAAAGCCGGAGATAATTCAGAACTTCTCGCACGACACCCTTCGACAATTCTATCACGACTGGTACCGGCCCGATCTGATGGCCGTTGTTGCCGTCGGCGACTTTTCGCCGGCGGACGTCGAACGATACATCCGGGAGTATTTCTCCGAACTGAAAAATCCAATCGGTGAGCGAGCGCGGTTTCTCTATCCGGTACCCGACCACGCGCAAACCCTCTATGCGCCCGCCGCGGATCCGGAAGCCTCTTACAACACCGTCAGCGTATACAGTCTCAATGCGCCCGAAAGACTGATCACCGAAAATGACTACCACAAGATGCTGGCCGAACGCCTTTTCGAGTCGATGATAAATACCCGCTACGACGCAGAGTCACAGAAGGCGACGAGTCCATTCCTGTTCGCCGCCGCTTCGACGGGCAGCATCGTCCGAACCAGGTCCGGTCACACGCTCGCCGCGATGGTGAAGCCCGATAGTGTAACATCCGGACTTACCGCTCTGGCGACCGAGGCGCATCGCGTTCAGAAACTCGGCTTTACCGCAGGATGAGCTCGACCGGGCGAAAACCGATCTGCTCCGCGGGATGCAGCAGGCCTACAATGAGCGCGACAAGACATCTTCCAGCAGCTTCGCGTCGGAATATGTCCGAAACTTTCTTACAAGGGAGGCTGCGCCGGGGATTCCCTACGAATACCAGCTCTACTTGAAACTGCTTCCGGAAATAACGCTCGCTGAAGTCAACGCCCTGGCTGAATCGTACCTGCGACCGACCAATCGCGTAGTGCTCGTCAACGCCATTCAGACAAAAGGATTCACCATGCCGACCGATTCGCAGCTCGGCTCGGCGCTCGCATCCGCAGAATCCGCCAGTGTTGAACAGATTACTCAAGCTGATCTCTCCCGTCCGCTCATGCCGGAAGCGCCGACACCGGGTAAGATCGTTTCTGAAGAAAGGATCGATAGTGTCGGATTGGTTCACTGGAAGCTGTCGAACGGTGCCGATGTCTATCTGAAACCGACTACCAATAAGAATGATCAGATCGTATTCGGGGCATATAGCAGGGGAGGTACCAGCGTCGTACCTGACGACGATTTCATCGCGGCAACCCAGGCGGCCGCGATCGCCGAACAGTCGGGAATTGGTGATTTCAACAGCATCGATCTCGCGAAAAAACTCTCCGGCAAACAGGTGTCGATTTCACCCTACATAAATTCGCTCACCGAAGGGGTAAATGGCAGCTCCTCCACGGAAGACGAAGAGACGCTCTTCCAGCTGATCAATCTCACCTTCACCCACCCGCGCTTCGACCAAAATGCGTACGACATCTACATAGAGCGGCTCAAAGCGAAGATCGAAAACCAGAATCAGCAACCCTCGTTTCAGTTCTCCCGGAAGATCGGTGAGATCGTTATGAACGACAATTTTCGCAGCAGACCTCTGGACCTCGACAGGATCAGCCAGATCAGCTTCGACAAGGTGCGCGCGGTGTATCGGGACCGTTTCGCCGACCCGGGAAACTTCGTCTACATATTCGCCGGAAACATCGACCTCGCGAAGTTCCGTGAACTGGTATCGCTGTACATCGCGGGAATGCAGAGCGAGAAACGCGTGGACACCTTCAAGGATACCGGATTGAGATTCGCCGACGGGGTGAAGACTGCGAGCGTGAGGGCCGGATCTGAACCGAAGAGTGAAGTCTCCATAATCTTCAGCGGCCGACGGGAGTGGACAAGGACGAATGACTATCTGCTGCAGGCCACCGCAGAGATCCTTACCATGAAACTACTCGAGGTGATTCGTGAGGACAAAAGTGCCGCATATTCCATTGGCGCGCAATCGCAGTGGAATCAGTATCCGGTCGGTCAGTATATTTTCGAGATCGACTATGGATCCGATCCGGCAAAGGCGAGCTCGCTCGCCGACCAGGTCTTCACGATCATCGATGAAATGAAAAAACAGCCGGTCGAGCAGTCATACATCGAACGCGCGCAGGCAACCGAACAGAGCGCCTACGAGACAGCAATCCAGGACAACGGTTTCTGGGTTCAGAACCTCAAGAACCTGAGTTTCTACGGACGACCGTTTGACGATATCCTCACCTATCCGGATCTCGTCAAATCGGTCACACCGGAAAAGATTCAAGCGACCGCGGCGCAGCTATTGGACCAGAACCGATATGTCCGCGTGATCCTCTACCCCGCGAACTGGACAGGCGATTGACGCTTCTTCTGTTGTAGCGCGTCCGCCGCCCTCGCCGTCTCTTCGAGTCTGAGGTAGGAGGCAATCTTGTCTATTCGCTTCTCGAGCAGCGAATAGAGAGCGGGCACATAACCGTGCGCATCGAGGCGCTTCTTGAATCGAATCTTCAAGAACTCGGCGAGATCGTCGGCGGAGGCGATCGCCCCCGGATCCAGGTCCGCGCAGCCGCGAAGGCAGTCCTCGAGGCCCAAAACCTCGTTGCGCAAAATAGCGACGTTCTCGGCGTAGACGTAGTCGGTTATCTGGCTATTCTGGTGACGGTCAACCACGACCTGTATGAACAGATCGAGGTCGTCGTGGAGATCCTCGATCTCAACCAGAAGAATCTTCTGGAACTTCTTGATCAGGTTCGTCATTTGTTGGTACCGCCTCTCTAAACGGTACACCCACTTGGCCGACCGCGCAAGGCGCGATATTCGGCAGGTGATACCCCTCGCCGGTATCCGAGGGAGCTGTTATACTGCGTCCGTGCAGGAGCTTCGCACTACATGGATGCCACGGTTGATCAGGCTCTGGCATCGCGGCCGGCCCGGGCTGCCGCCTGATCGGCTCACCCGTGACGAGTTGCGGCTGGTATCCGCATCGGTAAGAGAGCTCTCCGCGGGTCTGACCGGTTCGCGGCAGCTCGCGGGTCGGCGATACATGAACGATCCGCGACTGCTCGGGGCCTATCTTCTCTACTTCTGGCCGGTTTCCTACGCTCAGGTTCGCTACGTGCTCGAGGATCTTCAGATTGATGTCGGCCGGGTCCTGGACGCCGGATGCGGCCCCCTTCCCGCTACCTGCGCGCTTCTCGACCACGGCGCTTCTTCGGTAACGGCCGCGGACCTCAACCGGTCCGCCAGCTCGCTCGGTCGCCTCCTTCTTCCCGACTCCGTGAACGTGACGTTCGCGACGTGGAACGCCGCCACGTCCTCGCCACCGCCGGCCGGCCGATACGACACTATCGTCTTCAGCCACGTGCTGAATGAGCTGTGGCCGGAACGTGCCGACCGAATAGCCCTCCGTGCCGCGCTCCTCAACCGTCTCGTCCCGTCACTCCGGCCTGGCGGCCGGATCATTATTCTCGAGCCCGCACTGCTCGGAATTACCCGAGACCTTCTCGGTCTGCGAAACGAGGTTGCCGCCGCGGGCTGGCACATCATAAGCCCCTGTTTTCTCCAGACAGCATGCCCGGCACTCGAGATCCCCAACGGAACGTGCCATGCAGCGTTTCGTTGGAAACCACCTGAACCGACGGGCACCATCGCCCGTCTCGCCGGCATCGACAAAACACGACCGGCGATGAGCTACCTTGTGGCATCCCCGCCTGACCCACGCGAAGTCTTCCGGACCGGCGAATCCGACGGAAAACCCGGGCCGACCAGGGGTGTTCCCGATCCCTATCGGGTGGTCTCCGATCCGATGCGGAACAAAGCTGGCCGCGACCGCCTCTTTGTCTGCGGAAGAGCGGGACGCTTTGCTATCTCGGCAGGCCCGAATGACACCGGAGCGGCTGTAGGCGCGTTCCGCAGCGCTGAAAGGGGTGATGTCGTCTCCTTCGCAGGAGTCACCGAACGTGGCGGAGGATCTGCGCTTTGCGACACTTCATCGTTCACTATCCTGCGGAAAAACGGGAAGGCTGCCGGCAGACAAGGATGACTCTTTTGCCGGTGCAGATGCAGGTCCGCGCTTCGTCGCATGGCGGCCGCGCAGTTTCGCTGCGGTGCAACTGCTCATACGGCGAACTCTTCGGCCCCGATCCACGAATCCGGCATCGCATCGAACAGGTTCGGGGTTTGCGTCCCGAATGATCTCTGAGCATCCGCATCGTCTGAATCGGGACCCACTTTTGGCTGTTTGAGCATTGTGATCATGACTCTCTCCCGGCCCCCGGCGACAAATTTTCCTGCTGATGCCGCGCCGCCCCACGTTCGGGCAGACGATCCCACGGACGCACCGCGAGATCCGATCACGGAGTATGCCCGCACGCGATTCGGCATCGGGTACCTTTACCCCTACCAACGGCTCGTCGTGGCAAATCTGCTCGATGCCGCAGCCGGTTTGACCGACCCGAACCTCGGCCCCGAAAACGATGCAAACAACTGTGCCGACGCGTTCGAGGCGCACAGGTATCAGATCGTGATTCTCCCCACCGGCGCCGGCAAATCACTCTGCTTTCAACTCCCCGCCGAAATCCTCCCGGGCCCGACCGTGATAGTCTACCCGCTTCTATCCCTGCTTGCCGATCAGGCGCGGAGGCTCGAGGCGGCCGGAATCCCCGCAATTCTCCTTCGCGGCGGTCAAAGTCGCGCGGAGCGTGATGTCGGGTTTGGGAAAATCCGGGACGGATCGGCCCGGCTCATTCTGTCAAATCCGGAGACACTCGCCTCCGACACGGTCAAGACTTTTCTGTCGCAGGCCGGATGTGTACATATCGTCGTGGATGAAGCGCACTGCATCTTCGAGTGGGGTCGAACGTTTCGGCCCGCTTACCTGCTCCTTCCTGCGATCATCCGCGAGATCGGGATACCTCTGGTCACCGCGTTCACCGCGACCGCATCTCCTCCGGTTCTCGCGGCGATACGGGAACTGCTTTTCAGCGATGAGTTTGTTCACGTCATCGAAGGGAATCCCGACCGGCCGAACATCAGCTACCGGGTTATCCCGACGCTCTCCAAGTTCCACACTCTGAAAAGGCTGCTTGCGCCTGCGACGGGAGCGATCGCCGTAACCGGGTCCCCGGCCGGGTGCCCGGAAGGCTCCCTCGACGAGACGGATGTGCCGGCGAATGGGCAGGATGGGCGTTTTCCGCCGCTGTTTCCCATCTCCGAACCGGTGCGTCGCCCGGCAGTAGTTTTTTGCCGAAGCCGAAAGCGGGCAGAGCTTGCAGCTGAGACGCTGCTCGCTTCTCGACCGGAAGACGAGGTGTTCTTCTATCATGCGGGTCTGACCCGCGAGGAGAAACGGGCGATCGAGGCGTGGTTCTACGGATCCCGATCGGGGGTGCTGTGCGCTACCTGCGCCTACGGTATGGGCGTCGACAAATCAGATATCCGGACGGTTATCCACCTCGATCTCCCCGGATCGGTCGAAGCCTACCTTCAGGAGTCCGGCCGCGGCGGTCGGGACCGGGCTCATGCCGAGGCGGTTCTCTTAAGCGGTCCGGAAGACGACATCACAGTCAATGGGCCGACAGACCCGCTTATGGCGGTGCGCAGCAAAATGATGCGGGAATACGTATCGACGCGTCGCTGCCGCCGGGACTACCTGATGAGCCTTCTCGGAGCCGAATCGGAGGTCTGCTTCGGGTGCGATGTCTGCGCCGGAAATGCGGACGAGGTTGCCGAAGGGCTACCGGCAATCGTGTCGCTTGTTCGGCGCAGGCCACGCCGTCTCACGATTCGAGCGGCGGCACAAATACTCTGTGCTGAACGGACATCTGCGGCCGAGCCCGGATGGGAGGTCGAGGATTACGAGCACGCCATAGCGGTCGCTGTGCGGATCGGCGCGATTCGCAAACCGCGACACGGCCCGTGGAAAAACCTCCTCACTCGCGGCCGGCACCGTTGACGCCGGCCGGGCCGATCCGAAGGACGGCGCTCGGGTTGACCTCGGAGAGCGAACCCGGTATAACCAGCGGGTGAAGCTCACCTTTCTCGGCACGGGAACCTCTCATGGAGTTCCTGTTATTGGTTGCTCCTGTGCGGTGTGCAACTCGACCGATCCACGCAATTCGCGTATGCGCTGCTCGGTGCTCATAGAGGACAAAGATACGACCATCGTCGTGGATACCGGTCCGGAGTTCCGGCTTCAGGCGCTCCGGGCGGGCTTGAGCCGGCTGGATGCGGTGCTCCTCACTCATGCGCATGCCGATCATCTCCACGGACTGGACGACGTTCGCCCGTTCACCCATCATCGTCCGGTTTTGCTCTACGCTAGCGAACCGACGCTCAGGGAGACCCGTCAACGATTCTCCTACGCGTTTCAGGTTTCGCAGGTCGGGGGAGGCAAACCCCGATTCGCGCTCGTCCCCATCACCGGCCCCTTCACGATCAACACGATTTCGATTACGCCGCTTCCGGTGTTACACGGCACGCTGCCGGTTCTCGGATTCCGGTTCGGGTCGATTGCCTACATCACCGATTGCAGCAGCGTGCCGGATGATACCTGGCCTCTTCTCGAAGGACTCGATGTGCTCGTGCTCAACGCCCTGCGCCACGCGCCGCACCCCACGCATCTTTCGGTGGACGAAGCGCTCCGCATCATCGAGCGCGTAGGTCCCGAACGGGCTTTCCTCACCCACTTTTGTCACGACATCGATCACACGAAACTGCTTCGGGAGCTGCAACGACGCCGGCAGACCGGTGAGCTTGCCGTGCCCACTGAACCGGCGTTTGATGCGCTTGTCGTCGAATCTCCAGTGGAAAGATAAACATGATTGACAAGTCTTTTTGCGATGCGATAGCTTCAAAGTGCGATCGGCCATAATAAAGGAGGCCGGAGTGTTTACCATTTCCGCCAAGGGCATCTATGGACTAACCGCGCTCCTGGAGCTTGCCGTGCGGTATCGTCAAGGTACAATGCAAATTCGGGATATAGCCGAAATGCACGATATTCCGCAGCACTACCTCGAACAGATACTTGTTGTTCTGAAAAAGGGGGGCATTGTAGAAAGTCATCGCGGATCTCAGGGGGGATACCAGCTCGCCCGCAGCCCAAGCGCTATAGTGGTCATCGATATTATGACGCTGCTCGAAGGGAAGCTCGAGATTGTGGCCGATCCGCGCAGGGAGAAGCAACTCGACTTTTTCTGGTCGGGGCTGGACCGGGCGATCAGGAATCAGCTCGAGGTTACGCTCGAAGACCTGCTGCTCGCCAAGCAGCAGAGAGACCGCCAGTTCGTCTACACGATATAAAAAAAGACCGGCCAGTTGCCGGTCTTGATCAGGCTCACGCCCGTTCGTCAGACAATCTTCACCACTTTGCCGCTCTTCAGACAGCGAGTGCAGATCCGAATTGTCTTTTTGGTGCGGCCGACAAGCGTTTGCACGCGAACAAGATTGGGTTTCCAGACGCGCCGGCTCTTATTGTGAGCGTGGCTTACGTTGTTCCCAGTCATGGTGTGTTTTCCGCAAAGTTCACATCGTCTTGCCATTGTCTTTTCCTTTTCTGGTAGCTATTCAACTAAGGCGCTGTCGACCGCGGTGTGGGGCATCACCCGCGCCGGAGAACAGGCGCGGGTATGATACCATGGAGGCAAACGCGTGTAAAGTGCCGTTTGGGAGCAGAACTCCGCCGGCCGGACCGGCCGCGGCCGTCTGTGGACCGGCTCAGGAACAGCCTGTCGTCGAGCCGCAGGTGTCACACTTCAAGCAGGTGCCATTGCGCACCAGAGTGAAGTGGCCGCACGTCGGACACGGATCGCCCTCATACCCCTTAAGCCTTGCGAGCTGCATCTGTGCAGCCCGTTTCGACTCTTCCGACACGGGCTTGACGCCAACTACGGTCGGACCGTGTGCAGCCGCATCTATCGCCAACGAAGCCGGTCGGCTTCCGGATCCATTGGATCGCGGCCGATTGCCATTGGAAGCGACGGAGCCTTTCTGGCCGTTCTTTCCCGACCCGGTTTCGGCGATCGCCGCAGCCAGACCCTGCTCGGAAACAGTTGTCGACCGTCCGACGCTCTCCTTCGTGCTGTTCTCTGCGGCGTCGCCTCCGGCCGCCCGTTCCGCCCCTGACTTGTCACCATTCCCATCCCGTTTGGTTTCGGTGGCGATGAGATCGTCCGGCGACACCTGGACCAGGTCGGTTCGTCCGAGATAGGAAAGTGCCAGGTCCCGGAAAATGAAGTCGAGAACCGACGTGACCATCTTGATGTTGTCGTGACCGCGGACTACCCCGTTCGGCTCGAACCGGGTGAACACAAACGCGTCTACGTACTCTTCGAGCGGAACACCATACTGGAGGCCGAGCGACACGGCAATCGCAAAACTGTTCAGAAGCGAGCGAAAAGCGGCTCCCTCCTTATGCATGTCGAGGAAGATCTCGCCAAGTTGCCCGTCCGCGTACTCCCCGGTTCGCAGAAAGATGCTGTGATTGCCGATCTTCGCCTTCTGGGTGTAGCCTTTTCGTCGGTTTGGCAGCGGCGCGCGTAGGTGATTCTGCAAAGCAGCCTGACGTGCTGCAACGTCCATCTTTTTTACCCGCGAAGTTTCGCCGCTTTCAGCCACCCGGCGATTGCCGGACTCAGCGCGCGTTCTTACTCTCTCCTGAGCTCGAAGAATCTCTGCCGCATAGGGATCCGATCCGCCGGCGAGACTGGAGAGCGGCTGACTGAGTTTCGAGCCGTCCCGGTAGATCGCTATTGCCTTCAGCATCTGACGCCATGCGAGCATGTGCGCGCCTTTGACGTCCTCCACCGTTGCGGTGTTCGGCATGTTGATGGTTTTGCTTATCGCACCGGAAACAAATGGCTGCGCGGCTGCCATCATCCCGATATGCGCGCGCCACTGGATCGAGCGGGTACTCTTTCGGCCCGAAGGGTTGGCTGTGTCGAAGACCGGAAGATGTCTATCCTGAAGGTGCGGAGCCCCCTCCACGGTCATCGTCCCGCAGGCCCACTCTTCGGCGGCGGCCACATTTTCGGCCGAGAATCCTAGATGGCGCAGAAGATTGAACCCGGGAAGGGACCAGGTCACCTCGGGTATTCCCAGTTTCCTTTCCAGGAACTCAGGTTCGAACAGCCACGGCCCGAACGCCCCGTCGATCGAAAAAGCGTTCTTGAGCGACGATTCCACCTTTGCGAGCTCGGCATCGCCGAAACCCTTGGCGCGCAATGCCTCGAGACTGATTGCCGGCGAGTCTTTGAGCGTTCCATGCCCGACGCAGTAGGCTATGATGTCGTCGATCTGCTGTGTGGAATAGCCCAGTTTCGTCAGTGCCGGGGGAATCGATTGGTTGATGATCTTGAAGTAGCCGCCACCGGCGAGTTTTTTGAACTTTACCAACGCAAAATCGGGCTCGATCCCGGTGGTATCGCAGTCCATGACAAGGCCTATGGTGCCTGTCGGTGCTATGGCGGTGACCTGAGCGTTCCGGTAGCCGTTCTTCTCACCCAGCTTCAATGCGGAGTCCCACGCCACACGAGCGGCCTGGAGAAGGTCTTCCGGGCAGTGGGCCGGATCGATGCCGACCGGAGTCACGCTGAGGCCCTCGTAATCCTCTTCCGGTACGCCATATGCCGCGCGGCGATGATTACGAATGACTCGAAGCATCTGCTCGCGGTTGGCTTCAAAACGGGCGAACGGGCCCACCTGCTCGGCAATTCGGGCCGACATCGCGTATCCCTCGCCGGTGAGCACCGCGGAGAGTGCTCCGGCGATTGCCCGACCCTCATCAGAATCGTAGGCAATTCCCATGACCATCAACAGAGTTCCCAGATTCGCATAGCCGAGCCCGAGCGTACGATAGTCGAAGCTGCGCCGAGCCACTGCCTTGCTCGGAAACTGCGCCATAACTACGGATATCTCGAGAATGAGCGTCCACATGTCGATGGCATGCAGATAGTCATCCATGCGGAAGCTCGCACTTTTCCTGTCGTAGAAGGCGAGCAGATTCAACGAGGCAAGATTACAGGCCGTGTCGTCGAGAAACATGTACTCCGAGCAGGGATTCGACGCGCGAATATCGCCGTCCGCGGGACAGGTGTGCCACTCGTTTATGGTCGAATGGTACTGGATGCCCGGGTCGGCGCAGCTCCACGCGCTTCTCGCAATCTTGTCCCACAGTTTTCTCGCCTTTATCTTCTTCCAGAAACTACCGTCTGTCCGCGCCGTGAGTTCCCACTCTCCGTCGTCGAGCACAGCTTTCATGAACTCCTTGTTGAGACGCACTGAGTTGTTCGACGACTGACCGCTTACCGTCACATAGGCTTCGTCATCCCACTCGGTCGTAAACTGATTGAGCTCCTGCGCCGACTCGCCTTGTCGGGCAAGCTGAAGCAATTGATAGAGGAAAGGTGCGGGCATTTCATTGTAGATCGCCTCTTCAATCGCTTCACGCAGCGCGGTGTTTGCCTCCGGATTGGCACGGTCCTCTTCGGCGCCGTCCCACCGGTCGATTGCCGAAAGGATCTGTTTCGCCTGGCGGTTCAGCACGCGGCTTCCGGTCGTCATGGAGGCAACTTTGTACTCTTCGTTGACCTTCCAGTTTACGTACTGTTCGATGTCGGGATGGTCGACGTCGAGTGTTACCATTTTTGCTGCGCGGCGCGTGGTTCCACCGCTCTTGATACCGGCTGCCGATCGGTCGCCGATCTTGAGGAAGGAGAGCAGCCCGCTCGACACCCCGCCGCCGGAGAGCGGTTCGTTCAAGCCTCGGATATGGGAGAAGTTGCTGCCGGTCCCGGAGCCGTATTTGAACAGCCGCGCCTCCCTCGCAACGAGGTCGATAATGCCCCCCTCATTCACCAGGTCATCCTCGATGCTGAGAATAAAACAGGCGTGCGGCTGAGGCCGCTCGTAGGCGTTGGTCGATTTCTCGACCTCGCCGGTTTCCGGATTCACAAAATAGTGTCCCTGTGCCGGACCGGTAATCCCATAAACCGCGTGAAGCCCGGTGTTGAACCACTGCGGCGAGTTCGGCGCCGCCATTTGGCGCGCGAGCATGAAGGCGGTTTCGTCGTAGAATGCCTGCGCGTCCTCTTCGGAATCGAAGTATTGCGCACGCTCTCCCCACAGCCGCCAGGTGTAGGCCAGGCGATGGAAGACCTGTCGCGCGTCGTGTTCACTGCCCTCCTCGGGAACACCAGCCTTGCGAAAATACTTCTGTGCCAGAATATCGGTTGCGATCTGTGACCAGTGCTCGGGCACCACGACGTTGTCGAGATGAAAGATCAGTTTGCCGTCGGGATTGCGTATTTCCGACATCCGCGTCACGAACTTAATCCCCTCGTAGGGGCTCTTGCCCTTGCGCGTAAACCGCCGTCTGATCTTCATCATCTCCCTCCCATATAGCGTCGATACTTTTAGCTTCGGCCATTTTACCTATATATGTAGCGTATGTAAAGCTTTTTCGAAATACTTAGCCGAAAAGTCAAATATCGGGACGAGGGAACGCATGCGCCGAGGTGATATTTTGGCGAAAACGGTGGTCCTTACGAACCGGGTGACTATCGAGAGTCCCGCTCCTGAGGCGAACTCGACCGGAGCCGAACGGGCTGTAGGTTTCCCTACGACAGATTGAACACGCTGCGGGCCAGCAGCTCCGCTATCTCGAACTTTTTCGCCCGTGTAATTTCGTTCTCCCGGCGAAGAAATGAATCGAATCGACCACGAAAAGCTTCCGGGAGGATGGGGAGGTTCAGGGTATGCTCGGCGAGAAATCTGGCGGACGGCTCAAACTTCCGGTTGATGGCAAACAGGACGCTGGTGAAACTGCGGATGAAACCCGCCGAAGAGACCAGATAGAATAGATCGTCGTTCTGGAGAACTGCGGCCCCAAGATCACTCACGTAGTGCTCCATGCGGGAGAGCATCGAGTCACGGAGGCTCAGCCAGAACTCATCGCGAAGCTGCGTGATGTCCTGGCGAATCTGTTGGATCCAGTCGGATTTGGAGCGAATAATGCGGCAGTTCTGCAGCCGGTAGAACATGTAGGTGCCGCTGTCGCGAACCGTGCCGTTCACGGTGAAATCGGCACGAATGATCTCCTCAAACCGCGCGATATCCTTGTATTCAACGCGGACCGGAAGGTCCCCCATGAGAAAACGATCCTTTCGATTGACCACGGAGCTCTCGAACGCGTTGCCGAAGGAGAACACTTCGCGGCGTTTTTCAATGTCGAGCAGTGCGCCCCGATAGTACACATCGACGCTGAGAAAGAAGTAGGGATCGTAGACATCCTCCTCGCCCTCCATAAGGGTGATTGTGTCTATGCCGTCCCAGGATTCGAGAGCGTCGGCGACGCGTTGTACAGCCTCATTGATCTGCCGCTTCATTGGCCTATATTAGCATAGAGGGCCTGGAGAAGAAATAGCTTGATCCGGCGGTGGCAGGATGTCATGATGTGCCATGTACCTGGTTGGACTCGGTCCCAACTCGACCGAAGCGGTGCGAGAAATCGAGCTTCTCAAGCGTCGACTCTTCTCGGCCTGCGCCCACCCCTCCTTTCTCGCATTACCGCCGGTGGCGCTCGCGTGGGCTTCAGACGAGCCGGCCGACTTTCGATCGCTCGATGCAGTAGTGCCGGACGATCGGGTGTCCGGAGAGCCGGCCCCGACCTACAGCGTCGATAGGAAAACCGGCGAAGTATTCCTGGTTCCTCCGCCGGACCTGGTTCTGGCTCGCGCGTGGCAGGGGCTCGCGGCAGTCAGGCCCGGCGCCGCTTCCGAAACTCGATGGCCTCACCGCCCCCGGGCGGCGATCTTTCTGGGCTTTGCCGGCTCGGAGAAGATCGACGCGGCCCTCGAGGCAATTCCGTCTTCGCTCAGCCCGGTCAGAAACTTTGCCATCACCGTCTACAAAGTGGCAACAGCCTCGTCGCATGAGTATTGGTCGGCCATGACCTGGGAGATCGTATACCAGCGTCTGCTTGGCCGGGCCCGATAGGTCGAGAACGAACGTCCGAGGCTGACGCTACGTAATGCGGCCGAACCAGAGGAGTGAAAGCGCGGCGCCGACAAGCACGAGCAGTCCGGCGAACGCCGTGAGTAGAGCGGTGATCTCCGTCTTCTGCTTCTCGAGAACGAGCTGGTTGCTCAGCGCCTTATAGACCTCGTTCAGGTTCGCTGCAGAGTCCGCCTTGAAGTACCTTCCGTTCGTCTTCTGCGCAATTGCCTTCAGGGATTGTTCATCGAGTTGAACGCGCATCGACCGTCCGAACCAGCCGAGAGCTTCGCCTCTGACCGTTCCCAGGCCGACGGTATAGACGCGAACGCCAAGGTCCGCCGCGCGGTTGGCCGCCTCCAGCGGGTCCGGCCCGGTGTTGGACTGGCCATCGGTGAGAAGTATTATGACCGCAGACCGATAGGAACCGGGAGGCACCGGGTCCGGATTCGGAGTCCCGGATTTCTCCCCTGAACCGCGGGGATCCGGCGAAAGGGGAACGCCCTGGTTACCGCCGGAGGAATCGAACGGACCGCCTCCAAGCGACTCCACAGGGCCGACCTCGATGCCGGTGCCTTCGAAAATTGCCGAGAGGGAAGCCAGGAGCCCGTTTCCTACCGCGGTTCCCCGCTGGAGCCGGAAGCGTGCGATGGCCGCGAGCACGTCGTCGCGGTTTGTCGTCGGCGGCTGGACGAGAGTAGCGGTCGCAGCGAAAGCGACGACGCCGATCCGTACGCTCTGCGGTTGTCCGGCGACAAACTCGCGAGCCGCCGCCTGGGCAGCCGCAAGACGACTCGGACTAATGTCGCGAGCTCGCATACTCCCTGATATGTCCATGGCCAGGATGACGGTCCCTCTTTCCGACGGGAGTGTCACGAGGGCCGCGGGTCGGGCAACTGAGAAAACAATCACCGCAACTGCGGCGAGCATAAGGATGGGAGGAATGTGCCTGCGGAATCCATGCCGCGGCCCTATCGCCTCTTTCACGATACCAAGCGATGCGTAGGAGAGAGCATGCTTCTTGCGACGTCGAAGCACCCACAAATAGGCGAGGACGAGAAGCGGAACGCTGAACAACAGCCAGAGCATGTTGGGCCAGAGAAAGACCATTTCATCCCCCCCTCGGAGAAGAGCCGGCGCTGCGACCTGCAGCGAATCGCGGTTTTACCGCTCCTGCGGCCATGGCGCTCCTCAGCTTCCGCATGCCGACAAACCGTAGAATGGCTTCTGCCAGGTCATCGCGGGTCGAAAGCTCGATCGCATCGACTCCGGCTCCAGCCAACGTGCGTCGAAGCGATTCCTGCCGCCGCTGTGCGGCTGCTGCGAAGCGATCGCGGAACCCGCGGTCGTGCGTGTCGACGAAAAGCTGCTCGCCGGTTTCCGAGTCGCGCATGACGAGCATACCAAGGTCCGGCAATTCCATTTCAAGTGGATCGAGAAGCCGGATCGCGAGCGTCTCATTCCGTTGCGCCAGGTGCATAAGCGGTCGTTCCCAACCCGGTGTGCTCTGAAAGTCGGAGACGATAAAGACCAGCGAGCGTCTCTTTATCGTCTCGATTGCCGCGGTCACCAGCTGGCCCAAAGAGGTCGGCGGGGAGGAGGAGAGGCCCGGGCGAGCGAGAAGCAGGTGCAACAGATAGAGCACGTGTTCCCGACTTGCGCGCGCGGGAACGACCATGTCGACCCTGCCGTTTTCGGCCATTCCGGTGTAGAGCAGGGCGCCTACCCGGTTACCGTGGCGAGTGAGCAGGCGCGCGAGGACCGCAACGAAGTCGTTTAGAAGCTCGCGTTTTCTCACTCCCGCGGATCCGAAATCTACCGACGGGCTCAGATCGAGAAGGAACCAGGCGGTAATCTCTCGGTCTTCGTTGTAGACCCGGACGTAGGGGGTGTCGAGCCGTGCGGTGACATTCCAGTCGATGTAGCGGATATCGTCTGAATACTGGTACTCCCGCAGATCCGCGAGGTCGAGCCCAAACCCTCGGAAGAGCGTCCGGTAGTCGCCCTGCAGCAGTCCATCAAGGCGGCGAATAACCGTCCATTCGAGGCGCTCGAGGATTTTCTCGGGTCTATGGACCGAATTTGACGTGGCTTTCAAGGGGCTTCTCCGGAACCGGGACGTGCTGCATCATCCTCGACAGCACCTGGTCAGGGCTTATCGCATCCGCGACCGCCTCGTATGAAAGCACCAGCCGGTGGCGAAGCACATCGAGCGCCACATCGGTTACGTCCTCCGGAAGCACGTAGTCCCGTCCTCGCAGGTAGGAGAGCGCCCGTGCGGCCTCGATTAGATGAATAGTTGCACGCGGGCTTGCGCCGTAGACGATGTAGGAGGCAAGATCCGCCATCCCGGCCCGCTCCGGATCGCGGGTCGCCGCAACCAGCTTCACCGCGTACTGGATAAGCGCCGGATCGACGAAGTTCTTTCGGCATTCGGCCTGCAGCCCGCGTAGCTGGTCGGTGGAGATCACCGCCGAGGCCGGGGAAGGCGCGCCGGTGATGCGATCGACGATCACAAACTCCTCCTCTTCGGAGGGATAGTCCACCAGCACCTTCATCATGAAGCGGTCGACCTGAGCCTCGGGCAAAGGATAGGTGCCTTCGGTTTCGATTGGGTTCTGCGTGGCCATGACAAGAAACGGTTCCGGCACCCGGTGGGTTTCACCGGCTATCGTGACCTGATGCTCCTGCATGACCTCGAGAAGCGCGCTTTGCACTTTTGCCGGCGCGCGGTTGATTTCGTCGGCAAGCAGGAGGTTCGCGAAGACGGGACCGAGGGTGGTGGTAAACTCACCGGTTTTCTGGTTATAGATTCTGGTCCCCACCAGGTCGGCCGGAACGAGATCCGGGGTAAACTGGATGCGGCGGAAGGCACCGCGAATCGTTTGGGCAAGCGTTTTCACCGTGAGCGTTTTTGCGAGCCCCGGTACGCCCTCTACCAGAAGATGTCCCTGAGCAAGCACCGCCACGAGCACTCTCTCGATAAAGCGATCCTGGCCGACGACAACCTTCTTCACCTCATAGAGCACCCGCTCCATCAGGCTGGACACTTCCGCGCTGTTACCATTGCGATCGTCCATGAAGTCACCTCAGAATGGATTGATTCCCATAGCGCCGGCCGCGGTGTCGATGGGAACGGCAAAACCGATTCCAATGAACACCCGCTGTTCGGTAGGGTTGAGAATTGACGTGACCAGTCCGACCACCTCGCCCGCTTCCGTGACGAGTGGCCCACCGGAATTGCCCGGATTTGCCGCAGCATCGAACTGAATGAGATTGCCCAGAGAGTGTTTCCCATCAGAAGAAAGATAGGTGCGCCCGAGTCCGGAAATCACGCCGGCCGAGACGGAAGGGCCGATGCCGAACGGAAATCCCACGGCAAAAACGCGATCGCCGGGATGGAGCCCTGCAGGAGACCGGAGTGTCGCCGGTTTGAGATCGTCGGGAATCGTCCGGGGCTGAACGACGGCGAGATCTTTCTCCGGATCAGCCGAAATCAGATCTGCGTCGGCTTGCGTTCCGTCTGCAAAGGTTACGACGAGCCGCGGCGCCCCGGCCACGACGTGATAGTTCGTCAGGATGGTTCCCGTGTCAGTGACGACAACTCCGGACCCTACGGCAATCTCCTCGTCGGGTGCTTCGCGCGCTGCGGCGGGGTCACGACCGGAGGGAACATCGCGCGCCCGTTTTTTCTGATCTGCGACCGGTTGATCCTGGCGGCGCGCGGTCATTTGCTCAATCCGCACCACGGATGGCTGGATTGCGTGATAGGCTAATGCCGCCGGTGACGGGGCGGGCGGCATGTTTTCCAGCGTGTACCGAACTGCTTTGTCGATATCGGACTGCGAATAATTATGCGGCCCCGGCAACAGGATCGAGTATACGGTCACGGCGAGAAAAGCTGCGGCCACTCCGGCAGCGATGAGCACCGGGCGTTCGTGGGATCGATAGAAAGCCACGAACGGCGCTTTCCGATTCGACCCTTCGTCCAAAGGGGGCGCAGCGGCGGGAGGCTCACGAAAGATCGTCGTCCTCTCCGATCCACTGTAAAGGACATGCTTTTTCATCCATGGTCGCGCCCGAGCGGGCGCACCTCCACCGAATTGAATATATATTCATTTAGAGTGCATGGAAATTAAATTTTTGTTATTTGGTCAGGATTGTGGCGAAGCCGGGACCGGCACCCACGGGTTCCCTCTCTGCCTATCCGCCGGCCCGCTTCTCCTTCGTGAAGTTCCGCATTTGCCGATGAATCTGCTTCCAGCGGTCCTTGGTGTCGAACTGAGCTCGCTCCTCGTTTCGGCGTTTCAGAAAGGCCAGTTCCCGGCGGAGCTCGAGATAGTTCTCGTATCGCGCCTGGTCGAGGCTGCCTTCCATGAGAGCGCTGTGCACCGCACATCCCGGCTCCCCGGAGTGGGAGCAGTCACGAAAGCGGCATCGTTGTGAAAGCTCGCCGATGTCTGAGAAGCTCTCGGCGAGATCGTCTTCGTCCGCCCACAACTGCAGCTCGCGGATCCCCGGAGTGTCGATCAAGAGCCCCCCTCCCGGAACGAGAATCAACTCACGAGAGGTCGTCGTGTGGCGTCCCTTGAGATCGACGCCGCGAACCGGAGCGGTCGCCTGAAGCGGCTCCCCGCGCAGTCGGTTTATCAGCGAAGACTTGCCGGTGCCCGAAGGGCCCACCAACACTCCGGTGCGTGACCCCGACAGCGCCTCTGAAAGGCCCGCGGTCCCCGCCCCCGACACCGCGCTGGTCGTGAAGCACTGGACACCGTCGGCGGCAACGATTACCCTCGCGACCGCGGCCTCCGGATCTGCGGTCAGATCGACCTTGTTGAGCAGAAGCACCGGTTTCGCCCCGCCCGCGCGGACCATCGTGAGATAACGCTCGACCGCGCGCGGGGAAAGAGTGCGGTCTCGTTCGCAGCTAAGGACGATAAACACCACATCCACGTTCGCGGCGAGTATCTGCTCCGTATTCTCACTGCCGGCACGCTTGCGTGATACCGTTGTGCGACGTGGAAGGACGGCGTGAATTCGGTACGGCGCCCCGGAAGCCTCCGACGGCTCTGCAGCAACCCAGTCTCCGACCGTCGGAAAGTCGGACGCCACGGCAGCTCGGTACTCGAACCCTCCTGTCACCACGGCGGGTACATCACCCGCCGTGGTGCAGAGCAGGCAACCGCGGGAGCCGCCCCGGATCACACGACCCGGGACAAACGTTGTCCCGTGCCGTGCTATAAACTCCTGCTCGAGAGCAGGAGTCCACCCGATCGACATCAACTGGTCGTATTCCGGCTGATTCATAGTTTCCTCACTCTATAGGCGTCAATCGCGCTCAACGGAAATGGGAGCTCCGTCATCGGCCGCGCGGCCAATGCAAAGAGTCGAATCTCATCGTCGTCGGCGGCGATCCCGTTTGATCGGAGAAATCCGCAGCGAGTGCAGCGGTGGATAATGGCCCATTCGCCGTCCGCCTTGGTCCAGACGGAAACAGGTTCCATTTCGCCCTTGCAGGCGCTGTTCCTGTCACCGATGCGGATATCGACGTGCCGGCTCCACAGGCAATGGGGACAGTGATTGCGATTTCGGTATGACGACACCGCTTCGCCGCAGTGGTTGCATGAAAAGACTTCGTCGTCTGTCCGGTTGTTTCTTTCAGTTTTTCTTCTTTGAGGCCGAGACATACTATTCTCCTCCCGAAAAGTCGCGTGCGAAATTAATGAGTTGGGAGGCGGTCCCGGATCGTTGATCTGAACGGTCCAGCCGGCAAGGCCGGTTATGGCGAATTCAGAATGTGCGGATTAGAATAGTGGTATAGACAGGCAGGAACAAAGAGAAACAGACAGATCTTCAGCCTGTCTACCCAAGCCGGGGCCGCTCGCTTTCGAACACCGACATCAAAATACCTCCGTGCTTCTATGATCTTGATAGACGCTACACTATCCGGCGACGCGAGTCAATTCCCGATCTATTGCGTCTGGGCCCCATTATTCGTTCCCGTGCGGCTCTGGAGTTCGCGAACAGCCTGGAGAAGCAGATTCTGGTACTCCTGCAGTCGCGCCGTATCCTGCGACCCGAGAACGGAACCGGACTGTGTGCTCCCGGTCCCGAGCAGTGTATCGATGCCGCCAAGATCACCGAGTCCGGAAAGCCCCAGACTATTGTCGGCCGGTGCAGTCGACGAACCGCTCGAACCCGAAAGGGCTTCGTTGAGCAGGGAATCGAAACTGGCGGTCCCGGATGCGGCAAGATCGGCCGGCGAAACTGGCGTCCCGCGCTGTTGGGTCGTGGACGCGCTCGCTGACTGTGGCGCCCGGGCTTGTGATCCGGTGGAGAGTGCGGCAGGATGGACCGTGCGGTTGCCCGGGGGGAGCGGAACGACCTCGCCATTGTTTCCCGGTGGTTGGCGCCCAAGGCTCTGAATCTCCCGGATCCGATTGGTGATCTCCTGAATCCGTGAGTAGACTTCGTCGATCGGACTCATCTCGCCCTCCCCGCGTTCGAATCTTTGCGTCAAGTATACACCGGTCCTGCGGATCTATGTTAAGCAGCGAGACGGGATCGAGATTTGACGCAATCGTCGACGACGTTTCAACAAATGGCGGAAATACGGTATACTGAACTGTCCGTAAATCTACGGACGGAGGTTATCAGATGTCCAAGTCACGCGTTTCCCGCTCCCAGGTAAAAAACAGACTCTTCCACGAAGAAAAGTGGACGGAAATATCGGGAAGTGTTGCCGACGCATTTCGTATGTCGGATGAAGAACGCAAACGCTTCCAAGCGAAGGACGTCGCCCGGTTGATCGGCGCGATCCCGTTTCTTGCCGGATGCGAAGATGCCGAACGAACCGCGGTTGCCCATCTCGGGACATATGTGCTGTCCTACAGGGAAACCAAGCGTTACTTCAACGCTACGCGGGCCGACAATCTTTCGCCGTTCGAACGGCTAAGGCTTGGATCCAACTTCAAGGGCGGCGACAGCGCCATTATCGAGCGCGGCCTGAGCCTGCTCGCGCTGCACATGTTTACCGACTACCGACGCGATGCGGCGGAAGATGTGTTTCTCCGGAAATACAACCCGGTTTCCGACGGTACATTCGATCACGATGAGTTGACCGCCGATCTCAAACATCGTATAGAAAGCATAATATGTCCGGAAATGGACGAGATAATGGACTCAGAAATTGGGCCGTTAGGTTTTTGGGGCGGCTGAAACTCAATCCAGGGCGGGTCGCGAAACGATTCGCGGACGATCCACACGGACTGAGAAGACTTGTCGGAATAGGCGGCGGATTATTTTCCGCCGCCGTTGCACTTCTCAATTTCGCAGCACGGCACGGTCAGGAACCGTGGCGAACAAGTGTCCTTGTCGATGACTATTTCGTATGGGCGCCGCTCCTGTTCGCGATCCTGTTTGCCCTCACAGGGTTCCTGAAGTCCTCCGTCGCCGCATGGGCGCAGATCCTCGCTTTGCTGTTCGTCGCCATCCTGGGTGCCTCGACTTCCCGGCCATCCGACATCACCTCCGCAATCTTCCTGTTGTCCGGTCTCGCTCTACTCGTCGAGTATCGGGTACCGCGGGTTTCACGCTACGCGATCGGACTGCTGGCTGCCGCCTTGTACCCGGTTGCGCTGTTGCGCGGTTACGGAACCTACGCCGACGCTGAGCTGGCTCGTACCGTGACGGCGATCCTGCTTGTCATTCTTTTTGTCATCTTTTTTGGCGCAATACTCTACAAGCACTGGCTCGAGCAAAGGAACGCTGCGCAGCTTCTGGAGACACGCGTTCTACAGCGTACCAAGGATCTTCAGAATGCGCTTATCGAGCGGTCGGCAATGCTCCAGGAGATCCACCATCGCGTGAAAAACAATCTGCAGGTTATTGCGAGCCTCCTCCACCTTGAAGCAGAAAAGACCGCCGAGCCAGGCGTGGTTCGCGCCGCGGAGAACAGTATCCGCCGGATTCGTGCGATGTCTCTCGTCCACGAAACGCTCTACCGCAACGAGCCGTTTCATGAAATCGAGCTCGAACAGTATGCACGGCAGTTGATCGGGAATGTTCGGGGAACTCTCGGGGGGCATCGACGTTCTTGTCGAGTCTTCGGGACGAACGACCGTCGGACCGGACTTTGCCGTGCCTTTCGGCCTTCTTCTGAGCGAACTCGTTACGAACGCGGTCAAGCACGCGTTCCCCGGCGGACGGGCGGGTCGCGTCAAGGTAACAATCGAATCGGGCAGCGAGGTAGTCCTCCTCGTAGAAGACGACGGGATCGGCATACCCCGGGCGATTGAACCCAAAAGCCCCTCCAACCTCGGTCTGAGAATCGTCGGGTCGCTGGTGACGCAGCTGGGCGGAAGAATCGAGCTCGATTCGAACGGCGCACCAGCCGACGCCTGGAGCAATGGTGAAGACACGGCCCGCACGGAAATCCGGGACTCCTCTTTCGGTGCCGTGGGGACCTGTTGGCGCTTGAACTTTCCCCGGACGGCGCGGACCGGATCAACGTAGCCGGATCAGATCTCCTTGCTCAGAAAACTCGTCACCCGCTCGCCGACCGTCGGATCGACATCCCAGAATGAGATTCCGTTTTCGTGATGGTTGGCACCTGCGGGACGAGTCCAGGCGACCTTGCCGAACAGCTGAATTTTTGCAGATTCCCCCGGCAGGGTGAACCCGAGCGTGAATATCTTGCCCATCGTCATCGGTTCCTCTGTGATGAGGCAGATTCCGCCTTCGCTGATGTCTTTGGAGTGCGCGATTGCCCGCGTCGCACAATTGACCTTCACGTCCAGTGATACTCTCGGAGCGGAGCGCTGATTTTCCTGCATTGCGCAATTATACGGTGTCACGGCGGCCGCAACTACTACACAGCCGCAGCGATTGCCGCAAAAAAAAGGGGCGGCTGACCCCGTTGTCCGCCGCCTCCTGTTTTGGCCACTGAATAGAAGCGCTACCTACGGCATCGCCGCTATTTCGTCCCAGCCCTTGGCGATGGCTTCGGCCGCGACACCGAGTGCCGCTGCGTCGTTCACGAAGTGAACAGCCTGGTAATCCGCGTCAGGCGGAAACTTCGCCGCGAGGTCCGCCGGAAGCTTGACGCTCTTGCGGATGGGGTGTACGAAACCCTTCGCGTATTCGATCTGCCCTGCGTCGCCATATTCGGTTTCGATGAGAAGCTTTGCCACGTTCGGATGTGGAGCCCCGGCAGTGATAAACTGGATGTACATCCCCGCGACAGTGCCGTCCTGAGGTATGACCACCTGCAGCGACGGCATCGGGAGTGAAAACTTTCGGGACAGCCCGTCAAAGTCCCAGAACAGGGCAATCGGTGCCTCTCCCTTCTGGATTGCAGAGGTGCTGGGGCTAACCGGACGTATGTTGCCCGCAGCCTTGAGCTTCTTGAAGTAATCCAATCCGGGCTGCACATTCTTCTCGCTTCCGCCATGGGCAAATGCGGCCGCGAGAACCATCATGTTGGCAGTACCTGATTCCCGCGGATCCTTCATCGTTATCATGTTCTTGTATTCCGGCTTCAAAAGGTCATCCCAGGTTCTCGGAACGTTTTTCACGATGTCGGTATTGACCGTGAAGGCGAATGCGCCCCAATAGGCGGCGGCCCAGAGTCCGCTCGGCTCCTTTGCGTAGGCGGGAATCTCGTCCCAATGGGCATTCTTGTAGGGTTGAGAGATCTTCTCGGCCGTGACAACCGTCGCAAAGTTGAACCCGAGGTCGGTGGCGTCGGCAACAGGCGCGGTTCGCTCTGCCTTCAGGGCTGAAATGATCTCTCCGCTTCCCATGTCGGTGTCCATGGTCTTGATTCCGTACTTGGTCTCGAGAAGCTTCCGTATTCCGCCGTAATTCACCCAGTCGTCGGGCAAACCATAGGAAACGAGAACTCCCTCCTTTTGCGCTGCGGCCACCAACTGATCCATGGTCATCGGCGCAGCGGCCGCTGCGGAACTCTTGGCCTCCGTTGTCCCGCCGGCGATAAGCGCCGAGGCCACAAGTAAACCGGTCAATACAAATCCCACAAAACGTGTCGTTTTCCTCATCCTTGTATCCTCCTTCGTGATAATCCGAAAACCCCTTGATCCGGAAACCTTCTACCTCCTCCTCCGGTCGATTCGTTCAGGTATTCGTGTCAGCACCGGAGGCAGCCTGTTCGCTCCGGCGCTGATTTGCCTGTGCGAGCGCGATGATCGCGAGAGACAGCAGCAATGCAACGGTAAACGCTATCACGGATATCGAAGAGGCAACCCTGCCATCCCTGCGAGTAAACTCGACAAGGAGCATCGGCAGCGTCTTGAATCGCGCCCCGGTTATCAGCCGCGCGAGTGTGTATTCGGCGAAGATTGCCGAGAATACGAGCAGGCAGCCGCTTACGATGCCATTTACGATGTTCGGCCCGACGATATAGAACAGAATTTGTCGTGCGTTCGCGCCCTGGATCATCGCTGCGTCGTTCAGCGTGCCCAGATCGATCGCATCGAGGCTGTTCGCAACTGGACGGTACATATAGGGCATCGAAAAAACTGTACAGGCGCAGACAAGAAGCAGCGGCGAGCGGTTGATGACGGGAATGGTGTAGACTGTCACGAGAGCCAGGGCAAGAATAACCCGCGGGATTCCAAACGGCAGGATAGTGAGAATATCGATGGGGATCTTTGCCGCCGGGAGCCTGGCGTAGGCAAGGTAGGTGGCCGGGACAATGAGAAGAAGATTCGCCGCCACCGTGTAGGTCGCCAGCAGAAAAGAGTTCTTGACCGTGATGAGAAAGTAGGGGTGGTTGAATGTCTGGACGTACCAGTCCAATGTGTACCCCTCCGGCAGTATGCTCCGATCCCACCTCACCGCGATCGAAAACAGATATGTCGCCACAATAGGAATCAGCATATAGAGGGAGAAGAGAGCGAGAAACAGCGGCTTGGCAGCGCTCCGTCTTCTCATCTGTTCCACCCGCGGGCCTTGGAGAGCGTGAGCCGATAGACCCCGATGCAAACGGCCATGATGATCAGCGAGATTGTTGCCATGGCTTTTGCGAGCTCAGGATCGTGAAGCACTTCACCGGTCACGACAAAGGCAATTTGCGTGGTGACGAGAACGAGCCGGGAGCCAATCAGGGTGTATGCAGTCGCGTAGGCGCCGTAGGCGTTCGCGAACAGAAGAACCATGCCGGCCACGAGAGAGGGCGCCAGTAATGGAATACCGATGTACCGCCAGTACTGCCAGGTTGTCGCTCCCATCGAGTCCGCCGCCTCCCGCCACTCCGGGCTCAGTCCGGTAAACGACGGTATGACCAGCAGCACCATGAGCGGCAACTGAAAGTAGACATATGCAACGACCAACCCGGCATAAGAATAGATCTGGAACTGCGGATACAACTGGAGACCAAACAGCTGCATGAACAGAATCGTTACCACGCCGTTGGCGCCGAGGATGATGATGAATGCGAAAGCGAGGGGAGCGCCGGCGAAGTTCGTCGTGACGTTCGAGAATGCTTCGAATATTCCGCGTATTCGCCGGGACTTTGTCTTGAAAATACTGTAGCCGACGAACGTCCCGAGTATCGTTGCAATCAGCGCGGTAATTCCGGAGAGCCGGATGCTGTTCCAGAAGGCGGCGAGGTACACCTTCTCGCCCAACCCGGCGTAGTTGGCGAGTGTGAATCCACTTTCGTTAAAGAAGCTCTCTTTGACCAGGACAAGAATAGGGACGATCTCGAAAGCCAGGCAAAAGAGGAAGAACGGTAAGATCCCCCACAGGGCGCTGAATCGAGTTGACCGCATTCTGCCATCCCTTGGGTTGCCGAATCGACTGACCCCTGTGCGTACTCGAAAGACTAACACTCGCCTTTCCCGCTGTCAACAAAATTTGGCGACCGCCGGAATCAGGAGTTCGGATGAAGCCCTCGTGACCGTGCCGCGAGCCCGCCACTCTAACGTCGTCTCTGCACTCGACAGTCACGGTTTCCGCCTTGGCCTCCGAACGTAGCCGGTTCCCATAAGCACCGCGATGAACTCGAGACCGGGAATGTTCTCGATGGTGATCTTCATTGCCACGGTGAGCGGAACCGACAGAAGCATACCCATCAAGCCCCAGAGCCAGCCCCAGATAAGCAGCGAAAAAAGCACGACGACCGGACTGAGATTCAAGTTGTCACCCTGAAGCTTCGGCTCGAGGACGCTGCCGAAGACTACCTGGACAAAGACGACCACCGCACCGGCGGCAATCACCGGGTTCCACTCCGGGTAGAATTGGACCAGCGCGAAAAGAACGCCCGCCACTCCCACGGCGAGCGATCCGACGGCCGGCACAAAGTTGAAAAGAAACGTGAGAACGCCCCACACAAAGGCAAAATCGACGCCGATAATCCGGAATCCCAGCCACACGCTGGCACCGGCCGCGAGGCTCACAAGCAGCTTGATAGTGAGATATCGTCCGATCTCCCGGTTGATCTGTTTGAGAATACGAAGCACCCGGTCGGTCCGCGGACCCTGTATCGCTTTGAACATCTTTCTGCGAAAGAATCGCTTTTCGAGAAGCATGAACAGGAGAAACACGAGTACCAGCACGAAGCTTCCGAGAAACTTCACAAAGTCCCCGAAGAACCCAACCGCGTAGGCGCCGATCGACTGGGTCACCTGCGGCCGTGCGAGAACGTTGGATGGCAACCCATAACGGCTTACGGCGATCCGGAACAGATTGAGCAGTCGCTCCTGGTAGGTTGACCACGAACGAACCAGCGATGTGACGCTCGAGTAGAGGATGAGACCGGCGAGAAAGCCGAGTCCCAGCAGGATAATAATGACGAGCAATATTGCAATGCTGCGGGGAATCTTCAGGCGGACAAGGAGGTCCACGAAAGGAGAGAGCGTAAATGAGAGAAGCAGTGCGATCACCAGCGGCAGCACAACGCTCGAAGTCAGCTTGAGCACGGTCCCCACCGCAATCGCGGTCAACACAACGAGCAATCCCGGAACAATTCCAATCCTGTTCATAGGAACGAGGGTAACAGTTTTCTTTGAATTCCAATATAGGATGATCCGGCCGCAACGAGCACGATGGACTCGGACCGAGGTGAGTCTATGCCGTGACCGGGGCCGCGGGACCCGAAGTGTCGAACTCGAGAAGGAAGTAGGTCCCGTTGGTTCGGTCGATCTGAACGGTCCCGTTCAGCTGTTTTGTCAGGGCGCGAATAACCATGAGACCGAATCCAGTCGAGTGTTCCAGGTTGAAGGAGTCGGGAATACCGACTCCGTCGTCTCCGACCCCGATTGTTATTCGTTGGTCCGTCTTGGACGCGAAGACGGTTATCTTCCCTTCGGCTCGTCCAACAAAGGCATGTTTCATGATATTCGTCAGAAGCTCATTCACGATGATGCCGACACTGGTCAGCTCTTTCACAGGAAGAACGAAATCATCGATCTGTTTCTCAAGTTTAACCGCGGTAGGGACCGGAAACAACTTCACAATTTCATCGGCGAGAGTTGGGAGGTACTCGGTGATCGACATCTCCCGCAGATTCTCCGTCAGGAAAAGTTTGTCATAGAGCACACCCATACTGCGCATTCTGCTGCGCGCATCCTGAAGAGCGAGTACGGTAGCCGAATCTTTTACCGCGTCGGCCTGAAGCGAAAGGAGGCTGCTCATGGTGTTCATGTTGTTCTTGATACGATGGTGGACTTCTCGCAGGAGAAGCTCCTTCTCTTGCAGGAGACCGCCGATTTTTTCCTCGGCTGCTCTCCGTTCGGTGATGTCCTGACTTGAGCCCACGATATGAGTTACCCTTCCCTCTCGGATAATCGGAGTCAACGTGGTCGCCCAGGTTCGTCGACCTGCCGGCAGTTCCAGCGTCTCTTCATAGGAGATAGGAACTTTGGCATCGACGCACCTCTGGTAGTTGGTCGAGACCGTTTCACCGAGCTCCTGCCCAAGCAGCTCGCGGGGCGTTTTCCCTCGAATAGCCGCGGTTGTGAGTCCCGTGGTCCGTTCGTGGGTCAGGTTGTTTCTGGTGTATCGGAACTGATTCGGGCCGGTGACCTCCATGAGGAATATCGAATCCTGAGCACCGTGGAACACCGTCTCATATTCACGCGCTACCCTTTTTGTCTCCTCCTCTGCCCGAACATTTTCGGTGATGTCGGAGCTGAACCCCTCTATGATGAACGTTCCGTCCGCTCTCCGCTCGCTGATGCGCGCGGTGGTGCGAATCCAGATTTTCCGCCCGTCCCGGGTGCGCAGCTGGTATACGAAATCGCTGACCGACCCGTGTTCCCGCAGCAGGGCGAGCAGCTCCTGTCTCTTCGCCGGATCCGTGTACATCTGAGTTGCAACATCGGTATAGTACTCAGCCGCCTCCTGGCCGGTCCTGAAGCCTAAAAGCGTGGCCATGGCCACATTCGTGGAGTAGAGTCTTCCGTTCGAATCGGACCGAAAGAAGGCAACGGGTGCGCTTTCTATGAACTCACGATACCTGGACGCAGTGTCCTCGACCTCCTGCTCGGCCAGTTTGCGCTGCGTGATATCTTTCGATATACCGAGCGTACCGACGATGCTGCCCTCGGCATCGCGAAGAGGCATCCTTTCGGTCAAGACCCAGGTGTCGGATCGATCGTTCCAGATCTCCCTTTCCTCTTTCTGAAGAGGTTTACCGGTCTTGATGACCCACTGTTCATCCGCGTACGCCTGTCTTGCGTGTTCCTCCGCGTAATAGTCAAAGTCGGTCTTTCCGACCATCAGTGCCGGATCGTCGAGACCGACCGACTCCGCATGAGCCTTACTGGTTCTGATGAATCTGCTTTGCCGATCCTTGAAATAGATATCATCGGAGGTGCTGTCGAGCAGCGACCTGAGAAGAGTCTGTTCCTGCGATAATGCCTGGGCAGAGATCTTGCTTTCGGTGATGTCCCGGGCCAGGAACACAAAATGGGGCTGATCTGCGGCGGAAGCCATGCGGGACACCGCAATCTCAAACCAGCGAGTTCCGGCCGGAACGGTCAGCTCGTACTGCTTTCCAAATGAAAAACCGTTCTTGTGAGCCTCTCTTACCGCCGACATGACAATGGCCGCGGGAGTAGGCGGCAGGATGTCGAAGACGATCTTCCCGCTCATTTCGCCTGTCGGCCGGAAAAGGAGCTCAGGCCGCCGCGCGTGGATCTCGTAGTAACGGCCGTCCAGTCCAATCTCGAAGAGCAGATCCGGAAGCGCATCGAGAGTCGCTTCGAGTTTGTTCATGGTTTCCTGCTTCTTCCTGTTCGCGTCGAACAATTCAAACGCCATTTCGATCGACGAGCGAAGCACGAAGTCGCCTGCATCCTTGAGAATGTAGCCGTAGCGGGTAATCTCCTTGACGCGATCGACATACTCCTTTTCCGAATGACCGGTGAGGAACACAATTGGAAGGTTGCGTTCGCGGAGGATGAGATTCGCGGCTTCCGGACCGTCGATCCCCTTGCCGAGGTCAATGTCCATGAGAACGAGGTCTATTGCGGGGTCCAATGCCGCGATTTCCACGGCTTTCTCGCCGGTGTGAGCCGTGATTACCGCGTAGCCGAATCCGCCAATCGTACGCGCGGCCGTGAGCGCTATGATCGCGTCATCATCGACGAGAAGGACAGTTTTCCGCTCAGGCCCGTTCAAGATTAGACTCTCCCATTTATTATAATAACTATAATAACTCTTATTTCAATAAAAGTCCATTCGGGAAGACGAAACCGGCGAGGTGTGCTATCTCCCAGCGAGCTGCTCCCGTAGGTCCGTGACTATTTTGTGCAGCTCTGAAAGGGCCAGATCCTGCGCCGCAAGATGGTCGAGAATGGCGCGCACCTCCGTTTCGGTCTTCTGGTTCACCTCGAAATCGTTGTGTGCTTCCAGACGGTCGCGGACCGATTGCCGATTCTGACTCATCATGATCACCGGGGCGGCGTAGGCAGCCTGGGTCGAGAGAAGGAGATTCATCAGGATGAACGGATAGGGATCCCACGCGTGGAACCAGCCAATCACATTCAGGGACATCCATACCGCGAGCAGAACGGATTGAACGCCGATGAAGGCCCACGACCCCATCGTGTTGGCTACATTGTCCGCCAGGCGTTGACCAAAGGTCAGTTGATTTTCGAATACCTTGTTGACGTTGCGTATCGGGTCATGATTGTGCACAAACGGCTGTGGAAACTGTGGTCTCGTCATGGTTTGCCTCCCTCCCGAAATCGGGAACCGGTATCGATGTCGGTCTGCACTATACTCTAGAATAGACTTCGGCTCGCCGGCGTGTCGCCCTGAGTGCACAGATTGTGTATATTTCACCCGGAGAAAATCAACCATGCTGTTCGACGAGCTCAAGATTCGCGATATCACCCTGACGAATAGAATTGCAGTCTCACCGATGTGCCAGTATTCCAGTGTCGACGGCTTTGCCCAGGAGTGGCACCTGGTTCACCTGGGAGCACGAGCTGCCGGAGGTGCCGGCCTGGTAATGACCGAGGCCACTGCCGTTGAACCGCGCGGCAGGATAAGCCCGGCCGATCTCGGAATCTGGAAAGATGAGCACATTCCGGCGCTCTCGCGGATTGCCCGCTTCATTGCCGAGCAAGGTTCGATTGCGGGGATGCAACTCGCTCACGCCGGGCGCAAGGCGTCCACGATGATCCCATGGAAGGGTGGCGGCACGGTTGCCCCGAGCGACGGAGGATGGCAGGTGATCGCGCCAGGCGCCCTCCCCTTCTCGCCGCAATACCCGTCTCCCCGCGCGATGACAAAATCCGAAATTGCCGAGGTGACTGCGGCGTTCGTGAGCGCGGCGCGACGCGCGCTTGATGCCGGTTTTAAAGTAATCGAGATTCACGCCGCTCACGGATATCTGCTTCACCAGTTTCTTTCTCCGCTGTCCAACAACAGAGACGACGAATACGGCGGGAGTTTCGAAAACCGAATCCGGTTTGTGCGGGAGGTGGTCCAGGCGGTTCGAAAAGAGTGGCCGCAGAGGCTGCCGCTTTTCATGCGGATATCCGCGACCGAATGGGTGGACGGCGGATGGGAGATCGAGCAGTCGGTGGAGCTGGCACGCGCGGTTCGCGACGACGGCGTTGATCTGATTGACTGCTCCTCGGGCGGTAATGTTGCGCAAGCGCAGATTCCGGCCGGACCGGGCTACCAGACGAAGTTTGCCGAGCGAGTCCGCATCGACGCCGGAATCGCAACAAGTGCGGTCGGGCTCATAACTTCGCCGCAACAGGCCGATCACATACTCCGCACCGGGCAGGCCGATATTGTCACCCTTGCCCGTGAGCTTCTTCGCGACCCCTATTGGCCGCTGCGCGCGGCGGCCGAGCTTCACGCGGAAATCTCGTGGCCGAATCAGTATCTGCGGGCGAAGAAGTAGCGAGTGTGACTGTACATTGCGCTCGTCGCGACGTACCTTCCAGATTGAGGAGAAATCAGTGAACCGCAACGTTTTCATGTCCGGCGAAAAGGCCGTAACCCCGGGAATCTACAGCGTTATCAACCACGCACCGACCCACCCGCAACGAGTCGAGCTGAAGAAAGGGGAAGAATTCCCGGTATGCAGCAGCTGCAAACAGACGGTGAAGTACCGTCCCGCAGAAAAATAACGATTCGCCCGACCCTCGCAGGCAGCGGACTTACCGTATGCGAAAACTCAATCTGTTCGTTCCCCAGTGGCAGGATTCCGGACATTCGAACGAAATCTATCACGGTTCATCGGCGCTTCGACGCTTCATCGGCGCCGACGCGGAATTCGAGATCGTCGAAGTCACCGAACGGAACGAGCTGCGCGTCGAACACGGCATTCTCGGCTACCAGGTCATCCTCGATCAGTTGAGAAGGGTGCGGAGAGTCCTCGATGTCCAATCGCCGGAAGCCGTGTTCACCCTCGGCGGCGGATGCGGTGTCGAGGTACCAGTGGTATCCTATCTGAAGGAACGCTACGGGGATCTGGACCTGTTCTGGTTTGACGCCCATGGAGACATCAACTCACCGGCCACTTCGCAAAGCAACTATTTTCACGGCATGCCGCTTCGCTTCCTGGTTGAGCGGATCGACCCTGGTGAGCTTTCTGCACTCGTTCCCCGGCTTATCCCCTTCGCCGCGGTCACGCTTCTTGGAACGCGCGACCTGGACAAGGCGGAGGAGAACTACCTCCGCGACAACACAATCGAACTTCTGACCGTGGACGCCTGTGGTTCGGACGTTGCGATTTCCGAATGCATTTGTCGAGATCAGGATATTCCCAACGCGTACATCCACATCGACCTGGACGCGATCGACCCTCGAGAATATCGAAACGTGAAATGTCCTGCAAAGTTCGGGCTGTCGATAGAGCGAGTCGCACGAATTGTCGAATTGATCAGAAAGGAAAAAAGAGTTGTCGGAATCAGCATTCTCGAAAACATGGAAACCGAAGAACGAGAGCTGCAAAAACTCCAGACGCTCCTCGATCACGCCATAGGCATTTGAGAGGCGAAAGGCCGGCGAACGAAAGCGATGAACCCTGCGGTAGCAGCCGATCTGATTGTCACCATCCATCTCCTGTACGTTGGATTTACTGTGGGTGGTGAAATACTCATCCTACTTGGCGGGATTCTGCGCTGGAAATGGGTACACAATCTGCCGTTCCGCATTGCACACCTTGCCGCTATGGCTCTGGTCGCCGTAGAGGCATTGGTCGGAGTCTCCTGTCCTCTGACCGTGTGGGAATACGCACTGCGGGAGCGCGCCGGACAGCAAGTTGATTCGCAAATTCCCTTTGTCGGCCGGATCATCCGGGACATTATCTTCTACAATTTTCCACCGTGGTTCTTCACGCTGCTCTACGTCGGGTTTACGCTGCTGGTAGCGTTGACCCTGCTTCTGGTGCCGCCACGA
>CAWHUY010000002.1:0-92670 GCA_963832675.1 uncultured Spirochaetota bacterium | reverse complement strand
TCTTATTGCTATCACCAGATCAAAGGGCCTGGCAACCTCCACTTCGAAGTTCTCGCGCACGAGCGGGATTCCGGCCTCCATAACCGCCACCGGATCGCCTGCGAGCACGCGGACAATCTGTTTGTGGTCGTTGAGCACTGCGTTGAGCGCGAAATGAACGCCGAGTATCCGGCCAAGCTCCTCGACGTCGGCGCGCGCAGGATTGCTGGAATAGGAGCCGAGACGCGCCGCAGGGTCCAGCATCCGGGCGTGATTGACGTTTATCGTCTCCACGCCCGCCAACCCTATCGCCGCGCTTTTCACCCCGCCGGAGTAGCCCATGAACTGGTGAGGCTCGATGTTGCCCACCACGATGCGCAGGTCGGCCCCTGCGTAGGTGCGGTTGAAAAATGCCGGCGTACCCGCGAATGGTCGAACCCCGGGAAACCAGGCGTGCCGCATCGTAGCCATCGTGGCACTCGACCCGATGTTCCCGGAGTATGTCCGCGGGCAGGATGGAAGCGTACTCGTCCGTCGTCATGACCGGATGCGCCCCGGTGGCGATGACGAACACGATGTTCTCTTTCCGGAAACCGAGCTCCTCAAGGTACGCAACTAACGGCGGCAAAAGTTGACCGTGGGGCACCGGACGCGTCTTGTCGTTTATCGCGACGGCTACCAGAGCATTATCGCCGCCATGGCTGCGCAGCTGTAGAGCGGCCGATTCCGCGCTGCTCCCGCAGGGAGAACGGAGCGCCCGTGCCACCTCCGCAACGGGGTCGGCGGCGGCGGGAACCACCTGCGGAGCTATGATTTCCGTCGGCAGTTCCCCGGGAAGCGTGAACCGCGCGGTAGATCTGCCGTAAGGAATCTCGTAGCTCTTGTTCATACGCTCCCGCCCGCCACCGTGCAGCTCTGCTCATTACGCGCTTCGGAACAGTTTCGTGAGCACAAACTCGTTGTGCTTCAGTGCCTCCGCCGCCGTCAGACGGCCGTTGATTGTGTGCGCCATCACGTCCATAACCGCGTCGGCCGCCTGGTCGAGGTTCATTTCGAGGCGGAGCATAGCTGAAAGATCGACGTCGACGTGCTCGGACATCGTCGCGATGGTGAGCGGGTTCGCGGTAATCTTCATCACCGGGATGATCGGGTTTCCGATGATGTTGCCCTGCCCGGTAGTGAAGAAGTGGAGTACCGATCCGCCGGCGGCGCAGAGTGTCACCATTTCGGCCGCAGCGCTCGAGCTGTCCATGAAGTGCATCCCCGGACCCTTGGGCTCCTCTGCCGGCTGCAGCACGGAAGTCAGTTTGTTTCGGCCCTTCTTCTGGATGTTCCCCATCGCCTTTTCTTCAATTGTTGAAAGTCCGCCGCGAATATTGCCCTCGGTCGGCTGCGAACCAAACAGGTCCGCGCCAGTGCCCATGATGAAGTCCTGGTAGTCCTGGAATACTTTCAGGAACTCTTTGCGGACCGCGTCATTGATTGCGCTATCGGCAATGACATCCTCGCCTCCGGTGGTTTCGCTTGTCTCACCGAATATCGCCGTTCCGCCCTGCGCAATGAAACGCTCGAGCATCCGCCCGATGGCCGGGTTCGATGCCAGGCCGAGGGTCGTGTCAGACTCGCCGCACTTTGCGCTCATGATGATGTCACCCCATTTGATCGGGACGCGTGCGATCTCTCCGGCATGCTGCACAAACTCCTTCGCCTTTCGCGCCGCCATCTCGATAGTCTTCAGGTCACCGTAGCGTTCGATGCTGAATCCGGCGACCGGCTTGCCGGTCTCTGCAATTCCGTCGACTATCTTCTGGGTCCATTTCGGTTCGATCCCGATGACTATCGCCGCGGCGATATTGGCGTTGCGTCCTGTCCCGATGAGAGTCCGGAAATGAAGATCGAGGTCCTCGCCGAACTGCAGGCGGCCATAGGGATGCGGAAGCGGCAACGTATCCCGTATCAGATGGCCGACCCCCTCCACCGCCGAATTGGAAATATCGTCAACCGGAATGATTGCGACGTAGTTGCGTACGCCGACCTGGCCGTTTTCTCTTCGGTACCCGGTTAGATTCATTTCGTTAGCCATTACGCCCACCTCTTGCTCTTGATATTGTGTGTGTGCACGTGCGACCCTTTCTTGATCTCCGCCGACGCCCGGCCGATGGGTCTGCCGTACTTGATGACGTCCTTTCCGACCGCAACGTCACGAACCGCTATCTTGTGCCCGAGCGGGATATCCTGCGAGGCCTTCACCGTGGTCACCTCTTTGCCGTCCAGCGTGACAGCCCGGATTTCGGTGCCGGCGGGAGTGTCCGCGACCACTACTGCAACATCATCTTCGGGTTCGTGCATAAGCGCACCGTGTTTCATCGTTCGCCCCCTGTGGAACATGTCAGACCGCCGCGTGGGCGGCCGTGATCAGCCTTGACGGCTTCTCATTTATTTCTTACAATAAGAAACTATAAAACTTTGTACATCGGATCGTTTGAGTTGTCAAGCGCGCTCAAGCGGAAGGAGCGGAATCATGAAGATTTTTCTGGACACGGCGGACGTCGAACAGATCAAAACGGCGCTGCGCCTTGGGGTGATCGACGGCGTTACCACCAACCCGACACACGTATCGAAGACCGGCCGATCGCCGCGTGATCTCTATCCGGAAATCTGCAAACTGGTCCCCGGACCGGTAAGTCTCGAGACGGTCAGCCTCGAAGCTGATGAGATCTTCAAAGAGGGAAAAGAACTTGCGAAGATAGCCGACAATGTGGTGGTCAAGGTACCGCTGATGAAAGAGGGCCTGGTAGCCGTAAAGCGGCTCACGGCCGAAGGCATCAAGACCAACGTAACGGTAAACTTCTCCCCGGTCCAGGCACTGCTCGCCGCGAAGGTAGGCGCCACCTATATCAGCCCCTTTGTCGGACGGCTCGACTATGTCGGTCACCGCGGAATGGAGCTCGTGGAGCAGATCAAGACCATCTACGACAACTACGACTACGATACCCAGATCATCGTCGCCGCCGTGCGCCATCCTATTCATGTTCTCGACTCCGCACTGATCGGAGCCGATGTGGCGACGATGGCCTTTGACGTTCTGTCGATGCTTTACGACCACCCGCTCACCGATATCGGCATCCAGACATTTCTGAAAGACTGGGAAAAGGTACCAAAGTAAAGGACGCGGAAATGGAAAGGAAAAAACTCTACATTAACGGGAAGTGGGAGGATCTTTCCAATCACTTTACTGTTGTTGATCCGGGAAATGGAGAAAAGATTGCAGAGATCCCGGCTGGCGGAGCAGCAGAGGCAAAGCGGGCGCTCGAAGCGGCGCAGCGTGCCTTCCCCGCGTGGCGGGCACTTCCGGCCATCAAGCGAAGCGATTACCTGCTTGCAGTTGCCGGGGAATTACTGCGACGGCAGAAAGAGATCGCGCGCGATGTGACAAGAGAGAACGGCAAACCGTTCTCGCAGAGCCTTGGAGAGGTTGCCGTGGCCGCAGACCACTTCCGATGGTTTGCGGAAGAGGCTCGCCGGGCCTATGGGCGAATCATCCCCAACCAGGCGCCGGGCAAGCGCCACCTGGTTATCCGCGTCCCGGTCGGCGTCGTCGTGGCGATATCGCCATGGAATTTCCCTCTGGTCCTCTCCGCGCGTAAGGTTGCCCCGGCACTCGCTGCCGGCTGCCCGGTGGTGCTTCGGCCGGCCAGCCAGACACCCCTGTCGGCGATCTACCTGGCCGAGTGCATGGAGAAGGCCGGTGTCCCCGCGGGCGTGTTCCAGGTGATCGCCGGACCGGCGGTGCCCATGGCGCGGGAGTTTCTCGAGAATCCCATCTGCCGCAAGATCACCTTCACCGGCTCAACTGAAGTGGGCCGAAGCCTTCTCGCAGGTTCAGCGCGCAACATCACCAAACTTTCGCTCGAGCTCGGCGGACACGCGCCCGTGCTGGTTTTCGCAGATGCCGACCTGGAGCTTGCCGTGGAAGGAGCAATGATCACGAAGTTTCGAAACACCGGGCAGTCCTGCATCGCCGCGAACCGTATCTACGTAGAACGCTCGATATACGAGAAGTTTCTCGAGCTCTTCAGCAGGAAGGCCGCCGCCTTGAAGGTCGGTTACGGCCTGGACGAGGGGGTCGAAATCGGCGCAATCGTCAATGAAGAAGGCGTAAAGACGGCGCTCCGTCACATCGAGAACGCAAAATCGATGGGCGGGCGTATCGTGTGCGGCGGTAAGGCAGTGGAGAAAAACGGCGGGCACTACCTCGAGGCAACCGTAATCGCCGATGTCCCCGACGGGGCACTCTGCATGACCGAGGAGACCTTCGCTCCGATCGCGCCGGTCGTCGCTTTCGATTCAGAAGAGGAGGCAATCCGCGCGGCAAACAACACCCGCTACGGACTCGCTGCCTACGCCTACACTACCGACCTGAACCGCATGTGGCGCCTCGCCGAGAGCATCGAAGCGGGGACGGTCGCAATCAATGATGCGGTACCCTCCACGAGCAATGCTCCATTCGGCGGCATGAAAGAGAGCGGGCTTGGTCGCGAGCTCGGCAGCGAAGGTCTCGACGCGTTTCTCGAAACTAAACACATTTCACTCGGCGGCATCCCCGACCCGTTCGGCTGAAGCACTGCACCGCAACCGGATCACCGCGCGACCGCCGTGATCCGGTACCGGGTACTTATGTTGCCGACGGCATCCGGTCGTACCCACCAGATTCCGATCAGTCTGCAGGCGGAACGCACTGTCAGTGCAGGGTTACCCCCAGGTATCGCGCCAAGTTTCCGGAGCGTTGCCCGGTGCCTTCCCTGGATGACATGCACGTGATGCGGCATCCCCTCGTGGACCATCTCGTCAAACCACTCGCGAACATCTACCTCGTCGGTCTCGAAAAGACCGTTGGTACCAAGAAGATGTATTCGCGGCTTGGCCGTTCGGCCCTCGAGTATGACCATGTGATAGCGGTTGTCACAGCGCCAGAAACGGAAGAGAGTTACCTCCATGCCCGACCGGATCGTACCGTCGACCACGGAGGGTCTCCTGTTGTTGAACTGAACAGATATTACCGGACCCGTGGGGCTGCCGACCGGATCGCACATCTGCAGCGGCATTACACCCGTGTGCCAGATTGCGACGGTGTGTCGGTCGTGTGCGAGCCAGTCGCTCATGTAGACCGGACCGACGCCCGAGAAGCTCGGCCATCAGATTTCCGAGCGCGCCATCCACATCGCCCTCCATCGAAACCGCCGAACCTTCGCTGGCGAGCCGCGCAAAGGCAAGGTAGGGCCACTGCCCGAGGAGATTCGGAAGCTCCGGCCAGCAGCGCACTGCGAGTGCGGAGAGCCGCTCCTCGCTCATGAGGGCCGTCACAGCGAGGTAGATGCGGGACTGCATGGGGAGGACATCTTCGGTCACGCCAGCCGCGTAGGGAAGTTTCAACGTCTTGAATTGGGCAACGTCGTCGGAGACCGTTGCCTCGTCCACGCCATTTATCAGCTCAACAAAATCGGTTATCCCCAGGTGATGAAGCTGGACGCCAAGGAGGCGGCTCAACAGCGCTGGATCGGAATGGAGATCGACGAATCCGGGTGCGTGATATCCCACAAGCCCCGTTTTCGCGTTTCGAATTGCCTGTGCCGCTCCGGCAACCCGCACTGCAATTTCGAGCTCGTTCCGGCACTCGCGGTCGTCCGGATGACCGTAGACCAGCTCGAAGGCCCTGCCGAGCTGCCTCAGCGTGGCCGCAAACACGTGCGTCCCGACCAGCGAGTTCGCACTGATCATCGGACCGGCGGGTCTTTCGGTCGTCGCCCACAGCACGATGCCGCGATCCCAGAGCTGCCCGATCACCGGAGCGAGCCGACCGTCGCTGATCGTCGGCTGCATCACTACCAGGACCTCTGCGCCGGCAGCCCGGCAAGCGGCACAGCGCGTCGCGTACCGCAGCATCGTCCGCCGCAGAATCCGTCGGAATCACCGCTTCGAATCCGGGCTTTCCCAAACAGGTTTCGCGTGGCCGTCCGAACTTCCGCCGCCCATTCGGGATCGAAACCGGGCCGTTTTCGCCCGAGAAAGAGCAATCCGATTTTGGGGAGAGGTCTCATCGTGTACAGGGTCTGGAGTTCCATCGTGTTCGTCCTTTCGCTCGTATCTCTTTACTTAGTTTCTGAAAATAAGATTAGGAAGTAGTAACATTCGGCGAGAGCAGATGTAAAGAGGAATGAGAAAGAACGACTGCTTCCCGCCGCCGGTGAGGGCCGCGATGGTTGCCCGGCCCGCAGGACGGTTCCTAGTCGCTCGCCGTCAGCACGCCCTTTTTCCCGTACATCCACGCGCCGATTCCCCACGCCAGCAGCACGCCGGCAATTTCGTCAGCAATGTAGTGCTGCTTGACGAAGAGGGTGGAGAGGATGACTCCCAGCGCGACGACCGCCATCCCGATAGCGATTGCGCTGGTGAGCCGGTTCGGCCGTATCCGGGCGTATCGATGCCAGGCGTAGAAACAGATAACGGAGACCCCTGCATGAAGGCTGGGGAAACAGTTGAACGATGGGTCAACCGTATAGTGGTGGTACATGGCGCTCGCAAGCGGGTTTCCGACCATCGGATTGGCAAGAAGGGCCGCCCGATATATGTCCGTCGTCACGGGAAACAGGATGTAGACAACATCGGAAACAAGATTGATGAGCACGAGCGACCACGCGAGCGCGTAACCGGTTTTGTATTCTACGAAACAGAAATAAAGCATCGTGACGGCCGAAAGAGGATAGAAGAGATACAGGTAGAATATGGCCCACGCCGGCACAAAGGGGATAGCATCGTCAAGCGAAGTGTCGAGATGGAATCCGTGCGTATACATTGTACCCGTCCAGTCGTAGACCACGTTGTTGAGCAGGACGAAGAATACCCCGAGAATCAGTATCAGGTTGAGCAGGATGAAGCTCGCCGCCTCCGTTGTCCCGGATCGGCGCTTTCTGAACAGAAGTTTTTCGATTTTCGCCGGGCCACAGTCGAAGTAGCTGCATCGTTCCTCCGACCGAGCTATCCGTTGGCCGCGAGAACCTCGTCGATGACCTTCTGGAAGTCGGCAAACGGCTTCGCGCCGATTACCTCCTGATTGTTGATGAAGAATACCGGGATTCCGGTGACACCCTTCGCTCGCCCTGGGTGCGGTCGTCCTCCACGCGCCCGGCGTACTTTCCGCTATCGAGCGAAGAGTCAAACTTCTTCATGTCGAGACCGACCGCCTGTGCGAACAGCCCCAATTGAGCGCGGGTCAGATATCCGGAATCCGCCGGTTTCTGGTTGGCATAAAGCACATCGTGATACTCCCAGAACCGATTCTGTTCGCCCGCCGCATAGGCGGCCATCGCGGCATCCTGCGATTCGGTGTCGGGCGTCTTCGAGTAGTCGGAGAGAAAGTTGCCCATTGAATGAAAGACAAAGTAGACCTTGCCGGTGGCGACATACCGATCGATGATTTGCGGTTCCACGCTCAGGGCAAACTGACGACAGTAGTGGCACTGAAAATCACCGTACTCGTCGATGCGCACCGGCGCCTTCGGGTCGCCGATCGCGTTGTCCTTCGGCATCGGATAGATCTGAGTAGACCGGTCGTACCACGCCCGGAACATCCGTCCAGCTCGGGGCGCCTTCCGCTGCGGCGCAGGCAGTCGCGAAAAGCGACAACAGCGCGAAAGGCACGGTCGCGGTGAATCTGAAACAGCGGTCTGAATCGATTTGCGGGGTTCGCACGTTCTTCACGGCCTCCTTCGGGGAGCGATCACTCCTGGCGAAAGTTACCCACGCGAGAGCGGTAGTGTCCAGTCGCAGCGCTTCCGACCCAGGGTGAACCCGGCTCATCCTGTCCTTGACGAGCTCTCTCACGACGTCGATGCGACAATCGGACCGCAAGTGTAATATTTTGTAGAAGAATCAGTAATTCTCTGGAGGCAGGTCCAGACTTTCGCACCTATCATTCGCACCTGGATGATCTTCCCATCATCTAAATCGCTTCAAGGGAGGACAGATGAAACGGATTCGGTTCTTGACGGTTTTTGCTGTCGCCTTGATGATTCTTCCGGCAGCGGCTTTCGCCGGCGGCCAGGAAGAAAAGGGTGCTTCCTCTGGAAAGATCACCGAAACGTTCGCGGGTACGGAAGCCGCGACGACGACGCAGAGCAAGATGATGCAGGCGGTCGCGGGCTTTGACGCGAAAGTCCTGGTTGCAGGCGCGCCTACCGGAGACACCGATGCCCTGGTAACCCAGGCGAAGCTGGGTTCCATTGGTGTGCCTTCTGATCCCGGAGGCTTGAGCCAGTTCGCCATCGACATGAACATACTGATGGCTCCCTACATCCTGACGGATCCTGCAGTCCTCAAGACTCTGCCGGATACGAGCTTTTCAAACAATGGTCCAAGCAGCTCGAGGCCCAGGGCATCGTCCTCATCGCCGACATGTACAACGGCTTCCGCAACTTCTACACCACCAGGCCGATGGTACACGTGAAGGACCTTTCGGTATGCAGGGTCGGCGGATTCGGCAACGACATCGGAAATGCCCTGGCCAAATACTTCGGCTTCGCGAATATCGCTATTTCATTCGGGGAAGTCTTCCCGGCTATCCAGCGGAAGACTCTGGACGCGCAGGGATTTCTTCCTGAAGACCATCCTCGAGAAGGCTCTCGAGTATGGAACCACCGGCCAGAAAACCGGAGCCGGCCTGTATGACCGAAAGAGATTTTTCTCTACCCTCTGGTAAAAGACCTTCAGTCCATCCTGTGCTGACCCTCCATTCGTCAATTGACTCTGCGAGCATGAGCAGCCTCAAGCGTTCCATCCCCGCTTTAATAGTTCAGCCGTTTCAATCGGATCAATGACCCTCGGGTTACTATCCCAATCCTCGTCGATAACAATGCTGTACTTTGCATCAAATGGATTGATCTTTAGGGCTGTGGCCCGATCGATGCGTCGGGAGGCGTCTTCCTTGTCACCCATTGCCATTGCGATCCAGACGTCCTCCAGGGTATCGGGGATCTGGCCGAAGAGGTCGTGAATGGCGGATAGGCGCTGAGAAAGGAGCTCGTGGACGCGATCTTCTACTGAATCACGATAGCGGAGGTTGGCGATCCAGACCTCAGGGTAACGCTGGCCAATGCGCTGGATACGCCCTTTGCGCTGCTCAAGACGAGTGGGATTCCAGGGCAAGTCGATGTGTATAAGGCTGCCGAGGCGCTGGAGGTTTAGGCCTTCTGAGGCGGCATCGGTTCCGAGAAGGATCTTGATGCGACCTTGGGCAACCATGGCCTTGATCTCGTCACGGTCGGCGCGACGATGGCTGCCGTTCTCCCAGATAAGGGAGCGTCCCGAGCCGGCATAAAGGCCGATGGTTTGTGAACCGACAAGGTTATGCCCGGCGAGTTTGTGGCCGATCCAGAAGGCGGTATCGTAGTACTGAGAGAAGAGGATGCATCCCCGATCGAGCCAAGGCCCTGTAGCGGACTGGTGTTCGCTTGAGCCTTCGAAGAGGTAGTGATAAACCTCCGCGAGCTTGGGGTCTTCCTCTCCGCTAGATGCGAGTAGAGCCAGGCATCTGTGGAGGGATTCGACTTCCTCCGCGGTGAAGTCCTTGAATGAGGTCCCCGGGGAATCGGCATCGAAGAGCTCTTCGTCATCCTCGGTATCATCGGTGTCGATGATTTCAGCTCCTGCAAGAAGACGCGTGATGGTGGCCTTGCCCGCCTCGATGGAGCTACCCAGACGTCGGAGGAGAAGCGTCTTGAAAAAACCCGCGGACTTCACTCGCTCCGCGAGGAGACGACAGAAGTTCTCGGCTTCGGCGTAGGCATCCGACAGGTAGGGACCAAGGCTGAGGGCGGCGGCGGTGCTCTCACCGTACAAGACGACAGCGACCTTGGGCAGAAAGGACTGCTTGGTTACGGGATTGATCGTTTCCTCGAGGTACTGTCGGGTGCGGCGAACAATTCCACGGAGAAGGGGATTGTGTTTGCCTGAATAGGAATCGAGCCAGGAGCCCTCGATTTTGTTCCTACGAAATGCTACAGGCATCCGATTATAGTCCTCAGGTCTGAGGCTCCAATCATCGGCCTTCATCTTGAAGCGGTCGCGGATTTCGCGTATGACATTGCTGTCGTCCTCGCCTTCAGTGATGACCGGATCTCGAATATAGTTCCAGGCGTCTCCTGGGTGCTCAGGTAGGAGCTTCGCGCCTGTCGCGACATCGAGGCATTCAGATGGATGCCACCAAGGCCCGAAACGGAGGCGATAGTCGCCAAGGACAGAAGAGTGGCCAAGGCCGAGAATGCTGAGGAGATCCCAGGCTTCAATTGGATGAAGCTGCACGGGAGTAGCAGTCGCCAGGAGCATCGATCGCGTCTTCGGCGAGATCCTCTGGAGAAGCTCCATCAGCTTGTTGGGATCAGCCTTCTCGTTGACCTCGTCGGGGCCGGCATCGATTTTTGGAATGTTGCGACGGCGGGCCCGATGGGCTTCATCTACGATAATGCAGAGGTAGTCGCGGGAAAGGAGACTGTCCCAGACATCCTTCCGACCGCGGGTGATGAGGCCCTGAGAAACGAGGCCGACGCGACGCGGGCAAGAAGCGAGACCCGCGATGCCAATGGATGGATGCTCAATGCCGCTTTCATCGACCCAGGCACTGCCTGTCCATCGAGCCGACGGCATATTGAGCAGGTCGACCATCTCCACCTGCCACTGCTTGAGGAGGGCCTTAGGGGCGAGAATGAGGATTGGCCCTGGGCTCTCAAGGGCCATAAGAAGGGCCGCCATGGCAAGCTGGACGGTTTTCCCGAGGCCAACCTGGTCGGCGAGGACAAGGCGAGCGGATGCCCGGCGGTGACGTTCGATAGCAAGACGGATGAAGTATTTCTGGTGGGGCCAGAGGCCCTGTTCCCTGCGATAGACGGGACTTTCAACAGCCACCGACGATGGTTCCGGTGCGTCGAGCCAGTTGCCAACGGCAATGACCTTGCGCTTGGCCAGGCGCTTGAGATCCGCTTCCACGAAGGGACAACAGGCAAGGTCGACGGCGTGGGTGTCGTGCCAGAGGCTTTCAAACTCCTCGGCGACCCAGGCGACGGCCTCTGGGCTATCGTCTTCCCAGAGGAGTTCATAGTTCAGTTTCCAGGCCGTGGCGCTCTCGTTAACGCTGCCAAGGAAAGTCATTGCCCGGCCATCGGGATAGCGGATCAGTCCGGCCTTGCCGTGGATGAGTCCAAAGATCTCATCAGGAAGGACCTTGACGGCGAAGCGCTTCGTTGAGAGAAAGCGGTAGAGAGCCTCGATGCGAGGCTGAGCGGCAGGTGGTAGGTTCTCAGGTTCCCCTCGGCACCAGCTCGAACGGAGAGCTTGCTGTGCCGCCTGAGCAGTAAGGACATCCCGCACGTCTAGATCAGAATTGCAGATGATTCGGATTGGTCCGGATATGGCGTCCAGCTCCTCCCCCGCGATCTCGAAGAGACTCGAACGGAAGTATCCGGCGATCCGGTCGTAGGAGGAGGCTCCGGCCAATCTCGCCCGAAGGACCTCTGCATCAAGCGGGCTTCTCCGTGAGGAGTGGCGCGCGATCATATCTCGCCTTTGAGCGGAAGGAATCCCTGTCGATCGAGCTGGCGAAGCACAGTCCTGAGAAGGGGGCTTTGGGCTATGCCAAGTTCATAGCTGCGCTCGGCTCCAGATGCCGGAACGAGGAGTTGGCGCTTGCGCAGTTCGCCGATAATGCGTGAGGTCTGGACCATACTCATGGAATTGAGAGCAGGTCGGATATCCTGATTCCGGATGACGACCTTGTCGAGCGTAAGGAAGAGCACGGTCCGCTCATGATTGGAGATACCATTCTTCTGATGGAGCTCCACTATGGCGGGGACGAGGATATTCTTCTTGAGCCAGTCGTAATCGAGGAGTTTGGCGACCTTGTCGAGCTCGGTTTTCAAGCCCGAAAGCACGTAGGAGCACCATGCAAGAAGGCCCACATCGGTACCGGTATCGGCGTGCGACAGCATCTCGTAATATTTGTCACGATCCGAACAGAAGACCGCCGTCGGATTGAGGAGGCGCGTAGCAGGCCGCGGACCGCCCACACGGAAGCCTGTCTTCAAGAGAAGAGCATAGGTGAAGAGTCGAACGGTTCTTCCATTGCCATTGGAGAATGGATGTATCCAGGTGAAGCTATGATGGGCAAGGGCGATCTTGAGCAAGTCGTACTTGGGTGGATCGGGATTATTGAGGAATCCGAGAAGATTATCCATGAACGAATGAACATCGGCAGCATCGGGAGGAACGTGGGCGGACTTCGCTATCCTCACTGGCCCTGTTCGATATGAACCTGGGCAGGAATCTCCTTCACCGCTCAATGATAAACCTGCTGTCGTCAGGCGGTGCAATTCGCGGATAAGTCCATGGTCGATGCGAAAGTTCTCAGGTCCCTGCTCCATGCCTCTTCAACGAAAAGCAGCGCAGCCTCGATGTTGCGGACCTCATGGAGCTTTTTTGTTCCTCGCTGGTATCGTCAGTTTGCGATCCACAAGTTCGGCGATAGTCGTCCGGTTGCCTTCGATGCGCGCCGAACCTGAAGTCTCGAGAAGGTGAAAGAGCTGCTTGAGCTGGAAGAACAGTGCGGGAGGGGTCGTGCCGCCAAGGACATAGGTCCGCTGGTGGTCCAGCTCAAGGATGAGATCGGTGAGGGGGTCTCTAAACGCAGGCTCGAGAAGCCTTAGGGGAAAAGGTTCTGCCATTTACCAATCCCTCCTGGGTCTGAGTTATCGCATCGTATCGATATCTTATTGCACAGATATGTTATTAGCTGCCTCGATTGCCAGTTGTCAATTAAGCTCGCCAGCACTCGGAGAAATATCATCCGTGGTCTCCACGAAGTAGCCCTGCAAGAAGACGGGCATGGTCGGCGTCTTCCTTCCAACCCTCCATGCCAGCCGCAAGAGCAAGAGGGGAGAGCCAATCGAGAATCGAGATGAGCCGTTGCCTGTGCTGCCAGTAGTCGACAAGCTCGTCCTTGAGATAGCGGAGGCCAACTGCAGGGTTTTCCTCCTCACGGGAGGCATGGATGGCAAAAAGAAGCTGCCGAAGGATGGTGCCGCCGAAGCCTTCGGCACGAAGGGGGCCGAGGTCACGGTTCCCGAACTCCGAGGCTGTCTTGATGCGGGTCTGGTTGGCCTTCGTTGAGGCAAGAATGGGCTTGACTTCGCGGACTCCAAACCCACGGGCGAGTTCCTGATAGACGCCTTGTCGGCGTTCACCGCGTACTTCACATCGAGGGAACGGAGATAGAGGCGCTCATCGGGCCCGAGGCGCATCCATGCCTCTTCCAGTCCTTTTGGAACGAGGTAATCGCAGGCGATGGAAATGGCGCGGTCGATGACCTGTTCGAGCGTGACTTTCCTTCCGCCCCGCGCCGGCCCTGCTGCGACCTTGGCCCTTTTCAGATCTATCACGGAAAAGCTCATAGCTCACATCCTGCCCATCGATGCTCTGGTACTGCGTCAGGACGCGGAGAGCGGCTGCATAGGCGGCGAGCTGGTAGTCGGTGTCACCGAATTGGGTCGGAAGCTCATCGAGGGCTGCATCGAGTCGATCTGGTGTTTGACCTCATCTTCGACAAGGGGGTAGAGCTCGTCAAGGAAGCCGGTCGCCTGCATCGATGCGCTTGCGAAGGACGAGAAGGAACCTGCCTTGGACGTAGTTGCCCTTCCTATTCCCCCGCCGGCGTCTCGGTGGTGATGGTCCAGCGGCGTGCCTTGAGTCCGGCGGCCCGAGAGGATCATACCGAGGTCGGCCCAGACCGCCGGGTCTTGATGGGTGAACATGACCATCTGCATGCCGTTGTCGGGCATGTACCTAGTGAGGTTCGCGTAGATCTCCACCATGGAACGGCGGAAGTCCTCGCGATCGCCGCGGACAGCCAGGGCCTACGGCTATCGGGAATCCATTCGGGAAAGGCTTTGGCGAGTAGCTTGTCATACCAGGCGAGGAAGAATCGCCGAGTTCGTGGTAATTGTCCGCATCGGCGTAGGGGGGGTCGGTGATCCAGATGTCGCAGGTTTCGCGGAGATCGCGGGCGTCGATTGACGAAACCTTGGATTTTCGAGCACCTTACGTTCAAGTCACACGCCAATCCATAGCGAATTTCAAGTGTCGAATGGATTTTGAATTCCATAATTAACATTGTGTTTGAGTGCCTGATCGGAAAGACATCCTTTCGTCCATTTCGGCAGACGAACGGTATTCCACGGCAAAGCCGTGAATCTCCAATTCGCCATTCTCCCAACCCCAGCATGCATCCCACTTTCGCCGCCTTCGATGTAGCCTCTCTCCGCTGATTTCGCGAGCAACCCATGCATCAACAACTGCCTCGGCGTGAACAAATGATGCCAGTGGGTCCAGCCGCGCGTGCGAATCGGCTCCTCGGTCTTGTCACCGCCCTCAGGAATCGCCTTGGATGGAATAAATCCCTCGCGTTGCCACTTTGCGAAGCGTTCACGGAGCAGTTCAAGCACCTTGGTTTCCCGCGCGAGGTCGGCGGCCTCGGGGGCGGCGTAACGCGCGTTCACCTTGGCATTGATCCAGCGGATACAGTAGAGCCGTTCCTGAAACACATCGCCGGGGCGAGGCACTACATCGGCATTGGTCCAGCGGCGCAGGCCCTCCGGACCGCGCAAGGCTTCCACCGACCAGGAGCGGCTGGCGTCAAAAGGATCGACGGCCCGGCTGTCGCCACCGTCGCGCCCTTCTTCTCCTTGTAGAGTTTCAATTCAGCTTCGGTTACTGCCAGCACTGTCGGCTGCAAGACGGTCTGAGCCGGGAACTGCGTTGCCAAGTAGCGACGATTCGGTATTTCTCCGAAATCACCCAACTCGGTGCCAGCGGGATGTAGTAGTCACAGCCCTCGGGTTTCACTTCCACGCAGTAAAGAAACGCCTCGGCGCGTTCGCCTCGGTCATTGTGTTCGATGCCCCAGGCGGTGATCTGTTGGTCCGCAGCGGCGAAGTAGCTTCCTGCACTCTGCGCACTTCATCCTGCACCGCTTTGCCGCCGCCGAGCAGATTCAGACTGGCCCAAGTGAGCAGGCCGGCCACGGGATTGAGGTCGGAGCCAAAGGCTTCGCAGCCGATACGGGCGGCTTCAAAGGGAATAGAACCGCCGCCGCAAAAGCTATCCCCACGCGGGGCGTATGACCGAACTGCTGCTTTCCGAGCTGTTCGATCAGCTCGGGCAATGACTTGGCGTTGGTGCCAAGGTGGGCATTGATCTCGGTCCATGCTGTCGCGGAGGGCCCCGCAACATTTTCGGGGCGTTCGCACTCGGCGATCCGCTCAGGATAGGACAAACGATCGAAGGCGGTGCGCGAGGTTTTGCGCTGAACCGCGGGTTTGCAGCGATCCCAGACACCGGCATCGTCCATGGTAAGAATCTTGAGGAAGATCTCGCGGTCCTTCTTCGGGTTGCTGGAGGCGGGCATAAGCATGCCGAGGATGGACGCCCTCACCAGTATTAAGGGCTTGCGCCCCCACCATTTGCCCAAACCAGTCAGAGTCTGGCTGGCACCGGCTTTGCGCTCCTTGTATGACTCGGCGGAGAGGCGGGCGATGGGGAATTGTGTCTCGATAAAGGTGGCGCCATCGGTCATGTGTTCAATCCTTTGCTAGAAGAGGTTCATCTGAGAGGAGCGAAGGATCTCCTTGCGAGCCCTGGGCGGAAGTCCTTCACCCTTGACGAGGGGATTTTCGGTTAGGGCAAAGCGAAGCGCCTTTCGCCAACCGATGCCACGTTGCTGGGCCTGGCCGGTGGCGGCGGCCGTCATCGTATAGAGCCACCAGCGTTCTTCGGGAGCGAGTCCTTCCCAATTGCGAATAGCTTCCGGGATGAGAGCTGAATCGGCATCCTCGATGGCCCATAGGAGGACGCAGAGCTCCTTTCCAAGAGATGCGTGAATGGGAATACGACCCTTCTTAGGCATTCGGGGCACCGCGATTCCGGCGTTCCTAAGTCGTTGTCCGGCCTCTTCCCAATAGACCGAGGCGATCTCGTCCCAGCGGAATCGTTCCACGACGGCGCGAAGTCCGGGATCAGCGGGGCCAACCGCGTCGATGTCAATCTTGCCATCCGCGAGATTCCAGACTCGGTGCTCAGACAGCATAACTCCAGCTGTGTCGTCCTTGCTGGCTGGAAGGTCGAGGAGGAAGCCATGCCTTGCCTCCTCGGGGAAGAATCCGAGGCCAAGGCAAAGGCGACTGTCGGCTTTAGTACTTGCTCTAGCCATTGATACCATCCTGGTCAACTTCTTCAGGGATGGGTGTCGTTCCCGCCTCCTTGAGCCAGTCAAGGAGGGCCTGGCCCGAAGGAAAATGAGAACGGGCGCACTCAAGCCGCACGGTACCTGCGCCGACGAGGTTCTGGAACGCGTCGCAGAGCTGCCGGAGATGACCTGCATCATAGCCGGAAGGGCGGCTTCCGAGATACTCGACGGTCTGATCGCCTGAGCTGTTCTCTGCCTTGATAATGATATCGAAAGCCGTGACGATATGCTTTTCCATGGCTTCGATGAATTTCCAGGTCGCACCCGAGTCATCCAGCTTGTGGCGTCGAGACCAGCGGCAGGCCTTACGGGGATCGATCTCAAAGAGGCCTTTGGAATCACTTTTCGGAATGGAAAACTTGAGCTGCTTCGACTTGATGCCCTCAACCTCCGCGACGGCGAGGACAACGGTGCAGCCTTCGGGCGGAACGAAAGGCGCGTCATAGGTGCCGCCGTACTCAGGCGATCGGCCATCAGTGCTGTAGGAGATCTGGCCGGCAGGCAGACTGCGAAGCGTTACCTTGCGGGTCGAAGGATCAAGGGCATACTTGAGATCCGGTTCGCCAACCCACTCGACAGGGGCTCCCGTCGGGGCCTCTCCGAGGGAATCAATGCAAATGAAGTTGTAACGAAGACCCTTAGCCTGGAAACGCTGAAAATCGCTCACCTTCGAACTTGCTTCAGTAGGGATATTCGTGCCGCTCTCATAATGGACACGATCCCCATGGAGGGCTTCGATCTTGAGCCAACTGACTCCATTGTCATCACGTGAAAGGAAAAGGGGCTTAACGCTTGTCTCAGCTTTGGCGAAGGGGCCTTTGCGAACGTAGGAGCCTTCCTCGCGCCAGTAGTCCTTTCTGATTGCCTCGGTCTTCAACGTATCAAGAGCATCGGGCCTATGGAATTGCCAGATGGTATTGGTAGCGGCCAGACGCTTCACCTCGGCCCATTGGCTTGGGTTTGAGACAAACAGACGCTGCTCGCATCTCTGACGGAAGACATCGGCGGTGACATCGGCAGTGAACTTCTGGGCATCGATGAGGGTCTTGCGAAGGACTTCTTCGCCACGCCAGGTATTGCCTTGGAATTCGAGGATGATGGAAGTTTGCCGCAGCGCGTTGTTGATGCTCGGGTACACGAGGGTATCGAAGGCTTGGGTCAGCGCGGAGGTGAACTGGAATAGAATCCTGTCCTTGAGGGTATCCAGGGCCTTCCATTGGGGATCATTCGGCTGCGTGTTCTCGGCAAGAAGTTCTTCCTCAATGCTCTGGAGGGCGCGGTACTGACGGGCGGCGTCCTTGACGTTGCCCATGACCATCTTCGAACCGGTGAGAAACATGACGCGATTCTTGAAGGTCTGCTGCGCCCACCAATCCTGCCACTCCTTGGCTAAAGCGAGGCCCTCGAAAGCCCCCGAGGGCTCGGACAGGATGAGGCAGACACGATCCTGTTCGAGCTGGACTTCATCGAGCGCAGGTAGGAGTTCCGCCCTCTGGTAGAGGTCTTTGAGTACGGGATCAAAACGCTCTTTGAGGAAGCGCCTGAGTTCCTTGGAGACGGACTCGTTGTGGAGACCCTCGGCCGTACTGCGAAGACGCGCGGCGAGGTTTTGCTGATTCTTGAAAAAGAGGCGTCCGTCCTGCGAACGGTGGAGATACCAAGCCCGGATATCGAGTTCATCGAGCACCTTCGGCTTGAGTGCCGAAAGATCCCTGCCAGGCCGCTGCAGGAAGTCATAGATCTCAAAATCCCTGAGGCCGTTGACAGCACCTGCGGTGGCGGAAAGAGAGGCGAGAAGGAGAAGCTTGGCAGCTTCGCTGGCATCGCTTGAGCCATTTCTCTTGTCGAGGATTTCAACTTCGGCCGTACCCTCATGACTGATGTCGTGGGCAACCGCTTCCGATAGACTCTGGTTGATTGATCGGATTTCGGAAGCCAGCTCGTTGTCGCTAAGGTCGATGTCATAGGGGTGGATCAGCTCAAGACGCTCGGCGCGCTTGGTATTCCAGAGATTTGATACGACCATCTGCATGAGACGGATCACGCCACGAGTCTGCTGGAAACCTTCGTTTTCCTTGAAGCGACCGAGGAGCTCGCGCCATGCAGGATGAAAGGGATAGGCGTCCAGGACATTCTGGAATAAGCCATCGGAAGAACTCGAGGTCAGCCCCATTTTGACAGCTTCGGCATGACTGGCACGATACCTGTCAGCAACATCCTTACATACCGATTCCGCAGGGAGCGACTCAAAGAGGCGGCAACGGAGGATGTGGAAAAGCTCGTCGCCCTGGGGATTGACCGGTGTGATGGGCAGGGCGATCCGCTTGGCTTCGTTCTTGAGGTTTGCCAGAGACTTGTTGATCAGGTTTCCGCCTTCTTGGTAGCTGCTTCCACCCAGGTCGCTCAGTACGATGATGGCGTTCGGCATGTCCGATGCGGCCACCATGAGATTGGCGAGGGCGGTTGTGGTGACAACGGAGAGATCCGAGTTGCCGACGGACACTGACCGCGCATTCTCCATATATGGCGGGAGCTCATCGAGAAGAATGATGATGGGTTCCGAGCCAAGCAAGGTCCGCCATGCTTCCGGACCGGGCGCTGACAGGGGCGAATAATAGGCCTTAAATTGATCTTTCTTGCCAAGCTGTTCGGCGACACTCCCCCAAATACCTATAGGTACATCGGATTGACGGCCATTGAAGCCAACAACCTGGACCTTGCCGAGTTTAGGCGCCGGATTCTTGTCACCAAATACCGAAGTCCGAAGGCTCGGATCACGCGCAAGGAGTCCGAGAGCCATCATGCTATGGGTCTTACCACCGCCCATGGATTGGGATAGATGAAAGATGGAACTACCAGTGGCACCATCTGCAAGATGGCGGAAGGACCTGTCTATGAGGGTTTCCATACCGTTGGTCAGGTAGTTCTCCTGAAAGAACTCCTTGCCATCGATAATTCCATTCAGGAAGTTGTCGAGGTTCAGGACGGTAGCCCGACGATCCTGCTTGAATACCGAGGCACGCGGTCGGCAGGCTGATGACAGCGGTTGCGACATTTGATCCCCCGAATTTTTAAAGCAGCAAGACTTCTTAATAACTTACCACGATCATGGGGCATGAATTATCATTTGTCAACCATGGATCAGTCTTTATTAGCTATGCCATAGAGAATTGCGTGGAATACCCAAGGGCTCGCACCAAGCTATGTTCTTGCCAGATCGAGCATATGGGAATTTCAGAAGGATAGCAGTCGTCCGAGATCGGCGACAAAGACATCAAGATACCGTCCGTCCTTATGGCAACATCAAAGCGGTGAGAATGTTCGATGTAGCGCACCTACTTGAGAGCCCGCCGGAGTATCGCCGCGGCTGACCTGTAGGCAACCCCGCGTGATTTGTCAGGATCACTGGCCGATAGGGTGTCCAGGAGTCCAAGAATCCGAGGAGCACAGAAAGGGATCGGCCGCTTTATAGCCCGGCTCCGCGATCCAGCGCCCGGCGACCACTTGCGGTCTGACGCGAAATCGCACAATATTCGTGCATGCGAAAAACGAATCTCGTACTGTTGGCATGCGTGATAGGTGCAGCCGCGCTGCTCACCGCCGGGTGCAGCCTCGGCGGGGAGAGAGGCAAGAGCGAAATGCGGTCTGAAACGGTCGTGAATGGAAGCCCATCCCCGGTACGCGATGCCGAAAGCGGAGTCCCGCCCGCCGCGCTCGCCGGAAACCCATCGAAGCAGGCCGCATCGCCGCAGGAACAGGCGCCCGGCCGGCCGGCCGACAACGCCGCGCGGTCGACGAGACGGCAGTCGAACGAAAACGAATCAAGACCGGTTCCACTTCGATCGAGGTCCCCGACCTGGCGAAAGCCGAGCAGGAGACAGTGAAGCGGGTGCAAGCGGCGGGAGGCTACGTCGCCGAGTCGAGCCTGTACGAGTCCAGTCTCTCGATGGTCGTTAAGATCCCGGCCGCGAAGTTTGACACCTTCGTCGATTCAACCGGCGATCTGGGTAAGATCCTGTCACGGCAGATATCCGTCGAAGATGTGACGCAGCGATATTACGATCTGGAAAATCGAATCAAGAACAAACGCATACTCGTACAGAGACTGCAGAGCTATCTTTCCAGCGCCAACAAGATCGAGGATCTGCTCAAGATAGAACGGGAGCTCAGCGACGCAACGACCGAACTCGAGTCGCTCGAGGCCTCATTCAAGAACCTGAGTCATCTCATATCCTATTCCACGCTTTCGATCGGTTTTCGCCTGCCGGACTACGAATCCGGGGCTCTGAACCTTCCTTCGCTTCGATCGGGGTTCCGGGGACTTGCCGAGTCCGTCGTGAAATTCCTCTACGTGCTGCTCTTTATCGTGATCGGCCTCATCGTTTTCGGGATTCCGACGGTGCTGGTGCTCGGAGTGCTCTACCTGGTGACATTCGGAAAGGTGGGATTGGTCAAGCGCTACTTCGGCGCACTGGGTGCCCGCATTGGGAAGAGGAAAAAGCCGGAACCCGGCTCCGACGGATGAACCACGAGTCAAAAGTTGAACGGCTCGCCATCGGGCGAGCCGCGAGTCGACGCTGCACCGCCATTGGTCACGGGGCGCAGCCAATCGCGGCAACCGCAGACCGCGCCCGCGCCGCGGCGACGCCGAGCCCGCTACGCCTATTTCTTCGCCTTCTTCCTGTTCTCCTCCACCCGGAATTCGACGATCCTCCTGATGATATCGAGCGGCAATGGCTTTTCCAGCGGAAACCGCACCGAACCTTTCGCGCTCTTGTAGTCTTTCAGCTCATTCTTGAACTGAGAAATGCCGTTTGCTCCCGGGTAGAACCCGATGTGTGTCGCATACGCGCCAAAGTAGACCAGATTGCCGTGAAAATAGAAGCAGGGCATCTGATAGCTTATTCTCTCAACGGCTTCCGGGGCGGTCTTTCGAATAAGATGTCTCATCTCGTTCAGCTTGATCTGAGAACCTGGCGGAAAGGACTGAATGTATTCGTCGATCGACGAAAATGCCCTGCTCCTGTTTTCCATACTTGCCCCCGTATTGGACTCTCTCCTCGAGTTTCCCGAACTGCACCGTTGACGTCAATATGCCAAGAACAGTCCGGTATTCGTCCCTTTGCCGTGCTCGCACGCCGCAAAAGCGGGGCGCTTGACGGATGCCGGGACGGCCGATGAAAGAGTACGTGGTTGTGCCGTCTGCGGCTCTCGAACAGCGCCAGCTCAACTCGAGATGGATTGCCAGATCCGCAGAATAGAAGCTGGGATGGGTTCGCGCGGAAATCGATGATTGTCCGGTTGAAAATGGAGAAGCCGCAATGTTGGATTCAATTACCATCGACACCATGAAGACCGACGATGCTGTCCGGGTTGCCGAGCTCAGCACCCAGCTTGGCTATCCGGTAGCATCGGACGATATGTGTCGACGAATTGCCTCTCTTCAGGGGATTCGCGCACGAGGGGCTCCTCGTAGCGCGGGACCGCGACGTGGTCGGCTGGATTCATGTGCACTACACAACATACCTGCAGAGCGGCGAGGCGGCCGAAGTCACCGGACTGGTAGTTCGAGACACGCACCGCGGCAAAGGGATCGGAGCGGCACTGCTTCACGCGGCCGAAGCGTGGGCGACTGCGCAGGGCCTGCAGAGATTGCGCGTACGTTCAAACATCATCCGTCAAGACGCGCACCGATTCTACGAAAGGGCCGGCTACACAAAGGTAAAGACATCGGTCGTGTTCGAGAAGCATCTCTCGATATTCCAGAGCGAAAGCTAGCGAGCGGCAACGCCGAGCCGCGGCCCTACCGGCGTTGCTATTGCGCGGGCAGGTGGTATACTGATGTCCGGCATCGGAGGTATCGATGGGAACTATAGGAAGCAAAGAGAAGCGAGGCTGGGAATTGACTCCGGGGCGACGTACCACCATACTCGCCGTGGTTCTGCTCACACTGCAGTTCACGTGGGTGTTCGCCCAGGAGAACAAGGTAACCGTCGACGCACTTCCAAAAACCGTGGACGCCTACATCACCTTGCGGGATTCGCTGGCCGGAACTCCGGAAGGCGGCGCCTCACTATTCCTCGTGGCGATGATGGTCATGAAGGACGACCCGGAAGTTGGTCTTCAGATGATGACGGTGATGCTCGACCGGAGCCTCGTTACCTCGGGCAAGACCTACCTGGGCTACTCGCCTGCGTCGTCAGTAATGTTTCACATCGACCGGATAACCCGGGAAAGCAGGTGGCGCTATCTCCCCGCTGCGTATGTAACGGGAACCTCTCCTGCGGATGGTTACAGGTGCGCGCCACCCTACATCTACCAGATTTCGCGCAACGCCTACAGTGGCGAGGAGTCCAGCGGGACGGTCAAGGTATTCGTGAAGACCTACGGCGTCATGCCCAGACCCGTTACCATGAAGATAAATGACAAGGGCATATGGAAGGTTGCGGAGCTCTCTTCGCTGTTCGTCGATGTAGCGCCGCCCGCTTCCGACAAAACAGACGACCTGTAGCCGGCGTCGGCCGCTTATACCTTCGACAATCGCGCATGCCACACTCCGGTCCACTCCGGAATGTCGGTCAACCGTGATTTTCTGAGAGCCTGTTCCATTTCGGATCCAAAAAAGAATCCCATGACACGAATTGCGTCATCGGGAGTCGGAAATCGATAGTCGGTTCGAATGACAACCTGGTGGAATGCGTACTTGCTGACCAGAAGCTCATAGAACCGGGCAAGTCGCGGATGAGGTGGAATCGGTTTGGGCGTGTTCGTTCCCATGGTCTCGATCAGGATCATTTCTGCACCGTCGACAAGGCTCGACCGGACACCCTGCAAGAGCGTTTCAGTCACCGATTCAACGGACTCCGGGACGTCGATAATTGAGTGGCCCCAGCTCCAACCCTCGATGAATATGTCGCACTTTGGCGATACTCGCGGCATCCGCATGTTGTCGGCCACACGGTAGGTAATCCGGCCTCTCGACTTCGCCAGTCGGCGGGCCGCGCCGTCGAGCATGTGCCGGGACTGATCGAAACAGGTCACAATCGCCGCCCGATCCGCGTATATCCGCGTGACGCGGCCGGTACCCACTCCGGCTTCGAGAACCGACTTCCGTTCCCAGTCGGTCACCTGCAGAACATAGTCGCGGAAATTGCCCTGGAAGTCTTCGGCATCGACCAGCTGATCGTACTCGGCTGCGTGCCTCTCGTAGATCTCGAACATCGATGGCATGACGAACTCCTCTCCGCTTCAAAGTGTACAATATTGTACCTTTCACAGCGCAGAACGGGGAATCCAATTTCGGTTGATAGCGCAAGGTATCCTGTAGAATTTGTGATAAATTCTTCCTTGTGGAGGATTTCTGCTATGGTTTTGAAGATACCACTGACCGGCAAACAGCTTGCCACACTGAATCTGCGACCGCAGATTTGCAGGAAGGCCGGCGCGCAGATCGTCGGAAAGGAGCTGATCGGCGGCGAACGTCAGCTTTCGGAAGTCAAGAAGGGCCTGCAGGACTGGCTCGTCGAATCGCCCGACATCGCGCTGGAAATGAACCTGAAGCCCATCATTGATCAGATCAGCGAAAGTTTCAGCCCATCACGAAAGCGGTAACGAGTCATGTCGGCCACGCTGTTTGTGAGGTAAAAAAGAAAAGTAGTATATGAAGGAAAGGCCGAACATCTGTTCGGCCTTTTGATTTTCAGCTCTAGTAGCGGTCGCGGGTGTTACGCGGCGGCCTGTCGTTGGCCTCGTTGACCTTGATCTGGCGTCCGCCGACCTCGGTTGCATTGAGTCCGTTTATCGCAGCCTGCGCTTCCTTTTCGCTTCCCATCTCCACGAACGCGAAGCCCTTGGGCCGACCGGTGTCACGGTCGGTAATGACCGCCACCGAGTTGATCGTTCCGTAAGCGGAGAACATGGAGCGGAGCTCGTCCTCGTTCGTGTCGTAGCTGAGATTTCCAACATACAATTTGTTGCCCATTCGAAATACTTCCTTTGCTGAAGTTTTACTTCAGCCATCTGCATAGATCGCGGTCTCTGTATAATTAGTTCTTGTTGGAACGCTCGGCGTGTGTGGTTCGCGAAAGAAGAAAGAATAACGCAGTTGCTCGCCTCAAAGGACCAGTTTAAGATATTCCGCGCTGCGGTCAGGCGTGCGCCGACCGACATCAAGATAACGTTACACGATACTGGACAACTTGGCAAGGGGTAAATTCGAACGGAGCTACCTCTGTTCCCGCGGATCAATCGATCCGCGGCTCGCGATCGGTCGCCTTCGGGATCGGCGGGAACAGCTTGTGCGGCTCTGTTTGATACCAGTAGGCCGTGCTCGAGTAGTCGTTTGACAGGTTGTTGGCATGCCCGTGCTCGATAGTCACCCGGATCGATTTCTCGAAGCAGATTGGATCTTCAATGTGGAATCGGTACATCGAGTTTTTTCCCCGCCAGTCTCTGCTTTCGATAAGAGTCAGTCCGTGGTACAGGGATGAATGCTCCTCGCGCGGAGCCCACGCCATATTGAAATAGTCTTCGGTCCCGGTGCCGTTGATGGTGGGGAATTCGTCGCCGTCGATGAATATCATGTCGTCGCCTTCCCCGTACCACATGTTCTTTTGATGGGTGAATCGGTCAATGTTCAAATTGCAGCCGACGTAGTGACCGCGACCCTCGGCCTCGAGGATCACGTAGTTGCCTTCGCCTCTCAGATTTGGCGTCTTCCAGATTTCTCGTCCGTACTCGGTGGGAGTCAGATTCAATCCGACTGTTTTTTCCCTCGACTCGTCGCCCCAACCCACCGTCGGGTTCTCGCGCCGCCACTGCGCGTGAAACCGGAGCCACCCGGCATCGAGATCTCTATGTAGTTCATAGTCGATGTAAAAGTAGAGAGCGTGCAGCTCGACGTCACAGTCGTTCACAAATTCGATCCGCGCTCCCGCGGTGAACGGCATCGGAAAATAGCAGTTCATGCCTTTCCCCTCCTGAGAGGCCATAACCAGTGGAAGCGACGTGAAGTTCGCCGTTCGGGCAAAGCCCATTCCGAAAAAATCCCCCAGCGGGACATCGACACTCGGCTCTTCCTCGCCATCCCAGTACATGCGTATCAGGATCTTTCGCAGCGCGTACCGGTCCTGAGAATTGATGGTGCACCATATGTGAGATATCATGCCGGCACCCTCTACGTTCATCGCGGTAAAGGTTTCCCCCGCGGAGACGCGGACGCTGTCTTTGTTACCGCCTGTTCTGTCCCAGCTCGATTCTCGCCTGCGTTTGTAAGAACGTGCGCGGGCGATGCCCCTGAGTGGACTGTTGATCTCGTTCGAGTAGTTCATCTGCTGTTTCCCCTTCCGTTGCTGTTCATTCTATCCTTTCACTCCGCCGGTCATGAGATTGATGAGGTTCCGCTGCAAGTATAGAAACAAAACCACAATTGGGACCGTGATGAGACTGGCCACCGCCATGCTCTCGGCCCAGAGAATGCGATGCTCGCCTCGGAAGCTGACGAGGCCCAAGGGGAGCGTCCAGTTTTCCGGTGACCGGATCAAAACGGAAGCCATGAGAAAGTCCCCCCATCCGATGACAAACGCAAACAGGGCGACTGCGCTTATTCCCGGTGTTGCCAAAGGGAGAACTATGCGGTGAAACACACCCAGCGGGTTGCAGCCGTCGATGCGTGCCGCCTCCTCGATTTCGACCGGCATCCCCTGGAAGAAACCGATGAAAAGCCACGCACACACGGGAGTAAAGATCGTCATATAGGTGAACCCGAGGCTCGCGAGCGAATCGAGCATGCGTAGTTGGACGAGAAGCGCGTAATAGGGAATGAGCACTACGATCCATGGTACGAGTTGCGTGAGAATAACGAGAAACCACAACAAGTTCCTGCCCCGGAAACGGTATCGACTTATCCCGTACCCGGCGAGCGCCGAAATGTAGATTGCTGCCGTAGTAGCGACCCCGCACACAAGCAGGCTGTTGATCGCCCAGGTCACTACTCCGTGTCCTGCGATCGAATATCCGAAAAGCGCGTGGCCGTACGCTTCCAGCGTGGGATGCGCAGGTATGATTCCGGTATCAAGTGAAAAAATGTCGGTGCTGGTACGGAACGAATAGGAGAGAAGTATAACAAAAGGAGAGACAACCACGATGGCAAGGATGAGCACCAGCAGATAGAATCCAAATCTCCGCAGTTGCTTCATCATGAGACCTCGCTCTTCCGCACGGCTCGAATATAGAAGATCGCAAACACCATGGAGATCAGCGTAAGAAAGACCGATTCTGCCGCCGCGGTTCCGAGTCGGAGATAGCGGAACGCGTTGAGGTATATGTCGACCCCAATGACGGCAGTCGCCGATCCGGGACCTCCTTTCGTGATCAGATAGACGAGATCGAACTCCCGTATCGTCCACACAATCTGGAGAATCAGGACGATGGACCACACCGGCTGCAGGAGCGGCCACGTCACGTGCGTGAAACGGCGCCATGAACCTGCGCCGTCGATTGCGGCTACTTCGTACAGCTCCTTTGGGATGTTCTGCAGTCCGGCGAGAAGCATAAGAGTCACGAACGGGAAGTATCGCCAGACTGCCACGCCAATAACTGAAGTCACTGCGAGCGACGGCGTTGAGAGGAACGGAATTCCTTTGTTTATCAGACCCGCGTTCACCAAGGTTCCGTTGATAATTCCGAAAACCGGATCGAGCGCGATGAGAAAGACGGTGGCGACAACAACGGAAGGGATCGCCCAGGGAATAACGACGAATGCGCGAACGATCGAACGCCCGTGGAAGCGGCTGTTGAGAAGCATCGCGACACCCAGCCCGAGATACATTTTGCCGAGCACGCCTGCCACTGTGTAAATGAGGGTAATCATGCTCATCTGACTGAACTCGCTCAGTTCGAGCACGCTTCGAAAGTTCCGCAATCCAACGAACGAATGTGCAGCGGCACCCGATGCCATGTTCCAATTGGTTACGCTCATGACAAACGATTTGATAATCGGATATATGATCATGACGGCGATTACCACGGCGACGGGGGCAACAAATCCATAGCCCGCCAGCTTTATCGATCCGGATGATTTCCGTTTATGCATCGGTACCTCAAGACGAGAGCGGAAGTCCAGCTTCCGCCCTCGTTTCGACAGTGTTGTCTTTTTCGGACAGCGGGCGTCAGTTCTGTTTGAGCAACTGAGTCATCTGCTGTTGTCCCCAGTCGAGCGCATCCTTGACCGACTTCGTTCCAAGCAATGCGGCGTTCAGCGACTCCTGGATCACATGGTCCCACTGGTTCCAATTCGCAATGTCCGGAACGATTCTGAATTGATATTTCAGGGCGTCGTTGAGAAAAGCATATTGTACGGGGAAATGGTCCTTGTACCACGGCATCACCAGCTTGTTGACCGGAGCCGCCGCAACCGTCTCTTTTTCCTGGACCGATTTACTGTCGAGAAACGCCATGAACTCAAACGCCGCGTCCGGATTCTTGCTGAGCGTTGAAAGTGCGAGCGGATTGCCCCACGCGACGTAGACCGGGTCGAGCTTCTTCCCGTCAATGGTGACCGATGGGAACGGCGCGAGCGCAAAGTCCGAGTCAAAGCTTCCCTCGGGTTTCATGTCCTTTTGAAGATTTCCGACGCCCCACAATGCGATCTGCATGGTGGCGAGGTTTCCGTTGGCAAACAACGCCTGCAACTCCTGGTAGCTCTTTTCGCCGGGAGGTCCCGCTTTATCGATGAGATTCTTCAGATAGGTCATTGCGTAGACATTCGCACTGGAATTGAAGATGAGCCGGTCTGCCGTGTACGGGCCCTTCTCCTCCGGGAATATGCCACCGCCTGCCGTCCAGAGCCAGTTCATGAGCCACCAACGACTCAGAACATCCTGGCTGTCAGGCTGACCGAATCCGTATCTTCCGCTCTTCGTCAGCGCTTTTGCGGCGTCGGCGAAACCCGCCCAAGTGGTCAGTTTCGAAGGATCGATCCCCGCTTTTTGCAGATCCGATTTTCGATATACCGTCTCGGGTGCCGTGAACCACAGAAAGGGAAGCGCGATGGTTTTCCCGTCACGTTTCATCTGATCGAGCAGAACTATGTCCTTCTCCAGGTTCGTGCCGTCCGGCAGCGTATACCCTTTGATGTACTTGTCCAGAGCAACAAAGGCCCCGCCCGGCCGTTGATTGTAGTACTGATTCATCCCCGCGCCCGTGTCCAGGGTCACGATGTCTCCTTCCGTTCCGCTTGCGATGTCCAGCGGTACCTGATCCCAGTAGGCCTGACTCGTTATTGCGGCAGGTTCCACGGTTATGTTCGGGTGGGTTTTTTGGAACTCCTCGACCTCAGCGGTAACCAGTGGCCCCCGTACCGGATCACTGTACCACCATTGATACCATTTGACGGTGGCATGTTTGGTCTGGGAGTTCTCTTGGCTCCCTTTTGCGAAAGCAAAACCGGCAAGCGCAAATGTCAGCGCAAGGGCCACCAAAGCTCGGAATAGCCACTTCATACACATTCCTCCTTGTTGGCGTCTGCGGGCGGCCAACGAAAAACGGTTCTGCGGATTTTCTCCCCATCCGCACGAATTGATATGATAACGCTACCAGCTGTGTTGACATCTGTCAATAAATTCGGGTATAATGCCAGACAATTGGGATTTTTTCATATCAGTTTATCATATCAATGCCAAAGAAGATCTTTTCGTGGTTGATCCGCGAGCTTGAACAGGACATTTCGGACTCCTTCGCTCCCGATGCGCGTTACCGCACAATCAGAGAGATTTCTATCCGTTTCAACGTGAGCCAACAGACCGCGCAGCGTGCTGCCACCGAGCTTGTTCTGCGCAGTATCTTGCGCAGCAAGGACCGAAGTGGTCTTTTCGTCGCTTCCCATGTGCGCGCCAGCCAATTGAGTGGAAAAGAGATCCTGGTGGTGTCCGCGAACCCTGATCCTCGGTTCAACGAGGCCTTTCTTGATGGGATTCGTACCGTGGCCGCCGGCGTGGGCATGAGCACATCGTTGTATGCCGCGCGCTCCGAGAATCCGGAATCACTCGAGTTCGGCGAGAAGCTTGACCGGGAGTACCAAGACCGCAAAGCGGGCGGCCTCATCGCTCTCGCATTTCGGAATGCAGATCTTGCATTTTACCACCTCGTGATGAGCGGAAGGATCGTGATAAGCGATGTCGACTCTCACCGGTTGCCGATGCTGCCGTCGGTCCAGTCCGACAATCGCCGACACTCGGCGGAAGCCGCCCGTGTCATGGCGACCCGGGGTAAAAAAAGCATCGTCATTGCCGGATACTGGCCGCCGGGGAATACCAGGCATCTGGCGTTCGAAAGCACGTTCCTCTCACTCGTCCCGGATGGAGAGTGCAGATACGTTCATCTGTCCGACGATATGTCGACGGCCGATCTGTACATCTTCTTCCGCCGGTTTTCCGGCCGAGGCGCGGTATTCGCCGTCGACTACGCCGCGAACCACACCGTTGCACCCTACTTTGTGACCCATGACGTTTCGCCGGAAAGCAACCTCATGGTCTACGACAGCGAGTATGAGACGTTTAAATTCAATGGACTGCCCCCGATCCATGCGGCAGCCCCGTCTCTCTACACTCTTGGCACGCGTCTCGCCGAAAAGCTCGTGAAACGGCTGCAAACCGGCACCTGGCCCGAGCCGCTTCGGGAACGGATATAGATCGGTGACCAAGACCCAGGATGCCGGGTCGGTCGATAGGGAAATCAACGGCCGGCAGAAAGCGATTCGACAAACCAGCACCGCTGGAACGGAGGATACTGCCGGCTTTTTTGCCGCGAATGCGCGTTCGTTTCGGATGGATCGATGTAGGAAACGTCTACATCCGGCTTTGAAACGGTGATCGACTTCGCGAGAACAGGAACGATGGGCCTCTGGAACGGCGGGGAATTTGCGATCGCCACAAAGTTTGGACTGCAGGATCGTTCATCGGTTCTCTACGTGAACAGCGAGCTTTTCGATTCCGCTGAGTCGTGCAAGATGGCGATGCGCGACGGCTTCAAAGGGAGCGCTTCCAGGCGCACCGATTACCCGATCTCCAGCGTGGCGAACGACATGATTCCCACCCTGTCCGCGAAGTCGGCGATAGCGGAGTCTTCTCCGGCGAGAAGCGAGTGGATCTTACTGAAGACGGGATAAGTTTCAACCACCCGGACACCCTTGTGGAGCGCGCGCAGATCATCCTCCCCCTCGGCGGACCAGATCATCCGTGCCCCGGGGAAATCCTGAACCACCGATTTGTTTGCCACTGCAACTCCCTGGCTCGAACAGTAGTCGATGATGAGCGTTGCGTGCCCTGACGGTTCCGCCAGGGCGGCGATGTTCTCGAAAACGCTGCGCACCTCCGTCTCGGCGAAGTAGTACAGGAGCCCCACGGCGAGAACGATGAGGCTCCCGCTTACGCGGATGTCGCGGAAAGTGTTCGCGTCCAAAACCGAACCGGCTATCATCCTGCAGCGCGGATCCTCTCCGACGAGGTCCCGGCGCAGATCGATCACGTGTGGAAGGTCGACGTCGTACCAGAGAACCGGGATGTCTGCGTCGAGCCGATAAAGCGAGGTATCGAGGCCGCATCCAAGAGAGACGACGGTCGCCTCGCGGCCCCCGGAAAGCAGTTTTCGAAGCTCGATGTCGATGTTGAAGGCTCGCGCCACCCATGCGAGGCGGCTTGCCCGGTTTTGACCCTTCGCAATCGCCTCCAGGTCAATTCCGAGCCGCCTCACGATGGCCACGCATTTTTCGTCTTTGATAAGACCGTTGACCCTGGTGCTCTCCGAGTACCGGCCCCAGAGGGGCAGGAGCATCGTGCGCTCCGCGCCCTCGAGCAGTTTGACCCCTTCTTCATTCATTGGCCTACTCCTGGTCTTTCGAGTCTACGCGCTTCTCCGCTGCGCGCCAGAAGAACTCGACGTGCTTCTGCATGGCAAGGCGGGTTTTCGCGCTATCCACTTCGCGGCGTTCGGTATCGAGGCTGCGGTGATAGAAATTGGCGATCAGGGCGGCCTGCAGCTCAGCGGCGAGAAACTCAGCCGGAAACCTTGCCAGAATTCCCTGATCCACGAGATCGGCCAGCACTCGAACGAGCAGAGCCTGCGGCTTCCTGAACATCTCCTCGAGAAGGAAAACTCTGATGCCCTCGTGGTGATATTGACCCCGAGTGACGACCCGCACAATATCGGCCAGATCGGGATCCTCGAGCAGGCGAACCGGAGCAAGCATGATATCGGTCAACAGGGCTCTCGCGTGCCGCCCCGCCAGCGAAGCTTTGACATCCAAGAAGCCTTCATTAGTCCCGCGCGTCGCGAGCTCGGCGCGGAAGACGCGTACCACCTCGTCGAGAAGATCTGCCTTGCTCGAGAAGTGATTGTAGATAGAGCTTGCCTTTATCCCGACCGCCGAAGCAATCTGGCGCATGGAAACCTGCTCGTACCCACGCAAAGCAAAGAGGCGCAGCGCTGTGCGGAAGATGGCTTCCCGGTTGGATTCGATTTCGCCGGGCGAGCCAGCGGCGGGAACTTCTTTGTCTGTTGATTTCATACTAACAACGCTAGTGAACTAGTGTAAACTAACACTGTTAGTCTGTCAATCGTCCTCCGGCCTACCTTGACCGCGTCGGCACATGTTTCTATCTTTCCAGGTGAATCAAAGGAGCATCAGAGGTGACGGATCCTATTACCGATCTCGAAGCGAGAAAGGACAAATGTTTCCGACTGGCCGCGGCAGCCTATTCGGGAAACCAGCTCGACTTGGATCGATACGAAATGCTGGCTGAACATATCGTCGCCGCGGACGATATCAGGAGCCTCCAGGAGATCGAAAGCTCACTTCCTCAACCCCGGCACCTGTCCTCCGACACTCAGGTGATCAGGGCCGACAAAGGGAAGATCCGCAAGCTGGGAAGGTGGATTGAGTCCTCCCATATCGTCGTGGAGGGTGAGATGTCGAAAATAATCCTCGATTTCATGGATTATGCGACGGAGACTGATCTCAGGGTTGATCTTGTCCTCGACTGCAGGATGACGGAAGTGCGCATCATAGTGCCGCAGAGCATTGACGTGGTGGAGAGAGTCTCATCAAATTCGATGAGCACCTTTCGTGATCGAAGACGATCCGAAAATTCCAACAGCGCGATTGTAGTGACCGGCGACTTGAGAATGAGCAAAGTCAAGGTTCGTCGAAAGAGGGTGCGCCGGTCCAGATGAGCTTCATCGGTCCGACGGCTGCTTTCCCGATTCTGCAGGCCTCCCGCTGTCTCACCGCATCCGAAAACCGTAGAACTCCAGGATCTTCTTCGGCATCTCGAAGCGCACGGTTTTCAGCGGATCGACAATTTGACAGAACCGCAATTCCCCAACCAGGCTCATGAGCATTACCGGCGTCATTTGTCGGAATAGGCCCAGACGTGTCGATGAGGAAGTGAGCCATTCGATGGGTCGCCATCCGCCGCAGCCTCGTCGAGTAGTCTACTGCCGCGACAATTGCGGCGACGATCTCTTCGTTCTTCCACAGGGGTTGGTCAGCCCCGGGAGATCGATGCCAGCCTGACGCGCAGGGTCGGACCTCACCGGCTGTCTCCGACGCCGCACACCACCACCTCCCCGTCCGCCCATCGCGGCGTGTAAGTCTCCGGCGCCGAAAAGCGCCCCCTGTACCCCTACAGTAAAATAGAGACTCGCGCCCGGCGCTGATCAGCTTGCAGTCCATGTTGCCGCCGTGATGGCCCGGGGTACCGTACGCGACCTCCCCGCCCGCCGGGGCCACGCCGATGACGCCGATCATCGGTCGCACGGGAAGCTTGATATTGCGGAACAGCAGTTCATTTCCCGTGCGCTTTAGCACCGCCGTCTCCATGCTGGTAATGAGATCGCCGAGAGCCCCTTCTCCGGGTATGGTCACCATGGTCGATTGATCTGCGAGAGTGATCTCTTCGATGTCGATGCGCAGAATATCCCCGGGATGGGCGCCTTCGATGAAGACCGGTCCGGTCGCCGGATTGACGTGGTTCCAGTCAAGCGCGCTGATGAGGTCTTTCTCGGTCTTGAGCTGACCTTGGAAACAGTCGTGCGTCTCGAGAAGAGCCTGCTCTCCCTGTGCGAGGTAGACAGTCGGTTTCATAGAACTGGCGAATGCAAAAAACACGTCGTCACGGGATATTCGTTTTGTCATCGTTCCCTCCTGTTCATGCGTCGGACGGCATTCCGGTGAGACCAGCCTCGGCGTTGAGTTTCCGCCACATCGCCCGATAGTCGGGATCGGAAAACTCGAGATCGGTCCGAACGCGGAGGCGATCGATCCACATATCCGTCTGCTCGATCGCCCTCCGAAAGCAGGAATCGACAAAATCCCGCTTTTCCGCGCTGGTTCCCTTCCGTGCCGTCGATGATTCCTGGAGAAACGTGGCCTCGAGTCTGGCGAAATCGGCGCGAATGTCGCGGGCCGCCCCGTCGAAGTCAGCCATCGCGCGACGGTGGAGAAGCTCGTGCTTCCACCACAGAGAGCGGGGATCGAAATGCTCGGTGGGAAGCGGGCCGATGTCCGGGAGATCGACGCCCGGAAACAGGGGTTTGAACACGGAAACACAGTTTCCGGAGGTGCCGGTGGCCCAGACGATAATGTCGTTGCCCTTCACGTCAGCCACCATCACGCCGTCCGCCTGCCACCAGCGGTCCTTCTGAGGACCTGCATGCATGCAGAGGTTGGAATGGACCTGAGGCGTCGCCGGATGATACCCGTCACCATGATGCCGCATCAGCTCGAAAAACGTCGCGGCATCGATACTTCCTTTCGCGCGCTCAAGGCCGGAGAAGCTCACCTGCTGCCGAACCGGCGCGCCCAGCTTCGGCGGAACCTCCGGCAGGCCGAATCTCACCGCCCATTCGATGCTGCCGGTCGCGCTGCTCTCGGAGCAGCGGGACCAGTCCGTCCCGATTCCGAGCTGGTTTGAAATTGACCCGATCTCCTCGATCCGCCTCACCGCCCACTTTCGCCCGGCGGTTTCCAGAATGTAGGCCTCTTCAGGGTCCGCCATGAGAAAACTGCTGTCGAAGTGTGAGTTGCCCTTCAGCTCCGCGCTTCCTCCCTGCCCATATTTCTCCAGCAGCGCGGTCATCAGGTCGATCGCCTCGCGGCAGGTGCGCGCGCGTTCGAGCCCGAGCCGCATCAGATCAGGGCCGATGATGCCGTCAGCGGGCTCGTGCATCTCGGTGGTAAAGACCGCCTCTTCGCCCATGCAGAGACCGAACTCGTTGACGCCGATCTCGCAGCCCCAGGTCCAGAACGCCTTGGTGAGAATCACCTCGAAGGTCTCGGGTGCCTGGGGGATCACCAGATGCGTCAGCCTTACTGCTTCGCCTGCGACGTGGCGAGCGCGCGGAAATCGCACGAGGGCGTTCGCTTCGTTCACCTCGCAATCGGCGCTCTTGCTGAAGAGCACTGTCCGATCGCGCGTCGAGTTCTTCAGGGCAACGAAAGTGTCACACATCGTCTTCCGACCCTTTCTTTCTGCGCCGCCACGGAATGGCGATCGGCCATTTGAGCTCGTGACCGCCCATGATCCCGGAAGGGCGAAGAACCAGGATAACGATCAAAAGGAGCCCCATAACGAGTTCAGTGAATCCCACAAGGCCGTTCGGTAGAATCCCCGACATGGTCACGTTGTTCTCGATTGATCGAAGCCCTTCGCGCAGCAGCGTCACCAGGATCGTGCCCACGACCGCCCCCGAGACGCCACGCGGACCGCCTATCACGAGCATGGCGAGAAAGACGAATGTGGCCGAGAGGTAGAATGCGTAGGGGGAGAAGGAGGTTATGAAATGCGCCCAAAGGGCGCCCGCGAAACCTGCCATGAAAGCCGAGAGAATAAAGGCGATGTAGCGTACCACAACGATGTTCACCCCGATCGAAGCCGCGGCGTATGCATCATCCCGCGATGCGCGCAGCTTCAGACCGACCGACGACTCCTTGAACCACCACGCAACGCCGAGGAAAATGAGCGCGAATATGGTCGTGGTGCCAAGGTATGTGTACCGGTCGACACCGAAAAGTGTTCGCGGTCCATTTGTCACCGTCGACCAGTGCACGAGAACCACGTTGATGATGACCAGAAGCGAGAAGATCGTGATGACACCCGCTGCGTCTGAAAGGCGCATGAGCGGATAACTGACGATTGCCGCAACCAGCCCGGCCACCAGGCCGCCGATCAGCAGAGACGCCACGAAGGGAAGATGCACCTGCGTCAGGAACGGATACAGGTCGGGAAGAGCCGCATGCTTGGCAGCCGGGGTCATGGAGAAGATGACCGAGCTGTATGCGCCGATTCCCATGAATCCGGCCACGGCAAACGAGAGAATTCCCGAGTTGCCCATGAATACCTGCAAAGCGAGAACGAGGATCAAATCGATGAACAGCACAGTCACAATTCGTTCAATGAGGGTGTCGCCGATGAGAAAAGTCACCGCCGAAATCAGAAGAAGCGGCACCGCGAGGACGAAAAAAGTTGAATTGCGTGACATCCATTCCCCGGCCTTCATCGTCAACCCACCCTCTTCGTCGAGTAGGCTCCTCGAATGAGCCCTTCGGGACGAAACAACAGGATCAGGATTACGATGATGAACATGAATGCCTCCCGAAACTCGAGCATGCCCTGTGGAAGCAGGACCCCGATGAAGCTGAAGACAATTCCGTACACGTACCCGCCGACCACGGCGCCGAGCAGGCTGTTGATCCCGCCGATCACTGTTGCGACGAAGGCAACGAGCAAGGGCCGAGGCCGATGGCCGGAGTCACCGATGCGGTTCGGCCGACCCAGAACAGTGCCACGACTCCGGCAAGAAGTCCGCTGATCGAGAACGCGCGCGGAAATCACCAGGTTGGCCGGAACACCCAGCATTCTGGTCATGCGGAAGTTGTCGGAGGCGGCGCGCAGCGCGATTCCGAGCACCGTACGACTGAGAGCAGCACGAACAGAGCGAGCAAAACGAGGCACCATGACTATCGCGAGGAGGTTGCGTATCGGATCAGGTCGCCGACCGAAAACTGCGGCTCTGGCTGAAGAGTCTTCGGGAGCGGAACCGCCCGAGCGCGGGAGATATGCAGCAGTGCCGCGTTCTGGAACATGGTGCTGACGGCAAACGAGGTGATCAGCATCGCGGTAAGCGATTTCTCCCTCACAGGTCTGAACGCGACCCGCTCGTGAGAAGCTGGTAAGCACTGCGACGACCACCGCGACAATCGCCATCACGATCCAGGGCAGTGCGGGCCGTCGAGCAGATACAGGGAGTATCCGGCGATCATCATCAGCTCCCGTAGGCGAAGTTGACGAGCTTCAGGATGCCGTAGACCATCACCATCCCGAGGGCCATAAGCGCGTAGGTGCTGCCGAGGCTGATGGCGTTGATGAGAAAATCAGGGGCATCGATCATGCGCGCCTCGCCTGGCGGTCCGCCGAGATAGGTGCCTTCGACATCGAACTTTTCGCGGATATGCTGTGGCGTCCCGCTCGACCTCGACGTTTCCGGCCCATGAGGATGGTAGGCGCGATCCACCACCGGAGGGTGCGCTCACATTCTGCTCGACCAGAAGTATCGTCAGCCCCCGGCCGTGCAGTCGACCGATCAGCTCGAATATCTGGTCCGACCAGACTTGGCGCCAGGCCGAGCGACGGCTCGTCCAGCATCAGAAGCTTTGGCCGCGACATGAGAGCTCGCGCGATCGCAAGCTGCTGCTGCTCGCCACCCGAAAGCGTACCCCCGGCCTGACGCAGTCGCTTCCCGAGAATCGGGAACATCTCGATCATCTCGGCAAAATCGTGCTGATACTCGGCGTCGCGGCCGAGAAAAAAGCGCCCAGGCGGAGATTCTGCGCAACGGTCGAGACTCGGAAAGATATCCCGTCCCTCCGGCACGAGGGCGATTCCTTTACGACGATGTACTCGGGCGGTTTTCCCTGTATCGGCTCTCCGGAAAAGGTAATGGCGCCGGCTGCAGGCTTCAGCGCGCCGGCAATGACGTCGCCAGAGTCGTGGTCTTTCCGGCTCCATTGACACCGATAAGCGCCACGAGTTCGCCTTCATTGATCGAAAGCGACACGCCGCGCAGCGCGGCGATGGCGCCGTAGCGCACCGAGATGGATTCGACAGATAGCGTGGTCACTTTTTTGCCTCCGCGGAACCCAGATAGGCTTCGACGACGGCAGGAATTGCCCGCACCTCTTCGGGAGTTCCTTCGCCGATGGTTCGCCCGTAGCTCAGGACGTGCAGCCTGTGGCAGAGCCGCATGATCAGCTGCATGTCATGCTCGACGATCAGCATCCCGAGGTTTTTCTGCCGAGGGATAGGGGCGAGGGTCTCAAGAAGTTCGTCGCTTTCGTCCTCGTTCAGGCCGGCCGCCGGCTCGTCGAGAAAAAGAAACCGAGGCTCGAGAGCAAGCGCCCGCGCTATTTCCACGCGTCGCTCAAGACCGTAGGGGAGCGCGCCGGCCCGGTGGCCGGACCATTCCGCGAGTGCAAGCTCTGAGAGGACGGCCTCCGCCCGATTGCGGGCATCGGAACGGCTATGTCCCATGCTGACTGCCGCAACCTGTATGTTCTCGATCACCGAAAGTTCACGGAAAAGGCGGATGGTCTGGAACGTACGTGCGAGACCTGCGCGCGCATAACGGTGAGAAGGCATGTTCGTAATATCCACTGCCGGAGGCAATCACCTTTCCGCCGCTTGCCGGAAGCAGACCGGTCACGACATTGATGAGAGTCGTCTTGCCGGAGCCGTTTGGGCCGATAAGACCGAGAATCTCACCCTGCTCGAGCTGCAGGCTGACGTCATCAAGCGCGCGCAGGCCCACGAAGTCTTTGGTCACCCCTCGGAGAACGAGCTGATGCTTACCGTCCATAATTGCATATTACTCCGTGGAATCGTGGAAGAATAGAACGAGGGGAGAGGAAACCTCTCCCCCCGCGATGAGAATATCCCAGATGTAGCCGATTAGTTCAAGGTGCCGGAATGTCGGTAGGACGTACCCAGCCGATGAACTTCGGCACCGCGTCAACGAGCTGCACCAGAGGTGCTTCGATATCCGGTTCATGCCCCTTGTCGGTGCCGGACCATTTGAGTTTCCCGGTAAGCAGATTGAACTGCGTAGTCTCCATCACCTTGGCCATCGCCGCGCCATCGGTCGATCCGGCCTTCTGCATCGCTTCGGCCAGCACCATTACCACGTCCCATCCGGTCGCCACCCAGACCGCATCCGGTTCGGCGTTGTACTTCGCCTTATAGGCCGCGAGGAAAGTGTCCATTTCCGGAGTAACTCCCGAAGCCAGGAAGCTGTGAGTGTCGAAGTAGATGTCACTTCCGTAGGTTGCACCAAGTGCCTGAAAGAATCCCGGGTCATCGTAGGAATCGCCACCGACGATCGGCACGGTGATCCCCGCTTCGCGGATGGTGCGGATAATGGTTGCCAGGTCGGGCATATAGGACGAGATGAAGATGAACTGGGCGTCTTTGCCCGTTGCCTTCAACCGTGCAAGCTGTGCGGAGAAATCCTGTGCGCCCTGTACGTAGGTATCTTCAAATATTATTTTGCCACCCAACTTCTGAAAGTGCTGGATGAAGTAACGGCTCAAGGACTTTGTGTAGTCGATGAAGGTATCGGTAACGACATAACCGGTCTTCCAGCCCTTGGTGTTGTAGGCGAACTCCGCGGTTGCCGCGCCCATCGTTGTGTTCCACATCGACATGGTGAACTGCTTGTCACCGAGAGTCTCTGGAGCCGTACAACGGCGATGAGGCAGCCGGCGATATCCCGACGATTCCGGCTTTCTGCGCCTCCCGGCTTGCGGGTCCCCCAAAATCGAAATCGCTTGGCGCGATTATCGCCTTCGCTCCCTTCTTGATCAATTCCACCGCCACGTTACCGACGGTTACCGGATCGCTCTTTCCGTCAAAATTGACGAACTCGAGCTTCTTTCCCAGAACACCACCCTTCTTGTTCAGTTCATCGACCGCGAGCTGCGCCCCGCGTATCGCCGGCTCATCGAGCGGCGCCTGAATACCCGTTGCGCAAAGCGCTCCACCGATCATGATCGTGTCGCTCGTTTTCTTCGCCCCGGAACAGCCGGCAAAAAGTACCGACAGGACAAGTACTGCGACTCCAATTTCCAGGAAATTTTTTCGCTTCATGCTTCACTCCCTCCGTTGCATGGCACACTAGAGAAAAAGACACTGTAAACGTGAGAAACGGAATATGCTGCGTGAGCCTACCCCATATGTGTTATGCAATAGTTAGACCATGTCGAACGATGGCTTGTTAGCCGATACAGGGAAATGAGTTAACGAATCGGAACCCGTCGCTGGTCGAATCATATTCCTACAGAATTGTAGATTTTCGTTCACCATTAATACGGATTTGTCGGTAATTTACGTGTGAATCAGTCGGGTATTCCGGGCGGTCCGGTCTTCCGCATCCCGATGCCGCGGGCAGTGAACTCACTTTCGAAAGATACGAAAATGGGCCTTGTTGAAGGTTATTCCGACGGTCTGCCCAATCGACAACCCATTCGAATCGAGCTCGCCACTCGAGTCAATCGAAGTGAGGAACGTATTCTCGAATTCAATGTTGTACTCGACGGTCCGACCGAGATAGAATCGTCCAGCAAGTTTGCCGGTGAAGGATGCGGCGTCCCGGGTGAGATGTACAGCCTCGGGCTTGATTGCCACGTAGACCTCTTCGTCCTCGGCCACCGGCTCAGCGAGGTTCTCCCGGGGAATCTCCACGGACCGACCCTGGATATTCGTCACAACCGTTGAGTCTGAAAGCTCTTCGACGACGGCTTCGATGAAGTTTGCGTTCCCCACAAAGTCGGCTACGAAGAGGCTGTTCGGATTGGCGTAGATTTCCTCGGGCGTGCCGACCTGTTCAATGAGCCCTCTGTTCATTACCACCACCCGGTCCGAAATGCTGAGCGCTTCGGCCTGGTCGTGAGTGACGTAGAGGGCGGTTATGCCGAGCATCTGCTGAATGCGTTTTATTTCGGCACGCATCTGATTTCGTAGTTTAGCATCCAGGTTCGAAAGCGGCTCGTCGAAGAGAATTATTGAGGGCTTCAGTACCAGCGCCCTCGCCAGGGAGACCCGCTGCTGCTGTCCGCCCGAAAGGGTGCTCGGGAATCGTTTTTCGAGTCCAACCATGTTGAGCAGCTGCAGACTCATTTCCACGTCGTTTCTTATGACTTCTTTTGGAATGTCGCGAAACTCGAGTCCGTAGGCGATGTTATCGAAAACGTTCATGTGCGGAAAAAGCGCGTAGCTTTGAAATACCAGGGGCATATTTCGCTGCTGAGCCGGCAGGTGGTTGACCCGAATACCGTCGACGACGACCTCCCCGGAATCAGGGGTTTCAAAGCCGGCGACGATGCGCAGAGTCGTGGTCTTTCCGCAGCCCGACGGTCCGAGAATCGTAACGAACTCACCCTTGGCAATCGACAGGGAGATGCTGCAAACAGCCGGGACTCGCCCTCCGTTCCCGTCGTCGAAGGACTTTGCGATGGCCTCGAGTCTCAGATAGCTCATTTCCACATTTTCTCCGCTGCGCGATTATCGAATCGAGCCATCATCATGCGCATCGCCGGTACCGGCACCGCCCATCCGGTAACCGACCCCCCAGCTTGTCAACAGGTATTTCGGTTCGGTTGGATCCGGCTCCAGCTTCTTTCGCAATCGTCGGACATTGACCTTGACCAGCTCCTTCCCGCCTTCCCAATCATCGGATCCCCACACCTCGCGAAGCAGCGATTCCCAGGACAATACGCGACCGCGATTTCGCATGAGGCATAGAAGGAGGCTGAACTCTGTCGGAGTCAGAGCGATTTCCCGCCCTTCTACCGAAACTTCCCGGGACGATGCGCGAACAACTATGCCACCGTGTTCGATCCGGTCGGAAGAGTCCCCGAGATGAGTCCGCCCAAGAACCCGCCGGATCCGAAGCGTGAGTTCCCTGTTGTTGAATGGTTTCGTAAGATAGTCGTCGGCACCCAGTTCGAGCCCCCGTATGACATCCACCTGTTCCTTCCGTGCGGTAAGCACGATGACCGGTGTGGTGGTGAACCTGCGAATTGCGGCACACAATTCGAACCCGTCCATTCCCGGCAACATGATATCCAGAAGCACCAGGTCCGGTTTCCACTCTTGAATGATCGCAAGGGCCGTGTCCCCTCTCTGTGACGAAGAAACCTCGTACCCTTCGTCCTCGAGCAGGTATTCCAGAATCCCAATCAGTTCGGGCTCGTCTTCGACGACAACGATCTTCGGCTTCACGACGTGCTCTTTCGCGATATTGGCAGTGTGAACGAGAATATGGAACCCATTCCGGGAACCGAACCGACATAGACTCTACCGTTGTGTTTCTCCACGATATTCTTGACAATGGCCAGGCCAAGACCGGCGCCATCGACGCTTCCGTCAGATTCCTGGTTCTCCTGATAATATTTTTGAAACACCTCCGTTTTGTGAACGTTCATGATGCCGCCACCGTCGTCGCTTACGGTCACCACTACCCACTCTTCGTTTTCCTTCACCGACAAGACAATGGTGCCCACTCCATTGGTGTACTTGATTGCATTGTGGATCAGGTTCACGAGTACCTGGTGAATCCATTTTGGATCGGCGAGAACCGTCGACAGCATGTGAGGATAGACGTAACGAAGGTTCCGGGAACGCTGTTCGGCAAACGGCGTCATTGTCTGGACCGATTTTTTTACCAGCGGACGGACGTCCACCTCTTGCAGATCAAGTGTCAGCCACACAGACTCCACCTTGATACGCGCAAGCAGGTCGTCCGCAAGGCGGATCAAACGGGATGTACTCTCCGCAATAGTGTTTACGAATCGGCGTTGGGTCTCACTCAGCACACCGGGGCGCTCTTCGAGCAGGATCTGCGAGGATGAGTGGATCATTGTCAGCGGAGTTCGGAACTCATGCGACATAGTCGCGAGTGTATCGTTCCTCGCGTCGAGACGTCTCGCGAGTTCATCTCGTTCGAGCTCCACCTCCTGCTGCGAGCGCTTCACCGCCTGGCTTACGAGCAGGAATGAGCCCAGGGCGATTCCCGGATAGAGGAGAAATTGAACGACGAGAGAATTTGCGCCGTGGGAGGGGTTTCCGTTGAAACCTGCGACGATGAGGGCGGCGAAATGCAGCACGGCTGCCACTACGGGTACCACGACAAACCGGCCGCCTTTCAGCTGTTGTCGGGCACGTAATAGAATCAGAATATCCAGAAGGAGCAGCAGACTCACGCGAAACAGGTAATACATCCAGGAGACAAATAACAGCTCACAAGCGGCAGAAGCGAGGGCGGTATTCTCGGTGGAATGTTTTCGGAAGAACAGCACAAGTTCCATTGTTCCCGAGTAGGCAGCCATGAGCACAACGAGAACCAGAACCTGCGCGTCGAGCTCCGCTCGCAACAGCGCGAGCAGCAGCGCGGTCCCGAGCAACAACCCCCGAAGATATCTTTCTACTCTCTCCATTGCGTCGTTCTTGCGTGCGGTACCGTGTGCGTATGGGTCTACTATAGAGGAACAATGGGCAAAGGTAAAGCTTGAGCGGTCCGTTACCGCGACCCGCCGATTCGTTCAAGCGTATCTCTGAGGTAGGTCTCGGCCGCCGCGAGCGTCAAAAACTCAGGGGCCGTGTCCGGAATGGCGTAGTAATAGACTTCGACCACGGGATCCACGGTCCCGTTGGTGTCCCGGCCCTTGTAGAAGAGAAATCTGCGTTGTGCTTTGTCGGTGAACGAACCACGTTCTTCCGTGATGGTATTCAGGTCGTTCAAAACCCGCCTGGAAATCACGACCTCTTCATCTCCGGACAACACATCTCGCGCAACCACGCTGAACAGACCTAACTGTTCGCTCGCCGGACCAGTTCTTGCTATTCGAATATAGACCGACGACGAATCCGCATCTTTGCCCTTGAGAATTGCCCAAAGAATGGTCAGTCCATTGCCCTGAAAGACAGAGTCCGCCCCGTGATACTCTGCGGTTTGCGCGAAGACGGCGCCGCCGCAAACGACCAGCTCCGCAAGCGTCAGTGCCAAAAACAGACGCAATGATCCCATCCTTTTTGTCATGTCGCTATTCCTTGAGCACTTTCATGCCGCTCTGATCAAGCTCAACCCCCACTTTGCCGCTCACCTCAAAATCCCGGTAACGGCGGGGGTCGTAAGAGGCCACATTGACCTTTACTCCGTCAATGTCGACAACATATTCCACACGCTCTCCGAGGAAGGTACGTTCGACAATGGTCCCCGTGGGACGTTCAGCCGTGATCTCGGTGTGCAGTTGAATGAACTCCGGCCTGAGCATGACATTCAGTTTGTCGCCCGGCTTGATGTCACGATATACTTCCGTCGCCGTATACGCCCTGCCAAGCACACGGACGACGGTTCGATCCGCGGCTACTTCGACTATCTCTGCCGGCAGGGTGTTGATTCGCCCCACGAAGCGTGCGACAAACTCCGTATGCGGGTGGTAGTACAGCTCGTCTGCAGTTCCCGTCTGGACAATTTCTCCTCGATTCATTATGACGATTCGATCGGAGATCGCCATCGCTTCTTCCTGGTCGTGCGTTACGTAGATAGCCGAAATCTGCAGCGCCTTCTGCAGCCGACGGATCTCACTGCGGGTCGATAGGCGCAGTTTTGCATCCAGGTTGGAGAGCGGTTCGTCGAGTAACAGCACTTTCGGCTTTATGACGATCGCGCGAGCGAGTGCGACTCGTTGTTGCTCTCCGCCGGAAAGCTGGTGAGGGAACTGGCGTTCGTACCCTTCCAGCCCGAGAAGAGTAAGCACCTCCATGACAGACTCTTCGATCTCGGTGTGACCGATGCCTCGTATCTTCAGGCCATAGGCGATGTTTTCGTATACCGAGAGGTGGGGAAACAGCGCGTAACTCTGGAATACGAAGCCAATTCCCCGTTGATTTGCCATGAGTCGCGTCACGTCTTCATCCCCGATGTACACCCTGCCGGAATCAGCAGTCTCGAACCCCGCCACGATCCGCAAGGTCGTGGTTTTCCCGCATCCCGATGGCCCCAGGAAGGTGAGCAGTTCGCCGGCCTCTATGTTGAGATTCACATCGGAGACCGCGGACACGCTCCCCTTTACCTGATGCATGAACGTCTTGTTGATGTTTTCGAGCCGAAGGCTTACCGATTGCATGCGGAACTCCTCTCACGCGCCAAGAAATGAAGAAATCTCGCTGCTGCCCGGCTGCCGGAACAGGCGCAGGAACAGGCTAATCCCTATCGTGACCACGTACACGACGACCACAACGAACACGGAAAAAGCGGCGGAGACACCGAGTTGAAGTTCGGTCATGTTTTCGAGAATTCGAACGGTTATCAGTGTCCAGTCTACAGAGATCAGAAAGATCGTGGCGCTTATTGCGGTCATGGACCGGATAAAGACAATGCCCAGGCTCGAGAAGAGCGCCGGCAGAATCAAGGGAATAGTGATACGTCGAAACGTCAGACTCGAACTCGCGCCGAGACTGCTCGATGCCTCTTCGATGCTCGGGTCGATCTGGTGAAGAATCGCGACGGTTGATCGCGTCCCGTATGCGCCATATCGGGATACGTTACACAGGATGATTATCGTTGCTGTTCCCGTGAGCGCCAGCGGCGGATTGTTGAATGCAATGAGGAAGGCGATACCGACGATGGTGCCGGGAAGGGAATAGTTGATCATGGAGATGAACTCCATTGACTTTCGGGATGCGAACCGCCGCGTCGTTATCAGATACCCCAGGACAACCCCATACAGCCCGCCGAGCACCATCGAAACGCCGGAAATAAGCAGGGTGTCCGTTATGGCCTTCAGCCCTTCGGTAAAAATGACTGCGTAGTGGCTCAGCGTGAACTGTTCGTTGGCCCCGAAGGCTTCCACCACCGACGCATAAACGAGCAATACGTAGAAATACAATATGAACAGCGACATGAGGACACAGATGGTCAACAGAACCCACTTGACAATCTGGCCTACGCTCTTGAATTTCGTTTGCGATCCGGACTTTCCGGTAATGGTCACGTAGTGCTTTCGGCCGACCCAGTACCGCTGCAGGATAAACACCAGAAAGGAAGGGATAAGCAGGATGAATGACAGTGCAGCACCGCTTTTGAGGTCCTGCATGCCGGTAATCTGAAGAAACGCCTCCGTTGGCAGAACCGGGAACGTATTCCCTGCAAGGATCAACGGTGTCGCAAAGTCTGCGAGTGAGGCGGCAAACAGCAGGAGAAAAGCATTGGCCAGCCCGGGTGCCGAAAGCGGAACCGTAACGCGCCTGAAAACTTCCGACCGGGAGCTTCCCAGGCTGAATGCCATGTCTTCCACATTCGGGTCGATCCCTGCAAGGATACCCTTGAGAGTCAGGTACGCTATCGGAAAATAGGTTATGGTTTCGGCAAAAAGTGTGCTGCCCAGACCGTACACGTTGAAGTGCTTGAATCCGAGAAGGTCATGGGTGATCAAACCGCTCGGTCCGAACGAGAAGATCACCGTGATTGCCATCGTAAATGGTGGTGATATCAAGGGCAGAATCATCGCGGTGTCCAGCAATCTCGACCAGCGCCGCGAAAGATTTGCGCGAACCGCCGTGAATGCGAATAGAAAACCCAGTGCGGTCCCGAAAAGCCCGACGAGCGTCCCAAGAAGGACGCTGTCCCAGGCGGCACGTATCTCGTACCTGTTTCCGAGTATCTTCCCGATCTCGGCGAAACTCAAGCGCCCGCCCACGGTGAAACTGGCAGCGAGTATCTGGACCAGGGGGACAAGCACGAAAAGAGCGAGAAAGATCCAGATGATGATGACGCTCAATGTCGTGGCCGGATCCCTGAAAAGGAACCGGAGTCCTTTGCCTCGCGGTGAATTGATGGAATGGGCAGGCGCAGTTGTCATGTCACCGACCCTACTGCAGCACTTCTTTTACCCAGGTATCAACAATGCGGGCGCGATTATCTCCCGACCACACCGGATCGATCTGGAAGATCTTTGCCCCTTTGAGGGCGTCCGCAAGGGTTTTCTGGGTCTCTACGCCCGGATAGGCCGGCACGAAGTTGATCTCGTACTTGGCGTACAGATTCTGCATGTCGGCGGTCGTGGCCCAGTCGATGAGTTTCTTGGCCAGCCCCGGATGTTTTGCGCCCGTGATAAGAGCGATCGCCTCCGCGGACTGTCCGATGCCCTCTTTCGGAAAAGATATGGCGACGTCATAACCCTTCTGGAGCGTGTTCAGGGCATCCACAACGAAGAATATACCTGCGCCGGCCTGCCCCAGACCGACAGGAATTGTTCCTCCGCCGCCGCTCTTGGTATAGACCTGCACGTTCGTGCGCAGTTTCTTCATGTAGTCAAAGGCCTTTGTCTCATCACGATCAAAGATCGTGAGGATTGAGAATATCCGCGTCACCGCCGTTCCTGACGTCCGGGCATCTGCCATCTGAATCATGCCCTTGTATGCCGGATTCAAGAGATCCTGCCAGGAAACCGGAAGCGAGAGATTGTTTTCCTGCAGGAACTTTTTGTTGCTCATGAAGCAAAGCGGATCGTCCGCAATCGCTGTCCAGTAACCCTGCGGATCCTTGTACTTGTCGTCGAGAACGGAATATGCCGGCGGCTTATAGGGTTCGAAAACCCCCTCTTTCAGTCCGGCGCCAAAAGTCTCAACCGGTCCACCAAAGAGTACATCGACCTTCGGGTTTGATTTTTCCGCTATGACGCGCGACAGCGCTTCTCCGGAAGAGAAACGCACGAAGTTGACGTGGATACCCGTTGCCTTTTCAAACTCCTGGAACATCGGTCGGGCCCAGTTTTCGGGCCAGATCGAATAGGCGTTCAGTGTATTGCCTTCACTGACAGCCTGGGTCCCGCCTGTAGCCGGTTGCTCGGTTGTGCCGGAAGCCCAAAGATTTCCCATACCGACTGCAAGCAACAGGACCGTGACCACAATCCCTCTGACGGTTTTCATGAAGCGCACCTCCATTGAGTATTGATTTTCCGCTCCCGGCACGAGATTGCACCGGGACTTCGGACTCGATACGCATCTCGCTCTGCCAAAGCGTACACCCGGCAAATGAGCCACGCCAGAGACAAAACGGTTACAGATACCTTATTGCAGCGGAAAATCAGGTGAACGGGGCCTGGGGTAACGGTTACTCATCACGGGATCAGCATGCGCCGAGCTGCCCGGGTGCCGACTGCCTCCGATACCGCGGACATCAACGTTCCCCGACACGGGCGGGCTCGCCGTCGGCTGGAAACTCGGAATCGCTTCTCAGATCGCCTGGCCCCGGTCGTCTTCTATTGCGCGTGTCAGGCTCCTCGCTGCACCACCCAGGAGCAGCGTATCCATGCCTGCGGCAATCAACGTGTAACCGCTGCGTATGTAGCGGGAAACCGCTTCGGCGGTCGCGCCGAAAACACCAAGCGGTATTCCGGCGCCGGCGGCGCATCGCTGTACGTGGGAAATCGCGTCCTGGACCTCCGAATCGTCTACGAGCCCTGTCTTTCCCATGCTCGCGGATAGATCGTACGGTCCGACGAACAGACAATCGATCCCCGGCACTTTCAGGATATTCTCGACGTTTTTCACCGCGTCGACATGTTCGATTTGAATGATCACGGCGATCTCTTCGTCGGCTCTGGCGATGTACTCCATAAAATTCTGTCCGTAGCCGTGGGCTCGGGAAATGCCGACGCTTCTCGTTCCTGCCGGCGGATACTTACAAAGGCGAACCGACGTCTGCGCTTCTTCTACCGTTCGGACCTGCGGTACGATGATCCCCGCGGACCCGATATCGAGAGCCTTCTTTATCCACACCTCTTCGAGTGCGGGCACGCGCACTACGCAGGGAACTCGGGAAGTGGCGGCTTGCAGAATTCGTTGGGCGTCGAGCATGTCCATGGGGCCGTGTTCGATGTCCACAAAAAGCCAATCGAATCCGGATGCGCAGAAAATCTCCGCAATTTCCGGCGATGGAAGCGTCAGCAACGTTCCGATGAACAAATCGCCCCGACTAAGTTTCGATCTGAACGACTCGGCCATGGTGATCCTCCTTGTGGACGTCGAAAGTTGCAGGCTCCGAAGTTTCGACCCCTGCAATGATAGAAGGGCCGGCCAATTCCGGCAATGCGCCGCACGCGATCCCGGGCGCTGAGGAACAGCGCATGAGTCTGTTTGGCGCTGTCAACAAGGTTCTTGATACCGGCGGCAGGACAGAGGCTATTCTCGGGGCGTCAATTCACCGGCCTCGACGCGGAACGGCAGCGCGTTCTCCCGCGGAGCGAGCGGACACACCCACCGCGGGCTGTAGGCGCAGGAGGGATTGTATGCGAAGTTGAAATCGAGCACCATCCTGTCGGACTGCGAACCGAGGTCAGCTCCCTTGATCGAGTCATAGAGATACCGACCGCCGCCGTAGGTTTCGCGGCGGTTGGTGAGATCCTTGAACGGAAGGAAAAGCCCTCCGCCATATCCATCGATCCAGTAGAGGGTCAACGCCCCACGCTCCCCGCGGGTCGCAGGCGGTTCGAAAGCCACCGTTGCGATCGGATGGTAGCTGAGCTTTCCCTCCGGCAGGTCGACGGTTACCGGTGTTGAAGACGAGGGCCGTACCGACGGATCGATCATGCGCACCGTTCCCGCTACCCGCCACGCCGGGTTGTGAGAGAAGTAGCGTAACCCGATGAATCGCGCCTTTTCGGTCGCATCGAGAGGCGACTGCGTGTGCGACCGAAATTGTTCGTCCCGGGCGTCGCGGAACTGCATCCACGCCTCTTGGGGGTCGGCGCCGGATAGGCGACGGATTTCGGCGTACATTTCGGTGGTGAGCCGGCGCCAATCGGCGAGGTCGAGTCGTTGCCCGGTTTCCATCTTGTCCGGCGCCTAATACCGCGGCATGCTCGGGTCGACCCGCTGGGCCCACGCGTCGATGCCGCCTGCGAGGTTGCGAACGCGGCGGAAGCCGATACTCTGCAGAAACTCGACAGCTTTCCCGCTTCGGACGCCCACCTTGCAGTAGGCGACGATATCACGGCTCGAATCAAGCTCGTGCACCCGATCTGCGAGATCACCGAGCGGGATCGCCGGGCCGCCGAGGCGCGAGATTTCCCGCTCGTGCGGTTCTCGAACATCGAGCAGGACAATATCCTCGCCGCGGTCGAGGAGCGCCTTGAGCTCTTCGGGCTGGATCTCGGCGAGGGCCGCGTCGCCCGCCGCGGCGGTGCGGCGTTCCTCGCCGCGAACTCCACAGAATTCCCTCATAGTCGATCAGTTGTCGCACGGTGGGATTCTCGCCGCACACCGGGCAGTCGGGATTCCTCGCGAGCTTGAGCTCCCGGAAGCGCATGGAAAGCGCGTCCACCAGGAGAAGCCGCCCGACGAGCGAATCGCCCGCGCCCAGGACAAGCTTGATCACCTCGGTGGCCTGGATGACACCCAGGAGGCCGGGGAGCACCCCGAGCACTCCCCCCTCGGCGCAGGAGGGCACCGTGCCGGGCGGTGGTGGCTCCGGGTAGAGGCAGCGATAGCAGGGACCGTCGCTTGCAGCGAAGACCGAAGCCTGCCCCTCGAAACGAAACACCGAGGCGTAGACGTAGGGAATGCGCGACAGCACACAGGCGTCGTTCACGAGGTAGCGGGTGGCAAAGTTGTCGGTACCGTCGGCGACTATGTCAAAATCACGAAAAATCTCGAGCGCGTTTTCGCTCGAAAGGGCAACGTTGAAGAGACGGACGTCGATATGTGGATTGATTGCGCGAATCTTCTCGGCTGCTGATTCCACCTTCGATCGACCGACATCTGCGGTGGTGTGGATGATCTGGCGCTGAAGATTGGTTGAATCGACCACGTCGAAATCGACAATTCCTATCCTTCCGATTCCGGCGGCGGCAAGATAGAGTGCGATGGGCGAGCCGAGCCCGCCCGCGCCGACGCACAGCACGCGAGCGGCCTTCAGCTTCTCCTGCCCGGCGAGTGCGACTTCCGGCATGATGAGATGCCGCGAGTAGCGAAGGATCTCCTCGTTCGTGAAGCTCACGCTGGTCATCCCCCGGCAATTGCGCCGACAACCAGAAACGGCTCCCTGCCGGTGGCGACGGCTTCGGGCAGCGGCGCATCCGGGGAGTCGAGTGAGAGGTCCTCGCCGCAGGCGAAAAAGCGGACGAAGGGTCGGCGCGTCTCGGAGACGTGGTCACGCATGGTGCCGCGCAGCGTCGGATAGCGCGCTTCCAGCGCGGAAAGGACCGACCGCTGGCTGACGACACCGCTCACCGTGATCTCGACCGGTCCATCCACACGCGCCAGGGTCCGCAGATGCGCAGGCAGCTCGACGCGGATCATGGCAGCGTCTGAACCTCCACCGAAAGCACCGCCGGCAGATCGTGGACGATAGGCTTCCAGTTGTCGCCGGAATCGGGCGACGCGTACACCTGGCCGCCGGTGGTTCCGAAGTAGATGCCGCACTCGTCGAGCGAATCCACGGCCATTGCATCGCGCAGCACGTTGACGTAGCAGTTCTCCTGGGGCAGGCCTTTGGTAAGCGGCTCCCACTCATTGCCGCCCGTTTTGCTTCGGTAGACACGCAGCTTGCCGTCGGGCGGCACGTGCTCGGAGTCGCTCTTGATGGGAACCACGTAGATAGTCTCCGGATCGTGGGCGTGAATGTCGACGACAAAGCCGAAATCGCTGGGCAGATTCCCGCTCACTTCGTACCAGGAGTCGCCCGCATCATCGCTGCGCATTACGTCCCAGTGCTTTTGCATGAAAAGCACCCCGGGCCGGGCCGGGTGCATCGCGACGTGATGTACGCAGTGGCCGATCTCTGCGGTGGGATCGGGCATGAATTCCGACCGCAGCCCGCGGTTTATCGGCGTCCAGCTCTTACCGCCGTCGTTGGTGCGAAATGCCCCTGCCGCAGAAATCGCGATGAAGATCCTTTCCGGGTCGCTCGGATCCAGGATGATGGTATGCAGGCATAGACCGCCGGCACCCGGCTGCCAGCGGGGACCGGTGCCATGCTCGCGCAATCCTGCAAGCTCCTGCCAGCTCGAGCCCCCGTCTGTGGTTCGGAAAAGCGCCGCGTCTTCCACCCCGGCGTAGACCGTATCCGGGTCGGAAAGCGAGGGTTCGAGATGCCAGACCCGCTTGAACTCCCACGGATGCGGGGTCCCGTCGTACCAGGTGTGCGTGCCGGGAACACCCGCGTAGGCGAACTTGTTGTCCACCGGTGCCCACGTTTCTCCGCCGTCGTTGGAGCGCTGGATGATCTGTCCGAACCATCCGGTCGACTGCGACGCATAGATTCGATCCGGATCCGCCGGGGACCCTTTCAAATGGTAGATCTCCCACCCGGCAAAATGGGGACCGTTGATCTCCCACCTATTTCGTTTCGCGTCCGATTTCAATACGAACGCGCCCTTATGTGTACCCACCAAGATTCGAACGCTGCTCATTCCTCACCCCCGTTAGTTCCGGTAATGATGCCTCTATGGCTTCATTTGCAGCATCGGCGCAGTGGTTAATGTACCACGGAGTGTGAGTGCGAACAAGAAAAATCGGGCCATCGGCACCGCACCCGCAGCGGTCCGCTGGTCGGGCTCTCGCAGAACGGCCGCCGGTTTCCCAGGCCGCCGCGAAGACAGATCGGAAGACGCAGCGAAATTCCTTATAATGGTCCGATGGTCACCATAGAAGCGGATCTTTGTACTCAATGCGGGGTGTGCACGAAGCGATTCAAAAACTACTGCATTGGCGAAGTCGAGAAAAGGCCTGTCATCCGATATGATTTGTGCAATCAGTGCCAGCGGTGCATCTCCATCTGCCCGCAGCGTGCGATTCGGATGAACGGCGTTGAACCATTGAGGATCGACGGGCCGCCGGGTCTCGATCCGGGGTCCCTCGAAGAGCTCATGGCTCGCAGAAGATCGACGAAGAGATTCAGGGTATCACCGCTCCCCTGGGAGACGATCCGGAAAATCCTCCATTCCGCTTCCTATGCGCCAAACCAGAACAAGAATATCGAATTCCTTGTGATTGATGATCCTGCAATGATCGATGCCATCGACGGGAAGGCGCTCGAATTTGTCAAGCGATGGCATCGGGTGTTATTTGGTTTCAAACCGCTCACGGCGCTGATTTCGGTATTCACATCCCGCCCGACGCTTCATACCATCCGGATCAAAATGGAATACGACTGTCGATTCAGGAAACGAGTGGTCAAGGATAATGCGCCGGTGGTCGTGCTTGCACTCGGCGATTCACGCGTGCCGATAACCGCCGAGAGTGCGCAGTACCTGATGGCCAGCGTCATCCTGATGGCGGAGGCTGTGGGGGTCGGCAGTTGCCTGATGGATTCGCTCAGGCGGACGATTAACGGAAGCAGGAGCCTGAAACGAGCGCTCGGCATCGGAGGCCGGTACCGGGTGCTGGCCGTCCTGCTGCTTGGTTACTCGGATGAGCCGGTCGTAAATATTCCCCGTGGATATGAGGTGCCGGTTTGCCGCAATCGATTCAGTTCGTAGTGCGAAAGCGCCCACCGGTGGATGGGGTGCGGACATCCGGGAATCGAACGCAGCTTTAGTTCGGTGCACGCCGAGAGAGCAGTCCGGCGCCAAAAGGCACGGTCCATGCACATGACGAGCAGGCCGCCGGATGCCGGCGTACTCTCGCCGGATGCCGGCAATACCCTCCTCCATACTTGTCCCGATTCGCTGCCGTGGAGCCAATGAACCGCTTCGGTTCGTCGATCCCCGGTTCGGCTGAGCAGACGCGAAATGCCCGTTCCCTCTCGTCCGTCGTAGTTTGACCCGCGTTCCCATCGATGCGCCCGATCCGCTCGCGCCCTATGCTTCGCAGATAGTTCGGTACGTCGAGGGTTGCGCCGTACAGGTCTACACGGATCGAGCTTTCATCCGTGCTCAATGCCGCCGGCGCGTCTGCTCACGTCGCGGATCGTAATGGTTCTCTTCATGCGGCTGTTTTCCACCTGATATCGTTATTGCGGCACGCTGCGGAGCGGCCGGGGAGGTGTCGGGTGCGACGCAATTCACGCTGCTTTGCCGTCACCCCTCGACCTCTTCCCATGCGGGCCGCACGTCCGATTTCGATGCGCGAATCGGGTACCCTGCCGCGGAGAGAAATGCCCGGATGTTCGCAGTCGAGACACCCGGCGGCATACCCCCGCCGCACGAAAGGATCAGACGCCGCTCGTTGGAAAGCGAGCGAACCAGCTCAGTGACGCTTGCGGCAATCTGATTTTCGGTCCCGGCCGCCAGAACGTCCCGAGGGGGAATGTTGCCGAGAAGGACGACACTTTCTCCGGCGAGTCTGCGGATTTCGGCCGCGGGATGGTTGTGGCTGAAGTTGAACACGTTTACTCCCATTTCCCGGAGGTGCGGCGCGCAAACCAGCCCCTGCGCGTCATTGTGGAAGATTCTCACAGTCGAATCGAAGGCCGCGAACGTGCGCGAAAAATAGGGCTTCCCCGATTGTACAAAGTCCTCCGGCCCGATGAACCCGGCGATGTCGTCGAGAATGAATATTCCGTCGATCGAGGGGAATCGTGCTTTCTGCAGCCGCAACCAGTCGACAATGAAGTCGGTGATCAATTCCAGCAGCTTTTCGATCTCCGCGGGCTCCGTCTTCATTGCTGTGAGAAACTCGGTGGTTCCCATGAGAAAGCTCGCGATGTTCAGCGGGCCCCGGGCGACGGCGAAACGGAGATGGTGGCCGCGGGTCTGCATCGGCTTTTCGAAATGTTCGAGCCGCTTCAGCACCAGCGGGCACAGTCCGTCCGTCGCGGGGTTCGGCATGCCCGCTTCCACGATCTCGACCGCTCCGGCACGGAGCTTGACTGGAGTGGGAAACTCATTTTCTCCCCATATGCATTTCGTTCCGAACGCCGACGGTTCGGTGCACATGCCGTACTCCGACCAGAAACCCGGCAGAAACGTGATTTCGGGAATTCTTCGCTCGCCTTCAGATTGGCGTCGTACCATTCTTGCTCGCTCGAGAAGTAGTCGAGGATCGAGATTCCCGCCCACCCCGGCAGCCATGGGCTGTCGATGATGAATGCGACAGGCGGACGGCGGAAAACCTTGCCGTCGACAACAAGCTGAAGCTGTTCCCACTGCTCATTCGTCAATCCTGTTCTCCTTTACGTGCCAAATGCCAGGTTCGGCAGGAACATCACGATCTGCGGAAAAAGCGTCGGCATCGCACACATCAGCACGGCCAGGACAATCAGCATCTTCCTGCAGCCGTCGGGTTAAGGAAAACCGATTCCCGTCGTGCGCGCATTCAGGATATCACTGAGTTTTCTCCAGTATCTTACGGAAAACGACCGATTTGCCTGCTGTTCAGGAGCCTCAGAGCTCCTGGGAGGGGTAGATCCTCCCGGCCGAGCCTAGTACCTTCGGCGAGAGAACCCGTGAATCCCGGAACTCTTTCGCCGAAGCGCCGACCAGCTTTCGAAAGATGCTGCTGAAATAGTTGGAACTGTTGAAGCCTACATCGAATGCTATCTGGGTAATGCTCGAATCTGAGGTAAGTAGCGACTGTTTTGCCGCATCAATGCGAACCGAGGTAAGATAGTCTACGAATGTGGTACCGGTTTCCTTCTTGAACAGATTCAGAAAGTAGGAGGGGCTGATTCCCATCTCGCGTGCAACGTCCTTGTAGCTCAGCGAAAAATGATAGTTGGCGTCGATGTATGTCACCGCGCGCGCGATGAGCGAATTTGTACGTCGCTCGCGAACATGGATGACGCCGCCTGCAATCTCATCGACAACTCTTTCCAGCCATTTTTCGGCCACCGACGGGTCGGTGATAAGATCGACATCGATCGTGTATTTGTGCGCAAGCAGATCGAGCTTCACCTCGTCCCCCCCGCCAAGCACTGCCGCGTCGATTAGCGATCCGATGAGCTCGTAGAGCCTTACTCGGAGCAGCTCCGGCCGTTCTTCGATGAAGGGACGGAACCTTTCGACGAACTCGTTCAAGGCGACCCGGCTCGCCTCCACGTCCCCCATCCGTATCTGCGAAAGAAGTCTCTCCTTCTGCTTGGCCGGATAGCGCAGTGCGTGCTGCTCGCGCTGATCGATATCCTCCACATGAATGATGGTGCTGCCCTCGAACTGCTCGGCATACTCCTGCGCGCTCTGGGACTCGTGATACGATGTTCGCAGATCCTCGATTCGACCGCAGGATCGTCCCACGCCGATTGCGAGCGCGCAGTCGTGGGAAGCGGATATTTCCTCGCGCACGATTTCGAGAGTTTCGAGCAGGTAGACTTTCCGGTCGGCTCTCGATTCGCCGGGGGTCCGGAGCGCTATTCCGATGCGAGTGCCTGCGAGTGGGAGCAGCAGATAGTTTTCAGCCCCGAACAATCTCGATAGACAGCGATTTGCCGTTTCCAGCGCCTTGTCGACGACCGCGAAGTCCTGTTCGGGATCGAGGTTGTGCTCTTTGATCTTCATCACGACAAACGTATCGAGATCGCTCTTCTTGCCAAGACAGTTGAGCATCTCCATGAGCTTCGAACGTGAAATCTCGCTGAAGGCAACGTTGTGCATGATGTCCTCCTTGATGAAGGGGATCAACTTCTCGTAGTAGCGATGGACCTCCTGCGCATCGAGGAGCACCGCCGCACCGAAGAAAAGCGCGCTGACTATCGAAGCCGCGTAGTAGATCCACCACTGCTTCGCGAGTGAGCCAATTATGAAGGACATCGCAAAAACGAGGATTCCGACGTTGATCAGAAAGTTCTTGTCTTTGAGCAGGGCGCGAAATCGTGTTTCCGTTCGAAGGGTAATCAGCTTCAGCGATGAGAACATGAGAAGAAGCATCCCGGTAATGAACTGGACGCCGATCGTTACCTCCCTCCCGTAGAATGGCGGGAGCATCGACGGAGTCAGATTGTCGTGGGCAACGATTCCACCGAACTCGAACAGCACAAAACTGTTCCGGGTCCCGAGCGTATTGAATACCGCGTAGGTCAGCCCGAGCAACACGCACGGCACCACCACGAGCGTGGCGTTGAGCCTTCTGCCCTTCTTGTCGAAGATATCGGCCGCGAGGATGATCGCGGGGGAAATTATCGCGCACAGGATGAAAACGCGAAGGTTCACGATGATCAGCGGCAGCGGGTGTTCGCCGGCAATGAGCTGAAGCGGCCGGCCGAACGAGAAGGCACCGAAGCTGATGAGAAACACAACGAAATATTTGAACGATGGGGCTTTGGACGGGCTCGCGATCACGAAGTACATGAAACAGATGCAAAAGAAGAAACCCGTCACAAGTGGTGCAATGAGATTGGAAAAGACCATCAAACCGGTAGACATTACCAGGCTCCTTGTTACGAAAGCGCGGTACGTTCGCGGTGCATCCTATGATGAGAGCTTCCGGACCATTATGGTAACAGCTGACTTGCGGGCGCGCAAGCATAAAAGGAAACCGGATTCGTCGTACACGATCATCGAAGGTATGGGAGGAAGATCCTGGTTCGGGCGGCCGCGGGAACGGCGAAATCAACAACCAAATCGAAAACCCGCCGAACCGGAACGCTCCGAATTGCGGATCCTTGCGTCGGAGGCCGGCCCCTACTATCATCAGGTTCAAGCGCCCCTCTGGCGATGAAGGGAGTAGCATGGCGTCCAGACACATGGAACTCGCAACTCACGTGGCCGGGTTGTTCTCCGAGCGGCCCGAAGTGGAGTCTGTCGCTCTCGGCGGGTCGCTGCGAAGCGACCACGTTGACGCGGCGACGGATGTGGACTTGTACGTGTACACGAGGGCTGATATTCCCCTCGACATACGACGCGAAATCGTCAGGCGATCCGGCAGGGCAGGCCGTGTTGACCTGGGGCTCGACTACTGGGGTCCGGGCGACGAATGGCTCGATTCCGGCAGCGACATCGAGGTAGATGTTGTCTATTTCGATGCGCACTGGATGCAGGACCAGGTGAATCGGGTAATGCGCGACCACAAGCCGAGTCTGGGGTACAGCACCTGCTTCGCATTCACCGTCCGGCGGTCGCTCGAGCTCCACGATCCCCGCGGATGGTTCGCGGGTCTGCAAACGGTCTGCCGGGAACCCTACCCGGAGGCGTTGCGACGGAACATCGTTGCACACAATCATCCGGTGCTGCGGCAGATAATCCCATCCTATTATGGGCAGTTGGAGAAAGCCGTTCAGCGCGGGGATCTGGTCAGCGTCAACCATCGACTCGCGGGGCTGCTCGCGAGCTATTTCGACATACTTTTCGCGGTCAACCGAGAGCTGCATCCGGGGGAAAAACGGTTGCCGCAGAAGGCAGCCGCAAGCTGCAGCAGCCTTCCCGAGAACATGGAAACGGAGATCACCGCGGTACTCACTTCCGCCGGCACGCCTGCCGACAGTTTTCTCGCGCACGTGACGAGGCTGCTCGATCATCTGGACGCGTTGCTTGTCCGGGAAGGTTTCCCGGCATAGTCCCGCCCTGCCGTGCGGGTACGCCACGCGGCACGCTCTCGCCGCGCTCGCCCGGTGGGTTCGCCGATTTTGCCCGGTCGGCCGGAGAACCGACGACTGAGCCGGTAATCCCGCCGCAGGGACCGCTGGACATCGAGCGTCTCTCCGCAATCGGAATCAGGCACGGAGTCGAAATTGTCCGACCGGCGCCTCCGTGAGCGGTTGATGCCGGTGGGCAACAGCACGCCTCAGGAGCCTGCGGAACCGGCGGCCGACTGCGGCCACCGGCAGGTGAACCGATGGGGGCCCGAGCCGATTTCCGCGACCGCCGCGCCGCTCACGTCTGCAAAAGCAACTGCGTTCGAGGTCTCAACCCCGCCTGATCTCACCCCGTCGAGGATTATCCGGCCGTTGCTGTTTGGCGGAACCTCCGCGTCAAGCGTCAGGCGGTCTCCGTCGAGCTTCCAGCTGAGCGCGATCGATCCGTAGGGACCCTCGTACCTCGTCGCCGCGGAGTTTATGCCACCGCCCGGTTTCGGCGAGAAAATCACCGTATGAAATCCGGGGTCCGACGGATCGGGCGAGATGCCGCCGATGGTGCTGTAGATCCACTGTCCGATCGCGCCGTAGGCGTAGTGGTTGAAAGAGTTCATGTTGGGACTCCACATCGTGCCGTCCGGCTTGATCCCGTCCCAGTGCTCCCACACCGTGGTTGCGCCCTTTGTCACCTGATAGAGCCAGGAAGGGTAGTCGTTCTTCAACAACAGTTCGTAAGCCGCATCGAGGTGGCCGTTTTCGGCGAGCGCGCGACAGATGAATGGTGTGCCGAGAAAGCCGGTCGTGAGATGTCCGCCGTTTTCCGAGATTAAACCGACGAGGTCGCGCGCCACGCCCGACCGCTGTTCCGCAGGTACAAGTCCGAAGACGAGCGCGAGCACGTGAGCGGTCTGAGTAGGGGCGGTAATCTTCCCGTCGGGCGTGATGAACTGCTTTCGGAAAGCGGCTACAATCAACTCGTGAAGGCTTCGGTATTCTGACGCGTCGGCTGATTCCCCGAGCGCTTCCGCCGATCCTGCAAGAAGCCCGGTCGAGTAGGCATAGAAGGCCGTGGCGGTAAGATCGTTCGGCGTTGCGCCGAAATAGCTTCCCTCCTTCGCGTCCAGCGCCACCCAGTCTCCAAAGTGAAAGCCGCTGTTCCAGACCAGCCCCTGCTCCGCGTTGGCCCTGATGTACTCGACCCACGCCTTCATCGACGGATACTGCTCGCGAAGCAGCGCGAGATCTGCATATTGGAGATAGACAGTCCACGGGCAGACAACTGCCGCGTCGCCCCAGCCGGTGGACGAGTGGCCGCCGCCGAACATCGGCTCTTTTTCGGACAGGTCGGTCAGCACATCGGGCACCACGAAGGGGACGCCGCCGTCGGGTAGCTGCTCCGACGCGAGGTCACGCAGCCATTTCCGGAAGAAGGTCGCCGCCGCCGAGAGATAGGTCGCCGTGCCGATGAAGACCTGTGCATCCCCGGTCCACCCGAGCCGCTCGTCGCGCTGGGCACAGTCTGTGGGTAGGTCGAGGGCGTTCCCTTTCCAGCCCCACAGAATGTTATGGTGCAGCCGGTTAAGAAGCTCATTCGAGCACTCGAAGCTCAGTGCTTGCTGCATCTGAGAATGAAGCACCACGGCAGTGAATGATGCGGGGTCGACGGCGCCCGGATATTCGACAACCTGGACGTAACGGAAACCGTGAAAGGTAAAGTGTGGCTCGAAAGTTTCGCGTTCGCCTCCCCTCAGAGTGTATTCGATCTGCGCTTTCGCGGAACGAAGATTGTCGGTATAGAAATTCCCTTCGGCATCGAGCACTTCCGCGTGGCGGAGAACTACCCGGTCCCCCGACTTTCCGCTCACCGAGAACTGCACCCACCCCGTTATGTTCTGTCCGAAATCAAGTACAACTTCCCGTTTGGGAGTATCGAACATCCTTTGAACCGGAAAACGCTCCTGTTTGCGAACCGGCGGCCCGTCCTGCGGTATGAGCCTTTGCCTGTCGAACTCCCGTATCGTGACCGGTGTCCAGACCGAGTCGTCAAACGCGGGAGAGCTCCAGCCGGGTTGCTCTGCGCGCGCGTCATAGATTTCCCCGTGGTAGAGCTCGACGTATCGGATCGGTCCGTGGGCCGCACGCCACGATCCGTCGCTTCTCACCGAGGTCGTCTCCCCGCTTTCACCGACAATCTCAAGATCGACCGAGACGGCAGTCTCGCCCCCGTAGAGGTTGCGGATCTTTAGCCAGGTAAGATCTCCCTTATACCACCCGGGTCCTGCTACCGCACCGATGACGTTCAGACGCGGCCGGAGCAGCTGCGTGACATCCCAGGTCTGGTAGGCCAGGCGTTTGCGGTAGTTGGTCCAACCGGGGGAAAAGTAGTCCTTACCGACGCGCGAACCGTTTAACCACAGCTCATATATGCCAAGCGCGGTCGCGCGGATCCGGGCGTAGCGAATCCCTCCTTCAACCGAAAACTGTCGGCGAAAGTAGACCGCCTCCGAGGATTCACCCTCCCGGTCGATCGCCATCCCGACAAAATCCGCCTCCCAGGAATCGCGGGACGGCGCTGTCTCGAACCAGGCGGGCTCGCCTGACGCACTCTGTTCGCCGCGTGTGTCGCGCACGCGCACGCGGTAGTAATAGCGAGTCGCCTGGGCAAGCGCCGGTCCACCGTAGGATACGAGGTGTGAAACAGCGCTCTCGACTGGCCCCGAGTTCCAGATTGTCGCGGTGAAATGCGGATCCGCGGCGACCTCGATCCGGTATTCAGCCTGGACCACTCCGTCGCGATCGCTCCGGAGCTTCCAGCTGAATCGCGGTCGAATGGCCGATACCGACCGGGGGGCCGCTTCGTATTCACAGCGCAGGTCATAGACTTCCAACATCGGTCGTACTCCTGGGAAAAGAGATGTAAGAGCTCAGCCTTTGATCGCTCCGGCAACGATTCCCGCTACGATCCGTCGGTTGTAGATGATGAAAAGCAGGAGCGGTGGAATCGATATGAGCAGAACGTCCGCAAAAAGCAGATTGTACTGGGTAACGAAGCGGCTGATGAAGTTGTAGAGCGTCAGTTGCACTGTCGCATTGTCGGCTCCCGGAAAGAAATAGAGGGGATCGACGAAGTCATTGAAGATGTTGACGCCGTTCAAAACGATGACCGTCGCCGTTACCGGCTGAAGCAACGGAAATATCACGCGGGTGAAGAGGGTGAACCCCGAGCATCCCTCCATGATGGAAGCCTCATCTATTTCGCGGGGAATCGTCACCATCTGCGCGCGATAAAGCAGCGTCGAAAACGAAAACAGAATTGCGGTCTCGATCAGAACCATACCCAGGAGCGTCTTGTAGATATGAATTCCCTGCATGACCCAGATCGTAGTTACAACCGACGGCGGTATCATAAGGCCGGCCATGACGAGGAAGTTAATCAAAGGAATCGCGCGGCTCACGCGACGCTGAAGGAAGAATCCACTCATGGAGCTCACGAACACGATGACAACCAGTGAGAAAAGGGTCATTTTGGTGCTGTTGATGAATGCGGTGATGACCATGCCGTCTGACACCGTGAGAACATGGCGAAAATTGGCGAAGTATTGCGGCGACACCGGGAGTGTCAGGTGCATGACCGAGGTTTCGCTCATGGTCTTTCCGGCGTTGAAGATAACGAACAGAAATGGTACCCCGAATACCAGAAGCGACACCAGTACTGCCGCCACCTCAAGAGCAACGAGGCCGGTTCTTCCCCGCATCACAACCCCACCTCGCTCTTTTGCAGGAAGCGGAACAACGGGACCGCCAGGATCGACACGACCAGGAAGAGGATGACGTTGCCCGCAGTGGCGAGCCCCCAGAAGCCTGCCTGATACTGCTTGTAGATGATCGAGGCGATGAGGTCCGTCGTAAAGCCGGGGCCACCGCCGGTCATTACCCAGATGAGGTCGAATGTGCGCAGACCACCAATAAAGGCGAGTACGATGACTGCATTCATCGCAGGGCGGGACAGCGGCAGAGTCACGTATCGCAGCCGTTCGAATGCGTTCCCGCCGTCGATCATCACCGCCTCATAATACTGCGCCGGAATCGCCTGGATTCCCGCGAGGAATATCACCGTGGCAATCCCCACGCCCTTCCAGACGTCCACAAACGCGACCGAGAGAAGTGCGAGATGAGTGTTACCGAGCCAGTCAGGTCCATGGATTCCAATTGACGCGAGTGCAAGATTGATCGCACCCATTGTCGGATGCATGAGATTACTGAATATGATGCCGACGGCGATAGTGCTCAAGATTGTGGGGAAAAAGATCATCGACCGCAGAAACCCGCGGGATTTGAAATTCCCGGTGAGAAACGCGCCGAGAAGAAATCCTAAGAGTACCTTCAGGGCGCAGGTAACGACCGCATAGATGAGTGTATTTCGGAATCCGATATTGAGCGAGGTCTCCGAGAAGAACAGTTTGAAGTTCTCAAAGCCGGTGAAAGTCCAGTTGAAGACGGTCCACCTCGTCATGGCGAAGTAGAAGGAGACAAACGTGGGTAATAGAAAGAAGAGAAAGTAGATCAGACCGCCGGGAGCCAGGAACCAGAACGAGTAGAGCCTGTTTGTGGCACGCGTCATGTAAAACCGCCGTCGAAGCGCGTCCCGGCTCATGGCCGGGACGCAGGTAGTATTTCAGTTTTTTCGGCTCACCAGCCCGGAAGACCAAGCTGTTTCGCCTGCTTCTGTAGGTCGTTGTCGTAGTCCTTCGCAGCCTGTAGCGGGGTTTCGAGGCCAAGGCCGTCGGAAACGCAAATCTGCGGCAGGTTCGGTCCTTTGAGCGGCGACAGGAACTCGAGCGCAGGCGCCGTGTTGCCCGAATTGACGTAAGGCAGCATGTCCTTCACCCCGGGAAGAATGTCGTCCGGCAGCGTGATGCCTTTGACTGCGAATGGGCCGTCCGGTTTCTGAGCCGACATGTAGGTGGCGATCCCGGCGGTCGATTCAAAATAGCCGATCCACTTCTTTGCGGCGTCGATATTCTTGCTCTGATTGTAGATCGAGAAGCCTCCAGGCATCCATAGTGTCGCGCCGTTGCTGCTCGCGGAATCTCCCGGTTGGGCGAAGAATCCGATGTCATGCGCTTTGGCTGCATCGATCTTCGCCATGTTGGGGAATGCGAAGGTAAGCATCGGGTACTGTGCACCCTGCCCATTGAGCAGCATCGTCAGGGCCTGGTTGTAGGTGGTTGAGGCCGCGTCGCTGTTGATCAAACCGAGCTTGAATACCTGCTGCAGCTTCTGGAAACCGCTCAGTGCGACCGGTGTGTTAGCGAAGCTCGCCTTGTTTGCAGTGAAGTTTGCTGCAAAGTTCGGGTCGATCTTCTGCACGTTGTAGAAGTCTGCGAGGAGAATGAGCTGAGCCGTCCACGAATCCTTGTAGGACGCGATAATCGGCGTTATGCCTGCCGCCTTGATCTTCTGACTGTTCGAAATGAGCTCCTGCCAGGTCTTTGGAACACTCAGCCCCAGTTTTGCGAAGATCGGCTTATTGTACAGCCAGCCGCCCTCCATCACAGTCTGGCCGGGTGCCTGATACACCCTGCCGTCGACCGAGACCGTCTTCTTGTACGAATCGATGATGTTGGCCATGAATGGTTCGTTGGTGAGGTCGACGAAGAACTTCGACGGATGCAGCTCGATGAAAAGGGATCCGCTGTTGTAGAAACTGATGTCGTCCATGTCGCTGGTCGCGAGCCGGGTCCGAACGATATTATCTCCGGCCGCACCGCCGGGTCGTATGTCCACCGTCACAGATACGTTCAGTTTCTTTTCCGCTTCGGCGATCACTGCCTGGATGCCCTCGATTGCGGTGTTATTGTCGATCAGCAGGGACAGTTTGGTGGGCACGCTCATCGCCGGGACGGCGGCGGCAGGCTGCGCGCCATTCTCTTTGGTTCCTCCGGCAAAAACAGGTACCGAGCAGAAAACTGTTATCGCCATAACCATCACCGATGAAGCGGCGAACTTCCAGGTGAATTTCTTCATTAATTCCCTCCTTCACGTCTTGGGTGTCTCAAGCGTAGCACGGGGTTTCGGAAACGCGACATGGAGGATCGACCACAATCGCATGGACAATTCTGAACTTAAACCGTCAGGGTCGATCGGGCGTCTTTCGCTCTCTGCGCAGGAACTCCGAGGGAGCTTCGCCGGTGACGGACCGGAACACGCGGCTGAAGTAGAACGGATCCGCGAAACCGACGTATCCGGCGACATTCTTCAGCGGCATATCAGGGCTCTCGCGCATCATGTTTTTCGCTTTCTCGACGCGGTACTCCCGGAGGTACTCATTGAACGAATGGCCGGTCTCCGCCCGGAAAAGCCGGCTGAGGTAGCTCGGCGAGATGTGAAATCGCTCGGCCACCGACTCGACCGTCAGCTTCCTGGCAAAAAAGGAGTCGACGTGCATCTGGATGTTACCCACGAGTACGCGTGCGGATTCGCGTCGCCTGCCGGCCGAATCGTGCCCGGCGATCCGTCCAGCAAGAGCACACAGGGACTTCTCGACGTCCGAAAACCGGTTGGCGTTCGCGACAAGTTCCTCCAGCGATAACTCGATCTCGGTCTGGTCGATCCGGTTCAAGGAAGCCTCTCGAACGACATCGAGGAGGCCTCGCGCGAGACTCTGCACGGCGAGAACCGGTGTCCGCCCCCGTTCCCAGCTGTCGACCATTTCCGCGATAATCTTGTCGAGCGCAATGCGATTTCCGTTGATCACCTCATGCTCGATCCTTCCCGCGACCATTGAGTCAATTTCGCAGCGAACCTCGGGGAGCGCGCCTCCGTCCACCGTGCGAGTCATTCCCAACACGATCGAACGATCGAGCGCGACGCTGAGAGCCGCAATCTCCTTGCCGATACGGGAACCGGGAACCTCAAGCGGCGCGTAGAGGAGAGTCTTGTAGGTCCCCGTCGCGAGTGCCATCTCCTCGTCACAGCGGCGCACGAACTGCTCCCGCGGAACCCGGGAGGCGAACGCAACAATTGTCGTCTCTTGCCGGTCCCGCCCGGCAAAGGAACAGAATCCCGCGTCATGCACCTCGTCAATCGGATCGCCCGGCTCATTCGTGAAACGGGAGAGTGGACCGCCCCGACGAAGAATCGCAAGGTGGAATTTCGCGATTAATGCGCTCTCCGAATGTGCGGCGCCACGGTTGTCGATCAAAGCCCGGACTTCGGCAAGCGTGCGCGAATCAGCGTTCCTTTGAAGAGTCGGCAGGAGTCTTTCGAAGACTTCGGCAAGTCGCCGGGCCGTCACTGGTTTGAGCACGTAGTCGACAACGCCGGTATTCAACGCCTTTCGGACATAGTCGAAATCATCGTAGCCGCTCACGATCAGTGCCGGCGTTTCCGGCGCTATCACCTTGAGCCGCGCGACGAGAGCAATGCCGTCCATGTTCGGCATCCTCACGTCCGTGACGACGAGGTCAGGCGGACAGGCTGCGACTCTCTCGAGCGCCTGCTCACCGTCGGCTGCGGTCTCGATCGACCCGAAATCGGGGAAGTTCCGTCGGATCAGTGAGCTGAGATAGCGCAGTGCGGCCGGTTCATCCTCGACGAGAAGCACCGTGAACATCAGCGTGCTCCCCGGCCCGAACGGCCAATGTGCGCGCCGACAGCTACACGGGCCCCACCTTCCGGTCGGTTCTCGATTTGCCAGTCGAAGTCGCCGTTGAAATACAGATGCAGCCGGATATAGGTGTTGAGAAGTCCCAACCCACCAATCGCGAGCCCGGAGTTGCCGTCACGGCCACCGGCCTGCGCCGCGATCCCGGCAGTTTTTGCCCGGATCTCCTCGAGAACAGCAGTCTCAAATCCGCATCCGTTGTCGCATACTTCCACCATCCATCGGTCTGCGTCGCGGTAACCGCGAATCCGCACCTCGAGCGGTCCGGCAAGGTTCCGGAATGCATGGTTTATCGAGTTTTCAACGATCTGCTGCAGCACGATCTTCGGAATCATCATGGGGTACAGTTCGGGATCGACGTCGAACTCGAAATACAGACGCTCCTCGAACCTCTTCTTCATAAGAAAGAGGTAGGCGCGAGTGTGGTCGAGCTCTTCCGCTATGGTCGCCGAACGCACCGCAGTCGAGGTCGAATAGCGAAGCATGGCCGCTATTGCGTCGCAGATCTCACCGATCTCCTCGTTACCCAGCTCCAGCCCTTTGCCCGCGATAACGGTGAGAGTATTGTAGAGAAAATGCGGGTTCACCTGCGCCTGCAGGGAGTCGAGCCGCGACTGGAGCGACAGGGTCCGCGAGTCCAGCTCCCGCTTGATCGCTTCGTCCAGACGTGTCCGCAGGCGCTGAAACGACTGATCGAGAGCAACGATCTCATCGTTCTCGTGCTCGATCGCGTCGTGACCGGGCAGATTCGAAAGCTCGGTAGCCTCCATTCTGTGCCGGATCAGCGTCAGCGGTTTCGTCAGCTGTGCGGACGAGATCCAGTTGTAGACGACGGAGAAAAGGATAATGAGAAGGCTGACACCGACCGTCGCCAGTCCGACAAATCGAAGCGGACGAAGCAGAACGTTCTGGCTCAGGATCAAGACAACGGTGACCCCGGTATAGGACGAATCGGCGGATATGACCAGCTCGCTCTCTCCGGTCTGCGGGTCGCGCTGGAAGCCCCCGTGGCCGCGCGGATCGCGGGCAAGCCCATCGTAGTAGGCTACGAGCCCAGGCGGAGTCGGTTTGCTTTCGTAGAAGGGCGAACCGTCGCCCTGTATCGCCAGTATCCGGACGTAGTCCTGATTGGGAACGCGAAACAGCGAGTCGAGATCGTGAATTGGATTCTGAACTTCCATAAAAGCGAGGTCGCCGTTCAGACCCTGGATAACGCGCGCCATCCCATATACCCGAGCCCGATCTCCCGTGCTCCACGGATCGTCGTGCGGTGGAACCAGCACGACCCTCCCGCGAGCACGTCTCGCGGCCTCGTACCCAGGTACTTCGGCAAGCGGTGCAGTCTCCGATTTTATCTGCCCGTGATTCAGAAAGTTGCTCGAGAAGAATTCTCCGCCGTTGGTGATCACCACAACGCTGTAGAAGTTCTTCTGAATCGAATAGGTCAATAGACCGCTCGCGACCGTTTGAGCGGCCTCGTTGATAAGAGGATCATTCTCCTTATCGCTTCGCTTGAAGGTCGCGAGCGTCGTCAGCGCCGACCGGAAATTGTAGTCCGAGATAAGATTTTCGGTGATAAAGTCCATTGGACGAATCAGATTGTCCAGGTGCAGGCTCATTCGCGACGAGAGGAGCCGGTAGGTGCTCGCGGCGTTGTTTTCGAGCAGGCGTGAAGTGTAGGTATAGAAGCCGATGCTCAATACGACGATGAGAACCAGGACAAGCAGCGAGTAGCGCAATAAAAGACGTGTTTGAAACTTCACCTGCCAATCCTGGGCCGACTCCGGCGAAGTTCATTATCCGATTCGGAATTGAGTTCTGTCAAGTTTTTGTGAATTCGACAGCGCCTCAGGTGCTGCGGTCGTCCTTCGACCCTGCTGGAGGGACTCAGGCGGCGTCCTCTCTCGAACGCCGCCGTGAGCTATGATCATAAGACGCCAATCTGCGCTGCATTCCGGTTCAAACCGTTCGCCCCAACCCGGTCAGCCGTGCCCTCCTCCAGAACAGCTCCAGGGTATGGAGTACGCCCTGAGACGAACGCGCAGGGCGCGCACTCCCGGTTTCCGCGGCGGTGCGCAGAAGCTCCGCCTGCCGTTGCCGTGAATAGAATTCAACGAACATCCAATTGTCGAAAGTGAGACTCCTTGTGTTGTAGGGGAGAGTAGTGAGAGGCCCCGCGCGGGCCGGCCCGAGAGCCGTCCGCACGGAGCCAACGTTCGATTGTTAGTCGCCAGTCCTCGTGGGACGTGGCATAGCTTCTCCATTCTGCATACACACCTCCTTGTCGTGCGTCGCCTGTTGCACCGTGTCGACCCGGTGCGTGCGGGCACATCGATTGGATTGTCGCAGCTGCACACGGCGGTCCGAACCGGCCACCATATCACCTGACTTTCCGTGCCGGCACAAAGTCGCGGCACAAAAAAAGCCATCTTTCCCGCGCACTCCAAATGGAGTTATCGCGCACGAAAAATGGCTTCCAACGATCGAACATATCGATAATATCAGGTTCCGCGAAAAAGGTCAAGCCGCTCGAACGTGATCCTTGCCGAACAGGCGACAAATGCCGCGTCTTCCCGTCATCGCTGCATTGGCCTCGGGTCGAGCCACGCGTCGCAGATCTTCTGCGGACCGGCCGGGATAACATCCGAGACCTCGAAATCGTGCGGCATGGTCTGTCCTACATCAACCGCGGGGCACCGGCTCGAGAAGTCCGAAGACGTTTCCTTCGGTATCCCTGCAATAGCAGAAGTTCCCGACACCGGGTATTTCTGAAGGATCAGTCAACCGGGTTCCGCCCGCCTGTTTGACTTTCTCGATGAACTCTTCGAGTGAGGCTACTTCGATGGTTGTCGCAACGGTTTTCGCGGTTCCAGTGCGATCCATGATCGCTCCGTCGATTCCGACCCCGTCGGTTCCGGTCACGGCGATGTGGTAGTCCATACCCTCCCACCCCGTGATCTGCCAGCCAAACACACTCTTGTAGAACTCGACGGCGCGCTTTGTATCGTCGGCTGGAATTTCAAAGTGAACAACTCTTGGCATACGGCCCTCCCGTAGAGAAAGAATGAGACAATTTATTGACACGACCGTCCGGAGTCAAGATGATAGGAGGCAACGGGGTGGGATTGCATGATCCGGGAAAACAGAGAGACCTACTGGAGCACCTACTATGCGTCGGCGAAAGCAGTCGCCGCTCTGCGGGACAATTGGATATCGAAGCATCTGACGCTATTCCCTCCCCGAAGCCCGATCATCGAACTCGGCTGCGGCTCGGGCGGCATCAGCGAGCTGCTGCACCGGCGCGGCTTTTCGGTGACCGCTTCCGACATCTCTCCGGTGGCCGTGGCGGCGCTCTCTTCGCGAATCCCGGAGCTGAACGTCATGCAGATCGATCTCGAACGTCCCATGCCGTTTGCCGATTCGTCATTCGCGGTGGCGGTTGCCGATCTGTCTCTCCACTATTTTGAACTTTCGACCACAAAGGAAATTCTGTCTGAGATCGGTCGAATCCTTGGGCCCGACGGTCTCTTGTGTGCACGAGTCAACGCGGCGAGTGATTACAACTACGGTGCGGGGGTCGGCCGCGAGGTGGAACCCGGATTCTACGAGCACAATGGACACTACAAGCGCTTCTTCGACCGAAAGATGATCGACGAGGTATTCTCCGGCTGGCATCTCCAGTATGTGGAGAATTGCGAGCTGTCTCACCTGTCAAAACCGAAGGTCGTCTTTGAGCTCGTTTGCCGGAAAGAGCCATTGCTCGACCGCACTCGCGAAACGGGAGGGCCGACCCGTAGCAGCGGCCCGCTGCGGTGACTGCATGAGACCAGGAATATTCGCATCGGCATCTTCTCTATGTCGACCCTTCGAGAAATGCCACGTTGTCGGCGATGTTGTTCGGCAGGCCGAGTGAGTCGAGCACCTGCGTCACCTGCGCTCTGTGGTGGATCTGATGCAAGAAAAGGAACTCGAAGCCCTGTCCGGCAACGGCGCTTCGAACGTTTCCGGCCGAATCGGTATATTCAAACCTGTCGCCGTACCGATTCTCGGGGCACTCTTCGAACCACGCGATGACGCGCTCGTCCACGAAAGTCCGATCACGCCGCAAATCCTCGAAACCCTCACGCAAGTCGTGTTTCCAGGAGAGCTCCGCGGGGGAGAGCAGCGGGTCGGCCAGAACGGCAGACTCCGGGTAGATCGGCTTGAAACGGTTGAGCCAGTACAGGTCGGCCACGATGATATGATTAAGCAATGAGTGAATCGACCCAAAGTAGGATCCGGTATCCCGTCGACGCGCCCGGTCGGTGAGGCGTGCCAGAACGTCAAACAACTCTGCGTTTGCCCGGCCATTGTACCAGGCGAGATGCAGGTATAGGTCTCTTGAGGAGTACATCATGCGAACGAGTATTGCCGGGAAGCCGAGACGTGTAAAGAGTTCGACGCCACCGCGGCAGTCAAGACCCCGGTCGCGAAGGACAGTACGGTTTGCGGCTCCCCGGTGTTCGCCTCCCTCAGAACGGTCTGCCCCGCAGTTTAGGTTGCGGAGCAGGTCCGTGCGACGAGTTACATCTTCAGCAGGATTCGTCCTCTTCCATGGCCGGACTGACTCAGATCCTGGGCGGCGGCGGCTTCGGACTGAGGGAAGATCTTTCCCACCTCGGGTACGAGCTTGCCCGCGGAGAGAAGCTCCGCGATCTTGCCAAGCGGCTCGGGACCACGGTTTCCGGAGCCTCGAGCGGTTATGCCGAGTTCCTTCGCCTTCTCTTCGGATGCCATTCCCGCGACGGTCAGCAGCAGTCCACCCTTCTTGACGAGGGTATAGGCGCTCTCGAGCGCCGCGCCGCCGACGGTGTCGATGACGACATCGGCATCTTTTACCTTCGAGGTTACCTGTCCGGTGGCGTAGTCTACGGGCTCCGCGCCGAGCGACTTTACGAAGGAGAGATTCGCGGTGGAAGCGACACCTGCAACCTTCGCTCCCTTCAGTCGGGCGAACTGGACGGCGAACAGTCCCACACCGCCGGCTGCGCCAATAACGACTACGGAGTGCCCCGGTTTCAGCGCAGCGTCTTCGACGACGTGCCAGGCGGTGAGTGCCCCCAGCGCTACAGCTGCAGCCTTTTCGAACGAGACGCCTTCGGGAATCGGCGCGACGTCGGCCGCCCGCACGACGACGTACTCGGCGTAGGTTCCGCTCGCTGGACCAAAGACCCGCTGCCCTTTCGAAAAGTCATTCACGCTCGCGCCCACCTCTTCGACAACGCCCGAAAACTCCCTGCCCGGTGTGGAGGGGAAGGTGACCGGCATGAAATCTTTGTACATTCCGGACCGAAGTTTCCAGTCGACAGGGTTGACCCCTGAGTAGTGCACCTTCACCAGAATTTCGTTCGCGTTCGGAACGGGTCGGGGAACCGACTCGATGGATAGCTTCCCGGTATCCCCGTACTCGTGAAAACGAACGGCCCTCATTTCGTGAGACATAACAGACTCCTTCTATAAAAACAGTTTCGTTGAAGAATGCGACACGACGGCGAACCGCCGCGCTCACATTCGATTTCAAGCATGTGTAAACAGCACACCGTTCTCCGACGGATCGCGAACGATCAGCCCCCCTTCCCGCTCCTGAGTGGCAACGCCTGCCTTCTCGATCCTGTCGGCAACTTCGGCGAGATTTGCAGCATCCGGAAGGATAACTGTGAAGTGACGCATGCCGAGCGCCCCGTGCGGGGCCGGCGGTCGACCGCGTCCGATCCAGCTGTTCAATCCAACGTGGTGATGGTAGCCGCCGGCGGATACGAAGCCCGCCTGCATCTCGGCCGAGGAGCCCATATCGTCGAATCCGATTACTCGCGTGTAGAAGTCGACCGACTCCGGAACGTCGCGGACGTAGAGATGAACATGTCCGATCTTCGTTTCCCGCGGGATCGGCTGGTCGAGGCGATCTTGCTGGCGGAGATTCGCGAAGAGCGCATCGAGGTCAAGCGGCTCCCTGCCGCTGCTGGGCGTGCCGTCGGCCTTTCGCGCCAGGAACTGCCCATTTGCGATTCCCATCGACCCGTCCTCGGGCGACTCGGCATACAACTCGATCTCCTGGCCTTCCGGATCACGCAAATAGGTAGTCTTGGTAGCGACGTGATCTGTTGGATAGTTCTCGTAGCCTGCCTTGAACAGGCGCGCAACCGCCCGGGCAAGCTCACGCCGATCTGGGAACAGTACGGCAAAATGGTAGAGACCGGTGGTTCTCGGATATCGGCGCGCTCCGGGGAGCTCCGCAAGCTCCAGCAGGTCCGCGGCACCGGCACCCAGGCCCGCACGATTTCCCTCTCTCCAGTGCACGGCAAAGCCGAGGATCGACCGGTAGAACTCGATCTGACCTTCGAGGTTCGATACATTCAGAGCCACCGTTCCCAATCGGGTGGCCGGGTGGATCGAACGCCGGTCGGCCACAAACGCTTTTTCCGTTTTCATATCATCGTTTCTCCGCTGTTCGCCCCTACCTGACCCGAGCGCAGGTTGCCGCGCTCTTCGGTGCAACCCGCGTTGACATCGTCATGCCAATCCGATAGAGTGAATATACACAAACGTAGTGTAAACGACAAGTGTAGTTTTAAAGATCGTGGAGGTGGGAATTGGCAGATCGCACGAAGAGCCCAAGAAGCGATCCGCGTATCACCCGAACACGGAAGCTCATCGAAGAGGCATTTCTGGCCGTCATGGAGGATAAGGGGTTCGAGGACCTGACGGTGAACGATGTTACGGAGCGCGCGGGAATCAATCGAGTCACCTTCTATTCACACTTCGTGGACAAGTACGCCTTGCTCGGCGACACGATTCGAAAGTCATTTTCTGAAGAGCTCGATCGGCACGGATTTGCGGCTCGCACCCTCGGTGTCGATTCTGTCCGGGATCTTTTCCTCGCGATCTGCAACTACGTCGCGGCGCTTTACGGACACTGCAAGCCGCCCCATACTCATCTCGACTGGGTAGTCGAGGCGCAGGTCACCGATCTCAGTGCAGAGCTGTTCAGACAATGGGCGGGAAAGTCCAGTGAATCTGACGGGGCTAAATCGCTCCAGCTCGTCGCGACCGCGGCAAGCTCGGCAATGTACGGGCTCGTGCTCCAGTGGCTCCGGACCAAAAGACGGGCCGCGGCGGCGACCTTTGTCCGGACATCTCTGCCATTGGTGACCGGAATTCTGAACCTTACGTCCTAGGGCCGGCCGAGTCACCGGGCCGTTTCACCCGCTTTGCACCAGCGGAAAGGCTCGCGTGGGCGCTGAAAGTCCCTTCCCGCGGTCACTCTTTCGCCGGGCCGCCCGGTGATGTCTGGCGCCGTCGACTGGTTGCGAAGATCGAACCGGTCAGCACGAGAACGAACCCTGCTCCCATGCCAACCGTGAAGCTCTCGTGCAGGATCACGACCCCGAGTACCGCAGCAACCGCCGGATTCACGTAGGTGATCACGGTAGCACGCACCGGGCCAATTTCTTCGATCAGCGCGAAGAAGAGCAGGAACGCGGTGGCGGTACAGACCACCCCGAGCACACCGACAGACGCTATCACCGCAGCGTCCGGCATCGCAGGCGGCCACGCAATCGCGGCGAAGGGGGCGTATGCGATGGCGCACAGGGCAAGCGACAGTCCAACCACGGTCACCGCCGGCAATCCGGTCAGGTAGCGCCGGAGAATAGCCGGCCCCACCGCGTACCCCAGTGCGACCAGTCCCATCTCGATGAGAGACACAATATTCGTGGCGCCAAAATCGAGGCCGACTATGGCGGCGACACCGATCAGGCCCACGACCAGTCCGGCAATCCCGAGCCTGCCCATGCCCTCCCGGTTTCCAAAAAGCGGCGCGATGATGATTGCCAGCAGCGGCACCGTGGAGATAAGCAGCCCCGCCAGCGAGCTCGAAATGTGCTGCTCGGCACTCGAAAGCAGAAACCATGGCCCGCCGACCTCTACAACAGAATAGACCAGCAGGGGAATCCACTTCATCCCGATACCCCGCAGCCCTCCGCGAACGAGGACTACCGGCATCAGGATCAACGCCCCGATCCCCGTGCGCGCGAAGACGAGCACGACGGGCGAGATTCCACCCACCGCGACACGGATAAGGAGGTAGGGAATTCCCCAGATCACGCACATTGCGCCAAACAGCAGCAGGCCGCGTCGAGTCATGCTCTGTATATAGCAGAGATTGACCGTGTAGTCTTTAGATTCGACCGCCTGATGCGCGGAAACTGGCGCGAAAAAGAAAACTGTTGACAGGGGCCAAAACCAGCCATAGACTGTGATATAACACTGATATATTAGTGACCCTATTCTTGCAGTATACGGGAGGCAGGCTTATGGGGAGTTGGTTCTTCGGGTGTGAGCTCCGACTGACATAGCGACGCACGCGTTCATGCGAAAAAAAGGGCTCTTCGCATTCTATTTTTACGTTTCCACTTCAAAGAGGAGGGTGGCAGATGAGTAAGAAGGTCTTGGTTCTGGTTGCGATCGCACTTCTGGTAACGGGGATGGTCGTCTTTGCGGCCGGCTCAAAAGAGGCTGTCGCGAAGACATCGGGAAAAGGCTACACCATAGGTTTCTCGAACTCCTACGGCGGTAACACCTATCGTCAGACGATGGAGGCTCTTTTCAAGAAGCTCGCAGACAAGATGGTCGCCGACGGTACGCTGAAGAGCTACAAGATGCTGCAGTCGAACAACAACGTGGCGACGCAGGTATCTCAGATCGAAAGCCTCATTCTCGAAGGCGTTGACGCGATTATTATCGATCCGGGCAGCGCATCGGGTCTGAACGGGGCGATCGAAAAGGCGGACAAGGCCGGGATTCCCGTGGTCATAGTAAACGACGGTCCGGTAACCACCGACAAATGCTATCAGATCAACTGGGACACCAACTCGATGGCGTCCAACGCGGCGGGGCATCTGGCCGAGCTGATGGGCGGCAAGGGCAATATCATCGAAATCAGAGGCCTCGCGGGTGTATCCTTCGACGATGCCTTCCACAATTCCGTTGTCGCCGCATTGAAGGCATTTCCAGACATCAAAGTCGTGGGCACGGTGTACGGCGAATGGACTGAATCGGTCGCGCAACAGCAGGTAGCGTCGATCCTTCCCGGACTTCCGCAGGTGGACGGCGTCCTCGGTCAGGGCGGCGATGAATACGGCGCACTTCAGGCGTTCCAGGCGGCCGGAAGAAAGATACCAGTCATCATCGGCGGAAACCGCGGCAACTTTCTGAAATGGTGGTCAGACGAAAAGGCCAAGAACGGCTACAAGTCCTTCTCCTGGGCCGCAAATCCGTGGAGCGCAGCTTCCGGACTCTATGTTGCGATTGATCTTCTCAAAGGCGTAAAAGTTCCGAGAGAAATGATCATGCCCGCGCTGAGCATAACCCAGGACATGGTTGATAGCTTCGCCAACCTCAAGCCCGACGAAGTTGCAGCGAAAGAGTACGACCACGACTGGATAGTCAAAACCTACTACAAGCAGTAGGGTCAACCTGCCGATCAAATTTGTCCATACCCCGGCCCGAGACTTTCGGGCACGGGGTATGTTCGAACCTTTGCGAATGCTGTTATTGTCAAACGAAACCATCGGAAACTGATTCCAAATGGAACGGGCGTGACTGAAACTTCACCAGGGCATCAGGTCAACAATGAGCGATGAAGCAGTGCTACCAAAAGACCCCTATTTGAAACTCAGGAACATCTGCAAGAATTTCGGTCCCACGCGCGCGCTCAAGAATATGAGCCTTGATATCACTCTAGGCGAGATTCTTAGGCCTTGTCGGACCAAACGGAGCGGGCAAGTCGACGTTGATGAAGGTGATCACCGGCGCTCACGCACCCACAAGCGGGGATGTGCTCTTCCGGAACGAGGTGAAACCGAAATCGGCTCTGAACGCCAAATTGGCGAAGGAGCTTGGGATCGCATGCGCGTACCAGGAACTATCGCTTCTGACCAACCTCGCCGTATACGAAAACTTCATGATCAACCTTATGAATCACCTGCCGTTTGCCAAACCCGGGTGGAGGAAGCGTGCGGGGGGAGTGGCAAAGGAATTTCTCGATACTGTTTTCCCGAACCATGGGATCGATGTAAATGGATCGGTGGGAGACCTTCCCCTGCCGCAGCGTCAGATGCTTGAGATCTCGAAGGCGGTTTCCCACGAGGGTTTGAAGATACTTATCCTCGATGAGCCGACCTCCTCTCTGACTGGGGACAGGATCATTCAACTTCATGAGGCAATGAAGAAACTTGCGGCATCTGGAATTGCGATCGTCTACATTTCTCACAAGCTCGACGAGATCGAAAGAGTTTGCGACCGCGTGGTGGTGATGAAAGGCGGAACCACGCACTGGCAGGGTTATCGAGCTGAGACATCGATGAACGAGCTGGTGGAAATTCTTGGTGGAAAAGTGATGACTTCCCACAGGCTTGTCCAGGAGAAGCGGGAGCTCCCATATGCGCTGAACATAAAAGGTCTTACGGACGAGAATCTGCACGAGATCGACCTCCACGTGCGCAAGGGAGAGCTGATTGGTATCTCCGGACTGGAGGGAGCCGGCCAGAACGAACTCATCCGGGCCATTTTCAGGGCGTCACAGAAGCGACGCCACAGCCCAAGCATTCAACTGATGGCGAAGGTCTCGTACGTGAGCGGCGACCGCCAAAACGAAGGTATATTCCCTCTCTGGAACATTGCCGACAACACCGTCATTTCCAGTCTCGACAAGGTCACCCGGAACGGGTTCATCAGAATGAGAGAGTTTGTGGCGCTGGCGAAGTTCTGGTTTGACAAGCTCAGATTCACCGCAAACGATATTCACGACGAAATCACCAGCCTCTCCGGCGGGAACCAGCAGAAGGCGCTGCTGGCCAGATGCCTGGCGGCCGAGTCCGACCTGGTGTTGCTGAACGATCCCACCAGTGGAGTCGATGTCGAGACAAAACAGGAAATTTACCGGTTGCTCGACGAGGCCAAACAACAGGGCAAGGCCATCCTGCTGCACAGCACAGAAGATCTCGAAATGGAACAGTGCGACAGGGTCTACGTAATGCATGACGGCCGAATTGTTGAGGAGTTGGCCGGAGAAGATGTAAGCGTACAGAACATCATACGGACCTCTTTTCGGGAGAAATCACGTGGAACGGCTGCAAACGGCGACGTGAAGGTCAAAGCGGCGTCCCGGAGTTTCGTGAGAATGGTCACGAGCAATCGCGCGTTTCTCGCCTTCGTTTCACTGATCTCGATCTACATTATCAATTCCTTCTTAAACAGCCGAATCACCTCCTACCTGGGGGTACAGCTTTTGTACTCTTCCGCGGTACCCCTCATATTCATTGCGCTCGGACAGATGTTCATCGTGATTTCCGGCGGTATAGACCTCGGGAACGGCATGTCGGTCGGTCTCATGAACGTAATCGTTGCCTTCATTCTGATAAGTAACCCCGGGTTGGGTGTCCTGTACGCGCTGCTTTTCGTCCTGGCGTACGCCGGGCTCGCGGCGATAATCTATTCTACGAAGATACCGGCCATCGTCATCACGCTTGGTGCGTCCTTTGTCTGGCTCGGAATCGCGCTGACCATCGCGCCGGTACCCGGGGGACATGCCCCGCAGTGGCTGAGCACCTTCTACAACTTCGAATTTCCGATCATCCCCATGCCGATAATGATCGCGATTGCCGGCGCTGCGGTTTCCTACTGGATTGTACGACGATCGAAATATGGGATGATCATAAACGCGCTCGGCAATAATCCGACGGCCGTGAGCCGGGCCGGTTGGTCGCGCCTCACAGCGATGGTAGTCACCTACGCCATAGCCGGACTAATGATTGTGATTGGAAGTCTCATGCTCACGGCGATCGCGAACAGCGGCGACAGCAATTCGAGCCGTTCGTACAACATGCTCAGCATCGCAACGATAATACTCGGCGGGTGCAGTTTCTTCGGAGGTGTCAGTGCGCCGGTAGGAGTCGTTGCGGCCGCCCTCGCTATTTCAAGCATTTCGTTTCTGCTGACGTTTGTCGGAATCGACTCAAATCTTCAAAGCGCGGTAACCGGGCTGATTCTGATTGTCGCGCTCGGGCTCAAGCTGATAAGCGGACGAACGGAGCCAACGAGATGATCGTGAGAAGAGTTCTTGCAAGAAACATCTGGATCTGGTCGGTCCTGGGGTCACTGATACTGTGGATCGTCATCAGCCTGATGACTCAAAGGTTCTCCGTGCACATGCTGGTAGTAAGCGCAACGCTCGCGAGTTTTCTTGTGCTCTTGAGCCTTGGCCAGATGACGGTGATCACCAGCGGGAACGGAGCTATTGATCTTTCGAGCCAATACACGGTTGCACTTGCGGCCTACATCTCTTCAATGCTCACCGCCGACTACGGAATACTCGCGGGACTGATAGTATCATTGGCCGTGTGCGCGCTCGTCGGCGTTTTCATTGGTATCATCAATCTGTACTTCCGCGTGCCGCCGATGATCACGACCCTGGCGGTTGGCTTCATCGTCTACTCGATAGTTCTGATCGTATCCCGGAAGACGACCGGCATGCCGACACCAGGCGTCGCCTATTTCACGCAGAAACTTCGAATTCTCGGGCTCTCACCGATGATCTATATCGCGGGGGCAACATCCGCGGTGATGGGCATCGTCATGTACAGAACGAAGTACGGAAAACGGCTCCACGCCGTCGGACAGAACCGGACTGCAGCCGCGCTCTCGGGCATCCGCGTCGAACGAATAGTGATCACGGCGTTTGTAATCAGCAGCCTGCTTGCCGGTATCGCCGGGACACTCATGGGTGGGTATTTTGGCGGCGCATTTCAGGATATCGGGGTCGCCTATCTGATGACCTCCGTAGCCGCTACCGTGATTGGCGGGACAAGCGTTGCCGGCGGCAAGTCGAGCGTAGCCGGGGTGGTCAGCGGGGCGCTGCTGCTGACTTTCATGGTTGCATTTCTGAACTTGACGAATCTGCCGGCGTCGTTCCAGAGAATCATCCAGGGCGGATTGCTGATGGTCATTCTCATCGCCTCCGTTCCAAAAGGGAAACGCGTTGCCGCGGTGTAGGCTCACCGGAGCGAAGGGTGTCGAGGCGCCTGAGAGAGCGACAAGTTCCGGGCATCGTGGCCCACCGGAAGGGGTATGAGAAAAGACTACGTTCCAACCCTAAAAGACAAGGCGTATCAGATTATCCGGAACAAAATCGTCACCTGCGAAATGATGCCGGGCTCGGTGGTCGATCAGAACGCGCTGGTGAACGAAATCGGCGTCAGCAAAACTCCGGTCCGCGAGGCCGTCAACGCGCTGGAAATGGAGGGCCTGCTTGTCGTCATGCCGAGGCGCGGCGTCATCGTATCCCCCATTTCAGTGGGAGATATCGACCAGATATACACGGTACGTGAGGTAGTAGAGCCGCTTGTTGCGAGGCTTTCGACATCTCTCGCCGATCGGGAGAAACTGGAGGAATTCCACCGCATATTCGTACAGGACGAGTACGAACCGGATCTGATAATTCAAAGCGATTATCTTATGCACACCTATTTTGTCGAATGCACCGGGAATCAACACCTGATACGACTGATGTCCAGCGTCCTTTCGCAGAACATGCGAATCGTCGTCCTGGGCGCGAGAATCCAGGATCGGCTGAAGGTGAGCAACTCCGAACACGCGAACATACTGGAAATGATGCTGGACCGGGATGCGAACGCGGCCGAGGAGGCAATGCGAAAACACATTTCCTCGGCAAAAATGATCGCATCGATGGTTAACAAAATTCAAAGATAGACTTTTCTGTTTGAGCTTCGGTCAGGCCAAAGGTTTCGCGTACATTTCCAGCGCCTCCGGCGTTGGTGTGGTACCGGCGCCCGGCTGCTCCGGTTTGACGAAGAATCCATCGCGAACCGTGGCCGGCTCGGCGAAGCAGTTTCTGATCCAGGGAATGTATTCCAGAATATCGCACGAAGCTGAATGGAACGCTACGTGCACGTGCACCTGACTCATTTCTCCGGCGTGCGGCGCAACCGGCAACAAATGGACCGCAGACAATTCGAGCGCCCGGAGCATCGGAGTTAATCCGCCTATGCGGGTCACGTCGGGTTGCACAAAGTGCACTGCGCCGCAGCGAATGAATTCGTAAAGCGATTCTACTGTGTATATCTGCTCGCCCAGGGCGATCGGGATCGGGCTTGCCTGCGCCAAGCGCAGGTGATCCTGAACGCTGTCGTACCAGAGGGGCTCCTCGAACCACAGCACGTCCAAAGACGAAAGAAGCGTCGAAAGCCGCATCGCTCGCGGCAGATCGAACTTACCGTTCGCGTCGATCGCAATCGTGACCTTCGGGCCGACCGCGCTGCGGACTGCTTCGACCCGGCGCACATCGTCCAGCGGATCGTCCGACCCCACCTTCAGCTTCACGCCGGAGAACCCCTCATCCTGACATGCGCGTCTGCATTGCGCGACGAGCTCCGATTCCGGGATGTTCAGCCATCCAACATCGGTGTTGTACGCCTTTACCCGCGACGCGCCCGAATCGCCAAGCAGGGCCCACAGCGGAACCCCGGTTCGTTTGGCTTTGATGTCCCAGAGTGCAACGTCGACGGCTGATAGCGCAAGCTGACTTACTCCGGCACGTCCGATCCATTGAAGCGGCGGGGAGTGGAAGAGCGTTTCCCACAGCCTCCGGACCTCCCTCGAATCCTTGCCAAGGAGCATCGGCGCGTACACGTCGGAAATGAACCGGGCGATCACTCTGTCGGATGGAAGATGAGCGTGCGTGCCGGTGAATCCGTACCCCGCAAATCCGTCATCGGTAACGATCTCTGCGCCGACCACGCCCCAATGGCTGATCCGGTGCGTGCTGTCGGCGATTCCGGTGCCGGTAACAGGCACGTGCATGATGAAGGGTTCAACTTTTGTGATCACTACGACGGCATAGCAGAATGTTGCGCGGCAGGTCAAGCAGTGTCGACGGCGCGGCGCGCGCGAACCGGTTGTCTTGACAGAACCGGCCGGCGTTGCTTGACCCGCTGCGCGACGCTCAATATACTTGTATACCAGTGAGTGACGACCGGTGAGCGACGGGCGAATTCATACCATCGTGGGACAAAGAACAACGCTGGGCGATCATGCCTACCAGAGTATCCGCGACTCCATAATTACTCTGCGCCTGGAGCCGGGACAGATGGTCTACGAGGCGGAATTGTCCAGCACTCTCGGTGTCAGCCGCACACCGGTGAGGGAGGCGTTTCGTCTTCTGCTGGCCGAAGAGCTCATCGAGATACTTCCGCAGCGCGGGATCCGGATTGCCTACATATCCAGGAAGAAGGTCAGAGAGGCCGGTTTCGTCAGGGAGAGCCTCGAGACCAGTGCGTTTCGAATCGTGGCCCGCGACTGGAATTCTTCTCTCGAGCAATACCGGCTGGCAGAACGGCAGATCCGGGGAATACTCGACGACCAGAAGCTGAAGTCCGGAAGCAACGACTACGACGGGTTCCTCGAATCCGACGAGGCATTTCACAGGACTATTATCGAACAAAGCGGCAACGCGACGCTCCTGGCCGTAATATCCATAATGCGTGCACATTTGAATCGCGTCCGGTACCTTCAGCTGAGACAGCGGCACCATTTCGACGTGGTCGCAGAACAGCATGCGAGGATCTTCAATGCGATTCTTGAAAACAGGGAAGACGAGACCGTCGAGCTTCTCAAGGAACACCTGGAGTATCTGGCCTACGACTTCCCGGTGCTGATCGGAATCTACTCGGGCTACTTCAAAGAGTGATGCCGACGGCGGTCCGTCATTTCCGGACGGTCGCATTGACAGCCGGAATTCGCATATGATATACTTGTATACAAGCTGGTTTCGTGATGATTCGAGGCGATGTGGAGGTGTAAGTTGACGACCTGGCCAAGCGAACTGAGATCAGTTTTCCCGCCTGTTTCGCGAAAACCTCACCCTCGTGGATCTGAGCCACACGCTCGAGGAAAACATACCCAGCTGGCCGACCCATGCCCGGTATTCCCGCGTCGTATACGAGTCGCAGGAGTTCGGTGATGTCTCATGTCACGCCCAGGTTTCGATGTCCGAACACAGCGGCACTCACGTCGATGCGCCGCTGCATTTCGTGCCACAGGGTAAAGCGCATTACGGAATTGACCAGGTTCCCCTGAATCGAACCATGGGCCGCGCAGCGACTATCGACGGCAGCGATCTCCCCGCAGACGGACTCCTCACTCTCGAGCGGATTGTATCGTGGGAAACGGTGAATGGTCCGATCGTTGCCGGAGACATCGTGCTCGCGCGATACGGCTGGGATCGATACTGGGCTCTGAAACCGAATCATCGCGATTTTCTCAAGGACTGGCCTGGACTTGACGGAATCGCGGCGCAATACCTCGCGGGAAAAGGGATCTCCGCATTCGGAACCGACGCACCTTCGGCCGACCAGTTCAGTTCCGAAAAATTCCCCGCGCACTTCACCTTCCTCGGAAAGGAGGTTCTTATCCTGGAGAACCTGGCCGGACTCGACCAGCTTCCCCCGTTTTGCTTCTTCATGGCGCTTCCGTTGAAGATCAAGAACGGCTCGGCCTCACCGATACGAGCGGTCGCACTGATACCGAAGGAAACTTCGCGATAGATGAGGTCCTAAGCTCATGCCGACACATGACCGGCACCGCGCAGGTGGATGATCTTGATTCCAGAGAAACTGTCGATTGAAATAAAACAGGAAGCGATTCGGAAAAACTGGCGCCTGGAAGCCGTCGACGAAGTCCCGTTTCTCATCGAGATAGGTCCGTTCCATGGGGCAACCTCGCGGTATTTCTCCGACGATGCCGCCGAGCTCTCCTGGAACGTGGAGTTTCACCGACAGCGGGAAGCGGTCTACGACTACGGGATGCCCAACATCAAACCGAACCAGGGAATCAACATCATCGCTTCCGCCTTCGGATGCCCCTACACAGTGAACAGCGACGCGGACCCATGGGTGCAGCCGCTCATTCGGGAAGAAAATATCGACGCCGTCTACGCACTCGCGCTGCCCGATATCGAAAACAATGCGGTCTACAAGATGGCTTTCGATCGGGTCCGGTACCTCGAATCTCACTCCGATCTGCCCCTTCGTCTTCTGAATGTACCCTCCCCGCTGGTTACCGCATCCCTGATCTGGGACTACACCTCGTTCATGGAGTCGACGATCCTCCATCCGGATGAAGTTCACGCTCTGATGGAAAAGGTTACGGAGGCGACAATCCAGTACGTTAAGCGGCAGCTCGAAGAAATCCACCATCTTCACACGATGGGTCACGAAATGTGGTATCTACCGAGGGAATTCGGAGTGCGGATAAGCGACGACACCGCCGCACTCATGTCTCCGACGCTCTACCGCGAGTTTGGCGTTCGGTACAACAACCTGATATCGCGCGCATTCGGTGGAATAGTGGTCCACTCATGCGGCGATGTGCAGAACGTCGTGCAGGCAATGACCGAAATCGACGGGATTGTGGGCGTAGATCTCACAATTCCACAGAATCCCAATTGGGAGACCATCCGAACGGCTGTCGCAGGAAAGATCGCGGTGAACCTTCGCCACTACTACTGGGATCACGAGAATTCCGGCGCAGTAGACATGGTGGAGTACTCGAAGAAGCTCGTTGATTTCTTCGGCCGCAAGGGCGTCTTCATCCAGACCTCCACCAGGAGCGCCGATGAAGCGCAAGAGCTCGGTGCCAGGCTCCGCGAGGTTCTCTCGCAATAGGACCCGGCTGCATCAAACCGACGCTGAACACGTGATTACAGGATTCACTCTTATTGGAGGATTGACGTGCACAACGGCGTTAGCCAGTTCAGTTTGGATGGAAAGGTCGCGCTCATATCCGGGGGCGGCACGGGGATCGGACTCGCCATCGCGAAAGCGTTTGTGGCCGCAGGGGCGCGGGTAATAGTGTGCGGTCGCCGCGGTGACGTGATAGCGGCGGCGGTGAAGACGATGGGAATGGACGCGCTCGCGCAGCAGTGCGATATCACTGACAGCGCAGCTGTCGCTCAACTGGTCGAACGTGCCACTGAACAGCTGGGCCCGATCGACATCCTGGTGAACAACGCCGGCACGCATCTCAAGAAGCCCGCAGAAACCACCGCGGAGAGTGAGCTGCAAAGCATGTTCAACGTGCACGTTGTCGGCGCTCACACCTTGACGCGCGCCGTGCTCCCTTCGATGAGGAAGCGTAAACAGGGTTCGATTATATTCATCTCGTCCATGGCAGCAATCTTCGGAGTTCCGCAGGTCATCGCCTATTCGGCCGCCAAGTCCGCCGCGCTGGGAGTGGTAAGAACACTTGCGACGGAAGTCGGAGGCGATAATATCCGGGTCAACGCGCTGGCCCCGGGATTCATAGACACGGAGATGATGCACCGGGCGGTGGACGCCGATCCGGAGCGGAAACAGAAAATACTGTCCCGCACCGCGCTCAAGCGTTTCGGAACGCCGGAAGAAGTTGCCCTCGCGGCGGTCTACCTTGCCTCTCCGGCAAGCGCATTCGTGACCGGTAGCTGTCTTGTCGTAGACGGAGGCGTCGCAAGCGGGTTCTGACGCAGCAGGCGATTTGAAATGAACAACATAAAAATCGGATTTGGATTCTATCACCATATGCTCAATCCTGCCACGATGAGCTTCGCGCGCCAGTGCGGGGCGACCCACGCCGTGGTTCACCTGGTGGACTACCATAACTCGGCCACGGACTCACATCAGGATAACCAACCCGTCGGCGACGGGACCGGATGGGGTGTCGCCGGGGTAACGGCGGGAGAGTGGACGATAGAAAATCTTTTGCGAATCAAGACGGAGCTCGAATCACATGGGCTCGAGTTTTTTGGGATCGAAAACTTCGACCCGGCCTTCTGGTACGACGTCCTTCTCGACGGGCCGCGGAAGGAAGAACAGATCGAGCGGATCAAAGACGTTATCCGCATGGCGGCAGTTGCCGGGGTGTCGGTCATCGGATACAACTTCAGTCTCGCGGGCGTCGCCGGGCGAATTTCCGGAGAGTTTGCCCGCGGGAACGCGGTGTCTGTGGGCATGGATGGAGCCGACGAACGGCCGGTCAGAAAAGGTATGGTCTGGAACATGGTCTACGATCCTGACGCCGCTCCAGGCTTCCAGCCAGTGATCGAGCACGATGAGCTGTGGAACCGGCTCGCGTACTTCCTGAAGGCCGTACTGCCGGTGGCTGAGGAGTGCGGTGTTCGACTTGCCGCGCACCCGGATGACCCGCCTGTTCCGCGGCTTCGCCAGCAGCCTCGCCTGGTCTACCAGCCTCACATGTACCAGCGCTTGCTCGATATCTACCCGAGCCGTTCCAACGCGCTCGAGTTCTGTCTCGGGACGATAGCCGAAATGACCGAAGGCAGTGTGTACGAAGCGACCGACCAGTACACCTCCGCGGGCTCCGTGGCCTACATCCATCTGCGCAACGTCCGGGGCAAGGCGCCGCACTACCGCGAGGTGTTTATCGACGAAGGCGACGTCGACTTCACGCGGATCGTTCGCATTCTGAGAAGGAACAATTTCGACGGGGTGATGATCCCGGACCACACCCCGCAGATGAGCTGCGACGCGCCGTGGTACGCGGGAATGGCGTACGCGATGGGCTACATGAAGGCGCTTCTGCAGTCGACAGAATGAGTACCGAACCGTCTCAGCAACAGCTGCCCAGGATCGCAGAAGCCATGCGCGCCCATGCCTCCAACGCCGGCTTGACCACTGCCACGACGGAAACGAGAATGGAGGCCACCATGGAGTTCAAACGTCTGTTCACCCGGGAAGAGGCGGTTCGCACGCTCCCGCTCGTTCGCAGGATAGTCGGAGATATTCTCAGCGCGGCCGGGCGACTCCGGTCGCTCCCGGAAAAGCATGCGGAGCGAGAACGGTTCGAGTCCGAGGTCGCCGAGAACTTCGCGGAGCTCGAAGAGATCGGATGTTTCTACAAGGACTGGAGCTTTTCCACGGGCCTTGTGGATTTCCCCGCCGAAATCGATGGGGAGACGGTATTCCTGTGCTGGCGCAGCGATGAGCCTGAGCTCGCGTTTTACCACCGTATCGAGGACGGCTACAGCGGCAGGCGCCCGCTCCCCCGGTAGCCCGCTTCCCCGAGTCCTGCTTTCGGAAAGAAATCAGATCGATCGCGGCCCCGAATAGGGTGTCTTGACTATCTAAACCGTCCATGTCATAAAGTACTCGGCTCGTTCATAGCGGGCGGCTCGGTCCGTTGGAAAATTCAGATCAGACAGGCGATGGAGTTCGCCTCAAACCGCCGGCATCGGCTGATGACTCCTGCCAATCGAAGTTTTGGTAGGAGGTCCCCGTGTTGCTGCTGTTGAGCGTGCTGCAGCTTGCATACGTAGCGTTGCTGGCGCCCCTTTTCGCCGGTATCCTTTCCGCTGTCGAGGAAAAGCTCGAATCGAAAACCGGCCCGAGCATATTCCAACGCTATTTCGATCTTATAAAACTATTCCGCAAAGAGAGCGTTGTTCCGTCGGTTTCGTCTCCTTTTTTTCGGATTGCCCCCTACATGACCTTCGCGATGTATCTCTTCCTGACACTGGTGTTGCCGATTGTCACCGCTTTTCCGCTTACGTTCGGTCCTGTGGTTGACTTCATCGGCGGCGGACTTATCTTCGGCGCCGCGGCAACGGTGAAGAAGATCGCTGCAATCGATTCCCACAGCAATTATGCGCACCTCGGAGCATCGCGCGCATCGAGTATTGCAGCATTGTCAGAACCGATAATGGTTCTGATCTTCATTCTCCTCGGCGTACTCTCCGGGACCAACAACCCCTATGTCATCAACAACACGCTCCAGACTTCCTCGGCCTGGTACGGATCGCTTCTTCACTGGTTCGTTGTCGGCGCGTTCTTCATGGTGTTGCTCGTTGAAACCGGGCAGCTGCCCATCGAGTCCCACACGTCGGCAGAGTTTGGAATGATCGACCAGGGAATTCCCATCGAGTACTCGGGAACGGAATTTGCCCTCTTTCAATGGGGCGGCTACGTGAAGCAGTTCCTTCTGATGAGCGTGTTTCTGAATGTATTTTCCGTGCCATTCTGGGTGCCGATGAGTCTCTCCCTTTCGATGGTTGGATTATATCTCGCAATTCATTTGGTAAAGATGCTGGTGCTTACGCTCGTCTTCGCTCTCCTGAACGAAACCGTGTCGAAGTACCGGCTCTACAAGAACTTCGATTTCATCACAATGACGTTCGCCTTCGCGCTCCTCGCGGGACTTGCCTTCTATCTGACCGGAGGGGGCATCTGAGATGCAGTCGGTGTATGGGATAACCGGTTTCGGAATTATCCTCCTCGGCCTGTTCATCCAATGGCAGGTGTACGTAAGTCGGATCGTATTCACTTTCGCCGTGAGCTCGATGGTCGTAGCGGTTTCGCTGCTCTACCAGGGTGTCGCGGGGGCTTCGGTGGTGCCGGTCGCTCTCGCCGCGCTCACGGCAGCGGTGCGGGGAGTCATCATTCCTCTCCTCATCGTCCGCAATCTGCACGAGACCCCCTGGCGTGCGCGCGAAGACAGACCGGTGATCGGCACGGCGTCTTCAATACTCATCGCGCTTGCTCTCGTGATCTTGGGCCTCTGGCTTTTCCGATGGGCAATCGACCGGGAGATCGGCGCAGCCGGTGCCTACTCAGCTCTCCCCTTTGCCATGCTCTTCGAGGGGGTATTCCTCATCATCTCCCGTCGCAACGCCTTTATCCAGATGATCGGGTACCTGGAGGTAGAAAACGCGGTTCTTCTTCTCGCCTCCTGGGGATTCCCGGCACTGCCGCTCGTTATCGAGGGAGCCGTCGTCCTCGACCTTCTCGGTATTGTGGTGGTGGCGAGGATAATCATGCGGATGCGGGAGGAATCGATTTCCTCGGACGATCGTGCTGCTGCAGCTGCTGCGGCAGAGGACTTGAAAGGATAGTACCATGTGGGTCTACGCCATCCCTATCTATTGCGCGGGAGCAGCGAGCATTCTATCGCTCATTCCCGTTGTTGCGTTCGATGAGATAGTCTCTGTCGCTGCGGCAAGCGCAGCTTCGGCCGCTTCGATTGTCTTTCTCTTCCTGCCCGGTACGGAAGGTTCCTTCCTGTTCGTGGACGGAATTTCGAAGCTGATGCTCCTCACCATTTCACTGGTCTACCTGAGCGCTACGGTGTTCTCCATCACCTATCTGAAGTATGTCGAGAATCCGCTCTTTCGAAAGCGGATCTACTACTTTCTCCTGAATGTATTCGCGCTTACCATGGTCTTCTCCGTTTCGGTTTCAAACCTCGGCCTCGTCTGGTTCGGCGTCGAGGCGACGACGGTCACAAGCGCCCTGCTTGTGGCGCTCGACAACAACGAGGCGGCCATAGAGGCGTCGTGGCGATATGTCATCATCGTATCCACGGGCCTGGTCATTTCCCTGGTGGCCAACATCCTTCTCTATGCTACCTCGGGAAGTCTCGATTCTGCTTCATTTCGCGGATCGTCGGTTTCCGGGCAGCTCGCCTCGCTGGCGGCCGCCCTTGCGATTATCGGCTACGGGACAAAGGCGGGTCTGTTCCCGCTCTACACCTGGCTACCGGACGTTCATGGAAAAGCGCCCTCGCCGGTAAGCGGGCTTTTCTCGGCGGTACTCCTGCCGGTCGCAGTGTTCGCGATTGTTCGATTCCTCGGCGTGATCGCTTCGCCTGGCGCCCGGCTCTTCCTCTTCGTCCTCGGTCTACTCACGCTAACGACGGCCGCGTTCATCCTCACGGTACAGCGCGATCTGAAGCGCATGTTCGCCTACTCTACTATCGAAAATATGGGAACGATACTGCTCGGTGTGTCGCTCGGCGGAGTCGCCGCAGTTGGTGCCGTTGTTTTGCTTATCGCCCACGCATTCGCGAAATCGGCAGCGTTCTACCTGTCGGGAAACATCCTCGCGCGGTACGGGACCATGCGGATCGCCGAGATTCGAGGCGTAGGGCGAACTATGCCGGTGACCGGCATCACTCTTTTTTTTGCCTCGCTCGCGGTAACCGGGGCTCCTCCCTTCGGGGCGTTTGTCGGGGAGCTTCTGATATTGAGCGGGGTCTATGCCCGTTACGGGATTGCTGTGGCGGGGCTCGTGGGGCTCCTGATCGCGATCAGCTTCGTGGCGGTAAACGCCCGCGTCGTCTCAGCGGTGTTCTCCCCGGTACGGGGTGAGCGACGCGAACGCGGGATCGTCGGCGTCGCGGTTCCGCTTGTATCGACCGCGCTTTCTCTCGCGGTTGTCGCCTTTGTTCCCGCTATCGGGCGGATATTGTCGGGAGTGCTGGGACTGTGAGCATCGTACTTGGATATCACAAGGAAAGCGGGCGAGAGATCGAGATCGCACAGGATGCGGCCGAAATAGTTCTGCGTAACGCGAAATCCCCCGGCAAAGCCAGAGCTATCATCGAGAAGCGAAACGGCGTGATCGGCAACGGATCGACGCGCGGCGACGGGGTATTCGATTTTCGCTATGGCCCCTTCACGGGCGGATATCCGGAGGCCGGTCTCATCCACTACTACACCTACGGCGAACGGATCCTTTCGGTCGAGATCGACCTTTCGCTGAAGCACCGCGGCATAGAGGCGTCCCTGCAGGGAAAGGAGATCGAAAGCGCGATCGGGAGCGTTTCACGTCTCTGCGGAAACCTTTCGGCCGCCCACGCAATTGCGTTCCTGCGTGCAGTCGAGTCTGCGTTCGGGCGGGAGGTTCCCGAACAGGCGCAGCGGTTCCGCATCGCCCTGCTCGAGATCGAGCGCATCTACAACCATCTCTACGTTATTATGCGCCTCGCGACCGCGGCCGCACAGAAAGTGCTGGCCGCGCACCTTGCCGCTCTGTTCGAGGAGTCTCTTCGGATTGTCGAGCTCATCGCCGGTCAAAGAAGCTTTGGAGCGCTGCTCGCAGGCGAAACCGCGCCACGGTCGGGCGGAGCGTCGATTGCCGTTTCGGAGATGGGCGAGCGACTTCGGCAGATGCAATCAACCTTCGCCAAACTTTTCGAACGTAGTCTCGCCTCCCGCAACTATCTCGACCGCCTCCACCGGACGGCCATCGTAGAACGTACCGTGGCGGCCGCCGACAGTCTGACGGGTCCCTCCCTTCGCGCGTGCGGGTTCGGATGGGATCTGCGGACTTCCGACCCGCTTATTGAGGACTTTGAGGTTCGGACACAGGAGGAGGCGGACGCATTCGCACGCATGGAAGTGCGGGCACAGGAGATACTCGATTCATGCGCGATAGCGGCCGGACAGCTCCAACGGTTGGGGGACGCCGGGTTTGCCGACGCTATGCGGGCGACCCGGGAGCGCAATGCCGGGTATGACCGATCGACTGCGCCAGGCCTGGGCGCAACGGAATCGGCGTCGGGGACCGTTGCCTGGTTTGTCGAGGTGGAAGAGGGTCGAATATCGGCCTCCCACGTGTCCTCGCCCTCGGTATTCGGTTTTCAGGCCTACGCCGATGCGGTTGTCGGAAATATCTTCACCGACGTGCCATTCGCCATCGAGTCCTTCGGGATCAGTTTCGCCGACGCGGGGAGGTAGACGTGGTATTCTGGCCAGTTCACGGCATTGCAAGACGCCTGACCGAGCGGCACAGTTACGAGAAACGGACGAAGTTCCGCGCGCTCGGGCCGCAGTTCCGGCGGAGCATGCACATTTTTGTGGTCGACGCAGGGTGCGACAACTCGCTCAACTTCACAATCGCGGCTCTGCAGGCGCCTCAGTACAATACGCACCGTTTCGGCATCTACTTTGCCGACACGCCCCGCCACGCCGACCTGCTCGTCCTTCTCGGTCCACCTCTTCCGAGCCTTCGGGAGTCGGTCGCGGCGACAGTCCGCCAGCTTCCCTCACCCTGCGGTGTCCTGCTTGTAGGACGGGAAACGTCTGAGGTGCGGGCAGCCGACGGGTCCAGGCGCGAGCCGCAGGATGCAGGCGACACCCTCGGCCCATGGACGGGAATGGTCGACGCCAGTATCGTCGTCGGGCAGCTCCCAAGAAATCCGGCGCCCGCGGAGCTTCTTGCCGCGCTCCTTTCGATCCAGCGCGGTCCCGGAAAAGACCGGCTCCCAGTCGGAGGCAGTCGATGACGCTCTTGTGGCTCGCTATTGCATTGTACCTTGCAGGAGCGCTTCTCGCATCGAGGCGCCCTCTCTCCTACGGGGTAGCGTCTCTCGCATCGCTGGTTGCGCTTGCCGCCGGAGTGGCGGCGCTCGTCTCCCCTCCGCAGACCGCCTCGATTCCGTTCTTCGAAAACCTGCGGCTATCGGTCAGTGTTGACAAGCTCTCCGCGACCTTCATCGTCATCTCGTCCCTTTCTGCAGTGCTATTGTCGCTCTTCGCAATCGGCTACGGAAAACTCTACGGTCCAAAGACCGCGGCCTCGTTTTCACTTGGTTTTGCGGGCGTTCTTGTAGTGCTTGCCGCGGGAGACACGCTCACCTTCCTTACGGGTTGGGAGCTGGTGACGATCTTCTCCTTCCTGCTCATGACCGACGAGGTGCGGTACAACGGCGCAGGAAAGCTCGAGCGCCGATCACCCCTTGTTTCGGCAAGCTTCCGGTTTCTGATTTTCGGCGAAATATCGTCGATGCTGCTCCTGCTTGCGTTTGCAGTTCTGCTCGTCGCGCAGAAGACAATTTCCTTCGCGGAGATCAGACTGGCCGGGCCTGCGTTCCTGGTGCTCGCAAGCCTGGGTGCGGCGATAAAGATGGACGCAGTTCCGTTTCACATCTGGATGCCGGGAGTCTACGAGCAGACCGCCGATCACTCGTCGGCGTTTTTTAGCGTTCCGCTCACGCTCATGGGCGTCTACAGCCTTGAACGTTTTGTTTCGGTGGCCGCACCGTCGCCGGCGTGGCTCGTCGTGCTGGTACTTCTCGGCTCATTGACTGCCTTCTGGGGCGCTCTCCAGGCGGCAGCCGCGCGCAAGCTCAAATCTCTTCCGGCCTACTCCACGGTGGAGAACAACGGAATGATTATGACGGTTATCGCCGCGTCTGCGCTTGCGGGTTCCATCGGTACGAAGAGTCTCTCCTACCTCGCGTCCTTTGCGGCTGCGGCCGCCGTGGTGCTTGCGCTCGGTCACGCGCTCGCGAAGAGTCTTCTGTTCATGTCGATCGGTCACGCCAAGGAGTCGCTCGGGGTGAGGACGATCGACGAGACCCGCGGTGTGTGGCGCGGCGTGGGGCCCGTACCGGGTATCGGGATTCTGGTGGCGGGGCTGTCGTTGAGCGCCTTTCCACCGCTTCTCGGCTACACGGGAGAGTGGATGGTACTCGAGACGCTGTTTCAAAGCTCGCGCTTCACGGTTCCCGGCGAAAAGTTCTTTCTGGCGGTGGCCGGGTTCCTTACCGCGCTTGCCATCGGGCTTGCGGTTTTTGCGATGGTGAAGCTCGTGGGCTACACGGCGCTCGGATACAATCACGAGCGCTTCGGTTCGGCGGTCCCGGATCGGCCGATGAAGATTGCGCAGCTCCTTTCCATCATTCTAATTCCGCTGCTCGGTATCGCGGCGCCGGTTCTTCTTTCGGGTTTCGGCTACGCGGGACTTTTCGGTGGGCTGCTCGGTGTACCTTCACCGCTCCTTCTGCAGTCGGGCAGCCCCCTTTTCGGGGTCGTTTCACCTACGATGTTCGCAGTGGTGATCGTTGTGCTCGCGGCTATTCCGCTCCTTGTCTGGCGGCTCCGGCGGCAGCACGTACGTCGTGTGGAACCGTGGTACGGCGGCCTGCCGCTCGAAGAGCATGAATACTTCACCGAACCTGCGTTCTCACAGATTCTCCTCCACATGCTGCGAAGGTTTTACGGCACGGAAGAGGGTCGGGACGAAGGGAGACGCCAGCTGCATATCCGCGACCGCTTTGCGCGGCCGCTGCGTGCTGCTGCGGCGTGTACCATGCGAATTGGCGGAGCAGTGAGCCGAACCTTTATGAACGGCCATATCTACTACTACGTCGCCTATATCCTGTTCGCGTTTGTGGTGGTGCTGATTATCCGGTGGTAGGGCGCCACGGCGGCCGCTAGGTGCTTAATCCTTGAAAACTGCCA
>CAWHUY010000001.1:0-31399 GCA_963832675.1 uncultured Spirochaetota bacterium | reverse complement strand
GCGGGAATTCGAACTCCTACTACGTGGTAGGCAACAGAGACCAGCAGCACCAGCTGACCGTGCTTTTTCGGCTCTACGAAAAGGCCAAAAAAACCGGCGCAGACCGCGTATTTCTCATTGAACAAATTACCAACCTTATCTCGGCTGCCGGCTACGATGATCGAGAAAGTCTCTTCCTGACCACTTACGTAGAACGAAATCCGGATGATGCTTATGATGGGTATTACCTTTTCATGGCGGCACGGAACTATCTCGATTCCGGCGCAGGACCAATTGCCGCCTACTATTTCCAGCGAGTGGTTACCGGATATCCGGATGTCGTAGTCCGGGGAAAATCCATCCAGTTCGAAGCGCTGACTCAGCTTACACGACTCTCCCGCGACCCTCGGATACGAGCGGACGCGTATCAGAGCCTCATAGCCCGATTCAGCGATCAGACCGATGTCGCGTCGGCCTACTATTTTCTCGGAAAATCCTACGCGGAACTATCCCAATGGGATGACGCGTTCATTGCCTATCGTGAGTTCCTGAAATATCCCGACGCCCAGGTTCCCGGCTTCCCGAACGCGCGCAAGGACATCATTTCGGAGGTAGCGTTCTACGACTCGCCGAAAGACTGGACGATCCCGACGCTCGATGAGCTGGCATCCGGCGTTCGCGCCGCGATCCAGAACGTCGATCCGCGCGCTCTTCTTCGGTACAAGGCAAAGGTGAATTTCTTTGCGATGTCCTGGGACCAGCAGTCAACGGCCGATCCGGATCCCACCGATTTTCCGGTCCAGGCATTTCTGTCGCGTTACATCCAGATTGCAGACAATCTGGAGATTTCGACTGACGGAAGTGAGGCCTATCTGCGCACTACGGGTTGGGCCGATCCACGCATTTCGACCTGGTACCTATACTTTCGAAAAATAAATTTCCCCGCCGATCCGACGGTAAACGGCCGCTGGGAGTGGGCCGGGGTCTACTTTGGGGACAGGGTCTAGTTTGCGACCGCCGTCGCAGATGGGTTTGCGACCGGCGTCGCAGCTGGGCCTGCGACAAGGTCCTCCATCAGCCGCTCCGGCGGTTTTGCGGGACGCCCGTCACGGTTGAGAAACGCCCCGGTAGAAAAATCGGTCGCCATCAGCCTTCCGTCGCACTCGATGCGGTGTTCCCACTCCCCACGTAGGCGGCCGAGATCGCAGATACGGCTTCGGATGACGATGCGGTCGTCGAGGTGAAGGTGATGCAGAAACTCGGCTTCGTGGCGAATCTGCACCGTAAGAAAGTTTTCCGTCGTCAAACGAGTGCTGTTCCAACCCGCATCCGCGCAGGCGGAGAGCCGGGCGTCCTCCACGCAGCGGAGAATTTCTGCCGCATCTACGGTACCCCCGCCTCCCACTTCGTGCGATCGAATCGTGTGGTCAAAACGGTACCAGGTGCCGTCGACCCGATGGCGTCCGTTTCGGTCCGGGCGCAGCCTGTCGGACTCGTCTCTGTCGATTGCCGGCCATGAGTCGGGCAGAAGGACAATCGCACCGCGGGACCGATCGTACAGGTTCCAGACAACTTCCGCACGCGCGATCGGTTCAGCCTCGTTGTTTTTACGAATCGCATATCCGCATCGAATCCCGGCATCAGGCCCTCCGGAATTGCCCAGCGGCCAACCGCTCACGAGCAGGCGGTCGCCCCGGACCGCGGGAGCACCGATATTCGGCCGAAAGCTTTTTCATCCGCCAGTCGGCCTCCGCGACGCCGGACCATGCGTCGATGGTCGACTCGGTAATGTATTCGATATAGACGGCATTGTTCACGTGCCGGTTACGGTCACATTCGTAAGACCGCACGTGGGTATTCCAGAGTACCGGGACAACGCGCATCGACATTCTTACATCTGCCTCCAGAATCGGAAGTTTATCTTTTCGATCTCTTCACGGGAAGGCATCGGATAAAACTTGTTGTGGTCCGGAGAAGCAAACATGAACCCGTGGCGCACCAGCCGGTAGGGGATGCGATCCATAGAGCTGTCGAGGCAGAGTCCTTTCGTGTGTTTTTCGGAGTCGCCCCGCAGCTCGAAGTAGGCGTCGCGCAGCGAGGAGGGATGAATGCTTGCAACGGGGGGCTGGATAAACGGATCCTGTCCATATTCTTCCAGAAACCGCGGAATGTCGAATTCAATCTGCGTGTAGAATAGTCGGGAGGCGCCTTTCCGGTTACCGGGGCTGGTGATGTAGCCGCTGAACTGGAGAAAGTCATAGTTCGAAAGCACGAGCATGCGCATAGGGGCTATCTCCGCAAACAGCCGTATCAGATCCGGTTTGTGACGACTCTCATAGGGAGCTTCTCGCAATTCGAGACAGTGTCCATCGGGCGAGGTGAGGTACAGGCTCTTCAGGGCGTCGAAGCTCAGGTGTTCGAGCACGCGGTAGCTCGAGATGAACTTGGTTGCTTTGGGCCTGCCGTCCGCGTGGGGCCGTATCTCGCCTATGATCGAATCGATCTCGAAGTAGGGATCTCGGTAGCCTGGGTCGACCTCGACAAAGATGACTTTTCCATTGTACGAGCGCGTCGATCCGGAGGTGTAGTGCTGGGCAAACTGCTCGGGAGTGAGCTGCGATCCGATCAGCGCGTGATTGGGATATAGTGTCGCGTATAGACGAATGGGATAATCCATGATTGTCACCCGCCCCAATATGCCTTGAGCATCGGTGCCACCACAAGTGACACGATCGCCATCAACTTGATCAGAATATTGAGAGACGGCCCGGCGGTGTCCTTCAGCGGATCGCCGACGGTGTCGCCGACTACCGACGCTTTGTGCGGCTCCGACCCCTTGCCGCCCATCGCGCCGGATTCTATCATCTTCTTCGCGTTGTCCCAGGCACCTCCGGCGTTCGCCATGAAAATCGCAAGAACTACTCCGGAGGCGGTGACCCCCACTAGAAGACCCGTGAGCATTTCGATTCCGCCGAGAAAGCCGGTAAGCACCGGGGTGGCTGCGGCGAGCACGCCGGGGAAAACCATCCGGCGAAGCGCAGCGCGCGTCGATATATCGACACATCGTCTGTAGTCCGGCTCTTCGGTCTCGTCCAGTATTCCCGGCATCTCGCGAAATTGCCGACGCACCTCCTGAATCATTGCAAAAGCGGCGGACCCGATCGCGCTGATCGCAAGTGAAGAAAAAAGGTAGGGCAACGCCGCACCGAGCAGAACTCCCACAATAACGTTGACATCGAGCAGATCGATATAGTCCCGTCCGACGACTTTTCGAAATGCGGAAAACAGGATTATCGCGGTGAGCGCGGCCGAACCAATTGCAAATCCCTTCCCCACTGCAGCGGTGGTGTTTCCTACCGCGTCCAGATTGTCGGTGATATCGCGGACTTCCGGCGGAAACTCCACCATCTCCGCGAATCCGCCGGCGTTGTCCGCGATGGGGCCGTAGGCATCGACCGCGAGCTGAATACCGAGGGTTATCAGCATCCCGATCGCTCCGATCGCAATCCCGTAGAGTCCGGCGAGCGCGTAACTTCCGAGGATTGCCGCCGCGATCACCACGATCGGCGGAAAGCTCGAAAGCATCCCGACCCCGAGTCCGGAAATGATCGTGGTGGCCGCGCCGGTCTCCGTGCCCGCCACAATGATGCCGACCGGCCGTCTTCCCGTACCGGTGAAGTACTCGGTTAAAGCGCCGACCACGAGTCCGGCAGCGAGCCCCACAATTGCGCAGAAAAATACCTCGAGCGATCCGACTCCGTTGCCGAACCGTTCGCTGCCGAGCACAATTTTTGTCGCCAAATACAAAATGAGGGCGGAGAGAGCAGAGGCGCCGAATGTACCGATATTCAGTGCGCGCCCAGGCGATCTGCCGGGTTTGACTCGAACCAGGAAGACGCCGGCGATCGAGGCCACGATGCCGAGTGCCGCAAGAATAAGGGGAAGCACCGCGAGTTTGATCCGTACCTCGTCGGTTCCCGCGGCCTCAATTCCCAGAATCATCGCCCCGACTATCGACCCGACATAGGATTCAAACAGGTCCGCTCCCATTCCGGCAACATCGCCCACGTTGTCCCCGACGTTATCGGCGATGGTGGCAGGATTTCGGTGATCGTCCTCCGGAATCCCCGCTTCCACTTTTCCCACCAGATCGGCGCCAATATCGGCAGCCTTGGTGAAAATACCGCCGCCGACTCGCGCGAAAAGCGCAATTGAAGATGCTCCGAGGGAAAACCCTGTCAGTATGGGAAAGACTACAGTCTCGAGCGGCGCCGCGGTCATTCCGAACAGACGTCCCGCCAATAACAGAACTATGCTGATTCCGGCCATTGCAAAACCGACAACACTCATCCCCATCACGCTTCCACCTGCGAAGGCGATTCGAAGCGCGGGGTTCAGTCCTTCGCGTGCGGCGCTCGCCGTCCGTGCGTTCGCCTGCGTTGCCACTCGCATACCGATGATTCCGGCAAGGGCCGAACTGACCGCACCGAGCGTGAAGGAGACGGCCTGAAGCCGGAGCGGGCCGCTGTTCGCGGCGGCAAGCAGCGCGGCAACCAGCACAACGAAGGGAAGGATGACCGTATATTCCCGGGTGAGAAACGCCATTGCGCCGTCGGCTACGTAACCGCGGATCCGCACGAGTTTCTCATCGTCAATCGGTTGTTTTTTTATCCAGCGAGAGCGGACGAGCGCATACCCGAGCGCCAGAACGCATCCGGCGCCACCGAACAAGAGAGCGTTCCCGAACATCGGTCCTCCAATTCGATCCACCGCCGAAATTGTAGCCCGATACCGCGGAATTCTCAAGAAAAACCGAAGTTGACCGCGCTGTCGGCTATGCGCCTATTCCGTGATCCAGTTGCAGGAGGTGGCCAAATCGCTCTTTCTTGGTCTTCAGATATGCGCGATCATGGTGGGTTACCGGAAGCTCGTGCTGAATTCGCTCGCTGACCTTCAGACCGTTCTGCTCGACGGCCGTGACCTTCTCCGGATTGTTCGTGAGAAGGCGAACGCTCTTCACGCCGATCTTCCGGAGCATTTCCACGGGAATTCGGTAGTCCCGCTCGTCAGGTTTGAATCCGAGCGCCACGTTTGCCTCGTAGGTGTCGTATCCCTGATCCTGCAGCGCATAGGCGCGCAATTTGTTCACCAGTCCGATTCCCCGCCCCTCCGCCTGGTGATAGAGCACGATCCCCCGACCCTCTTTCTCGATGAGCTTCAGTGCCTGGTGCAGCTGGGGCCCGCAGTCGCAACGCATGCTTCCGAGGGCGTCGCCGGTCAGGCAGGCAGAGTGGATGCGGGTGAGAACATCTTCGCCGTCGCCGATTTCGCCTTTCAGGACAATTATGTGGTCTTTTCCATCTTTACTGTTTACGAAGCCGAGAATTCGAAATGTTCCATGCTCCGACGGAAATTCGGCTACCGAAACCACTTTTACGCAGATATCAATAGGACAATCCTTGCAGGCTGTGCCGTCGGGACAGTCGCGTAACGAGTCGATGTCCTGGGCGATGATTTCTTCGATTGCCGGTATTCTCATACAAACCTCTGCCATAAGATAACGAGACTGACCTGGGTGTGCAAATGAAATCGCTCAGCATCGCACCCTGTCACGCTTCCCATGGTAGAATGGAACAACCGCATCATACTCGTAGAAGGAGATACCTATGGGGTACCGTTTCCGGGTCCAGTCGAGCGCCTCCGAAGACCGGCTCGCCGAGCTCATCGAACAGCGGCTGAAACCGGGCGCAGACAAAAAGCTGATCGACGCGCGAATATGGGATCTCTTCGGCGAGGACTGGGCGATCATGTTTACCGATCTCTCAGGATTTTCGCGCAATGTTGCCGAGTTCGGCATCATTCATTTTTTGCAGATCATCCACGAATCGGAGCGCATCCTCATTCCCTGTGTCGCCGACCACGACGGAATTCTGCTTAAAACCGAAGGTGACAGCCTGCTCATCATCTTCCGCAACGTCCGGAAGGCTATCGAATGCGCAATCGACATGCAGCGCCGTCTGAAGGCCTACAACGTCGATCGAAACGACGCGGAGAAGGTCCTCCTGTGTCTCGGAATCGGATTCGGACCTGTCCTGCGGATCGGTGATGCGGATGTGTTCGGCGCCGAAGTAAATGCGGCGAGCAAACTCGGCGAAGACACCGCGGAGGCCTGGGAAATCCTCGTTACACAATCGGTTCGCGACGCCGCGCCCGAGAGCGCCGATATCTCTTTTGAGCTTCTCCCCGACGCGCCTCCGGGTGCTTCAGCGGCCTATAAGCTCATCTACCGCCTGTGACCGGTGCCGCAGAAGTCACAATCGGTTTGTGGTGAGGTCGGGAGTCAATCGGAAACCTCGGGTCCCCGAACGGTACTTGACTGATTCACTCCCACAAGTGAGAATCACTGCGGTGCGGGGGTGTCACGATGGATGGAAGGGTGCAGTCGGCCAAGGAACCGATCCGGCTTTTCAAGTCGGATTTTCTGGAGTTCTTCTCTCACGTGAGCCCGGTATCGGTGCTCGTTCTCTGGGTACCGGTGGCCGGATTCTTCGTCGTTCAGTCGATCATCCACACCTGGGGAAACCGATTCCCCCTTGCGATTGTGCTCGGTCTACTCGCAGGCTGGTTTGTCTGGACTTTCACCGAATATGTGATGCACCGATTCGTTTTTCATTATCACCCGAAGACTGAAAGATTCAAAAAGGCGTTCTTCATGGTACACGGCGTGCACCATGCGCAGCCTCTATGCAAGACGCGACTGGTGATGCCTCCGGTGATGAGCATACCCCTTGCCGTCATCTTCTACGTGCTCTTCTACGCCCTCGTTGTGCGTCTGATCGGCAGACCGGCCTGGTTTGACGCGGTTTTCGCCGGTTTTCTGATCGGCTACATTGTCTACGACATGATGCACTACACCCTTCATCACAGCCGTTCCAAGAACGGCTATGTTGCAATGTGCCGATTTCAGCATATGCAGCATCACGGTAATTGTCCCAATATGCGATTCGGCGTGAGCTCGCCGGTCTGGGACTACGTGTTCGGAACGATGCCCGAACAGAGAAGGAACGGCAAGTCCTCGAACGACCCAGGCGCCGCAGCAGACGGCGATAGCTGACCGCCGCCCCGTTCGGTGTCGCGGTTATAGTCGTCCGGTCAGCAGCGCGCCGACACCATATCCGGCCGCCGCGACGCCAAGCCCTACGATGAACATGTCGAAACCGCTTCGAAAGACTCCCCTACCGGTGAAGATGCTTCGCGCGGCGCCGACAACAAAATGCGCAAGCATGCTGATTGCGAAGGCCGTCCACAGTGCGGCCGGTCCGGTCCCGAATACAAAGGGCACCACCGGAATGAAAGCTCCGACTGCAGTCGAAATACCGGTGGTTACCGCCTCCCGCATGGGGGAAACCGCATCGCCGCTGATACCCAGCTCTTCCCGCGCATGCTCCCGGACAGCGATTTCCGGATCCGACATTACCTGCGCCGCGGCCCGCTTCGCCGCTTCTGCCGGCATGCCCTTCGCCTGATAGAGAAGCGCAAGCTCCTCGGTTTCTGTTTCGGGCATCAATTGGATCTCTTCGCGCTCCATGGCAATCTCGTGATCCCATACTTCCCGCTCACTCTTTGCCGCGAGGAATCCACTGCCCCCCATCGATAGCGCATCGGCGACGAGCCCGGAGAATCCGGTGAGCAGCATAACACCGGAAGGCACCGCCCCGCCTACCACTCCCATCACCAGGCCGAAGTTGGCGGTCAACCCGTCATTGAACCCGTAAATGACGTTTCGGAGAAATCCACCGGAGTCCTTCTGGTGCCATGGCTCGTCGCCTCCGCCGGCAAGTTGACTCAGAACGTGCGCGTGGTGAGCCTCTTCCTGCGCGATGGTTCTCATCTGATTCGCGGTCTCTTCTGCATCGCCCGACTTCTTTCGCTTGAGGTAGGTTCTCACTTCCCGCGACTCATCGGCGATCCGCAGCGACATCACCAGGCCGACCCTACCGCGCTCCGCAAGCCAGGCGAGCAGACGCACACGAAGAGCAGGGCGCCATTCTTCCGTCGCTTCTCCGCGTTCGGAAAGCAGCTCGCGGTAGATCCTCTGGTGTCGCGTCTCGACGTCGGCGAGCCTGGCGAAAATATCCCTTCGTTCCGCTGTTTTTGCCAGTGCCGCCATCTTTTGATAGATGAAAGCCGACTCTCCTTCGTCCTGCCAGTGTTTTCGCAGCGACCGTACGTCCATGACAACTCCTCTTCGAGAAAACCCGCAGCCTTTTATTATACAGACTCGAGCCCGCGGTCGACAATAAAAGGTCGGTGATCATGCAGTTTGCATGAAGGTCCATAACCGAAAACCTCGTAAATTGTTATTGTACAAACAGTTAACGGCCGTTTTACGGGGAATCTATGAAAAATGCATACCAGCTGTTTCCGGACATGATCCTTGGCGATACAATAAGTATATATATCCAAATGATTTATTCGTTTCGTTCAACCTGGCACCCGTCTTGCTACATAAGGGGTGGGGAGGGGAACGAAGGAGGCCGAAAATGGTCAAACAGATCATTTCCATTCTGGCAGTTCCTGCAGTTTTCATTCTCTTTAGCTGTTCCAACCCGTTGACCGCTCCGAGCTCTTCGGTATCGAGCGGGACGACAGCCCCCGTGGACAACGGAGTCACCGTCGATCCGACCCAGGGAATCGTTGCCGGTTTCGACTTCGACCAGAACATCAGCGGTGACAGCCCCGCAACACTCAACGGCACCCCTCTACCAGAATGGGTTCCCGGAATCAGTGGCGACGCGCTCGCGTTTACTCGGGACGGTCAGTATGTTTTCATGCCCGACTCGGACTCGCTCGACCTTTCGACGAAAGGTACGGTGGAAGCGTGGATATATCCCTACGTGAACGCTACCGGCGCGGGAATTGTGCATAAGGGAGTCAACACCAACTTCTCCGACGAGGCGTACACCATGCAATACTGGTACGCCGGTCAGCCTTCGTTCGGTATCACGGACGACGCCGGGACATTCGTCAGTGTGATCGATAATGACGCAACCACTCCGATCGCGGTGAACCAGTGGCATCAGATTATGGCTACGTGGGACAGTACCGCAGCAACTCCCACTCTATCCCTTTACGTCGACGGCGTGCTCAAGAAATCGGCGGCGATACCCGCCGGGTTTGCCGTTCGCAATTCTGACGGGGGTCTTCTCATAGGTCAGCAGATACCGCAACCCGACCCCGGTTACGGCGACTACCCATTCAACGGCGTCATCGACAACGTCAACATATTTGACCACGCGCTTTCGGCCGCCGAGATCGCCGACCGCTATACGGCGCTCGCGCCATAACCGAAGGCTCTACGAAGGGAAGCGCCGCCCGATAGCTCGGGCGGCACAAATTCTGCATCAAATCGTGACCAATAATTCCGATCCATGTGACATCAACGTGACTTCTCCCCCGTACCATCGAGTGCATGGAGGATACGCGATGTTGAAGAAACAGGTAATTCGATGGGCCCTTGGGTTTGCGCTCGTTTTCGCGACAACTCTCGCGCTCGGCGCCTGCATGAGCCCGAAAGATTCGATGAGCAAGTCATCGGATCAGTCGATGAGCAAGTCTACGGACAACTCGATGGACAATTCGATGAGCAAGTCCGGCGACAGCACCATGAGCAAATAGCCGGTAGCGGTTCATGCGGTCGTTACCGTACCGCGTGCCCACTCTGTGCGACGGACTCGGCGTGCCGCTTCTGCGGCACGCTGCCGTCCCGGCCGTTCATCACTGCCACAACTTCAGCGAGTATCGAGAGCGCGATCTGCTCCGGCGTTGAGCTCCCGATTTCAAGGCCCACCGGGCCGTGGATCCGGGCCAGCGCCTTCTCGTCGAATCCGAGTCCGCCAAGTCGTTTTCGCCGCTTCTCCTGGGTTCGAGCACTGCCGAGCGCGCCAATGTAAAACGCGCCGCTCGAGAGCGCCGCTTCGAGGGCGGGGTCGTCCAGCTTTGGATCATGCGTGAGAACCACAATTGCCGTGTCTTCGGTGAGCGGAATCCGTTCAAATGCCTTCTGCGGCCAGTCGGTCAGAAGAAAGTCGACGTCGGGAAACCGCTCTGCCGCGCTGAAGGTTTTGCGCGGATCGACCACGACGGTAATAAAGCCAAGGACGCGCGCCATTCTCGACAGCGCCATCGCGGTGTGCACGCCACCTACCGCCACCAGAGTCGGGACAGGGCGAACAATATCGAGGAAGACTTCAACCGTGTCGGTCAGCATGATACGGCCACTGCTCCGGGCGTCGGCGGCCAGCTTCAACGCAGCGTTGAGCAGCGACGGAGGGAAATCGCCCTTCCAGGCCCCTGAACCGGCCACAACCAGCTTCCCGGTCATGTCGGATTCTCCGGCCGAGATTACGGTGATCTGAGCGACTCGTTCGTTCCGATTGATCAACGACCGCGCGAAATTGAACGTGTCGATATCAATGGGCTCTACCAGAACATCGATGCTCCCGCCGCAGGGCAGTCCAACGTCCCAGGCATCGTCGTCACTGGTGTCGAAATGAATGACCTTTGGCTCCCCCGATCTGATGACTGCGTCCGCTTCCTCTATTATCGCCGATTCGACGCATCCGCCGCTTATCGACCCGCTCAGGTGTCCAGCGGCAAGGTCGCCGGCGGCTAGGTCGCCCACCGCGGGGGCACCGGCGGGCAGAAAAGCAAGCTTGGCCCCCTCTTTTCGCGGTGCCGAGCCAAATGTCTTCAATACCGTCGCAACGGCAATTCCGGTGTGCCCGGCCGAGAGCCATCTCGCGACATCTTCAACAATTTCTCTCATACTGCGTTCCCCGGAGGCGAGCGCGTCGCTCCCGTATGAACAATTGTATACGCAGTTCGGACTGGAGACAATAGTTTGCCTGAGTTCGGTCGATCGGCTCGGCATAGCGCAAAGGTCAGCACGCAGTGCGCCAGGTCTGTCGAATGCTCACGAATCCAGCACGCGTCTCACGCGTTCGATAAGAAATTGAGGCGTAAATGGTTTGTGGATAATTTCCCCATCCGGCGGTGGTGCCTGGTGGGTCTCATGGCTGCCGGGCGCATAGCCGCTCATGAATATCGCTTTGACGCCCGGCCGGTTTCGCACGATCTCCTTGTATGCCGGGCGCCCGTCGAGCCCCGGCATTACGACGTCAAGCAGCACCATATCTATCTCGTCGCGGTGAAGTTTAAACTGCGCCACAGCGTCCCTGCCGTCCACAGCTTCGATGACTTTGTATCCGGCCTCTTCGAGTACGCTGTTGATCAGACGCCGAAGCATCTCTTCGTCCTCGGCGACCAGAATGGTTTCGCTGCCTTGAACACCCGGATGTCGTCCTACGGCAGTTGAATGCGCAACCGGACCGTCGACTATCGGAAGATAGATGTGAAAAGTGGTACCCTTCTGCGGTTCGGTGTCCACTGTGATGAATCCGTGGTGCTGATCCACGATGCCCCACACAATCGATAGCCCGAGTCCCGATCCCTTTCCTACGGCCTTCGTCGTGAAGAAGGGTTCGAAGATCTTCTCCCGGGTCTGCCGGTCCATTCCCACACCATTGTCCGAAATCTCAAGATGGGCGTACCGACCCGGCAGTGCGCGCACCGACTCCGTTGCGGCCGTCGCGTCGACCTGCTCGCACCTGATCCGCACGAGGATTTTTCCACCTTTCGGCATCGAATCGCGAGCGTTCGCTGCGACGTTCATGAGAACCTGCTCGAGTTGCGTCCTGTCCGCACGTACCGGGACCAAATCCGGCCAAGGAGTGAACTCCAGTTCGAGGTCCTCTCCGATCACTCGCTGCAGCAACTCGACGTTTTGCTCTACCACACTGTTCAGATCTACCACGATAAGCGCTCCCTCTCCCTTCCTGCTGAAGATCAGGAGACCCTCGGTGACGTGCGCAGCACGGCCCGCCGCCTTCATGATGGAGTCTACCAGCCCGAGACTTTGAGCATCGTCTTCAATCTGCGTTCGCAAGATGCTGCAGTAGCCCATTACCGCCGTGAGAATATTGTTGAAGTCGTGCGCGACGCCCCCAGCAAGCTGCCCGATCGCTTCGAGCTTTTGAGCCTGGTGAAGCTGGGCCTCGAGTTGCCGCAGCGTATCGCGTGCGTTGCGGACCTCGGTGATATCGTGGGCAATTGCACCGATCTGGAATCCGTCCCGGGTACGGATCGGGAAATAGAAATGTTCAAAATGGCGGATGGAACCGTCCGGACGACGCAGGGTGGACGTAAGAGCCTTGTCGAGAAAATTCGATTTCCCGTTGCTCAGCACCTCCCGGATCTGCTCCTCCATTCTCGCCTCGATCTCTTTGTTCCATTTATCGGGCAGCGTCACGATTCCCATCAGGCTCCAACCCGTAAGGCCAAGTGCCTCTTCCCGTGATATGCCGGTGAGCTCTTCAGCGCTTGGATTGAACTCAACAATCGTGCCATCCTCCCCCACAACCCAGATGGCCTCGGTCGACTGGTCGAGGAACGCTCGCAGCTTTTCCTCAGTCTCACGACGAGCGGTAATGTCCTTCCCGATCCCCACGATTCCGACTATATTGCCGTGCTCATCGCGCAAAGGCACCTTCGTGGTAAGAGCCGATCGATAATATTTTCGCGTTGGCCCTGCTCGTTTCGGCCTTGTCGATCAGTGGGATCCCCGTCTCGATAACGCGGTCTTCGTCCTCCGCAAATCGTGCCGCCTCCTCGGGAAGATAGAAGTCGTAGTCCGTTTTACCCAGCAGCTCGGACGGGTCCTGAAATCCGAGCAGCTCGGCGTGGGCCCGGTTCGTCAGCGTAAAACGGTGTTCCGTGTCCTTCATGTAAATGAAATCCGGAATATTGTTTATGAGCGTGAGCAGAACGCCCCGTTCTTTTTCCACCGATTTTTCGATTTGCCGTCTGTCCGCGCTGTCGAAAATTTCGACTATCATGGGAGCAGCCGGCTCGGAGTCCGGTGGGATATGAGTGGTAACTGAAATGTGGAGGCGTTTTCCGGACGGCGTGATCGCAACCGACTCGCGCGTCGACACAGGATCCCCTGCCGCAATCGCGAGTATCTCCATGGTCATGCTCGCGATCGTAGCTGCATCCGTGAGATCCACTGTTTTTGCCAGCGGTCCAAGGAGGTCGGACTTATCGGACGTCCCGAACAGGTGAAGCGTCGCCTCGTTCACATCGATCACTTTGATGAGCGATGCGGCTCGAATCACGAATTCTGCGTTCGCTTCTATATACGGCCGGAGACCGTTTCCGTGGAGATCCTGCAGGCAGTGCAACTCTGCGCGCAGTTGAACGATGTCTTCGATCCAAAGCGAATTGTCGACCTTTTCGAATGCTCTTCGATACGTCTCGAGTTCCATGATCTTTGCTGATTATAGCATTCTTGCCGCCACAAGTGCGCCTCAGATCGACCTTCGCGTTGAGAAGTGCTCAAAGCGCCCGATCCCGCTGACCTCTTCAGTAGGGCACCCTTCGGAAACGCACCTGACGATTGGCTCGCGCTCATGACCGCCGGTCTGAACTCCACTGGTTCTGGCGCAATTCGATGAAATCCATGACCGCCTGGTGCTCGTCGCGCCCGCGCCCAGTCACCAGGATGGGATCGCCGAAGTCAAAATGGATGGTCCGTTCCGGCCGTACGGGGCCGAATCCGCGGATCAGCCCTTTTTCGCTCCAGAAATCCGTCTTCACCGCGACGGGAAACACGGGAACCCCCGCCCGCAACGCGAGCTTTATGCCGAGGGAGTTGAAGCTCTCCCGCGAGAAGGTCGGTGTGCGGGTGCTCTGCGGGAAGACGACCACCGACACGCCGTTCGAAAGAAGCTCCTGCCCCTTGGAAAGCACGGTTTCAAGGTCTTCGCGGGGATTCTTCCTGCCGACCGCGATGGGGTCTCGCGACCGCATCACCGGACCGAAGATCGGGTTGGTTATCAGCCCTTTTTTCACGACAAAGGTAACCCGCATGAACGGAGCAATAAGGCAGGGGAGCACCTGTGTTTCAAGCGTGCTCATGTGGTTGCTTATAAAGACGTAGGGCGCCCGTCCGGCGGCGGCGCGGATTTTGTCGATGCCCTCAATCTGGAACCTGCCCCGATTGCGCTCGATAGCGCGAAGCACGCCATAGGAACTGGCGATCCACTCTGCATCGTCATAGACACCTTTTACCGCGAGACGGCGCGCGTGAAGCACCACGCCGGCATATTCCAGGTAGAGTGACCAGCGCCACCCTCCAGTCAGTTTGTTGAGCAGTGAAACACGGGTGTCCGCGGCGGTTCGGTACTCGGCGTTCGGGAACTGAGCGTCCATGCAGTAAGTATGACACAGGATTCGCGTGCCCGTCACTCCTTCGCCGCGGAAAGAAGCCACCGATCGACAGGCCGCGCGGACTCGCATCGGGCCGAGCGAACCTACGCGGGATTTGCCTGGGGCATTGCGGTTGACAGCACAAATCATTCGCGCTTACAATGCGTTGATAACTAAAAACAAAACAGGGAACGACCTGGTATTCGTGGCTCATGATGACGCCAAACAAGCCGACAGGAGGAGCAGATGAAGAAAGCGTTGTTGTTTCTTTGCTTTTTCGTGGTGATTACGGGGCTCGCAGTTGCGGGCGGCACGTCTGAAAAACCAGCCGCAAGCGCTCAGACCCCCGCGGAATTCACTTTTGGGCTGCTCATGGTTGGTCCCTACAACGACCATGGGTGGAGCCAGGCGAACTATGACGGCGCACAGTACGTCGTCTCGCATACGCCCGGCGTGAAAATGGTCTACCTGGACAAGGTGAATCCCGCCGACCGGCCGGGAACCACCGCATCGCAGCTCGCCGAGAGCCTGGTAGCCCAGGGTGCGAAACTGGTGATCTTCAGCTCCGACGACATGAGCGACGAGGCTGTCAAGTTCGCTGAAGCACACAAGGATATCTTTGTTATCATGACCTCCGGTGATCAGGTCTGGAAAGACGGCAAGAACTACAAAGATCTGCCGAACATGGTCAACATCATGGGACGGATGGTCTACGGCAAGATGATGGCCGGCGTGGCCGCGGCGTTGACCACCAAGACCGGACAGATCGGCTATCTCGGACCGCTCATCAACTCCGAGACCCGTCGTCTCGCCTCTTCGGTCTACCTCGGTGCGCGTTACGCCTGGGTGAACTACCTGCACAAGGATCCGGCACAACTGAAATTCAAGGTCACCTGGATCGGCTTCTGGTTCAATATTCCCGGAGTAACATCCGACCCGACACAGGTCGCCGACGACTTCTTCAATAGCGGGTACGACGTGGTCGTTTCGGGAATCGATACAACCGAAGCGCTGACGGAAGCCGCAAAGTATGCCGGCGAGGGCAAGACTGTCTGGGCAATTCCCTATGATTACGCGAAGGCGAACGACGAAGGCGCGAAAGTCTCTCTTGGGGTTCCCTATTTCAACTGGGGCCCTGCGTACCTCAAGAACATCAAAACGGCGATGGACGGAACCTGGAAAGCTCACTTCGAGTGGAATGCTCCTGACTGGTCGAACATAAACAATTCTGACAGCTCGGCTGTTGGTTTCAACAAGGGGCAGGCGCTCTCATCAGACTCCGCGGCAACGCTCGACAAGTTTATTGGAGAGCTCAAAGGCGGTCTCAGACTGTGGAAGGGTCCTCTCAACCTGCAGGACGGTACTCCCTACCTCAAGGCCGGAGAGACAGCCACCGACCAGCAGATCTGGTACCTTCCCCAGCTCTTGCAGGGGATGCAGGGTCAGAGCGTCTCCAAGTAGTCCGAATCTCTAAAGTCTAATCGGGGGCCGCGACACGGAGTGTCCGTGCCCCCATTTTTCTATGCGAGGAGATTCCGATGCGTGTCGAACTGCAGGACATACATAAGAGCTTCGGAAACGTCCACGCGAATGCGGGTATTTCGCTTGCCATTCCGTCGGGGACCATCCAGGGGATTCTTGGGGAGAATGGCGCCGGAAAGAGCACGCTGATGAAGATCCTGTCCGGTTTTATTCGCCCGGACGGCGGTGTCATAGCGCTCGACGGGAGTCCGGTGACCATTCGGTCTCCCGCCGACGCGATCCAACGTGGAGTCGGCATGCTTCACCAGGATCCACTCGATTTCCCGCCTCTCACCCTTATCGACAATTTCATTCTTGGCAGGACCGAAGGCTTCTTTCCTGACCGACGTTCCGCAATCAGGGAGTTCCGCGAACTTACCGTCCGGTTCGAGTTTCATCTGGAACCTGACGCCCACGTCGACGGTCTGACGGTCGGTGAGCGACAGCAGCTGGAGATACTCCGGCTGATGTCCCTCGGCGCCCGAGTCCTCATCCTCGACGAACCGACCACCGGCATCAGCCTTCCGCAGAAGTTGAAGCTATTTGCTACCCTCCGAAAACTCGCCGCCGAAGGCGTCACGATTATCTTCGTTTCTCACAAGCTTGAAGACGTCGAATCCCTCTGTTCTCAGGCTGCCGTGCTCCGGCAGGGTGAGCTTGCCGGCACAGCGGTTCCTCCGTTCGACACGGACGCGCTGGTGGCCATGATGTTCGGAAAGGAGATTTCGTTCGGAGGGCGTTCTGCCGCAACTGCAGGCGACCCGGTGATCTGTCTGGATCGCATCTCCCTCGAGGATTCGCGGCTGGAGATCCGCGATGTAAGCTTTGAGGGACGAGCCGGAGAGGTGATTGGCCTCGCCGGCATGGAGGGGTCGGGCCAGGCGCTCTTTCTCAGTGCCTGCGCGGGCCTTGTCCGGACTGTTGCCGGCCGCGTGAGGGTTGGCAGCCACGACATGACCGGTCGCTCCTATCATGCCTTTCGCCGAAAAGGCGTCGTCTATCTTCCTGCGGCGCGGCTCGAACAGGGCCTTGTTCCAACTCTTACTCTCACCGATCACTTCATTCTTTCCGAGGGCCTTTCCGGGCTGTTCATTGATCGAAATCGGACGACAGAGCTCGCCAGGGAAAGAATCGCCACATATAACATAAAGGGAACCCCGGAAACCCCGGCGGAATCGCTATCCGGAGGCAATCAGCAGCGCCTGCTTCTCGCCATGCTGCGGACTCCACTGTCGCTCATCCTGCTCGAACATCCGAGCCGTGGTCTCGATATCGAGTCCACGATCTATATCTGGACCAAGCTCAAAGAACGCTGTCGGCAGAGATCGACAATCCTGTTTATCTCCTCCGATCTGGATGAGATACTCCGATACAGCGATCGTGTTCTGGTATTCTTCGCCGGTCGGGTCTCGCCTGCTCTGGAGGCGGAAACGCTCGGCGTGGATCAGCTCGGCCAGCTCATCGGCGGAAAAGGGTGGGAAGGACTCACGCCGGAGAAAACTTATGCGTAACCCACTCACCTCCTCGCGCTGGTCGGCCGGCCTCTTCCAGGGCGGCGCCGTTTTCCTTGCATTGTTTCTCACCAGTCTGGTCCTGGCGGCAGGAGGTGCTCGTCCCTTTGCCGCCTTCGAGAACATCATCCGCGGATCGGTGGGCTCCTGGGATGTCTTTTCGGACGTGCTGGTTTCCTGGGTACCGCTGCTCCTCGCAACAGCAGGGCTTCTGGTAACCTTTACCGTCGGCCTGTGGAATATCGGAATTGAAGGACAGATCATCCTCGGCGGCATCTTCACCACCTGGATGATGCGCTCCCTTCAGGGCAGCCCGCTCGATCCGGGCCTCGTTATTGCGCTGAGCATCCTCGCCGGTATGGCCGGCGGCGCGTTGTGGGCGATGCTCGCCGGTGCACTGAAGACATTTGGCGGAGTCAATGAGATCTTCGGCGGTCTCGGTCTCAATTTCGTCGCAACTGCACTCAACCTCTGGCTGATTTTTGGTCCCTGGAAACGGCCCGGCGTAGCTTCCATGTCGGGCACCGTCCCGTTCGACAAAGCGCTCTGGCTCCCCACAATTACCGACCAATCCCGCCTGGCACCGATTGCGGTCGTCATCGCGGTGGTCGCCATTATCGTGGTCTTCGGCCTGATCCAGGGAACCTATTTCGGACTGCGGCTCAAGGCGGTCGGGCGGAACTCGCAGGCAGCCTATCTCCTGGGGGTTCCGACCTGGCAGTACATGATGGCCTCCTTTGCGCTTTGCGGGGTTTTCGCCGGCCTTGCGGGGGCCATTCAGGTGACATCGGTCTACCACAGACTCATTCCGTCGATTTCCAGCGGTTACGGCTACCTGGGTCTCATGGTCGCGATGCTCGTAAACTATCGGGCGGCCCTCGCCGGTCCCGTCGCCCTGTTTTTCGCGGCGCTCAATGTCGGCAGCATTCAGCTTCCGGTAGTGCTGAAGCTCGATTCATCGCTGGCGGGTGTGCTTCAGGGCACACTGGTGCTATTCGTGGTGCTGGCCCAGGGCCTTCGCGCCAGGTTTGTGAAGAAATCGGAGACGCAGGATGACCGGTAGCGAGCTGCTTGTCAATCTCGCCGGCGTGCTGGCCGCAGCGGCGCCGGTGATGTTCGCGGTAATCGGAGAGACGATCAGCGAGCGCGCGGGGGTCATAAACCTTTCGATGAACGGCTTGATTCTGCTCACTGCGATGGGAAGCTTTGCCGTGGCGCTTGCGACAAAAAGCGTGGTGCTCGGTTTTGTCGCCGGCGCCGCAATTGGTGGTCTTGTCGCACTCGTGGTGGCCTTTGCGAGCATTACGCTCAAGCAGTCCCAGGTAGCTGTCGGATTTGTGCTGGCGCTGCTCTGTCGGGACCTCTCCTATTTTCTCGGAAATCCGATTATGGGCGAGACCGGTCCGCGAATTTCGAGCTCGCCGATCCCTTTCCTGCGGGACATCCCGATTCTCGGACGGCTCTTCTTCCGGCAGGACATTATGACCTACCTGAGCTTCCTTCTGATCGTGGCAGCATGGATCTACATTTTTCGAACGCGTCCCGGCCTGATGCTGCGCGGTATCGGAGAGAGACCTGCGGCAGCCTATGTTCGCGGTGCAAATGTCAGCAGGCTTCGGTATATCTATACAATCGTCGGGGGCGCCATCGCGGGCCTTGCCGGTCCCACTTTTTCTCTTTCGATCAAGGCCGGATGGAAGGGTACGATTTCCGGTCTGGACGGCATCGGCTGGATCGCCCTCGCGATTACGATTTTCGGCGGTTGGAATCCACTTCGCGCTGCCTTCGGAGCCTACCTGTTCGCGCTCCTCCAGTGGCTCGGACTGGTGCTGCAGCCGGCGCTGCCCGGCGTCCCTTCCCAGGTCCTGCAGGTCGCGCCATTTCCGCTCATGATCCTGACGCTGCTTCTGGTCAACATCGGCAATACGGAATGGGTGGCACGTATTATGGCCGCGCTGCCGGACAAGGCCCGGCACCGTGTGGCCAAGATTCTGCGATCGCTGCGGGCGACTCCACCCGCGGGGCTGGGTACGCCGTTCGACACGGAGTGACACGCGGCCGGGGAAAGTCCTGCAGAACCTGCGCGCCCACTGACTACCGAATAGTGCTTGCCAGACTCGAGTAATCGTTCTCCACGTTCGCCGCGTCGAGAATTTGCGACAAAGCGCCGCGATGGTGCGTCGCGTGGTTGAACATGTGCAGAAGGTTCCAACCCACGGTTGTGTGCACCGCCGCCCCGGAAAAGCTCTTGAAGGACAGCTCCTTTGAAAGGATGGCCTGGTCGGCGGCGGTCACCAGCGCCTGATAGAGCTCGTCGACCGCGACTCGCCTTTCGCGCAGCGGCACGAGCTCATCGAACAGCACAGCGCCGGGCGGTATCGATGCAGGAACCTCGAGTGCCGGGCTCTGCAAAGCGGTCAATTCCGGAAGCAGATTTCGGATGCGGGTAATAGCGTTGATGTCGGAGCGCAGAATGTGATTGAGCAATCCTATTATTGTGTGGAAGAACGAACCGGACTCGCGATAGAGCATCTCGGCAGGCTGTGCCGCGATCAGATCGTAGACCCGGGTATTTGCCACGGCGTTGTAGCGGGCAAGCAAAGCAAGTGCGTCTTTCATGGTGCCTCCGTGTCAAAAATATACCGGGAGCGCCGCGGCGATCAAGCCGCGGCGGTTGGCCCGTTCGCAAAACTCAGCCGTTTGACAGCAAAGCGGGGTACATCTTCTTGAGGTTCGCGATTTTTGGCATGTCCCAGTAGACGATGTAGGGGTATCCAGGATTCTTGTCGAGGAAGTGCTGGTGGTAGTCCTCCGCCTTATAGAACGCCTGGAACGGAACCACCTGCGTGACGATTTTGTTCGAAAAAACCTTCGCCTTTTCGAGGATAGCAATGTACTCGTCTGCGATCGTTTTCTGCGCGTTGCTCGTATAGAAAAGTGCGTTTCTATACTGCGTTCCGTGGTCCGGCCCCTGATAGTTGAGCTCCGTTGGATCGCATACAACCGAGAAGAACACCTTGAGAAGCGTTCCGTAGCTGATCATGGAAGGATCAAACATCACCTCGACGGATTCGGCGTGGCCGGTGGTTCCGGTGCTGACGGTTTCGTACTGTGCAGTATTCGCTGCCCCGCCCGAGTATCCGGCAAAGGTCTCCTTGACCCCCTTCAACCGCTCGAATACGCCCTGGACGCCCCAGAAACAGCCGCCGGCGAAAACGGCCTTCTCGAGACCGGACGAACCGGATGTCGTCATTGCAGCGTCCGCCTGTTTGGGTGGATCGGGAAACGAATCAAGGGAATAACTGGACTGAGCGGCGCATCCGACGGTCAGCGCAAGAACCGCACCGATAACGGCGGGCGTCCGGAAATTGACAAAAAGGCGCTTCAACAGGGTCTTCATAATATTCCTCCTTCTGCAGGGCAGAAGCTCTGTTACATTATTAAGGTAATCAGAAATTGTCACAAAACAGTCACGTCGAGTTAAACATTGTTGCGTATCGACAGGCGCGTTGATCGGACGGCCGCGGAGCGGACGCGGCTCAACCGGCGGCGGCCGGGTTCGCGCTGCCTTCGTTGTCGCAGAACAGGTCGAAGGAGAACCGAGAACCGACGTTCAATTCGCTCCAGACGGTGACTTCACTCCCGTGCAGCTCGATGATTCGTTTTGCGATCGCGAGCCCGAGGCCCGATCCGGTTCCTGATTGGTCGGTCGCGCGAACGCGGCTCCTATCGGCGCGGTAGAAGCGGTCAAACACGTGGGGCAGGTCCTCACGGTCAATTCCGCACCCATTATCGGAGACGGTGACGTGAACCCGGTCACCGTGCCGCACAATCTCGACCGTAACGCCCCCCCGTGCGGGAGTGTACCGAATCGCGTTTTCGATCAGGTTGGTGACCACGCGTTCGATTAGCGCGATGTCCGCGCGCACGAGCGGTACGTTCCGGGGCATTTCCATGCGCAGCTCGACCTGGCGACGGTCCGCATTGGGCGTCAGTTTCAGCACGACATCCTGCACGAGCTCCGGCATGCTGACCTGTTCGAAGTTCGGCCGATATTCGGCATTCTCGAGCTGAGAAAGATCGAAGAGCTCCTGCACCAGGCGTTCGAGGGTCCGAGTATTCCTCAGCGTGATATCGAGGTAGGAGCGCCGCTCCTCGGGGGAGAGCGTATCGTCATGCATCAGGATCGTTTCGACATACCCGCGAATCGACGCGAGAGGGCTGCGCAGATCGTGCGAAACGTTTGCCACGAGATCCCGACGCAGCTTGTCGATCTGCTTCATCCGATCGATGTCGGCGGCGATAGTCTCGGCCATCTGATTGAAGGTGGTTCCGAGCCGGTCAAGCTCATCGGCCGATCCTCCCCGGACTCGCTGCGCAAGGTCGCCGTGCTCGAACGCCTCCACTGCGGTCGTCAGTGTCCGCAGTCGGCGAGTAAGCAGCGCAAAAAGGAGCAGCCCGCCGATTCCCGTGACGAACAGGATGAGGACTACCGCGATCGCTCCCGTCCTGATCAGATAACTGTCTTCGAGCATTGAAAGCGCAGTCTCGAATTTCTCGCCCCCGAGAATCACGTAGACGTAACCCTGTTCCCCGTTCCCGAAGTCGAGCCTTGCCACGGAGAACGGGCGGGGACGGTCCGGCGAGCGGGGATCGTCCCCTTCGACGAATCGTCCCGGCTTTCCGGAAAGATACCGTTTGATCGGACCGAGATCGACCTGCTGTCGTTTCAGAGGATCCGGGGAATCGGCGAAAAAAGCGACTACCTTTCCGGTCGAATCGAGCAGATAGATCTCGACTCGCGGATTCATCACCATCATGTAATGGATCGACTGCTGAATCCGAGAAATGACCAGACCGTTCGCGATGAGCGGCGATAATTCCGACGCTATTCTCGATGCGTAGCTCGAGTTGAGCTTGAACTCGACTTCGTCGATGAGCCGCAGCGCTCCCCGAAACGCGATATAGGTATAGGCAAGGGATAGCAGCATGAGAAGCACGAGAAAGACGCTCGATAGCCTGCCGTAGAATGATCGCATCGGATTGGTCACCGATCGAGCTCCTCGGGTTCGGCAAGACGGTATCCAACACCCCAGACTGTCTGAAGATAGACCGGCTCACCCGGATTCTTTTCTATTTTGTTGCGAAGGCGGTTGATGTGCGAATTGACCGTGTGATCGTAGCCGTCGAACTGATAACCCCAAACCTGCTCGAGGAGCTGAGACCGGCTGAATGCACGGCCCGGGTTCCGCACAAAAAGAGCGAGCAGCTCGAACTCTTTGGCGGTGAGATCGGCGCTCCTGCCTTCCACGGTAACTCTGCGTTTGGCAAAATCCATTACGATTCCGCCCACCGACGCTATCTCGTCGGAGAACTGACCCGGTTTTGGGCTGTCGTTCTCGCTGCGGCGCAGCAGCGCCTTGATTCTCGCCATCAGTTCCCGTATTCCGAACGGCTTGGTCACGTAGTCGTCCGCGCCGAGCTCGAGGCCGAGCACCTTGTCAAGCTCTTCCGACTTCGCAGTCAACATCAGAATTGGAACCGTCGACTGCTCCTTGCGGATTCCCTTACAAACCTCGACTCCATCGAGCTCCGGAAGCATGAGATCGAGAATGATGAGCGCATATGCACCGGTCCTGGCTTTTGCCAACCCTGTCGCACCGTCCGCCGCGATTTCGCACGTCAGGCCAAGTCCTTTCAGGTTGATTGCGACGAGGTTCGAAATATCGCGGTCATCTTCAATAATAAGGACCGGCCTGTTGATGCCCATCATGCTACCGGCGTCCAGCGGCAAACACCGAGCTGGCAAGCACGAGATCCTGCCCGGAGCTTACCGTAATCGGGATCGAAGTCAATCCGCCACCGGATCCGTCACGCTGGAACTTCAACTCATAGCGTCCCGGCGGAACGCCGCCGATCTCGAATCGTCCCGATGAATCGCTGCGGCCGAGAAGGCAGATGGTATCACTGCAGACCTGAATATCCGCGTTCACCACCGGACCGCCGTGCACGTCCAGAAGCTGTCCCGATACCGAGGCCTGCCGTTGGACTTGGGATAGGTCCACGGCCGCCGCACCCGAGATCTTCAAGGTGCCAGGCCGCTGCACAAAGGCGACAATTCCCGCATGCGCAGGAACCACGCCCGCCGTCGGCACCGTTGCATTGATCACGGTCGTATTAGAGTCTGAGCCGGGTGTGCCTGCTCGAAGCGGTATTTCGCGGTAGTAGCGGACGACCGCGTCATGAACAAGCGAGCGACCGCGGTTTTCTCCGGCATTGGGCGTTTGCTCAAGGCCGCTTTCCACAACCGCGAGACCGAGAACCGACTCCTTCGATGCACCGGATATCATCGCGGTGACCTCGGCCGTATCCGGATTTGCGCCGGCCTTCACCCTAAGTATGATCTGAGTCGTCGATTCCCGCGATAGCTGCTCTCTGACAAGCCGGCTGATTTCGCTCGGGTCCGACGCGTTGGTAGCAATCAGGCCGCCGTTGACCACGAGCTCGGGCGTGAACATCTGGGTCTGCATCGTCCGAGCGTAGCGTTCCTGCCTTGCGGTCGCAAGCTTCGAGTCATACGGATCCTTCCATCCCAGATAGTCCCAATAGTCGACATGCCATGCAAGCTGGTAGACCGGGAGTCCGGATTTCGCCGCAGATGAGACGGCGGCTGCCACAGCGCCATCGGCCGGCGGACAGCTCGAGCAGCCCTCCGAGGTAAAAAGCTCGAGCAGGGCGAAACCGGTGGTCCTGTCCCCTCCTGTCGCAGCTCCGGACGCCGATGAACCATACGAGGACTTTTCCGGAGTGCCGGAAGCCCAGATGGCTGAAGATACTCCGACTGCGAGAACCAGTAACCAGATCCGAGTACTCATGAAGACAATTATACTACCTGGCCGGATTACGGACCAAAGGAAACGACCGGGAAGACTGAAGTTTGACCCTTTCGTGATCTCTTCGTGACATCTGAATCGTGTTGCGAAGATTGCAGGCGTGAGACGGCACGATTGTGCGGCTGAGTGGGATCGTGTCGCTCAGGCGGCACCGGTCGGCGAATCACTTCCGGTCGGTGCAGATTGCGGGTTCGCTACGAGAGAAAGAGGCCGTAGGCCGGGTTTTCGTGCTCTTCACGGTGGGTGTAGCCGAGCTCCCCGAGGAATCCGGTAAATCGGTCCTCGTCATGCGGGGGCACCTGCATACCGCAAAGAATGCGACCGTAGTCCGCGCCGTGGTTGCGATAGTGGAACAGCGTGATGTTCCAGTCTCGCCCCATATGGTTGAGAAAGCGCAGCAGAGCACCGGGTCGTTCCGGGAACTCGAAACGAAGAAGTCGCTCGTTCGCCAGCCGCCCCGGGTGCCCGCCGACCATGTATCGTATGTGTAATTTCGCTGTCTCGTTTTCGCTCATGTCAAGGACCTGGTACCCGTGTGCTTTGAGCCGTTCAATGATCTCGATTCGATCGCGTGCTCCGGGAAGCATGGCGAGGCCGACGAAGACATTTGCCCGCTCCTTGTCGGCGAATCGATAGTTGAACTCGGTAATCGAACGGTGTCCGAGCGTCTCGCAGAACTCGCGGAAACTGCCGGGGCGTTCAGGAATGGTAACAGCGAGCAGCGCTTCCCGCTTCTCGCCAAGCTCTGCTCGCTCGGCAACGTGGCGCAGACGATCAAAATTCACATTGGCGCCGCTGTCGATCGCGACAAGCGTTTGACCTGTCATGGCCTCGCGATCGACCCACCGCTTCAGTCCGGCCAGCGCGAGGGCACCGGCCGGCTCGGCGATAGATCGGGTGTCTTCGAAGATGTCCTTGATTGCGGCACAAACCTCATCGGTCGAAACGAGGATGACTTCATCGACAAACTCCCGCGCAATTCGATAGGGCTCTGCTCCCACCTGCCGTACGGCGACGCCGTCAACGAAGATGCCTACCTGGTCGAGCTTCACGCGTCGTCCGGCCTGAAGCGCCGCGTACATACACGCCGCATCGTCCGGCTCCACTCCGATGACTTTGATGTGCGGGTAGAGATGCTTGACGTAGATCGAAATTCCCGCGATGAGGCCGCCTCCGCCCACCGGAACGAAGATCGCGTCGATCTCATCTCCCGCATACTGACGGAGAATCTCCATCGCTATGGTTCCCTGCCCCGCGATTACGTCCCTGTCGTCGTAGGGATGAATGAAGGTGAGCTGCTCCCTTGATGCGCGATCTGCTGCGAAGGCGAAAGCCTCATCGTAGGTCATCCCGTGTAGCTCAACTTTGGCCCCAAGATGGCGCACCGCCTCTACTTTGATTCCGGGAGTTGTCTCCGGCATCACGATCACCGCTTCGATGCCGAGCCGCTGCGCAGAGAGGGCCACGCCTTGTGCGTGGTTTCCGGCGGATGCGGTGATTACGCCGCGTGATATCGAACCGTCGGAAGAAAGCCGCGACATCTTGTTGTAGGCTCCGCGAACTTTGAAAGAGAAGACCGGCTGAAGATCCTCGCGTTTCAGCAGGACCCGGTTTGTGAGCCGACGAGAAATGAGCGGAGCGAAATCCAGCGGTGTTTCTCGGGCGACATCGTACACTCTAGTTTGCAGAATTCTCCGCACGTAATCTTCAACCATGCCTCCAAAGATAACAAATTCGGCATTTTTCTGTTCGTCAACAGTGCTCCGGTTTGTATATTATCCCCAGCGCGGGAAGGAACGGGAGGGTACAATGAACGTCAACGTGGCGATGTGGCGGACCGCTTTGTGGCAACTGGTCAAAATTGAGGATAAGAACAAGTGGACAGGGCTCGACCCGATTTCCAAGTGGCTGATCGCGACACGATCGGCGGTCACCACGGTTACGCTCTATTCGTGCATCATCGCCGGACTTTTTGCCTGGCGGACGGGTCATTTCCGGATTGTCCCATGGCTCATCATGACGGTCGGACTCTTTCTTGCGCACGGGACGAATAATCTGCTCAACGACTATACCGATTTCAACCGGGGAATCGACAATGACAACTATTTTCGCACCCAGTACGGCGTCCACCCGCTCGTACAGAAGTTCTGGGACAAGCCGACCCAGCTCCGCTGGTTCCTGGTAAGCGGAGTCCTCGCTGCGGCCTCCGGTGTGTATGCCCTGATCTACTCGCGGTTCGACCCGGTAGTCATCGGGCTTTTCGCGTACGGCGCGCTCATGCTGCTTCTCTACACCTATCCGCTGAAGCATTTCGCCGTAGGCGAGTTGACGATCTTTCTGATCTGGGGGCCCGTGCTGATCGGCGGAGTTTACTACGTTCTATCCGGAAACTGGAACTGGCTGGTGGCGCTTGCGGGTGTACCGTTTGGGTTGAGCACTGCGAGCATCAACATCGGAAAGCATATCGACAAGTCCCTCGAGGACAAGGAGAAGGGGGTCACTACCCTGCCGGTGCTTATCGGGCAGACTGCATCGCGGTATCTGAACATCAGCGTGATCCTGTTCGCATACCTGGTGACGCTCTACCTGGTGTTCATTCCAAAGTTTCTGACTCCGATAATGTTGATTGTGCTCATCGCCGCCCCCGATGCGATCAAGGCTATCCGCCGTCTGTCCAAGCCCCGGCCCGATGGGCCCCCTGCGGGTTACCCGATCTGGCCGCGCTGGTTCTCCACGCTTGCGTTCCTGCACAATCGGAAGTTTGGCAATCTTTTTATCATCGCGGTCGTCTTCGATACGCTGCTCCGCATAGTGCCGGCGACTTCGCCGTTCTGGCGATGAGCGGCCCCTGACAGGTACGAGGCTCCCGTTCAGAGCCGATGGCGTGCCTCCCTGCGCCAGGGCATGACCAGCCGCTCCATCCATTTCAGCCCGGCGGTGAGCAGGACTCCGAGAAGCATCACCACCACGAGACCGGCATACATCTTCTCCGGTTGGAGCACCTCCCAATAATAGAAGGTGAGGTAACCGACTCCCGTTTTGGCACGCACAAATTCCACGGCGATGATTACGATGAGCGCGGTGCCAAGGGCGATCCGAAGTCCGCCGAAAATCACCGGCATCGCCCCGGGAAGGATGACGTGTCGAAGCATCTGCCACCAGCCGGCGCCGTAGTTCCGCCCTGCCTCCAGGTAGACCGGTTCGATGTCGCGCACCCCCACCATGGTATTGATAGTGACAAGGAAGAATACTGAAATCGCGACCACCGCAATTTTGGGTCCCTCTCCGAACGGATCGGGAAAAACCAGCATCATGATGGGAAAGATCGCGATTTTCGGCAGGACGTAGAACGCCGAAAGAGTTGCGTCGATCATTGTTCGGATCGTGCGGCTCATGCCCATTGCGACGCCGAGCAGAACGCCGGGGAAAGCGCCGATCGCAAACCCCACGAACACCCGCATCAGCGTGGCGAAAAGATGGCTTTCTGCCAGCAGATCCGAAAGACTCAGCGGACCTTTGCCGGATATCACCTCCGGGAGCAGCCATGGACGGCCGAGGAGAGAGGTCCTGGAAAAATCATCGAACTTCGTGATGAGATCCCACAGCGCCGATGCGATATGCGATGGAGGCGGGAACCAGTCGGGACTCAGGATTCGCGCTCTCACGAGCAGCTCCCAGGAAACGAGGAGTAATGCGGGAAAACTCACGGCGAGCGCGCGTTCATACGAGCGGAGAAACCGCGCGGGAACTGCTCCTGCCACTGCCTCGGCGAGAAAGACGAGCAAAACAAAATCCGCGAACCCAGCAAGCCACCAAAGCGCGGGCCAGACTTTGAGAACCGAGATAAGTGCGTTGACGGCGGTCATACATCCGAGGGGCCAGATGAGCCTGACAGCGCGGGACTGAGTCATCTGCCTGCCTCTATGGCTGAGCGCACTTCGTCCCGCAGCGCCTCCCAAATTGCATATGAGAGCTCTCCGAACTGAGCGCTCGCTGTGTCGTGGAGAGTTCGAGGGCGCGGGAGCGGCACTTCGAAAGTGCCCTTGAGTGTCCCCGGATGCGCCGTCATCAGAACGACGCGGTCGCCAAGAAGCACCGACTCTTCAATACTGTGGGTAATGTAGACAACCGTCTTGCGCTGCTGCTCCCAAAGCTGTAGCAGCTCCTCCTGCATCACGGTTCGGGTCTGCGCATCCAGGGCGCCGAGGGGTTCGTCCATCAAAAGGATTTCGGGATCGTTGGCGAACGCGCGAGCAATGCCGACCCGCTGTTTCATTCCTCCGGAGAGCTGGTGCGGATAGTGGTTCGCAAACCGTTTCAAACCTACCCGCTCGATCCAGCTGCTGGCGATGCGGTAACGCTCAGCACGTCCGATCCCGCGCATTTCGAGCCCGAAGGCGACGTTGTCGATTACCGACTTCCAGGGAAAAATCGCGTGATCCTGGAACACGACGTTGGCCAACGGCCTGGTCGCATCGTCTCCCCGCTCGATCGCGATCCGTCCGGAACTGCAGGGAACCAGGCCCGCAAGAATGCGCAGCAGTGTCGACTTGCCGCAGCCGGAGGGTCCGACGATGCAGACGAACTCCCCTTCGGTAACCTCGAGCGAGAACTCGCGGAGTGCCTCCACGGTGCCGCGGTTGGTCTCATAAATCTTGGAAACCCGCTCGACGGTGATCTTCATTCGGTGACCGGCGAAAACCCTGCCTACCTGCGCCCCAGGACCGAGCGCGCCCAGTCGACGAAGGAGGTGTCGGTGACGGCGTTCAGGTCGACCGGATTTGAATACTCGACGCGATGATCTTCCCGGTGAACACGTTCCACATCGCGAAGGCCGCCAAGATCGATGGCGAGATTGGGATCATAAACGACCGGCGCTCCGGTTCGGAGAGCCGCTTCAGTGGTATTCATGTGAGCGAGATAGGCACGCATGTTCGCGTCCGAAAGGTAGTCTGTCCCCTGCATGAGGCGTGACGCTTCCATCAGAGCGAGCACAAACCGTTTCGCGGCCTCCGGCCGATCGCGCAGAAACTTGCCGGATCCGACGAAGGTAACTGTCATTGCGCCCGGAGTAAGGTCCTTCGCCAGCGGCACGGCGGCTCCGGTTTCGATCGCCTGGTCTGCATACGGTGATCCGAGAATGCCCGCGTCGATAGCTTTGGCGGAGAGCGCCTGAGGCATGTCGGTATTGCCGAGTGGTATGATCTGCACGTCGCGGATGGTGAGACTGCCCCTCTCAAGCGCCTTGGCTGCGAGGTACTCGCCGCCGCTTCCCGGACCGCCGGCCATACCCACCTTCATACCACGAAGATCCGCCACAGAGCGGACCTTCCCGCTGTCGACGAGATCCTTACGGACAAGCAACATCGTCGGACTTCCCACCTCAGGCTCGAGCGCACCCGGGGCAATGATTCGCAGATCCATCCCGCGCGCCCAGGCATTCCAGGTCGATGCAACGATAGCGATACCACCGACGTCGACTTTGCCCTGGGTTAGGAAAGCGATGACCTCCGTTCCCGATCGTACGCTCTCGGTTCGCACGTCGAGACCGTACTTGGCAAACAGTCCCCGCGTATCCGCCACATAGAGCGTCGCAAACTTCATGATCGGAACGTAGGCAACGACTATTCTCTCCCGTGGGTTCAACGCCGCGACCGTCTGCTGGCCAAACAACGGCACCGCGAGGATCAGGCCGAGGACGGCCGCGCAGGTGCGGAGTGCGTTACGATTCATCGCTTCACCTCCTGGATATGAATTGAAAAGAAATCATATGTGCTTTGACGCGGGGCGTCAATCATTTGGAGAGATGGAAACGGTGCGGTCTCCGCACTCGAAAAGAGAGTGCGAATCGGATATACTTTCGCCGGACATGCACCATCGATGAGCAGGACCAACCTCGCACGTAACGCCTCAAGACACCTCGTTCAAATATTGCCCGGAATCACCCTCATGCTCGCACTCACCGATTCTCGTGTGCGGTCCCGCAGTCGGTGTCCACAGCCGCCGCCGAGGACCTTGACCGATTACGCTGGCCGATGCGGTCACCAGCTACTATCGGGGCGATACGGACACCAGCGTCACCAACTCTCGAACAGCTCTCGAGTGCCCATCCGGAGGACCCGCGCCCGCTTCGAGAGCTGATTTACCTGTACGAAGAATCCGGGCGCTACGACCGCGCTATCGACGCATTGAACAGGCTGGCCGGCGTCGAGCCCGATGCTCCCGCCGTCACCGACGAGAGGTTCATCGTCATGTGCCTTTCGGCAAGGTATCAGCTTGCCGAGTCCCTTCTTCCCGTCAAGGACGAGACAGCGCGAACGGTATTCTACCAGGCGTACCTGTTCATGCAGACCGGGGACACCGCGCGCGCGATATCGCTCTTTCAGAAATCCATTGAACTGCGTGAGCGAAATCCTATGGCCTGGTATTTTCTCGGGAGTCTGCTTGCGGCGAAGGGTGACCAATCCGGGGCCGAAACTGCTTTAACAAGATGCTCAAACAGGATTCGGACCTGACAATTGCGATCGCGCCGCTTGCCGAATCGATCCTCGCCCAGGGAAACTACCGGGAGGGATATCCGCTTCTCCTGCGAGCGAGGAACATTCTCTCCGATCACACGAAAATAGACCAGATGATCGGCGAGCTGGAAAAGTCCCATCCAGAGCTCGTTCAAAACAGAAAGCTCGCGACGGCGGTCCGCGAGGGAACCACGATTGCTCCCCATGTCGTTTCGCTCCCGGGTCCCGCCGAGGAAACGCCCCCGGTCCGCGTTGGGCTTGCGCGCGGCCTCAGTTCCGTTTCCGTGAAAACGGGCGGCAACTACACTCTTCGCGGCACGGCCGGTGGCCAGACTATTACCTCCAGTGGAGCCGGGAACGAGCTTCTCGTGGTGAAGGAAGCTCCAGACGGCGTCTCAATTTCAGATGGCGCGGGAAGGACGCTCTTCTCGTCCAGCGGCTCCGTAAGCCTTGACTACACCGACGGGACTGCCACGACACGTAATATTCGATCTGCTCACGGAGAAGGGCAGCTTCTACGCGTCCACTGAAGACCGATCCTACCGCGGCCGTATTCAGTTCTTCCGGGCCCAGGAAGGCCTGACGGTGGTGAATACTCTTCCCATGGAGGCGTATCTGTATGCCGTGCTTCCCTCGGAGATGCCCGCAT